>JBFWOC010000005.1:0-326854 GCA_050250735.1 Hyphomonadaceae bacterium
CCCATCTGAAGCTCAACCAGCCGATCTACGCCCGCACCGCCGCCTACGGCCATTTCGGCCGCCAGCCCGACAACCACGGCGGCTTCAGCTGGGAGCGCGACGATCTCGTCGCCGAACTGAAGCGGCTGGCCTAGGCGCCCTCGTCATTCCAGGGCGACCTCGCGCAGCGAGGGCGAACCTGGAACCCAGGGCAAACGACGTGCTTTATGACCCCTGGATTCCAGGTCGCGCTTCGCTTGCCTGGAATGACGGAGCCCTCATGTCATCCTCGCTCGGCCTCACGCCTGAACTCGTGCGCTATCTCGCGCACGCCAACCCGCCGGAACATCCCGCACTTGCACGCTGCCGCGCAGAAACTGCGCAATTGCGCGATGCGCAGATGCAGATCAGCGCCGAGCAGGGCGCCTTCATGCAGATCGTCGCGCGCATGCTGAACGCCAAGCGCGCGTTCGAAGTCGGCGTGTTCACCGGCTATTCCGCGCTCGCGACGGCGCTGACGATGAAGGACTTGCATCCCATCGGCGCTGCATTGCTCGCCTGCGACATCAACGAGAACTGGACCACGAAGGCGCGCGAATATTGGCGCGAGGCGCAAGTGGACGATGTGATCGAGCTTGTCATCGCGCCGGCGAACGAAACGCTGGATGCTCGCCTCGAGACGGGCGAGGGCGGCCAGTACGATCTCGGCTTCATCGACGCCGATAAGACCGGCTACGACGCCTATTACGAGGCGGGTCTCATGCTGGTGCGTCGGGGCGGCGTGCTGCTGTTCGACAACATGCTCTGGTCCGGCCGCGTCGCCGATCCCGCCGATCCAACGGCGGACACGTCGGCCCTACGCGCATTAGCGCAGAAGGCCCGGTCAGATGCGCGAGTTCACGCCGCCATGACCAATATCGGCGACGGCCTGTTGATCTGCGTGAAAAAATAGCGGCGAGACGTCAGTTCGCCGCGTTGCGCCTCTGCGCGGGCGGGTCTATTCCCGGCGCCTTCTTTTCCCTGATTCCCGGAGCGCCCCATGGCCCGCGCGAAGATCGCCCTTATCGGTTCTGGCATGATCGGGGGCACGCTCGCCCACATCGCAGCGCGCGAAGAGCTGGGCGATTGCGTCTTGTTCGACGTTGTCGAAGGCGTGCCGCAGGGCAAGGGCCTCGACATCGCCGAAGCCTCGCCCGTGTTCGGCAAAGACAGCGCGCTCAAGGGCGCAAACGATTACGCCGGCATCGCCGGCGCCGATGTCTGCATCGTCACCGCCGGCGTGCCGCGCAAGCCTGGCATGAGTCGCGACGATCTCTTGGGCATCAATCTCAAAGTCATGAAGGCGGTGGGCGGAGGCATCAAGCAACACGCGCCCAACGCATTCGTCATCGTCGTCACTAATCCGCTCGACGCCATGGTCTGGGCGCTGCGCCAATTCTCAGGACTGCCGCACGCCAAGGTCGTCGGCATGGCCGGCGTGTTGGACAGCGCGCGCTTCCGCTACTTCCTTGCCGAGGAGTTCAAGGTCAGCGTCGAAGACGTCACTGCCTTCGTGCTCGGCGGTCACGGCGACACCATGGCGCCGCTCGTGCGCTATTCCACCGTCGCCGGCATTCCGTTGCCCGATCTCGTGAAGATGGGCTGGACCAGCCAGGAGAAGTTAGACCAGATCGTGCAGCGCACGCGCGACGGCGGCGCTGAAATTGTCGGCTTGCTGAAGACGGGGTCGGCCTTTTACGCGCCGGCTGAAAGCGCGATCGTCATGGCGAAATCCTATCTGCGCGACAAGAAGCGGCTTCTGCCCTGCGCCGCCAACCTCAAAGGCGAGTATGGGCTGAACGACATGTATGTGGGCGTGCCGTGCATCATCGGCAAAGGCGGCGTCGAGAAAGTCGTCGAGATCGAACTCACCGCCCATGAACGCGCCATGTTCGATCATTCGGTGAACGCCGTGAAGGGCTTGGTCGACGCATGCAAGGGCATCGATCCTGGCGTAGGTTGAAAACAAGACCAGCGCGCGTAACTTCCTGCGCATCTCGGGCGTAGGCCAGACTTGGGCGTCAGGAGCCATTGCATGCGCATTCTCAACGGGCTCGTCTTCGCCGCCGCGCTAATCGGCTCTTCAGCCTTGGCGCAAACCCATAATTTCGGCCCCGCTGTCGGCGCAGCGCTGCCCGCGATCTCCGCCTCTGACCAAACTGGGGCGACGCGATTGCTCGGGTCGCTCGCGGGCGAGTCGGGTATGGTGCTGCTGGTCACGCGCGCGGCGGATTGGTGCCCGTATTGTCAGGCGCAGATGATTCAGCTCGAGGGCGCGCGCGCGCAGATCGAGCAGCGCGGCTATCGCATCGTCACCATCAGCACAGACAGCGTCGAAGAACTTGCGAGCTTCGCTCGGCGCCGCGGCATCGGTTACACCATGCTCTCGGACGAACAGGCGAGAATAGTGCGGCAACTCGACTTGCTCGATCCCACACAGCCGCCGAACCGCCGGCACAATGGCTTGCCCGTCCCGACACTGCTTATTCTCTCGCCGCAAGGCGCAGTACTGGCGAAGCTCGGTGATGCGAACTATCGCAACCGCCCCACGCCCGAAACCGTGCTTGCAGCCATCGATCATTTGCACGCAGCGGATTGAGTCATGCCTTGACCCGCATTTTCTACCATGGTAGAAACACCGGATGGGCCTCAATATCAAGAATACTGTGTTGGAAGCCGAAATTCGCGCCTTGGCGGCTGAAACCGGCGAGGGGCTGACAGAGGCGATAGCCAACGCAGTCGCGGAACGTCGCGCGCGCGTGCGCAAGGGCGGCGGACGCCGCAACCGGCGCGCCGCGCTCGCCAGGATTATCGCGAGCGTGGATTTGCCGGCGGAGCTGCGCCGGTCGGCCCATGAAGATCTGTATGACGAGGCAGGTTTGCCGAAGTGATTGCGCTCGATAGTTCTGCCTTGCTCGCAATTTTGTTCGGCGAGCATGGCTCGGACCGTTTGATCGAGGCGCTTGAAGGCGCGAGCGGGGCATCGATGTCGGCCGCAAACGTCCTTGAATGCGTCATGCGGCTCGCGCCCGGGCCGGGGCTGGATCAAAGCGACAAACTGGATGCGCTCCTCGCGCTCTACGAAGTGCGGGTCACTCCGGTTGATGCGGCGCAATTGCGCTTGGCGCGGACCGCATACTTACGGTTCGGCAAGGGCCGACATCCCGCTGCGCTAAACTTCGGCGACTGCTTCGCCTATGCCCTGGCAAAATCGATCGATGCGCCGTTACTGTTTGTCGGTGACGATTTCTCAAAGACGGATTTGGCCAGCGCAGCGCAAAGTTTTTAAGGATGACCACCATCGGCCCAACACTTACGACAGCGCGTCTTATCCTGCGTCCGCCGCAGCATGAGGACTTCGACGGCTTCGCCGCCATGGCGCAGGAGGAGGAGACGATGCGCTTTATCGGCGGCGTGGCGCCGCGCGATGCAGCTTGGCGCGCAATGGCCTCGCTCGCCGGCTCGTGGGCCATGCTGGGGTACGGCATGTTCTCCGTCCTCCGCCGCGACACCGGCGAATGGATCGGCCGCTTAGGGCCGTGGCGTCCGGGCGGTAAGGATGGCTCATGGCCTGGCGATGAAGTCGGCTGGGGCGTGAAGGCGTCGGCGATGGGGCAAGGATTCGCACAGGAAGGCGCCGTCGCCGCCATCGACTGGTCGTTCGAGAATCTCGGCTGGGATCATGTCATCCACTGCATCGACAAGCGCAACGCGCCGTCGATCAAGCTCGCCCAACGCCTGGGATCGCAGCTCGAACGCGAAAACGTTCGCCTCGCGCCGCCGTTCGAAGAGCACATGGTCGACATCTACGGCCAATCGAGAGCGGCTTGGAATGCGCGCCGACGCACCTGATCGTCGCTAAACTCTTGCATATCGCGCGCGTCCCGCCACTTTGAGCGCACGAGTTTGGGGACAACATCACGATGCGGAACTTTGCCCTGGCGTTTCTGGGTGCAGCGACGTTCGCCTTTTCGGCGAGTGCGCAACAACAACAGCCCACCCCGGGTTTCGTGCAGGCGTCCAACCCTCCTGCGGCTCAACCGCCGGTCGCGCCAATCACGGCCGTGCAACAGCGCGCCGTCGAACGCCTGCAGGCCGGCGCGCTGGAGAGCGATCACGCCTACGAAATCGTTGAAGCGCTCGTCACCGAAGTCGGTCCGCGCATCGCCGCCTCGGAGGCGGAAGCCCGCGCACGCGACTGGGCCGTTGCCATGTTGCGGGCCAATGGCTTTAGCAACGTGCGCGTCGAATCCTTCACGATGCCAACCTGGGACGCTACCCGCGAAGAGGCGCACATCGTCTCGCCCGGTATTGAGCGCGCAATGGTGGCGGCCGCTCTCGGCGGCTCACCGTCGACGCCGGTTGGCGGCCTCACCGCAGAGATCGTGCGTTTCCCCGACATGGCCGCACTCGAGGCCGCGCCGGCGTCCACGGTCGCGGGCCGCATTGTCTTCATCGATGAACCCATGAGTCGCGCCCAGGATGGCGCCGGCTATGGCGTCGCCGTGCGCAAGCGCGGGCGCTGCGCGCCAGTAGCACAAGCCAAGGGCGCCGCCGCATGTCTGATCCGCGCCGTCGGCACCGACACCAATCGCTTCGCGCATCAAGGCGGCAACTCGCGCCAGGCCGAGGGCGCGTCGCTCCCGGCCATGTCGATCTCTCCCGCCGACGCAGATACTCTCGCGCGCCTGCTTCAGCGAGGCAGTGTGCGCGTGCGGCTCGATATCACCGCCGAGCGCCGCGACAACGCCCAATCCGGCAACATCATCGCCGAAATCCGCGGCCGCGAACGCCCGAACGAAATAGTCCTGCTCGCAGCGCACCTGGACTCCTGGGACATGGGGCAGGGGGCCATCGATGATGGCGCCGGCGTCGCCATCATCACCGCCGCCGCACGTTTGATCCGGGATCTGCCGCGCCGCCCGCGCCGCACCATTCGCATCTTGCTTGCCGGCGCCGAAGAAAACGGTGTCCACGGCGGCGCAGCTTATGGTCGCGCGCACGCCAACGAAGCCGCGAACCACATCGTCGCGCTGGAAAGCGATTTCGGCGCCGGCCGCGTCTGGCGGTTCGACACCCGATTTTCCGACGCCGCCGCCCCTTACGGGCGCGCCTTTCAACGCGCCTTGTCGCCACTCGGCGTTCTTCCCGGCAACAATCTTGCTGATGGCGGCGCAGACGTCGAGGCGATGAAAAACGCTGGCGTCCCGGTCGTCGATCTCAGCCAGGACGGCACTGATTATTTTGATTATCACCACACGCCCAACGACACGCTTTACGCCATCGATCCCGCCGCGCTTCGGCAGAATGTCGCCGCCTGGGCCACGTTCGTCTATTTGGCCGCCGACAACGATTGGGATTTTCGCGCGCCGCAATCCGAATAGCGAACTTGCGATAGGCTTCGGCTTTCGGACGCGGCTAGAACCAACCCGCGTCGCGAAGCGGCTTGACGTTCGGCCGGCTTACCGGCGCTTCGATGCCGCCCTTGAGCAGCAGCGTCACGCGATCGCCGCCGCGCTGCACGCTCTCCACTGCATCGCGCGCCACCCACCAAGAGCGATGCGTTTGCGCGCCCTCGAGTCCTTCAAGCTCGGAGATCGCGTCGGCCAGCCGCATCAGGATCAAGTCGGCGCCCTTGGAGGTGTGCAGGCGCAGATAATGATCTTCTGAAGACACCGCATAAAGCGCGGCGCCCTTTAGTTTTGCCGGCAGCCGCTGCAGGAAGCGCACAGTCTGACCTGGCGCGCCCGGCGCCGGCGCATGCGTGATCCGGCCGGGCCGGTTCACCAGCAGCATGAGCGCGGTCATGGCGCAGCACATCACCAGCACGCTGCCGAACAACATTGGCAGATCGCGGGGCGGCATCCAGGCGCCGAATATCAGGCTTGTGTAGCCCCACACCGCGAACGTCGCCGGCGCGGCAATCGCCAGGGAGAGAATCGCTCCGAAAACCCACAGGTTTACTCGCGCCTGCGGGATTCTGGTCACCAGCAGCGCCATGGCGTGCCCAAGCACGCCGCCTGCCATCATCAGCGGCACCCAATAGAGAAGCCGCGTCGTCATGGGCAGCGGACCTGTGTTCAGCGCTCCGACGAAGGCCAGGAACACGCCCACAGTCGCCGCTGTCCCCAAATTACGCGCCCAGTCCCGCCACGTCCGCTGGGGCGCGGGCGCAACTCGCGCATCGTCAGCGGCCGAAACCTGCCGTTCGCGGGCTTTTTCAGGACTTTCACGCATTTGCGGCTGCACACACCGGCTCCGATCGCCACGCTCCTAGCAGCTTCGATCGGAGACCAGAACTCATGACCGCAATGCCCACCCGCCCGGCCCGGACCCGTTGGATCGGCATCGGTGCAGTCGGCGCCGTATTTGCGGTGACGCTCGTTCCATTTGGCCCTCGAATGGCGCGCGCCTTCGCCGACTTTGAGTTGCGTGCGCCTGACTTCACGCTCTGGGCGGGGGTCTCCCCGGTGGTCAAGCTCCATGTCTACGCCGCGCTGACCGCGCTCGCGATCGGCGCCGTGATCCTGTTTCGTCCCAAGGGCAGGGGTCTGCACAAGATTCTGGGCTGGTCCTGGGTCATCGCCATGGCCACGACCGCGGTCTCCAGCCTCTTCATCATGGAAGTGAACAACGGCTTCTTTTCGTTCATCCACCTGTTGAGCGGTTGGACCATCATCGCCCTGCCAATGGCGATCTTCGCCATCCGCAATCGCAAGGTCGACGTGCACCGCCGGACCATGACCGGCATGTTCGTCGGCGGACTCCTCGTCGCCGGCTTGCTCAGCTTCATTCCAGGCCGGATCATGTTCGAAATGTTCTTCGGCTGATCTTCATCCAAGGAGAGATGCATGAGACTCATTGCGCCGCTGCGCTTCGGGGCGCCCAGCTTCGGGGAAGCAGTCCTCGCAATCGGCGCTGAGACCGGGACGGTGCTTAGCCTGCGCTGAAACGCCTTGGCAGCGCTGCGCAAAACGCAATTCCAATTCGCAATGAACCGCACTATGTAGCCGCTCGTTCCATGACGAGCTTGCTGCGCAACGTTGCTGCGCTCATCGCAGCGGTGACTATCCTGCAACTTGCGGGTGGATTGCTTGGCGTGCGCATTCCGCTCGCCTTCGCAGAAGCCGGGCACTCGAACACCGCGCTCGGGATTGTCGCGGCAGCATACTCGGCCGGGTTCATGATGGGGGCGATGGTCGCAACCGTGCTGCTCGCGCGCGTTGGCCATATCCGCGTTTACGCCGCGTGTGCTGCGATCTTTTCGGTGACGACTCTGGCGCTCCATTTCTCGAACGACATCCTGGCCTGGGGTGTCGCGCGCATGGTGGCCGGCATGGCGGTGGCGCTGATGTTCGCCGCAATCGAGAGCTGGCTCGCCTTTTCGATCGGCAGGCACGCGCGCGGCGAGGTTATGAGCGTCTATATGGTGCTCACCAAGGGTGCGTTGGCAACAGGGCCGTTCTTCGCCTTCGGCTATGCGCCGATCGAAGCCGAGCCGTGGATGATAGCGGCCGCGATGGCGGCGTTGTCGATGGTGCCGATCTGTTTCACCGCGGCCGAACAGCCTGACCCGCCGAAGGCGCAGCCGCTTGCATTGGTCGAACAATTCGCCACCGCGCCGGCAGCGGTGATCGGCTCGTTTGGCGCTGGCCTAGTCAATGGCGGCGTGCTCGCGCTCGCCCCGCTCTATGCCGCACAACACTATGGCGACGCGGCGGCGGTCCAATTCTATTCCGCCGCTTTCACTGGCTCCTTGCTGCTGCAATGGCCCGCTGGCCGGCTGTCTGATCGCATCGATCGCCGCACCGTCATCGCCATGCTCACAGCGCTTGCGGCTGCTGCTGCATTTGCGCTCGCAATCTGGAGCGGAGCGCTTGTGAACTGGTCGGCGACGCTGTTGTTCCTGCTTTGGGGTGCGGGCGCGCTCTCCTTCTACGGCATCGCCGTCGCCCACATGGCCGACCGCGCGGAGTCCGGAAAGCTCGCGCAGTCGGCGGCCGGCGTTTTGTTCGTGTGGGCGGCAGGCTCGGTAATTGGACCGCTGGTGATGGGGCCGCTGGTGGATTGGTTCGGCGTCGCCGGCATGTTCTGGTTCGCTGGCGCTGCGGCGCTACTTGTTTGTGCGGCCATGTTTTGGCGCAGGACGACGCGCGAAGGTCCCGCCACGAAAGAGGAATTCGCCCCGCAAATCGGCACGTCTGTCGCCGCCGGTGAGATCGCCTACGGTGACGGCGAACCGGCTGACGTTGCGCGACGCGTTGACGAAGCGGAGCGCCGGGCGTAACCCATTCACGTCGGGCATTCGGCAGACGCCCGGCTCCATCCAAGACGATTGTCGTCCAAGCGCTGCCCTGTCCTCGGTTCCGGGGCGGGCGCGCACGCGTCCGTTTCTCGTGACCGCAACGGGGAACGAATATGTCTGCAGTCCGCCTCTACGGCTTTCCGCTAAGCACTTATGTCAACGTTGCGCGTCTTGTGCTCACGCAAAAGGGCGTGTCCTACGACTTCGAGGATCTCGAGCCTGATATGGGAAGTCCGCGCCACTTGGCGCTGCATCCGTTTAACCGCGTCCCGATCCTGGAACACGACGATTTTCGCATCTACGAAACCGCGGCGATCATCGGTTACGTCGACGATGCCTTCGCCGGTAATAGGCTCACCCCTGCCGACCCGAGACGCCGCGCCCGGATGAACCAGTGGATCAGCAACCTCAGCGCCTACTATTATCCCTATTTCGCCTACCACCTCGGACATGAGCGCATAGTCTATCCCGCGCTTGGCATCGCGCCGGATGAAAAAGTGGTGGCCGCCGCGCTGCCGCGGGTCCGCACCGCGCTTGACGTGATGGAGCGCGAACTTCAACACGGGGCTGACTTTCTGATCGGGAGCGAACTCACTTTGGCTGATTTCGCGCTGCTGCCGAGCATGACCACGCTCAGCATGACGCCGGAGGGCGCTGACATGCTGATGTCACGGAGCCTGATCGGCGCCTGGCGGACGCGGATGGAGGCGCTGCCGAGCGTCATGCAAGTGCGCGCGCTCGTGGCGCCGCATGTCGGTAAGCCGGTTGAGCATGCACGCAATTGGGTCAGTTCACACCGGCCGCGTTACTGATGACCGGCGCCGCTTCGCCGACGATCGAGCGACTCTTCGCGGACTCCCTCAAAGTCGGCTGCCTCGGCTTCGGCGGCCCGGCCGGACAGATCGCACTGATGCATCGTGTCTGGGTCGAGGAGCGCAGGTGGATCGAGGAGGATCGCTTCCAGCACATGCTCGCGTTTTGCATGCTGCTGCCCGGACCGGAAGCGCAGCAACTTGCGACCTATATCGGCTGGCGTTTGCGCGGCTGGGCTGGCGCGCTCATCGCGGGCTGGTTGTTCGTGCTGCCCGGGGCTCTCGTCGTGCTCGGGCTGTCGTGGTTTTACGTAAGCTACGGCCAAACGCCGCTCGTGTCCGCCGCGTTCGACGGCGTCAAGTGCGCCGTCGTCGCGTTGGTGGCGGAGGCCCTTTTCAAGGTGGGCAAACGCGCGCTGAAAACCAACACCGCGCTCTTTATCGCCGTCGCTGCGTTCATCGCGCTCGTGCTCGGCGCGCCGTTTCCGGTCGTGATCATCGCTGCGGGGGTGCTGGGCGCCGCGCAAACCCTCTCTCTTGGGGATAGGGTGGCTGCGCAGCGGCCGGGTGGGGGGGCTTCAACCGCCGCGGCGCCAGAGCAACTGAACGCCCTTCATCCCCCAAGCCCTTCTCCGCAAGGGGGAAGGGGGGCGATCAGCCAAGCCTTGCTTTGGCTCGCGCTTTGGCTCGCGCCGCCCGTTCTGATCGCGCTTACGCTCGGGACTGAACATGTGCTGTTTCAGATTGCGCTGCTGTTCTCGATCCTGGCCTGCGTCACTTTCGGCGGCGCCTACGCTCTGCTTGCCTATCTCGCTACCGAGGCTGCGGCGCGCGGCTGGCTCACAACCGAGCAGATGATCGATGGGCTTGGTCTTGCCGAAACTACGCCCGGGCCGCTCATTCTCGTCAACGAATTCGTCGGCTTTCTTGCCGGTTGGACGGCGGGCTCGCTTCCTCTTGCCTTTGCGGGAGCGGCTATCGCGCTGTGGTGCACGTTCGCGCCATCCTTCGTGTGGATTTTCGCCGCCGCGCCTTATGCGGAGGGGCTGCAGCGCGATCCGCGCGCCGCCGGTGCGCTCGGCGCCATTACCGCGGCCGTGCTCGGCGTCATCGCCAAGCTCGCACTTTTCTTCGCGACGCACGCACTCTTCACGCGACAGATCGTCTTCGGCCCCACCGAAGTTCCTGATCCAACATCCGGGGTCTGGTGGATGATTGCACTTTCACTCGCCGCCGGCTTGGCTCTCATTCGTTTCAAGGCGAACCTGCTGCTGGTTTTGGCGGCATGCGCTATCGCGGGCTTGGCGGCGCGCGCGGCGGGCTTATAAAGCGACCCGATTCCGTCAGCGAGGCCCCGCATGAACATTCACGAGTACCAGGGCAAGGCCGTCCTCAAAAGCTTCGGTGTAGCGACGCCCCGCGGATTTCCCGCATTCACGGCCGAGGAGGCCGTTGATGCGGCAGCGAAGCTCGGCGGCAGCGTATGGGCGGTGAAGAGCCAGATCCATGCGGGCGGCCGCGGCAAGGGCAAGTTCAAGGAAGCGGAGGCCGGCGAGAAGGGCGGCGTGCGTATCGCCAAGGCGCCGGAGGAAGTGGGTCTGTTCGCCTCGCAAATGCTCGGCAAGACGCTGGTCACGCTGCAGACCGGCGTGCAGGGACGCGTCGTCAAACGCCTCTATATCGAAGAGGGCGTGAAGATCGCCAAGGAATTCTATCTCTCGGTTCTTGTCGACCGCGAGCAGGGTCGCGTTGCTTTCGTCGCCAGCGAAGCCGGCGGCATGAACATCGAACAGGTCGCGCACGACACGCCGGAAAAGATAACGACCGTCGGCATCGATCCCGCCACCGGGCCAAGCGCCGCTGATACTGCGAAGATCGCCGCCGCATTCGGCATCAGCGGCGATCTCGCTACCCAGTGCGATTCGCTCATCCGCAAGCTCTACGAAGCCTTCACCAAGAGCGACATGAGCTTGCTTGAAATCAACCCGCTTATCGTCACCGAAGACAACAAACTCATATGCGCCGACGCGAAGGTGAGCTTCGATTCAAATGCCGAATTCCGGCATCCCGAGTGGGAGCAGTTACGCGATCTCGGTGAGGAAAACGAAAAGGAGATCGAAGCGTCGAAGTACGATCTCGCCTATATAGCACTGGACGGGGAGATCGGCTGCCTGGTCAACGGCGCCGGTCTTGCCATGGCGACGATGGACATCATCAAGCTGTTCGGCGCCGAGCCGGCGAACTTCCTCGATGTCGGCGGCGGCGCATCGAAGGAAAAAGTGACCGCGGCATTCAAGATTATCACCGCCGATCCGAACGTGAAGGGCATCCTCGTCAACATTTTCGGCGGCATCGCCCGTTGCGACGTGATCGCGGCGGGGGTGATCGAAGCGGTGAAGGATGTCGGCCTCAAAGTGCCGCTAGTTGTGCGTCTCGAAGGCACCAACGTAAACGAAGGCAAGGCGATCATCGACAATAGCGGCTTGAACGTCATCAGCGCCGACGATCTCGAAGACGCTGCGCGCAAGATCGTGGCGGCGGTGAAAGGATAAAGTTGCGACGGACAATTCGATAAGACCTTCGCATGCCTCGCGAGCGTCAGTCTTTGCTCGAAGTTGGTACTGACCCACCATATCCGGTAACGCGCACAGGTTTCAGCCCACGGTGCTCCATGCTATTCTTGGCCCCATGACCGCCATCACGCTCCCCGCCGATCTCGAAGCCTGGGCGCGCGCCGAAGTCGCCGCCGGCCGCGCCGAAAGCGTTGAAACCGCGATTTTCAACGGGGTACGGGGCTATCGGCTGGCGACAGATACGTTCCGCAAATCTCTGGATGACGCGGTGATCGAGGCCAACGAAAAGGGCTGGATTCCCCTCGAGGACGTGATGCGCGAACTCGATCAATGGATCGCGGACCTGAGTCTCGAAGCCGAGCGTGAAGAGGCCGCCGGCAAAGCCGCGGAATGAAACGGAGAGTCGAGGTCACGCCGCAGGCCCGGCGCGACCTCGCCTTGATCGTCCTTTGGAATCGGGAAAATCTCGGTGCTCTCGCCTCGCTGAAGGTCGCCAGGACCATTAGTCGCGATTACGAGCATTAGAGGCAGGCCGAGTGAAGGGCGCCGAGTTCGTCGCAGAGTCGCGTTACAAACGGGTGGTTGCTAAGAAGCATGTCGTCGTGTTTCGCGAGCGAGGCGACATTCTTGAAGTCGTGCGCATCGTCCATGGATCGCAAGACCTGGAGGCGATCGCCGCAGAATTGGAATCATAGGGAGGAGCAACCATGATCGGTTACGTCACACTTGGAACAAACGACCTGCCGCGCGCCGCGAAATTCTATGACGCCATCTGTGGCGAGCTTGGCGTCGGGCGCATGTTCGACACCGAAAGCTTCATCGCCTGGGGTAAGCCCGGCCCCGAAGCCGGTATTGGCCTCACCAAACCGTATGATGGCGCCGCCGCCACCGTCGGCAACGGCGTCATGGTGGCGCTCGCCGCCAAGAACCCCGAACAGGTCGATCGCATCTACAATCTTGCCATTTCGATGGGTGCGAAATGCGAAGGCAAGCCAGGCCCGCGTCCCGGCATTCCCGGTTTCTACGCCGGTTATTTCCGCGATCCGGACGGCAATAAGCTGAACGCCTTCCACATGGGGTGAGCGTCGATGCGCGCGCCTGCATTTTGTGTGGTTGCGATGCTGTGGCTCAGCGCCTGCGCCGGCGGGCCTCGGCCGCACACGCCGATGGTGGCCGCAACGCCGGCCGATGTCGCAGATTACCAAGCGGCGCTCGAAGCCTGCCGGGCTCATCTTGACAGGCCGGACGCCGTCGTAACCGGCGCGCTGAACGTCGCCGGGGGCGCCGCCGCGACCTATACCGTCGGCGGCGTCGCATTCGCCGCCGGCGCTGCCGGTTCGGGCGGGTCGCTGGCGACCGCAGCTGGGGCCGCGGGCGCGGCGATGGTCGTGGCGCTGCCGCTCAGCATCTATCTGGTCTCGCGCGTCAACCGGTCGCGCCAGGAACGTCGAATTCAAAGAGACATGGAAACCTGCATGGCCGAGCGCGGCTATCGGATTGTCGGATGGCATCGCGCCGCCGCGCCGGAGTGAATGGGCGGTGAGAACCTGCCCCGGGGTTGCATTGGCGTTCGGGTGCGTTATGCCGCTCCCCTCGCGCTGATTTGGGCGGGGAGAGCGCCGAAGACATGTCCATTCTCGTCAATGCCGCCACGCGTGTTATCTGTCAGGGCTTCACCGGCAAGAACGGCACGTTCCATTCCGAGCAGGCGATCGCTTACGGCACGCGGATGACCGGCGGCGTCAGCCCGGGGAAAGGCGGCCAGACGCATCTTGGTTTGCCGGTGTTCGACACTGTCGCCGAAGCGAAGGCGCGCGTCGGCGCAGACGCGACTGTGATCTATGTGCCGCCGCCGCACGCCGCCGCCGCAATCGAAGAAGCCATTGACGCAGAAATCCCGCTCATCGTCTGCATTACCGAAGGCATCCCGGTACTCGACATGGTGCGGGTGAAGGCGAAACTGGCGAAGGCGAACTCGATTCTGCTCGGCCCGAACTGCCCCGGCGTGCTGACGCCGGACGAATGCAAGATCGGCATCATGCCCGGCCAGATTTTCCAGAAGGGCAGAATCGGCGTCGTCTCGCGCTCGGGCACGCTGACATACGAAGCGGTGTTCCAAACCACCAACGAGGGCCTCGGCCAATCCACTGCTGTCGGCATCGGCGGCGATCCTGTGAAGGGTATGGAGTTCATTGACGTGCTTGAGCGCTTCCTCGCCGACGCTGAAACCAAGGCCGTCATCATGATCGGAGAGATCGGTGGCAGTGCCGAAGAAGACGCGGCACAATTCCTCGCCGACGAACGCAAGAAGGGCAGGTGGAAACCCACTGTCGGCTTCATCGCCGGCGCCACAGCGCCGCCCGGCCGCCGCATGGGCCACGCCGGCGCGATCATTTCGGGCGGCAAGGGCGATGCGCCCTCCAAGATCGCCGCGCTGGAAGCGGCCGGCATTAAGGTGTCGCCACACCCGGCTGCGCTTGGGCGGACAATGTCGGAACTGCTGAAGGGCTGACACGTGGCGACGACCCGCGATTTCACTGAGCAGGTTCTTCGCAAGCGCCCATATCTAACTGAGCAAATGTGTCGGGACGTGGTGGCGCACCCGCTGCGTGAGACTGTGCAAGACGACGGCCGCATCCGCCTCTGGGGCCGCATCATCGACCCGCGTGACGGTTCCCAGCGCATCCTGCGTGTGATTGTGCTAGAAGACCGGGTGACACTGCATAACGCGTTCTTCGACAGGGACTTCGTGGCCCCATGAAGCTGCATTACTACCCCGAGACCGACAGTCTCTACATCGAATTGAAGGACGCGCCGGGGGCCGAAACCCGCGAAGTCGCGGACGGCGTGAACCTTGATTTGGACGGAGACGGCGTGCTCGTCGGCTTCGACATCGACAATGCGTCAAAGCGATTCGATCTGACCAAGCTGGAGGCGGTAGCGCTTCCGCTGGCAGCTGCCGAATAACAACAGCAGCCCTGCGCCAACGCAGCCCTTCTTTCCCCCCGCGACGCACTTTAGAACGGGCGCCGCCCAGCGGTGCGGCCTATATTTTCCGTGTCTGCACCGAAACTTCCGTGAGGTCCGTGCTCCATGGCGGATGACGCCCGCAGCTTGCCCAATACTGCCATGCTCGAAACGAGCTTCCTCTACGGCGCCAATGCGACGTTCGTGGAGGAAATGGCGGCCAGGTACGCGGAAGACCCGAACTCGGTGGACGCCTCCTGGCGCGCCTTCTTCGATGCGGTGCGCGACGATCCGGATGCCGTGCTGAAATCGGTCAAGGGCCCGTCCTGGTATCGCCCGGAACTGGCGCGTCCGCAGACCACTGAAACCACCGCGCTGTTGGACGGCAATTGGGGTGCGCTCGCTTCCAAGCTCGAACAAAAAGTGGCTGCGCGGCTGCCGGGCTCTTCGACTCAGGACGTACAGCAGGCCGCACGCGACAGCGTGCGGGCTTTGATGATGATCCGCGCCTATCGCGCGCGCGGTCACCTTGCCGCCAAGCTCGATCCGCTCGGCATCGAAGTGCGCCCGCCGGCGCCGGAACTCGACCCATCGACGCACGGCTTTGGTCCGAACGACATGGACCGGCCGATCTTCATCGACGGCGTGCTCGGCATGCAGACGGCGACCGTCAACGAGATGCTGGCCATACTGAGGCGCACCTATTGCGCCAGCGTCGGCGTCGAGTTCATGCACATTTCCGACCCCGCGGAGAAAAGCTGGATTCAGGAACGCATCGAAGGGCCTGACAAGGGCGTCGCGTTCACGCCGGAAGGCAAGCGCTCGATCCTGAAGAAGCTGATCGAAGGCGAAGGTTTCGAGAAATTCGTGCACAAGCGCCATCCGGGCACCAAGCGCTTCGGTGTCGATGGCGGCGAAGCGATGATCCCGGCGCTCGAACAGATCATCAAGCGCGGCGGCGCGCTCGGCGTCGAAGAGATCGTGCTTGGCATGGCCCATCGCGGCCGGCTCAACGTGCTCGCCGCCGTCATGGGCAAGCCCTACCAGGCGATCTTCCATGAATTCCAGGGCGGCTCGGCAACACCCGATGACGTGCTCGGTTCCGGCGA
Organism: Hyphomonadaceae bacterium; assembly: GCA_050250735.1. Taxonomy (GTDB): domain Bacteria; phylum Pseudomonadota; class Alphaproteobacteria; order Caulobacterales; family Aquidulcibacteraceae; genus Vitreimonas. The sequence goes on from JBFWOC010000005.1 coordinate 15,785, forward strand.
TGTGAAATATCACTTGGGCGCTTCGAGCGACCGCAGCTTCGACGGCAATAACGTCCACTTGTCTCTCACCGCCAACCCCTCGCACCTCGAGATCGTCAATCCGGTGGTGCTCGGCAAAGCCCGGGCCAAGCAGGCCAAGCGCGCGACCTGGACGGAAGAGGGCATCGCGCTGGCCGAACTGCGCGCGCGGGTCATGCCCTTGCTGATTCATGGCGACGCTGCATTCGCGGGGCAGGGCGTGGTCATGGAATGCTTCGCCCTCTCGGGTCTACGCGGCTACAAGACCGGCGGCGCCATGCATTTCATCATCAACAACCAGATCGGCTTCACCACTGCGCCGCACTATTCGCGCTCGTCGCCGTACCCGTCTGACGTGGCGTTGATGGTGCAGGCGCCGATCTTCCACGTGAACGGCGACGATCCGGAGGCCGTCGTCTATGCCGCGAAAGTGGCGACTGAGTATCGCCAGTTGTTCGGCAAAGACGTCGTCATAGACATGTTCTGCTACCGCCGCTTCGGTCACAACGAAGGCGACGATCCGACCATGACGCAGCCGATCATGTATCGGCAGGTGAAGGATCAACCGACGACGCTCGCGCTCTACGCCGGCCGCCTCATCAAGGAGGGCGTTGTCACGGAAGCCGAGTTCGAGGAATGGCAGAACGATTTCAGCGCCTTCCTCGACCGCGAGTTCGACGCCGGCAAGAATTATCGCGTCAACAAAGCCGATTGGCTCGACGGCGATTGGGCCGGTTTCGCGCTTCCGGAAGACGATGACCGCCGGGGCAAGACCGAAGCGCCGCTTTCGAAACTGCGCGAGCTCGGCGCGCGCATCACTGAAATCCCGCGCGATTTCGACATGCACAAGACTGTGCAGCGCGTGGTGGAGGCTCGCCGCAAGGCGATCGACGAGGGCGCCGGCGTCGATTGGGCGCTCGCCGAGCATCTGGCCTTCGCCACTTTGCTCGACGAAGGTTTCAACGTCCGGCTGAGCGGACAGGATTCCTGCCGCGGCACCTTCAGCCAGCGTCATTCGCACTTCGTCGATCAGCGGACCGAGGAACGCTACACGCCGCTCAACCACATGCGAGCCGGACAAGCGCATTACGAAGTGATCGACTCGCTGCTCTCGGAAGAGGCGGTGCTCGGCTTCGAATACGGCTATACGCTGGCCGATCCGAAAACGCTCACGCTTTGGGAGGCCCAGTTCGGGGACTTCGTGAACGGCGCTCAAGTCGTGATCGACCAGTTCGTCTCATCCGGCGAGCGCAAATGGCTCCGAATGTCCGGCCTCGTGATGCTGCTGCCGCACGGCTATGAAGGGCAGGGGCCGGAACACTCGTCCGCACGTATGGAGCGCTTCCTTCAGCAATGCGCTGAAGACAATATGCAGGTCATCAACTGCACCACGCCGGCGAACTACTTTCACGCGCTGCGCCGACAGATGCACCGCGACTTCCGCAAGCCCCTCGTTGTCTTCACGCCGAAGTCGCTGCTCCGGCACAAGAAATGCGTCTCGATGCTCGCCGACATGGCCGAAGGCACATCGTTCCACCGGGTGCTTTGGGATGACGCCCAACTGAATAACGGCAACACTACAATCAGGCTCGAAGGCGACAGCGAGATCCGCCGAGTCATCCTTTGCTCCGGCAAGGTGTATTACGATCTGCTCGACGAGCGCGAAAAGCGCCGCCTCACGGATATCTATATCCTGCGTCTCGAACAGCTCTACCCCTGGCCGATCAAGTCGATGATGCACGAGCTGGCCCGCTTTCCGAATGCGGAACTGGTCTGGTGTCAGGAAGAGCCGAAGAATATGGGCGGCTACATGTTCGCCGAACCGTGGATCGAGCTTACGCTCGAAAAGCTCAACACCAGAGCCAAGCGCGCGCGTTACGCCGGTCGCCCGGCCAGCGCATCGACTGCTGCCGGTCAGATGGCGAAGCATTTGAAGGAACTGGAGACGCTCCTGGAGGCGGCGCTCGGATGAGCAAAGTGGAAGCGTCATGCCATTGCGGCGCAGTCCGCTTTGAGGTCGAGGAGCCCGAATGGGTGCTTGACTGCAATTGCTCGCGTTGCCGTCTCTATGGCGGCCTGTGGGCGTATTACCCACAGCGCGAAGTGCGCTTCACCAGCCCGCCCGACACGTTCACCTATATGTGGGGCGATCGCGAGCTCGAGTTTCATCATTGCCGTATCTGCGGATGTGCCACGCACAGCACCCAAGTTGGAACCGATGCCGCCGAGCGGATCGCCGTCAATGCGCGACTCATGCGCGGGTTGGATCCGACACGCGTGCGACTGGTACAGAAGAATAATGGCAATGACGGCGTGTTCTGGACCAAGTCCGACCAACCCGTCCTGCCAAGCCACGATGCGCCACCAACACGAAGTGATGTGAAATGACCGACATTGTTGTGCCGACCCTGGGCGAGAGCGTAAGCGAAGCCACCGTCGCCAAGTGGTTGAAAAAGGCCGGCGACGCTGTGAAGAAGGACGAAACGCTGGTCGAGCTGGAAACCGACAAGGTGTCCGTCGAAGTTTCCGCACCCGAAGCCGGCGTTTTGAGCGAGGTCGTAGCCGCCGAAGGCGCCACCGTCCGCATCGGCGCGCTGCTGGGACGCTTGGGCGGCGCTGAAGCGCAAGCCAAGCCCTCGGCGCCGAAAGCCGAGCCGGCCACGCCAAAGCCACCCTCGCCGCCGCCCGCCGCGGAGCGCGTCACCGTCAATAGCGGCTCTAAACAAGCGCCGCCGTCAGTTCAACGTCTCGCGGCCGAGAACCAAGTCGATGTCTCGAGCTTCGCGGGCTCCGGCAAGGATGGGCGCGTCACGAAGGCCGATGCGCTGGCCATCATCGAAAACCGCAGCACTCGGGCGACGCAGCGCGAGTCGAACGCGCATCCGCCGTTGTCGGCCCGCGTCGTCGGCGAACGTGAAGAACGCGTGCCGATGACCCGGTTGCGCAGAACGATCGCACGCCGACTCAAAGAAGCGCAAAACACTGCAGCGATGCTGACGACGTTCAATGAGGCCGACATGTCGGCGATCATGGCGGCGCGTAGCAAATACAAGGACGTCTTCGAGAGACGCCACGGGGTCAAGCTGGGCTTCATGTCCTTCTTCGTAAAAGCCTGTATCGCGGCCTTGAAGGAAATCCCCAATGTCAATGCCGAAATCGACGGCGACGACATCATCTACAAGAATTTCTACGACATCGGCATCGCCGTCGGCACCGATCGGGGCCTTGTCGTGCCGGTGGTGCGCGACGCCGATCACAAGTCGATGGCCGAGGTCGAAAAGGAGATCGGCGAGCTCGGTGTCAAAGCCCGCGATGGCCACTTGAAGCTCGAGGACCTGCAGGGAGCTACGTTCACCATCAGTAATGGCGGCGTCTACGGTTCGCTTATGTCGACGCCTATTCTGAACGCGCCGCAGTCGGGCATTCTCGGCATGCACAAGATTCAGGAGCGGCCGGTCGTTATCGACAGGCAGGTGGTTGTGCGGCCGATGATGTATCTCGCGCTCAGCTACGATCATCGCATCGTTGACGGCAAAGAGGCAGTGACATTCCTGGTGCGCGTGAAAGAAGGTTTGGAGGACCCCGAGCGCATGTTGCTCGACCTGTAGACCTAATCGGAGCGCGCAGCCGCCGGTCACATGAAGGCGTGCTGCGGGTGTGCCTGAGGCGAATATGCCGGCGAGGCTTTGCGATATTCGGCCTCGAGCACGCGGTCTTCTTCGTCGAGTTCATTGCGGCGCGCCGCTTCGCACGCGTTCATTGCTGCGAGCTTGGCCGCGATGTCGGCAAAATATGCGCCTGCCGGAATCAAGCCATCGGCTTTAGCGCGCAGTTTCGTCACCTGCATTGGGCAATCTCCGTGATCGCCCGCCCGCAAATGGAACGGTCGTAAACCAGACCTTGTTGCACATTTCGCCCGCGGATCGCTGTGGATAGCGCGCACTGGACTCTCTCGGACCGCGCACGCCGCCATGTACCTTCGCCTTGGGCGAGAGTCCTGAATTCAAAGGTTTTCCTGTCGCCCATTGGCGAGCCGCGCATGGCCAGATAGATTGCGGCCTCCGCTCGGGGGAGCGGCGCGGGAGGGGACCACATGACCTTCATCCTACGGTGGCCGGCTATCCTGGCGATGTTGGCGCTCGTGCTGTTTTGCGTCGCTGGCGCACTCGCAGCCGCTGGACTCATCACCGACATCCAGGCGCCGGCCGTCGGCGTCGAACAAGTCGATAGTCAAGTGGCCGAGGCGCAAAGCGCAGCTGGAGGGACTGGCGCCGCTGACGCGACGTGGATCGACGTCGGCCTGCTCGCCGGCGCGGCGATATTCTTTCTTATCTCCGCCGTTCGCCTCATCCGCCGCACGCAAGCATTCTGGACCTGGTTGCTCGGCTTTGCGCTCTATGGCGGGCGCTGGGCTTGGTCGCAGCAATACAGCGAAGGCGGCGTGATGGGCACGATCCAGGGCGTTGACATCAGCGCCTACGCTCAGCCGCAGCTGCTCGTCGCCGATCTTGGTTCGCCTGCGGCGCAAGTCGGCATACTCGGCATCATCCTCATCGTCGGCTTTTTCGTGCTTATCGTCGATGCTGCCGACCGGGCGTATTGGGATCGGCAAGGCGCTTAAGTCGCGCGGAGGGGATGCGTGCTGCTGCTCGGACGCATCGTCGCGGCGCTCATCTCCGGCGCGCTGCTGGCGCAGGCCTATAGTCTCAATCCGTTTTGGCCGTTGGCCTGGGTTGCGCCGATTCCGCTCTTGATCGCGGCAATCGGCGCGTCACGTGTTTCGGCGTTCGCCTACGGCGCCATTGCCGGCGTCGTTTCAATGGCGCTGATGCTCGGCTATTTGCTCGAACTCGCCGGCATGGCGCCGGTTCTGGTCATAACACTGACGAGGGCCGTCATTTGGGGCGCCATTGCTTCGGCTGTGCGCGGCGCCGCGCGTCTCTTGCCGGCGTGGGCCGCCGTCTTCGTCTTTCCCGCATCTTTGGCCGGTATCGACACGCTGATCGCCGCCAGCTCGCCGCACGGCAGCGCCGGCGCGCTCGCCTACAGTCAGATGGATTTGATTCCGGCGATTCAGATTGCGTCGCTTGGCGGCGCTCCCGCGATCACGTTCGTAGTGACGTTGTTCGGGTCGTCAGTCGCATTTCTGATCGCAAAACGCGCCTTCTTTGCTGCGCTCGGGCCGGCGCTGATTGTCGCCGCCGCATTGGCTTTCGGATATGGCCGCATCGATGCTGCGCCGCCATCGGATCAAACCCTGCAGGCCACACTCCTAGCCGGCGATCAATTCGAAGGTGTGTCCGAGGATTGGCGCTCAGTGTGGAACGCCTACACACCGCAGATCGAACGCGCCGCCGACGATGGCCGCCGCATCCTCCTGCTGCCGGAGAAGATCGCGCACCTGCCGCCGGGTGATCGCGCCGCGGCGATCGAACAGCTCGCAGAGATCGCGCGTCGCCGCGACGTGCTGATCGTCGTCGGCGTTGACGACGAGGCCGAGGCCGGCCGCTTCAACCGCGCATTCGCATTTTCCGGCGACGATTGGCTGAGCTACGACAAGCGCCATGTCATCCCCGGTTTCGAGTCGCATTTCGATCTTGGAATCGCGCCGCTGGTTTTCGAACACGAAGGCGTCCGCTACGGCGTCGCCATCTGCAAGGACATGGATTTCCCGAATCTCGGCCGCGACTATGCCGGAGCCGATGTGGTGCTCGCGCCTGCCTGGGACTTCTCCGCCGATGCCTGGCTGCACAGCCGCATGGCGGTGCTGCGCGGCGTCGAAAGCGGCTACGCGATTGCGCGCAGCGCCCGAAATGGCGTGCTGACTGTCAGCGACGCTTACGGGCGGGTGCTGCAAGAGGCGCCGAGCGGTCCGCAGACGGCCTACAACGTTTCGATACCGGCCGAGGCCGGCGTTGCGACCCTCTACGCCCGCATCGGGGATGCGTTCGGCTGGTCCATGCTGGGACTCGCGGCGTTGCTTGTCGGTTGGACCATCAGGGCGCGCAGGCGTGCAGGGCAGGGCGACTAAATCGCTGATTGATCGCGGCTCGCGCGGCCCTATGGTCCGGCCAAATCGCAACCAGGTCCGGAGCATGCATGGCGTACGATCTCGTTATCATTGGCGGAGGTCCGGGCGGCTATAATTGCGCCATCCGCGCCGGCCAGCTCGGACTCAAGACCGCGATCGTCGAAACCCGAGGCAAGCTTGGCGGCACCTGCCTGAACGTCGGCTGCATCCCCTCGAAAGCGCTGCTGCACGCGAGCGAGTATTTCGAAGCCGCGGCCAAGACCTTCCCGACCATGGGTGTGAAGATCGCCGGCCTCGAACTCGATCTGCCGCAAATGCTGAAGCAAAAAGACGATGCGGTCGACGGCCTGACCAAGGGCGTCGAATTCCTGATGCGCAAGAATAAGGTCGACTATGTCAAAGGCTTCGGCCGCATCTCCGGCAAGGGCCGCGTCGAAGTCACCGGCGCCGACGGCGCCGGACAGACGCTCGAAACCAGGAACATCGTCATCGCCACGGGCAGTGAGCCTGCGCCGCTCCCCGGCATCGATATCGACGAAGAGCGCATTGTCAGCTCCACCGGCGCGCTTTCCCTGAAACAAGTGCCCGCTAAACTCATTGTCGTCGGCGCCGGCGTCATCGGCCTCGAACTCGGCAGCGTTTGGCGCCGGCTTGGCGCCGAAGTCACCGTCGTTGAATTCCTCGACAAGATTACCCCGACCGTTGACGCCGAAATCTCAACCGCGTTCCAGAAGATCTTGAAGAAGCAGGGCGTGAAGTTCGAACTCGGCCACAAAGTCACCGGCGTCGAAAGACTCCGCGCCGGTCTTCAAGTGACGATCGAACCTGCCAAGGGCGGTCAGGCGCGCGCCCTCGAAGCTGATGTCGTCCTCGTCGCCATCGGTCGCCGCCCGTTCACCAAGGATCTCGGGCTCGAATCCGTCGGCATAAAAACCGATCAGCGGGGCTTCATCCCGCACGACGGCCATCTCAAAGCCGCGGACGGAATCTACGTCCTCGGCGACGTCACCACCGGCGCCATGCTCGCGCACAAGGCCGAAGAAGAGGGCATCGCCATCGCCCAAATGATCGCCGGCCAATGGGGCCACGTGAATTACGACGTCATCCCGAACGTCATCTACACGTACCCGGAAGTCGCCACCGTCGGCAAAACCGAAGAAGAACTGAAAGCCGCCGGCGTCGAATACAAGGTCGGCAAATTTCAGTTCATGGCCAACTCACGCGCGCGCACCAATCACGAGACGGACGGCTTTGTGAAAGTGCTCGAGGAGGCCGCGACAAAGAAGGTCGTCGGCGTGCACATGGTCGGCGCCGGAGTTGGTGAGATGATCGGCGAAATCTGCGTCGCCATGGAATTCGGTGCGTCAGCCGAAGACATCGCCCGCACCTGCCACGCCCACCCCACCATGAGCGAAGCCATCCGCGAAGCCGCCAAGGGCGTCGACGGCTGGGTCATGCAGTCTTGACGACGGCTACGGTCCGTCAGACCAAACCGCAACATGAGCCGCAAAAATCCTGAAGAGGAAGCCAAAGAGGCTGGGGAGGCGAAGCGGGTGCGGTAACCGCGCTCGCGTTCGGTTTCATCGCGCTACTGCTGTGGCTGCTGCCCCCCGTATTCTTTGCCCTCGCGATGAGCTGTTGGAATTGTTAGGACTACGGCGCGATCAACCTGAGTTTCGGAAAGTAGCTGCGATAGCGCTGCACGTCGCGCGTCAACAGTGTCAGCCCCCCGACCGCTGCGTGCGCGCCAATGAAAAAGTCGGGCAGCACGCCGGTGCGAACGCCACCTGACGCGCGATACGCTTGGAATACCTTGCCTGCCAAAAAGAGCGCCGAGCGCGGAATCGTTTCTTGGGTCAGGGCGGCGATGCCCATGAAGGAATCGACATCCTCAATCCGGGCATATCGCACCGAAAGCTCAGCGTAGATAATGTCATTGATGACGAGTGGTCCACGGATCGCTGCGGCATCCAGCTGTCGAAGCGACCAATCGGCCCACAGGTGATCGTTTGTGGCCACATCGAGCAAAACGTTCGTGTCAACCAAGGTGCTCATTCGCCGCGTGTCAGCGCCATGATCTGATCGGTCGTCATGCCCTTGCCCGCGTGTCCCCGCAGAGACTCGAAACGGCTGCGCTTTGGTTTGCTCTTGGCCTTAGCAATAGTTATTCGGCCGTCGCTGCCGAGTTCGAAGGCGATTTCATCTCCCGGCTTCACGCCGAGCCGATCGCGCACCGGTTTCGGAATGGTGACTTGACCCTTGCTTGTGAGAGCGGACATTGGTATTACCTCGTGTTGACAAGGTATTACTTCCGGTTTCGCTTGTAAAGGCCGCGATGACCAATGCACTTTCCGTCCGCGCGCTCACCAAAAAGTTCGGCGAGAAAACCGCCGTCGACGCCCTCGATCTCGATATCCGCGCCGGCGAGCTTTACGCGCTCTTGGGGCCCAATGGCGCCGGCAAGACGACGACGCTGCGCATGGTCACTGGGCTGCTCAAACCAGACTCCGGCTCGATCCATGTCTTCGGCGCCGATGCGCTCGCCGATCCCATAACCGCCAAACGCCAGATCGCCTGGCTGCCGGACGAGCCGGCGCTCTATGACAAGCTCACGGCCTGGGAGTATCTGGAATTCATCGCCGGGCTCTGGGGCGTGGATGCGAAAGCTGCAACGCCCCGCGCCGAAGAGCTGCTGAAATTCCTAAGCCTCTGGGACAATCGCGACGAGCGCACCGAAGGCTTTTCCCGCGGCATGAAGCAAAAGACCGCGCTCGCCGGCGCGCTGATCCACGATCCCAAGCTGCTCATGCTCGACGAACCGCTCACCGGGCTCGACGCCGCCATCGCGCGCCAGGTAAAGGACTTGCTGCAAGAGCGCGCGCGCAGCGGCGGGTCTGTCATCCTCACAACCCACATCCTCGACGTCGCCGAGCGCGTGGCCGACCGCATCGGCATTATCCAGCACGGCAAGCTTCTGGCCGAAGGCACGCTTACCGAATTGCGCGGCATTGCAGGCGGCGTGAACGCCACGCTCGAAGACGTATACCTCCAGCTCGTCGGCGCAGCTCAAGCCGGAGCGCACTGATGTTCGGACCCGGCGGCGTGCTGTTTCTGCTGCGGCACGAAATGCTGCTGACCTGGCGCAATTTCCGCGCCAGTGGGAAAGGCCGGCATGTCCGCCGCATCATATTCTATTCGATCATGGTGACCGCGCTTGGCTTCGGCGGTTACTGGGTCGCCAAAATTGTCTCCGAGTTTCGCCCCGAACCGAACGTCGTCATGCTCGGCGTCACCGGCGCTGTGTTCGTCATCTTGTTTTCGCTCATGCTCAGTCAGGCGCTGATGCTGATCACTGAATCGCTCTATCAGCGCGGCGATCTCGATCTCATGCTTTCATCCCCGATTCCGCTCTGGCGGGTGTTGCTTGTGCGCATGAGCGCGATCGCCATCAATGTCGGGCTCTTTTACGTCGTTCTCGTCGCCGCCGTATTCGTATGGCTGCCGTTTTTCGGCGGCTGGGCGTGGATGAGCTTCGCGCCCGCGATCTTGATGCTGGCCTTGTTTTCAACCGCGAGTGGTCTCTTCCTCGCGCGGGTGATGTTTTCGCTGATCGGACCGAAGAACACTCGTGTCGCTGCGCAGATTCTCGGCAGTCTGATCGGCGCGGCGTTCTTCATCGCCACGCAAATCCCGCGACTCACGGAAGACGAGACGCGCTCCCAGGCGATGCGCGAAGTGTTCGAGCGTTTGGTCCCGGTGCTCGGCGACGCAGGAAGCCCGCTCTCTTTGCCCGCCCGAGCCGCGTTCGGAACCGGCTTCGACTTCTGGATCTGGACGCTCCTCAGTGTCGGCGCGTTCCTGGTTGCCGTCTGGTGGTACGCCACGCGATTCGCCAAGGACGCCGCTGCGATTTCGGGCCTCGGCGCGCGCCGCCGACGCGCAGCACGCGCCGCACGGGAGATGCGAACCGGCGTTGGCGCCACGCTCGTATTCAAGGAATGGCGCTTGCTGCGCCGCGACCCGCTGCTGCTGTCGCAGATCCTGCTGCCGCTCTTGTACTTTGCGCCGCTCTTTGCCGTATTCGGCGCCCGGCTGGGGGAGGGAGGCTTCAGCCGCATCTCGGCCGCCGGGTTCGCGGCCGCGTTTGTGTTGCTTGTCACGTCTTTCGCCGCGAGCCTCGCCTGGCTCACCGTGTCGGCCGAAGATGCGCCCGATCTGATCGTGAGTGCGCCGGTCGTGCGCGACCAGATCGACAACGCCAAGGCGCTGGCCGCGGCTATTCCGGCATCCGCGTTGCTGGCTCCGGCGGTTGTTGGCATGGCCGTCGTTATGGCCCCGGCTGCAGGTCTCTGGCTTTTGCTCGGCGGAGGCGCCGCGATTTTCTCGGCCTGCCTCATCGCCATTTGGCACCAGACCCCGGGCAGCCGCAAACAATTCCGCCGCCGCACCCGAGGCAGTCTCGCGCTCAATCTGAGCCGGGCGTTTGTTTCGCTGGGCTGGATCGCCGCGACTGGCCTTGCCGTCGCGGGCTGGCCGCTTCCGGCCATCATTCCCGCGATCATCTCTTTGGGCTTCATGCTCGCGCTGCACGAAAGCCGCGCGAAGGACGGCGGCAGCGCCCTGTGAAAATTGCCGATCGCTAACTTTTCTCGCGCCCGGGCGTAGGTTCTCTTCAGGTCCGAGGCGAGCGAGGGGAGAACGGTTTGCTGATACTGACGGCCGGGCGCATCGCCCTTCTGGCCCTGGATTGCGAATTGGCCGCGCTGCAGGCGACCAGCCGCACGGCCTTCTTCAATGCCATTGCGGTAACGCATGAGCCGGTGTGGCCGCCGGCGCCGTTCGAGCAAGCCGGCCTCGAATGGGCCGAGCGCAATCTGGCCCACGATTGCGACGGCGAAGGCTGGTACGGCTGGGCGCTTCTCGCGAACGAAGGCGAACGGACGCCGCCGCGCCTAATAGGCTTAGCCGCACTCGTCGGCCGTCCGGACGAAGATGGCGATGTCGAGTTCGCCTTCGGTCTGCTGCCGGAATTTCGCGGCCGCGGCTATGGCGGTGAAACCATCCGCGCGCTGGCGGCATGGGCTTTGGCCAATGGCGCCAAGCGCGTCATCGCGCATCTCGACGCAGAAGACGTCAGCGCCGCTCATTCGCTGGCTCGCAGCGGCTTCGTCGATACCCGCGAGCCGCCCTATCCAGGGGTTGCACGCTGGGCGTTGAGAGCGGGCGCGTAATTACTCAGCCGCGCTGAGCAGCGCCTGGATGCGGTTCAAATAGGCGATCCAGGCCGCGCGGCCCTGCTTGGTGAGATGCACGAGTGTCAGCGGTTTCTTGCCCGAGAAGGTTTTCTCAAGACGCACATAGCCGGCCTCCTCGAGCTTGCTCAGATGGGTGGAAAGATTGCCGTCGGTGGCGTTGACCTTGCCTTTGAGCTCCACGAACGGGGCAGGGGAGACGGTCGATAGATACGCCATGATCCCCAACCGCAAGCGGCCATGAATAGCGTCGTCGATCTCGGTGTGATCGAACTTGCTCACACGATCGCCGATGGTTCGCGCCGCAACAGGATGATTCCGGGCCAGGCCAAAGCCAGCAGGCTGCCGACCGAAGCGATGATGTAGACCCAGTTCTGATCGGCGAACATGCATGCATTGGCGGCCACCGCCACCGACAGCCAGCCGAACCCGCGCAACCAAGTCTGCTCGGAAAGCGAGGCGGTGCCGAACAGCGCCGCGCCGTATAGCGCAAACGCCGCGCCGAGGATCGCGTTCGGCGCGCTTGGGTCGCCATTGGCGAACATCCGCACGATGGAGCCGAGCACGACCGCCATCAACGCAATCGCCGCGCCCGTCCACAGCGCGCGCTCGGCGCGCGCGCCGATGGTGGTCAGGCCAGGTTTGGTGCGCGTGCGCATGCGCAAGACCACCATGCCAGTTGCTGCGACTGCGCCATAGCCGACCCACAGCACCGCGAAACTCAATCCTTCCATGAGCGGAAGAAGGCCGGCATGGATCGCGTACTGCGCTGCGAATGCGACGGCGTTCAGAACGCCCCAGAACACGAGGTAGCTCCCGCCGAGCAGCGGCGCATGCCGGCCTTCTTCGGCCAGCGTCCGCGCGTAGGTGAGATCGGCAAGCATTTCATCGCGCGTCATCGGCGCCTCCTGGGCGGGGTCTGTCCAAGAACTTTGAAAAACAAAGTATCTAAGCAAAAGGCTAACGTCAAGACGTCTTAGGCTCGTTACGATTTTGAACGGGGGAGTTGCGCGCCTGGGGCGCGGAAGGATCAGCGTTTGAAGCAATAGCGCGAGAGTCTGCGGCGTTCGTAGCGGGAGCGGGGGCAGCGAATGACCGGAGAGCGCATGCGATCCTTGTCGTATGTGGTTTGAAAAGGCGAAGGGGGAAGCTTTCGCCTCCCCCTTGCCAAACTTCGTTACATCGAAGCAGCGGCCGCCTTCTTCGTGCGGCGCTTCGCCGTCTTCTTCGCGGGCTTGCGCTTCGCGGTCTTCTTGGCGGCCTTGCGCTTCGCGGTCTTGCGGACCGACTTGCGCGCCACTTTCTTCGCCGGCTTCTTCGCAGCCTTCTTTACCTTCTTAGCCATTTTCGTTTCCTCATCTTTACTTGTTTGGTTCGTTCGTTGGATGGCGAGTTGTTTGACTCTCCGTGTATTTTTTTCGCTGAATTTGGTTTGCAAGTAGTTTCCGCAAGCACCATCGCGAATTTTTCTGCGCGCGCGATTTTTTTCTGCGCGATGACTGCACGAATTCTCTGCGACCCTTGAAAATCAAGGCGCGCAGCGCGATGCGCAAGCGCGAAATGCTCACGCGCGCGGATGCGCGCGGCGATACGACTGCAAAATTTTTTGCGCTTCGACGCCGGTGTAGCCCTGAGTCGTCGACAGTGATTCGTGCCCGAGCAGCTCTTGGATCGCGCGCAAGTCGGCGCCATTGGCCAACAGATGCGTGGCGAACGCGTGCCGCAGCGCGTGTGGCGTGGCGCTCGACGGCAGCCCCAGTTTCGTGCGGAGACGCTCCATCAGCGCCTGGGCCATACGCGCCGTGAACGACCCGCCCCTGCGCGCGCGGAACAGTGGGGCATCTTCGTCGAGTGCATAGGGACATAGCTCGGCATAGCGTTCAACCGCGCGACGTGCGACGAGCAGCACAGGCGCCATCCGCTCTTTGCCGCCCTTGCCGGCGATGCGCAGCGCCTCGGGCAGCGGCCGGTCGCCGCCGGTCAGCGCCAACGCTTCGCTGATGCGCAGGCCGGCGGCGTAGAGGAGAGTCAGCAGTGCGGCATCGCGGGCGCTCTGCCAGTCGCCGCCGCTGGCCTCGGCGATCAGACTGCGCGCGCCGGTCTCCGAGACGGGCCGCGGCAGCGTGCGCTTCAGCTTCGGCCCGCGCACCAATGAAAGCCGTGCGTTCCTCACCTCGTGGCGGCGCTCGAGATAGCGATAGAAACTGCGAATTGCCGCCAAAGCGCGCGAAATCGAGCGATCGGACAGCGCATTCGGCCCTTGCCGTCTGTGGGCGAGATAGCCGCGCAGATCGCGTGGTTCGAGTACAGCGAGATCGCGCGCGGTTGGGTCGCCGCCCAGATGTTCCCGCAGAAAGCCCAGAAACGCGGCAACGTCGCGCCGATATGCTTCGACGGAATTTCCCGCAAAACGCCGCTCATCTCGCAGATGGGCGGTCCATTGCTGGAGCAGGGCGGAGGCAACCGTCACGGCGCGAGCATGCAGGCGCTCGTCTCAAAACTGGCTTAACACTTGTGCGGCGCGAGATGCTCGAGCCAATACTCGTAATGATAGTGCGCGCGGCCGATGCTCACCGCGTATCTCGGCGAATGTGGCCGCCGACCTTGGAACGCCACCAGGTCGTCCGGCAATTGCCATGGGCTCACGCCGGTGAGACGCGCCGCCGCGAGATCAGCTTCGAACGCAAGCCGCTGCCGCGCCGGCAGGTTCAAGCCCAGCTCCGCGTTTGGATAGAACCCGCCCTCGAGCCGCGCGGCGAGATCGCGAAGGAACGGCCCGTGCTGTTCGCCCCGCTGCGCGCGCCGGGCCACATCGCTCGGTCCGCCCGAACACAATACGAAGACCGCCGTCGCCCGATCGCAGGCGCGTTGCGCCGTCAGCCACTCGAGCTCAGCGGTTCCGGCATTCCAGTCCCACCGCACCGCAATCTCGTGCCAATCGTCTGGCTCCATCTGCCGGATCAGCCCCAGCAACGTTTCCGCCTCGATGTCGAGCGGTGTGACAAGGCACTCCTGCCATCGGGAGAAATGCGCCCGCCGCGCGCTCTCCGCGGCTGCCAAGGGCAGGAGTTCAGCTATCAGGCGCTCGCGCGTGTGCGCCAACAACCGGCGAAACTCGGGATCCACGCGCCACAGCGCCAGCTGAAACTCGAACGCCTCCGATCTTTCGAAACAGGTCACATATGCCGAATTCACGCGGCGCAGTTCGATGCCATCCAGCTCGCGCCACTTCGCGCCGATGATGCGATCTACGAGCGCCCGATAGTGCAGATGCTGCGGCGGTACGAGCTCATCAGGCATGGCGTCGCGATACTGGTGATAGATCGCATTCAGCACGCGCGGCGGCGCACCTTCCGGCGCGAACGTCGTGAAGAGGTGGTCATGCATTGTCGCCGGCAGCGGCACGAGCCGGGATAGGAGCTTCGCGAACATGGCGGCTCAGCATCGCGCAGCGTGGCTAAGAACCCGTCAGAAAGGAAGGTAAACGGCGATTCAGTAACAGCTCCGCCACAACGGGCGCTTCCACCGAATCTGCCGAGCCCCTAGATTCTCGGTAATGAGCTCAACTGCCCGCCGCCGCGCCATGGAGGCGCTGAAGCGCCAGCGCGCCGCACCGCCGCTGGGGCCGCTGTTTGCCGTGGCGGAGGAGGGCGCGGCGTACGAAGCCGGTACGCTTGACAAGATCGCCGTGCTCTTCCCCCTCCCGCTGCCTGAGCCGTTCGACTATCGCGCGCCGTCCTCGCTCAACATTCAGTTGGGGCAGCACGTGATCGCGCCGATCGGCTCGCGTCTGGTCCGCGGTGTGGTGTGGGGTGTTGAGCGCAACAATCCCGGCGCGGCGAATCTCAAGGCGATTGAAGAGCTGTTGCCTGGTACGCCGGTGCCGGAGATCGCCCGCGCCTTCGTCGACTGGGCCGCGCGCTATGTCGTGCGCCCGCCGGGCGATCTCATCCGCATGGTGGTGCGCTCGCCAGAAGCGCTATTCCCGCCGCCCACGCACGTCGTGCTCGCGCCGACCGGCGCGTCGCCGCCGAAGCTCACCGAGGCACGCCGTCGCGTAATGGAAGAAGCGGCGAAAGAACGGGTCAGCGCCGCAGAGCTGGCGCGGCGTGCAGAGACTTCGTCAGCAGTGGTCAAAGGCCTGGTCGATTGCGGCGCACTGGCTAAGCTCGAGATCAGCGAAGATCCGCCGTACCCGGCGCCCGATCTCACGCGCAGCGGCAAAGAGCTGTCGGACATCCAGCAAGCCGCCGCAGCGCAAATGTGTAGAGCGGTGGGCGAACACAAATTCCACGTCGCGCTGCTCGATGGCGTCACCGGCTCCGGTAAGACGGAGGTCTATCTCGAAGCCGCCGCCGAGGCGATGCGCACCCATCCCGGTGCGCAGGTGCTGGTGCTGCTCCCCGAGATCGCGCTCACCCAAGCGGCGATGAGCCGGTTCGAGGCGCGCTTTGGCGTGCAGCCGGTCGAGTGGCACTCCGCCATCCAGCCGAAAGCGCGCCGGCGCGCCTGGCGCGAGATCGCGGCAGGCCGCGCCCGCCTTATCGTCGGCGCGCGTTCGGCTCTGTTCCTGCCGTATCCGAACCTCCGCCTCATCGTCATCGACGAAGAACACGACCCTTCCTACAAGCAGGAGGAGGGCGTCATCTATCAGGCGCGCGACATGGCTGTCGCCCGCGCCAAGCTCGGCGACTGCATGGTGATTTTGTCAAGCGCCACGCCATCGCTCGAAACGCTGGTGAATGCACAAGCCGGCCGCTATGCGCACGTGCAACTGCCGTCGCGCCACGGCGCCGCCGAACTCCCGGATGTGGAGCTGGTTGACCTGAAGCTCGATCCGCCGGAGAAAGGCCGCTGGCTTTCGCCGAAACTGATCACGGCCGCCGCACACGCGCTGATGCGCGGTGAGCAATCGCTTTTCTATATGAATCGCCGCGGTTACGCGCCACTCACGCTCTGCCGCGCCTGCGGGCACCGCATGCGCTCGCCAGACAGTGATTCATGGCTGGTCGAGCATCGTTATTCCGGCCGCCTCATCTGCCACCTCACCGGCTTCTCGATCCCAAAGCCGAAGGAATGCCCCGAGTGCAAAGCCGTCGACGCCTTCACCTCGATAGGCCCCGGCGTCGAACGCATCGAAGAAGAGGTGCGCGAGAGCTTCCCGAACGCGCGCATCGAAATCTTCTCCTCCGACACAACGCCGAACGGCGAAGCCGTACGCGATCTGGTGGCGCGCATGGAGGCGGGTGAGATCGATATTCTGATCGGCACGCAGATTGTCGCCAAAGGCCACAACTTCCCTAACCTCACCTTCGTCGGCGTCGTCGATGCAGACCTTGGTCTGAAGGGTGGCGATCTCCGCGCCGGCGAACGCACGTTCCAATTGGTGAGCCAGGTCGCCGGCCGCGCCGGCCGACACGAAAAGCCGGGCCGGGCCCTCATCCAGACCTACGCGCCGCACGAGCCGGTGATGCAAGCGCTCGCCGCGCAGGACCGCGACGCCTTCTTCGCCGCCGAGATCGCCGAACGCGAAGCCGCCGGCATGCCGCCTTATGGGCGGCTCGCAGCCGTCATCGTCTCGGCGCCAAACGAAAAGCTCGCCGCCGAAGCCGCGAAAGCGCTCGGCGAGAAGGCCCCGCATGTCGAAGGCTTAGATTTGTGGGGCCCGGCGCCGGCGCCGCTTTCCGTCATCCGCGGCATGCACCGCCACCGCTTCCTCGTCCGCGCCAATCGCGGGGTGGATGTGAGCGCCTTTCTCGCCGCGTGGTCGAGCCGCGTGAAACTACACAGCGCGGTGCGGGTGCAGATCGACGTGGATCCGTATTCGTTTCTGTAGGACTAGTCGCTTCGGAAAGCGATGTTCAAAGCAGCATCAGCAAGCACGACTTGCGAAATCACGAACAATCCCGCCGTTAACAGCCGCTCGTTACGACTAGGCTCGTTACCAGGAACGCCGGGCAGTTTACCGCCATGAAAAAGATTGTTGCGGACGCGCTTGACTGCATTGAGCAGATCAAGTGTGTTGGATGGGATTTCGCAGTCGTCCCATGAAAGCGAGCCATTGGTTCGAACAACTTGGCGCTGCGGTGGTGCATCGAAGAAGACCTGAGCCTGCTGAGCGTCGCGCATTCTCAGAAAAAACCGCTCGCCGAGCTCGGATGCGGCTCTATTCCAATCGGGCTTCGCTCCGTCATCCCCCGGGTTGCAAGTCAGGTAGCCCGCCCGTTTCAGTGCAAACTCAGCACGCGCGAACGTCGCAAAGAACTGGCCGGTACTGCCGGGCAGATCGGAAATAGGTATGTCGAATGCCATTGCTTGTCCTTCGCCGCCGGAATCAGTTGGGAAAGGCGTTCGTTGTTTCAAGGCGCTCCGGCATTGCGGGCGCCGCTGCGTGCGCTAAACTTGGCGCATGACCTATGTCCCATGCGATCTCACCGGCCGCGTCGCGTTGGTCACAGGCGGCAATGGCGGTATTGGCCTCGGCATGGCGGACGCACTGGCCCAGGTGGGCGCGAGCGTCGAAATTTGGGGCAAGAACGCGGCGAAGAACACACGGGCGCTGGAATACTGGAACAACTGATGTCACCCGGTGCGAAGGTCGCCGCGCGCACTGTCTCAGGTTTTCGCCGGCCGCCGACAACGAACTTCGCGGTCAAGATCGCGCGGCAGCAGTCACCTCCCACGCCGTCCGCGTCTTCCGTCATTGTGTTGTGCCGCGCCACGACTTTGCACGAACTCCGGGAAGGTCTCCGCCAAGGGCGCCTCATCCGGCAAGATGTAGAACACGCCGCCGCGCTCGAACGTCGGCCGAACGACACCTTCGTAGAACTCGGGCGCGACGTTGATGCAGCCGTGAGTGATGCGGTTGTCGTCCGGTGTCGGCGATGCAAGACGCAGAGCGCGACGCTCGGATGGGACACCCGTCGCGGTTGGGTGGATGGAGACTGCGGACTCGTAGTCCACCCACAGCACGCGCCCCGCATCAATTGAGGGACCGAAACCGCCGACGAAGCGACCGGCGGGCGTTGTGCGATCCCGGCCCGGAATTTCGCGCAGCGCGAGACCGGCGACGCCGGGCGCTGTATGATCTCCGATCGCCGACCCAAACAGCCCGGGCGCCGCGCCGCGAAGGCGTCCGTCAGGGCCGAACACGAAGACCTGTGCGGCGGCTTTGTCTATGATCGCGAAGGGATAGCCGAGGTTATCCCCGGTTGCGACAACCCAGCCCGCGAGTTCAACCACCGTATCGGACACGCCCTGGTCTGGCGGGAGCTGGTCGACGGCGGCGACAGTTTGTGCGGCGCTGTCCTCGGCATGGGCCACGCCGAAGGACGCCGCCGCCGTCAGCGCCAGCGCACTAAGAAGGGCCCGGGTCGTAGGGTGCGTCCGCGTACGGATGAGGCGGTTCCTTAGAACGAAGGGCTGGCAGCCAAAGGCTGCCAGATCCCTGATTCAAACCGTTCGTCACGAATTGCGCAAGCGCGACTAGCCGCGCGCCCTGCGGGCCGGCCCGGTTTCGAGCTGCTGGATGCGGCCTTCCATCTGGTCCAGCCGTTGATTGGCGCGCTGCGCGGCTTCATTGGCGGATTGGGCGTTCTGGGCCGCGCTCTCCACACGCGCGTCGAGTTGATCGAGGCGTGAGTTGATGGTGGCAAATTCATCGTCATAAGTGGCGCAGGCGCCAAGGCCCAAAGTGGCGACGATGGCGACGCCAAGCGCACGCGCGGTCCTCAGATGTTGCGTGATCAAGAACATTCTATTCCTCCTCTTTGTGCGCGACCTGGGGGTTGCGGATCGCAACTCGCGCCCACGAGCGGTCGCTCCCCCGATACCACCGAACGCGGATGGTAAGGGGTTGTTCCGCGGATAATTTGACCGCCTCACAAGCGCCTTCACAGAGGCTTCGGTTCGAGCGTCGTATTTGAAGCCGCTGGCGGGCCGGGCGGGAGCAGGGCAAGTCTGTTCCCATGCCTACTAACCGCTCGCCTGAAAAGCTGGCGCTGGCGTGCCGCTGGCGCGGCCCAGCATCATCTTGTAACCGTTGCCCGATGTCTCAACGTTCAATGAGCGGCGAAAGCTCAGCTTCAAGCTTCGCCAACCCGCCATTCACAAGCGCCCAGAGAATGGCTGGATCGACGCGGCCATAGCCGTGAGCCAGAATGTGGCGGGTACCTACTATCTGCGCCCAGGGTACGTTGGGTGCGCGCGCGCGCACATCGTCGGGAACAGCGCGGGCGGCTTCACCAATGACTTCCACACAGCGCGTCACGGCGTGAATTGTCTTCAAGTCACCAACGAACGAAGCTTCGTCCATTCCCACCGCGTGGGCGCGCGCATGGCGCGCGTATTCGACCATATCGCTGACGAGAATGCGCCAGTCTTTGTCAGGCATCGATCAGGCTTGCTTCGATACGATCGCGGAGCCCTGGATGAAGGGAATCCGGGGTGAACAGATCGACCGTCGCGCCGAGTCGGCTTTCCAGGTCCAGCTTGAGTCCCGCAAACGAGAACAAGTCTGGCGTGCGTCCGGGCGCAAACTCGACAACCAGGTCGATATCGCTTTGTGGCCCAGCCTGATCGCGAGCATGACTGCCGAACAGCGCAACGCGCGACACCCCCTGGCTGTTCAGCCACGGACGCAAAGCGTTCAGGCGTTGAAGTAGGTCGGCGCGGTCCACGTGGTCATTGTCCCACAACCCGCGCGACATTTGAAGCCGCTGGCGGGCCGGGCGGGAGCAGGGCTAGGCTGTTCCCATGACCTATACCCCCTTCGATCTCACCGGCCGAGTCGCGCTCGTCACCGGCGGCAATGGCGGCATCGGCCTCGGCATGGCCGACGCGCTGGCGCAGGCAGGGGCGAGCGTCGAAATTTGGGGCACGAATGGGGAGAAGAACGCGCGGGCGCTGGAACAACTGAAGGCGCATGGGCCGAAGGTCAACGCCCGTATCGTAGATGTGTCGACGGAAGAAAATGTTGTCGCCGGCTTCAACGCCACGCTCGGGGAATTCGGCCGTGTCGATTCCTGCTTCGCCAATGCCGGCGTCTCCAATCGCTGGAAATCCTTCCTCGATATCGGCGGCGAAGACTATCGCCGTGTCATGGCGATCAATCTCGACGGCATGATCTGGACCATGCGCGAAGCCTGCCGCCACATGAAGGCGCGCGCGGAGCAGGGCGATCCGGGCGGCTCGATCGCTGCGGTGGCGAGCTTGGGCGCGCTCTTCGGCGCAGCGCGCAATCAGGACTACACTGCGACCAAAGCCGCCATCATCTCCGTCACCAACGGCATCGCCGTCGAGTTCGCCCGCTACGGCGTGCGCGCCAATGCCATCCTTCCGGGCTGGATCGCCACCGACATGACCGGCGCCGCGCAAGCGAATGACGCCTTCACCACCCATGTCATCTCGCGCGTGCCGTACCGCCGCTGGGGCAAACCGGAGGAATTCGCCGGCATCGCCGTCTATCTCGCCAGCGATGCATCGAGCTTCCACAACGGCGATTCGATCCTGATCGACGGCGGCTATTCGAAATTCTGACTGCCGATCGCCGTCGACCGGCGGCGCCAGTGAAGTCCGGAAACGGCGAGCCATGCAGCGCCGATTCCGGCACGATCGGCCTCGTCGATCCAATCCCCGGAGAAGTCGCAAGTGACCTTGAATCAGTTAGCGCGCGGCGCGACCGCGGCGCTTGGAGTTATGCTCATGCCCGCGCTCGCCCACGCTTCGTCCGAACAAGACCGTGCTGCGGTCGCCGCGCTCGACACCGAGTATCAGGCCGCCGTCGAACGCAACGACGCCGATGCGATGGCGCGCATCCTTCACCCGGACATGATTCTCGTCGTCGGCCGCGGCGCAGTGGTCACGCGTGAAGACCTGCTTCGGTCCGCGCGTGAACGACACTTCGTCTACGAGCATCAAATTGAAGAGCCCGGCACCCAGACCGTGCGTCTCTACGGAAACGACACGGCGATCGTGACGGCACTGTTGTGGCTCAAAGGCGTCGGCCCGGACGGATCGTTCGATCGTCGCCTTTGGTTCAGCGACACTTATGTGCGAACAGCCGAGGGCTGGCGTTACGCGTTCGGCCAGGCTTCGCTCAGTCTGCCGCCGCCGCAATAGGGGCGGGACCGTCAAGCGGCAGCTTGCGCCGGAAGGTTCTGAACAACAGCCACATCGCCAACGCGCACTGCGCAACGACGGAGGCGACGGAGATCAACCAGACGTCGCGCAACGCGAACCAGGGCTGGGTAGACGCCCATAGCACCGGGGCCACGAACGTAAGCATACGTGTCGCGCTGGCGAGGAGCGACGGTCGGGTATCGCCCATGCCCTGAAACAGGCTGCCGGCGGCCATCACCAGGCCGCTGAACACGAAGTTCCAGGAAACAATCTGCAGGTACTCATTGCTGATCGCGAGCACGCGCGGATCGTCCGTGAACGGCCGCGCCAGCAAGCTCGGGTTGATATGGCAAAGCACGCTCAGCGTCAGCATGATCGCAGAGCCGATCAGCGCGGTGGCCGCGAACGTTTCGCGCACGCGATCGTAGCGCTTGGCCCCGAAATTCTGTCCGGCGATCGGCGCGGCGGCGAACGCGACAGCCATAGCCGGAAGGAAAATCGACTGCATGATGCGTCCGCCGATGCCGAAGCCGGCTTGCGCCTCAGCGCCGAAGTCGCGGATCACGAAATAGATGACGATGAAGATCACGAACATCATCAGGAATTCGAGCGACGTCGGCAGGCCGATGAAGATCAGCCGCCGCCAAGCGCCGAGTTTCGGCTTCAGCCGATCGAAATGCAGACGCAGGTAAGATTGCACCCGCGGAAACATGAAAACGAGTGCGATCGTGCCGATAAGTGCGGAGATCGAGCTTGCCCAGCCCGCGCCCGCGGCGCCCAGCGCAACGCCCGTGCCCCAACCCGCGATCAGCACCGGAGCGAGCAGCGCGTTGAGAACGATGGTTGCGGTCTGCAACAGCATGGTCGGCATGGTCACGCCGGCGCCGCGGAGTGCCGAAGTCATCGCCGCGACGGGAAACATCAGTCCAAGCTGCGGCAGAAACGCAAACAGGTATGCACGCCCGGCCGCGGCGCTGGCGGCGTCCGCCGTGAGTGCATCGACGCCGGCGCCGCCAAACGCATAACCCAGCGCCAACATCACCGCGCCGAACAAGAACGACATTGAAATGGCCTGGTCGGAATAGAGATTTGCCTCGGCTTCATCCCGCTTGCCGACCGCCTGCGCCACGGTCGCCATCGCGCCCACCGAGATGAGCTGGCTCGCAGCCAGCGCCAGGAAGAACACGTTGCCGGATGCGCTGACGCCGGCGATCACGGCGCTGCCGAGACGCGACACAAAATAGAGATCGACAATGAAATAAGCGGTCTGAAAAACCAGGCTGACGCCGATAAACGCGGCCATGCCGAGCAGATGCGCGGCGATCGGACCCTGCGTGAGATCGCGCACTCAGACGCCCTCGATCACAAGCGGCGCCTCATCGGCGGCGAGAAGCCTGCCGCCGAATTTGCCACACACATCTGCGAAGCGCGGCACGAAATTTTCCCTGTAGCGGGCATAGCGGCCGGGATCATCGATACGAAGCTGCGCTAGAACGTACATGCGCACGCGCTCAACCTCTGCGGAAACGCAGGCGTGCACAGACTTGGTCTGGCGAGTAGGGCAGCGCTTCGACTTGGCCGTCCGGGCGGGTTTCGAACTCAATCTCCTGGCGCAGGCCGACGACGAGCACTTGGCCGTCCGCAGCCTCGTAAGTGCCGATGGTCGCAGGCCCCTGAGGACCGCAAAAGAAAGCGCCCTCGCCGCTGTCATTCACCGCACGATAAAGTGTGGTCGCCGCTTCGCCTGGCAGGCCCATGATCTGCGCGAGCGGTCCGCCTGGGGCGGAGGCGGCGAGATCGTTGTTGGTGTGATTGCCCTGCTGGAAGGTAAGCGTGCGTCCATCGGCGTGGCGCAGCGCAAGCGTAATGACCGGATCCATTCCCTCCGTGGCCGGCGCCTGTGTCGAATAGAGCTGGGTTATGCGATCGCCGACGGCCAGCGACGTCGCCGCATCGGCGGCGGCAAGCTGAGTGGTCGTCACCGAGGCTGGCGAGACGCAAGCAGCGAGGGAAACCAGAGCCGCTCCGATGATGTAGCGCATGAAATCCTCCTATTCGGTTTGCTGCCTTGGTGCGGCTCGTGTCTTTCTCTTGGCGGCGTTGCGCGAAAGCATGTTGAGACCCTCGACCAGCGCAGAAAAGGCCATCGCCGCGTAGATATAGCCCTTCGGAACGTGCACGCCGAAGCCTTCTGCGATCAGCACCATGCCGATCATCAGCAGGAAACCAAGCGCCAACATCACCACCGTCGGGTTCTTGTGAATGAAATTCGCCACCGGATCGGCGGCCAGCAGCATCACGGTTACGGCCACAACGACCGCCGCAATCATGATCGGCACGTGATCGGTCATGCCGACGGCAGTCAGAATCGAATCGATCGAGAAGACCAGGTCGAGCAGGATGATCTGGAAAATCGCCGCGCCGAAATTCATCGCGGCCTGCTTGCTCGTATCGAAAACGTCGTCGGTCGGCCCGGGATCGACATTATGATGAATCTCCTTGGTCGCCTTCCACACCAGAAACAGGCCGCCGGCGATGAGGATGATATCGCGCCACGAGAACGCGGTTTCGAAGGTCGGATTGCCGTGCGAGTCCGGCGAACCGGCGATGCCGAGATCGAATACCGGGTTGATCAGCGTGACGATGATGGCGATGGTCGACAGCAAGGCCAAGCGCATCACCAAAGCCAGACCGATGCCGATGCGCCGCGCTTTCGCGCGCTGGTGCTCCGGCAGCTTGTTGGTGAGGATCGAGATGAAGATCAGGTTGTCGATGCCGAGCACCACTTCCATGACCACGAGGGTGATCAGCGCGGCCCATGCCGAGGGGTCCGACAGAAGCGGTGCAATATCCCAATCCATGATGTGAAGCCCTCTCTGACGCCACGATCTAGGGGATTGCGAGGGCGCCGGGAAGAGTGTTGGTCGTTGCGACAAACTGTGTTTCGGTCTTCGTCGTCCGGCGCGGCTGTGTTCAACCTGCCTGACGGCCGCATTTCAGAGGATGCCCCCTTGCAACTGCCCATTCTCAGATCGCTGGCGTTGGTGGCGGTAGGTAATGCGGCGTTGGCCGGGCGCGACGTCTCGGCGTTTTGGCCTGCCGACCCGATGTTTCGATTTACTGCCTCGCTCGATTTCATGACGCCGCGCGAGGACGGCAAGCTGACGCGCGCAGCCGAGGGCCCGGTCAACTGGTTCGAGAAATTACGGGTTCGCGGTTGCCGGGGTCTGAGACTTCACAACGCCCCGATGCGGCAGGATCAGAGGCTTGCAAAAGTCGACGAGCGGCTGCTCGTGGGCATGGTCGGGGGCGGCCCGCGTTGGCTGATCGAAACCGTTTATCCCGAGCGGTCGGAGTTGTGGGAAGGCTTTGATCGCGTCGGCGATCAAAAGGCCTCGGACGGAAAAGCCTGGCTCAGCGCCTATGTGTTGTTGGGCGAGGCGGATTCGGCGGCTGGTCTAGATACAAATATCGCGAGCGCCATCACCGGTCTTCGCGACGCATTGGTTTCAATCGAGGCCGTGGCGCGCGCGATGCCGCCAACGGCTTTCGTCGACATTTTTGTCGCCGCACGAGCAACGCTGGACGGCCGAGAACCGCCGTCAGCGCTCGAGTTCTTTCGCTATACCCAGCTATCGCGCGATGCCGGGCGCCTTTTGCAGGCCGCGGGACGCGCCTGGGTGTTCGGGGCCATGGGCAGTTGGAACGACCTTGTCCCCGAAGCGGCGCTGAAGCCGCGTTATGAATCGGCGTCGAAGGCGCTCTTCAGCGCCCTGCAGCGCGCCGTCCTGGCAGCCGCCAATTCGACTTATCGCGGCTGAGGCTCTTGGCCGATTTCAAGCAGGGCTTGATACATAGCATCCGCGAAGCGGATGAGCGCAACGCCGGCCTTGGCTTGCGTGCTCGCGCTCGACATCTCGACGAAGGCAGCGCCGAGATCGCCCTCGCCACCGCCAGTGACCGCTCCAAGCACACGCGCACTGGCGTGCCCGAAGCGGTCAAGGGCGCTGGTGAGGGCCAAGGCGGCGTGGGGGATCGCCGTCATGCAAAACACTATGCGCCGGCACGTTTAAGGGTCTGTTCAGAAGTCTGGTGAATTGCTGAACAACCATCTCGTTTCTGCGAGGCTCGAGTATCGGTACTGGGACAGCGCGATCATGCTCCGACCACCGAAACCGAATCCCGATCAACCAACTAAGCGTGAATGTCGCGGTCCTTCGTCTCGGGCAGAAACAAGAACGCCACCGCCGCCGCGATCGCCGTACAAATCGCGGGAAACCACAGGCCGGCATAGATGCTGCCGGTGGCTGTGTTGATGGCAAACACTGTGGCCGGCAACAATCCGCCAAACCATCCCGTGCCGATGTGATAGGGGAAGCTCATCGCCGTATAGCGGATGCGTGTGGGGAAGAGTTCCACGAGCGCGGCCGCCTGCGGTCCGTAAAGCGCCGTGGCGGCGAGCGCCATCAGCAGCAATACGCCGATCACCGCCGGCAGATTTGTCTGGTTCGGATCGGCAGCGGCCGGATACCCGGCCTCGGTCAAAGCGTTTCGCACACGCGCCTCGACCTCCGAACGCGCTGCGCGAATTTCGGCCATCGGCCGCCCTGTGGCGTCGGCGCTCGCTACGACTGCAGCGCCGACGCGCACTTGCGCCAGGGCGCCGGCGGACGCCGCTTGCGTCGTGTAGCTCACGCCCGCGCTGGCCAGCACGCCCTTCGCGATGTCACATGAGGTGGCGAAGAGACGGGCGCCGCCGGTGAGATCGAGCTGGAAACTGCAATCGGCCGGATCGGCGACGACGACAACCGGCGATATCGCCGTGGCCTGCGCGAGCGCCGGATTGCCGACGCGTGTGAGCAGGTGAAAGCCCGGGAAATAGAGCGCGAGCATGAGCAGCATGCCGAACAGCATCACGATCTTGCGGCCGATCCGATCCGAGAGGGCGCCGAAAATCCAATAGAACGGCGCCGAGATCAGCACGACGCTCATCATCACGAAGTTCACGGTCTTGGAATCGATCTTGAGAATGCGCTCAAGATAGAACTGCGAGTAGAAGAAGCCGGTGTACCACACCACGCCTTGCGCCATCATGATCCCGAACAGAGCCAGTAGGACGATGCGAAGGTTGCGCCACTCGAAAAAACTCTCCGCATATGCGCGCTTGGAAACGCGGCCCTCGGCCTGCAGCTGTTTGAAGGCCGGACTCTCCTCGAGCTGAAGCCGGATCCAGACCGAGATCGCCAACAAGCCGATCGACAGCAGAAAAGGAATGCGCCAGCCCCATGCGCGGAAAGCGTCCTCGCCGATCAGCGCGCGTGTAGCGAAGACGACGGCAAGCGCGCCGATCAAGCCGAACGCGGCCGAGATTTGGATCCAGCCGGTAGAGGCGCCGCGCTTATTATGCGCCGCGTGCTCGGCAACGTAGATCGCCGCGCCGCCGTATTCTCCACCGAGCGCAAAGCCTTGAAGGACGCGCATCGAGACAAGCAGGATCGGCGCCCAGATGCCGATCTGCCCCGCCGTCGGCAGCAGTCCGATCGCGAACGTGGCGAGGCCCATTATGGTGATGGTGATAAGGAACGCGCCCTTGCGTCCTGTCGAGTCGCCGATCTTGCCGAACACCAATGCGCCGATCGGACGGACTATGAAGCCCACCGCGAAGGTGAGCAGTGTGAACACAAACGCCTGCGCATCGGGAAGGCCGGCGAAGAAGATCGGCGAAATCACCGAGGCCAGCGCGCCATAGACGAAAAAATCGTACCACTCGAACACGGTGCCGGCGGCGGAAGCGGCCACGACTTGGCGCATCTTCGCCGGCGAGACTTCATGGCTGGTCTGCGCAGGCGCCGCAGCTTCGGTCATTTCGAGTTCCCCCACCTCGTCAGGCGCTTTTGTCGCTGATCCGCCGGTCCCGGCGCCCGTTGTCAAGCCGGAAGGCGCTGTGTTACTTCGCGCGCGCGTCAGGGGGTCCGCGCGGGCGTGCGTGAGCGGCCCCGCTGGCGTTTGGGTTTTCCCCAAGCGGCGTCATCCAGCAGCGGGCGGTCCGGCGGACCGCCGGCCGCGAGAACAGCGAGACAGGCGTGGCTGAAACATTCGATGGCGAGGCTTCCGCGGCGGCCGGGCGCTACGCTTTGGCGATTTTCGATTTGGCCAAGGAAGCCAAGCAGTTAGACGTCGTTGAGGCGGATTTCGGGAAACTCGCCACGGCTTGGCGCGGCAGCGCCCAACTGCGCGATGTAGCGCGGTCGCCGCTGATCGATCCCGCTGAGAAGGCCGGGGCGCTGGTTGCGGTGGCCGAGAGAATTGGCGTGTCCGAACTGGGTCGCAAAGCCATCGGTGCGGTGGTCCAGAACCGCCGCGCCGCAGAATTACCTGCGATCGCCGCCGCTTATCGCGCGCTGGTGGCCCGCGACAGGGGCGCCCGCCAGGTTGAAGTAATTTTCGCTCGCCAGCCCGCCGAGCAGGAAAAAGAGGCTGTCATCGGCGCGCTGGGCAAGCAGCTCGGCGCCAAGGTGGAAGCCGAAATCAGCGTCGATGAGAGCTTGATCGGCGGGTTCGTCGCCCGCGTCGGCTCTCGCCAATTCGACGCTTCCGTCAAAGCCAAGCTGGACGCCCTGCGTCTGGCGTTGAAATCCGCCTGAGAGGAACGAGCACATGGACGTCCGCGCCGCAGAAATTTCCGCAATCCTCAAGGAGCAGATCAAGGGATTCGGTACGGAAGCGAAGGTTTCCGAGATCGGCCGCGTGCTCTCTGTCGGCGATGGCATCGCCCGCGTTTACGGTCTGGAGAACGTGCAGGCCGGCGAAATGGTGGAGTTCCCGGGCGGCGTGAAGGGCATGGCGCTCAATCTCGAACGCGACAATGTCGGCGTCGTGATCTTCGGCGAAGACCGCGGTTTGAAGGAAGGCGACACCGTCAAGCGCCTCGGCGAGATCGTCGACGTCCCGGTCGGCAAGGCGCTGCTCGGCCGCGTCGTCAACGCGCTCGGCGAACCGATCGACGGCAAGGGCGCGATCAAGACCGACACCCGGGCCCGAGTCGACGTCAAGGCGCCGGGCATCATTCCGCGCAAATCGGTGCACGAACCGATGCAGACCGGCATCAAGGCCATCGACGCGCTGATCCCGATCGGCCGTGGTCAGCGCGAACTGATCATCGGCGACCGCCAAACCGGCAAGACTGCCGTCGCGCTCGACACCATGATCTATCAGCGGGAGGCTCACGATAAGGGCGCGAGCGAAAGTGAAAAGCTCTATTGCGTTTACGTCGTCGTCGGCCAAAAGCGCTCTACAGTAGCACAGCTGGTGAAGACGCTCGAAGACAAGGGTGCGCTCGGCTACTCGATCATCGTAGCGGCCACCGCCTCCGATCCGGCGCCGCTGCAATATCTCGCGCCGATGTCGGGTTGCGCCATGGGCGAATACTTCCGCGACAACGGCATGCACGCGCTCATCATCTACGATGACTTGTCGAAACAGGCCGTCGCTTACCGGCAGATGTCGCTGCTGCTGCGCCGCCCGCCGGGCCGCGAAGCCTATCCGGGCGACGTTTTTTATCTGCACTCGCGCCTGCTCGAGCGCGCCGCGAAATTGAACGAGGACAACAAGTCGGGCTCGCTGACGGCGCTGCCGATCATCGAAACCCAGGCCAATGACGTCTCGGCCTACATTCCGACCAACGTCATCTCCATCACCGACGGACAGATCTTCCTGGAAACCGATCTCTTCTTCTCGGGCATCCGCCCCGCGCTCAACGTCGGCATCTCGGTCAGCCGCGTCGGCGGCAACGCCCAAATCAAGGCGATGAAGCAGGTCGCTGGCCCGCTCAAGGGCGAACTGGCGCAGTACCGGGAAATGGCGGCGTTCGCAAAGTTCGGCTCCGATCTCGATGCGGCTACGCAGCGCCTGCTCAACCGCGGCGCCCGGCTCACCGAACTCCTGAAGCAGCCGCAATTCTCGCCGGTGCCGGTCGAAGAGCAGGTGGTGCTGATCTATGCTGGCACGCGCGGCTATCTCGATAAGATAGACGTCGCCAATGTGGGCCGCTTCGAGCGCGAACTCGTCGCTTGGCTGCGCACGAAGAAGGCCGCACTGTTGAAGGCGATCGTCGACAAGAAGGACATCGGCAAGGACGGCATTGAAGACAAGATCAAGGCCGCGCTCGACGAGTTCTCCGCGACCTTCGCTTGATCGAGCCCGCCGCCCTCCTTGCCTGGTCGGCGCTTGCGCTGATCGTGACGCTGACGCCCGGACCGGACACGTTGCTGGTCGCGGCCCACGGTGCGCGCGGCGGTTTGCGTGCAGGCATGGCGGCGCTAGCGGGGATCATGACTGCGATCGTGGTCTGGTACGGCTCGTTGATTGGGTTCGGCGCACTCAGCGTACTGGTCGCCGTGCCGATGTTGTTCTTAGCGGTGAAGATTGCCGGTGCGCTCTATCTGGCGTGGTTGGGCGTGGGTATGATCTGGGGCGCAGTGAGGAGAAAGCGGGAGTCGGCCGCGCCGAAGCCGGTCGATCTCAGGAAGCCTTATGCGCAGGGCTTCTTCACCAACGCGCTTAATCCGAAAGTCGCGCTCTTCTACCTGGCGGCGCTGCCGCAATTTGCGGGAACCGGCCCGGACGCCCCGTTTATCGGCGTGATGCTCGTTGGCATCCACGCCGCATTCGGGCTCATTTGGCTGAGTTTCATCGCGTTCGCCGCTGCGCGGGCGCGCAGCATTGTCTGGAATAGCGCCGCAAGAGAACAGGTTGGGCGCTGGCTCGAAGGCGCCGTCGGCGTCTTCTTCGTGGGCGTGGCCGGCAGGCTGGCGCTCGCGCAACGTTAGGATTTGGGATGCCGAGCTTAAAGGAATTCCGCAACCGCATCGCCAGCGTGAAGTCGACGCAGAAGATCACCAAAGCGATGCAGATGGTGGCGGCGGCGAAACTAAAGCGCGCGCAGAGTCAAGCCGAAGCGGCGCGGCCCTACGCGGGCCGCATGGCGCGCGTGATTGCGAACCTCGCCGCGGCGGTGACCGGCGACAGCGCGCCGCTGCTGTTGCGTGGCACGGGCAGGGACCAGGTTCATTTGCTCGTGGTGATGACGAGCGAACGGGGCCTCTGCGGCGGCTTCAACACGCAGATCGTTCGTGCGGCGCGTGAGAGAATCGATGAATTGTTGAAAGCCGGCAAGACGGTGAAAATCCTCGCCGTCGGCAAGAAAGGCCGCGATCAGCTTCGCCGTCTGCACGGCGACAAGATCGTGAAGTATGTCGACTTGGCGGCGCACCGCAACATTGGCGCCGACGCCGCGCACGCGGTGAGCGAGGCGTTGCTCGAACTTTTTCACGCCGGCGAGTTCGACGTGGCGACGCTGTTCTTCTCGCGTTTCAAGTCGGTGATCAGCCAAGCGCCGACGGCGCTGCAATTGATTCCGGCGCGCGCGCCGGAGGGGGTGAAGCCGCCGGACTTGAAGGGCGCAGTCTACGAGTACGAGCCGAGCGAAGAAGACATCCTCGAAGCGCTTCTGCCGCAGTACCTCAATGGACAGCTGCTTCAGGCCTTGTTGGAAAACCAGGCCGGTTTCTATGGCGCCCAGATGAGCGCGATGGACAGTGCGACGCGCAACGCCGGTGACCTCATCCGCAAGCTGACGCTTCGCTACAATCGTCAGCGCCAGGCCAACATCACCAAGGAACTGATCGAGATCATCTCCGGGGCGGAGGCGCTGTGATGTTCGTTTGCTCGCCCCACCTCGTCATTCCGGACGCGCGCAGCGCGAGCCGGATCCACGACGCGCTGGCTGCTCCTGGGCTCCGGGTTCATCGCTGCGCGATGCCCCGGAATGACGAAGAAGAGGAGACTGTCTAATGGCGGAAGCTCTCTATCGCACGAAGGCCATCTCCAAGGGCGGGCGCGCCGGCGGCAAGGTCTCGCTGGCCGAGGGCGGCATCTATTTTCATAACGAGCACTCGAAGCCGCTCGGCGGTTCGGGCGAAGGCGTCAACCCCGAGCAATTGTTCGCCATGGGCTGGGCCACCTGCTTCAACGGCGCGGTGCTGTTCATCGCCAAGCAGAAGAACATCGACGCCTCGAATGCAGTGGTGACGTGCGAGGTCGGCATCGGCCGCGAAGAAGGCGGCTTGGGACTGAGCGCGAAGCTGACGCTCGCCGCGCCGGGCCTGCAACGCGCGCAAGTGCAGGAGCTCTTGGAGGCGGCGCATCAGATGTGCCCATATTCGAAAGCGACCCGAAACAACATCCCGGTCGAGATCGCGGTGGAAGGATAATGAAGCGCGCGGCGCGCATTGCCCTGATCATCGCGCCTTTTCTGGCGGTGGCGGCGGGCGTGATCGCGGCGCGATTGTTGAGCTAGGAATTGCCGCAACGCGCGGCTGATGGAACGGACGAGGAAGAGAAGAGAGATGGCACAGCAAGCAAAAGGCCGGGTGGCGCAGGTGATCGGCGCCGTTGTCGACGTCGAGTTCGACGGCCATCTGCCGGATATCTACAATGCGCTCGAGACTACCAACAAAGGCAACCGCCTCGTGCTCGAAGTGGCGACGCACCTGGGTGAGTCGACCGTGCGCACCATCGCCATGGACGCGACCGACGGACTGGTCCGCGGTCAGGCCGTGACCGACACAGGCGCGCCGATCGCCGTGCCAGTGGGCGAAGAAACGCTCGGGCGCATCCTGAACGTGATCGGCGAACCGGTTGACGAAGCCGGCCCGGTGAAGGCGACGGCGAAGCGCGCCATCCACCAGCCGGCCCCGGCTTTTGTCGATCAGAAGCCGGTCCCGGAAATCCTCGTCACTGGCATCAAGGTCGTCGACCTGCTCTGCCCGTACTCGAAGGGCGGCAAGATCGGCCTGTTCGGCGGCGCCGGCGTCGGCAAGACCGTGCTGATCCAGGAGCTGATCAACAACATCGCCAAGGCCTATGGCGGCTATTCGGTGTTCGCCGGCGTCGGCGAGCGCACGCGCGAAGGCAATGACCTCTATCACGAGATGATCGAGTCGGGCGTGAACAAGGAGGGCGGCGGCCAAGGCTCGCGTTGCGCACTGGTGTTCGGCCAGATGAACGAACCGCCGGGCGCGCGCGCGCGCGTTGCGCTTTCGGGGCTCACCATCGCCGAACACTTCCGAGATCAGGGCAAGGACATTCTGTTCTTCGTCGACAACGTCTTCCGCTTCACGCAGGCGGGCTCGGAAGTGTCGGCGCTGTTGGGCCGGATCCCTTCGGCGGTCGGCTATCAGCCGACTTTGGCGACCGAAATGGGCGCCATGCAGGAGCGCATCACCTCGACCACCAAAGGCTCGATCACTTCGGTGCAGGCCATCTACGTTCCGGCCGACGATTTGACCGACCCGGCGCCGGCCACGTCGTTCGCGCACTTGGACGCCACCACCGTTCTGTCACGCGACATCGCTGCGAAAGGGATCTACCCGGCGGTCGATCCCCTCGACTCGACCTCGCGCATCTTGGATCCGAACGTCGTCGGCGAAGAGCACTACCAAGTGGCGCGGCAGGTTCAGGAAACGCTGCAACGCTACAAGGCGCTGCAGGACATCATCGCCATTTTGGGCATGGACGAGCTCTCCGAAGACGACAAGCTGGTCGTGGCTCGGGCGCGCAAGATCGAGCGGTTCCTGTCCCAGCCGTTCCATGTCGCCGAGGCGTTCACCGGCTCGCCCGGCAAGCTCGTCGACTTGAAGGACACGATTCGCGGCTTCAAGGGTCTGGTGAACGGCGAGTACGATCACCTTCCTGAGCCAGCCTTCTACATGGTCGGTTCGATCGAAGAAGCCGTCGCCAAAGCGCAGCGGCTCGCGGCGGAGGCGGCCTGATGGCCGCCGCCGGCTACACGCACAGCCAGCTCGCCGTCATGCTCGTCGACGGCGCGCTGGCCTACATCGCCGGCAACGTTCAGGGGAAGATGCCGTTCGCTCCGATCCCCGCCACCGATGTGGAGCGCGCCCAGGTTGGCCTGCCGCAGAATGGACAGACCTTGTTTTACGGTCTTGGCCCCGAAGGCGGCGTCTTTATCGACATGAGCGGTTCGGTGGCGACGGTGTGGTTCATGCAGGGCGATTACGACCGCGCCATCGTTGCGCTCGACGCCGCGCTGAAGCAGAAGTTCCGCGTCAAGCAATTGAGCGATCAGGCGCAGCCTGTGCCCAAGCAACGCACGCGCGACTACGAAGTCGATGTCGGTAATTCGCGGCTGGCCCATGTCGTCGTGGAATATGCCGAACGCGGCGCGACCCCGGCGCGATTCCTGGTCAAGATTGGCGCACAAGTACGCAGGCATTGAACGATGTTTGGACAAATGAAGCATAGCGAAGTCGCAGCCAAACTCGCCATCGAGGGCGCGGTTGCTGCGATCGCCGGCACGGTAAAGGGCCAACTCGGCCTCACTCCGCGCGTGCTCAATTCGCGCGAGAAGATCGATCTCGGCATGAGCGATGCCGGCAATACGATGTACTACGAGGTTGGCGATTCCGGGGTCTTCTTCCACACCGACGGCGCCCACACCACGATCTGGTACATTAACGCCGACTCCGACAAGGGTCTTTCGGCGCTCGAAGCCCAGATCAAGCGCCACCAGCCGGACGCCAAGCTGGCCAGCGACGAGCCCCACAGCGAAGAGCCGGGCTTTAACATCCGCACCTACGATATCAAGCTTCAGAACAATCATTTGGCGATCGTTGACGTGATCTACGCCAAGGGCCGCGTGCAGCAGCCGCGTTTCATGGTCCGGGTCAGCGCAATGGCGAGGCAGAACTGATCATGGCCGACAAACTGAGCTTCGCTCTGGTTTCGCCCGAGCGCGAATTGTTCAACGGCGACGTCGATCATGTCGTCGTTCCCGGATCGGAAGGCGAGTTCGGCGTTTCGCCGAACCACGCGCCGGTGATGAGCGTGATCAAGCCCGGCGCGCTCAAGGTGATCAATGACGGAACCGAGCGGCGGATCTTCGTCAATGGCGGCTTTGCCGACGTGACGCCGGAAGGCTTGACCGTGCTTGCCGAAGAAGCCGTCGATCTGGCCGACATCGAACCGGCGCAGCTCGAGCAGGATCTGAAGAACGCGCAGGAAGATCTGCGCGACGCCAACACCGATGCGAAGAAGGAAGTCGCGCAGCGCGCGCTGGCGCGTCTGGAGACGATCAAGGCGGCGATGGCGCGATAGGCGCGCATGGCGCTAGACTGAGCGCCGATGCCGGACTTGTTCCATCCGCAATTGCTGCCGGCAACGATCGGCGCCGCTGCCGGGCTGTCGCTGCTGATCCTTGCCTATCTCTGGCTGCTGAAGCGCTGGATGCAGACGGGGCGCAGCACACGCTGGGCGCTACTGGGCGTCATCGCCCTCTTCGAGACCGCGTATTGGCTGAACGTCTATGCCTGGTTCATCGAACCGAGCCTGCTCGTGGTCCGGCGCGTCGAGATCGCCAGCGAGCAATGGCAAGGTCCGTCTCTGACAATTGCAGTTGTCGGCGACACGCATGTGGGCGGGTCCCATGTCGATGCGGCGCGCATGGGGCGGATTGTTGCACGCGTGAATGAGCTGCGGCCGGAACTGGTCGTGCTACTGGGCGACTACGTGAACGGCCACGCCACCGAGGCCGAACGCACGCCGGCCGAGAACCAAGAGATTGCAGGCGGGATCGCCACGTTCGCAGCGCTGCGCGCACGCTACGGAGTCGTCGCGGCGATCGGCAATCACGACGTCTGGTATGACCGAACGCTGGTGACGACGGCGTTGCAGGACGCAGGCGCTGCGGCGCTCTGGAACCGCCACGTCGTGATCCGCCGCAGCGGCGGCGCATTCGTCGTCGCCGGCCTCGAAGATGATCTGACAGGCGATCCGGATTTCGCGGCCTCCCTCGACGGCGCCCCGGCTGGGACCGATACGATCGTGATTAGCCACTCGCCCGATCCGTTCGTCGATTTCCCGGACAACGCCGCGCTCATGCTCGCAGGACACGGCCACTGCGGGCAGGTGACGATTCCGTTCATGGGCAGGCCGATTGTGCCGTTACGCAATCGCCGCTTCGGCTGCGGTCTGATCGAGGAAAACGGCGCCGCCATGTACGTCACTGCCGGCATCGGCACGAGCATCGCGCCGGTGCGGTTTCTCAATCCGCCGGAGATCGTGCTGATTACATTGAGGGGCAGTTCGCTCGACTCTCCTCGCCCTTGATGGGCGAGGTGGCCGCGAACGAAGTTCGCGGACGGAGTGGGTGGCTCCCCAGCTATCGGAATGCTGCGTTTCCATTCACTCAGTCATCGCGCTTGCGCGCGCTGACAGCTCGCCCATCAAGGGCGAGCAGGCGATCAAGCCCCCGCGCTCTCGCCCCAGCCGAACAGCGACAGCTGTTTGCGCTTCGGTTTCACCGGCTTTGGGCCGATGCCGCGTGCGTCCAGCCATTGCAGCGTCAGCGCCGCGACGCTCCGGGCTTCCGGTTCGCCGACAAGCCAGTGGCTCATCTCCGGAAATTCGTGGAAATGCGCCTGACCATCCGGGAAGCGCGCGATCACGCGCCGGACTGTGCTGGCGGGATTGACCCGATCCTTGCCGCCGGCCAAGCCCAGCACCGGGGCGCTGATGCGGTAAACCGGCGCTTGGCTGGCCATCGAGTGATCAAGCCACCATTGCACCGTTTCGCGAATGGCCCGCCCGCTTTCCGGAACGAACCGTGCAAACGCGCGGCGCGCGTCTTCGCGCGCGAGCCGGTCGAGTGTCGTCGACCTCGCCACCCGATAGTCCGGCGGAATCGGCCGCCGCCAATAATCGCCGAGCAGAGTCAGGCCGAAATGGTTTCCGTGCTCATCGAGCGTGGTCGGCGGCACGCCCCATGGCGCGCTTGGCGCAAGCAAGACCAGCCCGGCGACCGGCGCGTGCATCGCCACCAGCTGCGAGACCAAACCGCCGAGCGAATGCCCGGCTAGTACGGGAGGCGCGCGCAGGCCGCGCACGTAATGCGCAATCGCGTGGGCGTAATCCTTGAGACCGGCGAGCGCCAATTGTTCGAGATCGGCGCCGCGCTCGTGATGCGGCAAGTTCGGGGCGTGCGTTTCAAAGCCGGCCGCTTCGAAAGGTTCACGAAACCGGTCGAACGCCCAGCCGCCGCAGAATGCGCCGTGCACGAACACGACCGGCGTCACGTTTGCGTCGCGCTTCACAATAACAACGCCTCTGCGGCGCCCGACAGGCTGACAATCAACGTGAAGTCCCCACACTGTATTTCCTGAACCGTCGCGCCACTTCTTCGTAGGTGGGGCGCTTGAACGGGATGACCAATTGCGGCGCGGTGTCGAGCGCCGCCCAACGCCAATCTACAAACTCCGGAGTGTGTGTATCGAGTCTAATATCTGAGTCACGTCCCTTGAACCGAAACGCGAACCACTTTTGTTTTTGCCCCAAATAACGCCCGCGCGGCTTCATTTTCGTGCGCACGTCTATGGGGAAATCGTAATAGAGCCAGTCTGCCGCTTCTTCGAGCAGGTCGGCGTGTTTTGACGCTACGCCAATCTCTTCTTCAAGTTCGCGATAGGCAGCTTCCATCGGCTTTTCGCCGCGATCGACACCGCCTTGCGGCATCTGCCACTGATAAGGACCCTCCGCGGCGATGCGTTTCCCCAAGAAGACGAGGCCGTCACGATGAAACAGCGCCAGGCCGACATTGGGGCGGTAGAGCTTTGGATCTTTCGACGTCGTCATCGGCGCGCGGCGCGCGCATTGAGCACGGCGGAAGCTGGCGCCAATTGGTACCCGCGCGATTCGATGTCACGCGCCCAGCGGCCTACCTGCTCCATAGTGACAGGATAGGCAAAGCCGGCGCCGATGGCGCTTTGATTCTGCAGCGCCAGCGCCTCGAGATTCAGCAACTGGTCGTCGATCGCGTCAGCCTCGCGGCGCGCGTCGATGATGCGGTCCGCGGCGGTGTTGGGCAGGGTTGCGCGCTGAGCCTCGAGGCTCAGCGCAGTGCGCTGGCCGATACCCGACGAGATGAACGACAGGCCGCGCCTGCGCAGCGCCTGCACTACCGGCGCGGATGCCTGCGCCGAAGTGGCGAAGCGTGCGCCCTGGTAGTTGGTGACGCCAAAATAGCCGGTACCGCGCGACAGCAATTGCTCGAGCCGCGAGATGTTCTGCTGGGCGGTGGCCGAAGCGAGCAGCGTTTGCGGGCCTGTGTCGTCGGCGTCCGGGTCGAACGGCTCCATCGGCAGTTCGAGCATGACTTCATGACCACGCTGTCGGGCGCGGTCGATCCAGCTCTGGAGGTTCTGGGCGTACGGGACAAACGAAAGCGTCACCTCCGCTGGAAGCTCGTCGATAGCCTGGGTGGTAGCGTTCTGGTTGAAGCCCAGGCCGCCGATGATGATGGCGATTGAGGGCTTTCCCTGCTGGGCTGTGAACGGCCGCGCATAGGCCTGTGTCGGCGTACGCCCATTCGGTCCGATGATCGGAAGCGGCCCGTTGGGGCCGTTTTCCGTCATACCTGCAAGCGGCGCGCGTGGCAGCGGCGGCGACGCCGGGCGGGAGGCGTTCGCCAGCGGCGCCTCGACGACGGCGACACGAAGTTCTCCGCTTGCATCGATTTCGCCGTATTCCCCGGCGAACGGCAATTCGTCGATGCCGATCACTTGCAGATCCGCGCCGTCTTCTGCCGCGTCCGACAGGGAAACACGCGGCGCGCTGGCAGCCGCGTCACCCGGCTGCAGCGCCAGCACGCGGCGAGGTCCGGCGGCGGTTGGATCGCCAAACACTTGAATGGCGCCGAGCGCGCCGAGGCCGAGGAGGCCCGCAACCGCAAGCGCGACCGTCTTGTGGCTGAGTTGCGGCAGGCGTCGCGCAGGCTTGGGCGCCGGCTTTTGCGCGAAACCCCGCATGTTCACGCGCGGGCGAATCATAGCCGCGGAGAGTCGCTGAATTCGCGCCAGCCGTCACTAGGACGGCTGGCGCTTCACATTGATTTACGAGGGGTTAATCGCTTAGCCGGCGCGTGCGCGGAGTCGTTCCGCAACCGTGCCTTGGCGCAGAAAATCCATCGCCCGCCGCAGCTGGTAATCCTCCTCGGAATCCCAGTTTTCCGGCGGTTGATCGTCCGGAATGTGGGCTGCCCGACGATGGTCGCCATTCTCGTTGTCGAGGGCGTTCGGCAGATCCTCTTCGGTCATGGAAAGCCGTTGCAGGCGTTCCACTTCGGCTGCGTCGATGCGGCGGGCGGCCACTTCCATGTCCGGCGTGATGCCTGCGCCTTGGATCGAACGCCCTGCTGGCGTGTAGTAGCGGGCCGTGGTGAGCCGCAGCGCGCCGTCGCGGCCGCCCTGCAGCGGGATCACCGTCTGCACCGAGCCTTTGCCGAAAGAATCCATGCCCACGACCAGCGCGCGGTTGCGGTCCTGCAACGCTCCGGCGACGATCTCGGCTGCAGACGCGCTCGCGCCATTAATCAGCACCACGACCGGCACGCCTGCCAGGTCGTCGCCACGGCGGGCGTTATAGCGCTGAACGTCTTCAGGCTGACGGCCGCGGGTGGAAACCACTTCGCCGCCATCGAGGAAGGCGTCGGAAACCTCGATCGCCTGGTCGAGCAAGCCGCCTGGGTTGTTGCGCAGATCGA
The DNA here is from genome assembly GCA_050250735.1 of Hyphomonadaceae bacterium. Lineage (GTDB taxonomy): Bacteria > Pseudomonadota > Alphaproteobacteria > Caulobacterales > Aquidulcibacteraceae > Vitreimonas. Next base: position 54,819 of record JBFWOC010000005.1, read on the forward strand.
CGACCACGCCGCGAAGCCGGCCGGCGGTGTCGCGCTTTACTTGGCGGATCGCATCCTGAAGCATCGCGCCGGTGCGTTCGTTGAACGTGGAAATCCGGATGATGCCGACGTCGCCGCCTTCGACGCGCGCCGTCACGGCGCGAACGTTGATGGTTTCGCGCCTGAGTGTGACATCGAATGGATCGGTCCCTTCGCGTGCGACCGTCACCGTGATTTCGGTGCCGGTTTCGCCGCGCATGCGCTGCACGGCTTCATTGAGCGTCAGGCCGACGATGCTCTCGCCGTTGATGGCGGTTAGATAATCGCCCGCCTGGATGCCGGCGCGCGCAGCGGGGGTGCCGTCGATCGGAGAAACGACGCGGACAACGCCTTCTTCGCTGGTGACTTCAATACCTAATCCGCCGTACTCGCCGCGCGTTTGCGTCTGCATGTCGCGGTAGTCGGCTGCGTTCATGTAAGAAGAATGCGGATCGAGCGAAGAGAGCATGCCCTGGATGGCGGCTTCCATCGCTTGGGTTTCATCGATTTCGGTGACGTAGTCCTGCTCCACGCGCGCGAGCACGTCTGCGAACAATTCGAGCTGACGGTAGATGTCGCCGTTGTTCCGGTCTTCCGGGGCCGACCAGGCTAGAGCGCCGACCAAGGCGGCGGCGCCAGCAACGGGCGCCAGAATCCAGCTTACGCGCATCTCTAACTCCCCGGACGCAGCTTCGCCCGATTCGCGTTAACCGGCTCGTGCGCCGGCCTCCGCAGTCAGGCCACGCGCGCTAAGCCACCTTCCAGGATCGACCGGCTGGTCACCCCGGCGCACTTCTACATACAATTCCGGCGCCGAAGTGGCCGCAGCTGACATCTGCCCGACTGCCTGCCCCGCCCGCACCGTTTCGCCGACCCGGACGCTCATGACGTCAAGACCGGTTAATACGAGAGCGTAACCACCATCCAGATTCAGGATCAATACGTTTCCATAGCTTCTAAAACTTGAGGCATAGGCCACCTCGCCGGAGGCGGGAGAAACTATCTGAGCGCCCGAATTGGTGCGAACGGTAACGCCCTGCGCCGGCGGCCCGCCCGCCTCACGGAGGCCGTAGGCGCGGGTGATCCGACCGGACGTAGGAGCGACCCAGCTGGCGGGTATGACGCTCGGACCACGGGGCGCGGCAGCTTGGCGGCGGGAGGCTTGCTGCACCCGCGCCGCCAACTCCCGCAGATTGCGGGCTTCAGCGGCGAGGGCCTGGGCGCGGCGCTCGGCGGCTGCGGCTTCGTTGGCCAAGCGAGTTTGCTGTGACCGCCGTTGGGCCAGCAGGTTGACGAGGTCGCCGCGCTCATGAGCGATGGCGGCTTGAGCGTCAGCCAAGACGCTTTGCTCGGTAAGGATCGTGACCTCGCTCTGCCGCGCCAGGGCCAGCGCCGCGCTGCGGCGACGTGCTTCGGCGCGGTAGATGGGTCCAAGGGCGCGCGCCACAATGCCGTTTCGCACGGCGCGCGGCTCGACTCGTCGCTCGGCAAACGCAGCAGCAATGATGGCGGCCTCAAAGGTGTCGCGCGCCGCTTGCTGCGCAGCCGCCTCAACGGCGATCTCGTGCTGCGTAGCTGACAAGCGCGCCTGTGCGGCGGCCGCGGCGGTTTCGGCGTCGGTGCGGCGGCGCGTGGCCTCGACAAGGCGCACATCCAACTCGTGAACATCACGACGCGCCGCGTTTGCTTCCGCGCGCAGGCGTTCGGCGCGCTGCGTCTCGCTCCGGCCTTCGCGATCGGCTTGGCTAGCCGTCCTTCGGGTCTGGGCGTCCGCCGGTCCCAGGAGCAGCGCGAGCGCCCCTGCCGCGCATGCGACGAGGGCGCGGGCGCCTCGAGCGCCTCGTGCCATTTACCACCACCATATCGCCCGAGATCTTCAGTCCCGGTGATAGGGAGTAGAGCAGAGTATCGTCACAGCCCGGTAAACTTGCTCGGAAATCATCACCCGAACCAGTCTGTGCGGCCAAGTTTGGCGGCCAAAAGCCAGCTTTTCGTCAGCGTTATCCTTAACGCCTTGCGCGACCCCATCGGCGCCGCCGATCCAGAACGTGGCGCATGCAACGCCATCATCGCGCCAACGCGCGAGTTTTTCCGCGAGTTGGCGCGAAGTCCATTCTGCGCCGCGTTCGTCGAGCAGGATTTTGCGCGAATCGTCGGGCGTCGCACGAAAGAGGGCGGCAGCTTCGGTCCGCATGTCGCCTTGCGGTTTGCCTTCGACTTCGACGAGGTCGAAGCCCTTGAACCCGATTTGCCGCCCGGCCTGAACTGCGCGCTGGAGATAATCGCCGGTCATCGCTGCTTCGGGCCCGTCGCGCAGACGTCCCACGGCGGCAATGATCACCCGCAAAGCTCAGCTCGGCATTTGGTCGGGCGCAGCAGCCCCAGACCAGATTTTTTCGATGTTGTAAAAGGCGCGGACTTCCGGCCGGAAGAGATGCACGACCACGTCGCCCGCATCCACCAGCACCCAATCCGCTTGCGGAAGACCTTCGACACGCACGTCCTTCACACCGGCGTCCTTGAGCTTGCGCATCACGTGATCGGCGAGCGCGCCGACGTGGCGCGCCGAGCGACCCGAGGCGACGACAAGCATGTCGGCGAACGACGACTTGCCCCTGATGTCGAGCGCGAGGATGTCCTCGGCCTTGTCATCCTCGAGTGAGGTCAAAACCACTTGAGTGGCGGCGTCGACATCGATGCCGCGCATGGGCCGATCGGCCGCGTGCGGCGCTCTTCCGGCATGAATTGCGGCCGGTGCGCGTTTCGTTTCAGGCGACAGGTGCTTTGGTCCTTCTGCTATTCCAGGATGGTCAACGCTATCACTTGCGTCTGGGTTTCGCCACCGTGCGCCGCGCTGCCGCGCGCAGCCTGGTGGAAGATTCCTTGTGATGACGGGCATTTAGGTAGGTCCAGCTGCGGGGCGCGCCGAGCCTTTCAGCAGCGCCGGCGCCGGGGCGGGACACCACCGCCACCGGTACGGCCTCCGCCACCTCCCGCCAGTTTCGCCACTTGCGAAAATTGGTGAGATTGTCGGCGCCCATGATCAGAACGAATGAAACGCCGGGATAGAGGCGCTTCAGCGTCCGCAGCGTCTCGTAAGTGTAATTGCAGCCAAGCACACGCTCGAGATCCGTCACGATCATTTTCGAACCCTGCGCGCGTCGGCGCGCTGACTGCATGCGCATTGCAAACGGGCTCGATTTCGGCTTCAGCGGATTCTGCGGCGAGACGAGCCACCAGACCCGGTCGAGCCCCAGGCGCTTTAGCGCCGTTTCGGCGATATGCGCGTGGCCTGCATGGGCCGGATCGAAGCTGCCGCCGAACAGGCCAATTTTCATCCCTGGATAGGCGAGAGGGAGGTCGCGCTTCATCGCGACCAATCTAGGCGCCGAGCTTTGCGTGCGATAGGCGCCTTGCCTGTCGTGCGTGACAAAACTAGGTCGATTTGCATGCTCGCGGATTTATTGCGCCGCCTTGGCGGCCGTGCTGAGGACGATGGGTTGCTCCCGATGGATGAACAGCGGATCGCCGTTTCGGCGCTGCTGGTGATCGCCGCTCGCGCGGACCATGATTATGCCGACGCGGAGCGCGAGCAAATCGATCGGGTGCTGGGCCAGCGCTACGGAATTTCGGCGGAGGCCGCGGCCGCGCTTCGCGCGGAAGGCGAAGCGGCGGAAGCGGCGTCGAGCGATCTCTATCGCTTCACATCGCTGGTCAAGAAAGGCGTGCCGCACGAAGAGCGAGCCGCAGTCATCGAGGCGTTGTGGCGCGTCGTGCTGGCCGATGGGCGCCGCGAAATGCACGAAGAGGCGTTGCTGCGGCGGATCACCGATCTGCTCGGTCTCGATTCCCGCGACAGCGTCGAAGCGCGCAGGCGTGCGGAGGCCTAGTCATGGCGCCCAATCTTTCGGAGCGCTTTGCGATTCGCGCTCGTCCGCGCGTCTTGCGCGTAGCATGACGGCGACTTCGTTGACCAGTTCGCGCACGCCCGCTCCGGAAACCCCCGAGACCAGGCGCACCGGCTTACCGATTTCGCGGGCAAGCGTGCTGCGTTTTGCTTCGGCGTCCGCCGGCGTCAGCGCATCGACTTTGTTGAGCGCGACGATTTCGGGTTTGTCGGCAAGGCCGGCGCCATAAGCGTCGATTTCTTGGCGCACAGTGCGATAAGCTTCGGCCGGAACTTCGTTCGTTGCGTCGATCAGGTGCACGAGCGCGACGCAACGTTCGACGTGGCCGAGAAAGCGGGTGCCCAGCCCGGCGCCTTCCGCCGCACCTTCGATCAACCCTGGCAGATCGGCCATCACGAACCGCTCGCTGTCGCTGATCGTAACCACGCCCAGATGCGGATGCAGCGTCGTGAAGGGATAGTCGGCGACCTTCGGCGTCGCGCTCGACACCGCGCGCAGGAAGGTCGACTTGCCGGCGTTCGGCAGTCCGACCAGTCCGGCGTCGGCGATCAGCTTCAGCCTCAGCCAAAACACGCGCTCCTCGCCCTCTTGCCCAGGATTGGCGTGGCGCGGCGCCTGGTTCACCGATGACTTGAAGTAGGCGTTGCCGAAGCCGCCATTGCCGCCGCGGGCAAGCAGTACACGTCTGCCGGCCTGGTCGAGATCGGCGATGACCGTTTCCTTGTCCTCGTCGAGCACCTGCGTGCCCGTCGGCACTCTCAGGATCAGACTCTCGCCATCGGCCCCGTGGCGGTTCTGGCCCATGCCGTGGCCGCCTGTCTGCGCCTTGAAGTGCTGCTGGAAGCGGTAGTCGATCAGGGTGTTGAGGCCATCGGCTGCCTCGATCCAGACATCGCCGCCCTTGCCGCCGTCGCCGCCGTCGGGCCCGCCGAACGGAATGAATTTCTCGCGCCGGAACGACACCGCGCCGGCGCCGCCATTGCCGGAGCGCACGTAAATCTTGGTCTGGTCGAGGAACTTCATCAGTGGTGAGTTGCGAGTTGCTAAAGGGAAATAGGAATAGCCAGGCGCGAACTCGTCGCGATGGTATCCCCATTGGCTATTCGCTACTCACTATTCGCTACGCACTCAATCGCTTTCGCGGCGCCAGCGGAGTGAAACGCGCTGGTCGCCATTGCCGAGGAAGCTGGTGATGAGCACCAGACGCGGGCGGACCGTCCATTCGAGCCGCGTTTGCGCTTGGCCGAGTCCGGTGCGCGCGACCTCCACATAAACGTCACGCGTGAGATAGACGCCTCCAGCGACGAGAAAGCCGCCGTTTTCGTCTTGGCGCACGTTGAATCGGTCCAATCCGGCCGCGGCGCGCGCGGCGTCGACAATATCGAGGGAGGCGCGCCCCGAAAGCGCGGCCAGGCTCGCGGCGAGTTGGGCGGCTTCGATCCCGGACAGATCTTCGACCGAACGACCGAACAAGATCTGCGGCAAGATTTCGTCTTCCGGCAAAGCTGGATCGGAGGAGAAACTGATTTCGGGATCGCGCGCCGTGCCGATGAGGCGGATGCGTGCGCTGAGATCGGCGCTGTCGCGCACGGCGGTGAGATTGATGCGCGCGTCGAGCGGATCGCCCGCAAACTCGATCAGCGCGTCTTCAATTTCGAATGGCTGACCCGAGAGCGCCAGCGTGCCGCGTATGGCGCGCGCAGTGCCAAACACTTGCGGATTATACGCCGTGCCGGCGAGGCGCATGTCGAGCGCCCATTCCGCATCGACGCCGCGTCCGCGCGTGAACACGCGGCCCGGCGCGTCGATGTTGACATTGAGGGTGGTCGAGCCGTTGCGCCGCGGCTGCGGCGCTTCTTCGAGCGGCGCGTCTTCTTCGCCAAAGCGATTGATCTCAATGACGTCGAGCGTCGGAATGCCCGTTTGGGGGTTTGAGGCGATGTCGATGTTGGCTTCGACGATATTGAGGTCGCCGGCGACGGAGGAGGCGAGGCCCTCCCATGCCAGGGTGAGTTGACCGCTGGCTGTGGCGCGGACGTCGGGGCGATCGGCGACGCGCATGTTGTCAATATCGACAGTGATGCGGCCTTGGCGTTCATCGATGCTGCCGCCGGTCGCCGTGAGGCGGCCCCCGCGTGGACCCGACGCAGTGAAGTTCTCGATCGTCACGCCACGATCATCCAGCGCCAGGCGCGCGTCCAGATTGATGAGAGTGACGCCGGTAAGCTTGTCTTCAAAACGGCCATCGACGATCTTGATGTGGCCGTCGCCAGAAAGATAGCCCGCCCCGAATTCCAGGGCGCCTTCGCCGTCAAGCGCGCCTTCGAGCGATTGGTCGGGCAGCCGCGCCGCTGCCCACAAAGCCTCCGCCGGGCCGCTAACCGACCACGACGCATGCCCACGCCGTTCGCGCGCAAGCGCTATGCGGATCGGCGAGGCGCTTGTTTCGACCGGCGCCTCTGTCTCGAAGTGCGCGATAAGTCCGCCTTCGGAGGTGGCGTCCACTGTCGCTGTCAGCCGGTCGGGCGCGAGATTACCGACAATGTGCATGTCGAGCGCACGCCGCTGCCGGCCCGAGACTCGTGCGTTGTCGAGGCGGACGTCAGCGTCACCGCTCAAGCCGCGGCCGTTGCTCGCCAGCACGATCCGGCCGTCGATGCGTCCCGTCGCGCGTTCGCCCCAAATCGCTGCAAGCGGCCCGAGCGGTGCGTCCTCGATTTGAGCCGAGCCGTGGAGCGCGCGCCCGCGCTCCTCCCATCGCGCTTGCACCACGCCATCGCCGAGCGCGACATTCAGCAACGCCTGGGTGCGTCCGCTGCTCCAGTCCGCCACGATTGGCGCTCGGGTGAAGATCGGCGCCTCGGCCAGCGTGCCGCGCCCTTCGACGCGCGCCGACTCCCGCTCGGCGTCGATGGTCGCCGTCCCGGCAAAGATCAGCGGCGCCTGGCGCAAGGCCCCGCGCAGGTCGAATCGCGTCGCGATCGCGTCAAGCGGGCCTTCGGCCCGCAGCGTTGCGGCGCGTACGCGAAGTTCTCCGGCCCGAGCATTTGCGATACGGGCGTCGAGCATCAAGGTTTCCGGTGCCAGGACAAGATTGCCCGCGAGGCGCCCGGTCACGCCGGGCGCCAGACCATCGATTGCGCCGTTGATTGCAAGGTCGGCGCTGGCGCCGCGGTCGGTGAAGCGCGCCGCCCCTTGCGCCTGCATCGCGCCCCATCGCGCATCCAGATCGGTGAGAGCGACAGCATCGTCGCCGATGGCGACGTCGGAGGCGCCGGTAAGCGGATGGCCCGAAGCGGCGCCGGTCACTTCCGCGTGGCCGACATAGCTGTCGCCGCGCGGCGACAGTGAAAAATTCAACACTGGCTGTTCGACGACCACGCCGCCGGCGCTGAAGCTCGACAGCGCCGCGCGCATAGCAAGACCTGGACGGGAGAGGCGCCCGGTGATTTGGCCAGTCCCATCAATGGCGCCGGCGATCGCGGCGCCGCCAACCGATAACGGCCCGCGCGCACTCGCCTCGATACTGAGATTGGCTTCGCCGCGCACGATCCTTCCGGTCGCGCCGGCGCGCAATTGAGCGCCGTCGATGCGCGCATGCGAAACGGTAAGACCGCCATTTTCGTAGCGCATGCGTGCATCGAAGCGGGGATTGGCGCCGAGCAATTGTGGAATGATCTCGGGAGCGCCGGCGATTTGGGCGCCCTGACCGTCCAGGCTGATGGTCCAGACGCGCGCCGCTGCGTCATCGGCTGCGCGAAATGCGCGCCAACGACCGGCGGCCTCGCCGCGGATTTCAGAGGCGAGCGTCTCCAGCCGCAGCACGCGCCAGGCGCCGGAAAACTCACCATCTCCGGCGTTCACCCAGCCTTGTGCGTCCGCGGCAATCGCGTCGCCCGTGAGTTCTGCGCGGCTGAGTTCGAAACGTTGTCGATCCCGATCGTACTCCAGCTCGGTTTGTAGCCGGGCATTGGCGAACAGCTGCGCCGCCTGCGCCGGCGCGCGCAGGTCCGCGTTCAGCGTGAAGCGTGCGCGCGTGAGCGCTGCTTCGACCGGACCGGCCAGCCGCGTCCGGCGCCCGAGCGCGTCAATTTCCTGTGCGTTGAGTTGGGCCTGGATCGCGGTTGTGCCGCGCGCGCGCCGCAACTCGCCCTCAAGGCGCGCAGCGCCCAGTTCGAAGGGCGACTCGCGCGCGACATCGGAAAGCCGCGCTGTCGTTGCCACGAAACGGGCCGGCCCGTTCAGCTTGCCCGCCGGATCGGTCGCGCCGCTGAGATCGATGACAAGGAAGGATGTCGCAGCGCGAATCGCAAACGTGCGGTCAGCGGACTGACCGTTGGCATTGAACGAAACGTTGGAGCCGATGCGTCGAGCGAGGTCCGAAAGCGCCGGCAACGTGTCGAGATCCGCTTGGCCTTCAGCGGACCATTCCGTCTCGTTCCATCGAGTGTGACCCGCGAGCAGAGCGCGATCGCCCGCGGAAGCGGTGAAGCGGGAGCTGCCTGCGCCGCTATCGCCTTCGCCCAGGGCCGATGCATCGAGCCCCGCATCGGAGACGCCCAGCGCACGTGCGAGGACGCCGCCCGGTGCGCTGTGAAGGTCGACGTCGAAGGCGTAGTCTTCGCCGCTCCGGTAAAGCGCGGTGAGGCGGTCGTCATTGGAATCGTGCCGATGCAGGGCGAGATTCATCGAACGCACGTTTTCGTCGCGGAGATCGAGCGTGAAATCGGCCGTGAACTCGGCCGAGGCTCCGACCACCAGCTCCGCGAGCGCCAGTTGATCGATGTGCAGTTGGCCGATGCGCACGTCGAACCTTGTTCCACTCGAAGGGCGCCGTTCGAGCAACCGAGGCCAGCGGGCGATGGCGATGGCGTTCGCCCGCGCTTCGTGTATTCGCACGCTGCCGAACAAAATGTCCTGCGGCGCCCAGTCGAGCACGACCTCGTCGGCCTCGAGCCAAACGCCCTCTTCGTCCTCGATTGTCACATGGCCGGCGCGCAGCGATCCGAGCCAGCCTCCGCTTACGTCATCGATCGTGATGCGCCCAAGCCGCCAGACGCGCGCGCCGTCGCCAAATGAATCCACGATCAGATGGGCGGCTGGACCAAGCGCGATAATGGCGCCGGCGCCGGCGGCCACGCCCCCCGCTGCGTAGGCCCACCAGCGCTTGCGCGGCCGCCGTCGGGGCGTTTCGTCGCTCAAAACGCCTGACCCAGACTGATGTAAAATGCAAACTCGTCGCCGCGCTCGTCTTCGTCGAGCGGGAAGGCGATGTCGAAACGCAGGGGCGCAAAGCCGAGGTCGTAGCGTGCGCCGAAGCCGGTTCCCCAGCTCAGATCGGACGCTTCACGCCAATCGTCGAAAGCGGTCCCGGCGTCCACGAAGGCGGCGGCGCCCCAGCGATCGCTGAACCGCCAGCGCGCTTCGATGGCGCCCTCCAGCATTCCTTGTCCGCCTGGCGTGAGGCCGAGCAGGTCGCGTTCGGCGGGATAAATGGAATTATATACATAGCCGCGAACCGACCCGCCGCCGCCCGCGTAAAAGCGCCGGTCCGGAGGCGCCTGGTCAGGGTCGCCGCTGATCGCTTCCAGCCAGCCGACGCGCGCCCGTGCCGCCAAGGTAATGCGGTCGTCTTCGCCAAACGATTCGTAGATGCGTGCCTCCGCGGTTGCACGCACGAAGGCGAGAGCTTCATCACCGGTGGACACCGAAGGTTCGAGCCGAAACTCGGTGATTGAACCGTCGCGCGGATCGAGCGTGAACTCCGTCGTGTCGCGGCGCCAATCGGCAAACCCTGAGAGCACGATGGCGTCGGTGATCGCGCCGGAGACGTCGTCATACTCGTCGGCCGACACACGCACGCCGTAGCTGATGGCGGTTTCGAGCCGCGTCGAGGCATCGACCGAAGCAAACACGGCAACGCCTTGGCGTGTGTACGCGTCGAGCATTTCTCTGTCGGCGGAAACGCCGAACGTTGCTGCGTGTCCCAGCGCAGCCGCGTGCGGTCGCGTCAGCGAGGCTGTTATGCCCTGCTGCATTTCCGCAAGGATCGCGGCGACGCTGAGCGCATCCGCCCGGCCGGTGAGATTGCGCCGGGTCCATTCGGCTTGCACGCCGGCGCCTTCCGTCGTCGAATAGCTGACCCCGATCTCGTAGGCGTGGCGACGCGACGGCTCGATGGCGATGATGACATCGCGCAACCCAGCCTCGTTCGGCGGGGCGAGACTGGTGGAGACCAGCGAGACTGCGCCGGTGGCGCTCAGGTCGCGGCGCAAACGGGCCAGCGCCTGCGGGTCGTAAGCATCGCCGCTTTGCCAGTTCTGCAAGTCGTCGATGAAACCGGGACGCAGGATGTTGTCGGGTTCGGCGCGGACCCCGCCCAGGCGGACGAATTCGCCGAGGTTGAACCGATACTCAGTTCTGACCTGGGCGCTCGCGTGATCGACGATGATGCGCCGATCGAGGGCGCGGGCGTCGGCATAGCCCCGCTGTTGCAGCGCCGCCAGCGCATCCGCTTCCGCTTGCAGCACGACAACTGCGCGGGCAGGTTCGCCGGGCCGCACCTGCGCGATCGCTTCGCTCGCCGCGTGCGCGGCGTCCGCATTCGGCGTCTCGGTTTGGTAGCTGACCTGCGGCGCTTCGAACGAAAAGCGCGGACCGGGCGTAATGCCGAGCCGCGCGGCGGGCGGATTGTCGCTCGCCACCGGCGCGACACTGGCGCCGTAATACCCTTCCGAACGCAGCCAGACTAAAGCGCGCGCAGCGGCTTCTTCTGCGATGCGCTCGGCGTCGAACAGACTTTCCGGCTGATCACGGTCCGGCAACAGGTCGAGAATGGCTGTCCGCGTATCGCGATCTGCGCCTTCGATGACGACCGGCGACTCCGCCCAAGCGGCCGGTGCGGCGGGCAGGCCGACGGCCGCGCAGAGCGCGGCGGGAAGAATGGCAAGGCGGTGCATCGCGAGTCGCAGAACCTGACCCGCAAGGCTCGCAGTGCGGCGGTTAAGGGATTATCAACCATACCCGCCGGGTCGCCGCCGGCGGACGCCGGAAGTGCGCATGTAATCAATGCGCAAACGGCAACACCAGGCGCCTTGCCGAAGCTTAACCCCACGGCCCGCGCCGGCGTGCGCGCGCCTCGCCCCAAGGGCGGCCCTCGGTCAGCGTTGTTGCTCGCCCGAAACGGCGGGCGAGTTCGGTCAGCTGAGCGATCCGGTTCATGGTGTTCGGGTGGGTTGAAAACAGATTGTCGGCCCCGCGCCCAGCGAGCGGATTGATGATGAACAGATGCGCCATCGCCGGATTGCGCTCGGCGTCCGGATTGACCCGGCGTCGCGCGTACATCTCGATCTTCTGCAGCGCGCTGGCGAGCATCTCCGGTTCGCCGCCGATTTCGGCGCCGATCCGGTCGGCTTCGTATTCGCGGGCCCGGCTGATCGCCATTTGCACCAGCGAAGCCGCAATCGGCGCAAGTATGATGATCGCGATGCCGGCGATCGGATTGCGGTTGCCGCCGAAAAAGAAGGCAAAATTCGCCAGCATGCCGACCGCGCCGGCGATTGTTGCTGTCACCGTCATCGTCAGCGTGTCACGGTTTCTTACGTGCGCGAGTTCGTGCGCCATGACTCCGCGAATTTCCTCGCGGCTGAGCAATTCGAGCAATCCGGTTGTGGCGGCGACAGCGGCGTGCTGCGGATTGCGGCCGGTCGCGAACGCGTTCGGTTGGCTGTTTTCGATGAGGTAGACTTTTGGCGCTGGCAGCCCGGCGCGCTCGGCCAGCATCAGCGTGTCTTGGACATAGGCCCGCACCCGAGGATCGGGGTGGGCGGGCTGGATTTCCTGCGCCCGGAAGTGGCGCAGCACCATCCTGTCGGCGTTCCAATAGGCAAACAGGTTCATCGCGCCCGCGGCGAGCAGAGCGATCAGCATGCCGCCCGTACCGGCGACGAGATAGCCGATAGCGCCGAAAAGCGCCGTCATCGCCGCCAGCAGCGCATACGTCTTGAGATGGTTCATCTTTCTCCTCACTTGGGAGAGAGATATCGAAACCATGGGCTGGAGGTTCAATGGCCGAAAAGGTTCCGCAGCCGCGCAAGCTCGCTGCCGAAGCGCAAGCCAAGGAAATCGGCGGTCCGAGCGGTCCCGATCCTACACGCTTCGGCGATTGGGAGCGCAAAGGCATCGCCAGCGATTTCTGATTAACGCCGCCCACGCCGGCGCGAACTTCGCGCCCATGTGGCGAAGCGGCTTCACCTCTTTGTACGCCTGCGCGAATGTGCCGCGTTCGAAGTTGGAGAACAACTCATGCGGATGCGCGCGATCCTTGCTGCCTTGGCGCTGGTGACGGCGCCGGTGCTGGCTGCGCCGACGGTGTCGTATGCCGATGGAATCGAGCGCCCGCGTCGTCCTCGGCCGCCGCGGCGGCGTCCGCCGCCGCCTCCGCCGGCGCCGGTCGCGCCGCAAATCATCGAAACCGGCCCCGAAACCGTCACGCTTTCCAATAGCTTTTTCGCCGGTTCCGGCGGCGGCGTTGGCGCCGATATTGGCGTCGGCGCCTATTCGAGCACCACTGTCGTAATCCGCGGCGGACACGCGTCGGCCTCGGCGTTCGCCTTCGCCTCCGCGCGCGCCAGCGCCCGAGGCGGAAGCTTTGGTCATGGCGGCGGCTGCGGCTGTCGCTAGGGTAACCAAACGACAAGGCGCCGAGGCGCAAGCATTTGCCCCTATGAGTGAAAAGGCGTAAACGCGCGGCCCAGCCGGGCCGGCGATGGCGCCCGAAGGGGATTTCTCATGGCGCAGGCCCCGGCCGAAGCGCCCCAGCCGAACAAATCGTCGAGCGGCGCCGGTGGGGGCGGCCGCGCCATCGCGCACGGCAGTTTCTGGACCCTGCTTATCGGCTCGATTGGCGTCGTTTACGGCGATATCGGCACTAGTCCGCTCTACGCTTTCAAGGAATCCTTTGTCCACGTTCTGCAGGACGGCACACCCGCCAGCGTCGAAGAGATTCTCGGCATAGTCTCGCTCATTTTCTGGGCGCTGATGATTGTGGTGACGCTGAAGTACATCGTCATCGTCATGCAGATGGACAACAAGGGCGAGGGCGGCACGCTCTCGCTCATGGCCTTGGCGCAACGCGCGCTCGGGCGGCGCACGCCGCTGCTGTTTCTGATTGGTGTCGCGGGCGCCTCGATGTTCTACGGCGACGCGCTGATCACACCGGCGATTTCAGTGCTATCGGCTGTCGAGGGCTTGCGTGCGGTTCCGCAGCTCGAAGATTCGATCGACCCGTTCATTCTGCCGATTGCCGTGGGCATCTTGATCGGCCTCTTTGCCGTGCAGGCGCGGGGGACCGGCGTCGTGGGCAGGTTCTTCGGGCCGATCACGACCTTCTGGTTCGTCACCATGGGTGTCCTGGGGGCCACGCAGATCGCCACCAATCCCGCCGTGATCGCCGCGCTGAACCCGGTGCATGCGCTCGGCTTTATGGTCGAGCACAGGTTTCTGACCTTCATCGTACTGGGCTCGGTCTTCCTGGCCGTCACCGGGGCGGAGGCGCTCTACGCCGACATGGGGCACTTTGGCCGACGGCCCATCCGCGTCGCCTGGGTCGGCCTGGTGCTGCCGGCGCTCACACTCAACTATCTTGGCCAAGGCGCCTTCGTGATCGGCAATCTCGAGACGCTCAACCATGAGTACCAACTGGCGCGCGACGCGGCCCGCGCGGTCGGCGCCGACAGCGTGCAGTTTGAATTCAGTCCCTTCTTCGAGATGGCGCCGGATTTGATGCGGCTGCCGCTCGTGATTTTGGCCACCGCCGCCACGGTGATCGCCAGCCAGGCGGTAATCTCCGGCGCGTTTTCGTTGACCCAGCAAGCCATCCAGCTTGGCTTGTTGCCCCGCATGGAAATCCGCCGCACCTCCGAGACCCAGGCTGGCCAGATATATATGCCGCAGATCAACTGGCTGTTGCTCGCCGGCGTGCTGATCCTCGCGCTGGCGTTCGGTTCTTCGACACGTCTGGCCGCCGCCTACGGCATCTCGATCACCGGCGAAATGATGATGAGCACTTGCATGATGTTCATCGTGATTTGGCGGCTCTGGCAGCGGCCAGTTTTGCTTGCCGTGGCGATCGTGACGCCGTTCGTCGTGATCGAGGGCATTTTCCTGGCCTCGAACCTGCAGCGCGTCTGGTCCGGCGGTTTCGTGCCGTTATTGCTGGCCGGCGGTCTCATTCTGATCATGTGGACCTGGGTGCGCGGCACCCGCCTGCTATCGGAGACGACGCGGCGCGACGAGCCGCTGGCGAAGCTGTTCGAGACGCTTGCGCACCATCCGCCGCATCGCGTGCGGGGCGCGGCGATCTTCCTTACCGGCGATCCCGAGATCGCGCCGGCGGCGCTCATGCACAACCTCAAGCATAATCAGGTGTTGCACGAGCAGATCATCATTTTGACGGTGAAGACCGTCAACGCGCCGCGAGCGCCGGAGAGCGAACGGGTCAAGGTCGAAGATTTTATGCCGGACGTGAAGCGTGTGATCCTCACTTTCGGCTTCATGGAGACGCCGAACGTCGTCAAGGCGCTCACGGAGGCGCGCAAGCACGGGCTCAAATTCGATATCATGAAGACGAGCTTCTTCTTGTCGCGCCGCACCATCGTGCCGAGCGAAAAGAGCGGCATGCCGCTCTGGCAGGATCACCTGTTCATCTTCCTCGCCCGCAACGCCACTAACGCCACGGACTTCTTCCACATTCCGTCTGGCCGCGCGGTGGAGCTCGGCAACCAGGTCATGGTGTGAGTCAAAACCGCTTGGCGCGTCTGCGGCGCATGATAGGCTGGCGCCATGACGAGCGCGTTGCCCTGGGCGCTGGTTGCGCTGATGTTCGTGACGTCGGCTTGGGCGTTCACACAAACGCCTGACAATGCGCGTTTTCCGATGCAGTGGGGCATCAGGGGCGACGTCAATTGGCGCGCCCCGCGCGCAATTGCTCTCTTGTTCAGCCCGATCCTGGCGGCCGCCGTGATCGGCCTCATCTTCTGGTTGGCCGGGCCTCAAGGGGAACGGCTCGGCTGGCTGCCATCGGCAATCTCAGCGGTCTTCCTGATCACGCACGGCGTCTACTTGTACTTTGCGTTACGGGAAACGAACGGGCGCAGCGGCTGAAGCCCTAGAAGTAGAGATGATCGGCGCGCAGACCGAGGCGCAGGCACGCCTGCGCCGGCGGCGCGCTTTCAAGCACGACGCGTTCGCCGAGCGCTCCCAACATGCGAAGCACCGCAACACCGCCTGAATTCAGACCATGCTCGGGGCCAAGCCCAAGAATCTCGCGCGCCCAGTTCGGTATGATCTCTACCGCGCCGCGGACCATTAGCCGCTGCAGAAAGCGGGCGGGCAACAGCTGTGCGTTGCGCATGATGTCCAGGAACTCGAAGACAATCCCGGAACGCTCGAGCTTCGGCGCCATCCCTGCGAATAATGCCTCCGTCTCTGCGGCGCTCCGTGGGCCGCGCGCGCCGTAGAGCGAGGTAGGACCGGCGCCCTCACGATAGAGCGCGTCACGCGCGCTGGCCGAAAGCGGCGACGCGAAACGATGATAGGCCTCGAAGAAGCCGAACGCGGCCGTCGCCTGCACCCAATTCAAAAGCTCCACGTCATTGGCCCGATAGGGCGCGCCCGTAGGTGTTTCGCCCTCGACGCGGTCATGACGGCGTACGACGCCGGCGATCAGTTCACGCGCTGCTGCTTCGGGGGCATAGATTGTCGCCATCGCCGCATAGCCGGTGCGGCGGATGCGGCGCACCGGATCGTTGCGAAAGGCGGTGTGGTCCCAAACACCGGTGCGCACGCGCGGCTCGGCCAGTTCGAGGATGACGCCCGCCACGCCCCCGACCAGCAGACTGACTGGGTTCTTCATGATGCGCCAAGTGACCGAGTGCGGCGAGTACAGCGCCGGCGCGCCTGCGGGCGCAGCGAAGTCGATCACGGGCATGCCCGGTGGAGGCGCGATGTAATCGCGCAGCAGCCGATCCAAGTTGCGATGCATGGCGAAAGTCTTAGCATGACAGCATAGGTCAAGGAGCGGTTTGGTGTCAGGCGCGGACGTCACCTCGTTGCAGCAGCGCGCAAGAAGTGGTGATCCCGGCGCACAGTTCGAGCTTGGCGCGCGGTTGCTGGTCGGCCGCGACGCGCCCTACGCACCTCAGGACGCCTTGCGGCTGATCGAATCGGCGTCGCATCAGAACGACGGCCGCGCCCTGCAGCTCTCTGCGGTGCTGGCCGCTCTGGGGGTGGGGCGATCGCAGAGCTGGAATACGGCGTTCGATCTTGTCCGCCGCGCTGCCGGGCAGGGCGATGCGCAAGCCCGCGGCCAGCTGGCCGTGATCGGCGACCATTTTGACGATCAGCTCGCCATACCGCAGCCCACACAGCATTTCGACGCACCGCGCGTCATCAGCTTGGCGCGTTTCCTCTCGCCGCAGACTTGCTGCTGGATCATGGACAAGGCCCGCCCTCATCTCGAAGGGGCGCGGATCAAGAATGCGGAACGCGGCGGCGCCAACGCCGATGCAATGCGCACCAACACCGGCATGGGCTTTTCCGTCATCGACACCGATCTCGTGATCCAAATAGCGCATGCCCGCATTGCGGCGGCGATTGGCGTGCCGGTGATGCACCAGGAGCCGGCCAATATTCTCCATTACGAGCCTGGCCAGGAATACAAGCCGCACTTTGATTTCATCGATCCGGGCGTGGCGCATTTTGCCCGCGAGCTGAAACAGATCGGGCAACGCACGATCACGTTCCTGATCTATCTGAATGACGATTATCAAGGCGGGGCGACGGCGTTTCCACGCCTCGACTGGAGCTTCAAAGGCCAGGCAGGCGACGCCCTTGCTTTCTGGAACGTCACCGAAGGCCGCCCGGATCCGCGCACGCTGCACGCGGGCACGCCCACGAGCGAGGGCGCAAAGTGGCTGTTCTCGAAGTGGGTGCGCGACCGCCCTGTGCCGCTGGTCTAAGCGATCGTTGATCTCGCCGCCGCGCCATGAAAGAAGCGCTGCGATTCGCATCCGGAAAGCCCATGTCGCCAGCCAAGATCAAGAAAGTCGTGCTCGCTTATTCCGGCGGGCTGGACACCTCCATCATCCTCAAATGGCTGGAAGAAACCTATGGCTGCGAAGTCGTCACCTTCACTGCCGATCTGGGCCAGGGCGAGGAACTGGGCCCGGCCCGCGCCAAGGCGCTGAAAATGGGCGTGAAGCCCGAGAACATCTTCATCGACGATCTGAGAGAAGAGTTCGTCCGTGATTTTGTTTGGCCGATGTTTCGCGCCAATACGCTGTACGAAGGTCAGTACCTGCTCGGCACTTCGATCGCGCGGCCGCTGATCGCGAAACGCCAGATCGAGATCGCTAATCTCGTCGGCGCCGACGCCGTCTGTCACGGCGCCACCGGCAAGGGCAACGATCAGGTCCGCTTCGAAGTCAGTTACTACGCACTGAAACCGGACGTGAAGGTGATTGCGCCGTGGCGCGAGTGGGCGTTCGAGGGGCGTCCCGATCTCATCGCCTACGCCAAGAAGCACGGCATCCAGATTGCGCAAGGCAAGGAGCAGGCGGCGCCGTTCTCGATCGACGCCAACCTGCTGCATACGTCGAGCGAAGGGCTGGCGCTGGAAGATCCCGACGTCGAGGCGCCCGACATCGTCACCAAACGCAGCGACCGCCGCACCATCACGCCGGAGGAAGCGCCCGACGCGGCCGAAACCATTTCGCTCGGCTTCGAGCGCGGCGATCTCGTCGCCATCGGCGGCAAGGCCATGAAAGCGCACGAACTGTTGGCGGAGCTGAACCGGCTTGGCGCCAAACACGGCGTCGGCGGGTTGGACCTGGTCGAAAACCGCTATGTCGGCATGAAATCGCGGGGCTTCTACGAAACCCCGGGCGGTACAATTCTGTGGCACGGCCACCGCGCCATCGAATCGATCACGCTCGATCGCGGCGCCATGCATCTTAAAGACGAGCTGATGCCGAAATATGCCGGCCTTATCTACAATGGCTTCTGGTGGACGCCCGAGCGCAAGATGCTGCAAGCGGCGATCGATGCGAGCCAGGAGAGCGTGAGCGGCGAGGTCAGGCTCAAGCTGTACAAGGGCGGCGTGCGCACAGTCGGCCGCTCCAGCCCGTATTCGCTTTATTCCAAGGCGCTGGTCGGCTTCGACGAGGCCGGCGGCTATAACCAGGCCGACGCCGAAGGCTTCATCAAGCTCAACGCACTGCGGTTGCGAATTCTGGCGGAGCGGGACAAGAAGCGGGGCAAGAATGAGTAGTCGCGAATGGCGGCTATCCCGGGAGCGGCTTCAGGCGATCATCGCGCCGGGGCGGCAATGAGCGAAGTTCTCCGCATCGGTACCTGGAACGTCGAATACGCCGACAACGCGGGCACAAATGCTCGTCGCCAAGAGGTGATGCATCACTGTCCCGCTGACATTTGGATTCTGACAGAGACACACGACGACCTGACGCCCGGGGGCGACTACGTGGCGGTCCACAGCTTTCAGCGCCCGCTCCACGGGCGGCGCGTAAAGCAACAGAGCCGTTGGGTGTCTATCTGGAGTCGTCACCCGATCGTCACGCGCATCTGCTTGCCGTGCGCCGACTTGGAGCGGACCGTAGTCGCTCTTATCGCGGCGCCGTTGGGACCATTGCTGGTCTATGGCACGGTAATGCCGTGGCACGATGATAAAGGCCGAATGGGAGAACGGAAATTTGCGGCAAATTGGAGCGAGCATCACCGCGTCGCTCCGCAGCAAGCAAGGGAATGGGAAGCGCTCTATTCGCTGCTCCCGGATGCCGCTTTGATCGTGGCGGGCGATTACAACACCGACATGGATAGCGGGGCTCTTTATGGTACGAAGCGGGGCATTGAAATTGTCCGCGAAGGCTTCGATCGCTGCGGCCTATATTGCGCCACTCAAGCTCTTGCCTCTATCTCGGGTCTTGCCCTCCCGCCGATTGACCACATCGCTGTTCCGAAGGTCTGGAAAAAGCGTGTTTCTCTGGCGTATGCCTGGGAAGGCAAGGTGGGATCGCCACGTCTATCCGATCACAGTGGTATCGTAATTTCGGTCCCTATCTGACAACTGAACGCGCCGGCCGAAAGCCGGCGCGCTCCAAGAGGTCCATGGCGCCTCGTTCGGCGCCCACGGCGCAATTAAGTCCAGTACTGATCCACCTTGTAGAAGGCGAAGCTCTGGTCGCGATAGGCGATGCCGTCGTTCTTGGTCAGTTCGTCGATCGTGTCCGCAGGGGCGCTTTTCAGCTCGTCCTTGGTGTACGGCACGACATAGGCATCCTCATCCTCGTCGTAGTTCAGAACCGCCCACGGCAGCGGGTGGAACTTCTCGCCCATCTTCAGCACGCCGCCGAAGCCCACTACTGCAAAGAGAATCGAATTGGTTTGTTTGTCGAGCACGAGATCTTCGACCGTGCCGATCTTGTCGCCGCTTGTGTCTTTGACAGCCGTGCCGAGGACTTTCTTCGCGCGAATGGCCGTGCTGTGACCGGTTGCTGTGGGCATAGGCTCGCTCCTCAAACTGGGATGGAGCCTGATCAACCGTCTCCTGCTGGCTTCGTTCCTAGAGCACTAGCCCGTAGAGCACAGCCGCGTAATGGCCTGCCGCGCCGAGGATCACGCAGGCGTGCCAGAGTGCGCGTCGGAACGGGATCGTGTGATTGAGGTAGAGCAGCACGCCGCCCGAATAAGTGACGCCGGCGACGATCAGCATCGCGATCGCGAGCGGCGGCAAGGTCGGCACGGCGGGTCCCAAAATCAACACTGCGAGCCAGCCGAACGCGAGATAGATGAAGCACCAGGCGCGGTCGGAGAGATTGGGATAGAACACCTTGCCTGCGGCGCCCGCGAGCGCGGCCACCCAGATCGCCACGGTCACGGCGACGGCAAACTCGGGCGGAAGCAGCTTGATGGTGAAGGGCGTGTAAGATCCCGCGATCAACAGGAAGATGGCGGCTTCGTCGATCCGGCGCAGGACCCGGCGATAGGGTGAGGGCTTAGTGAGATTGTAGACGGCGGAGGCCGCCAGCATCGCCATCAGACACATCGCATAGATGGCGCCGGCCGTAGCCATCGGCACGCCGCGATTGACCAGTGCAACGGCAACCAGCAGCCCGCCGCCAAACAGTGCGGCGAGGATGCCGACCGCATGCACAATCCCGTCGGCGGTCTTTTCCGCCCGGTTCGGATAATGCTCCGCGAGCTCTTGCTCGTCAGCAGTCAGGAGATCCGAAAGTGCCATACCAACGCGTCTTCTTCGAAATTCTTCTGAGGGACGCCTCAGATGTAGGGTTAGTTCCTCCGGCTTAACGTTCGATGATGGAAACCGCGTTTTTTAAGCAACACAAGCACGTGAGCGCGATGCGTGAGCGCAACGTCAACCATGCTCGCGGCGCGCGTTCGCGGCTGGCGCGATTTTCGCAGCGACACACGACATGGCCGCGCCGCGTCCCAATCCTGCCGCATTGCGCGCTGAGGCGCGGCTCCTGACCATTGCCGGTCTCATGTTGCTCGGCGTCGGTTTTCCGGTGACGCTGGTGCTGGTTGCCGCCGCCCTTGGCGCCGGGTCGGCCTCACCCTTTGTGCCGGCCGCCATCGGCGCTCCGCCCATCATGCTGGGTTACCTTGCCTGTCACTTTGCGTCGCAGCGCATGCTCAAGGCCAAAGCCATCGAGGCGAGCTGAGCAGCGCCGGATCAGCAGTGCTAGCGGTTGTCCCGCATTGACCGCCGGAACCCTCACCCTTCAGCTTTGCTTAAGCAGACCCGCCGCACGCTTGGGCGCGTCGGTGGCTCCGGAGGCCGCATGGAGACGGATGAGTTCGCTTTGCGCTTGAAAGGGTGGCGCTTGGCCACGGCCGAGGTGCTCTATTATATGCCCGATCACCCCAGCCTGTTGCAGAGCTTCATCTGGCAGACGCTCGATCTGGCGCCTTCCTATCCGCGGATTCACCGTTTTCTGGATTTCTGGCGCGCCGAGATCGATGCGGTGATCCATTCCGTGCGCTTGGCCAGCGGCGAGCATTTGGCCCCCGCGAAGGTGCGTAACGCCGCCACCCTGCTGCATCACTAGATTGCGATTGGCGCCCGGCCGCGGCGGTCTACATAAACACCATGAGGGACCGAAATTGGAGTTTGGCCGCATGCGTATGCTTGCGCTGGCCGCTGTAGCCGGGCTTTTGGCAGCCTGCGCCACGGCCACACCGTATCAGCCGTCCGAAACAGCCGGCTATGGCTTCCAAGAACAAAGGATCGAGGACAATCGCGTTCGGATCACCTTCCGTGGCAACACGCTGACCGATCGCGAGACCGTCGAGACCTATCTGTTGTATCGGGCGGCCGAAGTGACGCTGCAGGACGGCAAGGATTATTTCGTCTTATCCAACCGGGACACCGAGGAGCACTCGCGACTGCAAGGCGAGGGCTTCCGGCCTAGCCGTTACGGCTTCCGCTACTGGGCCTACCGGCCATATTGGGGTTGGTCGCCATGGTACGACCCGTTCTGGGATGAGCCGGCGCGCTACCGCGAAGTCACCCGCTACGAGGCCATCGCCGAAATCGCCATGTTTGACGGGCCCAAGCCCGCCAACGATCCAAACGCTTTCGACGCGAGCGAGGTGCAGGCCAATCTGCAGGGCCGGATCATACGGCCGGCCGGGTAGGGTTGGCGTTCGCCGCCAAGCTCGGCTAGAGGTGGCGCCCTTCGGGACCTCAAGGTTCCGGTCGGCACCCGTAGCTCAGCTGGATAGAGCGCTGCCCTCCGAAGGCAGAGGTCACAGGTTCGAATCCTGTCGGGTGCGCCAGCTTTGCGCCCGGCGTTTTTTCAGCGCAGATTTGCCGCGGCAACCATGCCTGAACCGGTCACCTATCGTCGCCGCCGCGGCGCCGTTTCGCGTAGTGAGCGCGAATGGCGCGTCGAAGACGACGCGTTGGTCACGCGCGGGAGTACCGGGCGCGAGAAACGCTATCTGTGGAGGGATGTGGTCAGCGTGAGACTCTGCCACGAGCCGGTCCGACAGCGGCCATGGCGCTACGTGTTTGAATTGCAGCCCAAGCATCAGCGCAAGGTCGTCATCGATAACGGCCATTACCTTTCTCCCGGTGCTTTCGACGATCGCTCCGAGTCGTACACGCCGTTCGTGCGCGCGGCGGTGGCGCGTTGGGCGGCAGAACATCCCAAGGGCCGGGTGCTGATCGGCGAGACCCCAAAGCGCTATTTCTTCCTGCTCATCGCGGCGTTGGTTGCACTCAGCGTGCTAGCCTACGTCCTGGTCGCAGTGCCGACGCCGCTCGATTCGATCCCGTACAGCGGACTGGTCAAACTTACTATCGTGCTGTTGATGCTGCCCGTGTTCTGGCGCTGGGTGCTGAAAGCGATGCCGCGCGGCGTGGCGCCGGACGAGATACCCCAGCGGGCTCTGCCGCCGAATCAGGAACGCGGTTAATCAAAACTTTAGCCGGTAAGCTCATAAGCGTAGCGGAGGTTCTTCGTGCGCCAGAAAGACGGCCGACGGGATCTGTCGCTGATCCGCGCCAGCGGTTCCACCGCGCGCGTGCTCAATTTGGCGCTTGCCTACGAGCGCTTCGGCGACAGCGAAGATTATCAGAACAGGCCGCTGTTCAAGAATGCGCGCTTGAACCGGGCCCTGATCTTGAAGCACGTGCTGCGTCCGCATGAGCGTGAGTTGTTTTCCCGTCCGCTGACCACCGCCACCAAGGTCATTCTGCCCTACGCTGCGCAAGAGCTGGAGCTCGGCGGCACCAGCTTCATGGTGGGAGAGACGCGCTTCGAGAAGCTGTTGAAAGATGCGGTCGGCGGGTACACGGCTGACGCCGACCTGGTTTCCGACGCAGAGCTTCTTCGCGTCATGGCGGCGTTGCCGTCATTCGATCCCTTCCTGTTGCGCGAACGCCTTCGTCACTTGGGCATCGATCCTGCGCGTGCCTATTTCGACATTGCCGAGGCGGACATCGCGCGCATGCGTGCATTCGTCGGGCGCGAAATCGCGCAACTGGTGAGCCTCGCTTTTGCGACCGGAGGCGCCAACGCAGGCGATCTATCGCAGCGTCTTGCCGACAAGCTCATGACCGATGAAACCGCCAAGACCCTCGATCCGCTGCGCGAAACTCTGCGTCTGTCGGGGGAGGAGTACATTGAAGGCGTCTTCGCCTGGAAAGGATTCCTGTACTACAAATGGCTGATGGACGAGATTCGTCCCGGCTTGAAAGACTTCAAGCCGCGTTTCGCCGGCCTGCGTGTGGTGCAGGCTTCGGCCGACGAACGCCAGCAGCTCGCCGAGACCCGGCGCGACATTCTCGTCAAGATGAGCCTGGCGCTGCAGCGCGTGGACGAAACCCTGCTGGAATACGGCGCCGCCTTCGCCGCCCTCGCCGACGGACAACCTTCGGCCTTCCGCGCCTTTCTGCTCCGGGCGCCCTCGCTGTTTATCCCGATAGGGGAAGCGGTCGGCGTTATCCGCCACATCGATTCCTTTTGGCGATTCCGTTTTCCTGAGGGCGTGACGCCGTTGATGGAGGGCGACGAAGCCATCGAGGTGCTGCACGATTTCGAAACCACCATCGCCGGGGTCGAGTTCGTGAAGGCGGGCGAGCACAAGCTGGCCAGCTGATCATGGTGGAAACGGTCGGAAAATCAGGTCTCGAGTGACGGCGCTGAGATTGGCGCGTCCACACAGGCTCATGACTCGCCGTAGCTCGCCGTCCATGATTTCCAGAGCGCGCGTCACGCCGCGTTCGCCGCCGGCGGCAAGTCCATAGAGGTAGGCGCGCCCGAGCGCGACGGCGTTCGCGCCAAGCGCCAACGCCTTCACAATATCGCTGCCGCGCCGCACGCCGCCATCGAGGATGATCTCGCTCTTGCCCGCCACCGCTTCGGCTATGC
The DNA here is from genome assembly GCA_050250735.1 of Hyphomonadaceae bacterium. Classification (GTDB taxonomy): domain Bacteria; phylum Pseudomonadota; class Alphaproteobacteria; order Caulobacterales; family Aquidulcibacteraceae; genus Vitreimonas. Next base: position 78,718 of record JBFWOC010000005.1, read on the forward strand.
CCGGCAACGTATCGACGGTCGCCGGCGCGGTATCGAGCTGGCGGCCGCCGTGATTGGACACCCAGACCGCGTCGGCGCCGATGCTCACGCACCGTTGCGCATCAGCCGCTGTTGCGACGCCCTTGATCGCCAGTTTTCCGTGCCAGCGCTCACGCAGCCAGCGCGCGTCTTGCCAGGTGACTGCGCGATCGAACTGCGCGTTGATGAAATCGATGAGGCCGCCGTCAATGCGCATGTGGGCGAAATTGGCCGGACGGATTCGTGGCGTCGTGATGAGATCGAGCAGATAGCGGGGCGCGGCGAGCGCCTGCGACGCCGTCCGCCAAGTGACCTTCGGCGGGATGGTGAAATCGTTGACGTGATCGCGCTCGCGGTTGCCGGCGACCGGGACATCCACGGTCAGGATAATGGCGCTGAAGCCAGCCGCCTTGGCGCGCGCGAGCATCTCGGCGACGAGGCCGCGATCCTTCCAAACATAGACCTGAAACCACTTCGCCCCCGCCGTCGCGGCCGCGATGTCCTCGACGCTGGTCGAGGCCATGGTCGAGCAGGCGTATGGAACCCCGGCGGCCGCTGCGGCGCGCGCCACCGCTATTTCGCCGCCGCTTGGATGAAACAAGCGGGACATCGCGGTGGGGCCGATGAAGAAGGGCGAGGCCGAGTCCGCGCCCATAATTGTCGTACGCGTGTCGATCGCCGAGACATCGGCAAGCGCATCCCAGACCAGTTCGATGCCTCGAAACCTCGCGACGTTGCGAGCGAGCGTCACCTCATCGTCGGCGCCGCCGTCGATGTAGTCGAACACCATGCGCGGCAAGCGCGCCCGCGCCATACGCCTCAAACTGTCGATGTTGTGCGCCCGCGCCAGCGAGGAGGGTGAATGGAGGGCGTGCGGCATGGCCGCTTTTCTGAGACGAGCCGCCGCATGCGGCAAGCGGCTTGAGGCCCGGCCTTGCCTCTTCGTCCCGCTCCGCGTAGGAAACCGCCCTTCCGCGGGGCCCTGGGGCGCCCGGAGCCGCCTTAGCTCAGCCGGTAGAGCGGCGCATTCGTAATGCGTAGGTCAGGTGTTCGAGTCACCTAGGCGGCACCATCCCTTCATTTCTGGCCTTTCGAGCACACCGTCTCAAGACCGTATCAAATCGTATCGAAACGTTTGATTTCAAAGGTGTTTTCGCCTTACTCGGCGAGTGCGCGATTGTTGCACGCCGACGCGGGGCGTCTCGTTGATTTTCAGACGAGTGTTGGGAAACTGTTGGGAAGAAAATCACGAGTCACAAATTTCCCAACACGTTGCACTGTGCGAGTCACAAGTGAAACTGTCAGACCTCAAATGCCGAAAAGCTAAAGCGACGGAGCGCCTCATTAAGCTCGCCGACGGCGAGGGGCTGTTCCTGCACGTCTATCCGAACGGCAAGAAGCTCTGGCGCTTGCGCTATCGCTATGGGGGCAAACAGCATGATTTCCCGTTCGGACCATACCCGCACGTGAGCCTGCTCGAAGCGCGCAAGAAGCGAGAAGCAGCGCGGGACCTCTTGCGCGAAGGTAGGGACCCAGCAGGGGAGCGGAAACGCAAGGAAGAGGCCGAAACCGCACGCGAGGAGACCACGTTCGCGACGTTCGCCGATCTCTATCTCGATCGGCTGGCCAAGACAAACCGCTCGGCGCCGACGATCAAGAAGGCGAAGTGGATCGTGGAGGGTCTGGCGGCCGATCTGCAACACCAGCAGATGGCGGACATCAAACCACGCGACGTCTTGCGGAGCTTCGCGTCGTTGAGGCGAAGGGAAACCGAGAGAGGGCGCGCCGGATGCGTAGCGTATTTTCAGCAGTATTCCGGATTGCAGTCATCGAGGATGTGATCGAGGCAGACCCGACCGCGCCGCTGAAGGGCGCGCTTCTGCCGCCCGAGACGACTCATCATGCCGCTATCATCAAGCCAGGGGCGTTCGGCGCTCTCCTCCGCGCGGTCGCCGGCTACGACGGCCACAAGACCATCAAGATCGCACTCCAGGTTCTGACCTTTCCCCGGCCTGGCGAACTTCGGCAAGCCGAATGGCCTGAGGTCGACACCAAGGGGAGGCTTTGGATCATCCCAGCGCGCGCACGAAGCTGCGTCGAGAGCACCGCATTCCACTCTCACGGCAGGCCGTCGAGCTGTTCGAGGAGCTCCATGTGATCACCGGCCGCGGCACGCGCTGCTTCCCGTCGACCCGCTCGCTAGACACGCCGCTCAGCGACGGTGCGCTGAACGCAGCGCTCCGAGCGATGGGGATCGATGGCGCCACTCATGTCGCGCACGGCTTCCGAAGCTCAGCGTCATCGATGCTGAACGAAAACTCTGAATTCTCGCCCGAAGCGATTGAGCGCGCCCTGGCGCACGGGGAGCCTGACAAGGTGCGGCGGGCTTACAATCGCGCCCAATGCTGGGATGAGCGCGTGCGCATGATGCAATGGTGGGCCGATTATCTCGATCGGTTGCGGCGACCCAGCCCGGACGTCACGGTGCACATGGTTTCGATTGAAAGCCAAGCCGAGGTGTTTCGCCAATAGGCGTCAGGGCCGTGCTACAAACGCCAGCGCGCCTTGCCCGCGACCACATTGACCGCCGACTACCCTCACTGAAACTCACGCGCTCAGCTGGACCGGAAAGAAACAAAGCGCGTTGTCAGCCGGCGTCAATGCACGTCACCAGGTCCCATCGGCGCCATCGAGCAGCGGCGTGGAGGCCGTGAATGGCGTGCGTCATTGCATTATTCCAGCGCGCCGCCGCCGGAAGGCGACTGCCGTCGCGATGAACGCAAGCTTGCGAACCCCCGGCTACCTGCGCGCGGTTTTGCGGCTTGCAAGCGATTGTCATTGAGCGCCGTGAATGGCGCGATCGTGGCCGGTCCAGAACGGCTCGCGCAGCGTGCGCCTGAGAATCTTCCCGACCGGCGTCTTCGGCAGTGCGGCCATGAACTCGATGCGCTTTGGCGCCTTGAACGGCGCCAGTCTCGACTTCACGAACGCGATCAACTCGTGCTCGCTGACGCTGCAATCCGGCCGGAGCACCACTGCGGCATAGACGGCTTCGCCCCATTTTGGATCGGGCGCGGCGAAGACGCCGCACTCGGCGACGGCGGCGTGGGCCATGAGCGCGTGTTCGACCTCGGCCGGATAGACGTTGTAGCCGCCGCTGATGATCATGTCCTCCTTGCGGTCGGCGAGATAGACGAATCCGTCCTCCTCCATGCGGCCGAGGTCGCCGGTGCGCAGCCACCCGTCGCGCAGGCGCTCGGCGTCGAGCTCCGGCCGGCGCCAGAAGCCGGGCGTTGTCCAGGGCGCACAGACGCAAATTTCTCCGATCTCGCCGACAGCGCACGCGGCGCCCGAAGCGTCGGCGATGCGGACTTGCGCGTTGGCGAACGCGCGCCCGACCGACATGAGGCGCTGGCCGCCGTCGCGCAGCGCGCGCTCGTGTTCCGCCGGTCCCATGAAAGTATTAAGCCCGTAGGCTTCAGTCTGCCCGAATCCGGTGTGAAGCACCGGCCCGAAGCGCGCCATCGCCCGCTCGACCAGGGCCGGCGCCGCTGGGGCCGCGGCGTAGACGATCGCCTTGAGACTGCTGTGATCGGCGCCGTCGATGGCGGGCTCGTCGAGCAGCATGCGGAGCACGGTCGGCACGCAGAGCATGAAGGTGACGCGATGCGCGGCGATGGCATCGAGCACAGCCGCCGGCGAGGCGTCGCGCAGGATCACCAACGCGGCGCCGCCAACCCAGGCGCTGTCCATCGCGCGTCCGCCGAAATGGCTGAGCGGTAGCTGACCGAGCACGCGGTCGTGCGGCGTGTGTCCGAACGTGGCGGCCCAGAAATTCATCGCCGCGGACACGCTTGCGAAGGAATGGGTGACGCCCTTGGGGCGGCCGGTGGTGCCGGACGTGTAGAGAATCTGCGCCAGCTCGCTGGGCGGGCGGTCGATGATGGCCGGATCGCCCGGAGTGCGCGTGCGTGCGAGCAAGTCTTCACCGCCCGCGAAGGCGCCGATCGCCAGCACGGTAGCGGAAGCGGAGGCCACCTCCCGGGCGCGCTCGAAGTGCTGAGGCGTGAGCGCCACGATGAAGCGCGCCTCGCTATCGGCTACAATCGCCGCCTGCTCCGGCGCAGTCAGCGCGCCAAGCACCGGCGTCAAGACGCCGCCCGACCGCGCAATGGCGATGACCGCGAGCACGTATTCCAGACAATTCTGCTGGATGAGCGCGACCCGGTCTCCCGGTTCGAGGCCCAAAGCAAGCAACGCGTGCGCGGCGGCGTTCGCGCGCTCATCGAGTTCGGCAAATGTCACGCAGCGCTCGCCATCGATGATGGCGATCGCGTCGGGCCAGTGCCGCGCCGCGCGCGCGGGATAATACGAGTAGGGATGGATCATGCCTTCCCCCGCGGTGGAAGGTGGCGCTCGTCGGGGCCAGCGTAACGCGCGCCCAATTCTTCGGGGATGATGCGAAGCGGTACGCCTTCGCGGATTTCCTCGGTGATGTGCGCCAAGAGGGCCATGCCGTAGCTGAGCGCGCCGAGGCCGCCGATGACGACAGGATCGAATTTGAGATCGGCCAGAACCGCTCCCATGGCCCCGGCCAGGTTGATGGGAATGAGCCTGCCCTTGGTCCGACCGAGATGCGCTTCTATGGCGTCGAGCATGCGGCCGTGCTCGCGCCAGCCGTCGAGTTCGATAGCGAGGCGACGGAGCGTCACGGCGCGAGGCTCGGCCTGTTTGTGCAGCGGATGACCCAAGCCCGGAACGCGCCCGCGTCGTTCGCTCCAGAGGTCGAGGACGCGCGTGCAGGCGTCGCGTTCTGCAAGCCCCCAATTCACTGCCTCGATCAGCATTTCGGCGGGCGCCTGCGGCGAACCGGTGACCGAGCCGCTCGCGAGCATGCCGCTGGCCAGCGCTGGGATCGGCGAATCCGGAGAGGCCGACGCGGTAAAACGCGCGGCGCCGACTGCGGAATTGATGAATTGCTGATCCATGCCGCTGCGCAGGGCAAGATCGAACAAAGCGGCCTCGCGTTCATCGGGAACCTCGCCCGAAAGCAGCAGGTAGGCCGCTTGAGTGTAGCTGAGCCCCTCGATCAGCTCCTCGATCGGGTAACCGCGCACGCTGATGCGGCCGCTTTGTGCGCGGCTAATGCGCGTGGTCCAATAGCCGCTCCAATCGCCGGAGGCGACGTAATCGCCGATGCTCTTGCGGCGTATCGGTGCATTGCTCATGTCATGTCCCCGTATGGCGATGAACGCTCAGGCCCGAACACGGGCAGCGTAAGCTCGCCGCGCCGTTCGAACCGGACTTCGACCGGCATGCCGATGCGCACATGCTCAGGCGCGCAATCGACGATGTTCGAAATCAACCGCGGCCCTTCCCGCAGCGCGACTAAGGCGATCACGTAGGGATTTTCGAAGCTGGGATCGTAGGTTTGACGATAAATCGTGAAGGTCGCCACTGCGCCCTTTCCCGATAGATGCTCTTGTCTGATCTCGTCGGACCAGCACCGCGGACAGATAGGACCGAGCGGTAGGAACAGGCCGCCGCATGCGCTGCAACGCGCCGCGGTGAGTTCGCCGCGGGCGCAAGCGTCCCAGAACGGTTTTGTATGCGCACTTGGCTCGAACGCCGGCGGGGGAGGTTCAGACTCTTGCGCCATGTTCACCGCCCCAGAATCAGCGTGGCGTGCGTATTCATCGCCAGGCCATGGCCGGAGACCAGCGCGGCTTCGGCGCTGGCGACTTGTCGGTCGCCGGCGCTGCCGCGCAATTGCCGCACGGCTTCGACGACATGCATCATGCCCCCAGCGTAGCCTTCCGCCAGCAGTCCTCCGCTCGGGTTCACCGGAAATTCGCCACCCGGGCCGATGCGGCCGTTTTCGACAAACGCGCCCGCTTCGCCTTTGGCGCAGAAGCCGTAATCCTCGAGCTGCAGCAGCACGGCGATGGTGAAACAGTCGTACAGCAGCGCAACATCGATGTCAGCAGGGGTAAGACCCGCGCGCGCGAACGCAGCGGGTCCGCAGCGCGCCGCCGGCAAACGGTCGAAATGGTCCGGTGAAGACCACGTGCCGAAACTGTGCGCCTGTCCGTAGCTCAGAACGCGCACAGGCCGCGCGGCAAGATCGCGCGCCCGGTCCGCCGCGCAGACCACGACCGCGGCGGCGGCATCGGAGATGAGGCAGCAATCGGCTCGGCGCAGCGGCTCGGTCACTATCGGCGAAGCAAGATAGCCATCGAGATCGAGCGGTCGGCGCAGCTGCGCATGCGGCGTGCGCACGGCGTGCGCCCGCGCAGCAATGGCGACCTCGGCGAAATGCTCCGAGCGCGTTCCGTAAAGGGCCATGTGGCGCTGGGCGGCAAGGGCGTGCAGAGCCGCGGCGCCGAAGAAGCCGAACACCGATTCTTCGCCGCGCCCATAACCGAAGGCGCCGTTCGCCGAGGCGGCCGCATCGCCGTAGACGCAGACGCAGACCGAACACAGGCCGGCCTCGATCGCCATGACCGCGCGTTGGATGCTCGCCACGCTCGACGCGCCGCCCATAATCTCTGATCCGACGAAGTCCGGGTCTAGTCCCAGGTGCTGACCAACCGTCAGATAGTGCGGAGCGATGCCCTTAATGGGTCCCTGCACCGGGCCAGGGTCTGTGATGAGGCCGTCGATGTCGTCTTTTGTCAGCCCCGCATCGCTGACGGCGTTTCGCACCGCCTCCAGTTCGAGATCGAGCGCCGTGCGCCCGGGCTGACGGCCCAAGGCCGTATGCCCGATTCCCGCGATGGTCGCTTGCCGGCGGACCATTGGGCGCGCGCCCTCCTGTGAAACCTTGACTTCTAGTGAAGCCCAGTTATTGAGTATTACTCAACACGAGCAGCCGCCGCAAGCTGCGGCCTTCGCGCGGGGCGCTGACGATGGAATGGCCTTGGACCGAGGAGCAGCAATTGCTGCGGCGCTCCGTGCGGGAGTTCGTGCAGCGCGAGATCGCGCCGCACGTACTGGAATGGGAGCGCGCCGGAGAAACGCCGCGCGAACTGTTCCGCAAGATGGGCGCGCTTGGCCTGCTCGGCGTGCGGCTGTCCCCCGAGTTCGGCGGCGGCGGGCAGAATTTCTGGTTCACCTCGGCGCTGCTGCAGGAATTGATGCAGTGCGGCTCCATCGGCGTGCCAGTGACGATCATGGCGCACGCAGAATTCGCCACCATGCTGATCGATCGCTGGGGCTCGCCGGCGCTCAGGGACAAGTATGTGCGCGCCGCGGCCCAGGGGCGAATGATCGGCGCGCTCGGCGTATCCGAGCCGGATGCGGGCAGCGATGTGGCTGCGTTGCGCACGCGCGCGGAACGCGACGGCGACGACTATGTCATCACCGGGTCGAAACTGTACATCACCAACGGAACGATCGCCGACTACATCACGACCGCGGTGCGCACGGGCGGGCCCGGCCATGCCGGCATCTCCGTTATCGTCGTGCCAGGCGACAGCCCCGGACTGACGCGCCGGCGCATTCAGAAACTGGGCACGCACGCGTCCGACACGGCGGAATTGTTCTTTGAGAACTGCCGTGTCCCGGCGCAGAATCTGGTCGGAACCGAGAACGACGGTTTCAAGCTGGTGATGTCGGGGTTTGAGGGCGAGCGCCTCGTGCTCGCGGTGATCGCCTGTGCGCATGCGCGCCTGATGTTCGAGGAGGCGCGCAAATGGGGTCATCAGCGCAAGGCGTTCGGACGGTCACTGCTAGGCTTCCAGGTCTGGCAGCATCGCCTCGCCGACCTCTTGACCAGGATCGAGGCGGCGGAGGCGCTGACGCTGCACGGCATCGATTTGTACGTTCGCGGCGTGCCGGCCCCATCCGAGATCTCGATGGCGAAACTGTTCGCCACCGAGACCGCGCTCGACGTCGCGCGCGAGTGCGTCCAGTTCCAAGGCGGGCTCGGCTACATGGAAGAATGCGTGATGGCGCGCCTGCATCGCGATGCGCTGGCGCTGACGATCGGCGCAGGCACGAGCGAAATGATGCGCGGCATCATCGCGCGCGCCAACAACCTGACGGCAGGTTCGCCGTGAGTGTGCGCTGCGAGGCGAAAGGCGCGGTCCTCATCGTCACGCTGGATCGGCCGGAAACGAGGAACGCGCTCAATGCGGAGATGCGCGAGAGCCTGCTCGCGCATTGGCGGCGATTCCGCGACGACGAAACTCTGAGCGTCGCCGTGCTGACCGGCGCCGGCGAGGCGGCGTTCTGCGCCGGCGCCGACCTTGGCGAGATCGGCGAGTATTATCGCGCCATGACGCCGATCGAGCGGCGTGAACACGGAGAGCGCGCGCCGGGGCTCGGCGGCCTTACGCGAAATTTCGACCCGCGCAAGCCGGTGATCGCGGCGATCAACGGCGCTTGCCTCGCCGGGGGCTTGGAGCTCGCCCTCGCGTGCGACATCCGCATCGCCGCCACCCATGCAAGCTTCGGGTTGCCGGAAGTGAGGCGTGGCATCCTGCCCGGGGCCGGTGGCACGCAGCGCCTGCCGCGGGCGGTCCCGCTTGGCGTTGCGCTGGAGATGATCCTGACCGGCGCGCCGGTCGAGGCCGACGCCGCGTTGCGCTGGGGATTGGTGAGCCGGCTCACGCCGAGCGCCGAGCTGATGACGTGCGCGTTGGAACTGGCCGAGCGGATTGCCGGCAATGGTCCGCTGGCCGTGCGCGCAGCGCGTGACGCCGTCTATCAGGGCATAGATGTGCCGCTCGATCAGGGGCTGCGCACCGAACAATTCCACGCCGAACCGCTGCGGCAGTCGGATGACGCCGCGGAGGGGGTGCGCGCTTTTCTCGAAAAACGCCAGCCGCGATTCCAGGGCAAATGACCCGGGCATGGAGACTGCTATGAAAAGGAAGCGGATCGCGATCGATGCATGGGCGACGTACGTGTCCCCGCAAGGCGCTACGCGTTGGCCGCCGGAGTTTCATCACATCTTTCGCAAGTACCGCTCGCCAAAATCGATGACCGAAGGCCAGTCGGTAGAGGACATGCTTCGAGAAATGGACGAAGCGGGCGTGGACCGGATTGTGCTCTCCGCATTCTACTACAAGGGTCAGTGGGTGCTGACTAATGAGGAGGTCGCGGACCTGGTCAGGATGCACCCCGACCGCTTCATCGGCGCCGGCACGGTCAACGTCATGCAGAAGCCCATGGATGTGGCGCGCGACGTCGAGCGGCTCGTGAAAGAGCTGCGGCTGCGCTGCATCCGGCTCGAGCCCTATATGTACGGCGACGGCATGACCGGGCTGCCGCCGAACGACAAGCATTATTGGCCGGTCTACCTGAAGTGCTCGGAGCTGGGGGTGGCAGTTGCCGTGCAGGTCGGCCACACCGGCCCGTTGCTTCCCTCCGAGTGCGGCCGCCCGATCTATCTCGACGAAGTGGCGCTCGCGTTTCCCGATCTCGTCATTCTCGGCTGTCACGTCGGCCAGCCGTGGCACGAAGAGATGATGACGCTCGCGTGGAAACATCCCAACGTCTACCTCGAGACATCGGCGCGCGGCCCGCGGCAATGGCCCCCTTCGCTGGTCGATTTCGCCAAGGGCTGGGGCCAGGACAAGGTCATCTGGGCGACGGACTACCCGCTGCTCGGATTCGACCGGACGCTGTCTGAACTTGAAGCGCTTGGCGTCAACGACGACATCTATCGCAAACTCGTGCGCGACAATGTCGTGCGGGCCTTGAGGCTTGAGCTTTGACCGCCGCCACCCAACAGCTGCTCGACTCGATCGCCTACATCGCCTGGCATGGTCAGCGCGTGAGCGAGGAGGGCGAAGCCTGGGCGACCATCGTCCAACCGGCCCGTGACGATCTGCTCAATTATGTCGGGCTCACGCATGCCGGCGCGACCTACACGTTGGCGGAAACGGCGTGCGGCGTCGTCGCCGACGCTCTGGCGCGTACGTTGGGTGGCTTTATCCTGCTGCGCGCTGCGGAGGGGCGATACCTGCGCCCGGCCAACGGCGTCCTGTCGGCGCGCGCCCAAGCCGATGACTCCGCGCGCCGGGCTGCCGCCGCGGCTTTCTCAGAGAACGGGCGCGCGGATTTGCCCATAGCGGTTGTGGTCGAGAGTTCTGACGGACAGGCGGTGTTCGAAGGACATTTCCAGTATGCATTGCGGGCGAGGCGCGCATGACAGAGACAGTATGCAAAGAACAGGATGGCGGCGTGCTGCGGCTTACGCTCAACCGCCCCGACAAGCTCAACGCCATCGACCTGCCCACACTGGAAGGGCTGATCGCAGCGCTTACTGAGGCTGAGCATTCGACCGACGTGCGCGCGATCGTTCTCGGCGGTAATGGGCGCTCATTCTGCGCTGGCGCCGACATCGGCCAGATGGTCGAGCGCACTGCCGAGGACTGGCGCCGCATCGTGGATCGCTATCTCGATCCCATTCGGCTCATTTCTCGCATGGGGAAGCCGGTCATCGCGCGTTGCCACGGCGACGTGTTCGGCGGCGGACTCGGGCTCGCCATTGCCTGCGATTTTCGCATCGCCGCGGACAGCGCCAGGTTTTGCGCCCCGTTTATAAAGCTTGCGCTTGCCGGTTGCGACATGGCGGCGGGATATTTCCTGCCGCGTCTCATCGGATTAGGCCCCGCCAGCGATCTGATGATGACCGGACGGGTCATCGACGCGGAGGAGGCGATGGGTATCGGACTGTTGAGTCGCGTGGCGCCTGAGCAGGATCTAGATTCGGCAGTCGATGAGTTTGCAGTCCGCCTGGCATCGAGCGCCCCGCGGGCAATGGCGTTCACAAAGAGCGCGATTCGCAAGTCGATCGATCGCGACATGGAAGCGGAGTTCGAGTACGAGATCTTCGCGCAGGTGCAATGCCTGCAGAGCGCCGAGCACCGCGAGGGCGTGGCCGCGTTTCGTGAGCATCGCAAGCCGGTGTTTCAGTGATGGAGCCGGCGGGATGACGGACCCCTCACTCTCCCCTGAAGAATTGCACTTCCGCGACGCCGTGCGGGCGTTCGTGGAACGCGAGATCAAGCCCCATGCCGCACGCTGGGACCAGGAAGAGCGTTATCCCAAGGAATTATTCCAGCAATTCGGCGCTCTCGGTTGGCTTGGCGCCGGCTTCCCGGTGGAGTTCGGCGGCAGCGGCGGCGGCTCGACGCTGTATGCGCTGATGTGCGCCGAACTCGCGCGCGGCTCGGCGGCCATAGCGCTTGGGCTTTACGTGCACACAGCGCTCGCGGCAGCGGCGATCCTGCACCTCGGCGACGCCGAGCAGAAACAGCGCTATCTGCCGGACATGCTGGCCGGCGGAAAGGTCGGCTGCTGGGCTTACGCCGAAGCGGGCGCCGGCGCGGACATTTCTTGCGTCACCACGCGCGCCGTCCGCGACGGCGACCATTACGTCATCAGCGGCGCCAAGCTCTATATCACCAACTCGCCTTTCGCCGACTACCTGGTGATCGTCGCGTCGACCGCGCCGGATCGCGGTCTCAAGGGGATGTCGCTCTTCATCGTCGAGCGCGCGACAACAGACGTGCGCATCGGCGCCCCGCTGAAAAAACTCGGCATGGGCGCCTCGGAGATGGCCGAGATCGTTTTCGATAACGCCCGCGTGCCGGCGCAGAATCTGCTTGGCGCGCAGCATCTCGGCTTCGTTCAGGCGCTCAAAGTCCTGACACTGGGACGTATCGCCAGCGCGGCGTTCGGTGTCGGGCTGGGGCAGGCGGCGCTCGAAGAGGCGATGAGCTATGCAAAGGCCCGCACGCAGGGGGGAGAGCCGCTGACCCGCCACCAGTTCGTGCGCTTCACCGTCGCCGACATGGCCGCACGGCTGGAGGCCGCGTGGCGCCTTACGCTGCACGCCGCGCGCGTCGCCGATACGGGCGCGGCGCATGATCGCGAGGCGGCGATGGCGAAACTGTTTGCTACAGAGACATGCACTTATGTGTGCGAGCGCGCGCTGCACCTGTGCGGCGCCTACGGCTATATGCGCGAGGCCGCTGCGCAGCGCTTCTACCGCGACTGCAAGGTGCTGGAGATCGGCGAAGGCACGAGTGAGATCCAACGCGAAACAATCTTCCGGAATCTGGTAACCTAGTCATGGGCGTAGCGGAAAGACGAGAGCGGGAACGCAAAGCGCGAAGAGATACGCTGCTGCAGGCCGCCCGATCGGTGCTGTTGGAACGCGGCGTGCGCGGAACGACGACCAGGGAGATCGCCGACCGGTGCGAGCTGTCGGAAGCGACGCTATTCTTCTACTTCAAAAACAAGGATGAAATCCTGCTCTCGCTGATCTTCGAGAGCATCGACTTCTGGGGTGAGGGCCTGGATGCGCTGGCCAAGCAGGAGCTGCAGCGCGAGCAGATGCTCGATGAAATCTGGCGATTTCACGAACGGGTCTATCGCGAGCATCCCGAGTACTACGTGATCTCGACTTACCTTGCGCAGCCGTACGTGTTGGAGAATGTCTCGGCGGAGGTAAAAGACGAGATCGCCGGTCGCTCTGGCGAGAATTTCCGCAAGCTGTCGCGCCTGTTGGCGGGCGCGGCCGGCGGGGCGGCGGCACGAACCATGGCGGACGCAATCTGGTCCGCCTTCCTGGGGCTCACCATCATGCATGCGTCGCGGAAAAACCTGGGTCACGGCGAGGCGACCCTCAACCGGCAAAGCCGGGCGAAAGTCTTCGAGATGTTGAAGTCTGGACTGCTGAGGAGCGACTCGCGGTGACGGCAACGCAGATGAAAGCCGCTCGCCTGTACAAGCCGGGCGATCCTTTGGCGATTGAGGATGTCCCGGCGCCAGTCCCAGGCGCCGACGACGTGCTGGTGGAAGTGGCGGCGTGCGGGCTCTGCGGCACCGACGTTCATCTTGCCGTCGATGGCGACATTCCGGTTGAGCGCACGCCCATTACGCTTGGCCACGAGGCGGCCGGCGTAATTGTGGCGCTCGGCGGCGCCGTACGCGAATTCGAAGTCGGCCAGCGCGTGGCGCTGTTTCCGTCGGCGATCTGCGGTCGCTGCCGCTTCTGCCGCGCAGGGCGCGAGTCCTTGTGCGAAACATCGAAGGTATACGGCATGGCGCGGGACGGCGCGCTCGCGCAATTCGTCAGCGCGCCGAGCGCCGGCCTCATTGCCATACCTGACGGCATTTCGTTCGCGCACGCGGCGATCGCCACCGATGGCGTGGCGACGCCCTTCCACGCGTTGCGGTCGCGGGGCGCGCTCAAAGCCGGCGAATCCGTCGCCATAGTCGGCTGCGGCGGGCTCGGTGCGCACGCAATCCTGCTGGCGCGCATGATGGGCGCGGGATTCGTCGCGGCCATCGACGTGCAGCCGGAGGCGCGCGCCCGCGCACGCGAACTTGGCGCCGACCTGACGATCGACCCTGAGGCCGAATCCGATGCAGGCAAAGCGATACGCCGGTGCTTGGGAGGCGGCGTCGATCTCGCGCTGGAGTTCGTCGGCCGTGCGCGCACGGTCGAGATTGCGCTCCGCACGCTGGATGTCGGTGGCCGAGCGGTCGTCGTCGGCGTTGGGGTCGAACGCGCTCAACTGCCGCCATTACTGAGTTTCGTCGGCCGCGAAATCTCGGTGATGGGTTCGTTTGGCATGGACAAGCGCGACATTGCCGATGTGTTGGCGCTTGTCGCGCGCGGACGCCTCGATCTGTCGCGCTCGGTTACGCAATCTTACCCGCTTGCCGAGGTGAACAGCGCCCTCGCACGCCTGGCCACGAAAGAAGCCGGCGTGGTGCGATTGGTCGTCGAGCCAGGAAGCGCGCCGGTTTAGGGAGTTGATCATGCAAGACAATGAAAGCGTCGTGCGGCAGTTCATTACCGAATGGTCCAGTCTCGATCCCGAACGCCTAGTCGAATACTTCACCGAGGACGGCGTCTATCACAATATGCCGGCGGCGCCCGTCGCCGGTCGCGAAAAGCTGCGCCGCTTCATCGGCGCGTTCCTCACTGGCTGGGAGCGCACCGACTGGGAAATCCTGAACTTGATTGGCCGCGGCGATGTGGTGATCGTCGAGCGGCTCGACCGCACCGTGGTGGCCGGCAAGCCGGTCGATCTGCCCTGTTGCGGTGTGTTCGAGATGCGCGGCGGCAAGATCGCCGTGTGGCGCGACTATTTCGACATGGCGACCTTTACGCGGGCTGTTTCAGGTTAGCTCGCGCTCCGTGCGGGAGGCGCGTGGCATGGGAACGTGGCGGAGATTGAAGACATTGGCGGACATCCCGCACTTTCACGCGCGGGTGCGCGCTGACGGAATCGCCCTGATGTGTGGCGAACGGCACGTCACCTATGGCCAACTGGATCGGCAGAGTTCGGCGGCCGCGCGCGCGTTGCTGGCAGAGCGCGTGAAGCCCGGCGCGCGCATAGCCTGGCTGGATCTCAATTCGGAGCGCACCCATGAAATGCTGTTCGCCTGCGCCAACGCGGAGGCGGTGTTCTGCCCGGTGAACTGGCGCTTGTCGCCGGCGGAGATGCAGCAGGTGATCGCCGACGCCGAAGCCGAGCTCCTGTTCGTTGGGCCGCGCTTTTTCGACGTCGCCGGCGCCATCGCCGCGCCGCGCCTGCGCAAGATCATCGCCATCGATGGCGCGCGGGCCGGCTGGGACAGCTATGCCGAGTGGCGCGATCGCCATGCCGGCGATGAGCCCAAGCGCGCGAGTGCGCCGAACGATCCGGCGATTCAAATCTACACTAGCGGCGCCACCGGCCAGCCGAAGGGCGTAGTGCTGTCCGCCGGCGCGCTGCTGACCACGGGCAAGGAATCCAACGGTGAGATGGCCTGGAACGATTGGAGCGCGGACGATGTCAGTCTGCTGACCATGCCGTGTTTCCATATCGCCGGCCTGCGCTGGGGCGTCATGAGCCTGTTGCCCGGCGCACGCACGGTGGTGATGCCCGAGTTTTCACCGGAGGGCGTGCTCGACGCAATTGCCATACATGGGATCACCAGGCTCTTCCTTGCGCCGACGGCGATCCGCCTGGTGCTGGAGACCGCCAAGCGCAAGTCGGTCGATTTCTCCTCGCTGAAGATCGTCTGGTACGGCGCCTCGCCGATGCCGGCGCCGCTGCTGGAGGAGGCGATGGCGACGTTTGCTTGCGACTTTCTGCAGACCTACGGCATGACCGAAACGGGCGCCCAGTCGACGTTCCTGCCGCCGGCCGATCATCGCAGGGGCGGCGAGCGGCTTCGCTCGGCGGGTAAGGCATTGCCCGGCGTGCGCCTGCGCATTGTCGATGCGCGGGGCAAGACGCAGCGGCCCGGCCAAGCCGGCGAGATTTGCATCAAGTCGCCATCGAACATGCTCGGCTATTGGCGGCGCGAGGCGGAAACCCGCGCCGCGTTGCGCAATGGCTGGATACACACCGGCGACGCGGGCGTCATGGACCGGGACGGCTACGTCTATATCCAGGATCGGCTCAAGGACATGATCGTCAGCGGCGGCGAGAACGTCTATTCAATCGAAGTGGAAAACGCGCTTGCGAGTCATCCGGCGATCGCGGAAGCGGCCGCGATCGGCGTGCCGGACGAAACCTGGGGAGAGGCGGTGAAGGCCGTCGTCGTGCTGAAACCCGGATGCGCGGCGTCGGCTGAAGACATCATCGCTCACGCGAAGACCCAGATAGCGGCCTACAAGGCCCCCAAGTCGGTCGACGTCGTCGAGGCGCTGCCGAGAAACTCGCTCGGCAAGGTCCTCAAGGCTAAACTTCGAGAGAGATACTGGGGCGGCAAGGCTCGTATGGTGAATTGAACTTCGCGTGCAAGCGGACCTCAATCGATCCCGGTGCTCAGCCAGATGGCCGTGCCAATTAACGACCGCGCGAGACGTGCGTGCGAAGTCTGAATCGCTCTATGCGGAGGACACACGCCGCAAGACATCCGTCAACATTGGGCCTTCAGACATCCTCAATCGAAGCCGTCTTGTTTGGAGAACGTCAATGACGCGGGTTGTCCGCGACCTGTGCTCAGGCGCGCGGGTCGTGAAAAACTAAACTGCTGCAAGACGATTGCGCGGGTCGCAGGCCGCGCGTTTTGTGACTCCGTCTACTGCATTACATTTCCAGATCCTTTTCCGTTTGCTCCAAACGGGCGCCTGCCGCGGACCTGACTCGTTCGCCGCGCGCTTTGGACTGCAGGTCTGCGGCCGCGGTGGCATGATCAAGACGTGTAAGGTCGAGGGTTGGCAATGCAGGCGAGCAGAGCACCGGTGCACAGACATCAGCTTTGCCTTTTTGAACAGGCGCCTATGTCGCCAACGCCGGCGCAGCTGCGAGGCCGCAAGCGGCGGCCGGCGAAGGAACTCGCCACGCCGGGCGTCGATGTGGTCGGTGAACCGGACATGCCGGCTTATCCATCGGAACTCGTCGAAATCGTCGATCGCGCCTTGGCGAGCCTGCCCGCGGACAGGCTGTGGTTCACCTACAATGAGATCAAAACTTGGTTCGGCGTGTCGCGCGCCACTGTAGCGCGGCAAATGAAGAATGGAGTGGTGCCAGGCATCCGTGTCATCGATGTGCGGGTGCAGGACGATGGCGCGGTGAGGCGCCGGCCATGCCCGGCGCGGGCTCCTCCATGCCGGGGAAGACGTGGCGTTCATCGCCATCGCCCCGTTCGCCTGTCATCGAGTACCAGCGTCGAGCGCGACCAGGCCACAACGTCGGCGCCACGGCCCGCGCAAAACAACGAGCGCTTGGTTCGAATTCTAAACACGACTCTCGAGACTCGCCAACCGACACGGCTCTCATCGGTCTTTCAATGCAGCCAACGCTGCCCGGACGTACGTAAGCCTGGGGCGGAGATCACCCAATGGCGTCTTGCTATGGGCCGCGCAAGCCGCGCGCGGCTATGGCCGCCTGGCTCACTTACAAGCAGGCCACGCGTTGGGCGCCCAGTGCGCAAGGGCGAGAAGGCGTGCCCCGTCATCTATTATGGCAGCGCGCCGGTGCGCGACGGCACATCCGCCAACGACCCCGACGCCGACTGCAAGACCTATCGCTTCCTGAAGCTCTTCCATGTCTTCAACGTCGAACAGATCGACGACCTGCCGCCGGACTTCAGCGCCGGGGTCGCGCCTGTGCCGCGCGCGCTGCCAGCAATCTCGGAATGGGTTCGCAGCGCCGGCGCGCGCGCTTGCTACTCGCCCATCACCGACGCCATTCACATGCCACCCGTCGAAGCCTTCAATGACGAGGAAGCCTGGTCCCCCACACTCGCGCACGAGGCGATCCATTTCACCGGCCATTCCAGCCGGCTCGACCGGCTCGCGGACTATGCGCGCGACCGCAAGGCGAGAGCGCGCGAAGAACTGATCGCCGAAACCGGCGCGGCAATGCTCGGCGCCGTGCTCGGCTTCCGTCCCGACCACATGGAAGACCACGCCGCTTATATTGGCGACCGGCTCACGCTGCTGCGCGACGAACCGCGCGCGTGGTTGCTCGGGCGGTGAGATGAGACGGTTTGCCATGGATTGAACCGATGTGAGTGTGTCGGTTGCGCAACTGGTCACCGAAAACCGACTCGAACACCCGAACAATTTCAGTTTGTTGGGAATGTTGGGAAATCGAGCGTGCCTTGACTCCTCTATATTATTGTCGCGCAAGCACATTTTAGGCCGCACGAGTCACCTAGGCGGCACCATCACCCCTGTCGACGCCGCTAGTGCGCTGCGCCCTCGAATTTGACGAAATCGAGCGCCAGCACGCCGCCATGGTGGGAATAGGTGTGTGCGCCCGCCAAACGCGGCATGAAGCGGGGCTCGATGGTACAGATCTGTTCTTCCCTGAAGCGCTCCATATCGAGCGTCTTGATCTCGGCGATTCCCATTGAAGCGCCATAGGCGTCGAAACCCTGCACTTGGAAGACGCGATAGAGTCCGGCCTCCCATCGCAGCAGGCCGCCGTTGCGCGCGCGCGTCGAGTCGAGAATGATCGGGTTCAGCTCGTGTGGCCGCCATGCGGCGGAGTCGAAGGTTTCGGCGCAAAACGCGTGCAATTCGGCGCCGTGATCGCCGATCGCTGCGGAATCGATGTTCGTCAGCATCCACCATTTCGCGTCATGTTCGAACACCATGGTGTCGGCAGCGCTGACGTCCGTCATCAGGACGCGATGAAGCTGCCATTTGAGCGGGAATTCGACGCAGCGATAAAGCCGGATGTCCTTCGCCTCGTGGGTGTCCGGGCACATGTACAGCTCTCCGTCCTTTTCGAGCAGGAAGGGGAAAGAGAGATGAAAAG
Organism: Hyphomonadaceae bacterium; assembly: GCA_050250735.1. Classification (GTDB taxonomy): domain Bacteria; phylum Pseudomonadota; class Alphaproteobacteria; order Caulobacterales; family Aquidulcibacteraceae; genus Vitreimonas. The sequence goes on from JBFWOC010000005.1 coordinate 96,969, forward strand.
GCTCTTGTAGCGCGATGCCCAGAGCGGTGGCGCCGTTCTTGTCCACCTCGTAGGCGGAGATATAGCCGCGGCCGCTCGGGATGTCGTACTCCTCGACGAAGATGACGTTGCGGCCATTGCGTGTGATTACGAATGGGTCGGCCAGAAACTTTCGCGGCGGGTTTCTGATCACCTTGGAGCGCCACAGCACCGCGTCGCGCCAGTCACGCGCGAATTGATAGGCGACGCCCCAGCGATGGGTGTGGCCGCGCAGTTTGCGCCAGAGCTTGGCGCCCATCCGCGCAGAGGTCTTGAACAGATAATTGACCTGCGCGCCGATGTCCGGCGTTGTGTAGAGCGGATAGGCGTAGGGCTGTTTGCACTCACATGCCGGCAAGGCCCCGCGCCGCGCAATCTGCTCGAGCAGAGCATGCATGAACAGATTGGCTTTGAGATAAAGCCGCGCCGCGTTGACTACATAAGTGGGCGAAGTGGCGATGGCGCCGCGGAACAATACGTCGCCGCCATCCAGTTCTTCCGAAAGCTGCTGGATGATGAACCCGGTTGACGGTTCGCCGTGATAAACTTCCCAGAAGCCAGGCGGGGAGCCGCGATTAACTCTGTTGTTGGCGTGATGAAAGGAGACGATGCCGAAGCGCGCCACTCTGAGAATCTCGCCGCGCAGAATGCCGCTGCCGCCGCGGATGAGAACGTCGAGGTCGCGTTTTCTGATCTCTTCGAGATCTGCATCCGAATAGCGATAGACAAACCCGCTTTTCGAGGCCCGGGGCTCGACGAAGAGCTTGTCGGCCCCGAACTGATCCAGGCTGTAGCGCTTGAAATAGGGCGCATACCTTGCCTTGCGCGCGAACAGGATTCTTTCGGCGCGCGCCAGAATCGTAAAGCCGATCTTGGCCAAAGTCTTGGCGATGCCGCGCTTTTGCACATAGCCGAGCGCCCGTTGTATTGCGTTCCGGCGCGGCCCCTTCGGCGGACGCTGCACGATCAGCAACACGATCGAATAGAGTTCGGATTGCCGGCTTTTTTGAAACAGCTCGTAGGCGGCGTTCGATTGATCGCCGTCGTCGAGAATAAATCCGACGCGCAGTTTTCGCCCGTTATCCATGCCGCACCGTGGTGATTTGCGACACCATATCGGCGCGGCAGGCCTTTACAGACGATTATCGCTCCGAGCACGATTTGTGCGCGAGGTAAGCTTAACGCGCCGCCGGCTTCGCTCGCCTATCACGGGTTTGCGGCGCGCTTGCCAGCCTCATCCATCTCGTGCTGCAACTCGAGCGCTTCACGATCGCGGCCGAGGAACGCTGCTGCGAGCAGGCGTCCGTCCTGGAAATAGCGTGCAGTGGACGACGCCTGTGAGGGCGAACCATCGATCTCGATGGTGTCCCATCGGGTGGCGTGACCGACATAATGAATGCTGTGGTGGTAGTGTTTGCTCCAAAAAAACGGGGCAGCGGTGTGGCGCGTCTCACCGCCGAGCATATTGACCGCGGCAGTTTGACCTTGGCGCTGGGCTGCGACCCAGTGTTCGACCCGAATGCTCTGGCCGGTGCGCGCATCTCTGTAGCGGACGATGTCCCCGGCCCCATAGATGGCGGGATTGGTCGTTCGCAGCTGAGCGTCGACGATCATGCCCCCGTCGACCTTGAGTCCGGCAGCCTCTGCGAGCGCCGTGTTGGGGCTGACGCCTACGCCCAGAACGACCAAGTCTGCTTCGATAGTGCATCCGGTGCTCAGCCGCAGGCCGCGTCCGTCATATGCCTCGGCGGTGCTGCCGAGGTGAAACTGGACGCCGTGATCGCTGTGAAGATCGCGGATAAACCCGCCAAGGACGGGACCGAGCACGCGTTGCATCGGAATCGTCTCGGGCGCGATCACGTGGACATCGAGCCCCCGCGCGCGGAGGGATGCGGCCGCCTCAAGGCCGATAAAGCTCGCGCCGACCACAGCTGCGCTGCGCGCCGCAGCGGCGGCGGCGATGATAGCGTGTGCGTCGCCTGGGGTGCGCAAGACAAAGACGCGGGGGCTGTGGACCGGCCAATCGGGCGGCGTCCTTGGCGTGGCCCCTGTCGCCAGCAATAGCCGATCGAACGCCAAAGTCTCGCCGTCGGCGCACACGACCTCGCGGTTGACTGCATCGATTGCGGTGACCGAGACGCCAAGGCGCAAATCGATGTCGTGCTCGGCATAGAAAGCCGGCTCTCGCAGCGGTATCCATGCCTTGGGGGCTTCTCCGGCCAGAAAATCCTTGGACAAGTTGGGCCGATCGCACGGCGGGGCGGGGTCCGCATTGAGCATGGTGAGCGCACCGGCATAGCCGCGTCGCCGCAGCATCTCGCTTGCTGCAAAACCCGCCGCGCCGCCGCCAACAATGACTATTCGGCTGGGATGATTCGCATTGTGAACGCTCCGAGCTGTTCGTCGCGGCTCGGCGATTGCGCCGGTGACGAAGATGGCGGCGTCGCGAACTTCCGGGCGCCAGCGCGTCAGCGGCGCGAAAGCGGGCGCCGCGAGGGCCTCGCCGCTGCGCAAATCGAAACAGGCGTGATGCCATGGGCACCACACGCGATCGCCCCGAATGAACCCCTCACCAAGCGGGCCGCCGTAATGAGTGCACGCCGCGCTTACGGCGAAGTACTGATCGCCTCGCCGGGAAACCAGGACAGGCTTTTGGTCCGCATGACCCGCCAGTGTTGCGCCATCGGCCAGAAGTTCGATGGGGACGCCAAGGCCAAAGTCCGGACCGTCGAGCTTGGGTTGATCGCTCACGCCTCACCTCCATCGCCTTGGATGCGTACGCGCCGATTTAGTTCCGCGTATCGACGCCCAGGAACCAAATCGCGATGCCGACATCGAATGGCCCGAAGTGAGAAGGGAGCACCGATGCTCGATGTAATGATCAATGGGACGGCTCGCGAAAGCTCCAACCTCGGTTGCCAACTCGATCCGCTCGAACGGCCGGATAGGGCCGAGGCGGAGGCGGCGGTGCGGACGTTGATACGATGGGCGGGAGACGACCCGGCCCGCGAAGGCTTGCGGCAAACTCCTGCGCGTGTTGTGCGCGCCTACGAAGAATGGTTCGCTGGCTACCGCGAGGATGCCTATCGGCTGCTGCAAACGACGTTTGGCGAGGTCGGCGGCTACGACGATGTTGTGATGCTACGCGACATCCCGCTGGAATCGACCTGCGAACATCATATGGCGCCGATCCGCGGTCGGGTGCACATCGCCTACCAGCCGCACGCCAACGTGGTCGGCATTTCCAAACTGGCGCGGCTGGTCGATGTCTACGGACGCCGATTGCAGATCCAGGAAAGACTGACGGCTGAACTGGCGGATGCGCTGGAACATGCGCTCCGGCCGCGCGGCGTTGCAGTGATCGTTGAAGCTGAGCACGCGTGCATGTCTTCGCGAGGGGTGCGTAAACACGCCGCGAAATTGGTGACGCGGGCGTTCCGAGGCATCTATTCGGAAGTAAGGCCGCGCCAGGAAGTGCTTGACCTGTTGCGAGCAGCGCATGGTTGAACCGGCGGGAACCTTGTGGCTCTTGGCGCATCAGATAGGGTGCGATCCAGGAGAACGCCATGTCTGCGCAGGAAGTCGCGAGGCCCGATTACGCCGGAATGGCGGAGGAGGAATTGGTGCTTCGCGCGCGTGCCGGCGAACGCAACGCATTTCGTGCCATCATGCAACGCGGCAATCAGCGGCTCTTCCGGGTGGCGCGCGGCATTGTTCGCAACGAGGCCGAAGCCGAAGACGTGCTACAGGAAGCTTATCTCCGCGCCTTCACCGGCTTGTCCCAGTTTCGCGGCGGGGCCAGCGTCTTCACCTGGTTGACGCGCATCGTCATCAACGAAGCCAACGGCCGGTTGCGCAGACGGCGAAGCCAAGTCGGCCTCGATGCGATCGACGAGGCTCAAGGCCGAGGAGCTCACGTCATCATGTTTCCTAACGGCGACATGCCGTCGAGCCCGGAGAAAGACGTGGCCCGCGTGCAGGCGCGTCAGCTGCTCGAGAAGGCGATCGACGAGCTTCCCGCCGACTTTCGCAACGTGCTGATCTTGCGCGATATCGAAGAGTGCAGCATTGCCGAGACAGCTGCGGCGCTGGATATTCGCGAGGAAACCGTGAAGACCAGACTGCATCGTGCGCGCCGACAGCTGCGCGCAGCGTTAAGCGAGACCTTCGCGTCGTCGCTCAGCGACGCGTTCCCGTTCCTCGGTGCGCGCTGCGATCGCATTACCGAGGCGGTGTTGCAGCGGTTTGGTCTCGGCGCGGGCAATCCCGCTGCATGAGACGCGGATGCGCGCTTGTCTGAGATTTGACTCATGGAGAAGAGAATGAACGACGTCAGAGCGCTCCAGCCGGGGCGAGACGTTACTGAGAATCTCGAGCTGGCGCGGCGCTGGGCCAATATTGGCGACGTGTCGCACACGATCTTTTATGCGCAGGAAGCGGTTTGTCTATCAGTCGAAAGCTTGGCGGCCGAAATCGTGGCGCTGCGTCGTGAACTTCACAACATCGCTACACCCGCAAGATAGCCGCTGCAAACGCCGCTTGGGGTCGCACTAGCGTATTTCTTCGACTTCTTCCGCATCGATATCGTCCGGCACCCGTTCGGCGCGCGCTTCGGGCTGTGGCGGTGTAAGCCGCGCCGTCGGCATGGCCATCACCGGCCCCAGCACATCGTTGCCGCCGCGCTCCATGCGCGGATGGATCAGCTGGCCGGCATCGCCGAAAGCGTACACAAGGCGCGCCCAGTCGGTATCGTCGTAGAGGAACGCTGGGCCCTCGGGATCGAGGTCCGACCAATCGGCTTCGCGCGGCGCCCCCGCCGCCTGCGCCAGCCACGTGCGCGCGCCATTTTCGTCGCCGCGCCCGCGGGCGACCTGCGCGAACAGAATGCAGATGCGCGATGACGGGTTCTCGCGATAGGCGTCTTCGAGCGCAGCTTGCGCGCCGCCCCAGTCGCCGCGCTCCATCGCCAATTCGGCCAGCACGATCTTGGTCTCGCGCGAGTCGCGGCGGCGTTCGGCAAACGCACGCATGCGTTCGGAGCGCGCCTCGCCGGTTTCCCCCGGCACGATATCGCGATAGGCGTGCGCCAGTGCGGGGTGCGGGCCGTTCTCCCAAGCTTCTTCCAGGATCGACGCTGCGCGCTCGCCCTTGCCTTCAGCCACCAGCAGGCGCGCGGCTTGCGCCGCTGCCGGCGCAAAGGCCGGCGCCAAGCGGAACGCCTTCTGCGCCAGATCCGCGGCCTTGTCGGCGCGGCGTTCGCGCTCGAGCTTCTGGGCTTGCGCCGTCATCAGGACGGCGCGGCGTCGTCTGGCGACCTTATCTTCGACCTGCTTGCGTTTGTCGCCGACATCCAATGTCTCGATCGCACTCTCCCAGTCGCCGGCCTGAACGGCCAGATCGAATGCGTACTGGAACGGCCAGCTGGCCCACTTCGACGCTTTCAGCGCCGCTTCCGCGTGTGCGCGCGCGGCGGTGCGATCGCCGCGCTTGAGCGCTGCGGCCATAAGCCCCTTACGGCCGAGAACCTCTGTGTCGTCGTTCTGCAGCATGCCTGAATAGGCGCGCTCGGCCGCCGCGGTATCGCCGCTCACCTCCGCGGCGCGCGCTTGCAGCAGCAACGCCAGACGCGGCTCGTCGATCAGGTCTTCGGCCTTGTCGGCCTGGCGGCGAGCTTCCTCGAACTCGCCGGCCTCGGCCGCGATGAGGCCAAGCGCGAGCGCTTCCTGACCGCGGCGGACCTTGGCGCGCTCGCTGGCTTTGCCGATGCGGCCGGGCGCATCCATCAGGAACATGATGAGCCTGAGCAACGGCAGCGCCACCGCGACAACCGCAATCAGCACTGCGATCGCGAACCAGGCGGAAGTGTCGGCTTCCCAGCCCATCCATTCGAAATGCACCGTACCCGCGTCGTTGGTCGCGACCTGCCACGAGAGCAGCATCGCGAACACGAACACGATCAGCAGAAAGGCGAGCCGCAACATGAAGAATTTAGCTCCGCGACAATTCTTGTCGAATGGCGGCGAGGCGCTGGTCGATTTCGAGCCGGCGCTGCGCGTCGTTGATCCAGGGTTGCGCGACGCGCTTCGGCGCGGCGGGCAGCGAGTTCAGTTCTTGGATGGCTTCCGCCAAGCGGTCGCCGTCGAGTGCGCGCTGGGCGCGTTCGACGATGCCTTCAGGCGTATCGCCGGCGCCGGCCCGGCGCACCACAATCCATTGCGCCAGCGCTGCTTGGATGCGGCCCCAGAATCCCGCGCCGGCCTGGCTCTGCCGCGCTGCGCGGACGATGTCGGTATCCAGACGCTCGAAGCTGTCCCGCAATTCGATGCGTGTGGGCGCGCCGGTGCGCGCGAGCGGCGCCAGCGCGGCGACATTGGGGTCGTTCGGCAGCAATGTCGCGAGCGCCGCATGTGCTTGCTCGAATGAACCGGATGATCGCGCCGCCTCGGCAGCCGCGACGACGGCGTAGGAAGCCCGGGCGGCGGTGGCGGCCGAGCGCGCTTCGGCGGCGACGGCCGGCAATTCCTCCTGCAGGCGGCGCACTTCGGTGACGAGGGCCTGCACTTCCGTGGTGGATGGCATCGCGCCGAGGCGCGTTTCTACGTCGCGCAAACCGGCTTGCAGCGCAAAGACACGCGCCGCAGTGCCGCCTTCGCCGGCTTCGCCGGCAGCAGCGACGGCCAGCGGCGCGTTCATCACTTGCTCGATGGCGTCCAAGCGTTGATCGAGCGCAGCGGCGTCACTTGACGGCGAGGCCGCCGAACTGGCGGAGGAAACCGGGGCAAGCTTATCCAGCGCAGACTGAATCGCGGGCACGCGCGGCGCCACTGCGCCGCCTGCCGCGCCCACACCGGCCGCGACCAACGCCAGCACAGCTGCCGTGCCAAGACCCACGCCGTTGCGGCCTGCTTCCCGGTAGGCTGGCTCATATTCAACGTCGATTGGCTCGCCGCGCCCGCGGTCGCCGTCATCGTCGTCTCTGCTCATGCTATTCCCCAGAGCTGTCCGGCCTTTTCCCGAGACTTTTCCGATATTTCGTGTCGAAAACGAGTCGCTAGCCATGCGAAACTTAGGGCCGCGTGGGAATCGGCTCAAGCGCTTGCGCCAGCAGGGGAGATTTAGCCCTGCAAGGCGGCGGTCAGGAGATCGTCCTCGCGTGGGCGGGGCGCGGTAACGATGCGCTTCCAGGATGTCTCGCCGGCCGCCCGCGCCACCGACGCGCTCAAGCACCCGGCAACGAGCTGCCCTGCATTGGGAGCGCCGAGGTCAAGGAACGTCTCCGCCGCCCGCGGACTGTGAAAAAGCACGATATCCAGCGGCGCACGCAATGCCTCCGGCAAGGCGACCGCGGCCACTGAGGCATAAGCCAGCCGCCGCTCTACGCTGAACCCCGCCGCACCCAGCGCGCCGGCAAGATCGCCGGCAACGTGATCGCCGGCGATGTGGATGAGCTTGCCCTTCGCTGGATCAAGCGTGCTTTTCGCCAGCTCAGTCAACGTCTTCACATCGCCATCGGCCGAGCGCACGTCGATGAATCCAGCACCCCGCGCCGCTTCTGCCGTTGCTGCTCCAACCGTGAGCACGAGCCGTTCTCGCGCCCCGCGCGCATCCGGAAACGCACGTACGCCGTTGGTGCTGGTAAAGATGATCGCCTGCGCGCCTTCGGTATTGGTATCGTAGCCGCACGGCACGATTGTCAGCAGCGGCGCCACCACTGCCACGGCGCCGCGCGCCCGCACGCGCGCGGCCGTGCGCTCTGCGTCGGGCTGCGCCCGCGTCACCGCAACACGCAGCGTCATTGGTGCCACATGATCGCGTCGCCGGCTTCCTCGCGAATTTCGTGACCCAGACGGCGCCCCAGAGATTGCGCCAGCGCAATCGGGTCGCCATGCAGCGCGATGGTTTCGACCCGCCGCCAGCGTTGCGCGCCGTCGGGGGTGAGGGTCTCGCCGATAAAGCGCATTTGCGCGCCGCTTACCCGCGCCAACGCTGCAATCGGAGTGCGGCACGAACCATCGAGCGCGTCGAGGAAAGCGCGCTCGGATTCAACCTCGATCCGCGCATCGCTGTCTTCGCAGTGACTCAGCGCGTCGCGGACGCGAGCGTCGTCGGCGCGCCCGGTAATTGCGATCGCGCCCTGACATGCTGCAGGCGGCGTTTGGTTGGGGTCAACCAGGCTTGTCGCGCGACGCTCCAAACCGATGCGCTTCAGGCCCGCCAGGGCCAGGAATGTTGCATCCGCTTCACCCGCTTCGAGCTTCCCCAGGCGCGTATCGACATTGCCCCGCAGCACCGAGACGTGCAGGTCGCGTCGTGCAAACAGCACTTGTGCCTGCCGCCGCAAGCTCGCCGTCCCCACGTTTGCGCCCGCCGCCAGTTCGGCCAGCGTTTTCGCCTTGAAGCTCACGAAGGCATCGCGCGGATCCTCCCGCTCCGGCACGCAGGCAAGCACAATACGGTCAGGCAAGCGGGTCGGCAGATCCTTCAGCGAGTGTACGGCGAGATCGATGCGCCCATCGAGCAGCGCGTCATCGAGTTCCTTCGTGAACAGGCCCTTGCCGCCGGCTTCGATCAAGCGCTGGTCCTGGATACGGTCGCCGCTGGTGACGATGGGCACAATCTCGAACGCGCTCTCATCGAGGCTCAGCTTCGCCGCCAAGCGCGCGCGCGTCTGTCCCGTCTGCGCCAGCGACAGCTTAGAACCGCGCGCGCCAATCCGGAAAAGCGGTGGAGTCATCGCTGCTAAGGCAATAGGGGAGTAGGGCAGTAGGGCAATAGGTTGCAGGGTCACATCCTTATTGCCTTACTCCCCTCTTCCCATATTCCCCTATTCATGACGCCGCTCACCATCCTCGGCATTGAGACCAGCTGCGACGAAACCGCGGCGGCCGTGCTGCGCTTGGACGAAGGCGGCCCGCACGTGCTTTCGGACATCGTGCTCGGACAGGCCGCCCAGCATGCGCCCTATAAGGGGGTCGTTCCCGAGATTGCGGCGCGCGCCCATGTCGAGGGGCTCGACGGCGCTATCGCCGCCGCCATGCGCGATGCAAACCTCGGTTTCGCCGACCTCGACGGCGTCGCCGCCACTGCCGGCCCCGGCCTGATCGGCGGCGTCATGGTCGGGCTTGTCGCCGCCAAGGCCATAGCGCTCGCCCACGGCAAGCCGCTCGTGGCTGTCAATCACCTCGAAGGCCATGCGCTTTCGCCGCGCTTGGCTCAAGGCGGCGCAACCTTTCCCTACCTGTTGCTGCTGATGAGCGGGGGACATTGCCAATTCATCGCCGTGCTCGATGTCGGCGTCTATCGCCGCTATGGCTCGACGATCGACGACGCGCTCGGCGAGGCCTTCGACAAGCTCGCCAAGCTCCTGGACCTCGGTTTTCCCGGCGGGCCGCTCGTCGAAAAAGTCGCGCAAAATGGCGATTCCATGCGCTTTGCGCTCCCGCGTCCGCTGCTCGGCCGGGAAGGTTGCGACTTCTCGTTCGCGGGATTGAAAACCGCCTGCGTGCGCGAGGCGGAACGGCTGGGCGGGCTCACGGCCGTGGACAAAGCCGATCTCTGCGCCAGCTTCCAGGCTGCGGTGCTCGACATCCTCGAGGACCGCACGCGCAACGCAATCGCCATGTTCGATGCTGTTTGGGGGGCGAAGGGGCGGCTGGTGGTTGCTGGGGGTGTCGCCGCCAACCAGGCGATCAGAAGCCGTTTGCAGGCTCTGGGGGAGGAGCGCGGCTACGATTTCATAGCGCCGCCGCTTCGCTGGTGCACCGACAACGCCGCTATGATCGCGCTTGCGGGTGCTGAAAGGTTACGCCTTGGATTCAGTGACGATCTGTCATTCCCGGCGCGTCCTCGCTGGCCTTTGGACGCCGAGGCCGCGCGCTTGCGTCCCAGTCATCAGCCGGGACGCAAGGGGGCCAAGGCTTAGGCGACGACGCGCGCCGCCGTGAACAGCAGGGGCGCGAGGGCAGTCGCGACCAGCGCGATGGCGATTATGACGGACAGCGCGCGCGCGGTCGCCGGAAGGTCTTGAGCGGACATACTGAATTCCCCACGAAATTGGTTCGATGTTGCATATGCGAACACCAGAGAGGGTGAAATGCACCCTGGCACACGCAGTTGGAAGGCAAGAATGACCAGCACAGTTATGCAGAAATAGATGGGTTAGTTAATATTCCCCCTTATTTTGCAGACAACAACAGGCGCAGAGCGTGCGCTTCACGCCTGGAGCTGGGGAGCGCGTGGCGAATCTAGGCAACCACGAGGGCAGCGATTTGGACCAGGGGCGAAGCTGCCGCGGCGAACAGTGCAAAGGCGGCGAGAAGGAAAGTCGCGGTCAGGAAAAGTGAGGGGCGCGAGGTCATCGGGGCGTCTCCAGGGGTTTGAGTTTCGATGACCTTATGTACCCCGCCGCCGATCTCTGATCAATGAATAAAATCGATTCTATTCAATAATTGCGTAGTGTGAATTACGCATCGGCCTCTTGCTTGCTGCGAGCCTTCTGCGCCGGCGCCGCGCCGTGTGCATAAAGGCCGTTCAGAACCAGGCTCATCACGCCGTCAAATTCCCGCTCGAGCTTGGGCAGCGTCAGTTTTGAGAATAGTTGCGGGATGCCGAACTTGATTGTGGCCGCCTGCAACATCTCGGCGGCGAATTCGGCATCGCCTTTGGCAAAGATGCCGTTCTCCATGCCTTCTTCGATCACGGCGGTGATGCCGACGCGCTCGAGCGCGATCAATTCGTTCATGAACAAGGGCCGTTCACGCGACAGAACTTCCGCGATTTCCAGGATTTTCGAGTTGTCCTCGAACATCTGGAAGTTTTCCCGCATCCGCTTCAGCAGCATTTCCTTCAATCGCTTGTCGGCCGGCCAATCCTTACGCCGCCCCACCTGCGCCATCGCGGTGTGTTCTTCCGCATAATGCTTGCGCGCCATCGCCTCGGCGATGTCGATTTTGGCTTCGAAGAAGCGGTAGATATTGCCTGGCGACATGTCGCAATCGGCGGCGATCTCAGCCATGGTTGTCTTGCCGTAGCCGTAATGCTTGATGCGGATCATCGCGGCCTGGAGGATGCGGTCGCGGGTGGCGGTTTTGTCGTCCATCCGCACAGGCTACTGGGTTTCTACTGAACGTTCAATGAAGAATTCAACATTGCCAGGCCCGTTTGAGACTGTGTCCGTCCTGGGCGGGGGCGCTTGGGGCACGGCGCTTGCCCAGGTCGCCGCTGCTGCCGGACGCAAGGTGCTGGTCTGGGCGCGCGAGCCCGAGGTCGTTCAGAGCATCAACCAGCGGGCCGAGAACGAGGTATTCCTGCCCGGCATCAGGCTGAATCCGGCCGTGCGGGCGACCGCCGATCTTAGCGGCGCCGCCGCGTCTCAACTGATTCTCGCGGTCCCGCCGGCCCAACATATGCGCGGCGTGCTCCGAGCTCTCCGCCCGAACCTTGAGCCGAAACAACCCCTGGTGCTCTGCGCCAAGGGTGTGGAGCGCGGGTCGCTGGCGCTCATGACTGACGTCCTGCGGGAGGAGATCCCCGATGTGGCGCCCGCGGTGCTGTCTGGGCCCGGTTTTGCCAAAGACGTTGCGCGCGGACGGCCAACGGCGACCACGGTCGCGAGCCCGGATCAGACGCTCGCGCAACGCATCGTCGCCACGATCGGGTTGCCTACTTTCCGCCCCTACGTGGCCGACGATCTCGTCGGCGCCGAAATCGGTGGCGCGGTGAAGAATGTCATTGCTATCGCTTGCGGGGTCGCTGAAGGGCGCAGACTGGGTGATGGTGCGCGCGCCGCTCTTATCACGCGCGGATTTGCGGAGCTCACACGCCTTGGCCTCGCCATGGGGGCAAAGGCCGAAACGCTGTCCGGGCTTTGCGGCCTCGGCGATCTCGTCCTCACCTGCGCATCGATGAACTCGCGCAACACTTCGCTTGGCGCAGCCCTGGGCGAGGGACGCAAACTCCAAGACATCCTCGCCGAGCGCCGCTCGGTCGCGGAGGGCATGGAAAGCGCGCCCGCCGTGGTGGCGCTCGCGGCCAAGCACAAGGTCGAAATGCCCATCTGCGCCGCCGTCGATGCGATCGTCGGCGAGCGCATCGGTATCGATGAAGCGATCGCGGCTTTGCTTTCGCGCCCCTTCAGGGCGGAGGGCGCGTGAGTCTGGCGGCTGGGGCGGTGCTCGCGCGGGTCGACGCGCTGGCGGATCCGTGCGCCATTGTGCTCACGCCGGATGCAGCGAATCCGTTCGTCTCGGTCATCGTCACGCGTCGAGGCGACGCCATCGCCGCATTCCGCAATAAATGTCCGCATGCTGGTTATCCGCTGCAGCGCGCAGACGGCCGCATCGCGCTTCAGGAAGGTCGTTTCATGGTCTGCGGCGCGCACGGCGCCAGCTTTGACCTCGATACCGGCGCCTGCGCCGGCGGGCCGTGCAATGGCGAGCCGCTCGAGCGTCTCGCCATCATCATTCGCGATGGCTATGTCTGCGTGGCCTAGGCTGTCGCTTCCTCATCATCATCGTCGCGGCGGCGCATCATCATATAGCCGGCGCCTGCCAGCACGACGACGCCGAGTGCGATCCAGGGAAAGTAGCCGGACAGCCCGCCAAACGCAGTCTGTCCGCTGCCTCCTGTCGTTGGCGCGCTGGCTGCCTGCGGCTGCGCCGTCGGCACGCCGGTCACCAGTCCCGGCACGGAATAGGCCGACACTTGATCCGAGGCGGCCTGGAAGTCGGCGTGGCGCTGACCTTCCGGGAAAGTGAGCATGGCGCGCAAGTCGCTTGCAGCAGCCGCAATGGCCGGCATCTGATCGGCGCTGCCTATCGAAGTCATGCAGGCCACGCCGTTGCGGCCGAGGATTTTCTGCTCGTAGCGCAGATCCTTGCCGCCCGCGCCGCCTGGCGCCGCAACGTTTTCCGCCCATACCAGGTATGGCGTCTCTGTGTTGAACGATGGGTTGGCGGCAAAGCTTTCGAACCGCCGATTCTGCGTCTGCCGTGCGTCGCGCACGCTGGTTTCGAAATTCGCATCGCCCAGGCCGGAGGCCGTTTCCGGCTGGACGTAGCCGAGCGCGTCATAGCTGATCACGGTGGCCCAAGTGCCCGGCGCACGGATGTCTTCTCCGTTTCGCGCCAGCAGGCCATAGACTACCCCACTTGGTGCGGGCTGATTGGCGCGCTGCAGATAGCGTTGCGCTTCTTCCGCCGAGTAGAAACGGTACCCGGCAGGCACATTGAGCGAGAGCCCCTCATTGCCAAGCGGCACGACGCCGGTTCGCCCCTGCGGCGCCGCGGCCGGATCGGTGGTCGTCACCGGTGCTGGACGCACCGGCGGCGCGGCGACATTTGGCCCGCCATCGCCGGGGCCATCGGCACGGGCCGGTGCGGCGATGAACAGCGCGAGCGCAGCCAGCATGGCGCGCGTGTGGTTCTTGCGCATGGGTTTCTCCCTCGCTCGCCCGATTCCCGGGCCCGCATCCCCGAGTCGCGGTTTAGCCAATTGAAGCGGGTTTGTCGCGTGTCAGGACGTACAGGCGGCGCGCAACGCGCCCGCGGCTGCGGCCATTGCGTCACCGATTGCCGCGCGCCAATCGGCCATGGTCTGTGCGGTCTGCGCACTTTGTGGATAAAGCACGGCCCGGGATGAGTTGACGACGCCGCCCTCGAGACCGCGCGGCGTCTTGACGAACCCTGCCACAGCGTCAGATGCGCTCGCGCCCTGGGCGCCATAGCCCGGCACCAAGAACAGCGCCTCCGGCATCGACTCGCGCAGCGCTCGCGCTTCGTCGGGATACGTAGCTCCGGCTACGGCCATCAGCCCCGACCAGCCGCTTGCGCCGCGCAGGCGGGGGCATGAAGGCGAAAGCATCTCCGCCACGCGCCGCCAAAGTGGCGCACCGCCGACTTGCAGGTCCTGGAAATCGCCCGCGCCCGGGTTGGAGGTGCGCACCAGCACGATTACGCCTTTTCCGTTTGCCTGTGCGCGGATGATGAACGGCTCGATCGTGTCTTTTCCCATGTACGGATTGACCGTCACCGCGTCGGCGTCGAAGCCCGGCGCCGGCCCGATAGTAGCGGCCGCATAGCCATCCGCGGTCGTCCCGATATCGCCGCGCTTGGCGTCGAGGATGACGAGCATGCCTTCATTCTGCGCATAAGCCGCCAGCATGCGCGCGACCGCATAACCCATCTCGCCGAACTGTTCGAACAAGCCGAGTTGCGGCTTCAGCACCGCCGCGTGTTTGCGTGCGACATCGATGACGGAGGTGCCGAACTTCAACACGGCCGCAGTGTCTTCCTTTGCATTGCCGAACAGCGCTGGAATGGCGCCGGCGAATGGATCGAGGCCGATGCAGAGCGGCGTGTTCTTGGTGCGCACGCCCTCGATCAGCCGGTCGGCGAACGGCGTGATCATGTCCGTGGCATGTCTTGGGGCGCGATGCAGACGACTTGCGCCACTGCCAGATTGCGTCTGAGGTCATCGGACGCCTGCCCGTAATTATCCGGCGTCAGCCGCTCCGCTGGCGTGCCTTCCGGGGTAACTTGTTCGACCCGCAAGAGACGCGTGATCGAAGACGGCGCGGCGGTGTAAATCCGGCCGCGCCGCGCCGACTCCGCCACGGTTATGCCGATCACTTGGCCGTTTGCGGCGATCGCCGGACCTCCGCTGATGCCCGCCAGCGAGCCTCGCAAACCTGACGTGCGGCCCAACTCCGCCCAGGCCAGCACGGGTTCTTCGATGTCATAGCGTCCGCGGGCGATGAGCGTTTCCCGTCCAATCAACCGCGAGTACGCTTCGCCCGGCCGGCCTTGCGGAAAACCGACATGGAAAGCGCGCTGGCCGATTTGGAAGCGCCGCTCGGACGTGTCGATTGCCAGCGCCACCGGCGCGCTCTCTGTTTTCAGCAGGGCGATGTCGGCAAACAGCGCGCGCTTCACGTCCGTCACTCGGGCCGCCGCGCCGCGCGAGACGACAAGGCCGACGTGCTGGCAGCCGTCCACGACATGCCGCGCCGTCAGCCACCAGCCATCTTCGGAAATTGCGAACGCGCTGCCCATGCCGGAGGCAACCGGCCCGACTTCCACCAGCACCGCTGGATCGTATTCGGAAGGGGGAGGCAGAAAGGCGCCCGTTTCAGGCGCATCCGGCAACGCCTCCGGCGCGTCTTGGCGCCGATCGACCCGGAACAGGACGAACACGATCACCGCGATCACGATGATGTAGAGCAGCCAATCCGGAATCAGGCGCACCATCTGTCAGTCGAACCGCAGCAATTGCATGTTGGGATCGGCCACGGCGCCGGCGACGATCAGCGCAAGCCCGATCTTGATGCTCATCAGGAACACGGCTGCTGCGACATCGCCCTCGGCGATGCGCCGGGGCAGGCCGCGCAGGAAAATGTCTGCAAAGCGGAAGGCCAGGAGTTGGATCAACAGCGTCACAACGCCCCAGATCAGCAGGTCGAACAGGCCCATCGCATGTTCGAGACAGGAGCCGAGCGGAATGGCGAGCCCGACGATCACGCCGCCATATGCCAGCGAGGCTGACGGGTTGCCCGCACGGATCAGCGCCAGCTCCTTGTGCGGCGTCATGATCGTGTAGATGAACAGCGAGACAATGAAGAGGCCGATTGCGGCGCCAAGCTGGATGATGAAGTCCGGAAACCCCGCCACGAATGCATTCAGGGGCGCGTTTAGATCCATTGGTCCCTCGCCAGCCGCAGCCAGTCCTATATATCGCCTGCGCTAGCGGTTCCGGCCGGGTCGCGCAAGCAACGAGGAGCAGACGAACCATGAGCCAACGCAAGGCCGCATTGATCACAGGCTCCACCAGCGGCATCGGTCTGGGGATCGCCACTGCCTTCGCGGAGGCGGGGATGGACGTGACGCTGAACGGCTTGGGCGATGCCGCCGAGATCGAGAAAATCCGCGCTGGCCTAGAGCGCGCGCACGGCGTCGCCGTGCGTTACGACGGCGCCAACCTGATGGAGGCCGGGGCCTGCGCCGGGCTGGTGGAGGGGGCGCTCGGCGCATTCGGCCGCCTTGACGTCCTCGTCAACAATGCCGGCATACAATATGTGTCGCCGATCGAAGATTTCCCTATCGACAGGTACAATGCGATCATCGCGCTCAATCTGTCGTCTGCATTTCACACCATCAGAGCGGCGATGCGCCCGATGAAGGCGGCGAAATTCGGCCGCATCATCAACATCGCCTCCGCGCACGGCCATGTCGCTTCGCCGTTCAAGTCCGCCTATGTCGCCGCCAAGCACGGCATCATCGGCCTTACCAAGGCGGTCGCGCTCGAGGGCGCGACATTCAATGTCCGCTGCAATGCGATTTCGCCCGGCTACGTGCTGACCAGTCTGGTCGAAAATCAGATTCCCGACACGATGAAGGCGCGCAGTATGACGCGCGAGCAGGTGATCAATGACGTGATGCTAGCCGCGCAGCCGACCAAGCAGTTCGTGAAGGTCGAACAGGTAGCGGGCCTGGCGCTTTTCCTCACCACGCCTGCAGCCGATGAAATCAACGGCGCCGCGCTCAATATCGACGGCGGCTGGACGGCGCAGTGAGCGGCGTATCGAAGCGCAAGCCGATCTCGCTCGCCCTTCAGGGCGGCGGCGCGCTTGGCGCCTACACTTGGGGCGCCCTTGACCGCCTGCTGGAAGATGAGCGCTTAGAGATTGCCGCCATCTCCGGCTCATCTGCGGGCGCGATGTGCGCGGTGGTGCTCGCGGAAGGGTTTGAGGAGAACGGACGGGACGGCGCACGCCAGCATTTGCGGCAGTTCTGGCAAGGCGTCGCGCGCGCCGGCGAGGCCAACCCTTATCGCCGAACGCCGATGATGGCGTTCCTGAACGCGTTCAAGCCTGGCTGGGCGCAAGAGAGCTATTTGGCGCTCTGGGCGGACATCGCCGCTCGCTTTGCCTCGCCCTACGATTTCAATCCGCTCAACGTGAATCCGCTGAAGGAGGTGCTCGAAGAATTGGTGGATTTCGAGCGGGTGCGAAACTGCAAGAGCATCCGGCTCTTCATCGGCGCGACCAACGTCGAGACCGGGCGCATTCGCATTTTCACCAACACCGAGCTGACCGCCGATCATGTCATGGCGTCGGCCTGCTTGCCGCAGTTGTTTCAGGCGGTTGAGATCGACGGCGCGCCCTATTGGGACGGCGGCTTTACTGGCAATCCGGCGCTGTTTCCACTATTCAATGTCGCGACGACGCGCGACATCGTCATCGTGCAAACCCATCCACTCGAACGTGAAGGCGCGCCGCGCACCGCGGCGGACATCACCGCGCGCGTCAACGAGATCACCTTCAACACAAGCCTGCTGAACGAGTTGCGTGCGATCGAGTTCGTCGGCCGGTTGCTCGATCAGGCCCGCTTGCCGGAAGGCCGCTACCGCAAGATGCTGATTCACAATCTGAGCGAGGCCCAGGCGCTGACGCCGCTCGGCCTGGGCGTCGATCTCAACACCGACATCAGCTTCTTCAATACATTGTTCGAGACCGGTCGCGCCGCCGCCGAACGCTGGCTCGACGAGCAATTCGATGCGCTTGGCGAACGCTCCACCGTCGATCTCGCGGCGATGTTTCGCGACGCCCCCGCGGGCGGCGCGAGCAGACCGCTTCGCTAACTTTTCCCTAACCGCAGCACGCCAGTTTGCCTGAATGCGTTTCTTGGCGCCGTTCTTGGCCGTTGCCCTGCTCGCTCTGGCCGGTCCTGCTGTCGCTACCGGCGGCAGCGGTGGATCTGGCTCGACCCAAGCGCAAGCGCCGGCCACCCGCCAGGAGCGGCTCACTTCGGCCGAGAGTTTCGTGCCGATGCCGACGCTTTCGGCCGGCGTGCTCCAGCGCAACGCCAATCGGGGCATGCTGGTCGTCGACATGGGCCTCGATATTCCCGACGCCGAGTTGCGCCGGCGCGCTCAGGTCAATGCGCCGCGTTTGCGGGATGCGCTCCGCACTGCGCTGGCGACCTACGCTTCGACCTATTACCGCGACCGCACCGCGCCGAACCCGACCGAACTCACCCGTCAGTTTCAGCTCGCGATCAATCGCACGCTCAATGCCGAAGGGGCGCGCGTCTTGCTGGTGAACATCATCTACCAGCGGCGGCAGAGCTGAGATCAACCGCCGCGGCAGGCGATCGGCAGGATGTGACGCGCGGCCCCGGTGTAGGGGGCGCGACGATAAATCTGGCGGGGCTCGTCGCGCGCGATCACCTGTTCGTTGGCGCCCATGATCTGGCGCTCGACGACCACGAACGTCTCTTCGGCGCAATTGAAGCGGTAATGCACGCGCTCAACGTCGTAGCGTATCACCCGTTCGGTTGTTTCCGTATCGGCTTCCCAAAGTTGCTGCCGGCCATGGCGGACCTGCAGCCAAATATCGGCCAAGCCATTTTCGCGTGTGATGGTGCGCTGATTGAAATGGATTGTGCCGCCGTCATTGGTGCGTAGGACCAGGAGCCAGTCCGGCATGTTCCGGGTCGTCGCCAGCACCACCGGGCCGTCATTGGCTTGCGCCGCCGGCTGCTCGCCCGCTGGAGCGGCCGCCGGGCCGCAGGCGGCGAGCGTAAAGAGGCAGATCAGTGCGGCGAGTTTGCGCATCAGGAATTTCATACCCTCGATCTTGGGCCGCGCGGTCCCGCCGGCAAATCACATGGCTGAGATGCCGCCATCGACCTTCAGTTCGGCGCCGGTGACGAAACGGCTTTCGTCCGACAGGAGATAAAGCGCGGCAGCGGCGATTTCATCCGGTTTGCCGATGCGGCCCAGCGGCACCTGGCGGGCGAGTTTCGCCTCGGCTTCCTCCTTGCCGAACATGCCGCGCAAAGGGTCCAGGATCGGCGTGTCGATGAAGGTGGGGTGGATCGAGTTCGAACGGACGTCCAGACCCTTCTTGGCGCAATGCAAGGCGATGTTCTTCGACAGCAACCACACCGCGGCTTTCGAGGCATTGTAGGCAGGCGTGTTGTGGCTGGCGATCAGCCCGGCGATCGAGCTGATGTTCACGATCGAGCCGGGCTGGTTCTTGGCCAAATATTTGATCGCATGCTTGGCGCCGAGAAAGACGGAATCGACGTTCACGCTCATTACCCGGCGGAATTGCGCCAACTCCATTTCTTCGACGTTGCCGCGTCCGCCGCT
Source organism: Hyphomonadaceae bacterium (assembly GCA_050250735.1). Taxonomy (GTDB): domain Bacteria; phylum Pseudomonadota; class Alphaproteobacteria; order Caulobacterales; family Aquidulcibacteraceae; genus Vitreimonas. The sequence goes on from JBFWOC010000005.1 coordinate 116,136, forward strand.
GATGCCGGCATTATTGACGAGCCCGGATACGCCTCCCATGGCGGCGTTCGCCGATTCCAGCGTGGCGATCCATTGTCCCTCGTCCGTGACATCGAGTTCGTAGGCGAAGGCGGCGCCCTCGCCATGTGCGCCGTTCAGCTCCGCGGCCAGTTTTTCCACGCCGGTGAAATTGATATCGGCGAGTGTGACTTTGGCGCCTTCCGCTGCGAGCGCTTTTGCAATCGCCGCACCGAGGCCCTGTGCCGCCCCGGTCACGAACACTTTCTTACCGGCAACGCGCCCCGCCATGGCTTCCTCCATCGTCGCGCGACTTTCGGCCCGGAGGCGGCAAAGCGCAAGCAGCGGCGCGCGCTGCGGGCGTTCCTCACTTGATCGCGGTGATCTCGCGGAAAGCTTCGTCCATGAAGTGGGCGAGCGCCACATCCTTGTCACTGACGCCGCCGGCGTCGTGCGTAGCGAGGGTGACGTCGACACGATTATAGACATTGAACCATTCGGGATGGTGGTCATGGCGCTCAGCATAGAGCGCGACGCGACTCATGAAGCCGAAGGCGGCGTTGAAATCCTTGAATTTGAACTCCTTCTCGACGGCGTCGCGCTTGTCTGCGGCGCGCCAGCCTTCGAGGCGCTGCAAAGCTTCCGCCGCGCCTATCCTCAGAGTGGGCATGTGTGGGCTCCTGCGGACGGCAATGTAGGCCGCTTTCGCCGCAAGGCAAAAAGGTCCGAGAAGCGAGGCCGCGCGCGCAGGCGATCGAGGTTCGACCAGATCCAACAAAGACGCCGCCATCTTGCGACGGCGGCGTCGATGCTGGGCAGGTTCGACCTATTTGTTTGGTTGAACCGGGTTGGGTTGTTCGTGGCCGGTCACCGTGATGCCGCGGCCGAGCTTGGAGTTCCACATGCCGTAGGCGAAGTAGACCAAGACGCCGATGGCTAGATAGACGCCGAAGAATTGACGCATGTGCTCATTCGCCATCAGCGACATGAACAGAACGAAGCACATCACCGCCCCCAAGACCGCCACGGTTATGGCGAGCCATGCCGGCATCTTGAACGGCCGGTGCAAATCGGGCCGCGCGAAGCGGAGATAGATCACTGTCAGACAGATGAGGCCGAAGGCGACGAGCGTGCCGACATTGGTGATGTCTCCCAGGAAATCGAGTCCTTTGAAGCCGGCAAAACCTGCCGCCACCGCCCCTACGAGCAACGTGTTGACGACGGGCGTCTTGGTTTTCTGGTTCACGCTGGAAAATACCGACGGCAACAGCCCGTCACGCGACATCGTATAGAAGATGCGGGTCTGCCCGTAGAGCAACACCAGCATCACCGAAGAAAGGCCGGCGAAGGCGCCGAGTTTCACCAGCAACGCAAACCACGGCAAGCCGATGGCGTTGACGGCCTTGGCGATGGGCGCCGGGTCGTTGAGCTCTGTGTAGGGCACGATGCCAACCAGCACCGCACAGGTGAGGATGTAGAGAATCGTGCAAATCAAGAGCGAGCCGAGAATGCCGATAGGCATGTCCCTGGCCGGGTTCTTCGATTCGGCGCCGGCAGTCGAAACCGCCTCAAAGCCGATATAGGCGAAGAAGATGGTAGCCGCGCCGGCGATGAGGCCGCCGATGCCGTAACGGCCATTGTTTTGGCCGGTGACGACCTCGCCGAGCGCCTGCGTGATTTGCGCCCACAACGACATCCCTTCCGGCAGCGGCGGATCGCGCGGCGGCACCAGCGGCTGCCAGAGTTCGGGCTTCACATACGCTGCGCCGATGACAATGAAGGCGACAACGACCGTCACCTTGATGGCGACGACGATGTTGTTGACCGTGGCGGATTCCGAAACCCCGATCGCGAGCAGGCAAGTCACGGCGATGATGCCGATCAACGCCGGCAGGTTGACCACGCCGGCGATCTCAGCGCCCGATACGGCGTCGGTGACCATTACCCCGGGCGCGGCTGTCAACGCTGCAGGCAGGTTTATGCCGAAATCGTGCAGCAAGCTTACCGTGTAGCCTGACCAACCGACAGCGACGGTCGAGGCGGCGACGCCGTACTCCAGCAGCAGCAGCAGGCCCATGATCCAGGCGACGAACTCGCCCATAGACGCATAGGAATAGGAATAGGCCGAACCGGAGACCGGGATCGCAGCGGCGAGTTCGGAGTAGGCCAATGCGACGAAGGCGCAGAGCATGCCGGTGATCACGAACGAAATCATGATGCCGGGGCCGGCGAAGTTCGCCGCGGCGCGGCCGGTGAGCACGAAGATGCCGGTGCCGATTATGCAGCCGATGCCGAGGAGCACCAGGTTGAGCGCGCCCAGCGACTTCTTCAGTTCGCCGCCTGCGTGCTCGGCGTGCATCTGCTCCACGCTCTTGCGCATGAACAGACGGCCGAGCGGGGGCGTGGGTTTTGGCCCGCCCGTGTTTGTTGTTGTGGTCACGTTCGATCCCCTCCCTGGGTCGGTTATGGGCGGGGAAGCTAACGAGGTGGTTAGGAGGCGGCAAGCGCCGGAGGTCGCTTTTAGCCGCTCGCCAGCGTGTCGGGCACAGCCCAACCTCGTCTCGCACACGCAGCGAGCACGGTATTACGCAATAGGCAGGCGATCGTCATCGGCCCGACCCCGCCCGGCGAAGGTGAAACCGCCGCTGCGACCTCGATCGCTTCCGTAAACGCGACATCGCCGACGAGCTTGGTCTTGCCTTCACCCTTTTCGGGAGCGGGTACGCGATTGGTGCCGACATCGATGACAATGGCGCCGGGACGGATCCAGTCGCCGCGCACCATTTCCGGGCGCCCCACAGCAGCGACAATAATGTCGGCGCCGCGGCAGACCAATTTGAGGTCGCGGGTCTTCGAATGCGCCACGGTGACGGTGGCGTTCTGTTCGAGGAAGAGCAGCGCCGCCGGCTTGCCGACGAGAATCGAGCGGCCGATGACGACCACATTGGCGCCGGTGAGATCGGGACGCTCGGTCTTCGCGAGAATGACGCAGCCGACGGGCGTGCAAGGGCGCAAACCCGGCTTGCCGAGAACGAGCTTGCCGGCGCTGGCTTCGGTGAGGCCGTCGACGTCTTTCAGCGGATCGAGCGCGGCGAGCACGGCCGGTTCGCTGATGTGCTTGGGCAGCGGCAACTGAACGAGAATGCCGTCAATGTCGCGATCGCGGGAAAGCGCGGTGACGCGCTCGATAAGGTCTGCCTGTGTAGTTTCCGTGGGCAGCTTGATCTCGACGCTGCGCATTCCGGCTTCGATCGTCGCTTTGCCTTTGGCGGCGACATAGACCTGAGAGGCGGGATCATCGCCGACCAGGACCACGGCGAGCGCCGGTTGCGCCGGCAGCTGCTGCACCGCTGCTGCCACGCTGGCGCGGACTTGGGCGGCGATAGCTTTGCCGTCGATGATGCGTCCGGTCATGAGCGCTCCCACGAATCTTTCGACGCTGTGTACCACCCGGAAACACCATATCCACCCATTCCCGGATTGGTGCGCAGCGCCAAGTCCGGGACCCATAAACAAGCTTGTTGCCGCCATGGAGCGTCACGTCACGTCTTATCCGGGCCGCCATCGGGATCGCACAGGCGTACCGCCGATCAGACCCAGGTAAAGGTCGTCCCAGTCCGGATTTTCACGCTCGATGAGATTGATCTTCCAGTCGCGCCGCCACTTCTTCATTCCGTATTCGCGGTCGCGAGCCTCGGTCACCAGCATGAACGGCTCAAACCACACAAGGCGAATGACACCATACTTCGCCACGAAGCGCGAACCTGCGCCCGACCGATGCTCGGACATGCGTTGGATGAGGTCGAGCGCGGAGCCTAGATAGAGTGTGCCATGCGTGCGGCTCGCGAGCATGTAGGCGGCGGTGAGGCGAGTTTCATCGACGCGCATCCGCACACGGTTGCGCGCCTCACCAGGAATGGCAAGCCGGGGGCAAACGCGTTTATGGGTCCCGGGCTCTCGGCTTCGCCGAGCCCCGGGAATGGGTGAAATGTTAGGCTGCGTCGAACCTTGAAACAAACGCCGCGATCGCCGACTCGCTCGCAGCGTCGATCTCTAGCGTCTTCATCCGTGATGTTCCGCCGCGAGCGACGTTGACCTTGCTCTTCGCAACGCCCAGCGCTTTGGCGATCAGCGCTTCGAGCGCGCGGTTGGCTTTGTTGTTCTCCGGCGCAGCGCGAACGCGCGCCTTGAGGTAGGGGCCGATGTCGTCTTGGCGCGGCCGTCGATGCGGTCGGCGCCGCCGGAGGGAGTGAGGCGGACGCGGAGCCGGCTCAGAGGACCGGACCCGTGCCGGTCAGCACGCCATGCAGCCACGGGAGCAATTGCCGCGACAATTGCAGCAACAGAATCAGCACCAGCACCGACAGATCGACGCCGCCGATCGGCGGGATCAGCCGCCGCAGCGGGCGCAGCAGCGGATCGGTCAAGCGGCGGCAGAACTCGTTGATGGCGTAGATGAACTGGTTGCGGCGGCTGACGATGTCGAAGGCGTAGAGCCAGGAAATGACGACATAAACGATCAGGATGACGATGACGAGCGCAATGATCGTGTCGATCAGGCTGAACAGGATGGCGAGAAGTCCCGGCGAGGATTGCATGGTCTGCCTCTAGCCCGCGGGCTACGGATTCGGCAACTGCGGCAGCTTGGAAGGGACCGCAGCGGTTGACGCTCCGGCGAGGCGCGCCCTATATCGCGCCTCCCACTGGACGGGCCCGTAGCTCAGCTGGGAGAGCGCCGCGTTCGCAATGCGGAGGTCAGGAGTTCGATCCTCCTCGGGTCCACCAGCCTTCGCTGCCGCGGTGGGGAAGGGCTGCCAGGGAATTGCCCCCAGACGCTAGCCAACCACGCACGGCATTCTAAGCTTCGCCGCAGCAGGAAGGGGCTGGGGATTGATCGGACGGGTGCTGAACGCGTTTGCGACGGCGGCGGATGCGCCGCTGCGCGAGAGTCGAAGCGAGATCCGACGCGCTTTACCGGTGTAGATCAGCTCGTACCCAGCGTGATCGCCAGCAGAACGCGCCAACGATGCCTTCGATTATCGGCGCAGCGTTTCAGGAGAGCATTTCCGGCGGGCTGCTGGAGCGGCACTTGCATATGGTTGGCGCCGACCGTGTCTACGATTTCGGGCCGGCGATCTGGTTCTGGATCGGTTCGTCGGTCGTCTCGATGTTGTTGGCGGCGACGCTGTGGCGGGCGTGCTGCGCGGCTAGTTCGGCGCCTTCCGACGGTTGCGACGAATAAGCAGCGGCGCTGTGCGGCGAAGCGCTTCAAAAATGCAATTCGCCTCGCTAAGCACGCCGCTCATGCTGGAGATTTCCGACCTCACCTATCGCGTCGGCGCGCGGCCGCTGTTCGAGAACGCCAATGCGTTCGTCGCCGAGGGCTGGAAAGTCGGCCTGGTCGGCCGCAACGGTACGGGCAAGTCGACGCTGCTGCGGCTGATTCAGGAAGAGGTCGGCAAGACGAACGCATCGATCCGGGTCAGGCGCGGCGCAAGGTTGGGGTTCGTGGCGCAGGAAGCGCCGCAGGTGGATACGCCGTTGTTGGAACTGGTGATGGCCGCGGATGCCGAGATGACGTCGCTGCTCAGGGAAGCGGAGACGGCCGACGATCCGCAACGCATCGCCGACATTCACACCCGGCTCGCCGAGATCGACGGCTATTCCGGCGAAGCGCGCGCGTCTGCGATCATGGTGGGCCTGGGCTTCGAACAGGATGAGCTGCGCCGTCCCGCGCGTGAGTTTTCCGGCGGCTGGCGCATGCGCGCAGCCCTGGCAGGCGTACTGTTTTCGGCGCCCGATCTGCTGATTCTGGACGAGCCGACCAATTATCTCGATCTCGAGGGCGCGGCTTGGCTGGAAGAGTATCTGCGCGACTATCCGCACACGGTGGTGGTGGTGAGCCACGATCGGGAAATGCTCAACCGCTCGGTGACGCATATCCTGGCGCTGGACGAGAAGAAGCTGGAAATCTTCGTCGGCGGTTACGACGCGTACTTGAAGAAAAAGGCCGAACGCATCGCTTTGGCGACCGGAATGAAAGCCAAGCAGGACGCGCAGCGCGCGCATCTGCAGAAGTTCATCGACCGCTTCCGCGCCAAGGCCTCGAAGGCGCGTCAGGCGCAGAGCCGGATCAAGCAGCTCGAGAAAATGCAGGATATCGCCGTGCCGCTCGAAGAGCGCACGATCCCTTTTCATTTCGAAGATCCGGTGCAGCTCGCCTCGCCGCTCGTGGTGCTGGACGAAGCCGACCTCGGTTATCTTGAAGGCAAGCCGGTGCTGAAGCGCGTGTCGCTCAGGCTCGACCATGACGATCGCATTGTGATCATCGGCCCGAACGGACAGGGCAAAACGACCTTAGTGAAGTCGATCGCGGCGCGCCTGCCATTGCTGGCCGGAAAGCGCGTGGCCTCGAGCAAAGCGGTGATGGGCTATTTCAGCCAGGATCAGCTCGACGAATTGCGCGAAGGCGAAACCGTGCTGGAGCACGTGCGCGATCTCGAGCCGGAGTGGGCGCCGCCGAAACTGCGCGCGCTGGCGGCGCGGATGGGGTTCGGGGTCGAGAAGATCGACACCAAGGTGCAGAATTTGAGCGGCGGCGAGAAAGTGCGGCTGCTGCTCGGACTGATGGCGCACGCGAAACCGCACGTGCTCATTCTCGACGAGCCGACCTCGCACCTGGACATCGACAGCCGCGAGGCGCTCATCCACGCCATCAACGAATACGAAGGCGCAGTGTTGTTGATCACGCATGACATCTACCTGGCCGAAGCTTGCGCCGATCGGCTCTGGCTCGTCTATCACGGCCGCGCGCGCCAATATGACGGCGATCTCGAAGACTATCGCCAGCTCGTCGCCGCGGCCGACCGGCCGGCGGATGAGAGCGACAAGCATGTGTCGCCTGTGCTGGCGCATGCGGATGCCAAGCCGAAACACTCCAAATACACACTGCAGCGCAAACTGGAGGCGGCGGACAAGGAGATCGAGCAAGCCAACGAGGCGCTGGCGCGGATCGATACGGCGTTGGCCGATCCCGAGTTGTTCAACCGCGACCGCGCCCGCGGCGAGTCGCTGCTGAAGGAGCGCGCCCACGCCGCTACCGCGCTCGCGAAAGCAGAGGCGGCGTGGCTTGAAGCAAGCGAGGCGCTGGAACAGTCTTGATGCCGTGGCCCGCGCTGCGGGCTTGCCTAAAATCAATCGCGACGGAGATAAATGCCGATAGCTTAAGCCGACCCGCGCAGGTGCGACCGTGAGCGAGATCGTCAACACGCCGCCGAAAGTCGAGCGGCTGCCTCTATCGGGACGGGTGCGAGCGGCCGTTGTCACGCTCTATCCGGGATACTTCGCCCTGGTGATGGCGACCGGGATCATCTCGAATGCGCTTTTTCTCGAGCACCATCGTGCACTCGCGGATGTGCTGTTCGCAGTGAATCTCGGCGCCTATCCGGCGCTATGGCTGGTGACGGTGCTGCGGCTGGCGTGGGCGCGCGAAGCGTTGTGGGCTGACCTCACCAGTCCGAAATTCGTGTTTGCCTTCTTCACCATGGTCGCGGCCACCGATGTCTTGGGCGTCGGCCTCAATCTGCGCGGCTGGGAGGGGACGGCCACGGCAATGTGGCTGCTTGCTCTGCTGCTCTGGCTGCTGTTGATTTATCTCTCGTTTGGCGTGCTCACCTTTCTCAACACCGCGCACGGGGCCAATGTCGTGCACGGCGGCTGGCTCATCGCCATTGTCGGCACCGAATCGCTGGTCATCCTCGGCGCTGCGATCGCGCCCAATCTCGGCGAACAACATCAGAGCGTGCTCGTGCTGATTCACATGTTGTGGGGCGTGGGCCTGGGGCTCTACGGCATCTTCATAACGCTGTTCGCCTACCGCATTTTCTTTTTCGACGTTGCGCCAGACGACATTACGCCCCTGCTGTGGGTGGTGATGGGCGCGGCCGCGATCACCACCAATGCTGGCTCGGTGCTGATCCTGACCGACACTGGCATTGTCTTCCTGCACTCGATGCGGCCTTTCATCGACGGCGTTACGCTGATCATGTGGGCGTGGGCGACCTGGTGGATACCGCTCTTGGTGCTGTTCGGGGTCTGGAAACACGGCGTGCGCCGTCAACCGATCGTCTACACGCCGATGCTGTGGAGCCTGGTGTTTCCGCTCGGCATGTACGCGCTGGCCAGCTTGCGGCTTTCGCTGGCCGCCGATTTCGCACCGCTGCGGGCGATCTCCGGCGCCATGGTCTGGGTGGCGTTCGCGGCATGGCTGGCGACCGCGGCCGGGATGCTGCTTTCGTTCTGGCGGGCGCTGGCGCGGCCGTTAGGTTGAGCGCGCTCCGTTCACGCCAGCGGCGAAAGCGGGCCGTCCTTGATCCGATCGAGATTGCCGCTGCCGGGGATGAACAGGGCTTCGATGCGGATGCCGTCGGGGTCTTCGAAGAGCGTTGAGTAATAACCCGGCGCCCAGGGGCCTTCTTCGCCAGTGCGGATGATGTTGGCGCCGAACTCTTGCATCGCGGCGGCGAGCGCGTCGACGTCTTCGCGCGAGCGCAGGCGGAAGCAGAAATGGTGCAGGCCGATGCGCCATTGGTCGAACGGCGTGTCCCGGTATTCGGGCGCGGCGCTGCGGATCAGCACGCCGGTGCGCGCGCCGATGCAGTAGAAGACTTGGCCGGGCACGTCGTACTGGATCGCCATGCCGAAGGTTTCGACGAGCAGGCGATGATAGAACGGGCGCGACGCGGCGACGTCGCGAACGGTGAGCTGGATATGGGCGATGCCGTTTGGGGAGATCATGATTGGGCTCCGTTCCTTCTCCTGGTTAAGGAGAAGCGACGCAGCGTCGGCGATTGTCGCGAACCGTAGACGATCGTCTGAATTTGTTGGGCTTACGCTCAATTGCAGAGCCCCGAAGCAAGAGCTGCGGCGTGTAAGGCGTTTGCGGGGTTCAGACATGAATGAGCACGATTGGTGTGCTCAAGATATGGCCGTGGCCGAGTCGAAAGGTAAACACTCCCCGCGTTGCGAACAAAGGCGAAACACGGCACGCTTAGGCGATGTCGCGAATCAACGGCGCAGCTCTTGACGACCTGAACGCGGAGCAACGGGCGGCGGTGGAGCATGGGCTCGAACCGTTGCTGGTGATTGCAGGGGCGGGGTCGGGGAAGACGAAGACGTTGTCGTGCCGCGTTGCGCATCTGGTTGCGAACGGGGCCGATCCGTCGCGCATTCTGCTGCTGACGTTTTCGCGCCGCGCGGCGAGTGAGATGATCGCGCGCGTGGGCAAAGCGCTTGCCGGTTGTGCCCACCCTCCCCTCGATGGGGAGGGTCGCCGCGAAGCGGCGGGGAGGGGTGCGGGCGCGGAAGATGGAAGTACTGCCTCGCAAGGCTCAATAGGGAACGCCGGAGGCCTTCGCCCCCTCAGTCACGCTGCGCGTGACAGTTCCCCCATTGAGGGGGAGCGGGTCCGCACGTTTCCGACAGACGTGAAGATTCCCTGGGCCGGCACGTTTCACGCCATCGGCGCGCGGCTGTTGCGCGAACTGGCGCCGGTGATTGGCATCGATCCGGAGTTCACCATCCATGATCGCAGCGATAGCGCCGACCTGATGGGCATGGTGCGCCAGGAGCTCGGCGTCGCGACCTCTGCGAAGCGGTTTCCGGTGAAGGGGACGTGCCTCGCCATCTATTCGCGCGTCGTCAACGCGGATGAATCCATTCGCGATGCGCTGGCGAGCGCGTTTCCGTGGTGCCGCGAATGGGAAGCGGAGCTGAAGCGGCTGTTCGCGGCGTATGTCGAAGCGAAGCAGAAGCAGAACGTATTGGACTATGACGATCTCTTATGGCTTTGGGCCGAGGCGATGAATGAGCCGGCATTGGCGGCGGAAGTGGGCGCGCGGTTCGATCACGTGCTGGTCGATGAATATCAGGACACCAACAAGCTGCAGGCGCGCATTCTGCTGGCGATGAAACCGGATGGGCGCGGGCTGACTGTGGTCGGCGATGATGCGCAGTCGATCTATTCGTTCCGCGCCGCCGATGTGCGCAATATTCTGGAGTTTCCGAAAGCGTTTACGCCGGAAGCGCGGCTGGTGACGTTGGAGCAGAATTATCGCTCGACGTCGCCGATCCTGGACGCGTCGAACGCGGTGATCGACCTGGCGCAGGAACGCTTCACCAAAAATCTACGCACCACGCGCGCGGGAGGCGCCGCACCCAACCTGGTCAGCGTGCGCGATGAGGCGGCGCAAGCCTCGTATGTGGCCGAGTGCGTGCTGGAAGCGCGCGAGCGCGGCGTCGCGCTGACCCAGCAGGCCGTTCTCTTCCGAGCGGCGGATTTTTCGGCGCCGGTGGAGCTGGAGCTGGCCAAGCGCGACATTCCGTTCGTGAAGTTCGGCGGGCTGAAGTTTCTCGAAGCCGCGCACGTGAAGGATTTTCTGGCCGTCTTGCGCTGGGCGCAGAATGGCGGCGACCGCATTGCCGGCTTTCGCACCTTACAGCTCGTGCAGGGCGTCGGCCCCGCTAAGGCCTCGCGAATTCTCGATGCTGTGGATGAAACGGGCGCGTATGGCGCTGTGCGCAACACGGCGCCGCCGGCGGGCGCCGGTGAGGCGTGGGATGCGCTGAAGCAGATGCTCGGCGATCTCGCGGGGGCAACGTGGCCGGGCGATCTCGATCTCGCGGCGCGCTGGTATGGCCCGTTGATGAACGAGCGCTATGAAGATGCGCGCGTGCGCGCGGGCGATATCGATCAGCTGCAGCGGATCGGCGCGACGTTCGGCTCGCGCACAAGTTTTCTGACGGAACTGACGCTCGATCCGCCGAATTCAACCAGCGATGAAAGCGGGCCCGCGCTCAAGGATGATGACTACCTGATCTTGTCCACCATCCACTCGGCCAAGGGGCAGGAGTGGAAGAGCGTGTTTGTCCTAAACGTCGTCGACGGCTGCATGCCGTCCGATCTCGGCGCGGGCTCGACGGCGGAATTGGAAGAGGAGCGGCGGCTCCTCTACGTGGCGATGACGCGGGCGAAAGATGAATTGCATCTGATCACGCCGCAGCGTTTCTATCACACCCAGCAGGGCAAGGGCGGCGACAAGCACGTCTACGCCATCCGCTCGCGGTTCATTCCAGAAAATATCGCCGCGAAGTTTCAGCAGACGGCGTGGGCGCCGGACAATGCTGCGAGCGGCGCCGCCGTCAGCGGGCCGTTGCCGAAGATCGATCTTGCCGCAAAGGCGCGCGGGCGGTTTAGCTGAGCGAGTCTGGACCGCCGGCGCCCTCGCCGGCAAGCACCGGAGTTGGCCGGCGAGGGCGCCGGCGATCCAGACTAATTTAGGCCACGCTCTTCAGCGCCGTCCGCACCGTATCCACGATCCGATCGATCTGCGCCTTCTCGACGATCAGCGGCGGCGACATGGCGAGCACATCGCCGGTGTAGCGGATGAAGACGCCGGCGTCGAAGCACTTGCGGAACACTTCGCCAGCGCGATTGCCGTCGGCGCGCGGGGCCAGTTCGATGCCGCCGATCAGGCCGAGATTGCGGATATCGACGATGTGCGGTTCGCCGCGTAGCGAATGGAGCGCATTCTCCCAATATGGCGCGATTTCGGCCGCACGTTCGAACAGGCGTTCCTCCTTGAACGTGTCGAGTGTCGCGAGGCCGGCGGCGCAGGCGAGCGGATGGCCGCTGGTGGTGTAGCCGTGGAAGAGTTCGATCGGCGTCGCAGCATTGTCGAGGATGGTATCGTAGATCTCCCGGCTCGCGGCGACCGCGCCCATCGGCACAGCGGCGTTGGTGATCGCCTTCGCCATGGTGAGAATATCGGGCCTCACGTCGAAGAAGTGCGAAGCGAACGGCGTGCCGAGCCGGCCGAAACCGGTTATGACTTCGTCGAAGATCAGCAAGATGTCGTGCTTGGTGCAGAGTTCGCGCAGGCGCTTCAAATAGCCAAGCGGGGGAATGATCACGCCGGCCGAACCCGCGACCGGCTCGACGATGACCGCGGCGATGGTGCTGGGATCGTGCAATTGCACGATGCGTTCAAGCGCGTCGGCGAGTTCGGCGCCTTCGGCAGGCTGGCCGCGTGAAAAGGCGTTACGTGCGATATCCAGTGTGTGCGGTAAATGATCGACGCCCGCGACCATCGGTCCGTATGTACGCCGGTTGCGGACGATGCCGCCGACGCTGATGCCGCCGAAATTGGTGCCGTGATAGCCCTTTTCGCGGCCGATCAGGCGATACTTGCCGGCCTTGCCGCGCGCTTGCTGATAGGCGAGCGCAATCTTCAGCGCGGTATCGGCGCTTTCGCTGCCGCTGTTGGTGAAGAAGATGCGGTCGAGACCCTCGGGCAGGATGTCGCCCAATCGGTTGGCAAATTCGAACGCCAACGGGTGACCCAGATTGAACGTCGTTGCATAATCGAGTTCGGCTGCGGCGCGTTGGATGGCTTCGACGATGCGCGTGCGGCCGTGGCCGGCGGCGCAGCACCATAGACCGGAGGTGCCGTCGAGGATCGCGCGCCCATCGGGCGCGTAATAATACATGCCTTCGGCGCGCACCACCATGCGCGGATCGGCCTTGAACGCACGGTTCGGCGTGAACGGCATCCAAAAGGCGTCGAGTGAATTCGGGCGGTGCGTGTCGGGCATGCTGGCATTGTCTGCCGCCGTGATTGCAGGCGCAAGCGCTTCCGTACCTGCTCGCCCTCGATGGGCGAGCTCTCGTCACGCGAAGCGTGATGACTGAGTGGGTGGCTGCTCGGGCCTGAGGATTCACCCACTCCGTCTCGCGGCTTCGCCGCGATCCACTTCGCCCATCAAGGGCGAGGTGGGTTCAGATCAACCGTTCGCCATTGCCTCGTTGCAAACATTTCGGATTGATCATTGTGGTGCGGGCTGTCGGCGTGTTCGCTGGCGCCCCATTGGCTGATGACGCGGGTGGAGAGCGCGCCGTCCGGCCCCCAATCCATCACGATCATCAGACCATCGCCGAAATCCGCGATGGCGCGGCCGTCGGGATCGTCGTGCCAGCGCAATGCGCGGAGCACGTCGGGCGCGCCTTCGAGCGGCAGATCGATGCCGCCGCGGCGCAAACGCAACAGATCGCCGAGCGGCGGGTCGATGCGGCCGAAATGTGTGCGCAGGCGTTGCGCGGCTTCGCGTGCGGTGGCGACGGGATCGGGCGGATCGGTGGCGGCGCGGCCGGCATTGTAGATCGGCTGATAGATGAGGCCGACGAGTGCTGCAGCAGGACTGTCGTTGGCGGCGCGGCGATCCCAAGAGCGGAGCAGGGTTTGGATTTCGGCGAGCTCCGCGTCGTTGGTTGCGTCAACCGCGAGGACGGCGTTGACGGCGGCCATTGTGGCGGAGCGTTCGCTCGAGGTGAGATCGAACTTGGCTTCGAGCAATTGGTCATCGCTGATGGCGCGGAGCGGCGAAAGAATTTCGACGGCGCGGTAGCCCCGATTGGTGACGTAAGTTTCGATCGCAGGCGCGGCCGCGGGGAATTGCTCGGGCGAGAGGTTCGATGCTTCGTCGGTAATGTACCAAGGTGCGCCATTGGTGCTGACGGCCCAGCCGGAGGCGGGATCGAGCAGTTCGGGCGTGTCGGCGTATTCATCCATCGGCCAGATGTTGGCGCTGGTGTCGCCTGGCACGCAGCCGCTCCAATCATAGCCTTCGGCGCGGCGCGGGATGATGGCGTTGTAGAGATACGAGATGCGGCCGGTGGCGTCGGCATACATGAAGTTGAACGAAGGGATGGCGCGCATGCGCATCACTTCGCGCCACTCGTCGTAATTCTGCGCGCGTCCCATGCGCCAGAATTGTTCGAGCGCGCGGAGCTCGCCTTGGCCCGCATAGCGCACCGCGACCCAGCCGTCGGCGGTGTGAAAGGCAGGGCCGTGCACGGTGTAGCGCAGCGTGCGCGGCACGGGGATGGTGAACCAACCCATCTTCACCCAGAGCCAAATCCTGCGTTCTTCGAAACGGCGCCATTCGCCGTCGAGTTGGTATTGGCCTTTGTGGGCGTTGTCGGTGGTGAGGCGATAGATGTCGGCGAGATCGGGAAGATTCACCGTGGCCGCGAAGCCGAGGCGGCCGTTGGCGCCGAGCACGGGAAAAGGCGAGCCGGGAAACAGGCCGCCATACATGCGCCAGCCGGTGTCGGAGGAGATGCCGGCTTCGTACCAGGCGACGGGGCCGGCCCACGGTTGGTGCGAGTTGACGATGAGGCGGGTGTGGCCGTCGGCGCTGCGGCGCGGGGAGACGGCGAACGCGTTCGAGCCCCAATCGATTTGTTCGGCGCGTGCTTCGCGCCGCGCGCATGGGTGCGCGGTTTCATCGACCACTTGACCGAGCGTGCGCTCGAAACCCCAGAACAACGGCACCGTGAGCGCGGAGCCGGCGATGACATCGCGGCCGGTGATGTTGCGTGCGCCGGGCAGCACTTCGCTTGGATGTTCGGCGGCGTAGGCGTTGAGGCCGGCGGCGTAGGCTTCGATCACCGCGCGGAATTCTGGCGAGAGATCGGTTTCGTAGCGTTCTTCGACAGAACGTTGGATGCCGAGCAGGCGCCAGAGGAAGTCCGATTTGGCGCCTTCCTCGCCGACATGGGCGCCGAGTTTGCCGCGCCCCATCAGCACGGAGATCTGGATGGTTTCGAAATTGTCCTCTGCGTGCGCGAGCGCCATGCCGTAGGCGGCCTCGGCGTCGGTGCGGCCGTGGACGGCTGGAACGCCATATTCGTTGCGCGTGATCTCCGGGTGGAAGTCCTGCGCAGGCGCGGGCGCCGGCGGCTGGCTGCACGTGACAAGCGCCAAGGCGCAAGCAAGCGCCGCGAACTTCTTCATGTGATCCCCTCGGAGCGCAGCTTGTCGGGGGCGCACCACGAACTCAAGCCGTCCCCTAGGGCATCTCGGGATGACGCGGCGGGGGAGAATGCGGTAAAGCACCGCCATGACACTTCAGAAAAATCTCGACCGCGCCGCCGGCATCTCGTGTCCCACGCTGGCCGTGATCGACGGCAAATCGGGCGCGGCCAAATCGGGCAAGACGTTCGACAATGTCGGACCGCGAGACGGCAAGATCGTCAGCCGGGTGGCTTCGGGTGACGCCGCGGATATTGACGCCGCGGTCAAGGCGGCGCGCGCCGCCTTTGAGGACGGGCGTTGGCGCAACAAGCATCCGCGCGAAAAAAAGAAGATCATGTTCAAGCTCGCCGAACTGATGGAGCGCGATCTCGAAGATTTGGCGTTGCTGGAAACGCTGGATATGGGCAAGCCGATTCGCGACACTCTCGCGGTCGACATTCCCACCGCGATCAATTCCATTCGCTGGTACGCCGAAGCTCTGGACAAGGTCTACGGCGAAGTGGCGACGACGCCCGCCGAGCGTTTGAGCTTCATAGTACGCGAGCCGCTGGGCGTGGTCGGCGCAATCGTGCCGTGGAACTTCCCGCTGCACATGGCGTGCTGGAAAGTGGCGCCGGCGCTGGCGACGGGGAATTCGATTGTGCTGAAGCCTGCAGAACAATCGCCGTCGACGGCGCTGAAATTGGGCGAGCTGGCGCTGGAGGCGGGCGTACCGCCGGGCGTGCTCAATGTGGTGCCCGGATTCGGCGAGACCGCAGGCCAGGCGCTGGCGCGGCATATGGATGTCGATCTGATCGCGTTCACCGGTTCGGGCGAGGTCGGCCGCAAGCTGATGACCTACGCGGGAGAAAGCAATCTGAAGCGCGTCGCACTGGAACTCGGCGGCAAGAGTCCGCAGATTGTGTTCGCCGACGCGGAAGATCTCAACGAGGCAGCCGATGCGGCCGCCTGGGGGATATTCTTCAATCAGGGCGAGATTTGCAACGCCGCGTCGCGCTTGCTGGTGGAAGCCTCGATCAAGGACGACTTTCTCGAGCGCGTGTTGAAGCGCGCGCAACACTACGCGCCAGGCGATCCGCTCGATCCGGCGAGCGTTGCCGGAGCCCTGGTGAGCGAAGTGCAGATGAAGCGCGTGCTAGGCTACATCGAGACCGCGCGCAGCGAAGGCGCGACCTTGGCGTTGGGCGGATCGCAGACGCGCCGAGCCAGCGGCGGGTTCTATGTTGCCCCCACGGTTTTTCATCGTCTTGACAACACGCACACGCTGGCGCGCGAAGAAGTGTTCGGCCCAGTGCTCGGCGTGCTTGGCTTCACCAACGAGGACGATGCAGTGCGGATCGCCAACGACACCGTGTACGGATTGGCGTCGGGCCTATGGACGGCAAACGTCTCGCGCGCGCACCGCGTGGCGCGTAGGCTGCGAACCGGCTTGGTGTGGGTCAACGGCTGGGACGCGTGCGACATCACCGTGCCGTTCGGCGGCGCCAAGCAATCGGGCTTCGGGCGCGATCGGTCGTTGCATGCGCTCGAGAAATACACCGAGCTCAAGGGCGTCTCGATCACGTATAAGCCGTGAAGGGCCTTGCCAACATCATCATCCGCGAAACGCAGCGTTACGTCGACACGCATCCCAAAGCCGCCGTGGAAGCGGCGCGGCTGAAGCAGCATTGGCTGTTCGGCGCGCCGCTGCACTGGATGAATGATTGGGCGTCGCCTTCACTGATGATCGCGGAGGACGGCGAAGGCGCGGTGCTCACCGATATCGACGATAATGTCTACGACGACTTTTGTCTGGGCGATACGCCAGGCATGTTCGGGCACGGTCGGCCTGAAATCGCGCGCGCGATTGCTGAGCAGGCGCGGCGGGGGACGACGTTCATGCTGCCGACCGTCGAAGCTGCCGAGGTCGGCGCGCTGTTGGCCGCTCGCTTCGGTCTGCCATTTTGGCAGGCGACGCTTTCGGCATCGGACGCAAACCGCGCCGCCATACGCTGGGCCCGGGCGGTGACAGGCAGGCCGGTGATTGTCGTGTTCGACGGCTGTTATCACGGCATGGTAGAGGATTGCTTTGTCGGCCTAAGCGAGGGCGCGACCAAAGCCGATGCCGGGCTGATCGGCCAAGTGTTCGATGTCACGCGGACGACGCGCGCCGTGCCGTTCAATGACATTGCCGCGCTCGAGATTGCGCTGGCGTCGGGCGACGTCGCAGCCGTGTTGGCCGAACCTGCGATGACGAATTGCGGGATGATCCTGCCGGAGCCGAATTTCTGGGCGGGGGCGCAGGCATTGGCGAAACGTGCCGGTGCGCTGCTGGTGCTGGACGAGACGCACACGCTTTCGAGCGGAACAGGCGGAGCGGCGAAGGCGTGGGGGCTGGCGCCGGATGCGCTGGTGATCGGCAAGGCGATCGCCGGTGGATTTCCGGCCGCAGTCTGGGGGGTGAGCGCGGCGCTGGCGGAAAAGATCGCGGCTGTGCCGATGGGGTTGGGGCGTTCTGGGATCGGCACGACGCTGGCGGGCAATGCAATGGGCATCGCGGCGATCGGGGCGACGTTGCGGGAGGTGGCGACTCCGGCGGCGTACGAGGCGATGCTGAAGGGCGCGGACGAGTTGGTTGCGAAGCTTCGCGGCGTGATCGCGACGCGTGCCTTGCCTTGGTGCGTCGTCCATGTCGGCGCGCGAGCGGAGATCGTTTTTGCGCCCACGCCGCCGCAAAACGCCGGCGAGATGCGCCCGGCGCTCGCCCAGCGCGAGCTGAGCCGCGCGCTGCATCTCTGTCTGATCAATCGCGGCGTGCTGATTGCGCCGTTCCACGCGATGATGCTGGTCAGCCCGGCGACGACCACGCAACAGATTGACCGGCTCGTCGCGGCGGTCGATAGCTTTGCGGAAGAATACGCCAAAGAAGCTGCTGCATGACTATTGCCGATCCGAAGGAAGCAAGAGCCTTCCTCGCCAAGCATCCCGAGATTCAGTTCTTCGAGATCGTCTTCACCAACATGGCGGGGGTGCCGCGCGGGAAGCGGCTGCGCCGGCACGAAATAGAGGCGGTCTTTGATCATGGCCGATTTCTTCCTGGCTCTATTCTGGTGAACGACATCACCGGCCAAGACGTCGAGGCGACCGGATTGGTTTGGGAGGATGGCGACGCCGATCGTGTCGCGCGGCCGATACCGGCGCGGCTCACGCCGGCGCCATGGCTCGGCGGCGATGTCGCCCAAGTCCCGGTCGCAATGTACGAACTCGACGGCAGGCCGCACGACCTCGATCCGCGGCACGTACTCAAGCGCGTGCTCGATCGGTTCGCTGCGGATGGGCTTGTGCCTGTGGTGGCGTGCGAACTGGAATATTATCTGGTGGACGCGCGGCGAACGGCGAACGGCAAGATCCAGCCGCCGCGCTCGCCGCTGACCGGCGACCGGGCCGCGCATCACCAGGTTTATGGTCTGCGCGAGGTGGAAGAAGCCTCTCCGTTTTTGCGTGACTTGTGGGCGGCCGCCGACGCCATGGGCATTCCGCTCGAGGGCGCGATCAGCGAGTACGCGCCCGGTCAGCTCGAGCTGACCTTGAAACATCACGCAGACGCGTTGCGCGCAGCCGATGACGCAGTGCTTTACAAACGCGCCGCCAAGGGCGTGGCGTTGCGCCATGGCTGCGAGGCGACATTCATGGCCAAGCCGTTTGCTGACCTGGCCGGCTCGGGAATGCACCTTCACGTCAGCGTCAACGACAAGGCGGGCAACAATATCTTCGCGTCGGACAAGCCGGAAGGCGAGGCGGTGCTGGCGCATGCAGTCGGCGGCATGAAGACGCTGCTCGGCGAGTCGATGGCGATCTTTGCGCCAAACGCCAATTCCTATCGTCGGTTCAGAGCCAACTCCTATGCGCCGGTGGCGCCGACCTGGGGCGTCAACAATCGCACCGTTTCCTTCCGGGTGCCGGCAGGTGCGCCGCACACACGCCATATCGAGCATCGCGTTGCGGGGGCGGACGCGCATCCGGCGCTGGCGCTGGCGACGCTTCTTGCTGCAGTGCACCATGGGATCGCAAACAAGATCGACCCTGGGCCGCCCATTGTCGGTGACGGATATGCCCAGGCGGCGGTCGAGGAGAAGATCCCAACCAATTGGTTCGCGGCGACGGACCGGTTCGCGGAGTCGGCTCTACTAAAGGACTATCTGGGCGAGCGGTTCGTGCGCATGTTCGCGACGGTAAAGCGGGTCGAGCAAGATCGCTTCCAAAGTGTGATCCCAGATATTGATTATGACTGGTATTTGCGTGCTTGTTAGCGGACGGGCGGCGAGCGCAGGTTCGCCGCGAGCGCGTGGCGGCGGTTGAGCAAGGGAAGGGTGGAAACCATGGCGGATAAGTATCTTCGCGGCGCCTCACGGCGTTCACTGCTTCAGCAATTCGGCGCCGCGGCGATCGGCATTTCCTTTGCCGGGGGCTTGAGCGCGTGCGGGCGCAGCGGCGGGCGCACCGTCAGCTTCTACAACTGGGATACTTACATCGGCCCGACCACGCTGGCCGATTTCGAGGAGGCCACCGGCGCGGCGGTGAACATGAGCTTGTTCGCCACTAACGACGAGTTGTTCGCGCGCCTGCGGGCCGGCAATCCAGGCTACGACGTGATTGTGCCTTCAAACGAGTTCGTGACACGCATGAGTCAGGCGCAAATGATCCAGCAACTGGATCGTGCGCAGATTCCGAACTTTTCGAACCTAGCCCCTGAATTCCAGGATGCGCCATTCGATCCGGGTCGCCAATACTCGGTGCCCTATACCTGGCTTACGCTCGGCATTGCCTATCGCAAGTCAGCGATGCCGCGTGGCTTCGTGCCCGACAGCTGGCGTTATCTGTTCGATAGCCCGCAATTCTCGCAGCGCATCGCGGTGCTGTCGGAATCGGCCGACCTGATCCGCTTGTGCGCCAAGTACAAAGGCCATTCGCTCAACAACATCCCCGCTGCGATGCTCAGCGAGATCGAACAGATGCTGATCCGCCAGAAGCCGCACATCAAGGCATTTCACGAGGACGACGGCCAGGATCTGCTCGTCGCCGGCGAAGTCGATCTTGTGCTCGAATATTGCGGCGACATCGCCCAAATCGTCAGCGAGCACGGCGCGGAGCAATATGGCTGGGTGATTCCGCGCGAAGGCACGCTGCTCAATCAGGATTGCCTTTGCATTCCGAGCGGGGCGCCGAATGTCGCCGACGCCCATGCCTTCATCAATTATCTGCTCGACGCCGACGCCGGCAGTAAGATCACGGCAGAAATCCAGTATCCGACGCCGAACGCCGCAGCCCGAGCGCTGATGCCGGATACTTATAAGAACAATCCGATCATCTTCCCGACGCCTGAGATCATGGCCATAAGCGAATACGGCGCGTTCGAGGGCGACGAGCGCTCGCGTTTGTACGAAGAGATTTTCACGCGCATCAGCGCCGCTTAAGCCGGCGAGGCGCCAATGGAGCAGAGCTGGAAGCAGGCGAAGGCGGCGTTCGCGGCGGTGGCCGCGCCGCCGCTCGTCTGGCTTTTGCTTTTCTTCCTGGCGCCGCTGGCGGTGATCTGGACCTACACGTTCGGGGAAAACACCGGCCCGGTGACGATCGATTTCACCGGGACCTTTGCCAATTACGCCCGCTCGCTCGAGCCACTCTATCTCGGTATTTTCGCCAAGAGCATCGTCGTTGCCGGCATCACCACCATTCTGTGTCTGATCATCGGCTTTCCGGTTGCGCTGGCGATCGCGTTTGCGTCGCCGAGGGCGAAAGCATGGCTGCTGCTGCTGATCATGCTGCCGTTTTGGACCAATCTCCTGATCCGGACTTTCGCGTTGATCGCGGTGCTGCGGGAGCAGGGCTATGTGAACTTTGCGCTCGAATGGCTCTGGAACAACGCCAGTGGCTTCATGACGTTGATCGGTCTGCAGCCGCTCGGCGGCTACGAACCGCTGACGCTGCTCTACAACAACACCGCCGTCGTTATCGGGCTTGTCTATGTGCACCTGCCGTTCATGGTGCTGCCGCTCTATTCGGCGTTGGACCGGATGGACCGGTCGCTGATGGAAGCAAGCCTCGACCTCGGCGCCGGCCATTTGCGCACCATCTGGTCGGTGGTGGTGCCGCTTGCTGCGCCGGGCATCGCCTCGGGCGTGCTGATCACGTTCATTCCCGCGCTCGGCGCTTATCTCACGCCGGACCTCTTGGGCGGCACCGACAGCCAAATGATCGCCAACGTGATCGAGCGGCAATTCAAGCGCGCCAACGATTGGCCGTTCGGCGCCGCGCTCTCGTTCTTGCTCATGTATCTGACCTTCATCGCCATTGCGGTGCAGGCAGTCGTCCAGCGCCGCAGCGAGCGGAGGAGCTGATGGCGAAGCAGGCGCTTCCGGCCGCCGCTGCGGCAGTCGCCGAACCGCCGCCGAAGCGGGAGAAGCCGGGGCCGCTCGAATACATGCGGCGCTGGCCCTTGCAGCTTATGGTCGGCCTGACGCTGCTGTTTTTGTACTTGCCGCTGCTGACCCTGATAGCGTTCAGCTTCAACGATAGCCGCCGCAACATCGTCTGGCAGGGCTTCACGCTCAGATATTACGAAAAGGCTCTGAGCAACGCCTCGCTGATCGAGGCTTTCGTCAATTCGCTGACGATCGCCTTCCTCTGCACGATTGTCTCGGTAGTCCTCGGCGCGCTGGCGGCAGTGATGTTGTGGCGCTTCCGTTTCCCGGGAAAGACCGCCGTCGAGGGCGCTCTGGCGCTGCCGATCGTGGTGCCGGAAATCTGTCTGGGCGTGGCGATGCTGGTGTTCTTCGCCCGCGTGATGCCGTGGCCGATGGGGCTGCCATGGCCGCTGAACCTCGGCGCCATCACCATCGCCCACATCTCGTTTGCATTTCCGTTCGTGGCCACCGTGGTGCGGGCGCGGCTGGCTTCCTTCAACCGCGAATTGGAGGAGGCGGCCAAAGATCTCGGCGCGAGCGAATGGCGCACGTTCTGGGATGTGCTGGTGCCGCACATGCGCCCGGGCCTGATAGCTGGGGCATTGCTTGCCTTCACGTTGTCGCTCGACGATTTCGTCATCACGTTCTTCACCTCCGGTCCCGATACGATCACGTTTCCGGTCAAGGTCTATTCGATGCTGCGTTTCTCGGTGACGCCGGAGGTCAACGCCGCGTCGACCATTCTGATCGTGGTGACGGTGGTGCTGACCGCGGTCGGCCTGCAACTGCAGAACCGAAGCGAACAGGAAAAGAAGGCTTCATGACCGATTCTGCACAAAGCCAGGCCGACAAGCCCGATGCAGCGCTGAAGGCGGATGCGATCATCAGCTTCGAAGGCGTGACCAAACGCTTCGACAGAATGGTGGCGGTCGACAATGTCAGCCTCGACATCCGCGAGGGCGAATTCTTCGCGCTGCTCGGCCCTTCGGGCTGCGGCAAGACGACGTTGCTGAGGATGCTTGCCGGTTTCGAGACGCCGACCGAAGGCAGGATTCTGATCGACGGCAAGGACGTAGCCGAATTGCCGCCGAACAAGCGGCCGGTGAATATGGTTTTCCAGTCCTATGCCGTGTTCCCCCATATGAAAGTGGCGGACAATGTCGCCTATGGCTTGAGGATGGACGGCGTCGAAGCCGGCGAGATCAAGCGGCGCGTGGATGAAGCGCTTGAATTGGTGAAGCTCGGCGGCCTGGGTGAGCGCATGCCGGATCAGCTGTCGGGCGGTCAGCGTCAGCGTGTCGCGCTGGCGCGCGCGCTGGTGAAGCGGCCACGTGTGTTGTTGTTGGATGAGCCGCTGTCGGCGCTCGACGCAAAGTTGCGCGATCAGATGCGCTCGGAGCTCACCTCGCTGCAGGAAAAGGTCGGCATCACCTTCATCATGGTGACTCACGATCAGGACGAGGCGCTAGCCATCGCCACGCGCTGCGCCGTGATGAATCGCGGCGTGCTGGCGCAGGTGGCCACGCCGGCTGATCTCTATGAGTTTCCGAATTCGCGCTTTGTCGCCGATTTCGTCGGCAGCGTGAACATGTTCGAGGGCGTGCTGGCCGAAGACGAACCGGGCCACGCGCTGGTGCGGGCCCCGGAACTGGCGGCGCCGGTCTATCTCGACCACGGCGTGACGGGGGCGAAAGGCTCCACTGTCTGGGTGGCGCTCCGGCCCGAGAAGATCGAGATGCACAAACGCGGCGAGGGATCGGCAGCAATCAAAATGGAAGACGCCCCGGAAGGCGCCAATGTCGTGCCGGGCGTGATCCGCGACATTGTCTATCTGGGCAGCGAGACCAATTATGAGGTGGAACTTCAGGGCGGTCGCCGCGTGAAGACGTTCCGGTCTAACCTGACACGCTATGATCAGGAAGATTTTACCTGGGACGAGCCGGTGTGGCTTGCTTGGCACGCCTGTTCGCCCGCCGTGCTCCTATCTTGAAACCATGACCTTCAAAGATCGCCCCGTTCTCGGCGTCATCGCCTGCAACCGAACTGTCGAGTCACAATCGGCGCAAGCGGTGATGACGCGCTATCTCGTCTCTGCCGTGAAGTATGCCGATGCCGCGGCGTTGCTGGTGCCGGCCATGCCCGAACTGATGCACGCGAAGGAGGTCGCGCCGCGCCTGGACGGGATTCTGCTGACCGGCACGCCGTCCAATCTCGATCCCAAGCGCTATGGCGTCATTGTCGACGATGCCCCGGGCCCGTTCGATCCCGGCCGCGACGAGATGACCGCGCATCTGATCGAGGCGATGCTCGACGAGGGCAAGCCGGTGTTTGGCATCTGCCGCGGCTTTCAGGAACTGAATGTGGCTTTCGGCGGCACGCTGCGGCGCGACATGGCGGAAAACCCCGATCTCATCCCGCACCACGCGCCCAGTCAGAAGACGTTCGCCGAGTATTTTGAGCACATCCATCCGGTGAATCTGGTCGCCGGCGGCGTACTCGAACGCACCTACAAGACCGAGACGTTGGACGTGGTAAGCGTCCATTATCAGGGCGTGGAAAAGCTGGGCGACGGCCTCATCGTGGAGGCGACCGCGCCTGACGGCGTCGTCGAAGCGATCTCGGCGAATGTGAATGGGGCGCAGATTCTCGCGGTGCAATGGCACCCGGAATGGAAAGCGCACGAGAATCCGCAGAGCCAAACCTTCTTTAAGCTTTTGGGCCGAGCTCTGCGCGGCGAACTGCTCGTCTCCCGTTAGGTCGAGACAAGCGCGAAGACGAAAATGAGGACCGAACATGGCTGCGCGCAACTACGACATTCCCGAACTTCGCCGTCTCGACGTTGCGCATCATTTGCCGGCGCAGGCGAATTACGGTGAAATCCAAGCACTTGGCGGCAGCCGCATCATCACCCGCGCCGAAGGCTCCACCATCTACGATGGCGAGGGCAACGCCATACTCGACGGCATGGCCGGGCTTTGGTGCGTCAATGTCGGTTACGGCCGCGATGAACTGGTGCGCGCAGCCGCAGAGCAGATGCAGGAGCTGCCGTTCTACAACACCTTCTTCAAGACTGCGACGCCGCCGACGGTGCAGCTCGCGGCTAGACTGGCGACGCTGCTGGGCGGCGATTTGCAGCACGTCTTCTTCAATTCATCGGGGTCGGAAGCCAACGACACGGTCATGCGCATGGTGCGCCATTACTGGAACGTCGCCGGCCAACCCAAGCGCACGATCTTCATCAGCCGCTGGAACGCCTATCACGGCTCGACCATGGCCGGCGCCAGTCTCGGCGGCATGAAGCACATGCACCCGATCGGCGGCTTGCCGATCCCCGGCGTCGAGCATGTCGCCCAGCCCTACAAGTTCAACGATGGGTTTGGCGAGGATACCGAAGCGTTTACGGCCCGCGTCGTGCAGGAAATCGACGACCGCATTCAGAAACTCGGCCCGGAGAACGTCGCTGCATTCATTGGTGAACCGGTGCAGGGCGCCGGTGGCGTAATCATCCCGCCCGAGGGCTATTGGAAGCGGGTAGACGCGGTCTGCAAGAAGTATGGCATCCTGCTGGTGTCGGACGAAGTGATCTGCGGCTTTGGCCGCCTCGGTTCATGGTTCGGTTTCCAGCACTACGGGGTCACGCCGGATCTGGTTCCGATGGCGAAGGGCCTGTCGTCGGGCTATCTGCCGATCTCCGCTGTCGGCGTTTCGCGCAAGATCGTCGACGTGCTGCGCGAGAAGGGCGGCGACTTCGTGCATGGCTACACCTATTCAGGCCATCCCGTCTCAGCCGCCGTCGCGCTGAAGAACATTGAGATCATCGAGCGCGAAAATCTGGTCGCGCGCGTGAAGGAGGACGCCGGCCCGTACTTTGCCGAGGCGCTTAAACGTCTCGAAGGCGACCCGCTAGTGGGTGAAGTGCGCTCCTTGGGTCTGATCGGCGCCGTGGAGATTGTCTCCGGCCCCGGCACGAACGAACGTTTCACCGGAAAAGAAGGCAAGGCCGGACCAATCGTGCGCGATGCATGCATCAAAAATGGCCTGATGGTGCGCGGAATTCGCGACTCGATCGTTATGTGTCCGCCTCTCATCATCACCCATGCAGAGATCGACCGGATGGTCGACATCATCGCGCGCTCGTTGCGTGAGGTGGAGCCGGCGCTGCGGGCGCTGAAGCGAGAAGACGCGGGCGGATTGGGCTAGAGGCTTGTCTCGGCGCCGCTGCCCGCCGCTAGTCCGGTGCGGCCAAGCAAACCCATGCCATCGGCGATGTCGCGCGCAATCGCCTCGCGCAGCGCGCCTGCATCGTTCGATTCGATCGCCCTGATGGCGGCCTGGTGGCTGTCGTTCAGTTTTGCGCTGGAAACACGCCCGTAAACCACCCGCATGTACGGCCCGAACTGCAGCCACAGAGTCTCAATCAGTTGCGCCAGCGTTCGTTGCGGCTGTGCGCGATAGAGTGTGAAGTGGAAATCGTAGTTGGCCTGCATGTAGCCAGCGGCGTCTCCGTCCGAAATCGCAGCGTCGAGCGCAGCGTCGACTTCGCGCAACCGTCTCACGTCGGCGCCTTGCAGGTGCGGCAAGGCGAGCGCGGCCGCTTCCGGCTCCAGCAGCAAACGGCAGCGCAGCAGATCGTCGAAGCGCTCGCTCGTCATTTCCGGCACGCGAACGCGGCGCTTGGAACGGATCGAAACAGCGCCCTCGGCCGCCAGCCTCGAAAGCGCGTCGCGAACCGGCGTTTGGCTCACGCCCAGTTCTCCGGCGAGACCGCGGGTCGACAATTCGTGTGCTGGCGAAATGTGGCCTGTGACGATGCGCTGGCGCAGTTCTGCGTAGACGCTTGCATTCAGGCCCTCGTCCGAGCCTTTGAAGTTCAGGATCATGAGCGCGCTACTAACCTCAACGTCCTGAGGACGCACGCAAAAAGTTCACAAGCGAGACGCTTAGCCGCCGGGCTGTGGCGCCTTGACTTGCCCGGGCGCCAACCGGGATAGTGGCGGCATCAGGTGACCAATGCGCTCCCGCGACCTTCTCGAGAAGGCGAATGGGCGCGGCACGCGAGCGGTCCTTCGCGGCTGCAACAGCTATTTCGCGCCGCGCTCGTTTGAAAGAATTTCAGTTGCGGTTCTCGCGTGTCGTCGCAGCGCTGCACACGCGGGTGTGTGCGGCAACAAGTGTGTTTTATGAGCTTTTCCAACTGGATTAAAGAGCGCGGCATCGGCGAGATCGAATGTCTTATCCCCGACCTGAACGGGGTCATTCGCGGCAAAGTCTTTCCGGCGCAGAAGTTCCTGCAGAGTGAACGCGACGGATCGCTGCGCATTCCGTCGAGCATCTATCTGCTTACTGTCACTGGCGAGTATGCAGACGAAGCCGACGAAGCGATTTCTACTCAAGATCCGGATGTCGTCCTCCGGCCGGACATCGATACGATCTGCGTTGCGCCCGGTTACAAGACGCCCACCGCGTTCGTCTTCGCGGATACTTACAATACGAACGACGAACCCTATGACATAGCCCCGCGCTACGTCCTGCGCCGGGTCATCAAGCTCTATGAAGAAGCCGGACTCAAACCGGTCGTCGCGCCGGAGCTGGAGTTCTATCTGACGCAGGTCAACACCGACCCCGACCTGCCGCTTGCGCCGCCCGCCGGCCGCTCCGGCCGCTCGGAAACATCGCCGCAGCCGTATGGGCTCGAGGCGATCACCGAATACGAAGACCTTATCGAGACGATCTATGAACACGCGGAGGCGGCGTCGCTGCACTTGGATACGATGATCCACGAGAGCGGCACCGCCCAGCTCGAGATCAACTTCAATCACGGCGATCCTGTGCACGTGTCCGATCAGGTGCTGGTGTTCAAGCGCATCGTGCGCCAGGTCGCGCTGAAGCACGGCGTCTATGCGACGTTCATGGCCAAGCCCATGGAGAACCAGCCCGGCAGCGCCATGCATCTGCATGTGTCGCTTGTCGATGCAAAGAAGGGGACGAACCTCTTCGGCGCCGGCGACGGAGATGGAAACAGCGATCTCTTCCGGCACTTCGTCGGCGGCCTGCAGAAATATCTGGGCGAGGTCACACCGCTATTTGCGCCGAACGTAAATTCCTTCCGGCGGATGCGACCGGATTTTTCGGCGCCGATCAACCTGCAATGGGGTTACGACAACCGTTCCTGCGGTTTGCGGGTGCCGATCTCGCATCAGTCGAACCGGCGTATCGAAAACCGCTTGCCCGGCGCCGACGCCAATCCTTATCTCGCGATCGCCGCCGTCCTGGTATGCGGCTATCTCGGCATCCGCAATCAGATTGCGCCGAGCGAGATGGTTCAGGGCAGCGCCTACAAATGGGCGCGAACCTTGCCGCGTACGCTGCGGGAAGGCTTGGACCGCTTTCAGAAATGCGAGCCCGTTCGCGAATTGCTGGGTCAACATTTCTGCAGCACGTTCCAGCAGATCAAGGATCACGAACTGGCGAACTTCGAAGGCGTGATCAGTTCGTGGGAGCGCGACCACTTGCTGCTCAAGGTTTGACGTGAGCTTCAATTCCGGTTTGGCGATGGAACGGTCGTATTATGTCGCGACCGCCAATGCGTTTGCGCCGGCGGCGAAGCTTGAAGGAGAGGTTGCCGCCGATGTCGTCGTCATCGGCGGCGGCTACACCGGCTTACACGCTGCATTGAACGCCGCCGAGCGAGGCTATTCGGTCGCGCTGCTCGAGGCCGGCGCTGTCGGCTGGGGCGCCTCTGGCCGCAACGGCGGACAAATGATCCCCGGCTGGCGCAAGGGCGCCGCCGAACTGATCGGCGCCTTCGGAGCCGATAAGGCCAAGCGGCTATTTGCTCTCGCGCTCGAGGCGCGCTCGATCACGCTTGAGCGGATTGCCAAGCACGGCATCCAGTGCGATCTGCGTTTGAGCGGCCATCTTATACTCGCGGCCAAACCGGCTGACGTCGGTCGGATGACGGCGGAATCGGCGGTGCTTGCGACCGCGATGAACTATCCGCGCACGCGCGTGCTTTCGCCAGCCGAGGCCGCAGACAAGGTCAAAGCGTCCGGCTTTCATGGCGCGTTCCTGGACTCGTACGGCGGCCATCTGCATCCGCTCAACTATGCGTTAGGATTGGCGGACGCGGCCCGCAAAGAAGGCGTCAGGCTCTACGAACGGTCGCCCGTGCTTCGGTTGGCAGGGGAGAGCGGCGTCGTCGCCGAAACCGATGCCGGCGCCGTACGCGCACGTTACGGCGTGCTCGCGTGTGACGCCTTGCTCGGCCAACTCGAGCCGCGCATCGCCGGGCGCATCATGCCAGTGGCGAATTATCTGGTCGCGACCGCGCCGCTTGAACATCGGCAAAGCCTGATCGCCGACGATCTTGCCGTCAGCGACAGCCGTTTCGTCGTCAACTATTTCCGCTTGACCGGGGACGGGCGCCTGATATTCGGCGGCGGCGAGCGCTATTCGCCAGCGCCGCCCGCGGACATCGAAGCGTTCGTACGCAAGCACATGACGGCGATCTTCCCGCAATTATCCGATGTGCGCATCGATCATGCCTGGGGCGGGCTGGTTTCCATCACCAGGTCGCGCTTGCCGCATATCGGACGCATCGGCGATCTCTTCTACGCCCACGGCTATTCCGGGCAGGGTGTGCTGCTGCCGGCGTTGACGGGCAAAGTGCTGGTCGAGGCAATGGCGGGAACGGCGGAGCGTTTCGATGTCCTTGCGAGGCTTGCGCCGCCAGAGTTTCCAGGTGGCGCGGCTCTGCGCGCGCCGCTCCATACGCTTGGCATGCTATGGTATGCGCTACGCGACAGACTTTAGAGCGGCTGCGCGCTTAGCGGCGCCTGCAATGATGTCCCAATCGCCGGCCCGTATGCGGTCCGACGGCGCAATCCACGATCCACCGACTGAGAGCACGTTGCTCAGCGCGAGATAAGCGGGCGCCTTTTCGGCCGTGATCGAACCTGTGGCGCAGAAGCGCGCGACTGGAATCGGCGCGCCAATGGCCTTCAGTGCGGCTATCCCGCCCAGCTGCTCGGCCGGGAAGAACTTGAAGCAAGTGTAGCCAAGATCGAGTCCACGCATGATCTCGCTCGAGGTCGCCACGCCGGGCACGAACGGTATCGCAGCTTTACGCGCCGCCTTCATCAGCTTCGGCGTGCCGCCGGGCGAAAGAGCGTAGCGCGCGCCGGCCGCGGTCGCCGCGTCGAGATCGTCAATGCTCAACACCGTGCCGGCGCCGACCACCATTTCCGGCGTTTCCGTGGCGATGGCGCGGATTGCATCGAGGGCGGCGGGGGTGCGCAGCGTGATCTCGATGGTGCCGACGCCGCTTGCCAGCAACGTGCGCGCAAGCGGCGCGGCGTGATTTGCGTCGTCGATCGTCACCACCGGAATGACCGGCGTGAGCGTGAGAACACTTGCGGCGTCCTGGGGCGTGCTCATGTTTCCTGTGTGAGCCTTGAGCAGAACGCGCGCAAGACTCAGGTGCCGCGGGCGCGCGCGCCTGAATCGAGCACGTCGGGCCTGAGCGGCGTCATTTGGTTCAGATTCCAGTTGTCGGGATTGAACGAGCGGCGCGTCATTTGCTGAATTGGATAACCCCCAACTTGCTCTTCGCTGTCGATGATCCCCCCGCGCCCCTCTGCCGTATCGGCAATGACGCGAATGTCATTGCGATCGCGATCCCAGGGCCGGGCGCCGGCATTGCGTAATACGTAACGCTCGACGTCGGCCGCGGGCATCGGTTCCAGGCCCGCTGGCCAAGTCGGCGGCCGCCGCACTTGGATGATGCGCGCGGTCCCGGTTGCATAGCGGCCGAACATGGGCAGTGGCCGGCCGATACGATCGACCGCGATATTGTCGCGTCCGAAGTATTCCACGTCGCCGTGACCGCCGATCATCATGAATGCGAGCGCCTCCGGCGTCGATTGGCCGGCGCGCAACACGTTGCCGACCACCGACATCTGCCCGTTCTGGAACGGTTGATCGCCCCATTCTTCGGCCATGAGATTGTAGTGGATGGCGCGCTGACCCGGATCATAGATGAGATTATTGACGATCGCGCCGCGCACGCCGCCCTTGAACAGCGGGCTGCGCTCCACATTGTGGGCGTAGAGGTTCCCGTAGATCAAAATGTCGGTGACGTTGTCGTGAATGAGTGAGCCTTTCGAGTGCTCGAACTTCGAATGCGTCGAGTGAGCCAGGCCTTCGGCGATGATATTGTGCGAATAGGTGATGCGGTGGGAAGTGCCGGCGCGCCAATCTTCCGGCGTGATTCCGGTGAAGCGCGGACCGGAAGCGGAGAGATTCTCGTCTGTGCCCCATGTCAGCGTGCAATGATCGACGATCAGATTGTACGCGCTCAATGTCGACAGCGCGTCTTCATCCCAGCCGCTCGACATGGGCTGGCCCGCTGAGCCTGGGCGGATGCGGAGATGCTGGATGATGACATCGTGCGTCGCGATATCCATGCCGCCGCGGATAATGGTGATGCCGGGCGAGGGTGCGGTCTGACCGGCGATGGTCATAAACGGCTCGCGCGCAACCAGCGTGCGCCGGTTCAAGTCAATGACGCCGCCGATTTCGAATACGATGATGCGCGGACCTGGCGTCTCGATCGCTGCGCGCAAGCTGCCCGCGCCTTCGCTATTCAGGTTAGTGACCCGGAGAATCTGTCCGCCTCGCCCGCCGGGCGTGTCAGCGGCCCACCCGAGCGCGCCTGGGAACGCCAGAAGCGGCGCAGGGGAGGCGGCGGAGGTCTGGGCCGCGCTTCCGGAAACGGAGGACGCCGTGAGCGCCAGGGCGAAGGCAAGTGCGCGGATCATGGTTCTGGACTCTCCCCTGGCCGGGCTTGGGTGCAATCAGTAACACCCTGCCGGAAGCAAATTGACACCGGTTTCCTAACGGTGCAATCTTTGCCGCGCGGAAGGTGAGCGCCCCCTCGGTGGCCCATCCTAACGCCTTGAAAATATGGCTTAGTTGACAGGGCGAGGACGTAGAGTGCCGCATTCCGCCACCTTCGCGGAGACCATTGCCCAAAACTTCGTCGCCGCGCGCCGTGGCGCGGTCGCCTTGAAGGATTATCCCGGCCCGATGCCGCAGAATCTCTCGGCCGCCTACGCCATCCAAGACGCCGCTATTTCGCTCTGGGGCGATGATCTGGCGGGATGGAAAATCGGCATGGTCCCGGTCGAACTGCGCAACGCGCTGGGTGTCGATCGCATTGCCGGGCCCATCTTCAAGCGCCAAGTCGTCCGGCCTGCGCCGGGTGAGGTTGTCGATTTGCCG
Organism: Hyphomonadaceae bacterium; assembly: GCA_050250735.1. Classification (GTDB taxonomy): domain Bacteria; phylum Pseudomonadota; class Alphaproteobacteria; order Caulobacterales; family Aquidulcibacteraceae; genus Vitreimonas. The sequence continues at coordinate 147,727 of JBFWOC010000005.1, forward strand.
GTCGTGCGCGACGGCTTTGCCGCGGTAGAGGCGGAATTCGTTTTGGAAATCGGCCGCGATCAGGATCCGGTGAGGCGACCGTGGAGCGCGGTTGCGGCGGCGGAGATGATCGGTGCGGTGCATATCGGGGTCGAGCTCGCCGGCAGCCCGTTTGCGGGCATCAACGACCACGGTCCGGCGGTGACAGCATCAGACTTTGGCAACAATGCCGGCCTGGTGGTCGGCGCCCAGGTGAAGGACTGGCGTAAAATCGATTGGGCGCAAGCGGTGGCGCGAACCTGCATCGACGGCGCCAACGTCGGCGAAGGCAACGCCGCCATGCTGCCAGGAGGTCCTTTGCAGGCGCTCGCCTTCTTGCTCGACCATTGCGCCGACCGGGGATGCTGGCTGCGCCAAGGCCAGCTGATTTCGAGCGGCGCCCTCACCGGCGTGCATCGCATCGAGCCCGGTCAGGCGGCGGAGCTTTCGTTCGGCGATTACGGCGCGTTGCGCTGTCGCGCCGTGCCTGCCCGGGGCGAAGAAGCTTCATCCGCAACCAGCCTTGCGGTTTAGTTGGCGCGCTAGGGGAGATGTCATGACGACGCGCCGTTGTTTGCTCGCCGCGGCTGGCGCGTTTGGCCTAAATGGCTGCGGACGCCGGTCCGACGACGGTGTGTTGACCGCCGTCGACGTTCACCCGACTGATTATCCCACCGTCGAAGCCGTGCGCTGGATCGGCGCCGAACTGGAGCGCGAAACCGGCGGGCGCCTGTCGATCCGTTCCTATCCTGGCGGCCAGCTCGGCGCTGAGAACGACACGGTCGCACTGACACACTTCAATGTGCTCGACTTCTGCCGGGTCACCGCGGCCGCGCTCAACAACGCGTTTCCGCTCACCAAGGCGCTCGTCATGCCTTACACCTTTCACGACGAGGCCCATATGCATCGCGCCGTCGACGGCGAGGCCGGGCGGCAGATTCTCTCCAGCTTCGCGGCGGGCGGTCTCATCGGTCTCGCCATTTACGATGGCGGCGCCCGTTCCATGTATTCCGCCCGCCGTGCTGTGCACGTGCCGGAGGACATGCACGGCCTGAAGGTGCGCGTGCCTCGCTCTGACATTTTCCTCGAAATGCTGCACGTCATGGGCGCGAACCCGACGCCCATCCCTTTCGGCGAAGTGTTCACCGGGCTGCAGACGCACCTGATCGACGCGGCGGAAAACAACTGGTCCACGTTCCAATCCACGCGGCAATACGAAGTCGCTCGCTTCTGGTCCGAGACCGAACACTGCCATTCACCGGACATTCTGCTGTTCTCCAAGACCCGTTACGATGCGATGTCCGGCGCCGATCGCGACCTGCTGCGCGACAAGGCGCGGGAATCTGTCGGGATCATGCGCGGCCTGTGGGCGGAGAAGCAGGCGCGGGCCCGGCAGATCGTGCTCGATGCGGGGGTCGCGGCCAATACGGTGGAACGGGCGGCATTCCGTGTTGCCGTCGAGCCGATGCGCCATCGATTGGCCCAGGACGAAGCCATCGGCGCGCTCATGCGCGGGATAGAAAGTGAAGCCTGAGCAACAGGCGGGGGAGGAGCAATGACGGCGAAGCGATCCGGCGTGACGGGTGCTTTCGATATCCTGGCGGGCGCGGCCGTCGCGATCGCGGCGATGTCGCTCGTCGGTCTCGTTTTGGTGCTGGCCTGGCAAGTCATCGGCCGTTACGTGCTCAACGCCTCGCCGAGCTGGACAGAACCGGTCGCGCTCACGCTCATGAGCGTTTCGGCACTGTTCGGCGCCGCCATCGCGGTGCGCGCCGAATCGCATTTCAGCTTTCCCACACTCATGGAATCGTCGCCGGCTGCGGTTCGCAGCCTGCTTCGCTTCGCCTCGCGTCTCATCGGCGTCGCCTTCGGCGCGGCGCTCGCTTGGTTCGGATTCTTCCTGATGATCGACAGTTGGGACACGCCGATGGCCGGCGCCCCGGCGCCGGAAGGATTGGCCTATGCCGGCCTCGCCTTCGGCGGCGCGTTGATCGCGCTCTTCGCTTTCGAACGCTTGATCACCGGCAGTCCGGCGAAGCGCGTGCACGAGGGCGCATGATGGAGATAGCCATCCTGTTCGGCGTCTTTGCGCTGCTGCTCGTGCTGGGCGTGCCGATTGCATTCGCGATCGCGACCGCAACCCTGGCCACGGTGGTCTATCTTGGCCTGCCTCCGGTCGTTGTCGTCCAGCAGGTGTCGGCGGGGTTCAACAAAATCTCGCTGCTTGCCATCCCGCTGTTCATCTTCACCGGCGAGCTGATGATGCGCGGCGGCATATCCGAGCGGCTGATCTCGCTCGCAGCCTCGTTGGTTGGTCACTTGCGTGGCGGTTTGGGTCAGGTGAGCGTCGTCGCCTCGACCTTGTTCGGCGGCGTCTCGGGCTCGGCGCTTGCGGACGTCTCCGCGATCGGCCCGACGATGATTCCGCAAATGGCCAAGCGCGGCTTCAGCAAGGATTATGCGGTCGACGTCACCGTGTCCGCATCTCTCGTCGCGCTGTTGTTGCCGCCTTCGCACAATCTCATCCTCTTTTCCGCGGTCGCGGGCGGCGGCGTTTCGATCGCGGATCTGTTTGCCGCCGGCATTATCCCGGCGCTGTTGCTGGCGGTTGGCGTGATGGGCGCGGCCTACTGGCTTGCCCGCGCTCGCGGCTATCCGACGGAGGCGTTTCCTGGCTACGGTGAGGTGTTGAAGCGGCTCGTCGCCGCCATTCCCGGATTGCTGATGATCTTTGTGATCTTCGGCGGCATTCGCGCCGGGATTTTCACCGCTGTCGAAAGCAGCGCCGTGGCGGTGCTCTACGCGCTGCTCGTGTGTCTGCTCATCTATCGTGCGCTCGGCTGGAAAGAGTTTTGGGCCGCGGCGGCGCACGCTGCGCGTTCGTCGGGAGCGGTGTTGTTCGTAATCGGCGCTGCCGGTGCGTTCGGATGGCTCATCGCTTATCTGCAAATCCCCGGGGTCGTCGTCGAGTCGCTCAATGCGCTCACCGAGGACAAAAACGTGGCGCTGTTGCTGATGCTGATGGCGCTGCTGATCATGGGCACGTTTCTCGACCTGGCGCCCAAGATCATCATCGTCACACCTATTTTCCTGCCGGTCGCGCGCGCCTATGGCATCGAACCGATGCACTTCGGGGTCATGATGGTGCTTGCCGGCGGTCTGGGCCTGATGATGCCGCCGATCGGGTCTGTGCTGTTTGTTGGTTCGGCCATCGGCGGCATCACGATTACCGAAGCCATGCGGTCGATATGGCCGTTCTTCTTCGCGGCCTTGATCGTGCTGTTGCTGGTGACCTTCGTCCCGGCGCTGTCGCTCACGCTGCCGGCGCTCTGGCGTTAACGGCGCACACTGAAGTCGGCGGCGAGAAACGCCTCGATGTCGGCGACGCTGGCCAGACCAAAATCGCCAGGCACGGTATGTTTGATGCAAGCGCCGCCGAGCGCGAAACGGATGGCGCGGCTGTTGTCGTAGCCTGAACGCAAAGCGTGGATCAGCGCTGCCGCAAACGCGTCGCCTGCGCCGATGCGATCGACCACGTGGGCAAGTTCTATCGCCGGCGCCTCCCAGGAGCCCTCGCGCCGATGCATCGCCGCGGAAAGGGCGTGGTGATTGACGCTGTGCTGCACGCGGCTGGTCGTCGCCATGAGTTGCAGATTCGGAAATGCCTGGAATGCGAGGTCGGCTGCCTCACGCGCGTGCGCGTGCGCGCCGCCAAGGATAAGCTCGATGTCGCGTTCATTGGCGAACGCGACGTCGGCTTGTGCGACAATCCGCCGGAGGATAGCGGGCGCGTCGGCGCTCCAGTCCTGCCAGAGCTTCGCCCGGTAATTGCAGTCGAACGACACGGTGATTCCGAGGCTGCGTGCAATCGTTACGGCGCAGACCACCGCTTCGGCTATTTTCGGTCCCAGGGCCGCGCTGATGCCGGAAACGTGGAGCCAGCCTGCGCCGTCGAGGATGCCCGGCCAATTGGTGATCGCATGATCGGCGATGGCGAACGCGGAGTGTGCGCGATCGTAGATGATCTCGGCGGCGCGCCCGCCGGCGCCGGGGCTCAGGAAATAGAGCCCCAACCGGCCGGGTCCGAAGCTGATGTTTGAGGTATCGACGCCGTAGCGGCGGAGCTCGTTGCGCGCCGCGGCGCCGAGCGTGTTGTCGGGCAGCACCGTGAAGACGGATGCGGCATGACCGAGTTGCGCCAGCGCCACGGCGACATTGGCTTCTGCACCGCCGACGCATGCGCTGAGTTGCGGGGTTTGCAACAGGAGCTCCGCGCCTGGTGCAGCCAGCCGCAGCAAGACTTCACCGGCGCATACGATCTTTCCGTCGGTGCGTAGTCCGGTCATCGCGCCAGCCAGCCGCCATCGACGGGTATGATCGCCCCGTTGACGTAATCCGAAGCACGAGAGGCCAGAAAGACCGCGGCGCCGCCAATATCGCCGGGTTCGCCCCAGCGGCCTGCAGGGATGCGAGACAGAATTTCGGCGTTTCGCTTGGCGTCCGCGCGGAGCTGTGCGGTGTTGTCTGTAACCATGTAGCCCGGCGCGATGGCGTTGACGTTCAGGCCCTTGGCCGCCCATTCGTTGGCGAGCAGGCGCGTCAAGCCGGCAAGGCCGCTCTTGGATGCAGTGTAGGAGGGCACGCGAACACCGCCCTGGAAGGACAGCATCGAGGCGACATTGATGATCTTGCCGCGCCCCTTGGCCATCATCAGTCGTGCTGCGGCCTGAGCAAGAAAGAACGCGGATTTCAGGTTCGTATCGATAACCGCGTCCCAATCGGCCTCGGTAAAGTCGATCGAATCCGCGCGCCGGATCATGCCGGCATTGTTGACGAGAATGTCGAGTCCGCCCAGTTCGCTGCTGGTCTTGTCGACGATGTGTTGGATCGGCGAAGTCGATGAAAGATCGGCCTCGATTTCGACGAAACGCCGTCCGAGCGCCCGCACCTGCGCCTTCGTCTCCGGCGCAGCGCGGCGGCTGACCCCGGCGATGTCGGCGCCAGCCTCGGCCAACGCCAGCGCGATCGCTTGTCCCAGGCCGACATTGGCGCCGGTGACGAGTGCGGCTTGGCCGCTGAGATCAAACGGATTGCCGCGCACTGGCCTCACCTGAGCTGGCAGATATCGAGCACATTCATGTCGGTATAATCCAGATTCTCACCGCCCATCGCCCAGATGAAGGCGTAGGCGGATGTGCCCGAGCCCATGTGGATCGACCAGGGTGGCGAGATCACCGCCTGTTCGTTTTCGATCACCAGATGGCGCGCGGCCTCGGGCTCGCCCATGAAATGGAAGACGCGCTGGTCCTTCTCCAGCCCGAAATAGAAATACACTTCCGAGCGCCGGTCGTGCAGGTGCGGCGGCATCGTGTTCCAGACGCTGCCCGGTTTGAGGATGGTCAGCCCCAAGAGCAATTGCGCCGATCGGCAGACGCCGGGAACGATGTACTGATAGATCGTGCGTTCGTTGGAGGTTTCGAGTGCGCCGCGCTCGAGTGGCGTCGCTTCGGCGATCGAGATTTTCTTCAGCTCGAATGCGGCGTGCGCCGGGGTGCTGACGAGGTAGAAGCGGGCCGGATTTTTCGGGTCCAACGATGCAAACCCAACCTCGCTCGATCCCATCGGAACGTAGAGGCCGTCGCGTGAGGCGAGTTCGACGCGCTTGCCGTCCACGGTGACCAATCCGGCGCCGCCGGCCACGTTGATGACCCCGAGTTCGCGCCGTTCCAGGAAGGGTTTGCCTTTGGCGGAGGCCGGCTCGGCCTGCAGGGGCAAGCTGACCGCACTGGTTGTCGGCGCAGCACCGCCGAGCACGAAGCGCTCGTTGTGCGAATAACAGAGCGTCACTTCGCCTGGCTTGAATAAGCCTTCGACCAGATAGCGCGCGCGCAAATCGTCATTGCTCGCGCCCTCCATCATGTCCGGGTGGGTTGCGTGATACGTCTTCTTGAACACGGCGGCGGCCTCCACGCCGCAATGGTAACCGGTGTCATTACGGGGCGCAACCGCGGCGCCTCAGGCGGGCGCCGGCGCAGTCGACTCGCGCTCGACCAGGAAGGCGGGGAAAATCGCCTTGTCGTCCGCCGGCGGTTGATCGGTTGCTGCCCGCAGCAAATGCTGCGCGGCGGCGCGCCCCATTTCGTGAATCGGCCATCGCACCGTCGTGAGCGGGGGCCAAAGACGTCGTGACACCGGCGTGTCGTCGAAGCCCACGACGGAGAGATCGCCGGGAATAGACAGACCCAATTGTCGCGCCGCGTGATAGACGCCTGCCGCCATTTCGTCATTGCTGGCGAAGATCGCCGTCGGCCGCGGCTTCAGTTTCAAGAGCCGTTCGCCGGCTTCGATGCCCGACTCGTAGGTGTAGGCGCCGTCGACGCTGTAGCGCGGCGGCACTTCAATTCCGTGCTCTTTCAATCCGGCGTAGAAGCCATCGCGTCTTTCTTCGCGCGAGCGAAAGCCCGGCGGGCCGGCGATGAAACCGATGCGCGTGTGGCCGAGCTTTGCGAGATGCTTTGCTGCTTCCGCCGTGGCCAGCCTGTCGTTGGAGGAAACCAGATGGCCGGGCTCGTCGATCACCGCCGAGGCCATCCGCACGTAATGACAACCGCGCGTCTTGAGCATTTCAATCAGCGCGGCATTTTCGGAAATGGGAGGCAGCAGGATCACGCCGAACAGCTTCTGACGTTCCGCGAATGCCGCGACTTCCGGGAGAAAATCGGCGGCATTGCGATCGCAAGCGTGGACGACGAGTTCGAAGCCGCTGCCTTTCAGTCCGGCGAGCACGCCTTCTTGCATGGTGACGATCATCTGTGCGTTCGGATTGTCGAACACCATGCCGATCAAGAACGAGCGACGGAACGCGAGACCGCGCGCTTGCGGATCGGGCGTGTAGCCCATCTCCTGCATCAGGCTGTGCACGCGTTGACGGGTTTCCTCACGGACGAACGGCGAATTGTTCAAGACTCGCGACACGGTCTTTTTCGAAACGCCGGCAAGGCGGGCGACGTCATTGATCGTCGTTCGCCGCTTGCTCTCGCCGCGAAGGACGTCCGCACCGGTGCGCCGACTCGAGGATGAGGAGTTCACAGCTGGGTTATGAGCATATCGCAGCGGGGCGCGCCAGCGCCCTCACGCAAAAAGGAAGGGCGACCTCGCGGTCGCCCCAGGTCGTGATGCGCTTGGAGGCGGGCTTCAATAAGTGAAGCGCACGCCGGCCATGAACTGACGGCCATAGTGGTGGTAGAACGACACGCGATCGTCCGGCGACAGGAATTGGTCGGTGACCTCGTCGGTGAGATTGAGGCCTTCAAGCGTCAGCCGCAGCCGGTCGTTGAGCGCGTATGACGCGGCGAAGTCGACGTTGAACGTTTCCGCGGTGCTTTCCGACTCGTTGCCGTTGCGCCCCGGGATCGTCGTTAGGTAATCGCTGCGATATGCCCCGGAAATGCGCGCCGAAAGGCGATCGTCTTCATAATACAGCGTCGCGTTCCACGATTCCTCCGACAGTCCCGCCAGCGGCGCCGTCACAACCACGGCGCCGGCCGAATTGACGTAATCGATATCGGATTGAACGCTCGTGTAATTGACGATGCCGCCGAAGTTCGACCACACGCCCGGCAGGAAGAAGAAGGGCGTTTGCAGGCTGATTTCGAATCCCTCGACCGGCCCGCCAGGCGTGTTGACCGGTCTGTTGAAGGCCCAGAGCAGGGTCGGGTTGCAGCTCGCGCTGTTGACGCCGCCCGGGCACGCCGCCGTCGCCACCGCATCGGGAAGCGCGTACGGATTGCCGGTGAAGGCGATGTCTTCGCGCAGCGTCTGGATGAAGCTGTCGACGTCCTTGTAGAAATACGCGAACGACAGCAGCGCCTGGTCGTGGAAGTACCATTCGACCGCAAGATCGTAGGCGCGCGCGCGGAACGGATCGAGGTCCGGGTTGCCGATGTTCACGGTGCGGTTCGAACCGGACACGGTAACGGCCGCGCCCGGATTGAGCTGCGCCAGGTTCGGACGCGACATGACGTCGGCGGCGCCGAACCGGATCAGCAGGTCGGACATCGGCTCCAGCACCATGTTCAGCGCCGGCAAGGTATCGTTGTAGGTTCGCGAACGGGTGATTTGCAGCGGCAGCACGCCCGAATTGGTCCAGCCCGTCGCTGTCTGATCGGTCTCGACATAACGCACGCCGATATTGCCACGGAACGGCATTCCGCCGAGCTCGGTGCTCCAGTCGAACTGTACGTAGCCGCCGTCGTCCTGCTCCTCGATCAGGAAGTTGTTGCCGAGAGCGGGCTGAATGCCGAGCGTGAAGATGCTGGTGTTGTAGAGGCCCCAAAGCTGTGCGGCGCGGTCGATGTCCGGCGCCGCCCAGCTGGTGACGAGTCCGGCCGGCAGGCTCAACCCGGATCCGCTCAAGGTCACGATCTGCGCATAGAGCGCATTGGCGGTGCCGGAGGCAAAGCCCGGGATCGAGCTTTCGAGATTCGCCGTGGTGCCGTTGGAGCGGCGATACTCTGCCGACTCGAACTCATAGCTCTTGAAGTTCAGGCCAGCCGAGATGTCCAGCCATTCTGCGGCCTCGAATTCGAAGTCGGCGTATGCCGTCTCGAACAGGTTGTCGACGTATTGCGGGCGCAGACGGATCTGCGTCAGCGTCCAGGACGCAGGGTTGGTCACCGCGACGCCGCCATAGGTGATCAGCGGCAGTCGATTGTCGCCGCGATAGTCATAGACGTAGCCGTCGACGTTGGTGCGGTCCCACAACAGGGTGGTTTGCACAGGGTTCGAGTGATCGGCTTCCGAGCGGCCCAAAAACAGGCGTGCTTCGAGCCGGTCGCCGAATTGTTGCTGAATGTCGAGCGAGTACTGACGCAACATCGTGGTCAGTTCGTCTTGGCGGAACTCCGAGCGGATATCGACGTCGTCGAAGTTGCCGTAAACCAGCGTGTTGCCTTGAATCTCCCAGGCGTTGACGTTGACGTCGCCGATTCCCGAGGCGCCGCTGGTGCTGAACACCGCCGACTCGAGGAAAGACTCCGAGCGCGACGCGTCGTGCTCGGCATAGATCGCGTCGAAGGTGATATCGGTGGATTCGGTCGGGCGGAATTGCAGGGTCAGGGTGGATCCCAGCCGATCCTGATTATGTTCGTAGACGTCGTAACGCGGGATGCGTGGGTGAAACGCCTGGTTTACGTCGTCGTACACGGCCCCGGATGAGAGCCCGCCGACGGTCTGAAACCGGTTTCCTGTAGAACACGGCGAGGCGCAGCCTGAAGCAGCGAAATTGGTGGTGCCGTCATTCTGCCAGCGCACCGTGCTCGCGCCTTCCTCGAGCGATTCACGGTCCGAGAAGGCGACCGAAAACAACGCGCCCATGCGCCCGTCCCACCAGGTATCGCTGATGAGAAAAGCCACGCGCGGATCGTAAGTCTCGGAGAGGTCGTTATAGCCCCACTGCAGCGAACTCGCGAAGGTGAAGCCGTCATAGTCAAATGGCCGCGAGGTGCGCAAATCGACGGTTGCGCCCAGCGAGCCTTCTTCAACCATCGATTCGGCCGTCTTGCGCACCGTGATGCTGTTGAACAGCTCCGACGCGAAAATATTGAAATCGAAGTTACGGCCGCGGTTGGTCCCGCCTTCGGCGTCGGTCGAGCCCATCGACGACATGGCTTCCATGCCGTTGAGGCCCACGCGCGTGAACTGGGGGCCGAGGCCGCGAACCGAGATGTTGCGGCCTTCGCCATTGCTGCGGGTAATGGCGACCCCGGGGATGCGCTGGATCGATTCGGACAGGTTGTTGTCGGGGAAATCGGCGATGTCTTCGGCGACGATCGCATCGACTGCGGCAGTCTCTTCGCGCTTGATGTCGATGGCTTCCGCCAAGCTGGCCCGGAAGCCGGTGACGACGATCTCGTCCTCTTCTTCGATCGCATCCTGAGCCCAGGCGGCGGCCGGCGCGCCGGCTAACACCGCCAACGAAGCGCTGAGCGCCAGCGTCAGCTTGGGCCGCAGGTGTCCCTTCTTCTTCATCATTTCCTCCCCGACCTTGACCTCGAGTGCGCCCGCTTTTTAGCGACTTCCCGGAACTCGACTGACACCGGTGTCATTTCCCTATATGATACCGGTGTCATGGGACCTTACCAGCGATGCTCCGTTTGACAAGCCAAAGCCGCTCCAAAAGCGATGGATGTCACGCCAAGGATACGCTCGCAGGTGCGGGATAAGTCGACGCACAGGCTTTTGCGCGCTGCCGCGAACTCTAGTTTGGTGGGTCTATGGCAGAGTTTATTCCCGTCCCGTCTTTCGACCTGGTCGTCTTCGGCGCCACGGGCGACCTTTCGCTGCGCAAGCTGTTTCCCTCGCTGCTGCATCGCTTTCTCGACGGGCAGATTCCGCCGAAGTCGCGCATTATCGGCGCTGCGCGATCGGAGATAACGACCGAGGCGTTCCGCCGGCTGGTTCAAGAGAGTCACCAAAAGTTCGACCCGAAGGCGGATATCGCCGAAGCCAAGTATGCGGATTTCCTGAGCCATGTGGAGTATGCGCGCGTCGACGCCACCTCGCCGGCGAGCGAATGGGGGGCGCTGAAGCAGCGGCTCTCGAACGGGCGGGGTAACGTCCGCATCTTCTATCTTTCGACCGCGCCCAGCCTCTTTGTGACCATCGCCCGGCGCCTCGCTGAGACCGGCCTCGCCACGCCGACGTCGCGCATTGTGCTGGAGAAGCCGATCGGGCGCGACCTCGCCTCGTCGCGTGAGATCAATGACGGCGTGGGCGCCGTGTTCGACGAGGCGCGCACGTTTCGTATCGACCATTATCTCGGCAAGGAGACGGTGCAGAATCTGCTGGTTCTGCGTTTCGCCAACATGTTGGTCGAGCCGGTGTGGTCGCGCGCGACCATCGATCACGTGCAAATCACTGTCGCCGAGGAAATCGGAGTCGAGGGCAGGGCCGAGTATTACGACAAGTCCGGCGCGCTGCGCGACATGGTGCAGAACCACCTGCTGCAATTGCTCTGCCTGGTTGCGCTCGAGTCGCCTAACTCGATGGATGCCGACGCCATCCGCACGGAGAAACTCAAAGTGCTGTCCGCGTTGCGCCGTATCGACGCGAAAGAGGCTGCGACAGCGACTGTGCGCGGCCAATACAAAGCCGGTCTGGTCAACGGCGCGAAGGCGCCGTCCTATGTCGAGGAAGTCGGCAAGCCCTCGCGGACGGAGACCTTTGTCGCCATCAAGGCGGAGGTCGACAATTGGCGCTGGGCCGGGGTGCCGTTCTATTTGCGGACCGGAAAGCGCATGGGCGCGCGCCGCTCGGAAATAGTCGTCCAGTTCAAGGACACGCCGGTGCACATTTTCGGCGTCGGCGCCGGCGCGCCCAACCGTCTCGTGCTGCGGCTGCAGCCGGAGGAGGGCGTCCGGCTCTGGCTCAATATGAAAGAGCCGGGCCCGGGCGGCCTGCGCATCAAGACCGCGCCGCTCGATCTCTCGTTCGCCGAGGAATTCGGCGTGCGCTATCCCGACGCCTACGAGCGGCTGCTGATGGACATTGTGCGCGGCAATCTTTCGCTGTTCATGCGCCGCGACGAAGTGGATGCTGCTTGGAGTTGGGCCGACACATTGCTCGCCGCCTGGCAGGAACTCGGCACGCCGCCGCATCTCTATACGTCCGGCGAGAACGGTCCGGATCAATCCTCGATTTTGCTCGCCCGCGATGGGCGCGCTTGGTGGGATCCAGAATAATGGCCGCGCTCAATGCAACGGTCGCCGCGATCACCGAACGCATCCGAACGCGCAGCGCCGCGCGCCGCCGGCGCTATCTGGATTTGATCGACCGCTACGATGCGCGCACGCCGGCGCGGGTGAAGATCGCCGAGGCCAACCGCGCCCACGGCGCAGCCGGCTGTGCGGCGCAGGACAAGATCGATCTTCTCGGCGGCAAGTGGCCCTCGATCGGCATCGTCACCGCCTATAACGACATGCTCTCGGCGCACGCCCCGTACGAGCGGTTTCCGCCGATCATCCGCACGGCGGCGCGCCAAGCCGGAGCCGTGGCCCAGGTCGCAGGCGGGGTTCCCGCCATGTGCGACGGCGTCACCCAGGGCTTCGAAGGCATGGAGCTTTCGCTGTTCTCGCGCGACGTCATTGCGCTCAGCACCGCCGTGGCGCTGTCGCATGCGACCTTCGACGCTGCACTGCTGCTTGGCATTTGCGACAAGATTGTGCCGGGGCTGCTGATCGGTGCGCTGCGTTTCCCATGGCTGCCGGTGATTTTCGTGCCCGGCGGGCCGATGCCTTCCGGTTTGCCGAACAAGGAAAAGGCCGCGCGCCGCCAGCTCTATGCCGAAGGCAAAATCGGCCGCGAAGAATTGCTGCAGGCCGAGGCGGAATCGTATCACGCTCCGGGCACCTGCACCTTCTACGGCACGGCCAATTCCAATCAGATGATGATGGAACTGATGGGCTTGCATCTACCCGGGGCGGCGTTCGTCCACCCGAACACGCCGCTGCGCGATGCGCTCACCGCCGCCGCCGCACAACGCGCCGCCGCGATTACGGGGCTCGGCGACGATTATCGCCCTGTCGGCCGCGTCGTCGATGAACGAGCCATTGTCAACGCGATCGTCGGCCTCATGGCGACCGGCGGATCGACCAATCACTTCATTCATTTGCCTGCGATCGCGCTTGCGGCCGGCATCGAGATCATATGGGACGATTTCGCCGAGCTGTCGCATGTGACGCCGCTGTTGGCGCGGATTTATCCGAACGGTTCCGCCGACGTGAACCAGTTCCATGCCGCGGGCGGCATGGGGTTTCTCAGCCGCGAATTGCTCGACGCCGGCCTGGTGCATGCAGACATCGCGACCGTCGGCGGCAATGGTCTCGCCGCTTATGCGCAGGAGCCGTTCCTGTCCGGAGAAACACTGTCCTGGCGCGAGGCGCCCGCGGCGAGCAGCGATGAAGGCGTGCTGCGCGGCGCGGCAACGCCATTTTCCCCCGATGGCGGTTTGCGTTTGCTCAGCGGCGGCTTGGGCCGCGCCTGCGTGAAGGTCTCGGCCGTGGCGGAAGATAAGCGCATCGTTGAAGCGCCTGCGCTGGTGTTCGATTCACAGGCCGATGTGCAGGCGGCTTTCAAGCGCGGGGATCTCGACCGCGATTGCGTAGTCGTCGTGCGCGGGCAGGGGCCGCGGGCCAACGGCATGCCTGAACTGCACAAGCTGATGCCGCTGCTGGGTGCGCTGCAGGATCGCGGATTCAAGATTGCGCTGGTCACCGATGGACGCATGTCCGGCGCCAGCGGCAAAGTGTTGGCCGCCATTCACGTCACTCCGGAAGCCGCCGAAGGCGGGGCGCTTGCCAAGGTGCGCGACGGCGACGTCGTGCGTGTCGATGGCGATGCCGGCGTGCTCGATGTGACAGCGCCGCGGGATTGGCGCGAACGCGCCCCGGCGCAACTCGATCTCGGCGCCAATCAGCGGGGCGTCGGCCGCGAGCTGTTCTCGCTGTTTCGCAGCCATGCCTGCTCGGCCGAGCGCGGCGGCTCGGCGTTTGCCGATTTCGATCCGGTCTAGTCTTCGTACTGGCGCTCGATCCGAGCCTCGAACGCCTCGTCGCGGGGCAATGGTGCAAAGCCTTCGCCGATCGAGATTTCTATGTTGCGATTGTAACCGCCGCCGAGCGGCACGGTCAGGTGCTCGATGGTGCGGAAGGTGGTGAAGTCGGTTGCGACCAGCGGCAGATATTGCGGCGTGAGGTGGACGATCAGCACGCGGCCGCTTTCCTCGGCCCGCATTGGATCGCTTTGTTCAGCCGAGTTCCGCGGGTAGCCGTGCAACAGCCACATCCGAAGCGGCGGCAGTGGCGCGCCTGCACGCCGCGCTTCGCGCCAGTAATAGCTCAATTCGAAATAGGTGGCGCGATCGTCGACGAGCACAGCCGTGAACGGCGCCTCGCCCGGCTGCGGCGCCGCGCGGAGCGCGATCTCGCGCGCCGTTTCTTCCCATCCGCTTGCCGTTCGCACGCCCTTGGCCCGGTTGGCCATGTGCGGCGCGAATGCAATCAAGCCGACGAATCCGAGACCGATCGCGATGTTCACCGCGGTGGCCAGCGCCAGCGTGCGCCGTCCCGGCGCCGATGCAAACAGCGATCCCGTCGTCAACAGCAGGATCGCCGGATACGCCACTGCCGCCCAATTGGCGTTGGCGCGCGAGATGAAGGCGATAGTGCTGATGAAAATGAACGGCGGCAGGATGTAGGCGATCAGGAATTTCTCTTCGGTCGACAGCCCGCCGCTGCGCCGCCATGCGCGCCAAAGCACCCAGATCACGATCAGAAAGATGAGCGGGCCGATCACGGCCGCCTGGCCGAAAATGAACTCGAACAATTCGTCGAGATTGAACAGATCGCGCGCGTCGAAGCGCGCGTTCTCGGCCGTATGCGTGGCGGTGACGAAACCGTTCTGCGTATTCCACCAAACATTCGGCGCGATGACGGCGACTGAGATCACCGTCGCTGCAAAGCCCCGCCCTTTCGCCAAGGCCGCGCGCACCGGTTCCAGCCACCAGGCGGCGAGCGCGGTGCAGACGAAGAAGTAGAGCATCGCATACTTGGCCTGCAGCCCGAGCCCGATGGCCAAGCCGAGCACGATCGTCCATGGCCACGAGCGCGTCACTACCAGCCGCCACATCGCCAGCAGCGCGATCGACCATAGCGGCAGCAGCAGGGCGTCGGTCGAGATGAGACTGGAAGAGAACCAAACGCCCGGCAGCATCAGCCAGCCAAAGCCCGCCCAGAAACCGGCCCAGGCGCCGTACATGGTGCGGCCGAGAATGAAGAGCGCCATTGCAGCGATGGCATGCGCGATCGGCGCGCCGAGTCGGATCGCCCATTCTGCGTCGGTGCCTGTGAGCGCCGTCGTCAGCCCGATCACCCAGGCCACGAGCGGCGGTTTGGTGAAGTAACCCCACTCGAACGAGCGCGACCACATCCAGTATTGGGCCTCGTCGAAATAGAGCCCGATCGGGTTGTCGAAGAGCACGACGATGCGCGCAGCCGTCACTGCGACCAGCACGGCGAGAAAGGCCAGCGTCGCGCGGTCGAAAGCGGCCCGGTTCGGGTTCATCGGCGTCTCGGAAGTCCCCTTCCGGTTCTTAGCCGATGGGGGCGTTCGGCGCCAGAACGCTGGCGCACTTGTGTGGGTGACAAACCCGCCTATCTGGGGTCGTTCACATGCGCTAAGGACCGGGCATGACGACGATTCCTGCTGAGTGGCGCGCGCACAAGGCGATCTGGACGGGCTGGCCGTCCGCCGGCGATCTCTGGGGCGAGGATCTCGAGCCCGCGCGCGCCGAAGTTGCAGCGATGATCCGCGCGCTCTGGGACCATGGTGAGGGCGACAAGATGCGAGTGCTGGCGCACGGGCGTGAAGCAGAGGCGACGGCGAGATTGGCGCTCGGGCAGGCCGCGGAAGTGATCCCAGCAGCGTTCGGCGACATCTGGTTCCGTGATACCGGCCCGATCTTCGACAGCGCCGGCGTGGCGCACGGCTTCCTGTTCAACGGCTGGGGCGGCAAGTACCAATTGCCGCACGACGACGAGGTCGGAGCGCGCATCGCGCTGCACGCCAAGGCGGATTATCGCCGGCATGACTTCATTCTCGAAGGCGGCGCCATCGAAATGGATGGCGAAGGCACGCTGCTCACCACCCGCCAATGCCTGCTCAATCCCAACCGCAACGCGCATTGGACGGAAGAGGGCGCTGAGGTGGCATTGAAGCGGGCGCTCGGCGTCGAAAAGGTGCTGTGGCTCGATGAGGGCCTGCTCAACGACCATACCGACGGCCATATCGACAACCTGGCCCGCTTCGTAGCGCCGGGCAAAGTCGTCTGCCAGTCGCCGGCCAACCGCGACGATCCGAACCATGACGTGCTTGAGGAAGTCGCGCTTTCGCTCGGCGCTATGCGCGACGCAAAGGGCCGCAGACTCGAGGTAATCCGCATTCCCTCCGTCGGCGCGGTGGAGGATGAGGATGGCGACGCGGTTCCGGCAAGCCACATGAATTTCGTCATCGGCAATTCCACCGTCGTCGTGCCGATCTATTCGGGCAGCGGCGATGACGCCGTGAACGCGCTCACGCCGCTGTTTCCGGGGCGGAAGCTTGTCGGATTGACCTCGCACGCCATCTTGACCGGCGGCGGCTCGTTCCACTGCATCACCCAACAGGAGCCGGCGTGATGATAGGCACCGCACATCCGGTCCCCTCGAGGGGAGGCGGCAGAGGGCGGCGTGAACCTCGCCCCTGGCTTCCGGATCGCGCTTTGCGCGTCGGGAATGACGAAGTGCCTCGCCTTAAGTATCCTAGCTCATGACCCGCACCATCAAAGTCGCCGCGATCCAGACCTCGTACGGCGAGGACATGAAAGCCAACATCGCCAAGACCGAACGCTTCGTACGTGAAGCGGCGGCCAAAGGCGCGCAGGTCATTCTCCCCTCGGAGCTGTTCCAGGGTCCTTACTTCTGCACCACGCAGGAGGAGAAATGGTTCGCCACCGCGTACGAAGCGAACTCGCATCCGTGCGTCACCGCGATGGCGCCGTTGGCCAAGGAGCTCGGCGTCGTCGTTCCGGTCTCCATCTACGAACGCGACGGACCGCTCTATTTCAACTCCGTCGTCATCGTCGACGCCGACGGCAAACAGCTCGGCGTCTATCGCAAGAGCCATATCCCGGATGGCCCCGGCTATCAGGAAAAATACTATTTCCGCCCCGGCGATTCTGGCTTCAAAGTCTGGGACACCGCTTACGGCCGCATCGGCGTCGGTATCTGCTGGGACCAATGGTTTCCCGAAGCCGCGCGCGCCATGGCGATTCAAGGCGCCCAAGTGCTGTTCTACCCGACCGCCATCGGCAGCGAGCCCCATGACGCCACGCTCGACACGCGCGATCCGTGGCGGCGCGCCATGCAGGGGCATGCAGTGTCTAACGTGATCCCGGTCGTGGCGAGCAATCGCATCGGCACGGAGGCGAGCGGACAGAAATTTTACGGTTCGAGTTTCATCGCCGACCATCGCGGCGATCTGGTAGAGAGCTTCGACCGCAACGATGAAGGCGTGCTGGTACACGAGTTCGATCTGGACTTCCTCGATCGCCACCGCGCCGCCTGGGGCTTCTTCCGCGATCGGCGCACGGAATTTTATCGTTAGATGACCTCACCGCTGCGCATCGATTTCATTTCCGACATCGCCTGCCCGTGGTGCGTGATTGGGTTGCGGTCGCTGCTGAAGGCGCTCGATGAGACCGGTGTGCCAGCCGAAATCCAGTTGCAGCCGTTCGAACTCAATCCCGATATGTCGTTGGAAGGCGAGAACACCGCCGAACACGTCGCCAAGAAGTATGGCTCGACCCCTGAGCATTCGGGCGCCGTTCGCGACGCGCTCAAAGAGCACGGCGCAGCACTCGGCTTTGCCTTCAACTACGGCCCCGAGAGCCGGATTTGGAATACGTTCGACGCCCACCGGCTGTTGCATTGGGCCGGCCTCCAAGATGATGCGCTCGCCTTGAAGCAGGCGCTGTTCAAGCTCACTTTTACTGATCAGCGCCCGACTAGCGATCATGCTGCGCTGCTCGACGGCGTGCGTGAAGCAGGTCTCGACGTCGAGCGCGCGCGCGCCATCCTCGTCACCGGCGAATACGCTGCGGAGGTCCGCGAGCTGGAAGAGCTGTGGCGCCGGCAAGGCATTCATGCCGTGCCGTCGATACTCTTTAACCGGCGCTGGCTGCTCCAAGGCGCCCAGCCGCCGGAAGTCTTCGCCCGAGCCATACGCGACATCGTCGCCGGCGCCGCGCGCGAAGCGTGAAGGCGCCGACCTTGCAGAGCGGCGGCGAACCTTGAGCGGGGCGGTTAATGTCAAATTCTACAATTGGGCGAACGAACAGCGGGTCTGCAATCTCCGCGCGCGCGGAATTCTCCGCCAACGACAACTTTGACGTTGCTCAGCCCCCGCTAAATGTGCGCAAGCTCGATTTGGCGGCGCGCGTGCTGGGGCGACCGTCAAGATTTGGCGGGTTTGACTTGGAGAAGTCGATCGAGGCTCAACAAGCCTATTGGAGCCAGTGGAACGCGGCGGGACGCGAGCATCGCCTGTCCGATACCTCTCTCGACCAGCGCGAGGTGGTGACCGGCTGGCTCCGTGAGCTTCATCGCACGGATCTCGACATCATCGAAGTCGGTTGCGGCGCCGGCTGGCTGTGCCCCACGCTTGCCGAGTTTGGCAAGGTGACCGCCACCGATCTCTGCGAAGAAGTCGTCGCCCGCGCGCAAGCGCGCATGTCCGAGGTCAGGTTCGTCGCCGGCGACTTCATGGCGCTCGATTTTCCCATCGCTGCTTATGATGTCATCGTCTCGCTTGAAGTGCTGGCTCACGTTGCCGACCACGACGCCTTCGTCGCCAAGCTCACGCGCATGCTGAGACCGGGCGGCGTGTTGATGATGGCGACCCAGAACCGCCCGGTGCTCGAGCGCTATAACAATGTACCGCCGCCTGCGGACGGTCAGCTGCGCCGCTGGTTCGATCGCGACGAGTTGCGCACTCTGCTCGCCGGGCATCTCACCGTGCGTGAAATCTTTCCGATCACGCCGCGCGCCGACAAGGGCGCACCGCGCCTGCTGCTCGGCCGTCAGGCGCGCAAATTCATCCGCCGCGTGCCGGGGCGATTTATCGAGCGCGCGCTTGCGCCTGAATTCGGCTGGACGCTGATGGCGCGCGCGGAGAGAGCGCCGTTGAGCGCCTAGCCGAGGGCGCGCGTCGCCCTAAGCATGTCGTCTCGCAAACGGACGTCTCCCCAGGCCAATACACGCCCGCCCTGGCTCGCATCGCCGCCATCCCATGCGCAGACGCCGCCGCCGGCCCCGGTCAGGATGGGGATGAGGGCGGCGATGTCGAACGGTTTCAGGCCGCTTTCGATGACGCCGTCGATGTGGCCGGCCGCGATCATGGAATAGGCGTAGCAATCGTAGCCGTAGCGCACGAGCCTCGCGCCATCGCGCACGGACGCAAACGCCGAGGCTTCGTCGCCATGAAAGAGATCGGGGCTCGTGGTCGAGACGATCGCGCCGCTCAGCCCGGGGCAGACGCGAGTCTCGAGCCTCCGCGTTTTTCCGCGCGCGCTCGCGTTGGCGCCCGAAGCGTCAGCGTCGACCCAGCCGCGATAGCGTTCATCGAGATAAGGCTGGTCCATCACCCCGACCAGCGGCCGGCCCTCGTAATAGAGTCCGATCAGGACACCCCAAGTCGGCAGACCCGAGATGAAGGCGCGGGTGCCGTCGATGGGATCGAGGATCCATTGATAACCGCGTTCGGCGAGCGTGCCGCCATACTCTTCGCCGAGAATGTCGTGATCCGGATAAGCGCGCCCGATCAGCGCGCGCATGGCGCGTTCGGCCGCCTTGTCCGCATCCGTCACCGGGTCGAATAGACCGGCCGCGCCTTTGTCCTCGCATGCGTGAGCCGCGCGAAAGTAGGGGAGAATCGCCCCGCGCGCTGCGTCGGCCAGCGCATCGGCGAAGGCGAGCAAGCGGGGGATGTCGTGCGACATGCCGGTCCGGTAGCATGCCTCGGGGCTGCGCCCAATATCGCAAACGAAAACAGGCTCGCTTGTGCAGCGAGCCCGTCCCCGTTCCCCCAACCTTTGCGGCGGATCAGGCCGCGTCGGTGGATTCGTCTTGCAGCGCCTTGGCCAGGTCGAGCAGGCGGCGGCGCGGACGTTCGCCGAGCTTGTAGTAAGCGCGGATCAGTTCCAGCGTTTCTTTCTGCGAGAGCACGTCTGCAGCAATAAGGTCGCGATCGTTGGCCGGCGCGCCGGGAGCGCTCGGTTGTGCGTTCACTTGCTGCAGGCCTTCGAAGAAGTAGTTCACCGGCACGTTCAGCGCGACGGCGAGTTCGTAAAGACGGCTCGCGGTCACGCGGTTCGCGCCGCATTCGTACTTCTGGATTTGTTGGAAGCGAATACCGATGGACTCAGCCAGCTGCTGCTGGGTGAGGCCCAGAAGCCGGCGACGGCGGCGGAGCCGCTTGCCGACATGGAGGTCAATGGCGTTAGCCATGAGAGTGCGCCCTTGTTCATGGCGGTGTCCCCCATGGGCCCGCCTTATGCGCCTTTGGTGAGCAGGAGCTGTGCCACGCATCCGTGACGCGAATTACATGATTAGGGGCGCTTAGCCCTTGGCAGACGCGCGCCGGACGCGAGTTCTGCGTCAAATCGGGAGCGCCGCGTTGGTAAACGCCGCGCTGTCACGGTTTGGTCATAACCCCGCCGCGCGCCGTGCATCTTCGCGCGAGACTTATTCGTCTCGAACGGAGTCGAAGATGAAGCTGCGCGCTCTTCTGCTGGTTGCCGCACTCGCGCTCGGCGCGTGCACGTCCACCCAGCACGTCCTGAGCTACGAGACCGATTGGCCCGACGCCGACGTCTATGTCGGCGCCGATCGTTACCAGGTGTGGTTCCACGAGCGCGATCAGACCGTCCTGGTGCTGCGCGGCGAGCCGCGTTCGCTTGGGCTGCTGATGGCGCAAAACATGACGGTCTACGCCAACGACCGCTCGCCCGGCATCCTGTGGTGGGGGGCGGCGGCGAATGCGGTGCTGACGCAACTCGGCTGCTACGGGACCGAAGTCACCGGCGCCGACCAGATGCGCGAAATCCAGTATGTCTGCCGTGAGCCGGTCGATGTGCAGGCGCAGGTGGCGCAGCGGCGTGACGAATGGCGCCGCGGCGTGCGCGTGCCGCCTCCGCAAGGTTAACATGGAGCGTCTCGCCGGCATTCTTGACCCGCGTCGGTCTTCGACAAGCTCAACCTGACGCTACTGGGACAGGACGCAAAACTAACCATGGCGTCACGCTGAGCCTGTCGATGCGCGACGCCGCGCACTGCTGCTGGCGAGGCGCCGGCGGTCCTTATTCGCTTCTGGTGGACGTGGTCGATCCCCGCCTTCCACGGCTTGCTCACCTTGTTGATCTCGTGGCGCCGGCGCCGCTGCGGGAGGTTCTTCACGCTTGGAGGGCGTCGGCCGATGGCGTGCGGGTGTGTGCGTTCGACACAACTCGCCAGCGCACCTCCCGCCTTTTCATGTTCGCTTCTTCTCCGCTTTGCTCCACCGCCACATCGCTCGTCGCATCGGGTGAACATTGGCCAACTGCTCTAGAGCGGAGCGGTGCGCTGAGCTTAAGGGCGCTTCGAAGGTGTAGGATAGATTTTCACGAGCTCCTTGGACGGCGTGGTGTTTGGGTAACCGGATGCAGCGCAGAGGCCGCGGACTAAGAGTCCGCTATTCGCCGAGAGCAGACGCTACGGCGCCTTTAACAGTGGACTTATGGCGCCCGGGTCGGTGATGCCAAGCCGACGCCCGAGGTCCAACGCTAGCGGCAGAACCCAAAACGGGGAGTCAGGATCAAAAGGCGCTGGCTCATGCGTGAGATTGTAGAGCGTCTTAGCGCAAATCTCCTCGAACGCATATTGCGCTAACGCGCACTCGTCTTTGCGTTTTTCGGCGGCCAGCGTCTTCTGCCGAATCTCGGAGAAGAGCGCGTGAGCTTCCTTCCGACGCGAGCGATCCTCGGCCAGGGCAATGAGCTTTCGCAGTGTGGCCTTGTCCTCGCACCGCGCCGCAAAGAGCGTCAAAGGGGCAAGCATGGCCGTTATGATGTCGGTCGGACGCCTTGTCATGCGGGCAATCTAGCGAAGGCGGCCAATGTCTCAATTGGGCCAATAGCGAACCTAAGCGCTGGGCCGGCGAGGACGCCGGCGGTCCAAGAGCTAACTCGCTTCCTTCGCCCGCTGCGCCTTCTTGCGTTCGTTCGGATCGAGATAGGCCTTGCGCAACCGGATCGCCGCCGGCGTCACTTCGACCAGTTCGTCATCCTCGATCCAGGCCATCGCCTGTTCGAGCGTGAGCCGGCGCGGCGGCGTCAGCCGGATCGATTCATCCTTGCCGGAGGCGCGCACGTTGGTGAGCTTTTTGCCTTTGAGCGGATTGACGTCGAGATCCTCGCCGCGGCTGTTTTCGCCGATGATCATGCCCTCATAGACGTCTTCGCCGTCGGCAATGAACATCTGGCCGCGTTCTTCGAGATTCCATAGCGCGTACGCTGTGGATTGGCCCTTGTCGTTCGAGATCAGCGCGCCATTGCGGCGGCCGGGAATGTCGCCCTTCCACGGCGCCCAAGAATGGAAAAGCCGGTTCATCACGCCGGAGCCGCGCGTGTCGGTAAGGAACTCGCCGTGATAGCCGACCATGCCGCGCGAGGGCGCCAGCATGACAAGCCGCGTCTTGCCGCCGCCCGAGGGGCGCATGTCCTGCAGCTCGCCCTTGCGGATGCTCATCTTTTCGATGACGACGCCTGTATATTCATCGTCAACGTCGATGACGACTTCTTCGACCGGCTCCAGCGTCTGGCCGTTCTCGCTGCGCGTCAGCACTTTCGGGCGTGAAAGTGAAAGCTCGAATCCTTCGCGGCGCATGGTTTCGACGAGCACGCCAAGCTGGAGTTCACCGCGGCCGGCGACTTCGTAGGCGTCCTTGCTTGCGGTTTCGGTGACGCGGATGGCGACATTGGATTCCGCCTCGGCCAACAGCCTGGCGCGGATCACACGGCTCTGCACCTTGTCTCCCGCGCGCCCTGCCAGCGGAGAATCGTTGATCGAGACCGTGATCGCCAGCGTCGGCGGATCGATCGGCGTCGACGGCAGCGGCGCGGCCAAATCGATGGCGCCGATCGTATCGGCGACGGTCGTATCGACCAGGCCCGCGATGGCGATGATGTCGCCGGCTTCGGCGCTTTCGACCGGCACGCGCTTCAAGCCGCGGAACGAAAGCAGCTTGGTCAGACGGCCGCGTTCGATCTCTTTGCCATCGCGTCCAAGCGCCTTGACGTTGTCGCCAACGTTCACGCGCCCGGCTTCCACGCGTCCCGTCAGCACGCGGCCGAGAAACGAATCGGAGTCGAGCATGGTGACGAGAAATGCGAACGGCTCGTCCTTGCGCGCGATCGGCTCGGGATCGGGCACGTGGCGGACGATGAGTTCGAACAGGGGCGTGAGATCCTTGTTCTCGGCGGCAATGTCGGTCTTGGCCCAACCCTCTTTGCCGCTCGCATAAAGGATCGGGAAATCGGCCTGCGCGTCACTGGCGCCGAGGGCGAGGAAGAGTTCGAAAATTTCGTTGAGCGCGCGATCCGGTTCGGCGCTGGGGCGATCGACCTTGTTGAGCACCACCATCGGGCGAAGCCCGCGCGCCAGCGCCTTCGACAACACGAACTTGGTTTGCGGCATGACGCCTTCGCTGGCGTCCACCAGCAGAACGCAGCCGTCGACCATGCCGAGAATGCGTTCGACTTCGCCGCCGAAATCGGCGTGGCCTGGGGTGTCGACGATGTTGAGGCGATACTCTTCGCCGGCTTTCGACCATAGGATCGAGGTGCATTTGGCGAGAATGGTGATGCCGCGTTCGCGCTCCTGATCGTTGGAATCCATGGCGCGCTCTTGCCGGGCTTCGTTGGCGCGAAACGCTCCGCCCTGAGCCAGGAGTTGATCGACCAGAGTGGTCTTGCCGTGGTCGACGTGGGCGATGATCGCGAGGTTGCGGAGGCGCTCAGCCATGAAAATCGGGCTTTCGGGTAGGAAGGCGCGGGTTCTGCCTGCCTTATCTGCCTGCTTCAACGGCAGGGCCGGAGATTCCTGATGCAGAACCCATCCGGGTCTGCATGTGAGCATGTGCAATACGGCATGGAGTTCAGAAAAGACTAGCATTATCTAGCTATTACGACTGATCATCAAAACGTGACGCCTTGTTCACGTTGCAAATTGCTGCATTGCGAAATAGGGTCGTGGGGTTGCGGCGTTTCGCGACGCCGCACCCGCCCTATCGGGCGTTTCCTCCCTATTTTACCTTCCCCGCCGGGCCTCACCGCCCGGCGGTTTTTCTTCGGCCGTGCAGAAGCGCCGCCGATGCGGGTTCGTGGTTTCGCCCCAAACGAAGGGCGGAGACGCGAGGGTCGCGTCGAAAGTGGTTCAGCATGCGCCGATTGCTCAGCGCCGGACGCTTTGCCTCGCGTCTCCGTGACTGGCTGCGAGCGGCTCATCACCGGGAGGTGTTTCACTCCCATGGGTAGGTCGCCGCCGGCGCGCGGGTCGCGTCTGTTCGCGCAATCCCCGGTTCATACTCCGCGCGGTTTTTGACCCCGGCGGCTTCTGCTCTTCTGCGATACGCAACGCCGTCACGCCCATTGGTTTGTTCGCTTCGGCGCCCGCCGTCCGGCGCTGGTCTGCCGGAAACATCCGAGCTTCACGCTCAATCACCTCGTCTTCGCGGTCGGCCGAACAGGGATCCAACTGCCCTCCATGCGAGGACGATGCGAGCAATGTACCGCGAAACAAACTCGGTCGGATAGAAACGGCGCTATCCCCGGTGCTATCCGTCGTCATTCCGGACGGCCGAAGGCCGATCTGGGATCCAGGCGGGATTTAGAAATCGCGCTCCGCGCATCCGGACTGACACCAGTCGATCTAGGCCAAGCTCTTGTGCAGCGCCGCCGTGTTCAAAGCGTCGGCGAGCCGGCTCATGTCGGCGCGGACCCGGACATAGCCGTTCGTGCGCTCGAGCGTGCGCTCGTCCACGTAAAGCGCGCGATTGATCTCGATCTGCAGCGCGTGGACGCCATGCGCGGGGCGGCCATAGCTTTGCGTGGTGTGGCCGCCGGCGAACGGGGTGTTGCGGGCGACGCGATAACCCAGACGGCGCAGCGTCGCTTCGGCGAGCGCGGTGACGGAAGGGTGGCAGGAAGCGCCGAAGCGATCGCCCAGCACGATGTCGGGCGCATGCGCGCCGCGCGCGTTGTTCGGCATCGAGTGGCAATCGATCAGCACAGCGCAGCCGAACTGCTCTCTCGTCTCGGCGACGAGATTCTGCAGCAAGGCATGATAGGGGCGATGCACGGCGTTGATGCGGCGCTCGGCGTCTTCGAGCGAAAGCTTGCGCCGGTAAATGGTCTGGCCATCGCCGCTGATGCGCGGAATGGCGCCCAAGCCGGCCTGCACCCGCGCCGAGCTTGCCTGCGGAGAGTGCGGCGGGCGCTGGTCGAACATTTCGGGATCGAGCTCGGCGGGATCGCGGTTGAGATCGATATAGGCGCGCGCGATGGTGGCCGAGACCACCGCGGCCCCGTGTGCAGCGGCGCCGGCGAAGAGTTCATCGACATAAGCGTCCTCGGAGCGCCGCAGGCTGATCAGGCTGACGCGCGCGTCGGCCAGCAATTCCGGGGGATAGCGGCGCCCGCTGTGAGGAGAGGCGAAGATGATGGGCGCTGTGCGCCTTAACGGTTCGATCAGTACGAAGGGCGGCTCGGCGTGCGGCTCGACCGGGCTCACGCCTTCCGAGAGGGTGTTCGTTGCGCCCAGGCCGCCGTGATCCGTCGGGTCCATTGAGCGCATTGTTTGCCGCGGCTTACTCCGGCGTCAATCTTTACTCCTGTTTACCAGCTGTGTGCGAGGCTTCAGCCGGTCTTTACCCGATTTATGCTAGAGGCTACCGGTTCGAAGGGGGCCGGAAGTTCCGGAGCAGCTCACGGTATGGCGCGCATCCTACTGGCCGAAGACGACGACTCGCTCCGGGCTTTCCTGGTGACGAGCCTTTCGCGCGCTGGTCATGACGTTGTCGGATACGGCGACGGCGATTCCGCCTGGGAGGCGCTCGAACACGGCTCCTTCGACCTGCTGCTGACCGACATCGTCATGCCCGGACTCGACGGCATCGAACTTGCGCGCCGCGGCGCAGAGGCCGACCCGGGCATGAAGATCGTGTTCATTACCGGGTTTGCCGCAGTGGCTTTGTCGCCGCAGAGCCAGGCGCCGAAACAGGCGAAGGTGCTGTCCAAGCCCTTCCACCTCAAGGATCTCGTCGTCGAGATCGAGCGCGTGATCGCCGCAGCCTGAACGCTATTCCGACGACCAGTGGCGCATCAGATTGCTCGACACAGCTTCGAGCCGCACGCGGTTTTGCCACTTCACATTGAGGCCCTCGAGCGCGATGACCTCGTTCAGTTCGTGCAGCATGGTGCGCTTGGCCTCGTCGGCGATATGGCTTTGGATAAAGGTGATGGACACCAATCTTTCGCCCGACGTCACCGGCGTCACTTCGTGCAATGTCGTCGACGGATAGACGACGATGCTCCCCGGCTCGCCTTTGAAACGGAGCGCGCGCCCGCCGAGATAGCTGACCAGTTCGCCGCCTTCGTAAGTGCGCGGATCGGAGATGAAGATGGTCGCTGATACGTCCGAGCGCAGCGCTTGCCCCGGTGCGGCGACGAAGGCGCTGTCGGCATGCACGCCGTACTTCATGCCCGGGTGGTATTTCGCCAGCATCGGCGGCGCGATGCGCTTGGGGAAGGCGAAGTCGCGGAACTCCCTGGAGCGCACCAGCGCGGTCATGACGATGTTGGAGCTTTCGGCGTAGAGCGGGCTTTTCGGATCGGCCTGCAAATTGACTTTGGTGACGTTGTCAGGGTTGGAGGCGCGCCCGTCCACGAACTCGATCTGGCCGGCGATTTCGCGCAGCCGGTCGATTTCGTCTTTGGCCAAGATGTTCTGTGCTTCGAGGATCATGTGGCGGCGAACCTAACATGGCGCGGCCCCCGCACAATGGTGCGGCGAGGCGCCTCAGGGTGCGGCCCCACCCGCGCTGCGCGCGACGGCTGACGCGAACGCGTCGGAGACGCGGGGCGTCTCCACCTCGACCACGCCTCCGGCGGGTCGAAACTCGGGGCTATGTGCGCGTCACCCACCCCCAACCCATCAGTCGCTCGACATCAAGGAAAAGCGTGTGCCGCTTCATATCGCTTGCTATTCTATTGGCAGGGGGCGGCTCATGGGTTGGTTAGATCAAACGGCTCAGTGGCTGCGCCATCTGTTGGCTCAACAGTCATGGCTTGAGGGATGGCACACCTCTATAGACGCCACTCCGGATTGGGCGTTACTGGCGGTCGGCCCGGTTGCCTTGGCATTGTTCGCGCTCGTACTGCACTTGGCCTCGCGAAGCGATACAAGGTCAACGCAGGTGGCGGCGGTGCGAAAGCCCACCTTCTTGCCCCTACAAACTGGGGCACAGCCTGAAATGCCAGGACATCCGACAAAAGCTGCACATCCTTCTGACTACGCCAAATGCGCCGAAATCGCGGGGCCGCCCATCCCGGCTGAAGATGACAACCGCTCTGTACGCGTGTTCGTTTCATCAACGTTCCTCGACATGCAGCGCGAACGTGACATCCTTGTCAAAGAAGTGTTCCCGAAGCTCAGAGCGCGCATGCGAGTACGCGGCGTCGAGCTGTTCGAAGTCGATCTGCGCTGGGGCATCACCAAGGAACAGCAAGAGCGCGGTGACACCCTTCCGACTCTAATTTCCGAGATCGATCGCTGCCGCCCCTATTTCATCGGCCTGATCGGTGACCGCTACGGCTGGACGCCGCCCGCCGAGGCGCTCACGCCAGAATTGAAGGCAGCGTATCCCGATTTGGCCGAGGCGGCGGGCATGAGCATCACCGCCATGGAGATCGTGCATGGCGTTCTGAGCGATGACGATGCAGCGCAGCGAGCTTTGCTTTTCGAGCGTGATCCAAACTGGGATTGGACGGCCGCCTTCAGCGATGAAGAACGCGCCGCCCTTGAGCCGGAAAACGAGGCGGCAAGCGTGAAGCTGGCGACCCTCAAGGCCTCGCTCCGGGGTAAGGGCGTTGCAATACAATCCTACGCACAACCCGACGATATCGGCGCTGCGGTGGAGAACGCGCTGGGCGCTCTATTGGAAGAACGCTTTCCAGACACCGCAGTGCCCGATCTGTTCGAACAGAGCTTGCGCTTGCATCGCGCCTATGCGCGCGAGCGACGCGGCCTGCATGTGGGCGCGGCCTCCTATAGGAGCGCCCTCGATCGCTGGATGGAAGACTTGGAAGCTTCGCCGCTCCTAATCGCTGGCGAGTCAGGGAACGGTAAATCGACCCTAATCGCCAACTGGCTGCACGATTGGCGCGTGCATCATCCCAATGATATCTTATTCGAGCATTACCTAGGAGCCTCGCCCGACAGCGCCAATCCGCAGCAAATCATGCTGCGCCTTTGGGAGTTCCTCAACCGCGCCACCGGCGAGACTATCGATCTCCCAGACGGCAACGCGGAGCTTATGGATGTCTCCTCAGCACTTGCGGAGCGCATCGCGCAAGCATTGGTTCTTACCCGGAATCAGAGTAGGCGCGTGCTCGTCGCGCTAGACGGTTTAGATAAATTATCGAGCGAACAGAATCTGCGTTGGCTGTCCATCGTGCCGGGGCTGAAGGTCGTGGCGTCAAGCTTAGACGGCGAAGCCAAGTCGGCAGCGCTGACACGCCGCTGGAGCGAACTCTACATCAAACCGCTCAGCGCGGAAGAACGGGGCGTGTTTGTTGTCGAAACGCTTAAAGGCTGGGGCCGTCAACTACCGCAAACTCAGATCGACGCTATCATTGCGCACCCTAAAGCGGGTGTTCCCCTGTTTCTCAAGACTGTGCTGGGCGAATTGCGCGTTGCGGCGACACATGCGCTCTTCGAGCAAGTTCTGGGCGCCTATCTCGACGCCTCCGACCTGCCGGATTTGTTCGCGCGCATGATTGGCCGCCTGGAGCGGGATTGTGAACCGGGTCTTGTCGCCAAGGCGTTGCCACTCATTTGGGCGAGTCGCGCGGGCCTTGAAGAGAACGAAATCGTCGCCATCGCGGGCGCGACGCCCTTGGCGTGGGCCACGTTGCGCAACGGATTAGGCGACGGCGTGCGCGATCAGCAAGGCCGGATAGCCTTCAGCCACGACCATCTGCGCCAAGCCGTGGCGGCACGCTATCTTGGCGCCAATGAGATCAAGCGCACCGCGCACCTTATGATCGCCGATCGCTTTGAGACGCGTGAGGCAGACAAGCGGCAAGCGGAGGAGCTCCCCTATCAACTGCGGGCCGCCGAAGCGTGGGAAAGGCTAGAGCAATTGCTCCTCGATCTTGATCGGTTCGACCTTCTGCAATCACGAGGCGATGTAGAGCTTGCTAATCATTGGAGACCGCTCCGAGAGACCGGTCGAAATCCAGAAGTGCTATTGTGTACAGCGTTCAATAGTCGGGTCAAAAACACCCCCTTGTGGAGCGAACGCGATCTTCTACTGGCAAACAGCATTGCGGATCATCTTGCCGCAATTCGCGCGATGTCCACTTCCTCGTTAGAGTTTGATCGGTGCTTAGTCCGCCAATACGAGCAACGCGGAGAGCGAGACAAGCTCTGGGCAGCCAAGCGAACGCTCTCCAGCAGCCTCATGCGCAATGGAGATAGCGCCGGTGCTATAACTTTGGTTAACGAAGTTCTGAATTCTCAATTTGAGGCCGAGGACGCGGATGCAGAGGAAACCCTTGTTTCCGCAGCTCAGCTTGCCGAATTCGTGTGCCAATCGGGACATCACAAAGAGGCTCTTCCGCTGATCGAAGCTCTCGTCGAGCCTTTCGCTAGAGTTTTTGGTGATGAAGACGAAAACACTCTGGCGCTCAACGCAATTCGCAGCAAAGCCCTGCGCGAGAACGGCGACCTACAGGCCGCTCGTCAATTGTCCGAGCTTACCCTTGTGTCGTACACAAAAACACGAGGGCCAGAACATCGAGATACACTCACATGCATGAGTAACCTTGCAGGGATTCTCGCGGACCTGAAAGACTTCGATCCGGCTCAAAAACTCTTGCTTCAACTGATTGATGTGCAACAGCGCGTGTGGGGGCTGAACGATCCACACACACTGGCCACCGCAAGCCAGCTAACATACCTTTTGATTGCGCAAGAGAACCTTGAAGGAGCGCGCGCAAACCAAGAGAGCGTGGTTGAGCGTTACCGGGCAACAGCAGGCAAGGATCATCCGCTAACTGTCAACGCAACCAGAACCCTCGCAGCAATCTTGAGTGCGACAGGAAACGTGCAAAACGCGCGAGACCTATTGGAGCAGACTTTGGAAACTGCGACGCGTACTATGGTCGACGATCACCAAGATCGCCTCGCAATTATGAGTGAGCTCGCGTCGATGCGTTTCGAAATGAGCGATCTCAAAGGTACCCGCGAACTTCTTGAACAAGTCGTTCAGCTGCAACTCCAGTCGGAAAAAGAAGCGTCTGGCACAAAAGACTTAGAAGAAACAGTGCAGAGCATGCTCAATCTCACCGAGGCTTTTGTCGAGTGCGATCAACTGCAGGAAGCGCAGGATTTGGCCCAGCAGGCGCTCAACGTGTTGACCCAGCAATTTGGCAAAGAACACAACATGACACTTGAATGCATTGAAACCCTGGGCGACATACTCGCAGCACGGGGCCTGCCGACTGAGAGCCAAATGTACCAGAGGCAGTTGCTGGAGTGCCGCAAGAGAACTGTTGGCCCAGATCATCCAGACACGCTCCGGGCGGCAAACAACCTGGCCGCCTCACTCCGCGATAATGGGCAGCATTCCGATGCTCTAGAAATTCTGGAGAATGCGCTTTCGATTCGTGTGCGCAAATTTGGTGAGAACGACGAGGACACAATCACGACGAAGGCAAGCATTGCACGCACGCTTGAATCCGCAGGAGAGCGTGAGGAAGCGCTGCGGTTGATGCGCCAGGTCTTCGACCAACGTACTATTTTGCTCGGGGCGGATCACCCTGACACGAAGCGTGCGCTCGATTTTGTTGAGCGTTGGAGCCGGGTTTAGTAGGCCTTCGCCGCTGGGTGCCAAAACTTTTCAATTGCCCAAGAGTTGTCTATCCGCCGAAGTATAGTCAGCGCGTGCGCGTAGTCTTCTTGCTGGAATTTTGTCCACACCGCCTTTCGTAGCCAGGCACGTTCGGCCGGGACGAGAAGAGCATGCCCAGCAAGAACCCTCATGAGACGGGCATCAATTGGTGGATGTATATAGCTGCGCCATCCGTAGGCATCCGGCCCCAACACAACCGCTACCTTCAGATAGACGTTGACGAGTTTGGCCGCTCGCCCAAAGGAAACATGCGCTGTCTCACCCTGAACATGACGCACCCACTCCGTGTGCTGTTCGTCAAACGCCTGAGCGTTCGGCGGACGTCCCGAAAACCAAGCCACAAATTTTGGACGCATAGGGTTGAGCACCGAATAGCAAGCCTTGGAGTTCAAGCCGGCGCATCCCCTCTGCGATGCACGCGCGGCGGCCCAGACACCAAAACGATGGCGATGCTCTTCAAGGTCGTAAGTCGATTGCATACGGGCTCTCTCGTCGAGAAAATTCAAAGGAGGCTGCCAACACGGCGCTCCTTAAAACGCGTTTGCATGCGCGTCGTTCGACTCGGCCCTAGTGCTTACCATATGCTTACCAGAACTCTGGTACGAGCTATTTCCCGGGGCCGAGCGAGCGTAAGTCATTGTAAAAATGGTGGGCGCGACAGGGATCGAACCTGTGACCCCTACGATGTCAACGTAGTGCTCTCCCGCTGAGCTACGCGCCCTTTTCGCGGACGACCGCGAACCGGATGAACGGGATCGCCGCTATAGCGTCGCCGCTGGGCCGGGCGCAAGCCCGGTACTCGGGGCTCAGGCCCTGCGGGCCAGGCGCTCGAGCCGCGCGCACATGCTCGAGGCCGGGTCGGCCAGGCCGGCGATGACGGTGAAATGGTTGGCGCCGGGGGCCTCCTCGTATCGGCTGGACACCCCGCCTTCGCCCCAGGCCGCAACTATCGCTGCGCTCTGCCGGTGATACTCGCTCGATTCATCGCCGCCGACGACGGCGTCGAGCGTCTTGCCTTCCGGCGCCGGCCAGAAGAGGGGGCTCAGCGCTTCAGCTTCCTCGCTGTCCAGCTGTAGCTTCTCGTTGATGCTGGTTGGGATCAGCGGCGCCAGTTCGAACAATCCCGAGATGGCGTAAGCGGCGGGCGCATGCGCCTCGGTGGCGAGCAAGCATGCGGCGAGATGGCCGCCGGCCGAGTGCCCGGCGACGACTACCGGCGCATCGGTCGCGCGATGGACCACGGCGCACGCCGCGCGCATCTGTTCGACGATGTCGCCGATGCGGACATTGGGGCAGAGATCGTAACTGGGCGCTGCGACGCTGACGCCGCGGGCGTTCAAGCCGCGCGCCATATGGCTGAAAAAGCTCTTGTCGAGCGCCTGCCAATAGCCGCCGTGAATGAACATCAGTGCGGGACCGGGGCCGCCGTCGAACAGATCGAGCGTGTTGCGCTCACCGGGCCCGTACGCGATTACCCGTGGCGGATTGATGTCGCGATAGGCTTTGCTCTCGGCCGCCCAGCTGGCGATGATGGCGGGGTGCTCGGGCACGGCGGCCCGGTTGTTGTATTCTTTTTCGAGATCGAGGCTCATTCGGAGTCTGGATAATCGAAGCCCGGCCACTTCGAGCCGTAGATCTGATAGCCGAGGATCGTATAGGTTTGCGCCACGTTGGGATTGGCGCGGATGGTCTCGGTCACCACCTGCTGGATGGTGTTGAGATCAGGATGCTCGATGCGCACGAGCAAATCCCATTCGCCCATGATCGAGTAGATGTCCATGATCTTGTCGCTCGAGTCGCGCAATGCGTTGCCGACGGCTTCGGGCGTGGCGTCCTTGACGCGGACGAAGATGAAGAGGCTGTGGTCTGCCATGGGAAGCTCCTGGGCATGGAGTGTAGCAGGAAACTAGCCGCGGCCAATTCGGTCGCCATGCCCGCCCATCAAGAGCGAGGAGGAACCACCGCCGTCGTTTCGATCTCGATGAGTGCTGCATCTTCGATCAGCGCTTTCACTTCGATGACGGCCATCGCCGGATAGTTGCGGCCCATCTTCTCGCGCCAGATGGCGCCGAGTTCCGCGAGCGAGGCGAGGTAGGCGCGTTTGTCGGTGATGTACCAGGTCATGCGCGTGACGTGCTCGGGGCCGGCATTGGCGCAGCGGAGCACCGCGAGCGTGTTGTCGAGCGTTTGTGCGAACTGCGCTGGAAGCGTGGTTGCCTCGAACCTGCACTCGGGCGTCCAGCCGATCTGGCCGGCGACGAAAACGATGCGGCCTTCGGCTTCGATGCCGTTCGCATAGCCTTTCGGGCGCGGCCAGCCCTCGGGGAGCAGCGTCTTCATAGCGGCAACTCCGCGAACTTGGCGATGGCGGCGCGCAGCTCGACCGGCCAGGGCTCTGCTTTCATGCTCGCGAGATCGGTGAAAACGATGATCTGATCGAAACGCGCAACCCGCCGATCGCCAACCGTCGCTATGTGCTTCAGATGAAGCGAAGCAGCGCCGATGGCGTCGACGCCGAGCGTCTGGCGAAGCAGATCACCGATACGCACGGGCCCGACGAATTCGGTTTCGAAGCGCACGGTCGGCACGCCCTTGCGGCTATCGATATGCAGCGCCTTGAACGAGTAGCCGAGGCTGGCGAACCAATCCTCCACCATTTCGTTCACCAGCCCGAAGAAACGCGGATAGAAGATGAGGCCGGCTGCGTCGCAATGCTCGAAGCGGACGATGAGATCTCGGGCAAACTTCATGTTGGTTGGCGCAACCGGAAGCGCTGCAGTTTGCCGGTGGCGGTTTTCGGCAGCTCAGCGACGAATTCGATGGCGCGCGGATATTTGTAGGGCGCGATGGTCTGCTTCACGTGATCCTGCAATTCACGCTCCGTGGCGCGGTCCTCGGGGTTTAGCACCACGAAAGCCTTGACGATCTGACCGCGTTCTTCGTCGGCGACGCCGACGACGGCGCATTCGGCGACGGCGGGGTGGGTGAGGAGCGCGTTCTCCACTTCCGGCGCGCCGATATTGTAGCCGGAGGAAACGATCATGTCGTCGGCCCGCGTCAGATACCAGAAATAGCCGTCCGCATCGCGGCGAAACACATCGCCGGTGACGTTCCAGCCATTGACGACGTAACTGCGCTGGCGTTCGTCGGCGAGATAGCGGCATCCGGTCGGACCTTTGACCGCGAGGCGGCCTTCGCCTTCGCCTTCGAACGGCTGATCGTCGCCGTCGAGCAGCGTCGCCTCATATCCGGGCACCGCCTTGCCGGTAGCGCCGGGGCGGATGTCCTCGCCGCGCGCTGAGACGAAGATGTGAATCATTTCGGTGGAGCCGATGCCGTCGATGATGCGGATGCCGGTGCGCGCGAACCATTGGTCGGATGTCGCCAACGGCAAATGCTCACCGGCGGAAACGCAGGTATGCAGCGAGGCCAACTTTCTCATGTCCTGCTTCATTAGCGCGCGATAGCCGGTGGGCGAGGTGAACAGCGTCGTGGCCTTGTGTTGGGCGATGGTTTCGGCGAGCACGTCGAAGCCAGGCCGTTGGCATATTGCCGTGGCTGCGCCGACGCTCGCCGGAAAGATCATGCCGGCGCCGAGTCCGAACGTGAACGCAAACGGCGGTGTGCCGATGAACACATCGCTCGGCTTCGGCTGCAGCACGTGGCGCGAAAACGTCTCCGCCATCGCGGCGATGTCGCGGTGGAAGTGAACGCAGCCTTTTGGCGTCCCGGTTGTGCCGGAGGTGAAGGCGATCAAGGCGGGATCGTCGGCAGCGGTCGGGACTGCTGCGCCGCGGCTGGGCGCGGCGGCCATCCGCCGGGCAAGATCGTCCGTCGTCACCACATGCTGCAAGATCGGCGCTTCGGCCCGCGCGGCATCGAGCTCGCCGGCGCGATGGGTGTCGACGATGGCGTGCGAAATCTGCGCCTTGTTGCAGATCACCGCGAGTTCGTGTGGGCGCAACATCGGCATCGTGCCGACGGCGACGCCGCCGGCGCGGAAGACGCCCCACCAGACCGGCAGGGAGAGGCGCGTGTTCGAAGCATGTATCAGCACTCTGTTGCCGGCAACGAGTCCGAAGTCGTGGATCAGCACGTGCGCGATACGACACGCTTCTGGGAGCAGAGCCGCATAGCTAAGCGTCTCCGACGAAAGCAGCACCGCATTGCGAGAACCGTGGCCATCCGCGATCGCGGTATCGAGCATGCTGCTGGCGTTGTAATCGGCAGGGAAGTGCAGAGCGGGCAGCGCGAACTTCATTTCCGGCCACTGATCGCGCGGCGGGAGATTGTCGCGGACGAAAGTGTCTAGGTGGGCGCTCATGTCGTTTCCTGCGCGAGCGTTTGGCGGGCGACGATGACTTTCTGCACTTCCGAAGCGCCTTCATAGATACGGAGCGCACGGATGTCGCGATAGAGGCATTCGATCGGATGGCCGTGGACGACGCCCCAGCCGCCATGCAGCTGTACGGCGGCGTCGATGACTTCTTGTGCGGCATCGGTGGCGTAGAGCTTGGCCATCGCCGCCTCGCGGGTGACGCGCGCCGCTCCGGAATCTTTGGTCCATGCGGCGCGGTAGACAAGCAGCGCGGCGGCGTCGATCTTCAGCGCCATGTCGGCGATCATGGCCTGAACCATTTGCAGCTCCGCCATCGGCGCACCGTTGATTTGGCGCGTCTTGGCGCGGGCGAGCGTCTCATCGAGCGCGCGGCGGGCCATGCCGAGCGCGGAAGCGCCGACCGTGGAGCGGAAGACATCGAGCGTCGCCATCGCGATCTTGAAGCCTTCGCCGGGACTGCCGATGAGGTTCTCGCGGGGGACGCGGACGTTTTCGAACGTGAGGCGCGCCAGCGGGTGTGCGGCGATGAGGGGAATGCGTTCGGCGACCTTAAGCCCAACTGTGTCCGCATCGACAATGATGGCGCTGACGCCTTTGGCGCCGGGCGCCTCGCCGGTGCGGGCGAAGACGACGTAAAAGCCGGCGATGCCGCCGTTCGATATCCAGGTCTTCTCGCCGTCAAGCCGGTAATGGTCGCCATCTGCCCGCGCAGTGAGCGTCAGCGCCGCGGCGTCGGAACCTGCCTCCGGTTCCGAGAGCGCGAAGGCGGCGATCTTGTCGCCTTGGGCGACCGCGCGCAGATAACGCGCGCGTTGCTCCGGCGTGCCGAACAGCGAGATCGGGCCGGAGCCCAGTCCTTGCATCGCAAAGACAAAATCCGCGAGACCCGAGTAACGCGCGAGCGTCTCGCGGCTGAGGCAGAGCGTGCGGACGTCGAGTGGGCGCCCTCCGCCGACGGCGTTGGCCAGCCATCCGCCGCGCGCAAGGGCGCAAACGATGTCTCTACAGGCAGCGTCGACATTTTCCTCGGCGACATGAACGGGAAGGCGCGCCTCGGACGCCCACTTATCGAGCGATGCAGCATGCAGCCGGTGCCGTTCCTCGAAAAAGGGCCAGGTGAAATAGCTGCGATCGGCCATCAATCGCCCTCGAACACCGGCTTTTGCTTCGCCGCGAAGGCGAGATACGCGCGTTCGAAGTCCTTCGTCCGCATGCAGATGGCTTGCGCCTGCGCTTCGGCTTCGAGCGCCTGCTCGAGGCTCATATTCCATTCCATGTTGAGCTGGTTCTTGGTCATGGAATGGGCGAAGGCCGGCCCGTTGGCGATCTCGCGTGCGAACGCTTCGGCTTCCGCCAGCGGCGTTTCGGTGAGCTTGTTGAAGAAGCCCCAGGCAGCGCCTTCCTCGGCGCTCATGGAGCGGCCGGTGTAGAGCAGCTCGCTGGCGCGGCCGTGGCCGATGATCCGCGGCAGAATTGCACACGCGCCCATGTCGCAGCCGGCCAGGCCCACGCGGGTGAAGAGAAACGCGGTCTTCGCGCTCGGTGCGGCGAAGCGGATGTCGCTGGCCATGGCGACGATGGCGCCGGCGCCGGCGCAGACGCCTTCGACGGCGGCCACCACGGGTTGCGGGCAGGCGCGCATGGCCTTGACCAGATCGCCGGTCATGCGCGTGAACCGCATCAGTTGCGGCATCGTCATCTTGGTCAGCGGCGCGATGATGTCATGTACGTCGCCGCCCGAACAGAAGTTGCCGCCAGCGCCGGCGATGACGATGGCGCGGCAATCCTGCGCGTAAGTAAGGCGGCGGAAAAGATCGCGGAGTTCGGCGTAGCTTTCGAAGGTCAGCGGATTCTTGCGCTCGGACCGGTTCAAGGTGATTTTGGCGACCCGGTCTTCGACGCTCCACAGGAAATGTTCGGCGCGATAGCCGGCGCTGTTCCAAGCATCGTTGATCACGGCGCCGCTCCTTTCGTCAGCTTGCGGCGCAGCGATGCCTTGGCTGCAT
The DNA here is from genome assembly GCA_050250735.1 of Hyphomonadaceae bacterium. Lineage (GTDB taxonomy): Bacteria > Pseudomonadota > Alphaproteobacteria > Caulobacterales > Aquidulcibacteraceae > Vitreimonas. Next base: position 184,912 of record JBFWOC010000005.1, read on the forward strand.
CGAGGAGCCGCGACAGCGCGTTCTTTTCGGCTTTGGTGAGATCGCGCAGCAGCGCGTCCACGCAACGTCCGTGCGCCTTGGCCATTTGCTTGAATACGCTTTCGCCTTGCCGCGTCAACCGCACGCGTTGGACGCGGCGGTCGTTTTGGTCTTGGCTCGCTTCGATCAGCCCATCCGCGCTCAGGCGTGTTCGCAATTGCGTGACGTTGCCGTTGGAGACGAGCAGGAATTGCGAAACCTCGCCAAGCGTCAGCGGCCCGTGTCGATCGAGAGCGGCAAGAAAATCGAAGCGGGCGATGGTCGAGTCGAATTCCGCGCGCATGAGGGCGTCCACTTCGCGTTCGATCAGGCGGCTGGTTGCGAGCAGGCGCAACGAAAGCCGGACGGAGTCGTTCATGCCGCCCTCTCTTGCGGCGTTGCGGGGAGCGCCCGTCCCACTAGATCTCGCCGCCACTCATCGGGATCGCCGCGCCGTTCGTGGCGGCGGCGCCGTCGCTGCACAGCCAGGCGATGGCGGAGGCGACTTCGTCGGCGGTGATCAGCCGGCCCTGTGGGTTGTTCGCGTAGAGCGAGGCTTTGGCTTCAGCTTCGCTGAGCTTCGTTTTCGCGGCGATGTTTTCGGCGGCGCGGGTGATGACGTCGGTGTCGACATAGCCGGGGCAGACCGCGTTCACGGTGACGCCTTTCTTGGCGCATTCCCGCGCCAGCGCGCGGGTCATGCCGATCATGCCGTGTTTCGAAGCGCAATAGGCGCTGATATAGGCGGCGCCCTGAAGGCCGGCGATGGAAGCGACATTGACGATGCGCCCCCATCCATTGGCGTACATGTCGGCGAGCGCAGCGCGTGAGCAGAGGAACGCCCCGGTGAGATTGATCGCCAGCACCTGGTTCCACATGGCGAGGTCCATGCGTTCGAGCGGCGCCGACGGTGTGATGCCGGCATTGTTGATCAGGATGTCGATGTCGCCGTAGCGGTCGCGCGCCGCCGCGAAGGCAGCAGTGACCGCCGCTTCGTTTGACACGTCGCAAGAGAGGCCGTGGGCCTGCTCGAACTGCTCCGCGGCGCTCTGCGCGCGCGCGCCGTCGCGGCCGACCAGCGTGAAGCGGGCACCTGTCGGTGCGAGGGCGCGGGCGGTGGCCAGGCCGATCCCGGCGCCGCCGCCGGTGATGAAGACGTGATGGCTCATGCCTGCTCCTTGCGCGCCAGGTTGCGCTGCATTTGCGCATATCCGGTCCGATACTGCTTTGGCGGCGCGAGCTTGCCGTAGCCCAGTTCGGCGGCGGCGCGCAGCGACCAGTTCGGGTCCATCAGGTGCGGGCGCGCCAAAGCGCAGAGATCGGCGCGCCCGGCGGCGAGGATGGAATTGACATGATCCGGCTCGAAAATATTGCCGACCGCCATCGTCCTTACCCGTGCTTCATTGCGGATGCGGTCGCTGAACGGGGTCTGGAACATGCGGCCGTAGACGGGGCGTGCGAGCGGCGTGGTTTGGCCGGCGGAGACGTCGATCAAGTCCGCGCCTGCCTGCGCGAAGGCCTCGGCAATGGCTATCGAGTCTTCTGTGCTAAGGCCGTCCTCATGCCAATCGGTGGCCGACATGCGCACGCTCATCGGTTTTACGCTCGGCCACGCCGCGCGCATGGCTTCGAAAACCGCCAGCGGAAAGCGCAGGCGGTTTTCGACGCTGCCGCCGTACTCGTCTTTGCGTCGATTGCTGATCGGGGTCAGGAAGGACGAGAGCAGGTAACCGTGACCGCAATGCAGTTCGAGCATGTCGAAACCGGCCGCTTCGCCCATTAGAGTGGCGCGGACGAAATCGGCTTTGACGCGCTCCATGTCGGCGTACGTCATTTCGCGAGGCGTGCCGTTGGTTTGCGACCAGGCCAGCGGCGACGGCGCGATGATTTCCCAATTGCCGGCTTCGAGCGGTTGGTCGGAATAATCGCGCTTGTCGTTCGGATCGTCGCTCCACGGCTTGCGCGTCGAACCTTTGCGGCCGGCGTGGGCGAGTTGCAGCGCGAACTTGGCGTTGGTGTTGGCGTGGACGTAGTCGACGATGCGTTTCCAGGCGGTCACGTGTTTGGCGTCATACATGCCGGCGCAGCCCGGCGTGATGCGGGCATCGGCGGAGACGTCGGTCATTTCGGTGAAGATAAGTCCCGCGCCGCCGCTGGCGCGGGCGCCGTAATGGACGAGATGGAAGTCGTTCACTTCACCGTCGACGGCCGAGTACATGCACATCGGCGAGACGACGACGCGGTTGGCGATGTCCAGGTCGCGGAGGCGCAGCGGGACGAACATAGGAGGCGTTGAGCACGGCCCGGCATTGGCCGGCGCGGCATCGGCGGTCCAGGGCTGTGCGAACCAGTCTTCGACGCGGCTCAAGAAGTCCTTGTCGCGCAGGCGCAGGTTTTCGTGGCTGACCCGCTGGCTGCGGGTGAGCAGGGAATAGGCGAATTGCAGCGGCTCGAGGTTGGCGTAGCGGTCGATGTTCTCGAACCACTCGGTCGAATTGCGCGCGGCGTTCTGCAGTTTCAGCACTTCGACTTGGCGCTCGGCGTGATATTCGGCGAGCGCTTCCGCCAATGTCTTGCCGCCATGCAGGACTTGCGCGAGCTTCATTGCGTCTTCGATGGCGAGCTTGGTGCCGGAGCCGATGGAAAAGTGCGCGGTGTGCGCTGCGTCGCCCATCAGGATGAGGTTATCCTTGTGCCACCGCTCGCAGACGATGCGCGGGAAGTTGAGCCAGGCGGAGCCGCGCAGATGCTTGGCGTTGGTGGAGAGCGTGGCGCCATCGAGATAGCGTGCGAAGAGCTGCTCGGCGGCGCGGCAGGTTTCGTCCTGGCTCATCGCATCGAAGCCGAAGCTTAGCCAAGTCTCTTCGCTGCACTCGACGATGAAGGTCGAGGCATTGGCTTCGAACTTATAAGCATGGGCCCAGATCCAGCCGTGCTGGGTAGGCTCGAAGGCAAAGGTGAAGGCCTCGAAGGCTTTGTTGGCGCCGAGCCAGATGTACTTGTTCGGGCGGATGTCGATGTCGACGCCGAAATGGGCGGCGGCGGCGCTGCGGAGCTTGGAGTTTGCGCCGTCGCAGGCAAGGACGAGATCGTATCGGGCAAGCAGGTCCGGCGAAGGTTCGATTTCGGTCTTGAACGCGAGGCGTACGCCGAGTTCACGGGCGCGCGCCTGCAGGATGTTGAGCAGCCGCTTCCTGCCGATGCCGACGAAGCCGTGGCCGCTGGAAGCAATGGTTTGGCCGTGGATATGCACGGCGATATCGTCCCAGTGGGCGAAGCCGGCTTCGATTTCGCCGGCGCTCTTCGGATCGTTTGCCCGCAGATTCTCCATGGTTTGATCGGAGAAGACGACGCCCCAGCCGAACGTGTCGCCGGGATCGTTGCGCTCGAACACGACGATATCGTGCTGCGGGTCGCGCAGTTTCATGGAAATGGCGAAGACGAGGCCGGCGGGACCGCCGCCGACGCAGGCGATGCGCATGAAATTAGTTTATATATGAAATAATACCGGCAACAAGCCGGAAATGCGTCGGGCGGCGGCTTCAGCCGTCAAGGTCGAAAAACCGCTCCGCTCGCCCCTGGGAGATGGCAAGCGCTGCCGCCATATCGGCGCGGCCCTCGGCCTCGTGGCCCATGCGGACGAGGCTGAGGCCGCGGCCGTAAAGGGCCAGGGCGTTAGCGTCGTCCTCGAACAGAATGTCGACGAAGCTGAAATAGGCGCGACGAAGATCGCGCAGCGCGCGCCGGTCCTCGCCGAGAGAGGCGAGCGCGATCGAGCGGAAGTAGTGCGCTGCCGCCGTGTGCTCGCGCGAGACGCGCGCGCCGATAATGCGGCCGCAGCCGTGTAACGCAGTCGCTGCTTCGGCGCTGAGACACGCCTGCCAATACCGGTGGGTCGGGCTGAGCTGCCCGAGCTCTCCAACATGGGCGCCGACCGGTTGAGACATGCCCCACCCGGCTTGGGCCGATGCGGCCGGAGCAACACCGAAGACTGCGAGAGCGAGAGCAGCGGCGAACAGGCGCACGGCGGACCTCCGTTTGTCTATCCGGGCGGAGAGTGCACCTCCGCGGCGACCGGGGCAATGCCGCTCATCGCTTAGGCGTGCGCTGGCGGGGAAGCCAACGCATGATTGCGGACGCTGGCTATGACAAGCGTTCTTTCTAGTCCGGCGTCGCGATGGTGCAGTGCGGCGCGGTAGTCCGGTGCATGCTCCATCGAGAGAATAGCCGGCGGATCGGGATATTGCATCGCCGCCATATCGTCCCATCGGCCGACCGCGGGACCGGCGCTTGCCTCACGCAGCACTGCGAGCACCCGCCCTGCGAACAGCAGGTGTCCGCCGGTGCGGTAGACCGTGCGCATGGCGACGACGCCATACCGTGAATAGGCGAGACGGCCGGGGATCGAGGCGGCGCCGTTCGCGTAGGTTGCCTGCGGCTTGTAGGCGAGGAAATTGATCATGGCTGGCGCAAAGCTCGCCGGCTGCGCCAGCAAGCGCGCGATCGCGCCGGCGCCCGGCATCACATCGGCGCGGAAGTTCAGGCTCTGCACGTCCTGCACGATCGGCCCCGAAGGCTTGCCGAGAATCCCGAGCGCGATGAGCGTCCGAAGCATGCCGAACATCAGCCGCGGCGGGCGAAGCAGCTTCACTCGGGCGACGTATGCGTCTTCGGCTTTGCTGAGATCGATCGGCAGCGTGTTGGCGTCGCCCCCGTGAGCGATGATGAAACGATGCCAATAGGCATCGTCTGGGCCAATGAAACCGAACGCCGAGGTGGTGCACAAGCGTTCGGCGACGCCCGGCCCGAGCCGTCCGGCTTCGCCGCGGACGGCGATGAACCAGTGCGGCCCGTCGCCTTTGCCGATCGCACACGCCGGTTCGCGCGCGCCGATGAGCCAAAGCACAGCCGCCGACACCAGGACGATCGCGGCGAAAGCGAGCAGCGCCATGCTCAGTTGGACCAGTAGATGTAGTCTTGGTCTTCGCTCCAGGGCGCGTTGAGCGGTACGTCGATCCGGACGGGGCCCTCGATCAGCGCCGGCCAGAGCGGTGGCGGCAGGCCGGCGTTCTGTGCTTCGATCATCGCGCGCATGGCGGCCACGCGCTCGGGCTGCTGGGCCGAAAGATCGTGCTGCTCGGTGGGGTCGTCATGCAGATTGAACAGCCAGACGCGATCCGGGGTTTCGCTGACCTGCAGCTTCCAGTCGCCGTCGCGGACTACGCGATAGGGTCCTGAACGCCAATAAAGCGTGCGATCCGGCTGCGTCTGTCCGCGCAAATAGGGCAGCAGATTGATGCCGTCGAGTTGCGGCTGATCGGGCGCGCCGGCGGCGGCGGCGGCGGTGGCGAAGATGTCCATGTGTGTGGCCGGACCGGCGATGCGCGCACCGCGCGGCAATCCCGCCGGCCAGCGGATGAAATACGGCGTCCGGATGCCGCCTTCGAAGAAGGTCGATTTCCAGCCGCGGAACGGTGCGTTGATGTCGGCGAGCCCCGTGTACCAGGCGCCGCCATTGTCGCTGACGAAGATGACGATGGTGTTGTCGTCGAGGCCATTGTCGCGCAGCGCCTGCATCACCCGGCCGACGCCGCGATCGAGGGCGCGGACCATGGCGCCGTATACGCGCTGGGTGTGGTCGGGGATATTTGCGAGCGCGTCGTAATCCTCGCGTGTCGCCTGCAGCGGCGTGTGGACGGCGTTGAAGCTCAGATAGAGGAAGAAGGGCCGATTGCGATTGGCCTCGATTGCGGCCTCCGCCTCGCGCGCCAAGTAGTCGGTGAGATAGTCGTTAGGGCGGAAGCGCGCGTCGCCGCCCGCGCCGTGCCAATCGATGGCGTAGCGCAGATTGGCCCACAGGAAGCGGTCGATCGGGTCGAAGTCCAGCCGCGCGTTGACCACATTGGGATGGTTCGGCGGCAAGAACATCGAAGCGCCCTGCATGATGCCGAGCGATTCATCGAAGCCCTGCGCCTCGGGACGCATCGACGACGTCTCACCCAAGTGCCATTTGCCGATCAGCATGGTGTGATAGCCCCGATCGCGCAGCATTTCGGCGATGGTGATCTCGCCCGGCGGCAAGCCCAGCGTCTCGCGCGGCGGGACCGCCTGTACGCGCTCTTCGTGGAACATCGCTTGGCGCATGTCGCCCTGTGACGAGCGGGCGATGTAGCGCGCGAACTCGACCGGCGCGGAGGTGAACTCGAAGCCAAATCGCGTCGGATAGCGCCCGGTCATGATCGCCGCGCGCGAGGGCGAACAGGTGGCGTTGCCGGCATAGCCCTGATCGACGATCACGCCGTCACGGCCAATGGCGTCGATGTTCGGCGTCTGCACTACTCCAGCGACGCCGCCGCCATTGAGGGAAATATCGTTGTAGCCAAGATCGTCGGCGAGAATGACGACGACGTTGGGCGGGCGCTCGCCGGCAGCCGCTTGCTCCGGGCCCGGCGACCACGCGATTTCCCGATAGGCGGCGACGGGATTCTTGATGTCGCCGATGACGCCGGGGAGATAATACCAGTATTGCTTGAACAGCAGGAAGCCGCCGATCGCAATGAGCGCGAGCACGCCGCCGATGATCGCAAGCCTGTTCATGCGTTCTCCTCAAAACCGCAGGTGATGTGAGCGTTGCATGCCGCCTTGACGCGGCAGCGAGATGACATCGCCGTCGCGCATGGCCAACACGGGACCGTCATACGTGCGCTGCGCGCTCTGCACGAACGTGTGCGCGAGACCCGGAATCGGCGTCTGCGGCAGAAAGTGCGTCAGCGCCAGCGCGCCGACCTTCGCCTCACGGGCCACGCTGCCGGCGTCTTCCGGGCTGGTGTGATAATCGAGAATGTCCTCGAAGATGGCGTCGACGTTCTGCCGCCCCGCGGCGGCGGCGGCCCGCTGCATGATGGCGTCGAGACGCGGCGAGATCGCTTCGTGCACCAGCAAGTCGGCGCCCTCAGCCGCGCGAATGAGTGAAGCTGAACGCGCCGTGTCGCCGCTGACGACGATGCTGCGGCCCCCATATTCGATGCGATAGCCGACCGCGTCGGCCGGCGCATGATCGACACGAAAGGCGACGATGCGCACGCCGGCTTCGTGGCGCAGCTCGATCTCTTCGCCGTCGCCGGGCGGGATCGCAAATTCGCTGGCGTGCATGCCGGCGCCGCTCGGCGGCATCACCTCCGGACCGTGATGGGCGAGGCGATAGCCGCGATCGATGGCATAGGCCTCGTTCAGGCCGCCGACAACGCGCGCCGTTCCCGAGGGCCCCACCACTTGCAGCGGCTCGCGCGCGGGACCGGCGGCCCAATGCTGTAATGCAACCGTGTCGAGGCCGTCGATGTGATCGGAGTGCAGATGGGTGAGATAGAGCGCTTCGATCCGGTCTTGCGGCAATCCCATCAGCGACAAGGTTTCGGACGCCCCGTCGCCGGCGTCGAAGACGAACAGGTGGGCGCCGGCGATGACGGCGAGACACGGACCGGCGCGCGTCCGGTCGGGCAGCGGCGAGCCGGTGCCGCAGAAAGCCGCGTGCAGGCCGTCCGGCAATTGCTCTATCAGCGACGCGCGCATCGCATTGTCCGCGGTGCGCTCGACAAGACGGGTCGCGATCTCGCCGCGCCAGACGTAGGCCGCGGCGGCGGCGGCGAGCAGCGTCAAGGCGAAGCCGGCGCCAAGCCAAGCTCTTGCCCGCATTTGCGTTCTCCCCCGGCCGCGATTTGGGCTTGACGCCGCCGGCCAACAATATGCACTATAAGTGCCAATATATCCGCGACGAGTCAATGCTGCGAGAGGGGAGCCCCGAGATGCAGGTGCTACGCACGCCCGAAGAGCGCTTCGCCGAGCTGCCGGAATTTCCATTCGCGCCGCATTACACCGAGTTGCGCGACGCATCCGGGGCGATGCTGCGGATCGCCGCAATCGACGAAGGCCCGCGCAACCGGGCGCCGGTTCTGCTGATGCACGGCGAGCCCAGCTGGTCTTTCCTCTATCGCAAAATCATCGCTCAGCTCGCCGCCGCCGGTCACCGCGTGGTCGCGCCCGATCTCGTCGGCTTCGGCCGCTCCGACAAGCCGGCCGCGCGCGAGGACTATACTTACGAACGCCACGTCAAATGGATGAGCGATTGGCTTCTCGCCAACGATCTGCGCGACATCACCTTGTTCTGCCAGGACTGGGGCGGGCTGATCGGCCTGCGCCTGGTTGCGGCGTTTCCCGATCGGTTTGCGCGCGTCGTCGCCGCGAACACGTTCTTGCCGACCGGTTCAGGCGCTAACCCCGCCTTCGAGGCGTGGCGCAATTTCAGCCAGACCGTACCGGTGTTTCCGACCGGCAACATCATCAATGGCGGCGCAGTGCGTCAACTCAGCCAGGCTGAAATCGAGGCGTACGAAGCGCCGTACCCGGATGAGAGCTACAAGGCCGGCGCGCGGCAATTTCCGGCGCTGGTGCCGGTTGCGCCGGAGATGGCTTCGGTGGCCGAAAACAAGGACGCGTGGAAAGCGCTCGAGCGGTTCGACAAGCCGTTTCTCACCGCCTTCAGCGATCAGGATCCGATCACACGCGGCGCCGACAAGCGCCTGCAGGAGCGTATCCCCGGCTGCAAGGGCCAGAAACACACGACCATTATCGGCGGCGGCCATTTCCTGCAGGAAGACAAGCCCGAAGAAATCGCCAGCCTGATCGATGCGTTCGTCAAGGCCTCGGCGTGAGCAGGGCTGCGGCCAAGATGGTTGCGGTCGAGAATTTGGACGGGCGGCGTCAGCGCTCGGACGCCAGCCGGCGCAGAATTGCGTCGGCGATGCTCGACCTGCTGCGCGAAGGCGAGGCCGATCCGAGCGCCGAACTTGTCGCCGAACGCGCCGGCGTCGGCCGCCGCACCGTGTTCCGTCTGTTCTCCGACATGGAGGGCGTATTCCGGGAGATGCATGCGATCATGACGGCGCGGCTGACGCCGGAATTCGCGCGGCCGTTCGAAGCTGCGACGTGGCGCGGACGGCTCGATGAGCTGATCGCGCGCCGCGCCAGGGCGTTCGAGCAGATGCTGCCGATCAAGACCGCCGCCGATGCGCGCCGCTACACGTCGGACTTCTTGAAAACCGAGCACAGCAATATCACCCGCTTGCAGCGCGAGGCCTTGATCGCCGTGCTGCCGGCGAGTCTGGCCAAAGCCGAGACACTGGAAGCGTTCGATCTCGCCCTCAGCTTCGAGAGCTGGAGGCGCTTGCGCTACGAGCAGGGGCTGTCGGTCAGGCAGGCGCAAACGGTGTTGCGCCATCTGGTCAGCGCGTTGGCGGATTAGGGCCGCCGACGGTGCGGAAGCCGATGTGCGACATGCCCAAGCCCTCATCGCCCGGCTGACGCGAGCCGCTGCGATAGCGCGAACAAAAATTCGGCGCGCATAATTGCGAGCCGCCTTTGATCACCCGCATGCCCGGTTGCACCACGGGGCGCTCTCTCTCCGCTGCTTCGAAGGCGAAGCGGTCGGACGTCCATTCCCAGACGTTGCCGGTCATGTCGTAAAGTCCCTGCGCATTGGCGGCAAAGCAGCCCACCGGCGCCAGTCCTGCGAACCCATCTTCGCCGGTGTCCTGAACCGGAAACATGCCTTGCCAGGTGTTGGCGCGCGGCCCGCCTTCCGGGTCGAACGCTTCGGCCCTTCGGTCGGATGGCGCCGGGGCCGGGCCGCGCGCGGCGAATTCCCATTCGTTCTCGGTCGGCAGCCGCCGGCCGGCCCAGCGCGCATAGGCCTCGGCATCTTCGAACGCCAGGGCGACGACCGGATAGCGTTCGCGCCCTTCGATCGACGAGCCTGCTCCATCGGGGTGGCGCCAATTGGCGCCTGTATCGATGCGCCAGCGCGCCTGTGCGCGGTCGAACACTGCAGCCCCCATCGGCGCGCCATCGGGTCCGGCGCGCTCGGCCACGGTCCGGTATCCGGTCGCCGCGACGAACCTTGCATACTGCCCGTTGGTGACTTCGTTCACATCGATGTCGAACGCGGCGACAGCGCCCACTCCGCCAACGCGCTCTTCCGGTTCGAACCGGTGCGCGCCGCGGTCGACGCGGCCGCCGGCGATCGCGACGACTGCGCCCGGCTCGAGCGGCGCGCAGCGGGCGGCCGGCGCGTTCGCCGGCGCACGTGCGCACGCCGCCAGCGCCAAAGCGGCGCCCAGAACCGCAAGCCAGCGCCTCAATCCGCTCTCCTCATGCCCGCCGTCCTTCGAAAACCTGCAAAACCTGGGCGGCGCACTTGCAAGCCGCTGCGACCCTCGCCATTAAGCGGGCCTCCGGAGAGGTGCTAGAGTGGCTGAATAGGCCGGTCTCGAAAACCGGAGTACGTGCAAGCGTACCGAGGGTTCGAATCCCTCCCTCTCCGCCAGAGCCATCGCTCAACAACTTGTTTTTATTCGATTATTTGTACTGAGCGGAAGGCGTGTCCTAACTTCTGCCCCAACGTCATTTTTCCACGGTGCCAACGCAGACGGCGATGACCGCATGAGACAACGTGCGACACCTACGACACACCCGGCCGCTACACAGTCGCGGTCAAAGTGATTGATATCTTCGGCAACGACACCATGACGCTCGTCCCGGTGAACGTCGGCTAAGCTCACAAGGCAACACGATGGCATCCTCAGACCTCTTTTCACGGCCGAACGAAGAACTTGAAGGGCTCGATCCAGCCTCCGAGGGAGGATTTGGTGACTATCCCCTCGATTCGGTCTTCGTGCGGACCGAGCAGCGCACAGTTGCAGAGGTGATCAAACGGATCGACGGCGACCGATACATTCTCGATCCAGATTTTCAGCGTGACTTCGTCTGGTCACCGGAAAAGCAGTCGAAGCTCATTGAAAGCTGCGTTATGCGCATTCCGTTGCCGGTGTTCTATGTGGCCGAGGCAAAGGACGGACGAATCATCGTCGTGGACGGCCTTCAAAGGCTCACCACGTTTTCGCGCTTCTTGAGCAATCAACTTCGGCTTCAGGGCCTAGTCTCTGAGGAGACAAAACGCGGGTCACATGCGCTCGAAGGCAAGAAGTTCTCGGAGCTGCCCATTAATCTCCAGGAACGTGTCCAAGACACTCAACTGACCATGTATATCTTGGATGCCAAGGCCCCTGAGCGCGCTCGCCTCGATATCTTTGAGCGGGTCAACAGTGGCGAGCCGCTGACACGACAACAAATGCGGAACGCCCTTTATAGCGGCGCTGCAACCGAGTGGCTGCGCGATGCAGCCAAAGGCGAGGCGTTCCGCAAGGCGACTGGTGAAAGTTTGAATGCGAAGACGATGCGAGATCGAGAAGCGATCAATCGTTTTTGCGCGTTCGCCCTTCTCGGATGGCAGACTTACCGCACAGGCGATATGGACGACTTTCTCGCGAGCGGTCTTCTCAAGTTGGGCGATCTGACCGAGCCCGCACGGCGTACGCTGCGCGAACAGTTTGACCATTCCATGCTGTTGAACCGGCAGTTGTTTGGCGATCACGCTTTCCGGAAGTCGTTGGCGGCCGACGACCCTAAAGCGTCACGGACAATCATGAACATCTCACTGTTTGAAATTTGCGCGGTGACGATGGCGAAACTGCCGACGGAGCTCGCGCCGGACAAACAGAGCGCACTACGGAAAGCCGTTGTGGCGAAAGTGCAAAACGATGAAGAGTTCATTCGGTCAATCACGTATTCAACCAACAGCACAGGCCCCGTGCACACCCGATTCTCAACAATGGAGGCATTGGTAGCGCGGGCGATGTCGAATGGTTGACGCGCTCACCTTCCGCAACTTCAAATGCTTTGACGATCTGCGCCTGTCGATCAAGCCACTCACATTGTTGACCGGATTCAACGGCGGCGGCAAATCGACCTCGATGCAACCGTTGCTTCTGCTAACGCAGGGACTGCGCGGCAACTGGGGGGCGGACACTTTCGCATTGAATGGCTCTCTCGTTCGACTGGGTAGCGCTGGAGATATTCTACCAAGAGGCGCCTCAGAGAACCGCATCGCTGTGCAAGTTTCGTCGAACGACGAGGATACTGAATGGCAATTGGAGGCGCGCAGCGGAATCCGTGAACTCGCGATCATCAGCGGCAAGTCAGCAAAAAGCGGTCGTAGGGATGTAAACTGGACCAATGTCATTGCACCGGCCAGCGTTCGCGGGAGCCCATTGATTACGTCGGTTAGTCAGCTTTCGTACCTGAGCGCTGTTCGAGGCGGCGCCAACGACGCGTTTCCTTATCCCGATTCAGATAGCGCGGCGCCCAATGTCGGCGTGCTGGGTGAGTACGCCCCGTTCTGGCTTGATCGCAAGGTGGATGACGAGCTGGATTCAACACTGCTGAATTCCTCGGAGCCTGCGACTTCCATAAGAAAACAGTTGGACGCTTTTCTCGGCGATCTATTTCCGGGTGCCCAGGCCAATGTCTTGGCAGCACCCCAAGCCTCGTCGCTCACCGTGCAGTTTCGATTGAACGATGAGAGCGGCTGGCAACGGCCGGCGAACATCGGTTACGGCCTTAGCTACGCTTTCCCAATATTAGTCGCGCTGCTCACGTCCGTGCCGGGCCAGGTTATCGTGATCGACAGTCCTGAGGCGCACCTTCACCCGTCGGCTCAATCTCGAATGGGACGTATACTAGCGAAGTTCGCGGTCGGTGGACGTCGAATAGTAGTCGAAACGCATAGCGATCATTTGTTGAACGGATGTCGTTTGGCGGTGGCGGATCAAGCCATATCACCCGATGATGTGGCCATTCATTTCTTCGCGGGCACCTTGTCGGGTGGCGTAACCTCGCCGATCATTGATCGAGATGGGAACATTGACGCCTGGCCCCCAGGCTTCTTTGATCAGTCGGAGAAGGACCTAGCTCAGTTGGCCGGATGGGACTGAGCAGTGCGCGGGTTCGTGAATGACTCATCCCTTCAAGGGCAGTTTGCGACCGCCGACGTGTTCTGCGCCGAGGTGGAAGAGCTACTCCGGGCACGCGCTCGAAATCCGCGAATAAGACAGGCCCTTAACGTCGCCCGCGCGATCTCTGAGCAGCGGGTCACGCCGGAGCTGACGTTTCGCGCAGCAGTCTCTCAGTCAGCGAAGCGCGATTTCAAGCAGGCGGTCCTTCTATGGATCACCGGCGATGGCCCGTTTTGGGATGACGAGCGGCAGGCCGAGGAAGACGATTATTTTGAGTGCCTCTCGCTCGATGTGACAGACCACGGCCTTGGCGAGGCAGCGCGCCGACAGAAGACGGGCGCAGACGTGTACTCATGGAGCTTCGCGGCGGGTGAATTGGACTTCGCTCAAACCCCTCTGCCGGTCGATCATGGCCTCGTCGAAGATCGCAAAGGCCAGTACGCCATACCCAACGCATGGCAAACAGATGCGCTCCGCTCACTTGCCGAGGCGGGTCGAGCAATTCCGACGTCGTGGGCTGAGCTATTCGTCGAAGCTCGGCTCAGTTTTCCGTCTCTGCTCCTTCCAGAGTCGATGGAGCGCGATCCACGTTTGATACGCGAGCCATTTGCGCGATCCATTGCGGAGCAAGCGCTCGCACTCATGGGCCACCTCCAGAGATACATGGACAGTAGGGCAGAAGATGGCACCGCCACGGATCGATCAACCGAGATCATTCGTCAGATGATGTCAGGTGGCGTAGGTGCAGAGCCACTGTTCACAAACGAGTCGGATACAAACCTGCGCGACTTCGCTGCGGCGCTTACATTCCCTGACGCCACTCGTACGGGGGAGCGAGTCATCGCAAGTTGGCACGGCAAGATTCGGCACCGGCATTTTCGGATGCATTTTGTTTGGCCGGTCGACCGTTCCAGCCGGCAACTTCAGCTGACCTATCTCGGCCCCAAGCTCACGAAGAGCTGAAGAAATGTAGGGCCTCTCCCGCGTAGCCTTGGATGACGGCAGGCGCAGACGCGCGCTGCCCAGCCCCATTTCGCGGAGGCGTTGGTTCCAGCGATAGAGGAAAACTCAACGACGTCGGCCATTCGGCGAGATGCTAAGCCACAGCCCGGCGCCGTCGCGGTATCGTCCGGGGTTTGGGCGTAGTATCTGGATCAGTGAGAGCATCGACTGCGCGTGCAGTGAGCTTGTTGAAGTGTTGCGCCATAGGATGCATTCCGCCGAGATCGTGTCCCAACTTCTGTCCCAACGGCGGACGAGAATTGGGGTGAACCTGTGCGGAACAACAAGGACTCGAACTCCGTTCGGAGTCTATTCGACGCATTGATTTTGGGGTGTTTGTGGACCGACGTGGACCGAGGTGGAAGGTAGTTTCCAGACCTCCCTCTCCGCCAGATCCTCCCACCGTGCATCAGCCAGATGCGGTCTGCTTGTATCCGTCCCGGGTCGCACCGCTCAAGTTCGCGCGCCGCTACCGAGGCGGCCAATGCGCCAGCACGTCCGCGGTGGTCGCAGTCTCGACCTGCTGGCTGAAGCGCTGGCCGTAGAGCTGCATCAACGCGTCGTGGCTCCGATCCGAAGAGGAACAGAGCGCATCGGCGGCCACAACGACGCGATAGCCGCGGTCCACGGCCCCCAACACGGTGGCCAACACGCAAATGTCGGTTTCCGTCCCCGAAATCACCAGCGTGCGTGCGCTGCGCTCGGCAAGCGCAGCCTCGAACGCCGGAACGAACCAGGGCGAATAGAGCGAGGGTTTGTCGATGATCGAGGCCGGCGGGGCCATGGGCGCGAGTTCGGGCACGAGTTCGATCAAAGCGGGATCGAGCTTCTCCAAGGTGATGTCGGCCCAGCGAGTCCAGTAACGCCGCCAGGCGCCGCGCGCCTGATCGGCCTGCATGGCCGGCACAAACCGCGTGAAGACAGTCTGGTGCGGATGGCGGCTGGCCAGCGCCGTCACTTTGGGCAGCACGCGCGCCATCCACGGCGCCCGCCACGGCGTGTCCTCGGCAAAGAGCCGCTGCATGTCGACGCACACATGCGCGACGCCGCCGGCAAGCGGTCCGAAGCGCAGTCCTTGGCTCTGATGCGAAACCGAGTCCATCAAGCGCAAACGGCGATTGCGGATGCAAGTTCCGGCGCTGGACGCCAGCCGCCTGCGATCGCGCCCTAGCTTTCGGCCATCGCGCCGCCGGCAGGGAGCCGGGTGAATGCATATTGCCTGCGTATGTGGGCGTTGAAGAACTCGCCCTTGGCGAAAGCTGCGCCCATCGCCGCGGCCACTTCGGCGGGAACATCATGGTAAGCGTAGCGCCGGCCGCTTCTGAAACGGACGACGAGTTCGCGTCGCACGCTGTCATAATGAAATTCCGCAATCACGGCTGACGGCATGATGCAGCAACATCGCGCCGGCCACTGCCGTTCCCGCTCCGGCGCCGATGGAGGCGGCGAGCGATTGTGGATTGGGTGCGCGGGTGAGAACGCGTAGGCTCGGCCGATGAGCTTTCATGGGTTCAATCGCGCCATCGTGCGCACCCCGTCGCAGTCCGTAACCGCGGGGCTTCGCGCCATCGATGTCGGCGCGCCGCATTATCAGAGCGTTTTGACCGAGCACGCCGCCTATGTCGCTGCGCTCGAAGCGGCTGGCGTGGAGGTCGAGATCCTGGCGCCGCTCGAACAGTTTCCCGACTCGGTGTTCGTCGAGGATACGGCGCTGGTGTTCACCGGGGCCGCAATTCTGCTCAAACCCGGCGCGCCGTCCCGAACTGGCGAGGCCGCGGCAATGCTGCCGGTGCTTGAACGCAATTTCGAACGCGTGCTCGCGCTACCGGATGGGAGCGCCGACGGCGGCGATGTACTGGCGACGCCGCGCGCGGTGTTTATCGGCGTTTCGCTCCGCACCAGCGTTGCCGGCGCCGCTGCGCTCGCCTCGCTGCTGGCGCAGATCGGGCGTCAGGGCGTGTTGGTGAACACGCCAACCGGCGTCCTGCACCTGAAGTCGGACTGTGCGCTGCTCGACGATGAAACCATCCTCTCAACGCAGCGGCTGGCGGCAGCGCAGCCTTTTCCTGGTTTCCGGACCTTGCTCACGCCGGAGGGCGAGGAGGGGGCTGCGAACGCGCTCCGGATCGGCGACACCGTGCTCGTGTCCGAGAGCTATCCGCGTACGGCCGAGCTGCTGGCGCGGGCCGGCTATCGGGTGACCCCGCTCGCAACCCACGAAATCGCCAAGCTGGACGCTGGCCTGTCATGCTTGTCGCTGCGCTGGCGGGATGGCGCACGGGCTTGAAAACTCAGCCCTAAAACCAGCACATCGAGCGCCCGTGTCCGGGGTCGGCTGAGCCGCGCGCGGGCGGCGAAAATGTCCCGCTCCCGCATTGACGCTGCGGGGCCGTTTCCCTTATACCCCGCGCTCCCGCCCGGGCGAGCTTCGTCCGGGCGCACGATTTTTTGGCGGTAACGATGTTCGCGGTAATCAAGACGGGCGGCAAGCAATACCGGGTCGCCAAGGACGATGTCATCGTCGTCGAGAAGCTCGACGGTAAGGCTGGCGGCAAGGTCACCTTCAAGGACGTGCTGATGACGGGCGACGGCAACGCCGTGAAGCTCGGCAAGGATCTGTCCGGCGTCACCGTTTCCGGCACGCTGGTCGAGACCAAGAAGGGCGACAAGGTCACGGTGTTCAAGAAGCGCCGCCGCAACACCTATCGCCGCAAGATCGGTCACCGTCAGACCGAAAGCCACGTGAAGATCACCGCCATCGGCGCGGCAAAGAAAGAAGACAAGGAATAAGAGGGCGTCATGGCGCACAAGAAAGCAGGCGGCAGCTCGCGCAACGGCCGTGACTCGCCGGGTCAGCGCCTTGGCGTGAAGCGCTTCGGCGGCCAAGCCGTCAATGGCGGCGAAATCCTCGTCCGTCAGCGCGGCACCAAATTCCATCCGGGTTCGAACGTCGGTCTCGGCCGCGATCACACGCTGTTTGCCCTTTGTCAGGGCCAGGTGCAGTTCGCGACCAAGCGTGACGGCCGCACGTACGTATCCATCGCACCGATGCCGGTGGCGGCGGAATAGGCGAAAACGGAAGCAACTTCCCGGATCGCCTGACCAGAGGGCGATCCGGTTCCCGAAATAGCGTGGGGCGCCCGGATCAACGGCGCCCCATTCTTTTTGCCCCGCGCGAGAGCCAACGAGGAGCGGCTCATGCGTGACGTGATTGAGATCGAGACCCCCAGATTGAAGCTGCGCCGCCTGCGCATGTCGGATGCGCAGCGCATTGCTCGGTTCTGCGACGATCCGGGCGTCGGGCGGAATCTGGCGATGACGCCGCTCCCCTATCTCACGTCCGCTGCTGAAGGCTGGATTCTGATCGTCCATGCTCGCGCGCCGCTCGGGCGCGACTTCGTCTACGCCGTCGACCTGCCCGGTGAGGGGATCATCGGCGCCATCGGCGCGCATCGGCGCAGCGGTGAGGGTTTCGAGATCGGCTATTGGTTCGGCCGGCCCTATTGGCGACAAGGCTTCGCCACCGAAGCAGCGGGCGCCTTCGTCGGCGAAGCCGCCAAGCTCGGCGAGCTGCAGGCGGGCCACTTCGTCGACAATCCCGCCTCGGGCCGCGTGCTGAGCAAAGTCGGGTTCGCCTATACCGGCGAAACCGCGCCCCTGTTCTCGCTCGGCCGCGGCGAAAGCGTTCAGTGCAAGCGCATGCGCTATGCGCCGGCGCTTGAACGCGCCGGCGAACGTTCGGCGATGGCGATGCATTGAGCTCCTCGCCCATCAAGGGGCAGGCAGGTAGTGTGCGCCATGGTCGATCGCGTTGTTCCTTTGACGCCGGACCTCTGGCCGGCTTTCGAAAAGCTGTTCGGCGAGCAAGGCGCGTGCGCGGGCTGCTGGTGCCTGCACTGGCGCGTGCCTCGCGCGGACTACATCGCCATGCGCGGGGCCGAAGCGAAGGCTTTCTTGAAACGGCGCGTCAAAAAGGGCCCGCCTCCGGGCGTGCTCGCTTTCGACGCCGCCGAGGCCGTCGGCTGGCTGCAGATCGGTCCGCGCGCCGACACGCCCGAATTCAACAACCCGCGCCGCGTCACCGCACCGTTGAAGCAGAGCGACGCGGAGGACGCGCGGGTCTGGAGCGCGACCTGTTTTTATGTGAAATCATCGGCGCGCGGGCAGGGCGTGATGGATGCCTTGGTGAACGGCGGCGTCGCATACGCGCGCGAAAGCGGCGCTCGCATCGTCGAGGCGTGTCCGATCGACGGCAGGACCGGTAATGTCGATGCCTATGTCGGGCTTGCGTCTGTGTTCGAGCGGGCGAAATTCAAAGAGGTGGCGCGCCGGAAGAGCAATCGTCCGCTGATGCGGCGCACGTTGCGCCGCCGCTAATTCACGCCGAACCGGCGCAGCACTTCGGCAATGTTCGCGATGATGGTGTCGACATCGCCCGCCTGCACCACAAAGAACACCAGATAGCCGATGATGAACAGAAACGGCATTGCTCGTTCCAGCGTGAACGCGCGCATGATCTTGGCGCCGCCCATCGCCTGATACTCTTCGGTAAGCGGCGCTTGCCCGAGATTCTGTTCGTAGCGCGAAATGATCGTGTACTTCGCCTTCAGCGCCTTGTTGTAATAGGCGTTGCTGGTGCGCCAGACGATGCAAGTGAGGATCAGGGCGAAAGCGCCCCAGGCAAACAGCGCCGGGTTCAATTCGCTTTGTTCGCGCGCCAGCAGCCCGAGTCCGCCGACGCCGGCGAGGTTTAGAGTGAGGAAGATGTTGGAGAGCTCGCGCCGCGCCCTGCGCGCCTCGCGCGCTTCCTCCACCAACAGCTTGTAGACGTCGAAGGTCGCTGCTTCAGCCATTTTCGTTCCCCCGCCAGTGGCGGGAATGTAAGCCGGCAATGCGTTTCTGTCTCGGTTGTCGCCTTGGAAAAACCCCGGGTTCCGCCTAGTTAGAGCGGCGCAGCCCGGCCGAGCACGGGGCTGGCGGAGATCGGTTGATGGGATTGCGTGTAGCTGTGGTCGGCGCCACCGGGAATGTGGGCCGGGAAATGCTGGCTATTCTCGAAGAGCGCCTGTTTCCCGCCGACGAGGTGATCGCGCTCGCCTCGCGCCGCTCCATCGGCGTCGAGGTCAGCTACGGCGACAAGACGTTGAAGTGCAAAGACCTCGAGAGCTTCGATTTTTCGGGCGTCGATTTGGTGCTGATGAGCGCCGGCGGCGCCGTCTCGAAAGAATGGTCGCCGAAAATCGGCGCCACCGGCGCCGTCGTCATCGATAATTCCAGCGCCTGGCGGATGGATCCGCGCGTGCCGCTGATCGTGCCGGAGGTCAATCCGGACGCGGTCGTCGGTTACGACAAGCTCAATATCATCGCCAACCCGAATTGCTCGACCGCACAGCTCGTCGTGGCGCTGAAACCGCTGCACGATCGGGCCAGGATCAAGCGCGTCGTCGTCGCCACCTATCAATCCGTCTCCGGCGCCGGCAAAGAGGCGATGGACGAACTCTGGAACCAGACAAAAAAGCTCTATGTCGGCGACGAAATCGTGCCGGAGGAATTCCCGAAGCAGATCGCCTTCAACGTCATCCCGCACGGCGGCGACTTCATGGACGACGGCTACACCACTGAAGAATGGAAGATCGAAGTCGAAACCAAGAAAATTCTCGATCCCAAGATCAAGCTGACCGCAACGTCGGTGCGCGTGCCCGTGTTCGTCGGCCATTCCGAAGCCGTGAACATCGAGTTCGAGAACGAGCTGGGCGCCGAGGAAGCGCGCGAAATCCTGCGTGAATCGCCAGGGCTGATGGTGATCGACAAGCATGAGGACGCCGGCTACGCCACCCCGCTCGATTGCGTCGGCGAATTCGCCACCTTCGTCTCGCGCATTCGTGAAGACAAGACCGTCGAGCACGGCCTCTCGCTCTGGGTCGTCAGCGACAACCTGCGCAAAGGCGCGGCGTTGAACGCCGTGCAGATCGCCGAGCTGATGTTGAACAAAGGTTTGTTCAAACGATTGCGCGCCGCCTGACGACGGAACCTGTCCGGCAAGCGCGCTGTGAATTGCGCTGACATGTGCTGTTACAAAAATTGTAGGCCGATGGTCGCGTGAAGCGTGGCCAAACCTCGGCCGCCTCCCTATTTACCGGCTCGAGGGGACGCATGCCTGCTATCGCCATCGAACAGCCGTCGGAAACGGACATCGAGATCATTCATGCAGTCTTGCGCGAGAGCTATTGGTCGCCCGGGATTCCGCGCAATGTGGTCGCGCGGGCGTGCGCGAACTCGATGTGTGCGATCGCGCGCGACGAAAGCGGCAAGCTGATCGGCTTTGCTCGACTCGTCACCGATAAAGCGACGTTTGCGTGGCTCTGCGACGTGATCGTGCTGCCGGGCAGGCAAGGCAAGGGCCTGGGGCGCGCGCTGGTGCAGACATTTCAGCGTCATCCTGAGCTGCAAGGGTTGCGCCGCTGGCTGCTTGGCACCAAGGACGCCCATGGCGTCTACGCGCCGCTCGGCTTCACGCCGCTGTCCGCGCCCGATCGTTTCATGGAGGTCCGTGACCCCACGCCATACGGGCGCGAAACCTCATGACCGACGCCACGGCGCCGATCACGTCGAGCCCATCGGAGGCCGAGCGCCGCGCCGGATTCCTCGCCGCTGCATCGGCCTACATCATGTGGGGATTCTTACCGCTCTATCTGAAGCTGCTCGCCGAGACCGACGTGCGCGAAGTGCTGGCGCAGCGGATTCTCTGGGCGGCGCCATCCGCCTTCATTGCCGTCTTTGTGATGAGCGGCTTGCGGCCGGGATGGCGTGAAATCGGCGCAGTGCTGCGGCCGCGCATGCTTGCGACGCTGACCGCGTCGGCCTGCTTCATTTTCGTGAACTGGGGCCTTTATGTCTATCTGGTGCTCAGCGAGCGCATCATCGAATCGGCATTGGCTTACTTCCTGGCGCCGCTGGTGAGCGTCGCGGTCGGGGTGCTGTTCTTCCGCGAGCGGATCACGGCGCCGCAATTGATCGCCTTGGCCCTCGCGCTGTGCGGTGTGATCGTACAAGGCTTCGCGCTCGGTGCGCCGCCATGGATGGCGCTGGCGTTATGCGCCACCTGGTCGGTCTATGCCGTGATCCGCAAACGCGCGCCGGTTCCAGCGGCAGTGGGTTTGCTGATCGAGAGTCTGGCGCTGATGCCGCTCGTCGCCGGCCTGCTCTGGTGGGCCGCGAGCGAAGCGCCGCTCGGATTTGGCAGCGGCTGGAGCACCTCGGTCCTGCTGGCGATCGCGGGACCGGTAACCGCCATACCTTTGATGGCGTTCGCGTTCGGGGCGCGCCGGGTGAGCTTCACGACACTCGGGCTGCTGCAGTTTCTCGCTCCCACCCTGCAATTTTCCACCGGCATCGTTTTCGGCGAGCCGTTCACCCCGCTCCGCGCCGCGAGCTTTCTCCTGATCTGGCTCGGTTTGGCCTTCTTCTCGTGGGACACTTTGCGCCGTGCAAAAGGCCAATGAGTGAACTCACCTATTATGCGATCGGCGATGTGCACGGCGAAATCGAGAAGCTCGACGAGCTGCTGCGCCTGATCCGGGCCGACGCGGTGCGCCGCAAAGTCCCGCACATCATTGTCTTCCTCGGCGATCTCGTCGACCGCGGCGCCGACAGCCGCACCGTCGTCGAGCGCGCCATGCGGCTGAGCCTCGATGGCGAAGCCATCGCCCTCAAGGGCAACCACGAGGAGCTGATGCTGCACGCCTGCGATAACCGTGAGTCGGTCGGCATCTATTGGTGGGCGGAGAACGGCGGCGACGAGACGATCCAATCCTATATGCTGGCGAACGGCGTTTGCGACGATTTCCGCGATGCCATCGACAAGACGCACCTGGCTTGGTTGCGGACGCTGCCGGTCATGCACCGCGACGAAACGCGCGGACTCGTGTTCGTGCATGGCGGCATCGATCCGAAAACGTTTCCTCATTGCAGCGATGAAGTGCGCCTGTGGACCCGTTCGCCCAAATTCTTCGATCCCGGCCGCTGGCCCGCCCGGCCGGAGCTCGACGGCATCGTGGTGGTGCATGGCCACACGCCGACACAGGATTTTGCGCCGCACGTCGATCCCCGGCGCATCAATGTCGACACCGGCGCTTGTTTCGGCGGGCCGCTCACGGCTGCAGTGCTGGGGCCGGGAGAGCCGCCGCGTTTCTTGCGCGCATGAAGGCGGCGGCGAGCACCAGCCATGCCGCAATCGGACAAATCGGCAGGGCGACATATTCGCCGATCGCTACTGTGAGCCCCGCGCCCCAAGCGAAAATCGCCGCCGCCAGCTCGAGCGGCGAGCGCGGCGTCCCGAGCAGGGCCGCCCCGATCAGCAGCAGCGTGAAGTCGTAAAAGAAGAGGTAGGGGGAAACGAGCAGCGTCGCCGCGCACAGTGCGGCTCCGGCGACGGCGACATCGCTCTTGCGAAACAAGACGCATGCGATTGCCGCGCCTGCCGCGGCGCTCAGCGCGTGAACGGCCATCGCCAGCGTCTGCGGCGCACCGAGTCCGATCAAATTCGCATAGAGCGAGGCATAAGCCGGGGTCGTGATCCGTTGTTCGGTGATGAGTCGCTGCGAAGCGGCGAGACTCTCGAACCAGCGCGCATATGCGTCGAAACCAAATACGAGGCCCGCCAGCGCAACGAAAACGATCCCCGCCACGGCGGCGGCGATGAACACGCGCCATCGCCCCGAGAGCGCCAGAAAGAGCGGCCACAGAATCGCAAGATGCGGCTTGATCGCCAGCAGCGCGACCAGGCTTCCGGCGAGGCGCGGGCGCTTGTCCAGCCAATGAATGGCCAGCGCCGATACGCCGGCGATCAGCATGCCCGCCTGGACAGTGCCAAGCTGATAGATAACAGCCGGCGCAGTCGCGGGAAAAAGCGCGGCGCGGCCGTCGGGCAGAAACCGGCGGATCGCCGCACCGAACAGCAAAGCGGTGCCGATCAGGAAGGCGGCCGCCGAGATCGGATAGGGGACAAGCGCCAGCACGCACACGATCAGTAGGAAGGTCGGCGGCGAATTCCACGGCGCGTAGAAGCGAAGGTCGGGCGCGACGCCCAGCTGATACTGCCACAGCAGGTCGCGGTCATGGATTTGCGCC
The DNA here is from genome assembly GCA_050250735.1 of Hyphomonadaceae bacterium. Taxonomy (GTDB): domain Bacteria; phylum Pseudomonadota; class Alphaproteobacteria; order Caulobacterales; family Aquidulcibacteraceae; genus Vitreimonas. The sequence continues at coordinate 207,966 of JBFWOC010000005.1, forward strand.
ACATGCCCGTCGAACGCGGCGCGCCCGGCGCTCCAGAACGCCATATAGTCGCCGAAGAAGGGCTGACCGCTCGGCAGCGTCAGGTTCTCCGCGCCAAACATGCGCGACAGCATGAGGCCGACCATCGATACGGCGATCAGCACCGCCGCGCCCTCGAAAGCCCAGCGCTTCAAAGGCATGCATAAAGCGCGCCGATCAGGCGCAGCGAGCGCGGGTCGCCCATGATGTGATGCGACTGCTTGTTCATGACGTAGCCGGCTGAGACGCCCGCGACCGGATCGCCAAAGCCGACACTGCCGCCATTGCCGGAATGCCCCAACGCCTCCGGGTTCGGCCCGTAGAAACGGTTTGAATTGCCGAGAACGCCAATGCGCCAGTCGACTTCGAACGGCAGCACCAGATCTTCGCCCTTCCAGATCCGCCGCGTCATCGCGTCGAAACCTTGCTGCGAAAGCAGGCGTGAGCCGTTGATCGAGCCGCCGGTCGCGTACGCTTCGAACAAACGCGCCACTGCGAGCGCCGTGCCGTGGCCGTTGGCGGCGGGAATTTCAGCCAGGCGCCATTGCTTCGAGCCGCGCGTGGGCGCCGCCCATTTGGTGAAGAACGCCGCCTTGCGCGCCGGTGTAATCTCGCCGAAATCGCCGCCGCGAGTCGGCTTCTTCATTTCCGACGCACGCGCATGGTCGCGTTCAGGCGTGCCGATCTGAAAATCGATGCCGAGCGGCAGGCAGATATCCTCCCGCAGGATCGCGCCGAGGGTTCTTTCGCTGGCGCGTTGCGCAATCTCGCCGGCGATATAGCCCCAAGTCATTGGATGATAGCCGCTGGCTGTTCCCGGCGGCCAGATCGGCTCAAGCGCAGCGATCGCCGCGGCGCACGCCGGCGGGTCGAGCCACAAATCCGGATCGATCGGCTGCAAGAAACCCGGCACGCCCGCTTGATGGGCGAGTGTCTGCGCGACGGTGACGGTGTCTTTCCCGTGCACGCCGAACGCCGGCCACAGCGAGGCGACCGGCGCTTCATAGTCGAGCACGCCGCGATCGGCGAGCAGCGCCATCACCAGCGCGCTCACGCCTTTTGTCGTCGAGTACACCGGCGCGATCGTGTCTTCCACCCAGGGCCGCGTCTGCTCCCGATTGGCCCAGCCGCCCCAGAGATTGACCACCACCTCGCCGTCGTGCACGGCGGCAAAGCCAGCGCCCAATTCTTCCGCGAGCCCGGCATCGAACGCTTCGCGCACACGCTCGAACCCCGGCGCGACAAAGCCTTGCGCCATCACGCCATCTCCAGATGGCGCGCGCGGGGCCAGGTCACCGGATCGTCGAGCACCGCCTGCGCCTCCGGCAAGAGCAGGTCCTCGCTGTCGGCCGCAAGCGACCGCACGATCACATCGTAAACTGCGCCGGTCGCGCCCTCGAGCGCGATCGCCGGCGCGTCGCCGCGCACGCGCCTCGCCACGAACAGCGCCGAAAGCAGATCGCCTGCGCCTTTGGGCGCGCGCGGCAGCCGCGCCGTTTCGCAGAACCAGTCGCCGGTCGGCTGCGAGAGCAAATTGCCCAACCCGAGCGTCGTGCGGATCGAAGAGCACAGCACCGGCTTGCCGGTACGCCGGGCCGCCTCACGCGCCGCGCTGAGATTGTCGATCGGACGGCCGCTGAGAAGGCCCAACTCGAAGCTGTTCGGCAGCAGCCAATCCGCACGCGGCCAGAGGCCGTTCAGCACCGCATCGGCGATAGCTTCACTGACGAAAAGCTTGCCATCGTCGCCGAGTACGGGATCGCAAACCACGATCGCCTTGGGATTGGTGAGCTTGATCCGCTCGATCGCATCCAGAATCACAGCGACTTGTTCCGAGGCGCCGAGATAGCCGGTCAGCACGGCGTCGATCTCGCCAAGCATGCCGTCCGCGGCCAGGCCTTCCAGCAGCGCGGCCAGCGTCTCCGCTGGAACCGGTCCGCCCCCAGGCGCCCCGTGATCAGGCCTCCGCCCCAGGAGCACGGTCGGCGCCTGCAACACGCGCACGCCCAGCCGCTCCATCGCGAAGGCCGCCACGGAATTGCCGACCCGGGCGCCGACAACCTGGCTTTGGATCGACAGAATCGTTTTCACGCGGCTAAGACACCTCTGATCGCGCGGGCAATGGTCGCCTGCGTCGCACGCCCGAGCAAGTCATGTCAGCACGCCCGCGCCGTTCGTGTCTCTATATGCCAGGCGCCAACGCCAAGGCATTGGAAAAAGCCAAGACGCTCGCCGCCGACGTCCTGCTGTTGGATCTGGAGGACTCCGTCGCGCCAGAGGCGAAGGCGGCGGCGCGGGAACAAGTCGGCGCCGCCGTGCAAGCGGGCAGTTACGGCAAGCGTGAGGTCGTCGTCCGCGTCAACGCGCTGACGACGCCGTGGGGGCGGGACGACATTGTCGCCGCGGGCGCCGCGCGTCCCGACGGTCTGCTCGCGCCGAAGGTGGAAAGCGCCGAGCAAGTGCGGACGCTCGACGCCGAAATGACCAAAGCCGGCTTCGCGGCCGGCGCTGCGCTCTGGGTGATGATCGAAACGCCGCGCGCGATCTTGAACCTCGCCGCGATCGCAGCCGCCGCCCACGGCACGCGCCTTTCGGCCTTCGTGATGGGCCTCAACGATCTGGCCAAGGATACGCGCATGCGCGCCAGTTCCGGCCGGCTGGCGTTTCATGCGGCGATGTCGGCCACGGTGATGGCGGCGCGCACGGAGGGCCTGACCGCAATCGACGGGGTGTTCAACGACATCGCCGACGCAGCGGGGTTCGAGGCCGAATGCCGCCAGGGACTGGAATTCGGTTTCGACGGCAAGACTCTGATCCACCCGAGCCAGATCGACGCCTGCAACGCGGTGTTCGCGCCCACCGCGGAAGAGGTGATGCGCGCCCGCGCCGTGATCGAAGCCTTCGCTCTGCCGGAAAATGCCGGCAAGGGCGTGATCAAGGTCGACGGGCGAATGACCGAACTATTGCACCTGGAAGAGGCGAAGCGCGCGGTGGCCCTGGCCGATGCGATCAGCCAAAGAGCGTGATGCTGGGGCGCGCAAGCATCAGCCAGATGATGCCCAAAACAGCGGCGAATGCGGGGAATCCGCAGGCAAACCAAATCCAGAACAGCCGATGATAAGCGCGCGGAAGCGCATGATTTGATATAGCGGCCTCGCTGGCGAGTTTGCGCATGCGCGCCTGCATCCACACCACCGGCAGCCAGAACGCGCCAGTCAGGACGTAGAGCCCGAGCGACAACACGATCCAACCTTCGCTCATCGGCCAGTTGAGCATGCGGGCCAACAAATAGCCCGTGACCGGCTGCACCACGACCGCCGAGGCGGTGAACGCCCAGTCGGCGATGACGACGATATGCGCGACCCCCGCAATCAGCCGCGCATCTCCGCTTCGATGCGCCATCAGCATGAAGAAGGCGATGCCGGCGCCCGTGCCCAGCAGCACGCAAGCGCCGATGACATGCAGCCAGCGCAGCAGGATGACATAATCCATGCGGACGCTTTGTCTCATATTGCATGCTGTTGAACAGGCCTAGATTTGACGCATGCGTTGGCACGCGGTCGCTGCGCCTGATCTGACCCAGGATCTGATCCTGTTTGACGGCGATTGCGTGCTTTGCTCACGCTGGGCGCGTTTCGTGCACGAGCGTGACGGGCGCCATCGGTTCAAGTTCGTCGCCATCCAGTCGCCGTTCGGGCGATCGCTCGCGAAGCGCTTCGGCATCGATGCGGAGGCGCCGCAGACCAATCTCGCTATTATTGGCGGACGAGTGTTCTTCAAGTCGGATACCGCGCTGTCGATCCTGGGGACGCTGCCGGGCTGGGGTTGGACATCGACTGCGCGCATCGTCCCGCGCAGCGCGCGCAATTGGCTCTACGATCGCATCGCCAGAAACCGTTATCGCTGGTTCGGCCGGCGCGAGCGCTGTTGGGCGGATGACCCCGCGTTCCGCAATCGCATCGTCGAGAACCTCCCGTGAAGCGCGTTTTGATTGTCGGCGGCGCAGGGGTGTTCGGGCGCCGGTTGGCGCAGGGGTTGAACGCCACCACCAGCGCCTACATCATTGTCGCCGGCCGGTCACTCCAGCGCGCCCAGCACGCGGCGGATGAACTCGGTACGCCGGAAGCCATTGCCCTCGACCGCAACGCGGCCACCTCCGGCGACATTCGCGCCGTGGGCGCCGACCTGGTCATCGATGCGGCTGGTCCGTTTCAGGGCGCGGACTTGCGTTTTGCGCGCGCCGTGATCGAAGCGGGCGCACATTACCTCGACTTGGCTGACGCGCGCGACTTCGTGGCGGCGTTTCCGGCGCTGGACCCCCTGGCGCGGGCACACGGCGTAGCGGCGATCACAGGCGCCAGTTCGACGCCGGCATTAACCCACGCCGTCCTCGACGAGCTGCGCGCCGGTTGGCGGCGTGTCGATGGCGTGCGCGCTGGCATCGCGTCGGCGAATCGCATGCAGCGCGGCGCAGCGGTGATGCAGTCCATTCTGTCGTGGACCGGTGCGCCGGTGCGGGTGTTCGAAGCCGGCGCGTGGCGCGAGCGCAGCGGCTGGAGCGATTGTGGCGCGATCGATCTGCCGGGACTCGGCCGAAGGCGTTTTGCGCTGGCGGAAACGCCCGATCTCGATCTCATTCCAACGCGCTATGCGCCGCGAGATTCGGCACTGTTCATGGCCGCGCTCGAGTTGCCGCTGATGCAGCGTGGGATGGAAGCTATCGGCGCGCTGCGGCGTCTCGGTCTGCTCGGCGATCCGGTCCGTTGGGCGGGCGCGTTGCGCGCTGCGGGCGATTGGCTCGCGCCATTCGGCAGCGACCGCGGCGGTATGATCGTCGAGGTGTTCGGGCGCGACGCCGAGGATCGTCCTGCGCTCGCCCGTTGGACAATGCTCGCGCCGCATGGCCGCGGCCCCAACACGCCGACTTTTGCGGCGCTTGTGTTGGCGCGCCGTTTCCTCGCCGGTGATACACTGCCCATTGGCGCGCGGCCGTGCGTGGCGATGTTGCGCCTGGGGGATTTTGAGCCGGAATTCGTCCGCAACGCCTTCACCACCCGCATCGACGTGACCCTGTTGCGCGCCCCGTTCGAGACAGCGCTCGGCGAGAACTTCGGATCGGCGCCGCCAGCCGTTCAAGCTGCACATCGCGGCGGTCCTGTTACGCGCTTGTGCGGCGTGGCGCGCGTGGAAGGGGCGGAGACCTGGTTGGGACGGATCGTGGCGCGCGTGTTTGGCCTGCCGGAGGCGGCCGATGCCGCGCCAGTCAAGGTGACGATTCGGCTCGATGGCGGTGGTGAAACCTGGGAGCGCGACTTCGTCGGTCGTCGCATGAAGAGCCGCCTGCGCTGTGTGGCGCCCGGCATCGTCCGCGAGAGCTTTGGAGCGTTTCATTTCGACATGGCGATGAAGGCCGACGCCGAAGCGCTGACCATGCGCGTCGTTCGCTGGCGGCTTGGCCCTCTGCCCCTGCCTTCGGCGCTGGCGCCGCGCTCGCTGGCTGTTGAGAGCCAGGATGGAGAGGGGCGCTTTCGCTTCGACGTGGCGATCGCACTGCCGCTGATCGGGCGCGTTGCGCACTATTCCGGCGTTCTGGTCGCGGAAGAGGTTGAAGCCGCGCCCGCGGCGCCGGAAAGAGAGAAGGCATGAGCGGCAAATCCAACCCCGGCAATTTCTTCGAGGACTTCACGCGCGGTCAGACAATCGCACATGCGACGCCGCGGACGCTATCGGAGGCGGACGCCGCGCTCAACATTGCGCTCACCGGCGCCCGGCATGCGTTGTTCAGCGGCGATAGCTTCGCCCAGGATTGCGGCTTGCCGGGCGCGCCGATCGATCCGCTGCTGGTGTTTCATACCGTCTTCGGCAAAACGGTGCCGGACATTTCGCTCAACGCCGTCGCCAATCTCGGCTACGCCGAGGGCCGTTTTCTGGCGCCAGTCTATCCGGGCGACACGCTTTCCGCCGCTTCGGAAGTGATCGGACTCAAAGCCAATTCAAACGGCAAGACCGGCGTCGTCACCGTTCGCACCACGGGCTTCAATCAGGACGAAGAGGCGGTGCTCACCTATGTGCGCTGGGTGATGGTGAATAAGCGCGACGAGAGTGCGCAAACCGCGGACGCGCCGCCGATCACACCGAAGAGTGTCGTGCCCGCGAACGAGCTGATGCTGCCGCCCGGCCTCGAATTCTCGAACTACGATTGGACGCTCGCCGGCTCGCCGCATGGCTTCCAGGACTATGAGGTCGGCGAGAGGATCGATCACGTCGATGGCGCCACCGTGGAGGAGGCCGAGCATCAACTCGCTACACGCCTCTATCAGAATACGGCGAAAGTGCATTTCGATGCGCTGGCGCAAAAGAACTCGCGATTCGGCAAGCGCCTCATCTACGGCGGCGTCGCCATCTCGCTGGCGCGCGCGCTCTCGTTCAACGGTCTCGCCAACGCGCAACTGATCCTCGCCATCAATGGCGGGCGTCACGTCAATCCGCTGTTTGCCGGCGATACGCTCTATGCCTGGTCGGAAGTGCTGGCGAAGGAGGATTTGGGTGAAACCGGCGCGTTGCGGTTGCGGCTCGTCGCCGTAAAGAATCACAGCGCCGCGGCATTCCCGCTCAAGACCGATGCCGGCGAATACGATCCGAACGTGGTGCTCGATTTCGATTACTGGGCCGCGATCGCGAAGCGCTAATTTAGCGTGAGAAACGCACCACCTCGTCATTCCGGACTTCGCGCGTCCGGAATGACGAACTAATTCGGCGCCAGCGGAGCTGTCTCGCTCGCCCGCCTGCGAAACAGCGTCAGCAGCGAGAATATCGCCGCCAGCAGCAGCCCGCTATGAGTGACGATGTAACCTTCTTCTTCCTTCACAACGATGTTCGACGCCATCGCCTGCGAAAGCTCGCGCTGCTGTTCGGCGCTGAAGAACGGATTGTCGGCGCCGCTGCCGCCGCCTTCGTTCTGGCTCTCGCTGATCTCGCGCCTGAGTTCACCGCGCATGTTCTCGACGCCGTAATAGGAGACGCCGATGCCGAGCACTGACGTCACCAGCATGGTGATCGCAGCTGCCTGCGCACGGGTGAAGAAGCTGCAGACCAGGCCAATGATGATCACCGCGAACGCCGCGATGATGACGACGGCGGGCTCGGCGTCTTCGGTCTCCTGCCGGCTGGCGCCCTCGAGCGGCCCCGCCGGCTGCGGATCGCCGGTCATCAATTGCCAGCCGGTGGCGTTCAAAATTTCGGTGCCTGAGCACGACACCGTCACCCAGGGCAGGAAGAAACCAAGCAGCGCCACGAGTTTTCCCAGCCGTGCGATTTGGTTGAAGTCGATGAACATCAGCGCGCGGCCTCCTGCTGTCGCGCGGTCCAGGCGCGCATGCGCGCTTCTAGCACGTCCATCGGCACCGCGCCCGCGCTCAACAGCTCATCGTGAAAGGCGCGGATGTCGAAGCGCTCGCCCAGCGCCGCCGTGGCTTCGCGTCGCAGCCGCTGCATGGTGAGTTCGCCGATTTTGTAAGCGAGCGCCTGGCCCGGCGTGGCGATGTAGCGTTCGAGTTCGGTCTGGATGTTGTGCGGCGAGAGCGCGGAATTCTCGGCAAAACAGCGCCGCGCCTGCTCGATATCCCAGCCCATCCAGTGGATGCCCGTGTCGGCCACCAGCCGGCAAGCGCGCCACATCTCGTAGCTCAAGCGGCCGAAGCGCTCGTATGGCGTGCGATAGAGACCCATGTCTTCGCCCAGCGATTCCGAATAGAGGCCCCAGCCTTCGACGAAGGCAGTCTCGGACGCGTTGCGGCGGAAATAGGGGAGTTCTCCCAATTCCTGCGCGCGGGCGATCTGCAAATGGTGACCCGGCATCGCTTCGTGGATGGTCAGCGCCGGCAGCTCATAAAGCGGCCGCGCCTCGAGCCTGGAGGTGTTCACCCAATAGGTGCCGGATTGGCCGAGCTGCGCGCTGCCTTGGGTGTAATATGCCGTCGTCGAGCCTTCCGCCTGCTCGGCGGGGATCACCCGAATCCCGTACGAGAGCCGCGGCAAGGTCCCGAACAGGCGCGGCAATTGCCCGTCGGCGCGCTTGGCGATCTCCGAGGCGTGATGGATCAGCTCCTCCGGCGTTTGCGCGTAGAACCGCCGGTCGGTGCGCAGGAAACGCTGGAACGCGGCGAAATCGCCGCGAAAGCCGCTGGCGCGGATTTCTGCTTCCATCAACGCGCGAATGCGCGCGACTTCCTGGTTGCCGAGTTCGTGGATTTGCTCCGGCGTCATGTCGGTGGTGGTGTAGGACCGCACCAGGTAGCGATAGAGCGCCTCGCCGTTGGCAACCGAGCGCAGGCCGAGATTCGGCCGCGCCGCCGGCAGATATTCGCGCTCGATGAACGTCACCGTCTCGCGATGCGCGGGCAGGATGCGGTCGCGGATGATGGCGCGGGCGCGATCGCGGTATGCTTCCTGCTGCGCGGCTGCAATGTTGTCCGGGATCGACGCCAGCGGCGTCATCAACGTGTTTTCGAGCGTGTCGGTCTGCGCCCGCGCCGTCGCCAGTGCGCGGTCGATGACGATGCGCGGCTGGGTGACGCCGGTTTCGATGCCGCGGCGGGCGTTGGCGATGTTCTGGGCGTAATAAGTCGGCAACGCTTCGAGCCGCGCGAGCCAGGCTTCGGCGTCGTCGCCCGACTGAATTGGCGTATTGTAGGCGAGATAGTCGCCGAAGGTGAAATAGCCGTCGCCGTTGCTGATCGGCGTGCGGCCGAAATCGAGATCGATGCCTTCAATGCTCTGATCGATCACCCGCATCAGATAGGCGCGGTTTAGCGCGTCTTCGCTGTTCAGGCCGCGCGACGGCACGCGCGCCAGCCGCGCTTTCAGCGCCACGAGTTCGGCGCGCTGCGCCAATTCGCTTTCGCGCGAAGCATCGGGCAGCCGGCGCAGCGCCGCGCGGTCGCCCTCTGACGCCGAAGTCAACGGATCGTAGCGGCGCGCCATCTCTTCGTAGGCAGCGATCACAGTGGCGAGCTGACGGTTGCCGCGCTGCTGGCTGAATGCGGGTGTGCTGGCGGCGGCGATAACAGCCACTGCGCAGATGGCGATGGTCCGGATCACGTTTTGTCCCCCTCTGCGTGCGAATCTAGCACGTGGCGCGCGCCGCGCGGGAGCCGAATCGACCGGCCGCAGCGTCAATTCGTTTGATTGACTTGGGACCGCCGCCGCCTATCTTCGCGGCGCAGATTCAGCCCCTATATCAAGATCAAGAGGCCCATATGGCCGGCGCGCCCCGCCCGGAAGACAAGCCCATTGCGCCGCATCTCTCGGTGTGGCGCTGGCACGTGACGATGGCCAGCTCGATCCTGCATCGCGTGACCGGCATCGGCCTCTATGGCGCGGCGGTGTGCCTGGCGATTTGGCTGATGGCGGCGGCGGCGGGGCCGGAGGCCTACGCCGTCGTCGATGAAATCCTCTCGGCCTGGTATGGCCAGGCGGCGATGTATCTGGTTGTCGCCGCGCTTGCGTATCATTTCGCCAACGGCATCCGTCACCTCGTGTTCGACACCGGTCATGGTCTTGTTCCCGCCGACGCCGGCGCCAGCGCCTGGTTCGCAATCCTGTTCGCGGTCGCCGCCCCGGTCGGGCTGTGGGCGCTGCTCAGCTTCGGAGGCTAGCGTGAGCAATTCCGATCGCAGCATGCGCACGCCGCTTGGCCGGGTTCGCCATCACGGCGCTTCGCGCGAAGGAACGGGCCACTTCATTGCGCTGCGAGTCACTTCGATCGCCCTGGCCGTGCTCGCGCCGTGGTTCGCCATCAGCGCAGCGCTCACGATCCGCGACGCCAGCTACCTCGCCTCCGTCGATTTTCTGTCCAATCCGGTGAACGCGGTCGGCGTCATCCTGCTGGTGGCGATCGGGCTCTATCACATGTCGCTCGGCATGCAGGAAGTGATCGTCGACTACATCCTGAAGCCGTCGACCAAGGTCATTCTGCTCTTTTTGAACGTCGCCGCGCCCCTGGTGCTGGCTGTCGGCGCGATTTTCGCCGTGATGCTCGTGAATTTCGGAGTCTGACGCCTTGGCCGCCTACACTTGGATCGATCACACCTTCGACGTCGTTGTTGTCGGCGCCGGCGGGTCGGGTCTTCGCGCCGCACTCGGCGCCGCGCAGGCGGGGCTGAAGACTGCATGCGTGACGAAAGTCTTTCCCACCCGCTCCCACACGGTGGCGGCGCAAGGCGGCATCTCCGCCGCGCTCGGAAACATGGGCGAGGACAAGTGGCAATGGCACATGTTCGACACCGTGAAAGGGTCGGACTGGCTGGGCGACCAGGATGCGATCGAATATCTGACCCGCAACGCGCCAGCGGCCGTCTACGAACTCGAACATTGGGGCGTGCCGTTCTCGCGCACCGAGGAAGGCAAGATCTATCAGCGCGCCTTCGGCGGCATGACGCGCAATTTCGGCGAAGCGCCGATCCAGCGCACCTGTGCGGCCGCCGACCGCACCGGCCACGCCATGCTGCACACCATGTACGGCCAGTCGCTCCGGCATAGCGTCGATTTCTTCATCGAGTTCTTCGCGCTCGATCTGATCATGGACGAGGACGGCGCCTGCCGCGGCGTGACCGCCTGGAAGCTCGACGATGGCACGCTGCATCGCTTCCGCGCCCAAACCGTGGTGCTCGCGACTGGCGGCTATGGCCGCGCCTATCTCTCCTGCACCAGCGCTCACACCTGCACCGGCGACGGCAACGCCATGGTGCTGCGCGCCGGCCTGCCGCTGCAGGACATGGAATTCGTGCAATTCCACCCCACCGGCATTTTCCCGGCCGGCTGCCTGATCACCGAAGGCGCGCGCGGCGAAGGCGGCTATTTGACCAATTCAAACGGCGAACGCTTCATGGAGCGCTATGCGCCGACGGTGAAGGATCTCGCCCCGCGCGACATGGTCAGCCGCGCCATGACGCTGGAGATCCGCGAAGGCCGCGGCGTCGGTCCGAACAAGGACCACATCAACCTGCACCTCGATCATCTCGATCCGAAAGTGCTGCATGAACGGCTGCCGGGCATTTCCGAGAGCGCCAAGATCTTTGCCGGCGTCGATGTCACCCGCGAACCGATCCCGGTGCTGCCGACGGTGCACTACAACATGGGCGGCATCCCGACCAACTATCACGGCGAGGTGCTGACCAAGCTCAATGGCGATCCCGATCATGTCGTGCGCGGACTGATGGCGGTCGGCGAAGCCGCCTGCGTCTCCGTGCACGGCGCCAATCGTCTGGGCTCCAACTCGCTGATCGATCTCGTCGTGTTCGGCCGCGCCGTCGGCGCCCGTTGCGCTGAATTGCTGGACGCCAACGCTTCGCAGCCCTCGCTGCCGAAGGACGCCGGCGACGCGCACCTCGCCCGCTTCGATAGATTCCGCAACGCCAGCGGCAAGACGCCAACCGCGCGCCTGCGCGAGCAAATGCAGAAGACGATGCAGGATACTTGCGCTGTCTATCGCACCGGCTCCGTGCTGGAAGAGGGCGTGCAGCGTATGGAGGGCGTTTGGGGCGAGGCGCGCGACGTGCGCATTACCGACCGCTCGCTGATCTGGAATACCGATCTGGTCGAAACGCTCGAGTTCGACAATCTGCTGGGTCAAGCAATCGTCACCGTCGCCGGCGGCCTCAATCGCACCGAATCCCGCGGCGCGCACGCGCGCGAGGATTTTCCGGATCGCGACGACCAACACTGGATGAAGCACACGCTGGCTTGGCTCGACGCCAGGACTGGCAGGGCGACGATCGACTATCGCCCCGTTCACACCAACACCATGACCAACGAAGTCGAATACATCCCGCCGAAGAAGCGGGTGTATTAGCGGTTACGGCAGTCTGGCGCGAACCCACAATTGATTGAGTCTGCCGTCTGAGCCCCCTAAGCTTGCGCGAGGGCGAGGGGAGGCAGGCAATGGGGGAGCGGATGAATTTGGCTGCATGGTCGGGTGTGCTCGGCACCTGGGTCAGCATCGCGGCGGCGGCTGGCGGCGGTTACATGGGGCTGCAGACTTACAACGAAGAAGTGGCGAAAATGGAGGACGCACGCGTCGTCCAGACTTTCGCGCTCTATAACATGTTCAGCAGCGAAGAGCGTCTGCTGGCGCGGCAGCGCGTCCTCGATGCGGCCAATGGCGGCACTGAATTCGCCGGCCACGACCTCTGGCTGACGCTCGATTTCTACGACGCGCTCGAGGTCTGTGTGAAACGCAATCTGTGCGATCAGGACTTGGCCGTGCGTCTGTTTCAGCCGTACGCGGCGCCGATCTGGAATGGCTTGAGCACGCAGATCGTCGACGGCCGCACCGAGAGCGATCCCAACATGGGCGGCGGATTGCAATGGATGGCGGGCCTGCCGCCGCCCGAGCGCAATTCAGAACCGGAGAACCCGGCGCCAACGCTGGAGGAGCCGCCCGCCGAGATCGCGCCCAGCGAATAGCGCCGGGGCGGGGCCGGCGAGCCGTCTTCGCTCTGGACATCGGCGCACCCGCGGCGTCTCATCGCTCCGGGGAGAGCGCCGTGGACGCATCCAGACTCATGTTCAAGGACGGCCTGATGGCCGGCGAACGCATCCTGGTCACCGGCGGCGGCTCGGGCCTCGGCAAGGAGATGACCGAGGCTTTCGTCAAGCTTGGCGCCGAAGTCTACATTTGCGGCCGCCGCGGCGACGTGCTCGGCGAGGCGGCCGACGAAATCATGTCCAGACACGGCGGCAGCGTACTGCCTATCGCCTGCGATATACGCAACGCTGACGCCATCCACGACATGATCGACCAGATTTGGGCTACCGGCGGCCCGCTCACCGGTCTCATGAACAACGCCGCCGGCAACTTCATTTCGCGGACCGAGGATCTCTCGCCGCGCGGATTCGACGCTATCGCCAATATCGTCTTTCGCGGCTCATTCTACGTCACGCTCGACGTCGGCAAGCGCTGGATCGCCGAAGGCAAGCGCGGCAGCATCTGCTCCATCGTCACCACTTGGGTCTGGCACGGCGGCCCGTTCACGGTGCCGTCAGCCATGTCGAAAGCAGGCCTTCATGTCATGACGCAATCGCTTGCTGTTGAGTGGGGCCGCTACGGCATTCGCCTCAACGCCATCGCGCCCGGCCCGTTTCCGACCAAAGGCGCCTGGGAGCGCCTCTCGCCGGGCAGCGACGCCGAGGCTGCGCTCGCGCGCGACGGAGCGGGCGGCGAAAACCCCTCGCTCACCGCACGGATCGGGCGCATGCACGAACTCTGCAATCTCGCCGTGCTGCTGATGGCCCCCGGCGCCGAATACATAAACGGTCAGACCATCGCCATTGACGGGGGCCGCTATCTTTCCGGCCAAGGCAGCTTCTTCAACACGCTTGGAGGCTGGGGCGACAGCGAATGGGCGGCTGCGCGCGAGGCGATCAAGAGCGCAAACGAACAAGACCGGGCCAAGCGCACGACCTGAACCTGGCGCGGCAACCTGACGAACCCGATCCGCCCCGGACAGTTTGTCTCGACTCGAGCGCACACGAGGCGCGCACCGCCTGCTCGGCAGCGCCTGATCTGCAGCTTCCCGAACTCGGGATAGCGCAGCGTTAGGCGCAGCGCGTGCTAAGGCGATGTCTCACTGCTGGCCGTCGGTGGCTGATAAAGCTCCGCTACTGCCTGAGAGCCGGCGATCGCGAAATAAAGCTCGGCGTCGATTTCGTTCGCTTCCTCCAATTCCTCGAATAGCCAGCGCCAATCCGCGGGCGCGTCGGCTTCTGCAGCGCGCAGAATGCGGATAGCCTCGGCAAGGTCAGCCTCACTGGCGTGCGCGCCGAAGTCCATATTGTGCGCGTCGCCGGACGCGAACACCGCGGCGAGGGTGATCGATTGCGATTGCATCACCCGATACAGCCAGCGCACGCGCGTGCCTGTTGGCGCCGTGTCTGCGGCGTCAGAGAAGAGTCGCGCGGCTTCGCGCGTATCGGCCGATATGAGGGCCAGCCGCGCGGCCTCGGCGATGTCGGCTGCATCAGCCAAATCTTCCGCGCGCCTCGCCGCGACACGCGCCACACGGTTCGCTTCGATCAGTTCTTGATAGATGGCGCGCGCGTCGGCGAGGCGTCCGTCTTCCGCAGCAGCGATAGCGCGATCGCGAATCGCGGCGATCTGCGGATCGGCGTCAGTGCGTTGCCGCGCCGCGCCGATGTAGTCACGCAATTGCCGTGCGCCGCTATCGATCAGGCCGGTGTAAGTTTCGAAGTCCAGGTCGGGCTGCGCGCCGAAAATCTCGATAGCTATGTTGCGGACGGCGGTCTCGCGCAGCTGAGTTTGGCTCGCCAGCGTCCCAAGCCGATCGTGTAGCAAGCCGAGACGGCGATTGAGTTCGTGCTCCTGCGCCCGCGTCAACGCAGACGAACGGATCGAGTCGGGGACGGGCTGCGCCACAGCGGGGCTCGATAATCCCAGCCCGCAGACCAACGCCATCGCTGCGATCATGCGCATGGGCAGGGCCTCCGCCGGAAGGCTTATCACCAGCGGGCGCCATCCGACAGTGGCCCGGAGCTGCTTGACGGCCCCTACGGCAGTGCGAACACGTAGCTTTCAAGGGCGCCAGCCCAGAGGAGTTCATCGCCATGGCCCAAATCGGCTACGTCTGTCTCGGCTCGAACGATTTCGAGCGCGCCTGTTCGTTCTACGATGCGTTGACCGCCGAACTCGGCGGCAAGCGTCTTTTCCCGACGCCGCACGGGCAGATGTATCGGCTGGGCTCAGGCGCGATGATCATGGTCACGCGGCCCTACGACGAAGGCAAAGCGCATCCCGGCAACGGCACGATGGTCGCAATCAATGTCGACGCGCAGGAAGATGTCGCCCGCGTCTATGACAAGGCGATCTCGCTCGGCGCCACTTGCGAAGGCAAACCCGGCCCGCGCATGGAGTTCGGCGACTTCGCCTATTTCCGCGACCTCGACGGCAACAAGATAGCTGTCTTCTTCAGCGCGCGGCAGAAGAAGCAGTAAACTCGGTTATCGGTTCTCGGGGTTCGGTTTTCGGGAGGAGGGCCGGAGCGACGGCGCCGCCATAAGCCCAAGAACCGAGAACCGAGAACCGAGAACCGATAACCGAACTAGGGCGTGGGCGCAGGCGCCTGTTTGTCTTCTTCGTTCTGCGAGCCCCGTATCGCTTGCTCGAAAATATCGGCCAGCGGATTGCGCGGCCGCTCTTCCTGCTGTGGCGGCGGCTGCTGTTGCGTTTGCCCGTCGCTCGGTTGAGCCGGCGTCTCGCCTTCAGGCGGCGGCGTCGCCGCCGGTTGACGTCCGAAAATCGCCTCGCCCAAGCGGCCCAGCGGATTGTCTTCGCCCTGCCTCGAAAGGATGTCGCGCAATTGGTCTTGCACAATCTCCTCCAGCGCCGGGCGGAAGCTCACCCGCGACCATGGTCCTGACACCCGAAACGGAATGCCCAGGCCTGCAATGGTCGCGTCGCCGCCTTGGCCTTCGGCGCTGCGCACTGCCCGCGGTGCAATCCGCATGTCGATGGTCTGCGCGCCGATATTGACGAGGCCCTGGCCTTCGAGCCGGACGAACGGATTGAGCAAGCGCAGATTATCCGTCGCCATCACCCCATCGGCGACCGTGAACGTCGAGGAAAGCTCGGCGAAATCGGTCGAGGCGCCGGCGCCGACAGCCTGGCCCGAGAGCACCGCCTGCACTGTGCGCGCCACTTGCGCGAGGTTGACGCCCTTGAGTTCGCCATCGTTGAAGTTGAACGATGCGTTGCCGCGCAAGCTGCGCATGATCGCCGCTTGCGAGCTGCCTTGGCCGACGAGAGAAGCGGTGAGCCGCCCGCGTCCGGCAATGCGGTCGAAACCGATCGCATCGCGCAGCAAGGTTTCGGCTTGCACGTTCTGCGCATTGAGTTCGACCGCGATCCGCGGCACCGCGCCGGAGCCATCCGCGATCAGGCGGGCGGCGCCGCCGCCGTCATAGAGCGAAATGCGCGTCAGGCGCGCATCGGCGGCGCCGTTGGCGACGCGAAGCCCAAGCGCCACGTCGGCAAACGTCATGCGCTGGAATTGCAGTGTACCCAGCGCGAGACTGAGATCCGCGTCGAGCGCGCGCAAGCCGCTGAGATCGAGCGGATCGTTGCTCCAGGCGGTGTCGACCTCGACGCCCTCGGCGCCTTGCTGCGCGGGGGCTGGCATATAGACATTGAGATCGACCGCCGGCGCGCTCAGCGCGCCGGTCACACGCAGGCGCCCGTCTTCCTGATTGAGCAGCGTCAAATTCCCGTTGGCGTTGACATTGTCGAGCCTGATGCGAGCGTCGTTCAGGGTGGTCGTTTCGCCTTCACGCGCCATCTGCGCGGTGATGCTGTAGGCGCCGAAACCGCCGCCTTCTCCCATCGGCGAGCCCATCCACGCGAGCATGCGCCGCAGACTTGACCCGCGCGCCTCCAGCTCCCCGGCAAGCGCGCCGGTTGCGCTGTTGAAGGTTCCGTCGAACGCCGCTTCCAGCGGCGCGGCGCTCACCCGCGCATTGAGCGGCGTCTCACCCTTTTCCAGCACCGCGCGCGGCGCGCCTACTTCGCCATTGATGTTCATCCGTTCGCCGCGATAGTCGAACGCCGCCTGCAGCTGCGCGGGCTGGTCGAGCGATCGCAACGCCAGGCTCGCATCCACGGCGTCCAACACCAGGGGCGGTTCGCCTTCGGCCCCCTGGAACGAGATCATGCCGTTGCTCAGGCGAACGTCGTCGAGGCGCAGATCTTCCAACGTCGCCTGGTCTTCGTTGTCGTCGGTCGGGAAGGTCCAGTTATTGGCGCCGTCCTCTTGGGCGATCATGTTCACTTGTGCGCCCTCGAAGATCAGCTCCTTCACCTCGATCGCGCCGCGCAATAGCGGCAGCACCTTGACGGCAAAGGTGATGCGGTCGGCGGCGATGAAGGGCGCTGTGGCCGCTTCGGCGCCGCCGCGCCGCGCGACGGCGACGAAGCCTTCCGGGTTGGAAAGGGAAGCGTTGTCGACGGAAAAGCCCAAAGCCGGCCACAACGAGATTTCGATATTGTCGCCGAGCACGAGATCGCGCCCCGTCGCTTCCTCGATCCGGCGCTCCGCTTCCTGCGCCGCCAGCTCTTTCGGGAAGAACGCGACGAACAAGACCATCGCTAGCACCACCACGGCGACGAAGCCGCCGCCGACGATGCCGATCCATTTCCAATTGAGCTTCGGCAGCTGCATCGCAACACCTCTGGCCGGGAACCTAGTGCCCCCGTACGGCGAAATCGAGCCGTCAAGCGGCTTTGCGGAGGCGGCCGGCCTGCGCTATCCCCCGGGGGAAATGGCGGCGTCATGGCGGGATTTTTCGCATCATTGTTCGACGAAATGGGCGCGCGGCGCCGGCGTCTGCGGCTTTCGATCGGCGACCGCGGCCAGGCGCTGGCGAGCTTCGCCGTTCTTGCCGGACTGATGCTCGGCTCGATCGGCTTGTTCATCCGTCCATGGATGGCGGCGGTCGCACCCTGGGGCTTTGCCGTGCCGGCGGTTTTCGTCGTCGGCTATCTTCTTATCGATTGGCGCCGGCAAGCCGCGCTCGGGCGCGGCGGCGACGCGGAGAAGACCGCCGCCGCGTACGACGGGGCGGCGCGGCTGTTTTCCTTCGCTTGTGCGCTTGCCGGCGCGGCGGCCTTCGTCATTGCGTTGACCTCCGAACCGGCTGCTCCGCAAATTGATGACTGGACGCCGCCAGAAAGCGCCGTCCCAGTCGACATCTCGCCTTGATCTCGGCGAAACATCTGCGAACGCGCGCGCCGAGCCGCACGCGCGGGGAGGGATTTCCGTGGCGACCAATCCGATCTCAGGCCTGATCCCGCGCGGATCGTTGGGCCTGAAGCTTCTGCTTGTCTGCTTGCTGGTGTTGGCGATGGGCGTGCCGTTGCTGGTCGTCGGCGCCTTGGTGGCCGAGCGTGAGGGCAGGGCGCGCGCGGTGACGGCCGAGATCGGCGCCAATGCCGGCGGCTCGCAAGTCGTCGGCGGACCGATGTTGCTCGTCCCCTACACCCGCACCGTGGAGGCCGCTGACGATCAGGGCCGAACCCAACGGCGTGTCGAACGCGGCAGCTATGTCGTTTTCGCCGAAACCGGCTCGGCCGATGCAAACCTCGTCGTCGAGGACCGCAGTCTCGGCATCTACAAGGCGGCGATCTATACCTCGACCACGGATTTCGACGCCGCTTTCGCGCCCGGTGCGGCGCTTCAGGGTGTGGATGAAGGCTACCGCTTCGATTGGAGCCAAGCGCGCATTGTCATGTTCGTCAGCGACAGCCGCGCCATCCGCAATGCGGCCGAGGTCCGGTTTGCCGACGGCGCCACCGCCACGCTGGAGCCGATTTCCGATCTGAGCCTGGCTGCGCCGTCGCCCGGCGAGGATTATTCGCGCCCGGGCGTGTTCTCTTCCCCGACGGCGCCGTTGCCCACGCATTTGCAGGCGTTCGCCGCGCCGGCGCGGCTCACCGGAGGCCCCGTCGATTTCAGCGTGGAAACGCGGCTCGAACTCACCGGCGCGCAGCGTTTCTCGATTGCCGCCTTCGCCCAGGACACCAGCGCCACCATTCGCGGCAACCGCCGGGACACGCGCAGGGAAGGTCACTTCCAATCATCCGAACCGCTGCAGGAAACCGATGACGGCTTCACCGTGTCTTGGCGCGTGCCCTTCGTCGCCCGCGGCGTGGAGAAGGCGGCCGATCTTTCCAGTTTCAATCTGGGTCTTGCCGCCGCCCGCGACATGGCGGTGAGCTTCGTCTCATCCGACAACATCTATCAAGGCGTCGCCCGCGCCGTGCGCTACGGCATCATGTTCATCGGCATCGTCTTCCTGGCTGCGCTGATTTTCGAAGCCGTGAGCGGGCGCAAGGCGCATCCGGCGCAATACATCCTCGTCGGCTTGGCGCAATGCGTGTTTTACCTGCTGCTGTTGTCGATGACCGAAATCATCGGCTTCACGATTGCATTCGCCATCGCCGCCGCCGCGACGGTGGCGCTGCTTGGCTATTATGCTGGCGCTTCGTTCCAATCGGGGGCGATTGGGGCGCGGGCCTTGGCCGGGCTCGCTTTGCTCTACGGCGCCATGTACGTGCTGATGACGCTGGAGGACTTCGCCATGTTCGCCGGCTCGCTGGTTGCATTCGTGGTCATCGCCGCCACCATGATCGCCACCCGGCGCATCGATTGGTACGGCCGCACCGTCGGCGTAACCACCGCCAGCGCGGAATGATCTAGAGCTGCGAGCGCACGGCGTCCTCTGCAGTGTGTATGGCGCCGCCTTGCTCTGCGCTCTTGAACGCGAGTTTGTCTCCTGCCGTCACGAACCAGGCGAATCCCAGGCGTTTATCGTCACCTGCCCACCAATCCAGTTCTCGAACGCCGCCTTCCCAGATAACGGCGCCGTCATCGTCGCGCACGCACACTTGGGTCACGCCGCGCACTTCCGCGCGCCCGCCATGCAGAAACACGAACTGGCTCGCCCAGTCGCTATTGCTCCAGGGGGCGGGGCTCGGCGAGGGATCCTGCTTGCGTGTGATCCCGGTGGCGCGGCGCGGCCGGCCGCGGCGGCGCTCGATGGCTTTGGCAAGATCGTCAGCCGACCAGTCGCCCATGGCGGTCTCCGTCGAGCCGAGACTAGACCTGTTGCGCCAAGCTGTCTCGCTTGACGCTCGCGGCGGCGCTCGTCAGGTATGGCCCATGGTCGAACTCACGCTGCCGAAAAACTCGAAGGTCAAAACCGGCAAGCGCCACAAGGCGCGGCCCGGCGCAAAGCGGGTGCGGGAGTTCAAGGTCTATCGCTACGACCCCGATTCCGGCGAAAATCCGCGTTGGGACACTTACGAACTCGATCTCTCCACCTGCGGGCCGATGGTCCTCGACGCGCTGATAGCGATCAAGAACGACATCGATTCCACGCTCACCTTCCGCCGTTCCTGCCGCGAAGGCGTATGCGGCTCGTGCGCGATGAACATTGACGGCCGCAACACCCTCGCCTGCACCAAGGGCATCGATGAATTGCCTGCCGGGGCCGTCACTATTTCGCCGTTGCCGCATCAGCCAGTGCTGAAGGATTTGGTGCCTGACCTCACCAATTTCGCCGCCCAGTACGCGGCGATCCAGCCCTATCTGCAAACCGTGACGCCGGAGCCCGACGCCGAATGGCGGCAAAGTCCGGAGGAACGCGCCAAACTGGATGGCCTCTATGAATGCATCCTGTGTGCGTGCTGCTCGACGTCGTGTCCGTCCTATTGGTGGAATGCCGAGAAGTTCTACGGGCCGGCGGCGCTGTTGCAGGCCTATCGCTGGATCAATGACAGCCGCGACGAAATGCAGGGCGAGCGGCTCGACGCGCTCGAAGATCCGTTCAAGCTTTACCGATGCCACACCATCATGAACTGCGCCCAGGTGTGCCCGAAGGGCTTGAACCCCGCGAAGGCCATCGCCGAGATCAAGAAGGCGATGGTGGAGCGCAAGCTCTAAGCCAGCTTCAATCCATTAGCACGCTGGTGTCGGCAACTATCGATCCTCGTCGACCTTGCCTCGAAACGCCAGCAGCCGTTTCCATGCAAGCGCGCGGGCCTGCCGCTCGAGCGCTTGCCTGACCGTCTCCGCAACGTCCGCATCTCCCTCCCGCGCCGCCTCGAGCATTTTGGGGTCCACATCGACGGTGATTCTGCGCAATTCACTCATGGTGATTTTGTGTACCAGCTCAACGCCCAGTATCAGGTCTTAGCTTAGCTCACCGGCGTGCGTCCCAGCCCAGGCGTCCAGTCGTAAAGTGGGCGGGTGCGGCCGTCATCGAAGCGCACCCCGGCCGGCGCCGTCATCAGGCCCGGTCGGGTCGCGGCGCCGCGGACGGCGAGCCCGGCAATGCCATGCACGTTCACCGGGATGACTTCGCCCGGCTCGCTGACGCCATTGCGGTTCTCATCGCGCCAGAGCGAAAGACCGCCCAGTTCCCCGCCCGTCAGTTCGCCGTCGCGGTTGTCATCGAGCGCGCGCAGCGCCTCGAAGCCGTCGCTCCAGAATACGCTCCAGGTGCGCTGGCCGATCATGTCGAAACCCGAGCGCACGTCGCCGCGCCATTCGGGATCCCACACCAGCCAAGCTGCGTCCGGCGTCAACCACCCCTGTGTGCGCACATCGCCGGTGCCGGCAAAGTCGAACGCCACGCGCGAGCCCTCGTCGACCAGCAGGGAGAACGGCGCGTCGCGCATCGGCACCACGATCGGAGTCACGTACTGGATGGGCTGGCTGGCTTCGAGCCGCTGCCGCAACTGCTCCATTTTCGTCCGATCGCCGTGTGAGGTGGCGAGGTGCGCGAGGTGCGCCGCCGTTTCCGTGAGCACGGCGTGATCCTCCCATTCCGAACGCGGTTCCGAAAGCCGCGGCAGTCCCTTGTTCAGTATGCAGCGCAATTGGCGGCGCGCGTCGTCGGTGCGGCCGAGCCGGTCCAGCACGTAAGCGAAACCGAGCCGAGCGCGCAGATTGTCAGGGTCCAGTTCGAGCGCGCGCGCGTAATGGCCGCGCGCCGCTTCGAGGCGGGCCATAGCGCCGGCGTCAGCGGCTGCCGCGGCGTCGTTCGGGACCTCATCCTGCGGTCCCAGATGAAACTCGAATGCAGCGCAACGCTCATCGGCGGCGAAAGTCTGTGGCGTCTGCGGGGACGGTCCAAACTGGCTGGGGCGAACCTCCGAACAGAGGACGCTGCCGGCGAGGTTCAACCGGTTGTCCTCGCGTAGATAGGTGAAGTTCGGATCGTTGCGTGCGTAGGCGAGGAGATTGAGCCGGCCGAGCAATTGCTCGCGTTGGGCTGGCTCGAGCCCTTCCATCTCAGTCACGTTCTGCAGCGCGCGGTCGATCGGCGCTTCGTAGATGGGCTGTGGCGGCGGAATATACGGGATCGCGGCCGTGCTCGCAGCCATCGCGGTCCAGAAACCGATCACCAGTAATCGGGCGCGCATGGAAGTCTCCCTCCGATACCCGCCCCTCGCAGCCGCCACCCTGCGCCGCGTCGCAGCGCTCGTCCATGGCCAAAATTTCACAATCGAGCGATTTTCAGGCTTGCGTTCTCGGCGGATCGCGCCGGTCGCACTCGGGCCCGGCCGGGTCGAACGGCCTATCGGGGGCATGCGGCAGCACCCGCTCGATATAATATTTGAGCTTGCGGATGACGCTGGTGCTGTCCCCGTTCGCATGCTCCCACGGAATCAGCGGACCGAACCTGAGCTTGTAGGTCTTGCCCTGTTTGTTGAGCAGTTCGTGGAACAGGGTGATATCGCGGAGCTCGGCGGAGAACTGGGCGAAGGTGTGAAACCAGAACGAGTAGGGGCCGCTCATGTGCACGGGCAGGATCGGCAGTTCGTATTTGCGCGCAAGCGAAGCTGCCGTCGGCATCCATTCCGGATCGAGCAGAACCCCGTCACGCTGCCGCGCCAAGCGCCCGGCAGGGAAGATGCCGAGCGGCCGCTTCGCTTCGAACGCTTCATCCGTCATCTTCAGCGTCACCCGCGTGCGTTCGCGCGTACGCTTGGACGCCACCCATTCGACTGGGATCAGGGTTTCGTTGAATCGTTTGCAGACCCGCTCGGCATCGGAGTTTGCATAAAAAAGGATATCGGGCCGTGCGTGCTTGACCGCGTCATAAAGTGCGATGCCATCGGTGATGCCGGTGGGGTGGTTGGCGAGGATGAGGAACGCGCCCTTTCTCGGCATGCGTTCCAGTCCGCTCACGTCCAGCTTCACCGAAAGCAGGTCCGAGATCGATTCAAGCGCGTCACGCCCGCTCATGGGCGCAATCGCGTCGGCCATACGTACGGCCTTGCCGTAATTGAGCACAGTGTAGAGGACTGGCCGTAGAATCGGCCACGCCGCGCCGTGTGAGAGTTTCGGCGCGCGTTCCTCAATCAGCACGTCGACAATGTGTTTTGACCGCGCCAGCGGCTGGGTATCGTGGGTGAGCGCAGCGTCCGTCATGGCGTCCATTGTGTTCCAGACTCATGGCGCTGGGCTAGGGAAGCATGGGCGGAAACCCCAGCATAGACCGTCACTGCTTGCCTTCACTCAATTCCGCAGGCTTTTTTGCGGCGCGACTACCCTGGAGACGCAATGAATTCGCCTATGGCCGCGTACCGCCAGCGCCTGGCCACAGGCGAACTTGCGCCCGACCCCGACCAGGCCAGCGCCGCCATGAGGCTTGACGCCTTGGCCTCGGAACTCGGCCGCTGGCAGCCGGGAGCGTGGCTGGCCAAGGGCCGGCCGCCGCGCGGGCTTTATCTCTGGGGACCGGTCGGACGCGGCAAGTCGATGCTGCTTGACCTCTTCTTCGAAGCGGCGCCGGTGAAGAAGAAACGGCGCGTCCACTTCCATGAATTCATGCTCGCGCGGCATGCCTTCCTGCGCGAGGCCCGCGCCAGCGGCCAGACCGGTCAGGATCAGCTGATTGCTCGCGCCGCCAGGCAAGTCGCGGAAGAGGCGAGGCTGCTCTGCTTCGATGAAGTGCAGGTGAGCGACATTGCCGATGCGATGATCCTGGGCCGGTTGTTCGAGCGCCTGTTCGACGACGATGTGGTGATCGTCGCCACTTCCAACCGGCGTCCGGACGATCTCTATAAGAACGGCCTCAACCGCCAGCTCTTCCTGCCGTTCATCACGATGCTGAGAGAGAAGCTCGATATCGTCGAAATCGCCGGGCCGCAGGATTTCCGCTTGCGCCAACTCATGGCTGCGCCGGTCTATTATGCGCCGCTTGGCCCCGCCGCGGACGAGAAGATGGAGCAAGCCTGGCGGAGGCTTACAGCCGGTGCTGCACCGCACGCTATTTCCCTCGATGTCGGCGGCCGTGCGCTCTTGGTCGAGCGGCAGGCCGCCGGGGTTGCACGCTTCAGCTTCGACCAGCTCTGCGCTCGCCCGCTCGGCGCGGCGGACTTTCTGGAAATAGGCGAGCGCTTTCACACCGTACTACTCGAACAGATTCCGCGCCTGTCGCCGGCGATGCGCGAGGAAGCCGCACGTTTCCGCACTCTGATCGACGCGCTCTACGAGGCCAAGGTGAAGCTCGTCGCCTCTGCCGACGCACAACCACAGGAACTCTACCCCGCCGGCGATCAGAGCTTTGAGTTCGAACGCACCGCCTCACGGCTCATGGAGATGCGCAGCGAAGCTTATCTGGCGCTGCCGCGACGGGACGCAGAATGGAAAAGCGGGATCGTCGAATGATCAGGCGTTCAGCGCCGCCCAGAGCGCCCAGCCGGTCATGAAGATCAGGATCAGCGAGCCGATCGTCCACAAGGTTGCGCGCATGTCGTGGGTCTGTGCGGTGAGATAGGCGACGAAATGCAGGAAGCGTGAGACGACGTAGCCGTAGAGCAGCCATTGCGCCAGCGCGAGCGGCGGTTCGGTGAGGATGAAGAGCAGTCCCGCCGCCAGGAAGAAGGGCAGGTTCTCGAGATCGTTTTGATGAATACGGCGAATCCGCTCGACGCTTTCATTCGGCGCGAGCTGGGCCGGATCGGGATTTGGATTGAGCGGTGTCTTGCGCAAATCTTCCGGCGCGCGGAAGCCGCCATTGGCTCGCATCATCCGTTGCACCGTCAGCCACGACATGCCGACGGCCTTCAGGATCATCAGCGACGCCGCGATGACGTAGGCGGCGAACAGCGGATTGGCGAGATTGAGATCCATGCCGAGCCTCCGATCAGCGCCGGCGTCGCCGGGATGGCGTGCCGAGAATGCCGCGCATCAGTTCACGCACGATGGTGTTGAACACGCCGCTGGCGACACGTCCGGTTTGCCGTTCGATGGCAGTGGTGCGCGAACCGCCGCGCGAGCGCGTCGCGCCGCCCGCGCGCGAACGCGAAGAGCGCGCCGCTTCCTTGTCGCGGGCCGCCCGCTCTTCTTCGCGCGCTTCGGCTTCGGCCAGCTGCGCCGCGCGCTTGCCGAGGATTTCATGCGCGCTGACGCGGTCGACGGCTTTCTCATATGCCCGCCCCGCAGCGTTCGCCTTCATCAGCGCCTCGCGTTGCGCCGGCAGGATCGGGCCGACCTGGCTGTTCGGCGGACGGATCTTCGTGCGCGCCACCGGCGTCGGCGCGCCTTTTGCGTCCAAGGTCGAGACCAGCGCTTCGCCGACGCCGAGTTCCTGAATTTCCTTCGCTACATCGACGTTCTCGTTCGCACGGAAAGACTGGGCCGCGGCGCGCACCGCCTTTTGGTCGCTTGGCGTGTAGGCTCTGAGCGCGTGCTGGAAACGATTGCCGAGCTGGGAGAGGACGATCTCGGGAATATCGGTCGGCGACTGGGTCACGAAATAGATGCCGACGCCTTTTGAGCGGATCAGCCGCACCACCTGCTCGACCTTATTGATCAGCTCCTTCGGTGCATCTCGAAAGAGGAGGTGGGCCTCATCGAAGAAGAAGACCAGCTTCGGCTTGTCCTGATCGCCCACTTCCGGGAGTTCCTCCCAAAGTTCGCTCATCAGCCACAGCAGGAAGGCGGAGTAGAGTCGGGGGCTCTGCACCAGCCGTTCGGAGGCGAGCACATTGATCGTGCCCTTGCCGTCGGCGCGGGGGCGCAGCAGCTCATCCAGCTTGAATGCCGGTTCGCCGAAGAACCGGTCGGCGCCATCCATTTCCAGCTGCAGCAGTTTTCGTTGAAGCGCGGCGATCGATTGGGGTGTGACCAGGCCGTACTTCTTGCCGATCTCATCGGCATTGTCGGAGAGGTAGGTCAGCAGCGAGCGAAGGTCGTTGAGATCGAGCAGCAGGCCCTCGTTCTTGCCTTCGTTCAGCCAATCGTCGGCGACCCGGAACGCGATCGTCAGCGCGCCTTCCTGGGCTTCGGTTGCTTCGAGCACCCGCCCCATCAGCACTGGGCCCATCTCGGTGACCGTCGTGCGCACCGGGTGGCCGAGCTCGCCATAGACGTCCCAGAACACGGCCGGCGCTGCCTCCGGCGTCAGCGGCATGTTGATCTCGGTCGCCCGGGCGCTGGCCCAGGCCGGCGGTGGATCGCTGACCGCGGCGCAGCCGGAGAGGTCGCCCTTGATATCGGCGGCGAAGACATTGACGCCTTCGCGGGCGAACGCCTCGGCCAGCACCTGCAGCGTCACTGTCTTGCCTGTACCGGTCGCGCCCGCGATCAACCCGTGGCGGTTGGCGCGCTTCAGCGCCAGGCTTTGTACGCCTTCGGGCGCCAGGCCGATCTCGATCGCTTCCCCCATTCTGGACTCCTTGTTCGCGCCAACAGCTTGGCGCATTGGACCTTTCCGGCCAAGCCGGCCTTGCGCCGCAAACTAACCCGACGCAAGAGGGGGGCGATGGCGTCATCCGAGATTTCGCAACGCGGCGCGCTTTGGATTGTCGCCACCGGCGTCGTTGCCGCCGGACTCTATTTTCTACGCGAGCCGCTGACGCAGTTCGCCATGGCGATGATCCTTTGGCTCATCATCGACGGGCTTGCCGAAACGATCCACAAGCGCGTCCCGGTCGCACCGCCGTGGCTGGCGCTGCCGATTGCGCTGGTGCTGGTGCTCGGTCTGGTGACGCTGATCGGCTTCGTCGTGATCGACAATCTCGCGCACATTCTGAGTGACCTGAACCGTTACGAGTCCCGGCTCAATGAGGTCATCAGTCAGATCCACGAAGCTGCGGGCGCGCCCGGCATTGCACCGACAGTCCGCGATCTGCTGGCGCAGGCCAATCCGGACAATCGCCTCGCCGCTGAAATCGGCGCAAGTCTGCAGAACTTCGCCTCGGCCGCGACATTCACCCTGATCTACTTGGCCTTCCTGTTTCCCGCTTCGGCGGTGATGCGCGACAAGCTCGACCTTATTTTCCGAGACAAGGCCCAGCGCGAAGGCGTGGCGCATGTGCTGGCGCGCATCCGCGGCACGATGGAGCGCTATCTGTGGGTCCAGACGCTGATGAGCCTCATCATCACCGGCCTCACCTATGTGACCCTGCGCATCATCGGCCTGGAAAACGCGCTGTTCTGGTCATTCCTGATCTTCTTTCTCAACTACATCCCCACCATCGGTTCGATCGCCGCCGTAATCCTCACGACAGCCGTTGCGCTCGTGCAATTTCCTACGCTTCCCCCGGTGTTGGCCGTGTTCGCCGGCGTCGGCGTTTGGCAATTCGCCATCGGCAACTTCATTCAGCCGCGCATGACAGGAGATTCATTGAACCTCTCCACCATCGTCGTGCTGCTTGCTTTGGCGATCTGGGGCTTGATGTGGGGCATCGTCGGCGCGTTTCTCGCCGCGCCGATGACAGTCATGATCATGATTGTATTGGCGCAATTTCCATCGACGCGTTGGATCGCGATTCTGCTGTCCGCCGACGGCAAACCGACACCCGAAACGGCGCGCGTGAGTAAGTCCGAGTCCGGATCAAATTGATGTTGCGAATCGGCGACGAACATGTATCGCTGATTGTTAAGAACGTCGCCGGGGCTAGGGGCGTTTCGGCAAACGCTTACTTGGTTTCGCACCTGTCTCGGCGCGCTCGAACGTCAGTTTTGACGTGTCGATCCGCATACGTGGGCTCATGGGGAGTTCATCAGGCGGGGCGGCCGTCGCCATAGACCAGGCCTCCGCGTGCGTCCCCCACCCAGCCTGCTGCGAGGCCTGCAGGCGCCGCCGGGCAGCTTGTCCCCGCTCGGCGGCGCCGCCAATTTCAGAGTTCGCGAACTGATCAGGACGCCCTGCGCCGGCGTGCGTCGAGCGGCACCACGTTTTCGGGCGTCTCGCTGACGGGGCGGAGTTCGACCCGCAGCGCATCGGCGGCTTCGATCAATTGCCGGAGCTGGCGGCCTTGCGCCGGCGTCTCGGCGCCTTGACGCAACTGGTCGCTGGCCCAGCGTGAGACCAGAAACAGGTATTCTCTGGCAAACATCACTGGGCAAACGCTGCAGGGCCGCTCCCGTTCCGGGTCATGCGCCATTGCACGGCTAGGGTCCGCTCTTGCGGCGCGTAGCGACGTTCCGCCGGTTGCAGTTGACGTGGGGGCGAGTAGGTTCGCGCCCAAATAAGGAAACGCCGACATGGACGCCGCTGCTGCGCGCCAAGAACTGCCGAAGACCGCCGACCAGTTTGTCGCCCAGGCCGCAAAAGGGCCGTGGCCGGCCTTTCGCGCCAACGGCGCGATCGACGCTGCTGCCGAGGCTTTCCTGCGCGGCCTTTACGAGGACGCCTCGGACGACGAATTGGGCGATCTCTCGGTCGAGGATTTCGCTGCCCTCGCGCACGATTTCTGGATATGGCGCGCCGAGCGGGAATGCGAGGATCAGTGCGTCCGCATTCGCCAAGGCGTTGGCGTCGGCGGCAAGCGTCTGGACCGCGACATTCTCGAAATCGCCGGCCCCGACATGCCGTTCCTCGTGGACTCGGTCATGGGCGAATTGGCCGACCAGGGCATTCCTTCGCTCGCCATGTTCCACCCGCTGGCCCCGTCGGCAACGGGGAAGGGGCGCGACTCGCTGATTCAGATCCATGTGCCGCGTCTTTCGGCGCAGCGGGCGAAGGATTTGCTCGACGGCGTCAAAGCCTCGCTCGCCGACGTTCGGGTCGCGGTTGCCGATTTCCAGACCATGCGCCAGCGCATGTTCGACTGCGCGGCCGAGCTCGAACAAGCCAAGACCATTGCGCCGGCCGAAGAGGTCGCCGAAGCGGTGGCGCTGTTGCGCTGGCTCGCCGCCGACAAGTTCACCTTCCTCGGTTCACGCGACTACCGATATGTGCGTGACGAAAAAGGCGGGCTGACGCCGCACGAGCCGCACATTCTCGAAGACACCTGCCTCGGCGTCCTGCGCGACGTCGAACGCTATGTGTTGCGCACCACCGCCGAGCCGATGGTGCTGACGCCCGAGCTGAAACGGCTGGTCGCCGAGCCGGCGCCGCTGATCGTGGCCAAATCGACGCTTCGCGCCCGCGTACATCGCCGCGCCGCCGCCGATTACATCGGCGTGCGCCGCTACAACGACAAGGGCGAGGCGATCGGCGAGATTCGCTTCGTCGGCCTGTTCACCAGCGAGAGCTTCACCGAGCACACCCGCAACATTCCCATGCTCCGCCGCAAGGCCGAATGGGTGCTTGAGCATGCCGGGTTCGCGCCCGGCGGCCACAATGCCAAGACGCTGCGCAAGATCATCGAATATTATCCGCGCGAGGAGCTCTGGCAGGTCACGCGCGAGGAATTGCTCGAAATCGCCCGCGGCGTGCTGCATTTGCTTGATCGTCCCCGCGCGCGGGTTTTTCTGCGACGCGACCGGTTCAACCGCTTCGTCACCGCGCTGGTTTACATCCCCAAGGACCGCTACGATTCCGACGTGCGCGTGGCGGCGGGCGAACTCATCGCCCGCGCTTTCGGCGGCGAAGTCGAAAGCTTCCAGCCGCAATTGGGCGAGGGTCAGCTTGCCCGCGTGTTGTTCGTGATCGGCGAAATCGACAAGACCCGCGGCGATCCCAACCTCAATCAGCTCGACACCGACCTCGCGGCGCTCACACGCACTTGGGAGGACCAGTTCGGCCAGGCGCTGCTCCGCTCGGAACGGTTCGACACCGGCGCCCGCGAGGAAGCCTCAAACCGCTTCCAACACGCATTCACGGCTGCCTACCGCGAACGTTACTCGGTGGACGAAGCGCTGGTCGACACCGCCGAAATCATGAGCGCCCGCGACGAGGAGACCATCCGCGTCCGCGCATATCGCCGTCCGGGCGACGCCGACAACATCATGCGCTGCAAGTTCTACGCGCGGGGCGACGTGCTGGCGCTCTCGGCGACGGTGCCGATCCTTGAGAACATGGGGCTGTTCGTCGATTCCGAAGTGAACTTCGAAATGTCGCTGCAGCCGGGCGCGTTCCATGCCGCCCAGCGGATTCATATTCATGACATCGAGTGCCGCTCCTCGGACGGCAAGTCGATCGATCTCGATCGGGCCGGGCCGCTGTTCGAGCAGGCGTTCGCGGCGGTTTGGACCGGCAAGGCCGAAAGCGACGGCTTCAACAAGCTTATCCTCGCGCTGCCGTGTTCATGGCGCGAGGCGGCGCTCATTCGTGCTTTGGCCCGTTATCGCCAGCAAAGCGGGCTCGATCCCACTCAATTGGCCCAGGAACAGGCGCTCGCCAACAACGCCAAGATCGCGGCTCTGATCCTCACCTTCTTCAAGGCCAGGTTCGATCCGCATTTGCCCGAGACCATGGACACACGCCTTGCGCGCGCGTCCAAGCTCGAATTCATGATCGAAGCCAGGCTGACGGAAGTCGTCAGCCTGGATGAAGATCGCGCCCTGCGCCGCATCGCCAACCTGGTGAAGGCGATCCGCCGCACCAATTATTACCAGGTCGGTCGCGATGGCGCGCCCAAACCGTATATGTCGTTCAAGATCGACAGCCATGCGGTGAGCGAACTGCCGGCGCCGCGGCCTTATCGCGAGATTTGGGTGGCCAGCCCGCAAGTGGAAGGCGTGCATCTGCGGTTTGGCCCGGTCGCGCGCGGCGGCCTGCGTTGGTCGGACCGCCGTGACGATTTCCGCACCGAAGTGCTCGATCTCGTCAAGGCGCAGCAGGTCAAGAACGCGATCATCGTCCCCGTCGGCGCCAAGGGCGGATTCTTCCCCAAGCGTTTGCCCGCGCGCGGCGCGCCCGGCTTTCAGGAAGCCGGCGTCGAGGCCTACAAGACGTTTCTGCGCGGCCTGCTCGACATCACCGACAACATCAAGAAAGACGATGTCGTGCCGCCCCTCGACGTCATCCGCTGGGATGATGACGATCCTTATCTCGTCGTTGCGGCCGACAAGGGCACGGCGACTTTCTCCGACATCGCCAACGGCATCAGCGCTGAATACGGCCATTGGCTGGGCGATGCGTTCGCGTCCGGCGGTTCCGTCGGCTACGACCACAAGGCCATGGGCATCACCGCCAAAGGCGCATGGGAAGCCGTCAAGCGCCATTTCCGCGAGATCGGCAAGGACATTCAGGAAGAGGAATTCACCGTCGTCGGCGTCGGCGACATGTCGGGCGATGTGTTCGGCAACGGCATGCTGCTTTCACGGAAGATTCGCCTGTTGGCCGCGTTCGACCATCGCGACATCTTTATCGATCCGAACCCGAAGGATTGCGAGAAGAGCTGGATCGAACGCAAGCGTCTATTCGATACGCCGCGTTCGAGCTGGCAAGATTACGACAGGAAGCTCATCTCCAAAGGCGGCGGCGTGTTTTCGCGCAGCTCGAAGACCATCGACATCAGCCCGGAGATGGCCGCCCTGACAGGCATCGACAAGCCGCAAGCCACGCCCGGCGAACTGATGACGGCGCTGTTGAAAGCGCAGTGCGAATTGATGTGGTTCGGCGGCATCGGCACCTACATCAAGGCGCGCGCCGAAACCAACGCCGACGTCGGCGACAAGGCCAACGACAATATTCGTGTCGACGGCGAAGACGTCCGCGCGCAAGTCGTAGGCGAGGGCGCAAACCTTGGCGTGACCCAGAAGGGCCGCATCGTGTTCGCCCGGGCGGGCGGTCGGATCAACACGGATGCAATCGACAACTCCGCCGGCGTCGACACCTCCGACCATGAAGTCAACATCAAGATCCTGCTGGCCGAGGTCGTGCGCAGCGGCGCGCTAAAGGAAGACAAGCGCGACAAGCTGCTTGAATCGATGACCGATGAAGTCGGCGTTCTGGTGCTGCAGAACAATTACGATCAGACCGGCGCCATTTCCATCGCCCAAACCAGCGCCGTGAGGGATCTCGATAGCCACGAGCGTTTCATCCAGCGTCTCGAAGCCGAAGGCAAACTTTCCCGCCGTGTCGAGGGCTTGCCGCTCACTGGCGAGTTCGCGGCGCTTCGTGCGGCGAAACTCGGCTTGACCCGTCCTGAGCTGGCCAAGCTTGTCGCGTATTCGAAGATCAATCTGTTCGACGCGATAGTTGTCTCGAAAGCGCCCGACGATCCGGCGTTCGAGGAACCGCTGAAGCAATATTTCCCGCGTGAATTGTGGAAGTTCGACGCGCAGATGGCCAACCACCGGCTACGGCGCGAGATCATCGCCACCCAATTGGCCAACGATCTGGTCAACCGTTGCGGTCCGTCATTCGTCGATCGCATCAAGGAAATATCTCGCGCCCGCACGGTGACCGTCGCTTGCGCTTTCGAAGCCTCGCGCCGCATCTTCGACCTCGAGGATCTGGTCGGCCGCATCAACGCGCTCGACAACAAAATTCCGGCCGCAGCGCAGATAGCGCTGCACCAGCGGGTCGGCGGCGCTTTGCGCCGGTCCACTACCTATCTTGCCCGCTATGCCGGCTTCGAAAATGAGGCTGCGCCGACCATCCTGGATGTGGTCGATCGCTATCAGGGCCCGGTCCGCCAGCAGCGCGCGACCATCACCGAAGATCTGAGTTTGATCGAACGCCAGCGCGTCGAAGTCCGGCGGGCGTCGCTCGTGGCTCTGGGCGCGCCCGAGGATTTGGCGAACGAAGCCGCATTGCTGTCGCCGCTGACCCTCTCGCTCGACGTCGCCGACATGGCGCGTCACACCGGCTGGCCGATTCAGATGGCGTCTACGCTGCATTGCGTCATCGGCGCCGAGCTTGGCCTCGATGCGCTGCGCGATGCGGCGACAAATCTGCAGCTCGAGCAGCATTGGGACCGCCTGGTCGTGCGCCGCGCCGCCGGCGATTTTGGCGAGGCGCAGCTCAAACTTGCAGAAGCTGCAGCGCGGTCGATCGGCGCGCCCTCGGCAAACGCCGATATCGCCTGGATGACGGAGGCGGCGCAGAAATGGTTGGCCTCACTCGGTCAGCCGGCTGCGCGCGCCCGCTCCGCATTCGCCGAACTGAGCAGCCAAGGCCAGTGGACGTTTGCCAAACTGATGCTGATCGCAGCCGAGTTCAACGGGCTCGTCGCCGCGGTCCGCTAGAGCGCCCCGATCATCTCGCGCAGCAATTCGTGTTCGCGCGCGGTGGCGGCGGGATCGTAGCGCACGCGCGGGTCTTCCGCGTGCTGATCCTCGAAGGCGTGCGTAGCCCTCTCGAACAGATGGATGTCCATGGGCGCGCCGCGCGCGCGCTGGCGTTCGAGCGCGGCGCGTGAGGAGCCTACAATATAGTCTCGTTCGGCGATGATCGCGGTGCTCGGCGGCGCCAGGCGCCAATCGCGCCGGCCGGCGTAGGTGCCGACGCCGGCATAGGGATAGACGATCATTGTCGCCGCCAGCCCTTCGAGCGGTTCACTGCTCAAGTCCTCGAGCCCGGTGGCGCGGCGCATCTCTTCGCCGCTGCGCAACGCCAAGGCGTCCATGATGGTCCAGCCGCCATGGCTCCAGCCAATCGCGGCGATGCGGTTGCGATCGGCCCATGGTTGGCGCCGCGCCCAGGCCACCGTCGCGTAAAGATCGCCCGCGCGCTCGCGTCCCTGCAATCGTGCGCCGGTGCAGACTGTGGCGATCGCCGCAACCCGGCTGATCCGGCGCGGCGCGAACGAATCGACGATGACGGCCGCTGCGCCTGCGCTCGCCGCAACCTCCGCCATCTCTTCGACGAAGGGCCGCGTGCCGCCGCAGCCATGCAGCATGATGACGACGGGCGTCCTGCGGTTCGCATCTTCGGAGCGACGCACGGTGTAATGCGGCTCGAGCCGCGCGATGCGCTGCTCCACAGTTTCGGCGAACGCCTGCACCGGCATGAGTGATCCCAACGCAAAGAAAGCGAGAGCCAAGATGGGGATGGCGCGGCTTGTCGCGCAAGGCTGGCGCTGCGCGCGCGGCGGCGCCAGAGTGGCTATGGAGCTCGAGCAAATGACCATGACCCGCTTTATTCTAGCCGCCGCCGCCGGTTTGGCGCTAGCCGCCTGCAGCCGCGCGCCCGAACCGCCAACGGCCGATTTATCGGCCGAACGCACGGCGGCGGTGACGGCGGCGGTTGAAGCGCAGCGCGCCCGGTTCGCCGCCGCGCCCGACCCGGCGCAGGCCGACCCAACCACTGCTTATCAATTCTCGTTTCCGGGCTTATGGGCCGAGCGGGTGCCGATGACCGCGTTCGAGGGTGAGGTGGTGCTGGTCGTGAACACCGCATCGCGCTGCGGTTTCACCCCGCAATATGAAGGCCTGCAGCAGATCTACGACGAGTATCACGCCCAAGGCTTCGAGATCGTCGGCGTGCCGGCGAACAATTTCCTGGGCCAAGAGCCGGGCACGGCCGAAGAGATCCAGGAATTCTGCACGCTCAACTATGGCGTCACCTTCCCAATGGCGGCGAAAACCGACGTCATCGGCGAAAGCCGTCATCCGCTGTACGCTTGGGCCGAACAGCAGATCGGCGAAAGCGCGGTGCCGCAGTGGAATTTCCATAAGCTGCTGATTGGCCGCGACGGACGAATGATCGCTGCGTTTCCGACGCGCACCGAACCGACTTCGGAGGAAGTGCGCAACGCGATTGCAGCGGCGCTTGCGCAGAACCGGGCCACGCCGGCTTCGTCGCTGCGCTAAACGTCGATATCGCGCTTCCGCGTCTCGGGCAGAAACAGGAGCCCGACGACGAGCGTGACGGCGGCGACAACGATCGGATACCAAAGCCCGCTATAGATGTTTCCGGTCGCTGCCACGATGGCGAACGCCGTGGTCGGCAGGAAGCCGCCGAACCAGCCGTTGCCGATATGATAGGGAAGCGACATCGACGTATACCGGATGCGTGTCGGAAACAGCTCGACCAGCATAGCCGCGATCGGGCCGTAGACCATGGTCACGTAGATCACCAGCAGCGCTAGGATCGCCACCACCAGCGGTTTGTCGATCGCCGCGTCCTCGGCGGCGGCGGGATATCCGGCCGCGTCGAGCGCCGCACGCGCTTCCGCCTGAAAAGCACTGATCGCCTCGGCACGCGCGTTGCGTGAAAGCGAGGCCACATCCGGTGCGAGAACGACTGCGCCGCCGACATGGATTTCCGCCCGCGCCGCGCCGGGCTGAGCCTGGTTGTCGTAGCTCACGCCGGCTCGACTCAGAAAGGCGCGCGCGACGTCGCACGATTGGGTGTCGAATCTGTTGCGGCCCACCGGATCGAACTGGAACGAGCAGGTGCTCGGATCGGCGTAAACGACGACAGGCGCATTGCGCTGCGCCTGCGCCAGCGCGGGATTTGCCGCCCCTGTCAGAGCGTGGAAAAGTGGGAAGTAGGTCAGCGCCGCCAATGCGCAGCCGGCCAGGATGATCGGCTTGCGCCCGACCTTGTCGGAGAGCCAGCCGAACAGGATGAAAAACGGCGTGCCGATCAGCAACGAGAGCGCAATCAGCCCGTTGGCTGTCAGCCCGTCGACCTTGAGCATGCGCTCGAGGAAGAACAGCGCATAGAATTGCCCCGTGTACCAAACCACCGCTTGGCCTGCGACGGCGCCGAACAAGGCGATCAGCACCAGTTTCAGATTGCTCCACCTGCCGAAGGACTCCGCCAACGGTGCTTTCGACGTGACTCCTTCCTGTTTCATCCTCTGAAAGATCGGGCTTTCGTCGAGCTGCAGCCGGATCCAGAGCGAAATGCCGAGCAGGATGATCGAGGCCAGAAACGGCAGCCGCCATCCCCAATCCGCGAACGCCTCCGCCGGCATCATCGTCCGTGTGGTCATGATCACCATGAGCGAGAGGAACAGTCCCAGTGTCGCCGTCGTCTGAATCCAGCTGGTGTAAAGCCCGCGCTTGTCGTTGGGCGCGTGTTCGGCGACGTAGGTCGCAGCGCCGCCGTACTCGCCGCCCAGGGCCAGGCCTTGCAGCAGGCGCATCGCCACCAGCAGGATTGGCGCGGCGACGCCAATTTGCGCGTAGCCGGGCAACAGCCCGACGACGAAGGTGGATAGTCCCATGATCGCCATCGTGATCAGAAACGTGTTTTTCCGCCCGACAATGTCGCCGATCCGCCCGAACACCAGCGCCCCGAACGGGCGTACGGCGAAACCCGCGGCGAACGCCGCCAGCGCAAAGATGAACGCGGTCGTCTCGTTCACGTTCGAAAAGAAGTGCGCTGAGATGTAGGTGGCGAGCGAACCGTAAAGGTAGAAATCGTACCACTCGAACACGGTGCCGAGCGAGGATGCGCCGATGACCAGCTTTTCGCTCTTGGTTGCTGCGTGATGCTTCTCCGTGCGCGCGTCGCTCATGCCGCCCTCAGTGCCGGAAGTGGCGCATGCCGGTGAAGGCCATTGCGATCTCGGCCTCGTCTGCCGCCGCGATGACATCCTCGTCGCGGATCGAGCCGCCGGGCTGGATCACGGCGTTCGAACCGGCTTGCACGGCCTGCAGCAGTCCGTCGGGGAAGGGGAAGAAAGCGTCGGAGGCGCAGACGCTGCCGATCGTCTTCGGTTCGCGCCAGCCATTGGCATGGGCCACGTCCTCGGCCTTGAGGCGCGCGACGCGCGCGGAATCCACGCGGCTCATCTGCCCCGCGCCGATGCCGACAGTGGCGCCGTCCTTGGCGTAGATGATCGCGTTCGACTTCACGTGCTTGGCGACCTTGAAGGCGAAGATCATGTCGCGCACCTGCGCTTCAGTGGGCTTCTTCTTGGTCACGAACTTCAAATCCGCCGCGGTGACACGGCCATTGTCGCGGTCCTGCGCCAGAAAACCGCCGGCGACCGTCTTCAGGGTGAGGCCCGGCGCCGCCGGATCGGGCAGGCCTCCCGTGGTCAGCAGTCGAAGATTCTTCTTCTTCGCAAACACCGCCACAGCATCTTCATCCGCCTCCGGCGCGATGACCACTTCCGTGAAAATCTCGGCGATCGCTTCGGCCGTTGCTTTGTCGAGACGCCGGTTGAGCGCGACTATGCCGCCAAAAGCCGAGACCGAGTCGCATTCGAACGCGCGCTTATAGGCTTCCAGCAGTGTCGCGCCTTCGGACACGCCGCATGGATTGGCGTGCTTGATGATGGCCACTGCCGCGGTTTGCTGCGGATCGAACTCGGCCACCAGCTCGAACGCGGCGTCGGTATCGTTCAGATTGTTGTAGGAAAGCTCCTTGCCCTGTAGCTGCGTCGCCGTGGCGACGCCGAAGCGCTTCTCGCCGGTGACATAGAAGGCTGCGCCCTGATGGGGGTTTTCCCCGTAGCGCAAGGATTGCTTCAGCTTGCCGCCAAGCGCGCGATAGGCCGGCGTCTTCTCCGCCAACTGGTCCGCATACCACGACGAGATCGCCGCGTCGTAAGCGCCGGTGCGTGCGAACGCCTTGGCGGCGAGTTTCTTGCGCAGTGCGGAACTCGTGCCGCCGAGCGTCTTCGCGTCTGCGAGGATCGCCGCCATGTCATCGGCGTCGGTGGCGACGGCGATGAAGCCGAAGTTCTTGGCCGCGGCGCGAATCATCGCTGGTCCGCCGATGTCGATGTTTTCGATGCAGGTTTCGAAATCGGCGCCGCGCGCGACCGCAGCTTCGAACGGATAGAGGTTCACATAGAGCACATCGAAAGCCTCGATGCCGTGCTGCTTCATTGCCGTTGCGTGTTCGCGATTGTCTCTGAGCGCCAGCAAGCCGCCATGCACCTTCGGGTGCAACGTCTTCACCCGGCCGTCCATCATCTCCGGAAAACCGGTCACTGCGCTCACATCCTCCACTTTCAGCCCCGCATCGGCGATCGCCTTATGCGTTCCTCCTGTCGAGACGAGCGTGGCGCCGAGCGCGGCAATCGCCTTGGCGTGATCGATCAGGCCGGTCTTGTCCGAAACCGAAATGAGCGCGCGCTTGATCGGGAGGATGTCGGTCATGGTCAGCCTTGGCGGAATCGGAATTGTTGTGACGCAATAGGGCAATGAGCTATCGGGGCAATAGGGCAGTTAAGCCCAGGTGCGCGCATTGGCTTCGCGATGTGCTGTCGCCGTCGCCTGCCTGCCGCTTCTCGCCTGATCTCGCCCGTACGAAAGGCCCGTGCTACGATCACCGCTTGCGCATGGGGCCGTACGATGGTCGTCGTCGATTGGGAGATTTTTCGCACAGCGCCGGCAAGGCGTTGGTGGCGCAGCATTTCCTTGGCGCTTGCTGTTGTCATCGGTTGCTACGGACTTGTTGGCGCGGGCTGGGCGCAGGACATCCGCACCGGCCCCCTGCCGCCGTCTATCGCCTCCGCGGGCGTCACGCAGGCGGAATGGGATGCTGTCCGCGCAGCGGTGCGCCACGAGGCGCAGCGCGCCGGTGTTGCCGAAGCCGCCTTGCTCGCTGCCGCTGAGCGCGCTGGCGTGAACTTGGCGGGTTCCGGACGCTACGACGCAGCCAGCTTACGCGATGCGATCACGGGCCAGCTGCAGACTCAGGCGCAGATCATCGCCGAACTGGAGGATCGGTTGGCCGTGCTGGCGCAGGCTGACGATCCGCAAATCGCGCAGCTGCTGAACGATGCGCGCATCGCCATCGGCGAGGGTCGCCTCGACGAAGCCGACCGCCTTCTCGCCGAGGCCGAGAACAGCGACATTGCCGCCATCGCTGTCGCCGAGGCGCGCGCCGAACGCGCTCGCGGCCGCATCGCCGACGCCATCGCCGAGCGCGGCAAGCTGGAACGCAGCCAAGGCGGCGCCGCTGCGGCGGGCGTGCGCGACGCCATTACGGCCTATGAACAGCAATTACGGAGCGTCGACCGCATGCTGGCGCCCAGAGACTGGGCGCGGCTGCAACTCAACCTCGGGATCGCCTACGCCATTCTCGCGCAGGACGGCAATGACGGCGCCTATGCGCTCTCCGTGCAGGCGCTGCGCGCGGCAGTGTCCGGTTTCGAGATCTTGCAGGACACCGCGCAGGTCACGCGTGCGCGACGGCTGATCGCTGCCTTGGAGACGCGCTGAATCGCCGGCGCTGCGGAATGAACCGCCGATGGGTTTTGCCGTCACCGGCGGTTGGCGGCGGCAAATGCATCGAGAGCGGCGATCTGGCTCTGCGACAGCCGCACGCCATAGTCATCGCGGAGCTGGCGGAAGGCGTCCAAAGCGGAACGCGCCGCGGCATACGCGTCCGGCAGGCGCGCCGGTTCGCCGCTTACCGCGAGCGACGCGAACGCATTCGCCAGATTGTACTGATGCCGCGCCCAGCTTGGCGCGTCGCGTTCGCGCGTGTCCACTTCCATCGCCAGCCGGATGGCGACGATCGCATCGCGCAAGGCCTGCCGGTCGCCATTGTTGCCGAGAATGTAGTAGGCTGCGCCGATACTGCCTTGGCCGCGGGCCCATTCCGCCGGATTGCGTTCGCGCGTATTCACTTCGAGCGAGGCGCGGAAGGCAGCGATAGAGTCGCGCAAGGCCTGCTGATCGCCGGCGTGGCCAAGCAGCGCCAGCGCCCGGCCGAGATTGCCCTGCGCCGCCGCCCAGTCCGCTGGATATCGTTCGCGCGGCCACACTTCAAGCGATGCGCGATGGGCGGCTGCCGCGGCCCGCAACGACTGGACGTCGGTGACGCGCTCGCCTAACGCACTGAGCGCGACGCCCAGATTGTTTTGAACGCTTCCCCAATGTCTGGGATTCTGCTCTCGCGATTCCACTTCCAGAACCGCGCGGAAGGCGGCGATGGCGTCGCGCAACGCGCGTTCGTCGCCGTTTTCTCCGAGCGCGAGCAGCGCTATGCCGAGATTATTCTGCATGCGCGGCCAGAGCTCTGGTTCGCGCCGGCGAGCGACCACTGTGAGCGCGGCGCGATGGGCCTCGATTGCGGCGCGACCGGCTTCCGGGTCGCCGCGCTCGCCGAGCTGTCTCAGCGCGGTGCCCAGATTATTCTGAGCGATCGCCCAGCGCCGCGGGTCGCGTTCGCGGGTTTGCTCTTCCAGCGCGAAGCGATAGGCGGCGATCGACTGGCGCAGCGATTCATCGTCGCCGCGCTGGCCGATGACCTCGAGTGCGCCGCCCATGTCATTCCAGGTGATGGCCCAGTCCGATGCGCGCAGCTCGCGCGGGGCCAAAGGCAAGGCCACGTCCCGGTAGAGCCGCACCGCCTCGCGCAGAGGCTCGGGTTCGTTGAACAAGTCTCCGCGCTGCCTCAGCGCCTCGGCGCGGTACATCGTGTAGCGCCAACGCGGTTCGATGGCCGATTGCGCAACCGTGGCGGCGGCGCGCTCATAGAATGCGGCGGCGGCGAGATAGTCGGCTTGAATGTAGGCGACTTGGCCTCGCGCGGCGATGGTTTCTCCGGCGCGCGCGCGGCGCTGCTCCACTTCCGCCTCGGCATCCTGCAGCGCGGCGAGGTCGCGTTGCGCGAGTTCGGACAAGAGACGGTCGGCATCTGCAAGGCGGCCATCGTTGAGTGCGGTTCGCGCATCGGCGTAAACCCGTCCAATTCCTGGGTCGGCGGCGCCGGCAATCGTACCCAGCCGACGTTGCAGGTCGGCGATCTGGTCGGCTTGATCGGCAAGCCGATCGAAGATCGCCTGCTGCAGACCCGCCGCGTCAAAGCGGCCGGAGCGCGCGAGGTTCGTGCCTGCACCTTCAGCCGCGGCCAGCAGCGCCGCTTCGGCCACACCGGCGCGTCGCGCCTGCATGCGCGCTTGCTGGCGTATTGCCGCCCATTCCGTTTGCGTGATTCCTGCGGATGCGATGCTGGGCGGCAACGCGCCGCCGCCGTTCCGCTGCGCATATGCGGGTGCTGCGCCGAGGATCGCCAGGAACATGAGCGCGTAGGCGAGCCGCACGGTGTCCTCACAGAAGG
Organism: Hyphomonadaceae bacterium; assembly: GCA_050250735.1. Taxonomy (GTDB): domain Bacteria; phylum Pseudomonadota; class Alphaproteobacteria; order Caulobacterales; family Aquidulcibacteraceae; genus Vitreimonas. Next base: position 248,667 of record JBFWOC010000005.1, read on the forward strand.
CGGTAGCAGGCTAAGGGCCCGCCGGGATTTGCGCAAGCGATGAAGCGGGCCTGTTCTGGCCACTTCTGTACGAGAAGTGCAAAGAGGCCCCCGACGCGTTCGAGGTTGATTCATTCCGACGCGACGTGGCGCTGGCATCGGAGATTGCGCTAATTGCGCGCGAGCGCCCAGCGGATGCGATTGGGAGGCGCAAGCCCATGACCCAGCGGATCTGCTTCGCCCGATAATGTGATCTGGTGACTTTCGCGCGGACTCTCGCCGCCCCAATAGATCGACGTCTCGATCGCGATGTTTGGCGCGTCCGTGCGCAGTCGCCAGCGCTGACCGGCCGGCGTTTCCAGCATGGCGACATGCCGTTCGATCAGCCGCGCGCGTACGCCTGGATGCAAGTGGAAGCGCACCACATAGGGGATCGGCTTCTTCGGCTTGGGCGCCTTGAGCTTCATCGGCCGGATCAATTCGTCGATGCCGCGAAGATTCCTGCCTTCATGATCGACGAAGATGTAGCGCCGGTGCCAGAGCCCGTACTTTTCCTTGTAGCCGTCGTGCCTTCCTTGCACGGTGATGCCGCTCTCGTCGGAGGAACGGCGAACTTCATCGAGCGTTGGTCCGCTCAGGCGCGCGCCGCCCCGGCGTTCGTCGAGACTGGCCGATAGCGCATCCGCCAGCACCAGCGTGGAGTGCGCATTGGTGGCGCGCGCCGCCATCCGCGCCGCCGGCGAAAGTTCGCGCGTCGCGCCGATATTGACGATCAGCCGCTCGGTCTCGCTCGAGAGTTCGAAAGCCAGGGCGCTGGCATGTGCGCGCTCGGCATAATTGAGCGGCGGCGCGCCGCCGACATCGAACAGCACGCACATCGGCCCGACCGCAAGCCGCTGAAAGCCCGCGTGATTGGCGAACTGAAATGGCCGCACGTCGCCGCCGACGCGCGCCAGCACCGCGTCAATGGTTGCATGCGAACCTTCCGAGCCGCCCTGAAAGCAGGCCAAACCGCCGTCGCCCAAGCGCAGCATGCGCAGCATGTTGGCGAGCTTCGGCAGCGCGTCATCGATAATTTGCGGCGGATCGTCGAGGGCGTCGCGCGCAGTGACGAGATCGCAGAGCGCCTCGGCCAACGCTTCCGGCGATCGCGAAAGATGCGCGCCGTCGGGAAAGAATTGCTTGGCGCAGGCCTCGATCAGCATTTCTTCGCCCTGCTCGGCGAAGCGCTCGCCCTCCGGGAAGTCGGCGGCGCCGGCCAACACCAGCGCAGCGCCTGCCTTGATCGAGCCGAGATGGCGTTCGCTCAACTCGCTTTGCGCCATCAGCAGCAGACGCGCCTGCCGCGCCGCCGAGCGCAGCAGGGATGCACGCTGTTCCGGCGCGCCCATTTCGAAGGCCGGCCGTCCCCAGCAAAGCCACGCGTACAGGCGCTCGGCGGTGATCTCCGGGTCCCAGGCCAGATCGTCCCACTCGCCGTGCTCCTTCACCCACGCATCGATCAGTTGCGCGATAAGAGCGTGCGCAGAAGGGCCGACAGCGGCGAGATCGACGAGCCAGGAAAACGAATGCAGCCGCGCCGTGAAGTGGCGCGAAGGATGCGACGGCAGCCACGGAAACAGGTGGTCGCCCTGCAGCCGCTCGGCGCCGATGCGCCAGATGCCGCGGCCGATCTCGCGGCCGCGCCCGCTGTCGCCGACGCGCGGGTCGTGTCCCCAGCGGGCGATGCGATCGGGCGCGGCGTCGCCGAGCCGCATGCGATGAAACGGATTGGCGCGCCAATGATCGTGGGCCGCGACCGGCTTCGCGTGCCGGTTGGTGGGGGAGACCGGCGCGTTCATCTCAGCTCAGCCGGCCCTCAGGCGTTTTATATTGTCCGCATAGGCGGATGGGTCGCCGCCATAAACGGCGGTTCCGGCCACCAGCGCAGTCGCGCCTGCCGCGATCACACGCGGCGCGGTCTTGGCGTTCACGCCGCCGTCGACCTCCAGGATGATGTCGCGAGTGCCGGCATCGATCTTGTTGCGCAGCTTTTCGATTTTCGGCAGCGCAGTTTCGATGAAGCTTTGGCCGCCGAAGCCGGGGTTCACGCTCATCACCAGCACCAGATCGACGAGATCGATCACCGGGTCGATGGCTTCCGCCGGCGTGCCCGGATTAAGGGAAACGCCAGCCTTCGCGCCCGTCGCCTTGATCGCCTGCAGGGTGCGATGCAGGTGCGGCCCGGCCTCTGGATGAACGGTAATGATGTCGGCGCCGGCATCCCGGAACGCCGCGATGTAGGGGTCGGCCGGGGCGATCATCAGGTGCACGTCGAACGGCAGTTTCGAATGCGCCCGGATCGATTTCACCACCGCCGGCCCAATCGAGATGTTCGGAACGAAATGGCCGTCCATGACATCGACGTGGATCATGTCGGCGCCGGCCTGATCGGCCGCGCGCACTTCCTCGCCCAGCTTGGAAAAATCCGCCGCCAGTATCGAGGGTGCAATGAGCGTCCGCGCCATGTTTTCTCGTACCCCGCGCCGGGGAGGGGACGCAAGGCGAGCGTCAGGCGCGTTTGCGCCGCTTGGCTGTTGAAGCGGGCTTCACTGCGCGCTTATGGACGGTCCGAGCCAATGCTCGTTTTACGGCTGCAGGCTCTTTATCAATCACCGTGAGCAGCACCCTGGCTGGACCCTCCGGAAGTCGAGATCCTTGCTCCCAATTGCGCAAGGTTCCGATACTTACGCCAAAACTCTTGGCGAACTGCTCTTGAGTAAATCCCAACTTCTTACGAATCGCGGGCACATCCGGAATCTCAACGACGGTCACGCGTGCGCCGGTTTCTTGGCCTCGTGCAAATCGAAGCGCTTCATTTGCAGCCTCGATAATCTGACGAGCCGCCGTACCACGTCGAGCCATGGGCCTACTTCCTCTTTTTGTGTTCCGTCACAATCGAAGCAATGATCGCGCTCAGCTCTTTCTTTTCTTTCTGGCTCAGATCGGTTTCGCTGGCCTTCGTGAAGAACTTGAACAGGTAAAGCGGCATTTCGGTATCGTGAAAGTAGTAGATGACACGTCCGCCGCCGCGTTTGCCTCGGCCACTGGCGGCCCAACGAAGCTTTCGGACGCCACCGGTTCCCCTTATCACAACGCCAGCTTCGGGATTGGCTGCAAGGTAAATCTTCAGCTGCTCTCTTTCGCCCTCCTCCAACACTCCGTCCGTGTCAGTGAGAAACGTCGCGAGCTCCACGATGGAGAGCAATCTGGGCGTTCCTTTGGCTCCCATGGCCTATTCGCATGATCATGCTTGCCTGCATCGCGCCGCCGCCAACGGCAGCAACGATGCAATCATACACCAATGACGTACTAAGTCAATGACGCAGCAAGCGAGCGGCGTAAAACCCGTCGAGTCCGCCTATATCGCGCCACAAGCCCGGATGCGTGCGCAAGCCGCCCTCGGCGCTGATGAACTCGGCTGGAATTTGGTTCGCCAGCGGCGCCCGCCGCCAACCTTTCTGCAAAGCGTCAGCAACGACGCCCGGCCCTTCTTCCGGCTCCAGCGAGCAGACCGCATAAACCAGCGTCGCACCGGGCTTCAACAGCTTTGTCGTGGCGGCGATCAGCTCCGCCTGCAGCGCCGCCAGCGCGCGCACATCCGTCGGCCGGCGGAGCCATGCGACATCGGGATGCCGACGCAGCGTACCCGTCGACGTGCACGGCGCATCGAGCAGGATGGCGTCGAACGGTTCGGCCTCGAACGCGAGCGCATCGGCGCAGATCGTCTCCGCCTCGAGCTTCGTTCGCGCCAGATTGTCGCGCAGCCGCTTTAGTCGCGTTTCGGATTTGTCGACTGCGGTCACCCTTGCGCCCGCGGCCGCAAGCTGCAGCGTCTTGCCGCCCGGCGCCGCACAAAGATCGAGCACGCGTTTGCCGCGCACGTCGCCGAGCAGTTTCACCGGCAGCGCCGCCGCCGCATCCTGCACCCACCAGGCGCCGTCGCTGAAGCCGGGAAGCGTGTCGATTCCCCCTCGCGCCTGAGGCGGGCGGGTAGGGGAAGCAAGCGAGAGGGACGGAAGCCGGACGCTGCCGGTCGGCGTCACCATGCCGCCAAGCTTCTCCGCCCAACCAGGTGCATCTTCCTTGACCGAGAGATCGAGCGGCGGCTCCTGCAACAGGGCGCAGGCGATCTGCGCTGCCGCGGCGCCATAGGTTGCGCGCCAGCGCGCGTATAACCACGGCGGCAGGTCGGCCCCTGGCGGCAGCGCCTCGAGCATGGCTTTTCCGTCGCGCGCCACTCTCCGCAGCACCGCGTTCATGAGTTTGGCGAAACCACGGGCCTCGCGCATCTGGTTCGCCGTCTCGACGGTTTCGCTAACCGCCGCGTGCGCGGGCGTGCCGAGCACCAGCAATTGCGCCGCGCCGAGATACAGCAGCGCCCGCGCGTGCTGCGCGCTCTCCGGCAGCGGCCGATCGAGAAACTCCGACAACACGGCGCTGATGCCGCCAAGCCGCCGCAAACCTGCCGTCACGAGCGCGCGTGCAAAGGCGCGGTCGCGGCCTTCGAGTGCGTTGAAACTCGGCGTTTCCGCCAATGCGTCTTCCAGCGAGCGTCCGCGTTCCATGACGGCGACGAGCAGGTCTGTAGCGGCGAGGCGCGCGGTCAAGGCGCGGACGCGGTGTCGGAAGTGTATTGCACGTCCACGCTGGCGCGGCGGAAGCTCGCAAGCCGAATCGTCGCGCCGCCCGCAGAAAGCGGCGTCGAGATCCGCACCGGCGGCGCAAAGGTGGAGTCCGGCATCAGCGCAAACCAGATCTGGCCTTGTGGAATCCGACGCCGTCCGGCGTCGCGCGGGTTGAACCCGCTCACTGCGACATAAGTGAGCGAGCACTTCAGCACATCGCCTTCGTAGCCGCCGCCCTCGTACGCGTCGATATCGCCGTCGCCCAATTGCAGCAGATAGTGAAAGCGGCCGTCGAAAGTCGGATAGGTGCCTTCGCAACTGCGCGAGCGGCCGACGTCGATCGCCATGGCGACGACGTTTGACAGCGGATCGCGCGAAAGCCGCCGTTGCTCCTCCGTCGCTTCGGGATCTCCCCAGGTGCGGTAGATCGGTTCGATCTGCGAAGTGATCGCGCCATTGGCGTCGGCCTGCATGCTGATGGTGCGGCGTTTGCGGCTATAGCGGTGATCGAGAGCGTAGTGCTGCCAACGAACCAGCCCGCCCTCTATCAGACCCGATGCATTGGCCTGAATGTTGGTGCGTTCGAACAGGTTGAGAATGCCGCGCGACTGGATGGTTGCGGATATGTCGTAGCTTTCGTCGGAAACGTCAGCGTCGACGGTGACGCCGCCGACCGGGACGAACCCCAGGCCAAAACCGTCATAGGTCAAGGCGAAGCGATCCGCGGACGCGGGCGTCGCAAGGAACATTACAGCGGCAAAGGCGAGAACGGCGCGCATGCGCGGCGGAGTTTAGGGGGGCTCAAGCCCGCAGCAAGTCCTGAATGCGGCGCGCACTGCCGCTGTCGGGGAACGCATCGCGCTCGAGCGCCGCATCCGGGACGCGAAAATGATCGGCCAGCACGCCTTTGAACACGCCGCGCAAGTCGGTCGTGGGCCTGAGGTCGCGCCCTTCGTGCAGCGCGCTGCGTTGCAGTCCCGGCCAATCCGCCAGCACGCGTCCGCCGCGCACGGCGCCGCCGGCGAGAAACGCGGCGGCGCCGGCGCCGTGATCGGTTCCATTGGCGCCGTTGGGCGCAACGGTGCGGCCAAACTCGGTAGCGATGATGACGACAGTATGGGCCCAGGCTGGCCCCATCTCACGCTTGAATGCATCGAGCCCGTCATCGAGGGCCGACAGGCCCCGTCCGAGCGCACCCTGCGCCGGACCCTGGTTGGCGTGAGTATCCCAGCCGTTCACGTCCATCACGGCGGCGATCGGCCCGGCGTCATTGTTGAGAAAGCGCGCCGCGACTTGCGCCATTGACGAAACTTGCCCGCGCGCGCCGCGCCGGTTCATGCCGCTGGCGCCGGCGTCGGCCGCGACGCTGTTGGCGATCATCGCCGCATTAAGGGCGTTCGCCAGCGCCGGATCGCGCGCTTGGTAGAGATCGAGCAGGCGGCCTATCGTGTCATCGTCGACATCCGGCAGCACCGATGGAGACCAGGTCGAAACCGGCGCTGCGCCGCGCAGGATCAGCGGCGCTTGCGCCGAGAGCGCAACACCCATTTCGGGACGCGATCGCGGCAGCGCGCCGAGCGCCTTGTTGAGCCATCCTTCACCACGCGCAAAGGGGCGGGCGGCGCCGGTTTCGAGCACGTTTTGGCCATCGAAGTGCGATCGATCGCGATAGGCCGTCGCGCAGGCGTGAATCGGAAGCAGTTCGCCGGCCCGATATAGCGCGTGCATTTTTGCCAAATGCGGGTGCAGCGCGAACGTGTCGTCGAGCGGAAGCACGGCGTTCTCGCCGCTGCGTTCCGCGGCGAGGCGCCCGCGCGCCGATGCGTAGTCCGGATCGCCGATCGGCGCCATCGCGGCGAGGCCGTCCATGCCGCCGCGCAAGATGATCGCCAACAGCCGCTTATCCGTCGTTTGCGCTTGGCCGAGCGCAAATGACGGGATCGAAAGCGCCGCCGCACCGGTCGCCGCGAGCAAGAGATGTCGCCGCTGCATCATGCTCACCTCCGTTGCATTTCCGGCGCAGCGAACAAGAGCGCCAAGCCTTGCGCCGGGCTGTCTGCGCGCATGATTGCCGTACGTGTTTCGTCGCTCAGCAACGGACCGAGGCAATTTTCGCCGAGCGCGATCGGATCGACATCGGCGCGCGCTATGCGTGAGGCGTAGGTTTGCGCGAACTCGACCCGCTTCCAGATCAGATCCGCACTCAGCCACGCCTGCGCCGTATCGGCCCATCCGTCCGGTCCGGGCGCAGCATATGGCCGCTGTCCCATCGCTGTCAGCGCCGCCACGCCGGCATTCTCGGGCAAGCTCTGCAGGTTGGCGGCCCGGAGCAGCGTCAGTCCATATTCTTCCGGCCGCTTGAACTTCGTCAGCGGTGTTTGCCAGGCCTCGGGAGAGTCCGCTAAGGCTTCCATCGATCGTTGCAGATCGCCGTCGCTGTCGCGGAACACGCGCGCGATGCGCGCGATTGCCGGATCGGGAGGCTCATCTGCGATGTAATGGCGGCAGAGCTTGGTGGCGACGAAACGCGCCGTAGCCGGGTGGCGCGCAAGGTCCGCCAGCGCGCTTTCGCCTTGGGCGACGCCGTCTTGCGCATAGGTGCGGCCAAGCAGCATGTGCGGCCCGGGTTCGTGCGCAGCTTCGTCGAACTGAAACAGCGCCGGGCCATTGCGGTCGCCGCCGTCGTCGCGCACCAGCGCCCGCAATGGCGGGCGCGCATAGGTCCACCCGGTGATGATCGCGGCGAGCGCCTGCACATCGGTCTGGCTGTAGCCGCCGTTCACGCCGAGCGTGTGCAGTTCGAGAATTTCTCTGGCGAGATTCTCGTTCAGTCCGGTCGGTCGCCCGCCGCCAAGAAACGGGCGGGGCGGGCGAGGTCCCCGCGCGGTGCGGCTGTTGGGGCCGATCGAGAGCCAATTGTCGAGATAGACGATCATCCCCGGATGTTTGGTCGAGGCGAGCAGCATGTCGGCGAAGCGGCCGCCGACGTGCGGGCGGATCGCGTCTCGCTCGAAGGACGGCGGCAGCGCGATTGCGCCGGGTTTCGCTGTCGAAACCGTGAAGTGGTTGGACCAGAAATGGACGAGCCGCTCATGCACCGGGCGTTCGCTGGTCATTGCCGCTTCCAAGCGGGCGCTCACGCCGCGGCTGACGCGCGCTCGGAAGTTGGCGACGAAATCCTCTTCCGTTGTCAATTCGCGCAGCTGCTCCATGGTCACGCCCTCGCGCTCGGCGCGCTCTTCCATGCGGTCGGCGTTGCGGTTGTTGAGCCGGCGGCGAACGATCCATCGGCCGAACGCCCACAGATCGTCCTCGGTCGAAGGCAGCGCCGCGATCGCGGGCGGCAGCGATGTCTGCGGACCCAGCTGACTCTTGACCCACCCGCGCGGGTCGTCGGCGATGGCGCGCAGTTCGCCGGGGCGCGGCCCCAGACCAAACCGGTGCGCGGCAATGGCGGCGAGCCTGAGGTCAGGCATGGGTGAGCCTCCGCTGCCTTATCTAACGCGGCCGCTGCGCATGTCCGTCGCCAAAGGCAGCTGGCAGTGCAGCGCGCCAGGCGGTTCGCGCAGCAAAAAAGGGGAGCCTTGCGGCTCCCCTCGTTGTCGTCGATCCAGGCTGCGTTAAAGCGGACGGACGTTGATTTCCATATTGTCGAGCGGCAGTTCCACCAACATGCCGACACGGCCGGCGACCACGTCGTCGAAGCCGGCGGCTTTGGCTTCGGCCACCTGAACTTGCGCCTCGACCTGGTTGTTCGCGCCGGTCAGCACTACCAGGCCGGCGTTAGCCGCATGGGCCTGGCTGGCCACCTCGGCGGCCGTGGCGCGATCAGCCTGGCGTACGTGCGCCAAGGCTTCGCTCTGGGCGCTCTGCAGCACGACATCGGCGTTGGTCGCGGCTTCGGCGCTCACGACCCGGCCGTCGCCGCCGACCACGATCGAGCGGCCGCGATAATCGAAGCGGTATCCGACCCGGCCAGAAAACGCGTCTTCTTGCGACGTGAACGCCGAGACGGTGAGGCCGTCACCCTCGAACACGATCACCGAGCGGCCCGGTTCGGGCGAGGGGCCCCAGGCCTGCAGGCCGCGGGCGGCGCCGTCGAAACCCGCCGCTTGATTCAGCCCGTCGACCATGCGCTGGGTGTCGGCGGGGCCATACACAGGCAGCAGCGCATCGAGACGCCCGTCCGCGGCGCCGGTGTACATCTCGCTGAGATCGGACATGCGATCGATGCCGGAACTGGTCAGCAGCACCGCCTGCAGCCGTCCCAGTCCCACGCCACGTTGCATCAGCGAATCCGCTGCGCCTGAGCCGGCGTCGACCACGAACAGGCGCCCCGCCGCCACCACCGCCAGACACGGCTGCGTTGCGCCGTGTTCGGCGCCGCCGCAAACGATGGCGCGCAGGGCGCGATTATCGAAGATGTCCTGATTTTCGACCGCCTGCTGCTCGGCATAAGCTGCGTAGGCGCGGGCGATCGCTTCTTGACCTTCGGGCGTTTGCGACCCCAGCACCCAACCGCCCCAGAACAGGCCCGACAGCGTCACGAAGACGACGGAGGATTTGCCGATGGCGCTCATGGTACCGACCCCGTGAATCAAGAACGCGCATCTGCCGGCGCGTTGACGTGAAACCCCACTGCAGCGTTGCTACCCGTGGTTATGATTCTCGCAAAGTCGGTTAACAGGCAGTTTCCACAGGTCCGTGCCGTATCCTGGTCGAAATGGAAAAGCGGGCCTAAATCAGGCTATTGGTTAACGATGTTGCTGCGGCTCGATCGTTCAAATGGTTAACGGCGCAAAGCGCATCTTGGTGTTCGATTCAGGCGTCGGCGGGCTCTCCGTGTTCGATGCCATCGCCGCTTCGGGCCACGCATTCGAACTCGACTATGCGGCCGACAACGCCTGGCTTCCTTATGGCCTGAAGACGGACGAGCAATTGCGCGCCCGAGTGCCTGCGTTACTCACAAGCCTGGTGCGGCAATGGACCCCCGAGGCAGTGGTCGTCGCCTGCAACACCGCCTCGACCATTGCGCTCGAACCGATCCGCGCAGCGTTGAACATTCCGGTCGTTGGCGTGGTGCCGCCGATAAAGCCGGCGGCGGCGCTGACGCGCACCGGTGTCATCGGCCTGCTGGCGACGCCGGCGACGGTCCAGCGCGCCTACACAACCGAACTGATCACCGAGTTCGCAGCGTCCAAGCGGGTGATCCGGTTCGGCTCTGCCGCCCTGGTGCAAGCTGCGGAGCGCAAGCTACAGGGGCAGGCGGGGGATGCATCTGCGATCACAGAAGCCATAGAGGGGCTTTTTACTGCCCCGGGCGGGGCGGAGATCGACGTCGTCGCGCTGGCCTGCACCCATTTTCCCTTGCTTGCCGCCGAACTCGCGGCGGCGGCGCCGCGGGCCTGCGTTTGGCTCGATTCAGGCGAGGCGATTGCACGTCGCATCGCCCACGTGCTGATCGCAGAGCAGGGACCAATACGCGTCGGGCGTGCAGGCTTCACAAGCGCAGATGGAGCACGCGCATCTTTGCCTGCATTCAGGGCGCGCGGCTTCTCGGCGTTTGCCGCCATCGGCGCTGAGCCAGGTTTCGAGGCGTCGACGCTGCAGCAGCAATCGTAACGTGGATCAGCGTGTCGTTTGGGCGACGCTTTGACGGCGCTCCAATTGATTTTCAGCGCGCGCATTGCGCGAACGTTCGTCGCGCGCAACGATCCCGCCGCGCGAAAATAGGCGGGGAGAGGCATATGGCACATGCGTTCGGCGATACGCCGCTCGGGCTGACGTCCCAAATCCTGAACCTCGCAGCGGTGCTGACGCGCAAGCAGCTGCGCGTGCCGCGTTATCAACGTCCGTACACTTGGACCGAGCGCGAAGTGCGTGAACTGATCCAGGATCTCTGGCGCGCCTACAAGCGCGGCGCGACGTTCTATTTCATCGGCCAGATCGTGCTCGTGAAAAATCACGGCAAGCTCGAGGTTTCCGACGGGCAGCAGCGCCTCGCAACGCTCACCATGCTGCTCGCTTACGTGCGCGACCGAATTCCCGGCCGCGCCAAGCAGTTCCAGGCGCTGATCATGGACGGCAACACGCCGCGTCTGTTGCTGCGCGAGGAGGATCAGAATTTCTACTGGGGCTTCGTGCAGGAGCCCGGCCACATGCCGGATTTGGCCCGGCACGCCGAGATCGGCATCGACTCCAAGGATCTGCTGGCGAGCGCCGCGCGCACGATCGAATCGGAACTGAGCAAGATCGCCGAGGACCGCGACCTCGATGCGTTCATGTCCTATGTCGCCCGCGCCTGCACGCTGAACGTGGTGGACGCCGACGAGCGCGGCTGCGCGCAGACCGTGTTCAACACGCTGAACAAGCGCGGCTCCCCGTTGTCCGGCGCCGACATCATCAAGAGCGACCTGCTCGAAAACTCCAAGCTCAGCAACACCGAGGCCGACGCTGCGGCCAAGAAGTGGGAGCAGACCGAAGACCTGTTCGAGCGCGAGAATTTCGCGCGCCTGCTCTATATGATGCCGTTCCTGCTCACCGGCGAGCCGCTGCTGTCGCCGGGCGATCTGGCCTCTTTCCGCACCGCAGTCGAGCGCGCCGGCGGCGTTCGCGCATTCCTGTTCGAGCAATTGCCGCGCTACGCCCATGCGCTGCGCGCCATCTTCGCCGGCTCGATCGATGTCGGCCCGGCCAGCGAGGAGGTGAATCGCCGCGTCGCCTTGATGAAGGAAGTCGAGCAATGGGATTGGGCCCCGTGCGCGATCGCTTTCCTCGCCGAACACGCTGGCGAGCACGAGCGGGCGCGGAGATTCTTCAAGGCTCTCGACCGCTTCACCTTCGCCTGCGAACTTGCCGTGATCGACAATCGCGACCGCGAGGAGCGCTACGCCAACATCATCAAGTATGTCGGCGACGACAAGATGCTCTACGGCGGCGAGGGCAAGCAACGCGCGCTGGCGCTTACCGAGGCCGAGCAGTTGAAATTCTTCGGCACGCTGAACCGCTCGCGCAAGCGCGACCGCCAGCGCCGGCTGCTGCTGATGCGGCTCGAGGCGGCGATGCCCAACGGCAGCCTGCTCAAAATGACCGATGACGTCACCGTCGAACACATCCTGCCGCGCGGCGCCAGCAGCCAGTGGTGGAATGAGCGCTTTCCCGACGTGGCGCTGCGCACCGAACTCGCGAACCTGCTCGGCAACTTGATCCTGATCACCTACGACCAGAACAAGGACGCCGACGTGAAGCCTTACCCGAAGAAGCGCGTCATCTATTTCGACACCCGCGGCGCAGCGATCCATGCACTGACCAAAGACATCGGCCCGATCGAGGAGTGGACGCTCCAGGCGATCGAGGAGCGCCACGAGCGCCTCGTGCGCATCCTGAGCGAAGACTGGGGCTTGATCCGGGGCGGCTAGCGGATTCGCCGCGGTTCCGCGCGCGCTTTAACCGCTCGCTAACCAAAGCGGATCGAAATCTTAACCTCGCGTTTATCCCTGGGGCGAGGTCCGATCCTTCATGTCGCTGCTGTACGCCGTGATTTTTGCGAGCCGGTGCCGGTCGAACCATCACCGCCTCGCGCTGGACGCGCTGCGGCACCTGCGCGACCCGAAGGCGGAACGCTGGCGCGATCTCTTTCTCTCCCAGCACGTCGAATATCTCCGCGGCGCCAAGGCTCCTGACGAGGAGTTCAAGGACTTCAAGAACCACGTCCTCCACGTGCGTGAGAAGGAGTGGGGCGGGGCGATCGAAGCTTGCAATGAATGGTACCGGCGAACGGTGCGGGCGCTGGCGGCGAAAGATTGGAAGCAGGCCGCGTGGTGCGCCGGCGTGCTGAGCCATTATTACGTCGACCCCCACCAACCGTTTCACACCCATCAGACCGAGGAAGAAAACGTCATCCACCGCGCGGTGGAGTGGAGCTTCGCCAAATCCTATCCGGTGTTTCAGCGCATCCTGGAAAACGACCTCGGCGGCTATCCGCATGTCGAAGCTCCCTCCGGCGAGAAATGGCTCGCGGACTTGCTCCGGGCCGGCGCCAAGGCCGCCAACGCGCACTACGAGACGGTCATCGAACACTATGACTTCGCCAAGGGTGTGAAGGATCCCCCGGCTGGCCTCGATCAAGAGTTGAAGGACACGATAGCCAAGCTGATCGGCCATGCGGCCGTTGGATTTGCGCGCGTGCTCGATCGTGCATTCGAGGAAGCCGCAGTCAAGCCGCCGCGGGTCGAAACCAGTCTGCAGACCTTCTTCCTTGCGCTCGGCATGCCGATCCAGAATGTGTTGAAACTGATCGACGATGCTGCGGCGAGGCGCGAAGTCGAAGCCCAGTACGAAGAGTATTGTCGCACCGGCAAGGTCCGCTCCACGCTCGGTGAAGACGATAAGGTCGTGCGTGAATTGCACGCGACCGAAGTGCTGAAGACGCCGATTTCATCGCTCGATGCGAAATGGCCGCGCGAAATCGGCGCCAAGGCCGGCGAGGGCGCCGCTGCGCGCAAGACCCCCGCCAAAACGGCGATGCCGCAGGCCAAACAGAACAAGACCATCGAGCTTGCGCCGGCCGCCGCGTCGAGGCCCGCGCCGGCAAAACCGGCGCCTGTGCGGGTGGAGACGAAGCCCGACCGGCCGCCGGCCGGGCCGCGCGAATTGCCGGCCGGCGCGCCGCTGGCGCGCAAGGACAAAACCCTGCCGCGCCCGACGCTGAGCCAAGACGCGCCAGTCGTGCAGGCCCCCTCGATCGGGCCGAAAACCGCAAAGCGGTTGGAAGCCGCCGGCGTGAAGACGATCGCCGATTTGCTGGCGATGAACGCAGAGGAGGGCGAAACGAAGATCGATACCCGTCACATCTCGGCGCAAGTGATCCGGGACTGGCAGGCGCAGGCGCTGCTCGCCTGCACCGTGCCTGGCCTCAAGTCGCGCGAAGCTCAGGCGCTCGTCGCCTGCGGCGTGCAGGATGTGCGCGATCTCGCTGAAATGGATGCGGTCGAACTCTGCGACGGGGTTGCGCGCTGGGGTCTGTCGGAGGAAGGCCAGCGTGCATGGGGCAACGCCCCGGCGCCGACCGAAGACGATGTCGCCACCTGGATCGAACGCGCGCGCCGATCGATTCAGGAAAGGGCGGAGGTCGCCGCCTGAAGCGGCTTGGTCCGTTCTTGAACGCGCTTAGATTCCCATCAGCGTCAGCACGATCGCGGCGATCAGCACCGGCGCTATGAAGGCGGTCAAGCCGGAGGCGACAATGCGCGCCGTCTTCAGCACCCGGTGACCCTTGATCGGCTTGTCGTCGCGCGGCGCCAAAGCGAATTTACACATGAACGCGAACGCGCCGCCGACAGCCGCCACCGAGGCGCCGGCAGTCGCCCCCGCCATCAGCGCGGCGATCGCCGCGGCGAACGCGATCAGCCCGAGAATGCCGTGGCCGGAATTCATCACGTGCTTCACCAGCCGTTCGGCGCGGCCGGCGTCGAATTGCTTGAACGCCACCGGCGAAAGCACGAACGAGAACAGCGCGATCCAGCCGAGCGTCGCGCCGGCAAGAGCGATGGCGGTAGCCTGAGCGATAGGTTGCATGAGCACGCCTTAGCATGAGTCGCGGAATGCGGAGTTGAACCGCAAGCGATACGATCCGGTGCGCCTGTGAGGCGTGTTCGATGGATGAGCGGTTGCCGGCCGGTCTAGCGTTTCCGGCCGTATCCAGCGGGCGCCGACATGGGCAAGAAGCATCAGCCAGAAGACGCTAGCCAAGCCAAGCGTCATTACTCATTCGAAGAATTCCGGATGATGTACGAATCGACCGAGCGCATCTCCGAGCGCAAGATCGCCTTCACGCGCGCCAATTCCACCTTGTGCATCGCCATCATCGCCGGCCAGGGCGTCGCCGCCAGCTGGGGTTTCGGGCGCCCATCGGTCGACGCCATGGTCGCGGCGTTGATCCTCTTCATCTCGCTGTTGGGCATCGTGTTCTGCCTCTATTGGCACGGCCAGCTCTGGACTTTCAAACAATTGAACGACGCCAAGTTCAAAGTGCTGAAGGAAATGGCCGATCACGTCGTGTTTCCCGATTACAGCGCCCGCAATATCCGTTCCATGAGCCCGTTCGAGCGCGAGTACGCGATCTATCAGGAACTCGGCGGGCTGACTTCGGTGCGCGGTCTGCTGCTGCCCAAGGCGAATCTGGCCGAGACCATCGTGCCTTATTCGTTTCTCGCGTTCTTCGCTGCAATCGGCTTGCTTTGCCTGTTCTGGATCGCTCGGCAATTTGTCATCGTGCCCGCGTCCGGCCTATAGAGCCGCTCATGGCGATCGTCGGCGACACCGCGTCCATCATCATGCCGATCCATTCCGATCCGGCCTTCGCCGCCAAGCAGGCTGTGCTGGCCAAGCTGGAGACCGCCACCGGCTGGCGCATCATCATCCCGGCTTACGATAGCGAAATGCCCGTGTTCGACGTGGAGCGCGCGCGGCGAAGTCTGAACGGCGTCGCGTTGGTGATTGCAGATCTGTCGCGCGCCCGGCCGAGCTGTTATTTCGAACTGGGATTTGCCGAGGCGTTGAACAAGACCATCCGGCGTATTGCCGAGCGCGGCAGCGAAATCCATCAGACCAGCGGACGCACCGCCGTGACTTTCTACGAAGGCTTGACCGGCTTCGAGCGGGTGCTGCTCGAAATTCTGCAAGAGCAGGCGCGCCGCTAGACCGAAGCCACCACAGTGCAATCGCCGCTGCGCCGCAGTACGTGCAGCAACACGTCGGATCCGGCGCGCTTCAGGGCGACATCGGCCTCGCACCCGTTCACGCGCAGACGCTGCAACACCACTTCGTCG
Organism: Hyphomonadaceae bacterium; assembly: GCA_050250735.1. Classification (GTDB taxonomy): domain Bacteria; phylum Pseudomonadota; class Alphaproteobacteria; order Caulobacterales; family Aquidulcibacteraceae; genus Vitreimonas. The sequence continues at coordinate 264,142 of JBFWOC010000005.1, forward strand.
AGGAAGTGCGGCAATACCGGCCGGTCGAAGACGATGCGGCTGTGATCGGGATGGAAGCTCAAGCCAAGGCACGATTGCAGCAGCATGAGCGGCGCCGCCGCCGCCCAGGCTTGGGGCGCGCAGGCGACCGGATAGAACACCGGTCCCGCACCGCTCTGACGGGGGAACCCGCAAAACAGCTCAGGCAGCCGGCGCAAGTCCATGTAGGTGCAGGCTTCGAACAAGCCGGCGAAGATCTGCGCCGCTTCGGCGCGGAAACCGTAGCGCGATAGCCCGGCGGCGATCATGGCGTTGTCATGAGGCCAGATCGAGCCGTTATGATAGCTGATTGGGTTGTAGCGCGGTTCGGACGCGGCGATGGTGCGGATGCCGAAGCCCGAGAACGACGCCATCAATGTGGCGGCGACGCAGTCGCTGCGGGCGGGCAGCGCGATTCCGCTAAAGAGCGCATGGCCGGCATTGGAGCTGCGCACGCGGCACCGGCGTTTGGCGCCGTCGAGGGCAAGCACGTAAGTGCCGAGTTCCTCGTCGAAGAAATGAGCGTCGAAGGTGCGCCGCAATGCTTCGGCGCGGAAATCGAGATTGCGCGCGCGCGGGCCGTCGCCACGCCGCCGCGCGATCTCGGCGGCGGCGCGCCAGGCGCCATAGACATAGGCCTGCACCTCGGCCAGCGCGATCGGACCCTCGGCCAGCGAACCATCGGCGTGAAAAACCGAATCGTTGCTGTCTTTCCAGCCCTGGTTGGTCAGGCCGGACTCGGTCTGACGGAAATACTCGACGAAGCCGTCGTGATCGCGGTCGCCGTAATGTTCGATCCAGCCCAAGGCTGCATCGATGTTCGGCCAAAGCTGGCTGATCGTGGCGAGATCGTTGGTCCGTTCGAGATAGGCCCCGGCGAGCATCACGAACAGCGGTGTCGAATCCACGCTGCCGTAATAGCGCCGGAACGGCACTTCCCCGAGTTCGGCCATTTCGCTGCGCCGCAGCTCATGCAGGATCTTCCCGGGCTCGGCGTCGGCGGCCTCGTCGAACGCGGCAGCCTGATTTGCGGCCAGGTGCTTCAGCACGCCCAATGCAATCGCCGGGTCGAACCACAATGTCTGCAAGGCGGTTATGATCGCATCGCGGCCGAATACGGTGCTGAACCAGGGAATGCCGGCGTAGGGATAGACGCCCTCGGGCGTGTCGGTGCACAGCATATGCAGATCGGCGATGCTGCGTTTCATCGCTTCATTGAAGATTTGGTTCGATGTGCGGATCGAAACTCCGCGCATTGCCGAGGTGCGCAGTGCGCGCCGCGCGGCGATGAATGCGGTGAAGAAGCCGCGCCGCACCGAGAGCGAAGCGGGCAGGCCGGCGCAATTGACCTCGAAGAAGAAGATCGCGCTTCGCCCGGCCTCGAGCTCGAACGAATACTCGGCGCGATCGGCGGTCAGCGAACTTGGCGGCGGATCGAAGCGAAGCTGGGTCTGCCGCAGCTTGTGGTCGAGCCCGGTATAGGCAAGCGTCACGCTGTCGCCGTCGACACGGGGCTCTTCTTTGCGTCCGCGCCGGCTGCGTTGCGAGCCGCGTACCTCGAATATGTCGGCGAAGTCGGCGGCAAAACTCAGGCTGAGCCGCAGCCGCTGTGCATGCTGATCGAAATTGCGCACGACGATGCGTTCGAATGCGCCGCCGTCCCACAGCAGACGCACGCGGCGGATATGAATGTTGTCGTGCTTCAGCAGCACTGCGCCGGAGGCGTCATGGAGATCGGGGTTGGAGAGGTCGCAGATCAGCGCCGAGTTGTCGTTGCGCAGGCTCGAACGCAACAGCATCGGCCGCGCGCCGTTGATGGCGAGCTGCAGGTGCGAGAGGTGGCGCGTATCGGCGTGATAGAGTCCCTCCGGACTGCCCTGGCCTGAGAGCACGTCGCCGTTGTGATCGTAGACGGCGAACGTATCGCCGTGCTTCATGCTGCGCGGGCGCTGTTCCTGCAGCGAGGTTCGCGCCGGCACGAGGTGGGGCCCGGACTCGGCGTGCGCTGCTTCGGCGCGTTCGCGCATGTCGTGGACGGCGGTCAATACCTCCTCCGCGAAGACTAAAGAGCGAGCGGGCTCACTGCGGTTTGCGATCGCGGCGCCAGGCCATGGACGGCGGCGCCGGTCAGCTGATGATAAATATCGATGTAATCCAAAGCCATCCGCTCGACAGTGAACCGGGTTTCAAATCGATCGCGCACGCCGCGCCTGTCGAGCGCTTCGATCCGTTCGGCGGCGTCCGCCGCGGCTTCCATGTCGTTGACGATGAAGCCGGTGACGCCGTGATCGATCACTTCGGGAACCGAGCCGCGGCCGAAGGCGACGATCGGCGTGCCGCACGCCATGGCTTCGATCATCACCAGGCCAAACGGCTCCTCCCAGTCGATCGGGAACAGCAGCGCGCGCGCATTGCCGAGAAACTCCGCCTTTTGCCGTTCGGTGATCTCGCCCACGAACTCGACATTCGGGTGCGCACGCACCAGCGGGGCGATGCAGTCTTCCCAGTAGGCGCGATCGGCGCGATCTATCTTTGCGGCGATTTTGAGCGGAACGCCCGCGCGCGCGGCGATCTCGATGGCGCGATCCGGCCGCTTCTCGGGCGATATGCGGCCGAGAAAGGCGAAGTATTCTTCAGGCTTGCCGTTGAACGACAGCAAATCGCGGGGCAGGCCGTGATATACCGTGCCGGCCCAGTTGGCGGGCGGCATGGGCCGGCGCTGCGCGTGTGAGATCGACACCAACGGCAGCGACGGGAAGGTGCGGTAGAACGGCTGCAGTTCAGGCAGGTCGAGTCTGCCATGCAGCGTCGTCACCGTGCGGTAGGCGAAGTCCCGCACCATCGGCGCGTGCATCAAGTCGATATGAAAGTGGATCACGTCGAAGCTGCGCGAGCGGCGCATGACCTGCTCGAGCAGGATGGCGTAATAGGGGATCGGCTCCACCGGGGGATCGCAGAGCCGCAACGCGAAAGGACACGGCGCCACCAGCTCGGCTGCGGTGATCGAGTCGCCGCTGGCGAACAAGGTGACGTCGTGACCCTGCTCGACCAGTTCCTCGGTGAGGTAAGAAACGACGCGTTCGGTGCCGCCATAGAGTGCGGGCGGGCAGCTCTCGGCGAGCGGCGCGATCTGAGCGATCTTCATTGCGGCGGCTGCGGGCGCTTCGGCTGTTCCTGCGGCGCTGGTTTGCCGCCGGTTTTTTCCGGCTGGGGCCGCGCCGCGCCGGCGCCCGGCCGTCCGTCCGCTTGCTTGCCGTCCTGATGTGATTGGCGTCCGCCCATGGGGTTCTCCTTTGGAACAAACGCGAAGCAGGCTTTTCTGTTTCACGCTTTGCACAGGCGAAACCGTCGCATCCGGCCGCTTGGCGCCGGGCGCCTTGGGCGGCCTCTGAGGCCGCGCGGGGCGCGTTTCCGGCGTAATCGGCGTGACGCCGTCGCCGCGGCTTGCTAGCGGTACGCCACCAAAACCAGGGCGGACCCGATGACGTACGCAGCGATCACAGGCTGGGGCAAATGCATGCCGCCGGCGGTGCTCACCAACGCCGACTTATCCACCTTCCTCGACACCAACGATGAATGGATCGTCAGCCGCACCGGCATGAAGGAACGGCGGATCAGTCACGTCTCGGCAGCCGAGATGGCCGTGGTCGCTGCCAAACGCGCGCTCGCTTGCGCCGGCCTCGATGCCGCCGACCTCGACCTCATCGTCTACGGCAGTTGCTCCAATGACGAGCAGGTGCCCAACACCGCCTCCGGCGTGCAGGCCGCTCTCGGCGCCGGCAAAGCCGCGTCGATGGACGTCAACACGGCCTGCACCAGCTTCCTCTACAGCCTGACGACGGCGTCGGCGATGATCCGCACCGGCGTCGTCAGGAACGCGCTCGTCATCGGCGTCGAGATCATTTCGCCGTTCATGGACTGGGACAATCGCAATGTCGCGGTTCTGTTCGGCGACGGCTGCGCCGCTGTCGTCGTGCAGGCGAGCGACAAGCAAGAGGGCGTCCTGGGCGAACAGCTCGGTTGTCTCGCCGATGCGCGCCAGACTCTGCGCGTGCGCGGCATGGGCACGCTCTACACCAACCGCAACGTCACCGTCGGCGATACCGATTGGGATTTCGACGGCCAGGAAATCTTCAAGCGCGCGGTCCAGGGCATGGTCCAGGCCAGTCAGGCGGTGATGAAGAAGTGCGGCGTGAGCGCAGCCGACATCGATCTGGTCGTCCCGCACCAGGCCAATCTGCGCATCATCGACGCCGTCGTGTCGCGCGCCGGCATTCCGATGGACAAGGTGATGCTCACCGTCGAACGCTATGGCAATATGAGCGCGGCCACCGTGCCGGTGGCGTTGGCCGAGGCGCTGGAGGAAGGCCGGGTTAAGCCCGGCGCGCTGGTGCTGATGCCGGCGTTCGGCGCGGGCCTGACCGTGTGTTCGCACCTCGTGCGCTGGGGCGAACGCGTCACCCCGATCGGGGTGAGCGACGCCGATTTGCCGCCGGTGAAGCAAACTGCGCTGGAAATGGTGCAGAGCATCCGCGCGCGCAAAGTCGGTTCGCGCGAACGATCGGCCGAAGGTCTGCGCAGCGTGCGGCTGATCGAGACGCTCTGACGCGCCGCGGCTAGTGTTCGGCAGGTTTGGCGGCCAGCGCCATCAACGTCCAGCCGAATCCGCTGGCGGCGAGCTGATGCTCAATGCCCTTGCCGACGATGCTGCGCAGCACTTGTTTTACCTTCCGCCCGGCGACGAAACGCATCAGACCCTTGTTGGCGACCGGCGTCAGCGTGCGTATTTCTTGCGGCGTCAAATACTTGCTCAGCAACGCGTTCAGCTCGTTGCGGTCGACCCAGCGGCGCAATTGGCCCGGTTGGGGTGCGGGAATAGTGTTGTGCTGCTCCAGCACCGGGCGGTTTTGCGTCGCCAGGATGAGCACGCCGCCGGGCTTCAGCAAGCTTGCGAGCTTGGCGACGAACGCATCTTGATCGGCGACGTGGCTCAGCACTTCAAGGCTGACGACCGCGTCGTAGACGCCGGCGCCAAGGTCCAGCGTCATGAAGTCGCCGGCGACAAAGCGAATCTGCGGCATTCGCTCGTGCGCGCGGTCGAGGACGCTCGTGCACAGATCGGTCGCCGTGACTTGGCCGAACTGCGCGAGCGCAGGCTCCAGCCAGCCCGCTCCGCAACCCACATCGATGATATTGAGATCCTTGCGGCGAAGGTTCGTCAGCCATTCGACTGCGACCGCGCGCTGGTCAGTGGACACATCCGATAGCGTATGCTCGCGCCCCTCGGCATTCCACTTCGACCAATAATCCGCTTGGAGTTCGAGGCTGTCGGTCATGGCGTCCCCTGCAGTCACAGCCGTAGCGGGCAACGCCTCTCCCGTCACGGAAAAAGGTAACGGAGTAGGCGCGAGAGCCCTTTTCGCCAATCCGGAGGGGTTCATTGCTGAGCCTCCCGTCTCGGGGCGCTTTCGCGAACGATCTGGAGGAAGTCGACGATCTCCGGCGCCATGGTCCAAGAGATGTCGGGGGCGGGCATGACGGTGCCCGGCATCGCATGCTGAGGGTCTGTGATGAACGCGCGAAGCCGGTTCACGCTCCAAGCGTCGTGCTGCGACGACAGCGCCTCTGAATAGGCAAAGCCCGGCGACCCGCCAATGCGTCGACCGACCACGCCGTTCAAGGACGGGCCGATGCCGTTTCGCCCATCAAGGCTATGGCAGGAAGCGCACCCGATTTCGAAGTACTGGCGTCCGCGCTCGGCGCGTGATGCGGAGGTGACGAACATTTCCTCAGGCAAGGGCCGCGAGAGCTGCGAGTAGCCGGCGACAACCATGCTCTCCTCGTCGGGGTGTCGCTCAGCATTGCGCAGGAAGATCAGGCGGCCTGAGTCGGTGAGGATGACGTTGCGCCCGTCGGCAAGCGTGATGATATCGCGCAAACGCTCCCGGCCCAGGACTCGCCGATTGAACTCGACCGGCTCAACGAAGGCGACGCGGTCTTCGAACACGCGAACATGAAAAAGCGTGCCGGCGCGTAGCGACAGCAGAAGCAGATCGTCGTCGCTCCAATAGGGAAACTCTTCCGCGCTCGGTTGCGCGAGATTGCTGATGCCGATTGAGGGCACGAATGCGAGTGCGGGGCGCGCGAATCCCGCGTGACCCCCGGGCTCCGGATCGCCCGGCCAATTGCTGCGCGGAAAACCGTAATTCATGCCGTAGCTCACGTTGGGCCAGCCGTAATTGGCCCCTTCGCGAACGAAGTTGATCTCGTCTCCGCCTTGCGGTCCATGTTCGGTCGAAAAGATGCGCCCGTCGCGCATCACCACAAGTCCCTGCGGATTGCGCATGCCCTGGGCGTAGATGCGCGAGGTCCCTGTCTCCAGATTGATCTCGATCAGCTTGCCCAAATCCCAGGCTGGGTCGTTCGCCGCGCGCTGGTGGGAATTGAACCCGTCGAATTGGTGGTCGCCGACGCTGACAAGCATCGTGTGTTCGCCGGTGAACACCATGCGTCCGCCGGCTTCCGTTCCCTGAAAGAGCCAGCCGCGGTCTTTGTTCGGTATGCATCCCGGCCGGGCGGTGAAGACATCGCTCCATTGCGCTGAGCGCGCGCTGAGCTCTCCCGCCCTCAGGTCGAGGTCTGTGCGAACGACCTTGAACTGATAGCAGTTCTCGCCGGCGAAGCGGCTCAGGGTTGCGTAGAGTTCCCAGCTCTGCGGGCCTGTCTGTCGCGTTGCAAGATCATGAACGCGGAATTCCGTCGCCATGAACAACGGGTTGTCGCGAAGCGCGCTGTCGCGGATTGCAGCCACATTGGTTGGCGCGCGCAGCGGCAGCGGCTCAAGCCGGTTGTCCGGGCTGAGATAGCCGAAGCGGCCCAGCGGTGAGGAGAAGATGATAAACCCGCCGGCCTCGGCGATGGCGCCGCCGCGTGCGCCGGATGGGTAAACGCGGATGCTTGCCCATTCCATGGTGTGTTGATTCAGGACGACCGGACGCCAGGTCGCGCGCTGTATGTCCCCTCCATCGATGCCAAGCGAGGTTGTGACCGCAGCGATGCGTTGCTCGAAGTCGAAGCGGCGCGCGAGCCGGTCAGGGACTTCGTTCTGCTGAGCGACGACACCGGCTGCCGCGCCGAGCATGAAAATTACGCCCAGCACGAGAAGCCCAGCGGCGAACTTCGCCGCTAGCATTAGGTGACGGCGCCATGGCGTTTCAGACGGGGCGAGATTCGGTGGCTCGACGAGTCCAAGTTTGGCGCGGGCGGACTTCACGTCGATCGCCGCGCGTTCCGCCAACGCGCTCAATGCGCCTTTGAGCAAGCAATTCCTCGATTCCGCGGCGCGCCGATGAACGCCGACCGCGGATCAAGCCATATCCATGCCAACCGGGGCGGAGGATTAACTCCTAACCTTCGCCATGATGACGCTGTCGCGGACGCCGAGATGCGTCCTCCAATTGCCGCGCAGCAAAGCTTCGCGCGCATAGCCGGCCCGCAAGAACAGCGAGATCGACGCGTTGTTGTCGGGATCGATGTCGCCGTAGAGGCGATGCAGCGCGAGCGTGTCGAAGCCGTAGGCGGTGACGAGATTGAGCGCTTTCGAGGCGAGTCCGCGGCCCTGGGCGTCGCGGCGCATGATGATGCCGATCTCGCCCACGCCTGCGCGCTGCACGAACAGCGCGATCCGCCCGAGCGCTTCCCCGCCGTTTTCGGTGATCGCCCACACATGCGCGCCTTTCATCGCCAGCGTGTCGGCGATGTAGGCCTTTGTCTGTTCGACGCTGGCGTGAGCGGGGCTCGACCAGAAATGATGCGTGTCTGGGTCTCGGTGGGCCAGATGAAGCGCAGCGGCGTCGTCAAGCGAGAGCGGGCGCAGCTGCACGCCGGGCGCATTCAGTATCGGCAAGCTCTCCATCTCACGCGCTCATGGCGCCGGAGCGGTCGGCGGCGTCGTAGATGCGTTCGCGCAATTGGCGCGCGAAGCGCTCGGGATCGCCGCGGCCGCGGCGATCGGGATAGAATACTATGTGTTCGGGCTCCCGTCCGAGCGCGGCGCGAACCTGGGCGCGGGCCTCGTTGGTCAATCCGCCTTTGGCCTCGGAGCAGATAAAGACCAGACCGGAAGCCCCGCACGCCTTCAGCGCTTCGCCGATCTCCCAAGCGACATGATCGCTGACGTCGGTCAAATCGATGATGGCCACGTCCACGGCGCCAAGCGCAGAGCACACGGCCTCGCGCCAATTGGCGTCGGAGACGCGCACGATTTCGGCGCCGCGCCGGCCCTTGCCGCGCTCGATGCGCTGCAGCAGCTTCGGCAGCGACGCGAAATCGTCGCGATTCTTGCTGAACACGGCGCCGAGCGGCCCAGCCAGCGCGGCGGCGAGCATCACCAGCACGAGCGTCGCCATGACGCCGAAGAAGAGGCCGGCGAGCAGCAGCACCGCGACCACGATCAAGGCAAAGAACGCGCCGAAGATTTGCCCGAGGCCTTGCTGGAAGGTGTCGGCGCGCGGCAGGTCGGTGATGTCGGCTTGCGCGCCTTGCCAAGCCTGCCAAAGCACATAGGCGAGCAGCAGCGAGATCGGAATGAACAACAGCCAGAACATCGGCGCCAGCCGGTTGCGGCGCTGCTCGAACGAAAGCTGCACGTCGCGATCCTGCAGCGTCAGTGCAGAGACGCCGTAGCGCGACAGCCGGTCGATCACGCGCGAGGTGCGGAACGCATTTCCGTTCTCGGAGCGGAAGCGGCGAAGCCACATCGCCTGTACGCGCTGCGGCGTCAGCCCGGCCTGCACCGCATCATAGGTCCAGCGCGCGACGATGAAGAACAGGAAGGCAAACAACGCCAGCATGGCGAGCATCGGCCAGCCGCCGTCGGTCTGGAATTGCTCCGGATCGTCGGTCATGAAGCGGAAGCCGATCCAGGCGAGGCCGAGCATGGCGGCTACGGCGGGCAAGGACGCGACCAAAGCGAAGAATCCCGACACGCCGCGGTCGCGTGCAACACGAGCGTGGGTGCTGGAAGCCATAGTCCCTCCTACAGGAGAGATTAGCGCTCGTTGCTAGTGAATGGAACGCTCGCAATCCCAACTTGGGGTTGTCCTGAGAGATTAAACTGGTACGTTGCTAAGGCATTGGCGGGGGTAGCCTATGTGGGACTGGTTCTTTGAACCGTTCGCCGACCAGACGTGGTGGGATGTACTGAACTCATCCATCGTGGCGACGACATTGTCCGCTGCGGTGGGCATTTTCGTTGCCAGTCGCGTTGGCCAAGTTGCGGCGGAAAGCAAGGTCGCCAGCGAACAAGCTGCGCGCACCCGGCACGCGATTGAGCGTGATCAGGATGAAGCTGATGCGGAAGCCGCGGCCACTGCGGCAGCCGGTGTCGATGTGGACCCGCAACACCAAACACAGGCGAAGGCGACATTTCATCGCGCAGCAAGCGCCATCCGATCGCTAAAGGACTATGTGGACGCGCGTGCGGACCGCGTGCGTGATGGCCGAGTCCGGCGGAAGTACAACAACATTTCACGCCGCGATTATCGTGTTCTTATCACCGCTCTCGGGGCGGACGGTGGATTGGCAGAAGAGCAACGCAAGGAACTAATGGAAGCGTTTGATCGATGGCGTTCGTTCCGGACCGGACGCCAGACGGTGTCGGAGCGCGTTGCAGCTGAGTACGAAACGCTGGCCACGAAGTATCAAGTAACCCCGACAAAACCTCCTAAGTGGCGGCCGGATAGGGCGCGCATGATCGAATGGTAGCGCCACTTAACTTTCGGCCCCGGCTTTGGCTCGCGCGCTGGCGCGCTCTTTAACGCTGTCCGAGCGCAATTGTCCGCAGGCGGCGAGGATGTCGCGCCCGCGCGGCGTGCGGATCGGCGAGGAATAGCCGGCGCGGTTCAGCACGTCGGCGAACTTCTCGATCGTCTCCCAGTCGGAGCACGCATACGGGCTGCCGGGCCAGGGATTGAACGGGATCAGATTGATCTTGGCGGGAATGCCGGCAAGCAGCTTCACCAGCGCTTTGGCTTCGGCGATCGAATCGTTGACGCCCTTCAGCATCACGTACTCGAAGGTCACCCGCTTGGCGTTGCCGAGCGAGGGATAGCTGCGGATCGCGGCGAACAATTCTTCCAGATTGTATTTCTTGTTGAGCGGCACGAGCTGGTTGCGCAATTCGTCATTGGTCGCGTGCAGCGAAATGGCCAGCATGGCGCCGGTGCGCTCGCCTAGCTCCTTGATGCGCGGGGCGACGCCGGCCGTCGACACCGTCATGCGCCGGCGCGAGATCGAGATGCCGTCGCCGTCGGCGATTATGCCGACCGCGGCGTCGACATTATCGAGATTATAGAGCGGCTCGCCCATGCCCATGAACACGATGTTGGTGAGCTGGCGGTCGCCGTCGTTGAGCGGACGTTCGGCTGTCGGCCATTCGCCCAGCGCATCGCGCGCGATCATGACCTGGGCGACGATCTCGGCGCCGGAGAGGTTGCGCACCAGTTTCTGCGTCCCGGTATGGCAGAACGTGCAATTCAAAGTGCAGCCGACCTGGCTCGAAACGCACAGCGCGCCGGAGCGGCCGACATCGGGAATGAACACGCACTCGCCTTCGACGCCGGGTCCGAAACGGATCAGCCATTTGCGCGTGCCGTCTTGGCTTACCTGCTGGGTGACGATCTCCGGCCGCGCCAGCGTGTAGTGTTCGGCCAATGTCGCGCGCAGGTCCTTGGCGACGTTGGTCATCGCCGCGAAATCGGTCACGCCATAATGATAGATCCAGCGCCATAGCTGTTCGGCGCGCATGCGCGATTTCTTCGGCTCGACGCCTATGGCGACGAGCTTTTCGGCCAGCTCGGCTTTCGAAAGGCCGGCGAGGGAAGGTTTGAGCGCGCTCACGGGCGGGTTATGGGGAGCGAGTCAGCGGGGTGCAAGCCGAGGGGGCGCCAAACTGACGGCCGATACGGCATCGGCCATCGAGCGTGATCACCGTCGCATCTTCGGCAGCGCTCGTTCCAATGCGTCGGTCACCACTTCGTTGAGCGATTGTCGGCAGAATGAGCGTGGGCAGGCGGTCGCCTTTGAACTTACGCCGCGAACCTGCTCCACGATGCGGAAAAGGCGCCGAAATGAACGTGTTCCTGGCGCCTCGTCAGCCGGCAGTCGCGCGCCCGGTCGGTCCGGCTGCGCCGCGGGGCGTGGACACGGGCGCCGCTGCGGTCTAGTGCGGGCGGCGCAACGGAGGAGGGAACAATGCGTCAGTTGTGGATGGCCGCGGCTATGATCGCGGGGCTTGCCGCTTGTGGACAGGGCGCAGATGGCCCGCCGCTGCCGCAAGTGAAGGCCGGTGCGACGCCGCCATCGACCCAATCGCCCGCCTCGCCGACGGAACAGGCCCAGGTCACCGACGAAGTGCGCCAGCAACTGATCGCCCAGATCGGCACTTATCTTGGCGGCTATCAGCAGCAATTCGCCGCCGGGTCTTCCCAGATCGGAGCGGACACCATCGTGCCGATGCAGCCCGGCCGTGATCACCGTTTCCTGATCAGCCTGAACAGCGGCGCGGCTTACGCCTTTATCGGCGCCTGCGACAACGATTGCAGCAACGTCGATATCGAATTGATCGACATGAACACGGGCGGGGTCGTCGCCAATGACATGTTGCCCGACGATTTCCCGATCGCCTCATATCGCCCGAACGCCAACGGCCAGTACATGGTCCGGCTGCTGATGCAGGCCTGCACGACCTCGCCATGTTACGCCGGCGTCCGAGTCGTCAGCGACACGCCGCAAGCAGGCGCGCCCGGGCCGGCGACGCCATCGACGACCACGCCGACGAGCACCGGGACATCGGCGCCGGCCGGCAATGGCGGCGTCCCGGGCAAGCCCTGACGGATCGCGACACCTACGTTTGAGCGCTGGCGGCGCAAGCGCTCAAGCGTAGGGAAAGCAGTCTTCGCGCGGCAGATCGAGACCGTAGTGAGCGGCCAGGGCGTCGATCCCGTCCTCATAATCCTCATAGGGATCGCTGTTCTCGACGCCGACGATGACGATCTTGAAGTTGACCTGGTTGCGCCCCTGCGGCGGCAGCATCGCCGTCACCAGGCCCTCGCCATCCCCCGCCCGGAGGGTCAGGAAAAGCGGCATCGCCTTGGCGATGTGATCCTTGAGCCCGATCGCCTGTTCGAACGTGGCCGCGCCCTTGGGCGCACGGTAGCTCTCGCGGGCGGCGGTTTCGTAGCGGCGAAAGTACTTGTCGACCGAGTGGCGCATCAGCGCCGCTTCGGCTTCGGCTTCCGATTCCGTCTCCAATCTGAACCAGGCTGCCCCGCCCGGCGCATCGCATACGTACCGCATGACAATAGTCTACGGCGAACTTCGGAACAAATTATGGAGAACGCTGCGCCGCGCGTGTGCGAGGCGGCCCCATGTGGTCAGCAAGGCACGGTGCGCAGCGCGAACCCGCGCAACCTATCGGCGCCCGCGTTTGATTTATTTCAAGCGCCGAGCGGCTTTAGCAGGGCACGTCGACAGTGACATAGCGGTTGGCGTAGCGGTCCCACTGACGCTCGCGGCGCGTGCATTGCGGCGGCTGATATTCGCCGCGGTCGTAATAGTCGCGCTCATACTCGCCGCGCCGATCGTCATAATAGGGATCGTAGCCCTGGTCGTAATAGCCGTCGCGGCCGCACGGATCGTAGCAAGGGCTCGTCCGCGATCTTTGATAGTAGCGGTCGTCGCGCGATGGCTGGCTTGCCATCGAGCCGATTGCGAGCCCCAGGACGAGGCCAATTACCCCGGCCGCGACCGCTTCGCCGTCGTCATCGTCATCGCGCCAGCGGCGGCGGTGGTCGTAATAGCCGCCGTGATGGCCGTCATAATAGCCGTGGCCGCGGCGGTCGCGCGCGTCGGCGGCGGCAGGCGCGAATGTCGCCAAAGCGACGATGACGGCCGCCAGCAGGCTGGTGAATTTTCGGATCATGACAGTGGCTCCCGGCCCGACCGTGCGCCCCGCCGGCTGAATCCAACCTGAATCTCAGCTGAACGAAATGCGCCGTTCTCACGGCGGTGGGATCGGAAGGGGGCCGCGTTGTGCACGCAGTCGACCAGCGCCTGGAGCGGAAAATGAGCATGTGTCCCCTTTTCATGACAGCGCCGATCTGCGCTGCGCGTTGCAAGCCCGCGGCACCAAGGGCGTCATTCCCAACAAGAGCAACAGAACTCAGCCATTCGCCTTCGACAAGCGTCTCTACAAGCTGCGCTGGCGCATCGAAGCCGCCTTTAACAGGCTAAAGGACTACAGACGCATCGCCACCCGCTACGACAAACTCGCGCGAAATTACCTCGCCTCAGTCTGTCTTGTCGCCGCCCTCGTCTGGTGGCTTCAATGAGTCTGGACCCTAGTAGCGGTGATCTCCTGTCCGGCAGGTCCTTTGCCCCTGTATCCAAAGACAGCCGAATGCTTGAAGTCGATCGCTACCTCCGTCGGTGCTGCGGAGCATGAAGGTCATGCCAACTGTTCCATCGTCTATGTACACTTCCATACGATAGCGCTCAAATTCGTCACATCGTCCCTCGGATTCGGGGGTCGCGCAAAATGATGTGAACGCGTCGCGCGTCATAGCCTTTGACAAAAAGAAACTAACTCGTTCGTCCGAGGACTGCGCAGTATATGATTGCTGTGCTTCTGCGCTGCAACCTGCGAGGAGGCAGAGCAACGCGGACGCGAGAGATGTTCTGACGAACTTCACTCGCACCGAACTCCATGTCTCATCAGCAGCGCGTTCCTGGAAGCTCATAGTTTCCCTCCGGACGAGACAACACGTATGCGCGCGCCGTCTCTCTCGAAAGATAGAGGACCTGATCCGACATCACGACAAACGAGCCGAGAAAATCAGAAGGGGTGTTTGACGTGGTAAATACGTCATCATGGCTAAAGCCAAGAATAGAGGAATAGAGGGACACACACTCTTTTCGAAGAGTGCGAAGAAAGCAGAGAGCAAACTCACTCACCTAGTTCTCTCTTTTTGTGGCGGTTGCGCCTTCGACGGACTCCACCGCCGCGATGAAGTCTGACACTAAATCGTCCAACTCCGCCACCGTTGGTTGGATTCTGCCGGCAAAAAACCCGACTTCGAATATTCCCTCGTCAATAGCCATCGACGCTTCTGGTGACCCACCGGGCAAAGTACGAATCTCAACGTTCTCGCTGAGTACGTTCGCACCATCGATGCGGACATCTTCTCGAAGCAGCACGAAATGCGTTGACACTCCATCTCCGGAGTCTTCGCTGTCACTTGAAAAGGAAAAGCGATGTCTCTGCGCAAATGCCTCCAGGCTCGATAAAAGCGCGGGGGTCTGATCTGGTGGCAATGTAAGGCGAAGCCCTCGTAAGCGCGGCACCTGTTCGATACGTACGAGATCGCACCCCAAGATACAAACAGCTGCGAACAATGAGATTGCAAGACTACGGCGATTGTGCATGAGAACTATCCAGGCGGCGGGCAGCTTCTGGCCGCGTCAGCATCGAGCGAATTGAATATCAAGGGCCCACTGACTTGGTTGACCGCGTCGACCGCTCCGCCCGGAACAAAAATAATTGGCGGAGTGATAGGGGGAAGGCCGGGAAGGAGAAGCCCCCCGCTCGTTCCGTAGCCATGCGTCGTGATGTATGTGCGGCCGCCGGACACAAAACTCTGCCGATCGATCGTCCCGGTGAAAACATGAAGCGGCGTCGTCACGTTGCTCACCTGGTTGCCGTTGAGAGTGGATGTGACGAGGCCACCTGGAATCCCTGCAACGCTTACGACAGCGAATTGTCTTCCAGGCTGAAGCGGCTGGCCTTGATTCTGGCCGGGATAACCATAGCGAGACATCATGTTTGCTTGAGCCGCGGGACTGAGCTCCGTCGGGCAGACGACGTTTGTTTCGGTGTAATCGTGACCGGGTCTGCGCTCCCTTTGACCTCTGCCCGCGCGCCGTCTGAACGACTCAATGTAGGCCCACAATTGCGCCGATGAGTTTCCGGGCCAGCCTGCGCCCCAGATGCGGCGCTGCGCCGTCACCGTGCCGGGGAAGGGATCGCCGTGTTCGTCCACCGGAACGCCGCCGTCAGGCGCCGCCGGTTGACCCTGCAATCCCAGCGGATCGATGAAATTGACCGGATCGTTTGCGACATAGGCGTAGAGGTTCAGGCCGCCGGCGTAGAGGATCGGGTCGGTTTGCAGGAAGCGACCCAAGGTCGGCGAGTAGACGCGGGCGCGGTAGTGATAGAGCTGGGCTTCGCCGAGCCAAATCTGGCCGGTGTACTGGAAGCGGCCTGAGTTCGCGCCGCCCGGCTGGCCGTATTCATCGTAAGTGTTGGGCGCGCCGATGATGGCGCCGCTCGAATCCGACAGCGCGATCACCGATCCCAGTTGATCTTGATGCATGAAGCGCCGGTCGGATGTGCTTGCGCCCTCGTACCAGACGATCGGCTCATCCAAGCCCGGCCCGCGCACGTAGCGGCGCTGCAAGGCGCCTGCTCCATCGTATTCGGCGATCACTTCCGCGCCGTCATAGAGGAAGCGCGTCGTCGCCGCGGCGGCGATTTGGTGCAAGCGGCCCGCCGGATCGTAATCGAACTGCGCCGAGTTCGGGCCCGTGATCAGCCGATTGTAGATGTCGTAGCCATAGCTCGCGCTGCCGGTGGAGGTGAGATTGCCGCGCCCGTCGTAGCTGAAATTCACGCCGGAGACATTTGTGTACTGGTTGCGCCCGTTCGGCGCATAGCCGGCCGTCTCCGGCGCAGGCTGGGGCCAATCATAGGCGCTATTCGAACCGGCGCGCGACAGCGCCTGGCCGGCGGAATTGTAGTTGAAACTGAGGGTCTGATCGGAGCTCGCGCCGGACAAATCCTGCGCCAGGCTGGCCAGCCGCGAGGCCGCGTCGTAGCTGTAGGTGGTGATGGTCCCGTTGCCGCGGGTGACGCCGGTGCGGCGGCCGAGATTGTCGTAGCCATAAGCCGCCAGCACGCCGATGCCGGAGGCTGCGCCGTTCTCGCGGATATGAGTGACGGCGTCGGTCAGGTCGTAATCGTAGTTGGCGCAGAGGGTCACTTTCGGCGAACCCAGACAATGTAAACTCGGTGCGCAATCAAAGCGAAGCCGACTATTGAGAGCATGAGATTGATCCAGTAGCCCCACTCAAACCAGACCCCGCCGAGTCCGCCGCCTATTGCACCCAGCACAACTCCAATAGCGACAAGTATGATCCCAAGTAGAATTTGCTTTGACATTCCGAGTTATCCAGGGGGTATGCAATTGTCGAAATCGATATCTGCTAACGCTTGCCCTGCTGGAAAAGGGTGACGCACACGCATTATTTCACGCTTTGTACAACAAACACGCATGTCAATCGACCGCCGCGGCATAAGAAAAGGGCGCGGACATCGCTGTCCGCGCCCTTGGTGATCTCTGACGGCGAGACCTAGTTGCCGCCGCTGCTGTCTGTGCCGCCGCCGGCTTCACCGGTGGGGAAGCCGCGGGTGCGCAGCAGCGCGTTGACGTCCGGATCGCGGCCGCGGAATTGCCGGTAGGCTTCGGCGCGGTCGCTCATGTTGCCCGGCGCGAGGATGATGTTGCGCATGCCGGCGGCGGCTGTCGGATCGAACACGTTGCCGCTGGCGGTGAACATTTCCCAAGTGTCGGCGTCCATGGTTTCCGACCAGAGGTAGGAATAATAGCCGGCCGAATAGGCGTCGCTGGAGAACAGGTGGCCGAACTGCGGCAGCCGGTGACGCATGGCGATCTCGCCGGGCATGTTGATCGCGGCCAGCGTTTCGCGCTCGAACGCGTCGACGTCGGTGACCGGCTGGGCCCGATTGTGCAGCGCCATGTCGACCAGCGCGGATGAGAGATATTCCACCGTGGCGTAGCCTTGGTTGAAGGTGGCTGCGTTGTGCACGCGGTCGACCAGCGCCTGCGGCATCGGCTGGTTGGTCTGATAGTGGCGCGCGAACTGATCCAGGATCGGGCGCGACAGCACCCAGTGCTCGTGCACTTGGCTCGGATATTCGACGTAGTCTCGCGGCACGTTGCCGAGGCCCGGATAGTCGACTTCGGAAACCAGATAATGGATGGCGTGACCGAATTCGTGGAACAGCGTCTCCGCGTCGTCGAGCGAGATCAACACCGGCTCGCCGGCGCCGCCGCGGACGAAATTGTTGTTGTTTGAAGCCAGCGTCGTGATGGTCGTGCCGGTGAAGGTCTCGTGCGAGCGGTAGGTGTTCATCCACGCGCCTGAGCGTTTGCCGGCGCGGGCGAAGTAATCGCCGTAGAACAGCCCGCGGAACGAGCCGTCGCGGTCGGTCACTTCCCACACCCGCACGCTCGGTTCGAACACCGGCACCGTGCCGGTGATCTCACGGAAGGAGAGCCCGTAGAGCTGGTTGGCCATGTAGAACGAGGCGTTGATCATGTTGTTGAGTTCGAAGTACGGGCGCAGCTCGTTTTGATCGAGATTGTAGCGGTCGCGGCGGACCTGCTCGGCGTAGTAATTGTAGTCCCACGGTTCGATGGTGATGTTGGCGCGCTGGCGATTGGCGATCGCCTGCATGTCGGCGACTTCTTCGTGCACGCGCGCGACCGCGGCCGGCCACACCCGCATCATCAGATCCTGCGCGCGTTCGGGCGTTTGCGCCATGGTGTCGGCCATTCTGAGATGGGCGTGGGTGGGGAAGCCCAGGATCTGCGCCCGTTCGGCGCGCAGGCGCAGAATGTCGGCGATCACCGCATTGGTGTCGTTGGCGTCGCCGTTGTCGCCGCGGTTCTTGAACGCGCGCCAGACCTGCTCGCGCAGGCGCCGGTTCGAGGCGAAGGTCAGGAACGGATCGACGCTGGAGCGGGTGTTGACCACCGCCCATTGGCCGGCATGGCCGCGTTCGGCGGCGGCGGCGGCGAGCGCTTCGACGATGTTCGGCGGCAGGCCGGCGAGATCGCGCCGGTTGGTGATGAAGATCGCGGTGTTCTCGTCGGCCAGCAGGCGGCGGCCGAAATCGGCGTACTTGCTCGACAATTCCTCATTGATGGCGCCCAGGCGCGCTTGCTGTTCGGGCGTCGCCGCAGCGCCGGCGCGCACGAACTGGTCGCGCGTGCGTTCGAGCAGACGCAATTGCGTCGGCGAGAGATTGAGCGAAGTGCGGTTCTGATAGAGGTGGTCGATGCGCTGGAACAGCGGCCGGTTGAAGGTGATGGCGTTATAGGCGGCGGTGAGCTTCGGCGACCATTCCGCTTCCACGGCCTGGACCTGTTCGTTGCTCATATTGTCGGTCATCACCCCGAACACCGTGGTCGCGCGATCGAGGTGGCGCCCGGCGTTCTGCATCGCCCCGATCGTGTTGTCGAAAGTCGGCGCCGCCGGATTGTTGGCGATCGCCTGCACTTCGGCTTCCTGCAGCTGGATGCCGAGTTCGAGCGCGGTCGGCACCAGTTCGGCGCGCGCCTGATCCCATGGCGGCACGCCGCCATGCGGCCCGGTCCACGGCTTCAGCAGCGGATCCTGGTCGGCTTGCGCCGTCAGCCGCGCGACATCGGCCTGCGCGCTCTGATAAGCGGCGGCGTCGCCGAAAGCGATGGCCGCGGTTTCGGCGCCGGTGGTGGCGCAGGCGGCCAGCATTGGAATACTCGCGGCAAGGCAGACGGCCAGGAGCTGCTTCTTCATCGTGAAAACCCCCAAAAAGGAAAACGGCCCGGACGGGCGGGCGGCGTTGAGCGCGATTTTGGCCGCTCGAGGCGGTGGCGTGCAAGGCCGGCTGGCGCCCGGGGGATGAGGGGCCCTGCTTTTGCGACGAACGGCCACGGGGTATCGGCCCCGGCGCCGGCCTGCTACCAAGGCGGCCGATTTTCGGGGAGAGCTCCATGCGCAGCGCAGTTTTGGCCTTGGCGTCGGTGTGCGTGCTGGCGGCGTGCAATCCTTCCGGCTGCGCCGGCGGCGGCGCTGGTCCCGCCGGCGGCGGCGGCGCCGGCGGCGGCCTGTTTCCCGATCTCGACCGCGTCGCCTACCGCGCCGAAGCCAGCTTGACCAACCCGGACGGCGCCGCCCAGCCGATCGTGATGATCCGCGACGGCGCCAACACCCGGATCGAAATCGGCGCCGGCGCCGGCGCGTCCACCATCATCAGCAATGGCGACACCGGCGAGAGCTACGTGCTCACCACCCAGGCCGGGCGCACCATGGCGATCCGCGCCAACATGGGCGAAAACTTCGCCAATCCCGCCGACGCCTGGCAAGGCGAGTTGGCGCAAGACGCAACCCGCACCGGAACGTGCAGCGTCGCCGGCGAAACCGGCGCCGAATGGACCAAGACCACCGAAGCCGACGGCGCCGACACGGTCTGCGTCACCGATGACGGCATCATCCTGCGCGCCACCGATGACGGGCGCGTGGTCTGGGAAACCACCAGCGTCGCGCGCGGGCCGCAAGCGCGCGACTTGTTCACACTGCCCGAGGGCGTCCAGGTGATGGATTTGGGCAACATGGGCGACGCCTTGGGCCAGGCCATCGAAGCGGCCAAGCAGCGCGGCGACTGAACTCTTTTCCCGCCCGCGGCGAGACCCAGCGCTGTGGCGCCGTAAGGCGCCGCAAGCCGTTGTGCAGCGCCGGACGGCGGGCTAAGGGACGGGACTCTTCCGGGGACGACGGACGCTAAATGGTTAATTTTGCAGCAGCTGCAGCGTTCGCGCCGGAACTGGCGTCCCGCGTCATGCGGCTCTTGCCCCGTGAATTTCAGGACGCGTTCGTCGAACAGCCCGACGTGTTCATGTTCTTCACCTCGATCTTCCTCGCCGCTTTGCTGGTGGCGGCGTTCTGGATGCTGTCCGGCATGGGCAGAGCCAGTGCGCTGGCGCGCATGGCGCTCAGAGGCCAGGCGCTGAAGCGCACCAAGGATCATCGCGCGCTGGTGCTGATCGCCCAGATCGAAGGCGGCGGCGGGCTGCTGCGCCAGGAGATGAAGGAAGCCATCGAGGACAATTTCGGCATGTTCTCGTTCGAGCAGGACGTGCAGGTCGATCTCTTTCCGATCAGGCTCAAGACCATTTCCCCGCGCGCCCATCCCGAAGCGCGCCGCCGCATCGCCGTCGAAGCCGGCGAAGCGCTCGAGCGCGCCGCCGCCGACGTCATCGTCTGGGGCCGGCGCAACATGCTGGGCAAGATCGATCTGCGCATCACCACCTTGCCCGGTTACGGGCGCACCCATGATGTACAGGATTTCCAGCTCGGCTGGCGCGTCGGCCGGCCCGACGAAGCCGTCCAGCGCGCGCTCGCCTTTGCGCTGGCGCGCAAGGCGCGCCCGGTGCTGCACCGGCCGCAGGATTACAAGCCCGAGCGGCTGCAGCCGATCGTCGAGGCGCTCGACCGCATGGTCGAAGCCCGTCCCGCCGAAATCAGCGAAAACCTGCAGCTCGACATTCTCTCCGACTTCGCCTCCGGCGCGCTCAGCCTCGGCGAACGCGGCGGCCACATCAAATGGCTGAACAAGGCGCTCGATGCGCGCCAGCGTTATCTCGACGCCGTCGACCGCACCACCGATCCGATCGCCTGGGGCGCAGCCCAGCAGGAGATCGGCCGCGCGCTCACCGCGCTCGGCGAACGCGAAGGCGCGCGCGACAAATTGGAGGAGGGCGCCTCGCGGCTGCGGCTCGCCATGGACGCCTTGCGCTCGACCGATTCATTGCAGCAGGCCGAAGTGGCGCTCCGCGCCCTGCAACGGGCCGAACAGACGCTGCAGCAGCGCCGCCGCGTCGGCCTCAGGTGGCCCGGCTGAGCCTGGACCGCCGGCGTCTTGTGACGAGACTTCTCCCCGCCCCCTTGCGGGGCGGGGCCGGGGGCGGGGGTAACGGCGGTGCTCTCTCCGGACGGACTCACTCCAAGCGTCATGGACGCGCTGCCTTCGACCGATTCATTGCAGCAGGCCGAAGTCGCGCTCCGCGCCCTGCAGCGCGCCGAACAGACAGCGCAACAGCGCCGCCGCGTCAGCCTGCGCTGGCGGCTGATTTCTTGGACAGCCGGCGTCCTGTGACGAGACTTCTCCCCGCCCCCTTGCGGGGCGGGGCCGGGGGTGGGGGTAACGGCGGTGCTCTCTCCGGACGGACTCACTCCAAGCGCGTGCAGGCAACGGCGGCGATATATTTAGCGACACGCTCGGCGTCGGCCAGCACGTCTTCGTTTCGCACCGTCACTACCCGATAGCCTCGCCCCTCGATCCAAGCGCGCCGTTCGCTGTCGCGCGCGGCGACATCGCTCGCCTTGTGCGCGCCGCCTTCGACTTCGACGACGAGTTTTGCTGCATGGCTTGCGAAGTCGGCGATGAACGGCCCGAGCGGCGCCTGCTTGCGAAAGTGCGCTGCTTCTGGCGCGACACGCCGCAGCACCGCCCACAACGCGTGTTCGGCTGGCGTCATGGTCTTGCGTAAGCGGCGCGCCATTGGCACGGCGCGATCGGATTTGAGCCGCGCGGCGACGCCAGGCGGCGTGAGCCAGCGCTTTTTGTCATCGCTCATATGTGAAGGCTAAGCCGAACCATCGCTGTCGTCATGCGTACTGACGGGCTGCCGCCCGCACCCCCGCCCCCGGCCCCGCCCCGCAAGGGGGCGGGGAGTCGGGGGTTCTGCGAATGCCGTGCTGTGCAGGCGCGCGCGAATGCTGCGTGACGAGACTTCTCCCCGCCCCCTTGCGGGGCGGGGCCGGGGGTGGGGGTGACGGCGGTGTTCTCTCCGGACTCACTCCAAGCGTCATGGACGCGCTGCGTTCGAACCGATTCCTTGCAGCAGGCGCGAAGTCGCGCTCGCCCAGCAACCCCTCTCCCGCAAGCGCGGGAGAGGGTGTCCGCGCAGCGGACGGGTGAGGGCGCCGGTGGCCGCACACTGGTCCAATGCCGCACTGGAATTTGACCGAGCCTCGCACCCCACTGCATAGGTTTGCGCATGGGGGCGATGACACCGCTGCAATTCGTCGAACGCTGGCGCGAGCTCGGCACGCTGACAGAGCGGCAGGGTTCGCAGATGCACTTCACCGAGCTCTGCGATCTCCTCGGCGAACCGCATCCCGATAATCCTGAGAGCTATTGCTTCGAGCGCGGCGTCGAGAAGGCCGGCGGCGGCGACGGCTGGGCCGATGTCTGGCGCAGGCACAAGTTCGCCTGGGAATACAAGGGCAAGCACAAGAATCTCGGCGAAGCGGTGCGCCAGCTCCAGACCTATACGCTGGATCTGGAAATGCCGCCGTACCTGGTCGTCTCCGACATGGAGCGGATCGTCGTCCACACCAACTGGAACAACACCGTTTCCGAACGCCACGAATGGTCGCTTGACGATCTCTTGGATGCGCAGAAGCGCGATCTCTTGAAGCAGGTGTTCAACGGGTCGGAGAGGCTGAAGCCGAAAATCAGCCCGCAGGAACTGACGGCGAAGGCGGCGCAGCGCTTCGGCGACATCGGCCGGCGCTTGCAGGAGCGCAAGCACGATCCGCGCACGGTGGCGCATTTCCTGAACCGGCTGATCTTCTGCATGTTCGCCGAGGACGCGGGCCTCTTGCCGGAGAAACTGTTCTCGCGGGTGATGAAGGCGGTTGAGAAGACGCCCGCCGATGCGGCCGACCAGCTCTCGAGCCTGTTCGGCAAGATGCACAAGGGCGGCCTGTTCGGCGAACACCGCATCGAATGGTTCAATGGCGGGCTGTTCGACGGGGAAGACGTGCTGCCTCTGGAAACGCTGGATTTGAAAGAGATTGCCAAGCTGGCGGACGAGCACGACTGGTCCGAGATCGATCCGGCCATTTTCGGCACTTTGTTCGAGCAGGCATTGAAGGCGACGCGCGAACGGCCGGCGCTCGGCGCGCACTACACCGACCGCGAGAAGATTCTGAAAATCGTCGAGCCGGTGATCGTGCGCCCGCTGATGGCGGAGTGGGAAAGCGCGCACGCCGAGATCGCGGCTCTGATGGAGGGCGTGCGCACGGCGGACGAAGCCGAAAAGGCGATTCGCGACGAAGCGAAGGCCGAGTTCGAGGCCGATCCGAAGAAAGCGAAGGAAAACGAACCGGCCCGGCGCAAGAGGACGACGGACGCGCGGGCGGCGCGGACGCGCGGCTACAATGCGGCCAAGGATCGGCTCGATGCATTTCTGGACCGGTTGTCGAAATTTCGCGTGCTCGACCCGGCCTGCGGCTCGGGAAATTTTCTTTATGTCGCGCTGCATGCGCTGCACGACATCGAACGCCGCGCGCATGGGGACGTGCTGCGCCTGGGGCTGGAGCATCCGCCGCCGCGGGTCAGCGTCAAGCAGCTGCGCGGCATCGAGATCGAACGCTACGCGGCGGAACTGGCGCGCGTGACGCTATGGATCGGCGATCTGCAATGGCTGAAGAAGAATGGCTATCTGCCGGACCGGCGCCCGATCCTGGATTCGCTCGATCAGATCGAAGAACGCGACGCGCTGCTGGATCGGAGCAAAGGCCCTGAGCCGAAGGATTGGCCAGAAGCGCAATGGCCCGAGACGGACGTGATCATCGGCAATCCGCCATTCGTTGGCGCAAAGAAGATGAAAGGGAAGCTTGGCGTCGAGTACACCGAAGCGGTTCGGGCAGCATACGACACCCTGCCGGGCTTTACTGACTTTGTCTGTTACTGGTTCGAGAAGGCGCGGGCCCTTGTTGCTGCGGAGAAGGTCGTTCGTGTCGGACTCGTCGCGACAAAGTCCATCGCGAAAAACACGAATCTTCCCGTGATGCGAAGCATCCTAAGGGACCTGACGGTGTACGAAGCATGGCAAAACGAGCCATGGGTCGTAGACGGTGCGAAAGTGCGCGTGGGCCTGATTTGCTTTGCTCGCCCGTCGCCGGATCTTGGCTTGAGCCTAAATGGTCAAAACGTACCGCGAATAAATGCTGACCTCTCGACGGGATTGGACGTGACATCTTCTAAGTCCCTGAAGACTAACAAGGGAGTCAGCCTGCTGGGGATTCAGAAGAGCGGCCCGCTCGACGTTGATGGACAACGTGCACGTGAGTGGATGAAGCTTCCGAACAACGTGAATGGACTTTCTAACTCAACAGTTCTTCGTCCCTACTATGTTGCCGATGATATCACGGGTCGGCCGCGCGACATGTGGTTCATTGATTTTCCGCGCGACAAGAAAGAAACGGAGGCAGCACTATTTCAAGCGCCGTTTCAGTACCTTTTGAACGCGCGATATGATCCCGATTCCGAGGATGACCTGCGAACGCTAAAAGAGGCGCGCGCCACTGCTCGCGATGATCGTGCAAGGCTCTTGTGGTGGGAGCCGTATTGGCCGCGGCCAGAACTACGATCTTCAATCGCGAGGGTGCCTCGATACCTTGTAACTCCCGAAACATCCGAGCATCGCGTTTTTGTGTGGCTCAGCGATCCCATCGTGCCGGCCAAGGACTTGATCGTCATAGTGCGCGATGACGACATCACGTTTGGCATTCTTCAAAGCCGCATCCATGAATCTTGGTCCACACGGATCGGGAATCGGATGGGAGAAGGTAATCAGCGCCGGTACAATTCCTCTTTCATCTTCGAAACCTTCCCATTCCCCGAAGGCCTGACGCCGAACATTCCGGCGGCGCAGTACGCCGACGATCCGCGCGCCATCGCCATCGCCGAATCGGCGCGCGCGTTGAACGAGCACCGCGAGCGCTTCTTGAATCCGCCCGAACTGGTTGAACGCGTGCCGGAGATCGTACCGGGCTATCCCGATAGGCTTGTGCCGCGCAGCGAAGAGGCGGCCAAGCAACTCAAGAAAGAGCACACGCTGACGCAGCTCTACAACAAGCGCCCCGAATGGCTCGTCAACGACCATCGCCGCCTCGATGAAGCCGTCGCCGCCGCCTATGGTTGGCCGGCGGATTTGTCGGACGAAGAGATTCTGGAGCGGCTGTTCAAGCTGAATCAAGAGCGCGCGAAGGCGGGATCCTGAACCACGTCGATCTATCCAACAGATTTCCGCCCCAAGCTCCTGATATTACGCGCACCGTACAAAATCCATCCGCCCCCTCCGGCGCCGGGCGTATCATCGTGCCCGTGACCATTGCCGAAACCTCCGCCGCAACTTCCCCCCGCACCGCGCCTTTGGCGTTGTGGCGGCTGGCCGAGGCCTTCCTGCAGCTGCTGCACGCGCTGTTCGGCGGGCCCGAGCGCGTCGCCTTCCTGCACACGTTCACCCCGCAGCAGCACGGCGCGCTCGCTTGCTGGCTGCGCTGCGCCGAGGCGATGCTGCGCCGGCTGCTGGTGATCGAAGCGGCTGCTTGCGCCAAACCCAATCTCCGCCCGCTGCTGCGCCCGTCGCGCCGGCGCCTGCGCAAAGAGCTGAGCTTCAGCGCCGAGGCGCCCGAGGCGTGGCGCGTCAGCTTCCGCTGCCTGGCTTCGCCCGCGCGCACGCGAAGCGCCGGCGGGCGGCGCGTGCAGACGATGGCGGCGCGCTTTCGCTCGTCCTGGCCGCTGGCCGAACGCTACGAAGCGCTGCTCCGCGTCTTCAACGATCCCGTCCCATATGCGCGCCGGCTTGCGCGCCGCTTGCACCTTGCCCCGCATCGTCTCGCCGAAGCCCAGCGCGCCCCGCCCGAAGCCGGCCATCGCATCGACCGCTTCGACGAATTGGGCGAAGAGGGGCGATCGCGCTGGCGGCTGCACTTCAGCTCTGCATGAAGCTCGGTGTTCGGGCCACGGGACTCGGGCCACGGGCCTCGGGAAGCGGGAAGCGTAGCTTCGCGCGCGCATGCAACGCATGGTAATCCGGTTTCCCAGCTCCGAGGCCCGAGTCCCGTGGCCCGAACACCGAACACCGAGCTTAACTATCCAACACTTCGCGCACGCAGCGCGCCAGTTCGGCGAGGCGATAGGGCTTCGACAGCAGGTGCGCGCTGGCGTCGAATTCGCCGCGGTCGATCAGGCTTTCGAGCGGATAACCGGAGGTGAACAGCACTTTGAGCCCGGGCTTCAGCACGCGGGCTTTTTCGGCCAATTGCCAGCCATTGATGCCGCCGGGCATCACCAGATCGGTGAACAGAAGATCGGGATCGGCGCCGCCGCGCAGCAGCGTCAGCGCTTCCGGCCCGTCGCCGGCGACGATGACGCGATAGCCGATGCTCTCGAGCGAGGCGATGGCGTGGGAGCGCACGTAAGGATCGTC
Source organism: Hyphomonadaceae bacterium (assembly GCA_050250735.1). GTDB lineage: Bacteria > Pseudomonadota > Alphaproteobacteria > Caulobacterales > Aquidulcibacteraceae > Vitreimonas. The sequence goes on from JBFWOC010000005.1 coordinate 290,349, forward strand.
TTCGACGATCAGAATCTTCTCGTGGCCGCCGACCGCCTTGGTTTCCGCCGTGCGCGCGGCCGGGGTTTGCGCCCCATCGGCGATCGGCAGATAGAGCCGGATGCTGCTGCCGAGCCCGGGTTCGGAATAGATCGTGACGTGTCCGTTCGATTGCTTGGCGAAGCCGTAGACCATGGAAAGGCCGAGGCCTGAACCCTTGCCGACTTCCTTGGTGGTGAAGAACGGCTCGAACGCGCGCTCGGCGATTTCGCGGGTCATGCCGAGGCCGTCGTCGGTGACGCTGATGGCGACGTAGCGGCCGGGGCGGATGCCGGCTTCGCCGCTGAACGAGCCGGCGTCGAGTTCGACTTCGGTGGTCGCCAAAGTGAGCGTGCCGCCGTTCGGCATCGCGTCCTGGGCGTTGAGCGAGAGGTTGAGCAGCGCCGATTCCAGCTGCGCCGCGTCGGCGATGGCCACTACCGGGGCTGCCGGCACGTTGATGTTGAGAACGATGTCCTCGCGCAGCATGCGCCGCAGCAGCACCCGCATGCTTTCGACCATGGCGTTGCAATCGATCGCCGCCGGCTGCAGCACCTGGCGGCGGCTGAAGGCGAGCAGGCGCTGGGTCAGTTCGGCGCCGCGCTCGGCGGCGAACATGATGGTTTCGGCGAGCTGCCGGAGATCGTCGCGGGCCTTGAGCCGCAGGCTGAGCGCTTCGGCGTTGCCGAGGATCACGGTCAGGAGATTGTTGAAGTCGTGGGCGATGCCGCCGGAGAGCTGGCCCACCGTTTCCATCTTCTGCGCCTGCACCAATTGTTCCTCGGTGCGTTTGCGGCTGGTGAGGTCGTGAATGACGCCGACGAAAATCGACTCGCCTTCCTGCTTGGCCTCGCCGACGGAGAGATCCATCGGAAACGTCGCCCCGTCCTTGCGCAGGCCGGTGACTTCGCGGCCGATGCCGATGATTTTGGCGGCGCCGGTTTCGCGGTAATTGGCGATATAGCCGTCGTGTTCGCCGCGGTAGGGCTCGGGCATCAGCATGCGCACGTTCTGGCCGATGACTTCGGCGGCGCTGTAGCCGAACAGCCGCTCGCAAGCGGGATTGAACATCAGCACGTCGCCGCGGGCGTTGATCAGGATGACGCCGTCGACCGCGGTCTCGACCACGGCGCGCAAGCGTTCTGCGCCTTCGCGCAGCGCCCGTTCGGCCGCCTTGCGTTCGCTCAGGTCGCGGATGATGCCGACGAAAATCGGCAGACCGTCTTCCTCGGCCTCGGCGACCGAGAGATCCATCGGAAAGGTCGAGCCGCCGCGCTTGCGGCCGAGCACTTCGCGGCCGATGCCGATGATTTTGCGCACGCCGGTGTCGCGATAATTGCGCAGATAGCCGTCGTGCTCGCGCTGATACGGCTCCGGCATCAGCATCTTGACGTTGCGGCCGATGACCTCGAACGCGGCATAGCCGAACAGGCGCTCGCAGGCCGGGTTGAACATCAGAATGACGCCGTTGGCGTCGATCAGGATCACGCCGTCTACAGCGGTGTCGACCACCGCCCGCAGGCGCGAGGCTTCATGGCTGGCGTGCACCTAGGCGTCCGGCGGTTTATGCGCGGCGAGCGCGCGGTCGAGCGCGGCCGCCAGTTCGCGGGCGCGGAACGGCTTGATCAGCGCCGCATCGGCGCCCAGTTCGCGGGCGAGCTCGGCCATGCTGCGCCCGTCGATCGCGGCGGCGCCCGAGATCGCGATGATGGTCATTTCCGGCCAACGGGTGCGGGCTTCGGCGATGAGCGCGGCGCCGTTGGCGCCGGGCATGTTCATGTCGGTGACGATGGCGTGCACGCCTTCACGTGCGGCGACATCGAACCCGGCGGCCGCGCCGGCGGCGCTGACGACGTCGAATCCGGCGTCGCTCAGTCCCAGCGCCATGGCTTCGCGCACAAATGCATCGTCATCGATCAGGCAAACGCGCGCGCGTGCAGGCATCGGGCCGTCGTTCTTCGGTCGCAAACTGTAGTGTTTGCTACCACGGCGGCGAGGACTTCGTCTTGTGCTAAATTCCTTTGCGCCGCATCGGCAGACATCGCCGTCAATTGCTGGCGAGTCCTACTGGACAGCTCACGCCGGTTCCGCCCAGGCCGCAATAGCCGTTCGGGTTCTTGGCGAGATATTGCTGGTGATAGTCTTCGGCGTAGAAAAATTGCGGCGCTTCGCGAAGTTCCGTGGTGACGGCGCCGTAGCCGGCTGCGCGCAGCGTGTCGGCGTAGGCGGCCAAGGCGGCTTCGGCGCTGCGCTTCTGCGCCTGCGAGGTTGCGTAGATCGCCGAACGATATTGGGTGCCGACATCGCCGCCCTGGCGCATGCCCTGCGTCGGATCGTGATTCTCGAAGAAGAGTTTCAACAGGTGCTCGTAGCTCACTTGCTTGGGATCGAAGATCACGCGCACGACTTCGGCGTGGCCGGTGCGCCCGCTGCAGACTTCCTCATAGGTCGGGTTCGGCGTCACGCCCCCGGCATAACCGGCAGCGGTGCTCCACACCCCCGGCGTCTGCCAGAATTTGCGCTCCGCGCCCCAGAAGCAGCCCATGCCGAAAACCGCCTCTTCGAGCCCTGCCGGAAACGGCGGCTTCAGCGCATTGCCGTTGACGAAATGCGCCGCCGCGGTCGGGATCGCCGCGCTGCGGCCGGGCAAAGCCTGATCGGCGGTGGGAAGGGCGCTGAGCTTGGCCATGTGGGCTCCTGTGGCGTCGCCGATATAGGCATGCCCAGGCGAGCCTGCCACTACGCGCGAGGCGCCGCGCCGGTTGCAAGCGGGGGCGGGCGCCGCCATAAACCCGCCGCCGGACAGGTGGCCGAGTGGTTGAAGGCGCACGCCTGGAACGCGTGTATAGGTGCAAGCCTATCGAGGGTTCGAATCCCTCTCTGTCCGCCACTTCCCGCATTCCATCGCCCCACGGCGCAAAGCGAATCTGCTGCGGATGCGCGAGTAATGCGGCGCGCGCTGGGTTTGCCCGCCAAGGCCCGGCTATCAGCCGAGCAATGGCGCCGTCTGCAAATCGAACGCGAGAGACAAACGACACTGGCGAAGATCGAACGCGAGGAGTCCGAGGAGCATCAAGAGCGCCAGCGCGCGTTGCATCGCGAACAGCAAAAGAGATGGGCGAAGGCGAGCCGCGAGAAGATCGCGGAGTCGCAGCGAAAATGGAAAGAGAAGAACCCCGACTATCACCGGCGGGCGAACGACCGCTATGAATGCGACCCGGAAAGCAGAAGGCGAAGAGCCGGGCCTACTACACGGCGAACCGCGACCGGATTAACGCAGCGCGCCGGGCGCGCCGGGCCTTTGAATGAGCTTGGAACCAGGGCCGCCAGTGGTTACGTTTTCATTGGGCGGAGACCGGCTAGAACGCTGCAATGGATACTTTGGGCCCCCAAGTGGAAGGTGAGCGCGAATTCGGCGAATTCGTGATTGACGCCCACACGCCCGAGACAATCCCTATGGGGAGGCTGGCCCAATACATGGCCGTCCTTTCCGATCTATTAGGGAAACCCGACTCCGTTCACTTTGAGCGAGTGGAGCCGGGAAGTCTTAAGATCAAATACTGGACGCGAAAGGAAGACGCGCCAGCCGTCGCGGCGCGTCCGGCGCAGGTTGCAGCGGGAACGGCAGACAAGCCGACCATGGCCGCGTTCGCTCGCATGAATGACCTACTTGAGTCAGATCGTGCCGTCGCTGACTTCAAGTTCTCGGCGGTTGTGCTGCCCTTTCCAGGGCGCGAGCGCGTTCACTCTCCGGTGTACGGCCCGGTCGATGAAGAGCTAGCGATCGAGGGGCAGCTTGTCCGCATCGGCGGCAAGGATAAGAGCATTCACGCGCAAATTCAGGATGGGCAGAGCTTCTACAATTGCGAGATGACGCGCGGGCTCGCGATGGAGATGTGTCACTTCCTGTTCGGCCCGACGATCCGAGTCACCGGCCACGCTCGATTCCGTCGCGATCGTGACGGCGTGTGGGAGCAGCTTTCATTCAAGGCGATCAAGTTCGAAGAGTTGGACGACGCGCCGCTATCGCAAGCGGTTGCGAACCTGCGCGCTATCGAGGGCAACGGATGGCGCGACATAAAAGAGCCCCTTGCTGAACTCGCGCGCATGCGCAGCGAGGACTAGGCCATGTCCATTGTGCTCGACGCCAACTATCTAGTCGCGTGGCATCAGCCCGATCGTATTGACGTGCCAGAAGACCCGGCGACAGGCGCGCCGATCGCGAAGTTCGCCGAGCGCATTCAGTATCTGATCGCGCAGCTTGACGCCGCGACCACGCGCGTGGTGATCCCAACGCCAGCGCTCGCCGAGTTTCTTGTGCGAGCCGGTCCGGCAGGCGCGCCGATCGTCGCGCAGTTGAACAAGAATAAGAGCTTCCGGCTTGCCGAGTTTGGCCGCCGCGGTGCAATCGAGGCCGCCGAGATAATCCGCAACGAAGTCGATGTAGTGGGCAAGGGGCAGTCCAAGCCGGACTCCTGGCCGAAGGCGAAGTTTGACGTTCAGATTGTCGCGATTGCGAAAATCGAGGGCGTCGAGAAGGTCTATACGGATGACCAAGGGCTCGCGAACAAGTGTCGGCGCTACGGCCTGACCCCGGTCCGCTTCTTTGAGCTTCCTCTGCCGCCGGATGATACGCCGCCGCTGTTCAAGTACGCGGAAGAGAACCCGGAAGAAGGCGGCGCGGGATAGCGAGCCCCGGCAAAGGTCTGCTTTTCGCCGAGAGAAGCCTCTCACAACGCGCGGGTTGATAAAGGTCTACCCGCGACTGCGCCGACCTTTCTGGAATTGCTTTGGAGCATCGACGTGCGCGTGAAGCGACGACGTCGCTACCTCCAACAAGGGGCGTGACGAACTGCCCTCCGCGTCGTAACTACCTGTCACGATGGTAGTGGCTCTGTGTCTTGGCAGGCCCAAGCCCCACCGGCCATCGATTGGCAAATTCGAACTTGGCCGTTGTCTCTTAAAATAACAATCCGCGTTCCATCAGACGCGCCAATGATTGTCCCGCCGCCGGCGCGCGCAGCCTGCGCGCTCGCTAGATTCGACGCGGGCATACAACTGCCGATAACGATGCCAATCGCCAAAGCCGCCGCCAGAGCTAATCGAGACATTGCCACCTCCCATGACATGTGTGACATCGCAACATACCAGAGCCCAGCGAGCCCTTCTACATTGAGTGGCTCCGAAGGGCCAAAGGCAGACGCCCGGAATAATCCCCGGTAGAAAAAGGTGACTTGCCCTGCGGGCCTTGATTTTCAAGGGCGGTTCAGTCCCTCTCTGTCCGCCACTTCCGGCATTCCATGCGTGCGCAACGCGCGAGCGCGCTGCGAGCAAAAGCAAAGCGCACGACCGCGGCGAGATTCACGGCGCCCAGAAAATCTCCGTCTCCAGTTCCAGCAGCGCCGCTGCCGGCGCGCCGGTGACAGCCAAGCTCTCCAGCGTCTTGCGTTTGTTTTCGCCGGCCAGCAGCAGCAGCCGGCGTTTCGCCTTGGCGATCGCTGCGCGAGTCATGGTCAGCCGGTCTGCCGATCCCGCGGCGCCCGGCGCATGGACCGCGATCACCGCGCGCGGGTTGGCAAGATCGAGCGCTGCGGCCAATTGCGGCGATTGCGCAAACCAGGACGCGGTGTGGCCGTCGCCGCCCATGCCGAGCAGCGCAAGGTCGATTTCGGCGTCCGCGTAGACCGCGTCGGCGCGCGCGGCGGCCTGCTCCGGCGTTGCATGTGCGGCGTACATCGGCAGCACTTCTGCGCCTGCGGCGAGCGCAGGGGCGAGCGCGTCGCGCAACATGGCTTCATTGGAGGAGGGCTGAGCGGCGGGGACGAAGCGCTCGTCGACGAGCAGGAATTTTATCCGCGCCCAGTCCAGCGCATGGGCCGCGAGCCGGCGATAAGCCGGCGCCGGGGTCTCGCCGCCGGAAAGCGCCGCACAAGCGGCGCCGCGTGCGCGCACGGCCTGGTCGAGCGTCTCGGCAATATACGCGGCCGCCGCTTGCATCAGCGCCTCGCGGGTGGCGAATTGCCGGAGGTTCATTTGCTGCGCGCGGCAAGCGCCTCGGCCAGCGCAATCGCGGCTTCATCGCCGTATTGTTCGTTGGCGAGCGCGAAGGCGGCGTTGGCGCGCAAATAGCCGATCTTGTCGCCGCAATCGTAGGTCGCGCCGGCGTATTCGAAGGCGTGAAAGGATTGCGTCGCCATCAGGCGCGCCATCGAGTCGGTGAGCTGGATTTCGTTGCCGGCGCCCGGACCTTGGCTGGCCAACAGATCGAAAATCTCCGGCTGCAGGATGTAGCGGCCGCTGATGAACAGGTTCGACGGCGCGTCTTCGCGTTTGGGTTTCTCGACCATGCCCTTCATCTTGATCAGCCGGCCGTCAAAGCCTTCCGGGCGGTTCTCGGGCGCGATGACGCCATAACGTTCGGGCGTGTCGGTGGGCTCGACGGCGATGATGTTGCCGCCGACCTTGTTGTAGGCGCCGGCCATTTGCGCGAGGCACGATGGCTTGGCCATCATCAGCATGTCGGGCAGCATCACCGCGAAGGCCTCGTCGCCGACGATGTCGCGGGCGCACCAAACCGCGTGTCCCAAACCGAGAGCGCCCTGTTGGCGTACGAAGCTCATAGAGCCGGCGGCGCGAACCGGTAGTTCTATTTCCCTGAGTTCGGCGGTCTTGCCTTTCGCCCGAAGGGTTACTTCGAGTTCATACGCGCGGTCGAAATAATCCTCGATCGCACCCTTATTTCGCCCCGTGACGAAGATTATGTGCTCGATGCCGGCATCCAGAGCTTCGTCGACGACGTATTGGATGGCGGGACGGTCGAACACGGGAAGCATTTCTTTGGGGATGGTTTTGGTGGCGGGCAGCACCCGCGTACCGAAGCCGGCCACCGGGAGCACCGCTTTCCGTAGCGTTCGAGGCGAGGTGGAAGGGCTAGCCATTGTGGTTCCGTTTTCGGCGCCGCAACACGGCAGTTTCCCGCTCACCTTACACCGCAACCCTGAACCAGCCGCAAGCGGCGCCTGAGCGCCGGATTCGGCTGAAATTCAGGATTTTCGGCTAGGGTGGCAGTAAGCCGCTCGAGTCGGTAGGTGCGGGTGTCGAGAGGAGTGACGAGTGTCACGGACGATCGCTCTTCGGCGCCGCAAAGTAGCATTTGCCATTGTGGCAACGTTTTGTTAACTGACCGCCGCCGGTCCGGGAGTCCTCCGCATTATGTCCCCCCAACACGTCAAAGCCACCGTCCGCATGGTCGTGGCCAGCTTCGCTGCTGGCGCCGGCGCGATGGTTCTCGTGGGCCTCGTCGCCCCGGTGGCGATGAAGGGCGGGCTCACCATGCGTGACGCGATGGCCTCGCAGTTCGTGCAGCGTGCGCCGTTGATCGAGCCGCTGGATGTCGATGCGATCGAAGCTCGCCTCGCCGAAGCCGACCGGCTGATGGCGGTGGCGCGCGAAACCACCGACGACAATGTCGGCCGGTTGGAAGCGCTCGCGCACTAAGTTCGGTTTTCGGTTTTCGGTTATCGGGTATCGCGGACGTCAGAGGGCGCGCAGACGCATGCACGCACGTCACAGCGAGCGGCCCCGACAACCGATAACCGAAAACCGATAACCGAACTTACAGAATCGACTGTCCGGTCGATTTCCAATCCTTCAGGAATGCTTCCAGCCCGACATCCGTAAGAATGTGCTTGTAGAGGCTCTTGAACACCGCAGGCGGAATTGTCGCGCAATCGGCGCCGGCGATTGCGGCGTCCCGGACGTGGCCGGCGTTGCGGATCGAGGCGGCGAGAATCTGGGTCTGAAAGTCGTAATTGTCATAAATGGCGCGGATTTCGCGGATCAATCCCATGCCGTCCTGGCCGTTGTCGTCGAGTCTGCCGAGAAACGGGGAGATGTAGGTGGCGCCGGCTTTTGCCGCGAGCAGCGCCTGCACGCTCGAAAAACAGAGCGTGACGTTGGTGGGGTGGCCTTCGTCTTCGAGCCGCTTGCACGCCCGCAAGCCCTCCGGCGTCAACGGCACTTTGACGACGATATTGGGCGCGACGCCACGAAGCTTCAGCCCTTCCTTGATCATGGTCGCGGCGTCCTGGGCCACCACTTCGGCGCTGACAGGGCCAGGAACCGCGGCGCAGATCTCGCTCAGCGTCTCGAAGAAATTGCGCCCTGCTTTGGCCACCAGCGAGGGATTGGTGGTGACGCCGTCGATCAGGCCGGTCTCGGCCAGCGTCTTGAGTTCCGCAGCGTCGGCGCTGTCGATGAAAATCTGCATGTAAATCTCCGCAGGCCGCATTCCCGCGACCGCTTTCCGCTGATACCGGACAGCGCGCCGGATTTGAAGTTGGCGGCCAAGTTGGGTCGCGCCGTACTCAGGCTCTTGATCGGGAAGTTCGCATTTGCCACCGGGCGATCTGCGAATTTCTGACCCGCTACACTGCTGGTTTCAGGCAAAGCGCCCGAATCGGCGCTAATGAGCCTGAGCGAAGGAACCCCGATGAGCAAAACCGATCTGATCGAAGGCGTCGCGGCGAAAGAACTCGCCAACGCCATCCGCGCGCTGGCGATGGATGCGGTCGAGCAGGCCAAGTCCGGCCATCCCGGAATGCCGATGGGGATGGCGGACGCCGCCACCGTCCTGTTCGCGAAATTTCTGAAATTCGACGCCTCGAACCCGGAATGGCCGGACCGCGACCGCTTCGTGCTCTCGGCCGGCCATGGCTCGATGCTGCTCTATGCGCTGCTGCATCTCGCCGGCTACGCCGACATGACCCTCGATGAGATCAAGCGCTTCCGCCAGCTCGGTTCGAAGACCGCTGGCCATCCGGAGAATTTTCTCGCGTCCGGCATCGAGACGACGACGGGCCCGCTCGGGCAGGGTTTGGCCAACGCCGTCGGCATGGCGATGGCGGAAGCGCATCTCGCCGCCCGTTTCGGCGGCGCGCTCGTCGATCACCGCACCTGGGTCATCGCCGGCGACGGCTGCCTGATGGAAGGCATCAGCCAGGAAGCGATCGCGCTCGCGGGCCGGCAGAAGCTCAACAAGCTGATCGTGATCTGGGACGACAATTCGATTTCGATCGATGGCGCAGTGGCGCTCGCCGACGCAACCGATCAGAAGGCGCGCTTCGCCGCCAGCGGCTGGAGCGTGCTCTCCTGCGACGGTCATGACACCGCCGATGTCGAACGCGCCTTCGAGCAGGCGACCAAATCCGATCGCCCGGTGCTGATCGCGTGCAAGACCGTTATCGGTTACGGCGCGCCGAAAAAAGCGGGCACCGCGAAAGCGCACGGCGAGGCGCTCGGCGCCGAAGAACTTGCGGCGGCCAAGGCGGCGCTCGGCTGGGCGCACGGTGCTTTCGAAGTGCCGGAGACCATCCGTACGGCTTGGCGCAAGATCGGCGCCCGCGGCGCCGGCGCGCGCGAGGCTTGGTCGCTGCGTCTGAAACGCTCCGAACACAGTGACGAATTCGCGGCAGCGATCGGCGCCGGCAATGTCGAAGCTGCGGTCGCAGCGCTTGGCCTGCACGCTGCAAAGATGGCCGCTGAAAAGCCGTCGCTGGCGACGCGGGCGGCGTCGGGCGCGGCGATCGACGCCATGTTCGAAGCCTGTCCCGAACTCCTGGGCGGTTCGGCCGATCTCACCGGCTCCAACAATACGCTGGCGAAGGGTTCGCAGGACTTCACCCCGGAGAACCGTCTCGGACGTTACGTGCGCTACGGCATCCGCGAACACGGCATGGCGGCGGCGATGAACGGCATGGCGCTGCATGGCGGCATCATACCCTACGGCGGCACGTTCCTGACTTTTTCCGATTATTCGCGCCCTGCCATCCGCTTGGCGGCGCTGAGCCGCATCCGCGTCGTGCATGTGATGACGCACGATTCCATCGGCCTCGGCGAAGACGGCCCTACCCATCAGCCGGTCGAGCATCTCGCAGCGCTGCGGGCGATTCCGAATCTCTATGTGTTCCGGCCAGCCGATGCGGTGGAAACCGCCGAGTGCTGGCAAGCGGCGCTGCTGCGTGATGATGGGCCGAGCCTGCTGGCGCTGTCGCGTCAGGCAACGCCTGGTCTGCGGGCGGACGCGAGCGAAAATCTTTCGGTGCGCGGCGCGTACGAATTGCTGCCCGCCGAGGGCGGGGCCTCGCGCGTGGCCATCTTCGCCACCGGCACCGAAGTCGCGCTTGCGGTGAAGGCGCGCGAGGCGCTGCAACGGGAAGGAATTCCGGCGCGCGTCGTCTCCGCGCCGTGCTTCGAGATGTTCGAACTGCAGGACGACGCTTACCAAGACGCCGTCTGCGGCGCCGTCGACGAATTGAAGATCGGCTGTGAAGCCGCGATCGGGCAGGGCTGGTTCGAAGCCTTCGGCCTCGACGCTTTCGTCGGCATGTCGAGCTTCGGCGCCTCGGCGCCGGCGAAGGACGCCTACGCACATTTCGGCATTACCGCGGATGCGATCGTCGAAACCGCAAGAGCGTTGCTCTAGCGCCACGGCCTCGTCGTGCGCCGCACTGATGACAGGCGCGCGCGCCAACCATAAGTTTCGCCGGGTTCGAAACCAGAAAGGGGACGCGATAATGCGCTGGGCTGCAGCAATCTTGGCCGTGGTTTGCCTGTTTGGCGGGACTGCCGGGGCCGAGACTTACCGCTTGAGCTATCAGGCCGTGGTGCTGGGCGTGGTCGAACTCGGAACGGCGGAATACGAGGTCACCGACACCGCCTCCGCCTACAATGTCCGCGCCGCCTTGCGCACCTCCGGTCTCGCGCGGCTGTTCGATCAGACCGACATCACTGCCAACGCCAACGGCGCCCATGTCGGCCAAGCGCTGAGCTGGTCGCGGTACACGCTGAACCATGCCTATGGCCAGAAGCGGCGGCAAATCCGGTTGGACCGGAGCGCGAGCGGGATCGCCAGCCAGATCACACCGCGCTATTCCGATCTAGGCTTGCCGCCGGCCAACAGCGAGCAGCAATCGAGTTCATTCGACCCGCTCAGCGCCGTGTTCGCCTTGGGCAGGCAAGTTGGCGCAGCGCAGGCCTGCGAAGGTTCGGTGCTGGTGTTCGACGGCCGTCAGCACTACCGGCTGAGCGTCACCCATCGCGCGCGCGGCACGTATAATGGCGGCGGTTACGAAGGTCCGGCGATCTCTTGTCACTTCCGGTATTCGCCGATTGCCGGATTCGGCCGCGATTTCGATCGCTCGGGCGTGCCGATGGCGCAAATCTGGTTCGCCATGCCGCCCGAGAGCCGCTTCGCCGCGCCGCTGCAACTGATCGTGCCGACCCCGGTCGGTGAGGGACAGCTCAATCTGACCGGCTATCAGCGCAGAGGCTGAGTCGGCCTCACACGTCGTGATAGGCGCGATACCAGTCCACGAACCGCTTCACGCCAACTTCGATCGGCGTGCGCGGCGCGAAATCGACGTCGCGGGCGAGATCGTCGACATCGGCGAAGGTCGCAGGCACGTCGCCGGGCTGGATCGGCAGCATGTTCTTGACCGCTTTCTTGCCGAGGTTCTGTTCGAGCATCTCGATGACGTCGAGCAGTTTGGCCGGCGAGTGATTGCCGATATTGTAGATCTGGTAGGGCGCGTTGGAGGTCGCCGGATCGGGCGCAGTGCTGTCCCAGTCGGGATTCGGCTGCGCGATGCGTCCGCCGACGCGCACCAGCGACTCGACGATATCGTCGACATAGGTGAAATCACGCTGCATCTCGCCGTTATTGAAGACGTCGATCGGGCGGCCTTCCAGGATCGCCTTGGTAAACAGAAACATCATCATGTCCGGCCGTCCCCACGGGCCGTAGACGGTGAAGAACCGCAGCCCGGTGACCGGCAGGCGAAACAGGTGGGCGTAGGAGTGCGCCAGCAGCTCGTTTGCCTTTTTCGACGCCGCGTAGACGCTGAGCGGATGATCGACGTTCTGGTGGACCGAGAACGGCATCTTGGTGCCGGCGCCGTAGACGGAGCTCGATGAGGCGAACACCAGATGCTTGGTCTGGTTGTGGCGGCAACATTCGAGGATATTAACGAAACCCTCGAGGTTGGCCTTCACGTAAGCCTGCGGATTGATCAGCGAGTAGCGCACGCCCGCCTGCGCCGCGAGATTGTAAACCAGATCGAACCCGCATTCGGCGAAAAGCCGTTTCAAGCCATCCGCATCGGCCAAATCCATGCGCATCATGGTAAAGCCGGAGTGCTTCTCCAACTCGCGCACCCGCGCTTGCTTGAGCGCGACGCTGTAATAGTCGGAAAAGTTGTCGAGACCGATCACGGTTCGGCCTTCACGGATCAGGCGATCCGACAAGTGATAGCCGATGAAGCCGGCGGCGCCGGTTACGAGCACTGGTTTCATCTGCAATCTCAAAGTCAATTCGGGGCGCAGGGGTATGCAGTTGTTTTGAGTTTGCGGTTTCGATAAGTGGAGGCGCTAGCGAAATCAACTCACTGCCGACAAATTCGAGCTTAACTATGAACGATCGTCGCCGCATTGCCGTGATCGGCCTGGGCTATGTTGGATTGCCTGCTGCGGCGGCGTTCGCCCGCAAGGGCTACGAAGTCATAGGCTTCGAGATCGACCGCGCGCGCGTCGAAGAATTGCGGCGCGGCTTCGATCGCACGCGCGAAGTCAGCGCCGAAGAACTCAGCGCGTTGAATCTCCACGCGACCACAGACGCCAATGAACTGAAACGAGCCGACTTCTTCATCATTACGGTGCCGACGCCGATCGACGATGCGCTGGTTCCGGATCTCACCGCCGTGCACGGGGCCTCGCGCACCGTCGGCTCGGCTTTGAAGAAGGGCGACATCGTCGTCTATGAATCCACAGTCTATCCGGGCTGCACCGAGGATGAGTGCGGTCCGATCCTCGAAAAGGCGTCCGGCTTGCGCTGCGGCGTCGATTTCACCCTCGGCTTCTCGCCCGAGCGCATCAATCCCGGCGATCAGGCGCACCGTTTCGAGACCATCGTCAAAGTAGTCTCGGGGCAGGACGCCAAGACGCTGGACATCGTGGCGGCCACGTACGGCGAAGTGGTCACCGCAGGAATTCACCGCGCCCCATCGATCAAGGTCGCCGAAGCGGCGAAAGTGATCGAGAACACCCAGCGCGACCTCAACATCGCGCTCATGAACGAATTGGCGCTGATCAATGGCCGACTCGGCCTCGACACCGGCGACGTTCTCGCCGCGGCGCGCACGAAATGGAATTTCCTCGGCTTCACGCCTGGCCTGGTGGGCGGCCACTGCATTGGCGTCGACCCCTATTATCTCACGCATAAGGCCCAGCAGATCGGCTATCACCCGCAGGTCGTGCTCGCGGGCCGGCGCGTCAACGACAGCATGGGCGCCCATGTCGGTCGCGAGTGCGTGCGGCTGCTGACACGGCTGGGCAGATCGAACCCGCGTGTGGCCGTGTTGGGCGTCACCTTCAAAGAGGACGTCCCTGACGTCCGCAATTCGAAAGTGTTCGACGTCATCAACGAAGTGCGCTCGTTCGGCTTCGATGTGGTCGTGCATGACCCGCACGCCGATCCCCATGGCGCAGAAGAGCACGGCGCGGCGCTGACGCCGCTTGACGCGATCACTTCCGCCGATGCGGTGATCTTTGCGGTCGCGCACAAGGAATTTCGCGACGGCGGCTGGGCTCTGGCCCGCCGGCTGCTGCGCGACGGCGGCGGCGTCGTCATGGACTTGCGCGGATTTCTCGACCGCAGCGCCAAGCCGCAGGATGTCAGTTTGTGGCGGCTTTAGCGCCAAGCGCAGATACGAGCGCGCCTGCCAGAATCAGCGTCGCCATCCACCATTCCTGCCAAATGTTCCAGCCGACATTGGCCATCATGCCGAACATCGCCAGCGCGGCTGCTGCAGCGGCGGCGCCGGGCCTGTTGCGCGCGTAGGCTCGCGCCAACGCGCGCCCCGTCAACGCAAGCAGTATCGCTGCGGTCAGGGCGCCGACCAGCCCAAGATCGTACCAAATCTGCAGGCTGGCGCTGTGCGGATGCACCGGAATGACGCGCATCAGTTCGCCGTCATAGGTTGCGTATTGCGTCGTGGCGCGCGCCGCATCGAGACCGTGCCCTATCCACGGCTGTTCGAGAATGCGCTCGCAAGTGTGCCGCCAGATGCCGATGCGGACGGCCCAACTGTGCGGAACCGCCTCGAACAAAGCGGGGCTCGCCACCAGAATCGGCGTCAAGAACGGCGCCGCCAACATCCACGCTGCGAGCAAGATCGATGGCGTGAGCACTGCAAGACGCGGCGCTGCAAAGCCCAGCGCGAAGAAAATCGATCCGATGGCAAAGCCGATCGCCGTCGAAAGCTGGCCGAATTGCAGCGCTATCGAACCGGCTGCGAGCGCCGCCGCGCTCACTGCCGGCCATCGCCACCGCATGCTCGATCCCGCAGCCCAGGCCAATCCTGGCCAGAGCAGAGCGAGCATCACCACAACGCCGCGGGCCGGGTTTTGATTGAGATCCTCAGGCGAGGCGTCGGGCTGGGCGGCCGCGTTGAGGGGCATGTCCCAGATCGCCTCGATCGCGAGCAGCGGAATCAGGACGAGTGTGGCCGCGAAAGCTCCCGCTAGGGCAAGTCGAGCAAGGCCGGGGGCCGCAACCGCACTCGAAAACAGGAGTCCGAACGCGAGCGTGGCGAGCACCTTTGCAGCGGTGAGGCCAGGCCAAGGCGACCACAGGCTCGAGGCCGCCGTCCAGATCGCCAAGGCTGCCAAAAGGGCTAGCGGAAGTGACATCCTTTCAACGGCTTGCCGAAGCGTCCAGGGTCCGGCCGCTGCGGCGCCGGCCAATCCGATGACCAGCGGAAGCCCAAGCGCGCCTCCGCCCGCTACCGCCGGTAGCAGAGCGAAAAAGCCGCCGACCGCGAAGGCTTGGCGCACGTAGATCACGCCGGAAGCCGGCTTCGCGGGAGTCATCGCCTCCCATTTCGTAAGCAATATTTCAGCATAGTCACGGGAGAAGACGCCTTAGTGCTTGTCCGCGGACGAGTTTTAGTGCTTTTGTTACGCCTCTGGCGCGTATTGAGGGTCCTAAAAAGGGGACACGCGCCGTGTCGCGCGGGAGCAGTTGCATGGTGGGACAGCCTTCCACGTACGGACGCGAAGTGCGCGACACGATTCTGAAATCGAGTTTCGGCGGCGTCGCTGCGACGGCGATTGCGATCATCACGTTTTCGCCCGCCGGCTTCGGCGATTGGATCGGCGCCAGTCTCGCGTCCAGCATGGGTTCGGCGCCGAGCAGTGACGAGGCGGTCAATCCGTACGTCACGCTTCCGCCATTCGCTGCGCCGTTCACGCAGGCTGAACTCGACGCCGTGCGCGCCGAACTCGCCGCAACCGAAGCCTCGCTCGCGCTTTTGCGCGGCGCGACCGACCACAAGATCGAGCGCGTTCGCGCGCTTGCGCTTAGCGACGGCCTGGTGACGTTTGCGCCTGTGCGAGGCCCCTCTGCGCCGACCAGCCAACCGGGCCTGCGTCTCACGCTCAGTGAACCCGCCGCGTTTGCTACGTCGATGATGGAAGCGCCGGTCGAGGCCTACGTGGTCGAATCTGCGCCGGTGGAAGCGACAGTGACGCCGGCGAGCTACGCTGGCGGCTTTGACACCAGCGTGCCGTATCGCGATCCGCATCTCGAACTGGCGGATTTGCTGCTGGCGCACGAAACCTTCTGAGCTGAACCCGCGGCATAGTGTTCGCGACGCGTGTCCGTGCACGCCGTTCCTCGACGCGCCTGCTGCGTGCGGTTAAGACCCACTCCGGATTCCAAGATCGGACGCGCGCGTTGATGCGCCGCAAGGATGCATGAGCGGAAAGGCGATCGTGTTTGGCGCGGGCGGCGCGGTTGGAGAGGCCGCCGCGCATGCGCTGATCGCCGCCGGCTGGCGCGTTGTCGCCTCCATGCGCAGATCGCGGCATGACGCCGCCGAGCGGCTGTCGCAAGGCGGCGCAGATGTGCGGCGGGACGACCTCAAATCGGAGGCGGGTTGGACGGCGGCGGCACAAGGATGCGACGCCATCGTGTTCACCACCCACCTCAGGCTCGCGAATGCCGCATTGGCGCGCATGACGATCCATCCGGGTCAGCGGGTGGTGGTATTTTCCAGCAACAACATCGCAATACAGCCGGAGGCGCGACTCTATGTCGAACTCGCTCAGGCCGAACGCGATGTTCGCGCGCGCCATCCGAATGCAGCCATCATCCGGCCGACGCTGATCTACGGCGATCCTCGCCTGCCCACTCTGGCCCGTTTGATGCGGATTGCGCGCCGGTCGCCGTTCCTGCCGATGCCGGGCTCCGGCCGCGCGTTGTTGCAGCCGGTGTTTCATGAAGATCTGGGGCGGGCGACGGCGCGGCTCGCCGGCGCCACGACAACGGGTATCTATGCAATCGGCGGGCCCGACATCATCACGATGCGCGGCCTCTACCGCGCAGTCATCCGCGCCAGCGCAGCGCGCGCGCGCATTCTCGCGATCCCGACTTGGCTGCTTCGCGGCGTCGGTCCGGTGCTCGGTGCATTCCAGCTCTACTCGATCGCGCAAACCTCGCGCATCGATCGCGATCGTCTGGTCGTCCCGCAAACGCCGTTGCCGCCTGAACTCGTGGCCAAGGTCGGACTCCGCGATGGGCTGTCGCGGCTTGCGGCCGCGCTGCACGCAGAAACGGCGAGGCGCAGGCAATGAAGCGCCGGAAGCTCCTGTTCTTTGCCACGGAAGACTGGTTCGTCCGGTCGCATTTCCTGCCGCTGCTGCGGCGCGCGAACGCCGATGGCTTCGAGGTCGTAGTGGCCGCACGCGATTCCGGCGCGCTGAAGGGGGAATCCAATATCCGGGTCATCGGTACGAGCTTTGCGCGCCGAGCCATCTTCCCGTGGGAATTGTCCAGACAGGTGGCGGAACTCGACGCCGTACTGGCGCGCGAGCGCCCAGACCTTGTGCACGCCATAGCGCTGAAACCGATCGCGCTCCTGCTCAATGCGCGCGCGCAGTCGTTTGCGCGCGTCCTCGCTTTGACCGGCAGGGGATACCTGATGTCGGACAATTCGCTGTTCAAGCGCGTGGTTCGGGCCCGGTTGCGGGCAATGTTGCGGCGCGCCCTGACGGCGGACAACACGCTGTTGCTGGTCGAGAACGAGCACGATGCGCATTGGGCGCATGCGCGGCCGAGCAAGTTTCTGCTGATGCCGGGCGCCGGTGTCGATCCCGACGCGTTTCTCCCGGCGGCCGAGCCGGCCGGACCAATCGTCGTCGGCATCGTCGCGCGGCTGATCAAATCCAAGGGCATCGACATAGCGGTGCGCGCAGTTACGGAACTGCGCGCAAGGGGCCTCGATCTTTCGTTGCGCGTAGGCGGTTCGGCAGATCCCGAAAATCCGGAGCATTATGGAGACGATGAAATCGCGCGCTGGCGGGAAACGCCGGGCGTACAGGTCGTCGGCCGCGTGAACGACGTCGCCGCATTCTGGCAAGACACGCACATCGCCTGCCTGCCGTCGCGCGGCGGCGAAGGCCTGCCGCGAACGCTGCTGGAGGCGGCGGCGTGCGCCAGGCCGATCGTGACTACCGATGCTCCCGGATGCGCGGAGTTTGCTCAGGACATCGGCATGGTCGCGCCGCGCGGGGATTCGCGGATGCTGGCGCGGGCGCTGGAAACCCTGGCCTCGGATGCGGCGATGCGCGCGCGCATGGGCGCGCTTGCGCGGCAGAAGGTCATCGATGGCTTCACCGAGGCTCACGCCGCTGCGGTCGCCAGCAAAGCCTGGGCGCGTCTGCTCAGCTAGGTTTCCGCCAGCGGCGGGCTCAGAGCTTCTTCGCCAGTTCGCGAAGCGCCTTCACGTCCTGCGCCCGGTCGCGCGGCACGATCAGCACCGCGTCCTTCGTCGCCACGACGATGAGGTTCTCGACGCCGGCCACGGCGATCTTCACGCCATCCGCGAACAGCAGATTTTCGCGGGCGTCCATAGCGGCGGCGGTTCCTTGCAGGGCGTTGTCGTTGGCGTCCTTGTTCGACAGCCGCCAGATTTCGTCCCACGAACCGATGTCGGCCCAGCCTATGTCGCACGGCGCGATCGCGCCTTTCGCCGTCTTCTCCATGACCGCTATGTCTATCGGCAGCGACGGCGCCGACGCGTAGGCGCTGCCGAGACGGATCAGCCGGTCTTGTCGCGACGCCGCGCCCAGCGCTTCAAGCGCTTTTTCGCGGATCGAGCCATTGGCCCCGAACTCGCCCAGCAATATTGGCGGCGCGTACATGAACATGCCGCCATTCCAGGAATATCCGCCCGTCTCGAGATAGTCGCGGGCGGTGGCTTCATCGGGTTTTTCCTTGAACGCCTCGATGGCGAACACCGCCTCGCCGAGTTTGGCGCCGCGCTTGATGTAGCCATAACCGGTGGCCGGGTGCGTCGGGGCCATGCCGAAAGTGACGATGTGCTCGCGCGCGAACGGCGCTGCCCGCGCAATCGCGGCATGGAACGCCGCCACATCGCCGACCAGATGGTCCGACGGCAGCAGCAAGACGAGCGCAGTCTCGTCGATCTCGGCGGCGACGCCGGCCGCCACCGCCGCCACCGCCGCAGTGTTGCGCGCCGCGGGTTCGATGACGATCGCGGAAGCTTTGGCATCGATTTCGCACAGCGCCGCTTCAGCCATGGCGACGTGGCTTTCACCGCACAATACGATCGGCGGCGCGAACTCCACGTCGCCAACCCGGCCCGAGAGCCGCGCCGCCGTTTCGGCGAACAGGGAGCGGCTGCCGAACAGGGCGTGAAACTGCTTCGGCGCCGTGTCGGTCGAGAGCGGCCACAACCGCGTGCCCGCGCCGCCTGACATGATGGCCGGAATGACTCGATAGGCCATCAGCGTTGCGCGCGGGCCGCATGACCGCTCGCCCTCCTTGCCGCCGGGTCTTCACCGCCTGCAACACGCATCAGTTCATCCAGTGCGATCATGATGTGATAGAAGCTCGAAGCAGGAGCGGGTTCCTCCTGGAACGAACCGTCGGGCTGCATCCTGTCGCGCCATAGCCCGCGCACAGGCGTATCGCAATAACGCATCAGCACGTCAAACGCCTGCAAGGCGGCGCGACAGGCGGCGAGATCGCCGGTTCGTTCGTAGCGGACGACGTTGGCTTTCAATCGTTCGGTGTGCGGCCATAGGCGCGAGGTGCGGACGCGCGCCTGGCCGTCGAGGGTGGTTTCGTCATGCACCGCCCCGCAGGCGGCGTCGACGCCGTAAGTCTCGCCGTGAAGGCGCAACCGCTCGGCCACTTCACCGAGATCGCCGCCGCCCAGCGCATTCCAGCGCTGCAGCAGCCAGCTCCATTCGAATTGATGTCCGGGCTCGCAAATCTCGCCCTCGTCGCCTTTGCGCGGGCGCCAGTCTTCGTCGAAATATTCCGGCAGCGCGCCGCGACGGCCGTCGAACAGCTTTTCGGCAAACAGCGTGGCGATCGCGCCTGCGCGATCGAGCTGTTTGCTTTCGCCGGAGGCCTGGTAGAGCGCCAGCAGAGCCTCGAACACATGCATGTGCGGGTTCTGCCGGTGCGGCGGCGTCGGCGTGACCTCGCCCTCTTCGAAACCGCCGGCCGGCCGCGACCAGGCCGCATGCGCCCAGTCACTCACTCGGCCGGCTTCCGCGAGAAGGTCGGCGCGTCCGAGCGCGCCGCCCGCCTCGGCGAGCGCGAACACCACGAAGGCCAGGTCGTAAAGATCGCGCCGCCGATCGAGCGGCTGGCCGTCAGGGCCAAGCTGGTGGTGGGTTCCCCCGTCCGGCCGGATGCAGCGCTGCGTCAGGATGCGCGTTCCGGTTTCGACCGCCTCGCGCCAGGGGCCGTTCCAGCCCAGCTGGCCTGCACGCGCGTAGACAATGGTTTGCCGGGCCTGCACGCGCACGCGGCGCGGCGAAATCGCCGGCGAGCCATCGAGGCCGACGCGCTCGTGAAAGCAATCGGACGCGCGGTCGTAACCCGCTGACCACCAAAGCGGCAGGGCGTGGTCGAACAGCCATGCGCGCGCGGTCTCTGCCGCAGAGCGAAGGCGCAACGCTTCAGTCAATACTGGACCCACCCGTGTTTCTGAGCCGAATTCTAGGCGTGAATAAACAGCGGCGCCATCGATGTGAATGCCGCTTGCTGGGTTCGGCCGGAAACCGCCGCCTCCATTGGTGAAAGGGGCTTGCCGGGGGGGCGTTAGTCGCGTTACCGCCCTCGTGCTATGGGTTCGAGCGCTCTGACGTGACGGGGGTCTTCCGCGATCGGCGGCACGCCCAGGCAGTCAGTCGCAGCGCAAGCGTGCTCTGATGCGCGCCGCTGACGTGGCCGCAGGCATCGTGGTTTTTAGGCCGGAGCCGCGGATCGTCATTGCGCTGGCCGAAGCGCTGCTGGCTGAGTGTGCGCAGGTCTTCGTCTTTATAAACGCATTTGCCGACGAAGAGGTCAGGCGCGCCTTGCGCGAGGCAGGCGCCGAACTCCTGGAATGCGACGTCAATCTGGGAATAGCCGAAGCGCTCAATGTGCTCACTTTGGCCGCCGCACTGCGTGGGGCGCGGCGCATCGTGCTCATGGATCAGGATTCGGTTTGGCCGTCGGGCGGAGTGGCGCAGCTCGGGGCGAGCCTCGATTCGATTATCGCAGCCGGCGGCAAACCGGCGGTGGTCGGCCCTCTCATCGTCGCGCCTGAGGGGTACAAACCGCCGCGCTATTTCCGCAGGCCAAGATGGGCCAGCGTCGGCCTCGCTGACCCGGTGCGCTACATAATCACCTCAGGCACCATGCTCGAGATCGACGCGTTTCGGCGCATCGGACGCTTCCGCAGCGATTTCTTCATCGACGCCGTCGACACCGAGTGGTGCTTCCGCGCATGGGCGCGAGGTTATTCTTGCTGGGCTGCGCGCGACGTCAAAATGCTGCACACAATAGGGCAGGGCATTGAACGTTCTCGCGCTTTCGGCGCACGCATTCCGCGGCACCCGCGCATGCGCTTGCTCTCCTATTTGCGCAATCAGGCGCATTGCATCACGCTCCCTCACGTGCCGTGGCGCTGGAAGACGCTGTTGGCGCTGCACCTCGGCCGGCTTTTCCTGGTCGTTTCGCTGAAACGCGAGCCGGGGCTGGTGCGGGCGGCGCTCCGCGCGATTGGAGACGGTCTGGCAGGAAAGCTCGGGCCGCCATCTGGCGCCGAAGCGGCGCCACGGCTCGATGGCGTCTCGCCAAACTAGGGTTCGTGCGGTCAAAGGACGCCGGCGTCAGCCGCCGACACGTTCCTTCACCGCGCGTGCGACGCGCTCCACGTCGTCATTGCTCATGCGCAAATGGATCGGCAGCGTGATCAGCCGATCGGCGGCGCGTGACGCGCGCGGGCACGAACCTTGAGCGTAGGCGTACATTTCGTAGTCCGTGTTGGCGAGATAGTGGACGCCGGGGAAGATGTCGCGGCGGTTGAGATGTTCGAGCAGGCCGTCGCGATCGTCGACCATGATTTGGTAGAGATGTTGCGCTGAGACACACCCGTCCGCGGTCGGGATTTGTTCGATCGTATCGAGGCCGGCGAACGCGTCTGCATAATGCGCGGCGATCTCGCGCCGCCGGACATTGTCCTGATCGAGATATTTCAGACCGACCAGCGCCATCGCCGCCATCACCGAATTGCCGTTGTATTTGTAGCCGACATAATCGACCCC
The DNA here is from genome assembly GCA_050250735.1 of Hyphomonadaceae bacterium. Lineage (GTDB taxonomy): Bacteria > Pseudomonadota > Alphaproteobacteria > Caulobacterales > Aquidulcibacteraceae > Vitreimonas. The sequence continues at coordinate 312,051 of JBFWOC010000005.1, forward strand.
ATACTTCCACTTGTAGTTTCCCGACTGCGCGCGGGCGTAGGTGTCCTTGTTGATGCCGAGCCACGAGAACTTGCGCGCCTCGGCATCCAACTCGGCGTCGTTGAAGCAGACCATGCCGCTGTCGGCCGTGGGCAGGTTCTTGACTGCCTGATAGGAATAGCAGGCGACGTCGGCCCAAAATCCCGGATCCTTGCCGTGTAGTTTCGTTCCGGCGGCGTGAGCGGCGTCGAGAATGAGCATCAAGCCGCGCTGCTTGCAGAGCTTGGCGACCGCTTCGTATTGGCCGGTATTGCCGCCGAGAGCGACGAACAGCACTGCGCGCGTGCGTGCGGTAATCTTGCGCTCGATGTCCTCCGGGTCGAGACAAAGGTGGCGGTCGACGTCGGCGAATACCGGCTTCATCCGCTCGTAGAGCACGACGTGGTTCGACGACACGAAAGTCAGCGGCGTGCAGATGATTTCGTCGCCGTCCTTCCAGCCATTCCGCGCTTTCAACATGGCGACGGCGACGTGCAATGCGGCGGTAGCGGAGTTCAAGAAATGCGCATGCGGCAATCCCGTATAGGCGCACCACGCCTTTTCCATCTCGATGGTCTTGAACCCCATGCCGGACCAGCCGAGCTCGAGGCATTCGCGGATCTGATCGAGACACTCTTCGACGCGAAAAGCGGGTGAGAAGACCTGGATTTTTTCCGCCACGGCAATACCTCGGCGAGCCCCCGCGCGGGCCTGCTCCTGCGCGTTTTTAGGCGCGACAACCCAGCTGCGGCAAGTCCGCATGGGTCGGACGGGTGAGCGAGGTTGACGCGGGCGGTGCGGTTTGGGAGTAAACCCGAAAACGCGCGAGACATGGATGACACGCGAGGACGTACTGGCGTTCGTGCTGACCGAACTCGGTCAGATGAAGGTTGACGGAATGGTCGATCCGAATGCCGAGATCAATGAAGAGGCGGTCCTGATCGGCAGCCGCGGAATCGTCGACTCGCACAGTCTCGTGAACCTGCTGCTGTCGCTCGAAGATCACATCGAAGCGGTCTACGGACGCTGTTTCGATTGGAATAACGATCGCGCCATGAGCGCCAAGCGATCCCCGTTCCGGACGCCATCGACGCTGGCGAGTTTCGCCGTCGAGGCGTGCGCGGCATGACCACGGCGCGCGACATCGTCGTGATCGTGGGAGCATCGGAAGGAATTGGCCGCGCACTGGGTGAGGCGCTGAGCGACAGCTACGACATCGTGGGTATGGCTCGGCGTACGCCAGAGACGCCGCCTGGATTCAAATACCTCGCCGGTGTCGATGCGCTCGACCTCGCCGCCCTGAAGGCCGCTGCGCAGCAGATCGATCGCACACGCTTATGGGGTCTCATCGTCACCGCCGGCGCAGCGTCGATGAACCATTTCGCGGCTGTTCCGGAGGCGACGCGCAGGCGCACAATGGACCTCAATTTCCACGGCGCCGCCAACGCCATTGAAGTGTTCGGCAAGCAACTGATGCGCAACAAGGGCGGCCGCATACTCACGTTTTCTACTGTCGCCGTCCCATTGTTGCTGGAGGGCGAGGCCGCCTACGTCGCCGCCAAGGCGGCAGTCGAGGCTTATACCAAAGTCATCGCCAAGGAATTGGCGGAGTGGAACATAACCGCCAACGTCATCGGGCCGGGGCCGGTCGACACGGCGCTGATCGGCGGGCTCTCGCCTGAAATGAAACAGGCGTTGACGGAGCGAATGACGACCAGGCGCCTTACTGAGCGCGAGGACGTGATCGCGACGGCGAGGTTCCTTCTCTCGCGCGAGGCAAGGCAGGTCACGGGGCAAACCATCACTCTCTCTCTGGCGACGCCCTGACCGGCTCGCCCGGAAGGCGTCATGGAGAAATCGGCGTTACAGCAGCGCTCATGGTGACCCATAGCCGCGGGTGCTACGACTGCACCTCGAGAGGAAGCTGACAATGCCGGTGTTCACGGGAGACGGCGGGGCCAACGTGCTGGATGGAAGCGGCGCGGCCGACACTATCGACGGCGCCGGCGGTGGCGATCGTCTGTTCGGCGGTCTCGGCGCCGACGCGATTTTCGGCGGCGCCGGCGACGACGCCATTTGGGGCTTCGGCGTTTCGACCCCTGCGCCCGACGAGGTTGGGATCACCGCCAGCCGGATTCTGACCGGTCTCAATCGGCCGGTTTTTGCAACCTTCGCGCCGTCGAGCCAGACGTCGAATTACGGCGCGCCGGCGCTCGACACCAACCGGCTGTTCATCGTCGAGGCGCACACCGGCCAGATAAGAATTCTCGATTTGACCACGAATGCGCTGCGCGCGACGCCGTTCCTGGATATTGCCGACAGCGAAATTGGACAGGGCAGCGAGGAAGGCTTGCTTGGCTTGGCCTTCCATCCGCAGTTTGCCTCGAACGGCAAGTTCTATGTGCATATGGTCAATGCCGCGGGCAACATCGAAATACGCCAGTATTCGGTTTCGTCCGATCCGAACGTCGCTGTTGCAACGGGCGATGTGATCCTCACCGTCGCACATCCGAGCTTCGCCAATCACAACGGCGGTTGGATCGGTTTCGGTCCGGACGGCTATCTCTACATTGCTCTCGGCGACGGCGGCTCGAGCAACGATCCCTCCAACAACGCGCAGAATACCAATGTGCTGCTGGGAAAAATGCTGCGCATCGACGTCGATGGCGACGCTTTCCCGAGCGACGCCGCGCGCGACTATTCCATCCCCGCGAGCAATCCCTTTGCGGCTTCCGCCGGCGCCGATGAGATCTGGGCCTACGGTCTGCGCAATCCGTGGCGCAATGCCTTCGATGTCGCCACCGGAGATTTGTACATTGCCGATGTCGGTCAGGGCGCCCGCGAAGAGATCAATTTTCAGGCCGCCAATCAGCCCGGCGGTTTGAATTACGGCTGGGACGTCATGGAGGGCGATCTCGGCGCCGATAGTCCATCCTTCACCGATCCTGTGCGCGTCTACGGTCATGACAACACGACCGGCGGCTTTTCCATTACGGGCGGTTATGTCTATCGCGGACCAGCTACCGCGTTCGACGGCGCCTACTTCTATGCCGATTACGTCTCCGACAATCTCTGGACGCTGGTGATGTCCGGGGGCGTCGCTGGCCCTTCCATCGAGCGCGATGACGACATCGCGACGACGGCGGGGATACTCGACCAGATCAGCTCGTTTGCCCTCGACGGGGCGCAACGCCTCTACGCGGTGGGGCTCGACGGCGAACTCTACAGGTTCGATCTGCCGGCCGATCGCACCGACAGCGGCAACTTCCTGTTCGGCGGCGACGGCAATGACCGTATCTATGGCGGGTCCGGCGCGGATCTCATCAATGGCGGCGCCGGCGCGGATCTCATGGATGGCGGCGCCGGCGACGATATCTATGAGGTCACCGACTTGTTCGACACGTTGATCGAACTGCCGGGCGGCGGGATCGACGGCGTCCGCGCGGTGACTCCGCATTTCACGTTGCCCAGCAACATCGAGAATTTGATCAACTTCGCAGCAGGCGCGTTCACCGGCTTCGGCAACGATCTCGCCAACTTTCTGCGTGGCAACGCCGGCGCCGACAGCTTTTTCGGCGGCGCCGGAAACGATCGCATCGAAGGCTTCGACGGCGCCGACGCGCTGCATGGCGAGGCCGGCGACGACTACATCTGGGGCGGCGCCGGCAACGACCTCATTGCCGGCGGCGCGGGCGTGAACGTGCTCGAAGGCGATGTCGGCGATGACGTCTACGACATTGCCTCGTCGGACACGTTTGTGATCGAACAAGCGAATGGCGGCATCGACAGCGTCCGCGTCGTCACCGCATTGCCGGCCATGGCGCTGGGTGCAAATATCGAAAACCTCTTCAACTTCGGGGTTCACGATTTCATCGGCTACGGCAACGATCTCGCCAACTTCCTGCGCGGCGCCGATGGCGGCGATACCATGTACGGCTATGGCGGCGCAGATCGCCTCGAAGGTTGGGGCGGCGACGATCGCCTGGTCAGCGGCGCTGGCGATGATTTCCTCTGGGGTGGCCTCGGCCACGATGTCCTCGTTGGCGAGGATGGCGCCGACATCATCGCGGGTTTCGATGGCTCGGACGCGCTCGTGGGCGGCGCCGGCGCGGATCTGCTGAGCGGCGGGCGCGGCATCGACGGCTATTACGGCCAGGGCGGCGATGATGTCTTTGTCTTCGCCGTGGCGGATCTCGAGCCCGGTGTGCGCGACTACCTTTGGGATTATTCGAACGTCGCCGGCGACAACGATCAGATTCGGTTCGAAGGCATCGCCCAGAACAGCGTCAGTTACGAGCAGCAGGGCGGCGACGTCATCATTTCCATTCAGTTGGCCGGCGGCGGGATCGCCACCATCCTGGCGGCCAACACGACCGTTGCGGTCGTGCAGGCTGACGTACACTTCCCCTGAGCAGTGAGCCAAGCAAGCATGAGTCTGTTCGAGGTTCTCAAAGCCTATCCGCGCGAGGCGCCGCTGATTCTGCGTGAGCGCGCGCCGGTGATGGCGGGAGACATCATTGCCGAGATCGTGCGCGCGCCCGTGGACGTGGTCGAGCCGGGAGACGTCGTCGCCATCGTCGGCGACTTTCGACCCGACTGCATTGCGCAGCTGATCGCGCTCATCGAGAAGCGGGCAATCGTGGTTCCGCTGTCGCCGGACACGCGCGCCCAGCATCACTATTTCTTCGAGCAGGGCGGCGTCGACTGGGTGATAGCGGAGAACCGGATCGAGCGCGTGCGTCCGAAGCGCAGCGACGATCCGTTGCTGCGGACCTTGCGCGACCGCGGTCATCCAGGCCTCGTACTCTATTCATCCGGCACATCGGGGCGTCCGAAAGCCATCCTGCACGATCTGGTCCCGTTCCTGGCCAAGTACGGCGCGTCAAACAAGACGATGCGCACACTCACTTTCCTATTGTTCGATCATATCGGCGGGGTGAACACGCTGTTCTACGCTCTGCACGCGGGCTCGCAGCTCATTCTGCCGACCGAGCGAAGCCCGGAGAGCATTTTCCGCGCCGTAGAGCGCGAGCGCGTCGAGCTGTTGCCGACTTCGCCGACCTTCCTGCGTCTCTCGGCCAATAGCCTCGACCTGGAGGGGTTCAACCTCTCATCGCTGAAAATCGTCACCTACGGCACCGAGGTGATGGAGGAGAAGCTGCTGCACCATTGGAACAGAATGCTGCCGAATGCGGATTTCCGGCAAACCTACGGTATGAGCGAATTGGGCATCCTCGCGGTAAAGTCGCGCGCGCGCGACAGCCTTTTCTTCAAGATCGGCGGCGGCGTCGAATGCAGGGTCGCGGAGGGAATTCTGAAGCTCAAGAGTCCGGGCCGTATGATCGGTTACATGAACGCGCCGAGCCCCTTCGACGACGAGGGTTTCTATGACACCAAAGACATCGTCGATGTCGAAGCAGACGGCGATGGTCCTTGGTTTCGCATCCGCGGCCGCGATAGCGAGATCGTCAACATCGGCGGCGTGAAGATCGCGCCGGGAGAGGTCGAGAGCGTCGTTGCCGGCATTGCCGGGGTGAGGGAGGCGCTGGCGTTCGGGCGTCCCAATCCGATTACGGGCCAGCACCTAGAACTGCTGGTGGCAGGCGATGGCGTGACCCAGCAGCAGGTGCGGGCCGAAATTCGCGCCAGACTGCCTGCGCATTGTCAGCCTGCGCGGATAAAATTCGTCGACCGGATTCCGCACAATCATCGGTTCAAGCGCCTGGGCGCCGGCGCGATCATGAACGAAGAAGCCTAGATCGCTTAAGGACGTTCGGCGTGGCCCTAGTCGACCCTATCGAAGGCTTCGGTCTCGTTCTTCGCTGTGTCGAGGAACGTGACGCTGAATTCGCGCTGGCGTTGCGCAGCGACCGTGAACTTGCCCGCTACATGCCGGCGCTCGCCGTCGATCTGGCGCAGCAGCGCGCCTGGATCGCCAAGCAGCGCGACACGCCCGGCGACTGGTATTTCCTGATCGAGCGCAGATATGGCGGCCAGCCCGAGGGGCTCATCAGCCTCTACGCCTGCGACCGGATCCGCAATCGCGCCGAGTGGGGGCGCTGGATATTGAAACTCGGTTCGCTCGCGGCATGGGAGAGCGAATTCCTGCTGCATCGGTTCGCCATCGAGCACCTCGGGCTCGACGAAGATTATTGCTTCACCATCGCCCTCAACAACCGCGCGCTGGCGCTGCACGACCAGATGGGCGCTGCCCGCGCCAGCGTCAGCGCCGGTCACTACGAACTCGACGGCCAGCGCCATGACGCCATCGAGCACCGGATGACCCGGCCGCTATGGCTGCAAGCGCGCGCGCCCGCAGAAGCGGCTGCGCGACGCTTCGCCCGCGCGCTCGGCGCCCCGCGCAGCGGCTGAACGCAAGCGCGCAACCCGCAATTCAGCGGCGAAAATAGCGCCAGCGCGCGTATTCGGCAGCGCGCGCAAAGCGTTCGGCCGCATGCTTCCAGACGCTGGCGTTCATGATGCGCGCCGAAGCGCGACGATAAAGACCGGAAGCGCGGGTGAGCCGGTAGTGAACGCGAAGCGCCGCGCCGGCGACGCCGGAAACGCGCTGCGATCGCGTGGTCAGCGCCAGCCGGCCGGAAAGCGTGACGAGGTCGAGCGCTTCGCACCAGGCGGCCTTCTCGTTATCGGCCGCGTAGCGTTGATCTGCGCTGCGCCCTTCCTGTGCGAAGATCAACGCCAACCCGTCGAGCATCCGGACCGGAACGGTTCTGGAAGCATCGGTTCGCAGCCCGGGACGCGTACGCGCGTCGAAGCGTGAGAACACTTGCCGCGGCGCCACGGCCACGATCTCGCCGAGCGACGGCGCATAACTCGCGAGCATGGCGACGCCGGCTTCGATGTCGTCGCGGAAGATGCGGAAATCCACGATCGTCGCGCCGAACTTGCCTTGATTGTGCTGTACGTTTGGCAGATCGCTCAGCGTTTCGGGATAGTACCCGAGAATAGTCTCCGCTGGATCGAACTCCCAAAGCGCAAGTTCGTCATGCGTGACGAAGAGGTGGATGGCTACGCCCTCGGTCGCTCCTTCGTGACTGCGGAAGCGCTCCTCCAGCTGCTTTGGCGTTGTGGCGCCATGGAGATCGTCTGCGCTCAGCGCGCCGGACAGCACCCGTAATGCGAAATTGTCCGGTGTCGCCCGGCAGGCCTCGAGAATGCGCGAGGGGGTCGCAATCGCCAGCACTTTTACCCCCGCCAAAGGGCGAAACGGCAGCCGCTCGCGCGCCGGCGCTTTGACTTGCGCCGCGTCGGTTTTGACCGCGCCGTTCATGCCGCCGCCTCCGCGCCGGAGAGATCGCGCACGCACGCCAGATGCAGACGCCACGTCGAAACCGCATTCTCGAACGTGTAGTTCTGCAGAACGTCGCTCCGGGCGGCGGCGGCGATCGACCGGCGCAATTCCGGTTCCTGAACCAATTGCGCGAGGCACGCGTACCAGGACTCGGGGGTGTTTTCCGCCAGCATGCCGTTTGCGCGATGGGTAACGCAAGCGCGGTAAAGTTCGACATCGGAGTAGATGCCGGCGACGCCGCAACCGCCATACTCACGGTATTTGTTATTGGTCTTCGAATTGTGGAAGGCGTCGTCGAGCACCGGGGCAAGGCCGATGTCGAAACCGCTCTTGTAGAACTGCCGGACGAACGCGTCGTAATTGGCCAACGGCTGTCGCCGTCTGATTTGTTTGCGGCCTTCGAGCCCCGGCGGCGGCTTGCGCCAAAACGTGATCCGCACCTTGTCTCCGTGCGTGTCGCACAGGCGCGCCAGCGACTGGTGCATTGCGCGCTCGACCCCCGGATCGGGCGATCTCCCGGAGGCGAATGCAATTTCCACCGGCTCGCCGGGGCGTGGAATCCGCCGTTTCTCCCGGGCAATCAAGCTGGCGTCGAAATAGGAGCGGACGAGTTCGACCGGGGCGCCGAACTGGACGGTCTGCTGCAGCATTGTCTGCGAATACACCCGCACCAGGTCGGCATATTGCAGGAAGCGTTTCAGCGCGTGCAGACGTCTGGGCTCGCGGTGGAAGCGTCCGAGCGGCAGGTCGAGTGGAATTTCGAAGAAGTTGTCGTCGATCTCGTAAATCACGCCCTTGCCGCGCTCGCAGGCGAGATAGAGTGCGTCGACGTCGGTCAGCTCCTGATTGCGATAGAAGACGACGACGTCGGCCCAGTCGATATCGTCCTTGCGCCAATCTCGGCTTAGACGGACGCCAAGCGAAATTTCGCCGGTCTTTTCCAGCTCGGCCAACGGACGCAACGCCCCGATCACGACCGAAGGCATCATCGCCGGATTAATGGTCAGGACGCGCAGCTTGCGTTTTCCTGAGAGCGCCTGGGTTTGAGCCGCGGTTTCCATCTGGCGCGATCAGGCAGCGAAACGGCGGATATAGAGATCGCACACGGAGGCGGTTTCGCCGTCCATGACGATCCGGCCGCGGTCGATCAGGATGACGCGATCGCACAATTCGTGCAGCGCCGCGATCGAGTGAGAAGCGAGTATCAGGGAGCGGCCGCGCTTGACCATCTTCTTCATGCGCTCATTGGCGCGGTGAATGAATTCAGCGTCGCCGGCGCCTACGACTTCGTCGAGAATGAGAATGTCGGGATTGATCGATGTGGCGATGGCGAAGGCGAGACGCACGAACATGCCCGCCGAATAGGTGCGCACCGGCTGATCCAGGAAATCGCCGAGCCCGGTGAACTCCGCGATCTCGTCCCGCCGCTCGCTGATTTCCTTCGGTGTCGAACCGAGAATGAGCGAGCGCAGCTCGATATTTTCCCTTCCGGTCAGCTCCATTTCGAAGCCGGTGCCGAAGTCCAGCAGCGGGGAAGCGCGTCCGAAACGCTCGACCTTTCCCTCGGAGGGAGCATAGATGCCGCTCGCGGCGCGCAGCAAAGTGGACTTGCCGGCGCCGTTGCGGCCGAGCAGGCCAAGCCTCTCTCCGTCCCTCAGTTCGAACGAGATGTGGTTCAAGGCGCGAAAACTGCGCTCTTCCTTGCTTCTGCTCGCCCCCGACAACAGCAGGTTCAGCAAATGCTTGACGCTGTGGCTGTCGGGCGGCGAGAGCGGGAAGTCGATACAGACGTGGTCGAAGCGCAGAACGGTGCTCATAGCCAGTACACGACTTTCTTTGACCACAGCCTGTGGAGCAGAACGCCGAGCAATATCATGCCCAGCGTCATCGCTGCGGCGGTGACGTAGTACACTGGCGAAGCTGCTTCGCCGGTGACCAGCGGCGTGCGAACGATCTCGATCAGCGCCGCAAACGGATTGAGCTGCGCCACCAAGCCGAGACCGCGCTCCTCGAGAATTCGCGCCGGGTAGATCACCGGCGTGAGCACGAACAGCAGTTGAAACAGGCTCTGCATCGCGGGCGCAAAGTCACGAAACCTGGCGCCGAGATACGCCGACACGCTCACCACCGCGAACCCGAATACGACGGTCAGCAGCAGGCCGCCGGTCGCCAGCAGGTAGCCGATCGGATGAAACGGACGGAAGACGAACACCGTGATGAGGCCGACGCTGAAGGCGATGAGGAAATACAGGGTTTGCGTGGCGCTGGTCCGGTAGACGAAGACCGAAAGTGGAATCGCGACTTGGCGGATATAGCCTTGCGCGTTGGTGAATGTGCTCGCGCCCTCCACGAAGGCGCCGCTGATGTAACCCCAGGCGGCAAAGCCCAGCGCGATGAAGGGAATGAACTCTTCCATCGGTTGGTGGAACAGCTGGGCCCAGACGTAACCCGCGCCAAAAGCAAAGGCGAGGGAAGGAATGACCAGCCAAAGCACGCCAAGCGCCGACCGGCGGAATCTCAGCCCGACATCGAGGTAGGCGAGCTTGGACCACAGGGGGAAGAACCGCACGGCGCTGGTGATGAGGCTCTCGTCCATCATGGGTCCTCGGCCCCGCAATTTGCGCGCGGACCAGTTGCGACCCGGCTTTGATAGCGTCCGTAGCGGCTCTTGAGGAGCGTGTTCGCCAGTTCGAGCAATCGCGCGGTCTCGATAATTCCCATTCGCCGAACCACCTTCGCGCACCCTAATCGCAATCGCGGCCGCTTTTCCATGGCCCGCACGAAGTCGGCGATCCGAATTTGGCCCCGGCTTGGATCGAGCCGGGCATAACCCTTGCCGCAGATCTCGGCTCTGCAAAGCCGCCGCCGGTTGCGAAGGGCTTCACGGCCTCTGCTCCCGACCTGACGCTGCAGCTGCGATCCACTCGAACGGCGAGGCCAGATCCGTCAGCCGCGGCCAATTCTTGTCGCGGGTGGAGAGGGTGGCGCGTGCGGCGTCGATCGGCCACGCAATACCGAGGTCGGGGTCATCCCAGGCGACGCCGCCCTCGCTGTTTGGCGCATAAGGCGCGGTGACTTTGTAGAGCACTTCGCTGTCTTCATGCAGCGTCGCAAAACCGTGAGCAAAACCCGGCGGCGCCCAAAGCTGATCTCCGTCATTCGCGTCCAGCACGATCGCGGCGTGGCGGCCGTAAGTGGGCGAACCTTTGCGAATATCGACGGCGACGTCATAGATCGCGCCGCGCAGCACACGCACCAGTTTTCCCTGTGCGTACGGCGGCGCCTGAAAATGAAGTCCGCGCAACACGCCCCGGGCGCGCGACAAGGAATGGTTGTCTTGAATGAAATCGCCAACGATTCCGATCTCGTGAAACCAGGCGCGCTTGTAGCACTCGCTGAAGAAGCCTCTTTCGTCTTCGTTGCGTTTCGGCGTCAGCAGCAGCAGGCCCTCTATGTCGCAGGCCCGAACCACCACCCCATCGAGGTCGAAGGCGGGGACAAAGTGCGTCGTTGTCATGCAGCTAGTCCATCATCGGGGTCTGTCTCCCAGCCCGGCGCATGAAGGCGCTGGAACGGGCCGTCATTTCTGTGCGCTCCGCGCCCCTACCGAGGCTCCCGTGGCAAGTCGCCAATCGGGCGGCTGCTCGCCCATTGCTATCAGCCGGCTGACATCGAGCGAGGTGCGCTTGGGCCGGCGCGCAGCCGTGGGATACCGTTCGCTGGGGATTGGCTCAACCAGAATGGATCGCAGCCCTGCCGCGCGCTGGGCGGCGAATACCTCTCTGGCCCAATCGGCGCGCGTAGCGGGCGGACCGCCGGCCACGTGTAGCAGGCGAGGCATTTTCTCGCCGCAGGCGAATCGCTTCGCCAGTCGCAGCAAGATTTCCGCGGCGCTGGCGATCGGCGTGGGGCTGCCGAGTTGGTCGTCGACGACCTCGATGCGTGATCGACCCTCCGCCGCGCGCAATAATCTGCCGATGAAATCGTCCTGCAGGTCGCCGAACAGCCAGGCGGTCCGGACGACCATGGTGTGCGCCCCGACAGCGAGCGCTAGCCGTTCTCCTTCCGCTTTGGTTCGTCCGTACACATTGACCGGCGCCGGTTCGGCCTCCTCGCGCCGCGGCGCGTCGCCCTCGTCGCCAAAGACGAAGTCGGTGGAAACCTGGATGTCGATCGCGCCATGAGCCGCACACGCAATCGCCACGCGCTCAGCGCCGATAGCGTTGACCGCATGCACTTCTGCGGCCATCGACTCACACTCATCGACGTGCGTCTTCGCTGCGGCGTTGATCACGACATCGGGACGGAAACGCTCCAACGCCGCCGTTATCGAGGCGTCGTCGGTGACGTCGAGCTGCTGGCGAGGCAAAGCAGTGAGCGCAACGTGGGCGGCGCCTGAGGCTAAGGTCAGCGCCCGGCCCAGGCGTCCAGCGCCGCCGGTTACTAGGACGCGGGGTGTGGGCGCCATATGCGACCTTCAGCGAAGCGGATGTCGGCGGCAGCGCCCATGGAGCACCCTTAGGCTAGGATCATGAGGGTTGAAAGAGCCGCGCCGCAGCACAGCCGTGATTTGAACGCCACGCGGGAAGCGGGTGATCCGTTTTATCGGTCGTGTGTGTTTGGCGGGCGCGGGGCTGTTCAGTCCAACTTGATGTTTGGCGCCGCCGGTTCTAACCCGAACGGATTTCGCTTCGAGGGCTCGGTCTCCGTGATGATCGTCAGAATTGTTGCGACTCTGTTGATTTCGGGCGCGCTTGCCGCGTCTTGTGGGCAGCGCACCGGGGAAAGCCGGAATGCGCCGATGCGGCATGCGAGCGGAAGCGTCGACGGTGACGAAACCAGAGACATCCTCTTGCGTCATGAATCGGGCGCGCTTGTGCTTTGGGCGCAACGCGGCGCGCAGACTACCGGCGCCAGCGTGATCGCGACCATGGAATCCGCCTTTGCGGTGGCCGGATCAGGCGACTTCGACGGAGACGGCTTCGCGGATGTGTTGTTCAGAAATCGCGGCGGCGATGTGGTGCAGTGGCGCCTGCACGGTCCAAGCGTTTTGGCGTCGTCAACCTACGCCAGCGACGCCAATTGGGCGATTGCAGGGATCGGAGACTTCGACGGCGACGGCAAGGATGATGTGCTCTGGCGGGCGCCGGATGGCGCGCTCGCGCAATGGCGCATGGACGGACTGGCGGTGGGTGAAACCAGGGCGTTCGCCGCCAGCAATCCGGACGATCATCTCGTCGGCGTCGGCGACTTCGACGGCGATGGACGCGACGACCTGTTGTGGCGCCTCGCAAATGGCTCGCTCGCGCAGTGGCGGGTCAATGGGTTTGACGCAGCCAATGCCGGAGTCTTCGCCAGCGTCGATCCCGGCTGGACGGCCGCAGGCATCGGAGACCTGAACGGCGACGCTCGCGACGATATCGTGTTGCGCGATTCCGCCGGCGCCGTGGCCGCATGGCTGATGGACGGCGCCAATGTCGTCGAACGCAGCGTCCTGGCCGCCAGCGACCCGGCTTCGGAAATTGCGAACATCGGCGATTACACCGGCGACGGCAAAGACGATATTTTGTGGAAGGGCGCCGACCAGACGCTGGTGCTGTGGTCGGTCAATGGGCTGTCGGTCGCAGGCGTCGATGTGGTCGGCCGGCCGCAAGCAGGCTGGGCGCATGCCGGCTAAGCATCCGGCTGCGATGGCGAAAGGCTGTCCGCGGGCAGGCTGCCGCGCTGCGATGACCGCTAATCGCACAGGATTTCGCGCTTGGCCCGCATGACGAGAGACGTTAGGGGAACTGGGGTGAACCAACCGGGGGGTGAAGATGCCGTCATCGCGTACCGTTAGCAGCTTCGGCGTGACAGCGGACCAGCGCGACGCGTTTGCGTCCGACGTTCGCAATTTGGATCCGGCGCCGTGGCGCGCGAGCCTTGAACAGGTCGACACGAATAGGATAGCGGACGCAAATCTGCTCGACCGTTCGCAACCGCCTGTACAGGAAGTCAGCGAGCCATCCGACGTCATCCCTGGCAATACGTCGACGACGTTCACCCTCACTCTCGGCGCCAGCGACACCGGCGTCGTCAATACCCCCGGCGACGACGATTGGTTCAGGGTCGATCTCGTTGCCGGCCAGAGTTACGTCTTTACGCTTACGGGCAGCGGCGGCACGCCGCTCAGCGACGCCTATCTCGAGCTGCGCAATTCTTTGGGCGCGTTGATTGCAATCGACGATGACGCCGGACCGGGCGTCAATTCTCTCCTGCGATTCACCGCTGCTGAGAGCGGCACCTACTTTATCAATGCGCGTGCGTTCGAAGCCGAAAGCGGCGCGACGCTCACCGGCGGCTACACCATCACCTTCAACACCGGCCCGGCGCAGAATCCTCTCGACACCATCGATCTGCACTTCACGATGCCGACGACCAACATCCAGATCTATTTCGCCACTTCCGGGCAAGCCTTCTACGATGACGTCGCCGCCCGTGATTGGACACCCACCGAAATCAGCGCGGTGTTCTCGGCACTTGCGACGATTTCGGCGGTGTCGCCATTGACCTTCTCGCAAACGACAAATCAGGCGAGCGCCAATTGGACGCTGTTGCTCGACACCGACCTCGGGTCCGGCGTGCTGGGTCACTTCGCGGCCGGCTCGCCTGGGCATGGCGCATTCAATCCGAACGGTTCAGGCTGGTCGAGCCTGACGCCGGGAAGTCTCGGCTGGGTCACGCTGGTGCATGAATTCCTGCACGGCTTGGGCCTGGCGCATCCGCACGACAACGGTTCGGTGAATTACGGCACCAGCAACAGCGAGATCATGCAGGGCGTGACCGGCCCGTTCAGCTCGTACGGCACCTTCCAGCTGAACCAGGGCGTGTTCACTACGCTGACCTACAACGACGGCTGGGAGTTGGCCCCCTTTGGGCCCAACGGGAGCGCGACGGTGGGCAGCCAGGCGACGCCGATGGCGCTGGATATCGCGCTGTTGCAGCAACGTTACGGCGCCAATCTCACCACCAATTCGGGCGGCACCACCTACACTTTGACCGGCATTGCCGCTGCCTATCAGGCAATCTGGGATACGGGCGGCGTCGATGTCATCCGCTACGACGGCGCCGGGACGGCGGTGATCGATTTGCGTCCGGCCACCTTGCTCAACGCCATCGGCGGCGGCGGCTATGTCTCCTACGTACATGGCGTGCATCAAGGCTTCACCATTGCGAACGGCGTGGTGATCGAGAACGCGATCGGCGGTTCTGGCTCGGACACTTTGATCGGCAACGGCGCGGCCAACGAGTTCACCGGCAATGGCGGGGCCGATACGATCGAAGGCGGGGCGGGGGTGGATACCTCGGTCTATGGCGTGGCTTCCGGCTCGGCCTCGTTCGTGCGCAACGGCTTGGGCTGGAACGTGACCGCCCAGGGCGTCGATACGCTGACCGGGGTGGAATATCTGCGCTTCAGCGACCGCACTTTGGCGCT
>JBFWOC010000006.1:0-160506 GCA_050250735.1 Hyphomonadaceae bacterium
AATGACAACAACGCTGAGGAATTCGCTCTCGCTGCGTAAGCAGTGCGGGTAGTTCCGAACCTAAGTCCTCAGGTCTAGCAACCTCAGGCGGGGCCCCCCGGCGCCCGGCAACAGAAGCCGGGGATTTCACTTGCTCGCGCATATCCACAGAGTGAGTGGGGCGCGCCGCAGCCGCGAAATGCGCGCGCAAAGCGTGCTGCGCTGCAATTTTCCTTTGTAACGCAAACGCTTGGAGAGTTCCTCCGAGTCGTGCTCGCGTCGCGCGCGAACGGCGCTGTAATTTTTTGCAGCGCGGCAGCGAACTGTCGCCCGTCGCATGCGTTTCGCCTGCCGACGTTGGAAACGTTGGTGTTTTCGCGCCCTGTGGATGAACAATTGACTGCTCGGAATGAGCCGGTAAGGGTTCGGCCGGGAGCCAAGGAGGGGCGGCCGTGGCCGACGATATGATCGGGTACGAACATCTGATGCAGGACGCGCTGCGCAGCGTCGTCCGCGCCGCGCTCCAGGAAGCGGCGAGTCCGCGCGGGCTGCCGGGCAAGCATCACTTCTACATCACATTCCGCACGCATGCGCCGGGCGTCATCATCCCCGAGCATCTGCGTGCGCGCTATCCCGACGAAATGACGATCGTGCTCGAGCACCAGTTCTGGGATCTCGAAGTCTACGCCGATCGCTTCCGCGTCATTCTCAAATTCTCCGGCCAGCCGCAGCCGATCACAATTCCCTTCAATGCGATCACCCGCTTCTTCGATCCGAGCGTGAAGTTCGGCTTGCAATTCGAGCATCATCACCACGATGAAGCGCGCATGGCCTCAGGCGACGACGCCGGCCATCCGGCGCCCCGTGAGGCGCCGCCCAGCGAAACGCCCGCGCCGCAAGCGGGCGATGGCTCTGTAGTGAGCCTGGATGCGTTCCGGAAAAAATAGCGACGACAAAGCCGACAGTCGCGACGCGGGCCTTGGGCCCGCGTCTTTTCTTACGGCTTGCGCAAAAATCTGAGCGCACGCCCAGCGCGGCTGAAGGTTGTGAGTATCGAGCCCAACAGCACGAGCCACAGCGCAAAGGCGATGAACACGCCTTTGCCGCTGTCGTTGATGTGGCCCCAATCGAGGATCGCGGCGGCGCTGCGCCCGATCTGCGGATCGAAAATGGAGACCAGCGCAAACACCGTCATCCAGAACATGCGGTGCGGCTTGGCCATCGGTCCGGAGAAGTCGGCTGGCGCGCCCGCGCTTCTGCCGACTTCCCGCACATATGCTGTCATCACCGCCGCGAGCGCAGCGGCCCAGCCGAGCGTCGCATCGAACATGCCGGTCGCAGCGACGCCATATCCCGCGCCGACAAGCACCGCGATGTCGGCAAAGCGGTCAGGCAATTCATTCCAGATGGCGCCGTCGGGACTGCCCTTCCCGGCTTCGACGGCGACCATGCCATCCATCATGTTGGCGAGGAGGCGCAATTGACAGAACAGCGCCGCGCCAACGAGCAACAGGATGCGCTCACCGCCCTCGGCGAGAGCGCTGACGTAAAAGCAAAGCCCCGCCAGTGACGCGAAAACGATACTGGTGAAAGAGATGAAGTTTGGCGAGGCGCCGCTTTTCACCAGCGCCCTCGTCAGCGCTTTCGCCCAGCCACGGCTGCGCTGCGAGATAGGGCGGCGGTCGGCGTTATCGGCCATTGGCCTGTCTCCAGAGCCGAAGGTTGTAGAGGATCGCGTAGGAGGTCGAGACCGTCCACGGTACCGCTATCGTGGCGAGGATTTCCGGCGTGCCGGCCAGGCTGTGAGCGGCGACGAGGATGGCGAGGATGGTCGCCGCGGTGATCATCGGCGGAACGATCAGCGCCGCAATATTGCGGCCGGTCCCCTCGTCGGCGCCCTGGGCGGTGAGGAACATCGCGCTCATCCGCTCCAGGCTCTTCTTGAGAAAAAGCGTCAGCACGCCCGAAACGATCCCCTGCACGAGCCCCGCCGACAGCGCCTCCGCCAGCGCGTGGTGGCGGTTAGCGAACACGGCCCACGCGCCCATCGCGATGAAGCCGAAGGCGACATGCACAGCCGTGTTGGCGGCCAGCGAATTCGGTGCGTCCTTAAGCGTGCTCATTGACGGCGTTCGCAGGCCAAGCGACATGGCGGCATGGAACTGACGCTGCGGTTCTTGCAATGGGAAGTCGTCACTACGCCGCTCGTGCTGGGCCTCGCCCTGGTGCTGGCGCTCCTGGTCCTGGGGACGATTGCGGCCCTGGCGCTGCCGGCGATGCAGCCGGGGAAATGGACCGACCTCGGCCCGCGCATGCGCTCATGGTGGGTGATGGCCGTCCTTGTCGGCGGCGCGCTTCTGCTCGGCTGGCAGGCGACGGCGATCCTGTTTGCGATCATCTCGTTCCTGGCCCTGAAGGAATACCTGACGCTGGCGCCGACGCGGAAGGAGGATCGCCTCATCGTGTTGTTGGCGTATCTGGCGGTGTTTCTCAACTACGCACTGATCTTCACCGACGGATTGTTCGAAGACAGCTACCAAATCTACGTCGTGTTCACGCCGGTCTACGTCTTCTTGACCGCCGCCGCCGTGATGGCCTGGATCGGACGCACCGACGGCTATCTCGCCACCGTGGGCATCGTGCACTGGGGCACGGTCGCATGTGTCTACAACATCGGCTACATCGCCTATCTCATGCGCGTGCCCGACGCGCAGACGCCTGCGGGCGGCGCCGGCTTGGTGTTCTTTCTGATCTTCATCACCCAGCTGAATGACGTTGCCCAGTATTGCTGGGGCAAGGCGCTCGGACGCCGCAAGATCACGCCGAAGGTCTCCCCTAACAAGACTTGGGAAGGCGCGATCGGCGGCTGGATAACGGCGGCGCTGGTATTCTACCTGCTCGCGCCTTATTTCACGCCGTTGCAGCCGCTCGACGCAGCGATCATGGCGGTGATCGTGCCGATGGCCGGATTTTTCGGCGACATCACCATGAGCGCAGTGAAGCGCGACATCGGCGTCAAGGACACCTCGCATCTCATTCCCGGGCACGGCGGCGTCATGGACCGGCTCGACAGCCTCACATTCGCCGCGCCGATCTATTTTCACTTGCTGGCGTTCTTTGCGCTTGAGCGGTTCTGATGCTGCAGATGCTACGCCGTTTCGGGTTGATGCTGGTGGTGCGCCCGGCAGCCAGGCTGCTGTTCGGGCTCGACGTGATCGGCAAAGAGAAACTGCCGACGAAGGGGCCCGCGATCGTGGCGGCCAACCACAATAGCCACGTCGATACGATCGTGTTGCTCTGCCTGTTTCCCTCGAAGCTGCTGCCGAAGATCAGGCCGGTGGCGGCCGCCGACCATTTCGACAAGGGCGGCTTCGGCTCCTGGTTCTCGCGCAACGTCATCGGCATCATTCCGATCAAACGCGGAACGGCGTCGCGAACCGAAGACGTGCTCGCAGGCGCCAAGGAAGCGCTGGCGCGCGGTGAAATTCTCGTGGTGTTTCCCGAAGGCTCGCGCGGCGAGCCCGAGGAGATGACGCGCTTCAAGACCGGCGTGGCGCGTCTCGTCGAGTTCTGCCCCGAAGCCGCGGTGACGCCGGTTTATCTGCAAGGCGCGGGGCGTTCGCTGCCCAAGGACGCCAAACTGCTGGTGCCGTTCAACACAACAGCGGTCGTCGGCGACCCGCTGACCTGGACCGGCTCGCACCACGGCTTCATCGACGAGCTTCGCGCCCGTATCGAAGCGTTGAAAGCGCAGGCGCCGCCTCTGAAGTGGAGCTAATATGGACCGCCGGCGAGGCGCCGGCGGTCCATATTGCTTCAACGCCACGGTTCGCCACGCGCCCAATCGCAGAGCTTCTGCGGCGGCGATTGTTGAGCGAAGGCGGTGAGCGCGGCGCTGTCGCCACTGCTCAGCCAGCCGAAGAACGTCTGCTGCGACACGATCCAATCGCGCTGCGGCGCCGCTGCGTCGTCGTTCCAGACAATCGGCGCGAGGTTTTGATCGAGCGCGATGGTGCTCAGCGTCGTGTTCATGATCTCGGAGGGATGCCGGTAGGCGGCCGGCGCGACGGCCTCGCCGCGCGCGGCAAGACGCGTGGCGCGCGTCGCTTCGGAGACGCCGACATAAAAGGGCAGGAAGCCCAACCCCACCGTGCGGCAGAGTTCGTTCGGAAAGCGGGTATCGTCGTTGAAGATGTGCGCATCGGGCGCCGCTTCAGCGTATCGCACGAAGCTGTCGACCCAGATGTCGGCATAGCCGTAACGGCGGTCCCACAACGTCGCCAGTTTCGCCCGCAGCGTCGGATCAACATCCGCACGCCCCTCCCTGCCCCAGTCCGTACCGATGGTCTTCAGCAACGCGCGATCGCTTTGAATAGTCTTGTCGACCGGCCGCCCGAGCACGGCTTCGCTCAACCGATACACATCCTTGGCGAAGGGCAGCACCATGCCCCCCGTCAGCGACGCAGCCTTGCGCGCGACGTGGCTCTTGCCGGATCCCAGCATGCCGAGAAAAACCAGTCGGAACGGCATCACGCGCCTTCTAGCACGCCGCGGCGCACAGCCCGCAGCGTGATGCGGTCGCGCGCGCCCGCTCTCCGCTCGCACAGCAGGCGCGCAATCTGACTATCGTCGAAAAAGACGTGGCCCTTCAGCGCGTCCAGCAGCGCTTTGGCCAGATTGTCGAGGTCGAGCCGCGGGACCTCGCCCACATATTCCATGACCAGGTCGACCTCGAACTCGCCCCAGCGCGGGCGAACGGGAAATTCCTTGCGGAAGAATTCGTAGACCAGCGGCTTGTAATAGCGGGCTTGGGTGGTG
The DNA here is from genome assembly GCA_050250735.1 of Hyphomonadaceae bacterium. Taxonomy (GTDB): domain Bacteria; phylum Pseudomonadota; class Alphaproteobacteria; order Caulobacterales; family Aquidulcibacteraceae; genus Vitreimonas. The sequence goes on from JBFWOC010000006.1 coordinate 4,798, forward strand.
ATGCCGTCGATGGCGATTTCGGCGCCGCCGGCGATCTCGCGGGCGCGGACTTTGCCGCGGCCGGTCCACTGCTCGGTGAGCGCCATTTCCACCTTCCGGGCTTGATCGCCACAATTGGCGCCCATATCCCCTGCGGGATCAGATTCCTCAAGCGAGCATCCCATGTCCACCCGCACTGAAACCGATACGTTTGGTCCCATCCAGGTGGAGGCTGCGAAATACTGGGGCGCGCAGGCGCAGCGTTCGCTGCAGAACTTCAAGATCGGCGAAGAGAAGATGCCGGCGCCGATCGTGCGGGCGCTGGGGATCGTCAAGCGCGCGGCCGCCGAGGCCAATATGGACCTGGGCGTCCTCAAGCCCGAGATCGGCGAGACGGTGGTGAAGGCGGCGCAAGAGGTCATCGAGGGCAAGCTCGACGCCCACTTCCCGCTGGCGGTGTGGCAGACGGGCTCGGGCACGCAGTCCAACATGAACGCCAACGAAGTGATCTCGAACCGCGCGATCGAAATGCTCGGCGGCGAGATGGGATCGAAGAAGCCGGTGCATCCCAACGATCATGTCAATATGAGCCAATCGTCGAACGACACTTTCCCGACGGCGATGCATATCGCCTGCGCCGAAGAGATCGAGCACCGGCTGATCCCGGCGCTGCAAAAGCTGCGCAACGCCCTCAATGACAAGGCGCAGGCCTGGAGGGACATCATCAAGATCGGCCGCACCCACACCCAGGATGCGACGCCGATCACGTTGGGTCAGGAATTCTCCGGCTATGCGACACAGGTCGAGAATGGCATCGTCCGCATTCAGCAGTCGATGCCGGCGCTGATGCAGCTGGCTCAGGGCGGCACCGCCGTCGGCACCGGTCTCAATGCGCCGGTTGGATTCGCCGAAAGGGTGGCCGAACGCATCGCGGCGATCACGCAAATGAAGTTCACTTCGGCGCCGAACAAGTTCGAGGCGCTGGCTGCGCACGACGCCATGGTGTTCAGCCACGGCGCGATCAACACGGTTGCGGCTTCCCTGTTCAAGATCGCCAACGACATCCGCTTCCTGGGTTCGGGCCCCCGCTCCGGCCTGGGCGAGCTGATGCTGCCGGAGAACGAGCCCGGCTCCTCGATCATGCCCGGCAAAGTGAATCCGACCCAATGCGAAGCCTTGACTCAGGTTTGCGCGCAGGTGTTCGGCAACCACGCCGCGATCACGTTTGCCGGCGCCAGCGGCCATTTCGAGCTGAACGTGTTCAACCCGGTCATGGCCTACAATTTCCTGCAGAGCGTTCGTCTGCTGGCCGACGCAGCCGTGAGCTTCACCGACAATTGCGTGGTCGGCATCGAACCGCGGCTCGACAACATCCAAGCAGGCCTCGAGCGCTCGCTGATGCTGGTGACGGCGCTCGCGCCGAAATACGGCTACGACCGCGCCGCCAAGATCGCCAAAACCGCGCACAAAACCGGCGCTACGTTGCGGGAGGCGGCGATCCGCGACGGCATCCCGGCAGAAGATTTCGACGCCATCGTGCGGCCGGAGAAGATGGTCGGGCCGGGCTGAGGGGGAACCTGAACACCCATCAAGCGTGGAGCCGCGCCGCGGCGCGATCACAGATCACATTTGGTAAGTTCCATTGCGACGGCCTGTCGCTGCAGCGCGAACACGCGTAAACGGTTGCATCACGCCGGTAGCAGCCTACATCCCCTCGTCCATGGCCGAAATCGTGAACCTCAAGCGGGCGCGGAAGCAAAAAGCGCGCGTGGAAGCGGAAACCGAAGCCGCTGCCAAACGCTTAGCTCACGGTAGGAGCAAGGCCGAGCGGAACAAGACAAGGACAGAACAGGAGGCCGCCGAGCGAAAGCTGGACGGACACAAACGTGGCGATGACGATGACTGACACTAAAGGGGCTCTGCAGAAGCGATCGATGCGCATCGCCGGGCACCGCACCTCACTCGCTCTCGAACAGGAATTCTGGGCGGCGCTCGAACGCATAGCGCGCGACCGGTCGATGACCCTGCCTGTATTGATCGCCGCCATCGACGAGCGCCGCGGCAAGAACACGCCGGAGGCTTCGCTGGCGTCAGCGGTGCGGGTGTTCGTTTTGGAAAACCGCCTGAATTGAGCTATTGCGCCGCGCGCCCGTACAAGGCCACGGAGTAGTAGCAAGGCGCCACGCTGCACGCGGTCATTTGCACCTGCGCGGTAAACATCCCGGAAGTTGCTGGAAGTATGCCGACGACGGGCTGGCTGTCCGGCAGCGTGTCGTGACCGATGGGCGAGCCGTAACCGTCATAGACGATCATATCGAGATTGCTGCAGTCATTGTCGCAAACACCGACGACCCGATACTCGTAACCGGCGTGCATCTCGACCGGGACATTCGTTGACAACCCCTGCGCCATGCTGCTCGTGAATGGCTGGCCCGCCATTTGGAAACCCTGCTGCGCCATCGCGGCGCTGAACTGCTGCAATTGGTTGGCGTTGGTCTGTTGCGGGTTCTGATCGCCGACCGGTTGTTGAGGCTGATTCATCACCGGCTGCTGGGTTGTCGGCGCGGTGACGCTGGCCTGCTGTTGTTGGGACGGCATCATCGAGCCGATGATCGCCAGCACCACCAGGGCGCCGACGACGCCGGCCGCCACCCAAACCCACACCGGCGGCCCGGACTTCTTCTCCGCCGCTGCCGGCGTGCTCCATTGTTGCGGCTGGGGCGGTGGTTGAACCGTGCGCGGCGGCGCAGCCGGCGCGGCCTGGCTCGCCGGACGCGGTGCGGCCGCGGTGGCGTTCATCACCGCATCGACGAAACGGCGCCAGTGCGGGTGGTCAGCCTCGCCGTTCCATGTCGCCAGATTGGCGGCCTGTACTTCGCCAAAGCCGAAGGGCGGCTGCGAGTTGTCGATCATCACCGGAATCAGCACGCCCTTGTCGCGGCCCATGCGCGCTTCTTCGCGCACCCATTGCGACTTGGTGGAGTGCTCGCTCCACATCACGATCAGCGCCTTGCACTGATTGAGCTTGCCCTCGATGTAGTCGGCCCAGGTCGTCCCGGGCGGGATTTCATTGTCCCAAAAGACATCCAGTCCAGCCGCCGCCAGGCCACGAGCGATTTGCTCGGCGCGCGCGCTGTCTTCGCGCGCGTAAGACAGAAATACGTCGGCCATATCCCCTCCTAGCGGCGCCAATATCTAACAGCGGCGGCAGGCGGTTTTCAAATCCGCCCGTCACAGCGCCTTTGGATCGGGCCCGTGAGGATTGGCGCCCTGCTGACCCGGGATAAAAAGGAACACGAGCGCAGCGATCCAGCCGACATAGGGTATGCAGACCAGAGCCGCGAGCCATCCGCTCTGGCCGAAATCGTGCGCCCGCCGGCTGGCGACCGAAATCGTCGGCGCGATCAGCGCGAGCCCCGCGATCAGAACGAACACGAAGGAATTCGCCACGCCTGTGTATGGATCCACGCCGGCGCTCAGTGCGTCGAGAATGCCTGCGATCACCCCGACAGCAAACGCGAACACGAAGAACCAGCCATACTCGCGCCGCCGCGCCCGGCCCCGGCCATCGAGATAGAGCCGCAAGCACTTCTGAATGTAGCCAATTGGCGAAAGCGCGCCGCTCTTTGGCTGCGCCTCGCCGTGTTGCGGTTGGGACGCGGCCTGCCAGCCGGCCTGCTGTTGCTGCGGCGTTGTCGGCGGTTGTGGCGCAGCCGCGCCGGCGCCGCGAGCTCTGGCGAAGACCGCATTGGCGAAACGCCCCCACTCGGGATCGCTGTAATCGCCGCCCCATCGCGATAAGTCTGCGGCTTGAACATCGCCGAACCCGAACGGTGCTTCGGAAACGTCCAGACGCGCGGGGATGAGTTTGCTCCGCCCCATGCGCGCTTCTTCGCGCACCCATTGCGACTTGGTCGAGTTCGCGCTCCACAAGACAATGGCCGCGGCGCATTGATTGAGTTTGCTCTCGATATAATCGGCCCATGTCTGACCGGGCGGAATCTCGTTGTCCCAGAACACGGCGAGGCCCATCGCCTCCAGCCCGCGCGCAATACGATCAGCCTGCGCGGCGTCCTCGCGCGCATACGAGATAAACACGTCGGTCATGAGTTCTCCGCGCTTGATTCACCAAGTGTAGCAAACGCTGAGAGATCTGGCGCGGCTTCAACTACCGAAACTGGGAACTACCGTGCGTGACGGTTCCGGCGCCGAAATTTCCCAGTTGAACGCCTGGGAAGCATGCCGTGGCTCGAGCGCAGTGAACGCCATCGCCGTGAGCGCCAGCACCAGCACGCCCGCCACCAGCCCGAAGAAGGCGCCGGCGCGGTATTCTTTGTTGTCGTTGTTCAATTCCACGTCGAAACCTCCTTTCTCGCTGAGACAACAGCCTTTCGGAAGTGAGGTTCCCACTATTGTGGTGGAAGCGGGCCACAATAGACAAGCGCGGTTCCGGCTTGCCACGGTCCGCCTGCAATCATCATCGCGCGCGCGGATTCGGCAAACGAGAGTTGGATGTTGTACGGCGCCGGCGGCGCTTCGGCAGTGCATTGCGCTTGAACGTCGTAGCCGCGGTCCGTCAGCGTCACATTCTGGAATTCGCACGAAACTTCCCCGCGTGTGCTGACGCGGCGCTGTTCGAATCGCCACGCAGGATCGGCGCAGCCCTCAGCGCTCGCAGCCCATAGGCCGACATAGCGCGGCATGGCCTCGCTCGGCGGCGGCAGCGTCGATGGCAAGGTTTGTGTCTCGCCGACTTGGCCTGCAGCGTCCGGATCAGGCTCCGGTTCCGCGGGATCGGTGCAGGCGATCGTGACGCACGAAACAACGACGACGGCGGCGCGGCACAAGAGATTGGAAAGGCGCATCACCGAATGCAACGGCGCCGAGCGAGGCGCGGTTCCGTCACGCCGCCGCCGGCGTGCGCTGCATCGCGCGCACCGCAGTCCAGGCCGGCAGATCCGCCATGCGCGCGCCCCATCGCTCGATTTCGGCATAGGGCGCGAGCGGCAGCTTGGCCGGCTCGGCGATGGTCAACGCTGCAGCGAGCGAAAAGTCGGCCAGGCTGAGCTTGTCGCCGCAGACGAAATCGCGGCCCCTCAAGTGCGCGTCGAGAATGCGGGCGGCAGAATCGAATTTCTGCTCGCCCTCGGCCACCCGCGCCGGATCGGGGGCGCCCAATCCGAACACATGCTTCACGAAGTTTTCGAACGCCAAAGTGGCTGCCGCTGCGTCCCAGGTCGTCGATTCCCAGAACATCCAGCGCGCCACATCGGCCCGCGCCCTCTCGTCCAGCGGCAACAGCGCGCCCGGCTTCTTGCCGGCGAGATATTGAATGATCGCGTTGGACTCCCAGAGCGTGAAATCGCCGTCTTCGAGCACCGGCATCTTCTGGTTGGGATTGATCGCAGTAAAGGCCGATTGTTTTTGCGCGCCCTTGGTCAAATCACAGTAGACGAACTCATAGGGCAGTTGCAGATGCTCAGCCACCGCCAGCACTTTGAAGCCGCGCGGGCTCAGTGGAAACGCGTGAATCCTCAGACTCATTGTCTTCCCTCCCGGAGTCCGGCGTAGCCGCCGAAGCCCTTCTCGAATACGCCAACCCAACCATTGTTGTAGCCTTCGCGCAATTTCTGCGCTTCGTCGCCCATGCGTTCCCAGTTTTCGTGGGTGAGCGTGACGCGGCAGGATCGATCCGACAAAGCCTCGAACCGGACGGAGACGTCGGTCGATTGCTCGGCGGGGCGGCCCATCGTCCAGCGCATAGCGAAGCTGACGCCCGGTTCGTAGGCGAAGACCTCGCCCCATTCCAATTCGCGGCCATCGTTCAGCGTCTCATAGATGCGCCCGCCGACGTGCGGCTCGATGGTGATTCTGACAGTCTGCTCGCCGGCGGCGTCGCGTGCGCGGGAATGCGTCTTCATCGGCCACCAAGCGGAGATCTCTTCCGTGAAGATGCGAAATGCGTCGGCGGCGGAGCGGCGCACCTCGATCGCTTTCACGATGGGCGCAAGTTCGACCACGCTCATGGTTCGTCCCCTTCCGCGCCGGCTTCGGCGCGCGTCTTGTAAGCTGCAAGCGCTTCGCCCCAGAAGCTGTCGAGCCAGTCGCGCAGTTCGCGCAGCCCGTCGGCGTGAATGCGATAGATGCGCGCCGTGCCGCGCGCCTCGTCTGCGACCAGGCCGGCTGCCTTGAGCACTTTGAGATGCTGCGAAACCGCCGGCCGGCTGACGGGCAGGTTCGCCGCGATCTCGCCGACGCCCTTCGGGCCGTGGCGGAGCCGTTCAAACACGGCCCGGCGGGTCGGGTCGGCCAAAGCCGCGAGCGCCATTACGTAAGCCATCGCTAACCGTAAGTCAAAACTTACGCCAATGTCAAGCCAGCCCTGCTGTCGTTCCTGTTTCGTGCTGCCGCGAACCAGCTAGTATGTTTGGAGCCGTGTCAGACGACTCCCTGCCCATTTCCGTGCGCGCCGCTTCGGCGCCGCCCTACCTCGCGTCGCTCAATCCCGAGCAACGCGCGGCGGTCGAAGCGCTGGACGGGCCGCTGCTCGTGCTCGCCGGCGCCGGCACCGGCAAGACGCGCGTGCTGACGACACGCTTGGCGCATTTGCTCTCGACCGGGCGCGCCAAGCCCTGGGGCGTCTTGGCGGTGACCTTCACCAACAAGGCGGCGCGCGAAATGCGCGAGCGTGTCGAGAAACTGCTCGGCCCAGGCGGCGGCGGTTTGCCGTGGCTCGGCACCTTTCACTCGATCAGCGCCCGCATGCTGCGCACGCATGCCGAACTCGTCGGCCTCAAGAACAATTTCACCATCCTCGACACCGACGATCAGATTCGCCTGTTGAAGCAGATCATCGAAGCCGAGGGCATCGACGAGAAGCGTTGGCCCGGCCGTCAGCTCGCTGGCGTCATCGACGGCTGGAAGAACCGCGCGTTGACGCCTGAGAAAGTGCCGAAGAACGAGGCGTTCCATTTCGCCGACGGCGCCGGGGTGAAGCTCTACGCGATCTATCAGGCGCGGCTCAAAATTCTCAATGCGTGCGACTTCGGCGATCTGCTGATCCATATGATCGAGATCTTCCAGCGCCATCCCGACGTGCTGGCGACCTATCATCGCAAGCTCAGCCATCTGATGGTGGACGAGTATCAAGACACCAATGTCGCGCAGTATTTGTGGCTGAGGCTGTTGGCGCAGGCGCGGAAGAATCTGTGCGTCGTCGGCGATGACGATCAGTCGATCTATGGCTGGCGCGGCGCCGAGGTCGATAACATCCTGCGTTTCGAACACGATTTTCCCGGCGCCCAAGTCGTGCGGCTGGAGCGGAACTATCGCTCGACCGGGCATATCCTCGCCGCCGCTTCCACCCTGATCGCCAACAATCGCGGACGGCTGGGCAAGACTCTGTTCACGGACGACGAGCTCGGCAATCGGGTGAAAGTGCGCGGGGTCTGGGACGGCGAAGCCGAAGCGCGGCTGATCGCAGACGACATCGAGCAGTGGCGCCAGCAAAACCGCTCCTACGCCGAATGCGCGGTGCTGGTGCGGGCGGCCTGGCAGATGCGGGGCTTCGAAGAGCGCTTCCTGATGCTGCGCATCCCCTACAAGGTGATCGGCGGCCCGCGCTTCTTCGAGCGCGCTGAAGTGCGGGACGTGCATGCGTACTTGCGGCTGATCCGCTCCGAAGATGACGATCTGGCGTTCGAGCGGATCGTCAATCAGCCGAAGCGCGGCGTCGGCGAAGGCACGGTGCAGAAGCTGCACGCCTATGCCGGCAAGCCGCCGGTGCGGTTCGTCACCGACAACGGCCCCCTGTTCGACGCCGCCACCGGCGAAGTGGTGACCGAGCAGCCGGCGCCGCCCGGCGGCGCCACCCGCTTCCGCACCTTGATCGGCGCCGCGCGCGACATGATCCTGTCCGACGATTTGCCGCTGAAAGCGCGCACGGCGCTGCGTTCGTTCCTGAGCGACCTCGATCGCTGGCGCGAGCAGTCACGCTCGATTTCGCATGTCGAACTGGCGGAAATCGTGCTCGACGAAAGCGGCTACACCGAGATGCTGCGCAACGACAAATCTCCACAGGCGCAGACGCGGCTCGAAAACCTGAAGGAATTGGTCCAGTCGATGGGCCAATACGATACGCTCGAAGCCTATCTCGAACACGTTGCTTTGGTGCTCGACATCGAGGCCGAAAGCGACGGCGACAACGTCCAGCTCTCCACCCTGCACGCGGCGAAGGGGCTGGAATTTCCGCTGGTGTTTCTGCCCGGCTGGGAGGAGCAGGTGTTTCCCTCGCAGCGTTCGATCGACGAGTCCGGCGAGAAAGGTCTCGAAGAGGAACGCCGCCTCGCTTATGTCGGCATCACCCGCGCCCGCGAAAGCGCGCGCATTTCGTTTGCGGCGAACCGGCAAATCTACGGCCGCTGGCAGGTCGTGCTGCCGTCGCGGTTCATCGATGAACTGCCCAGCGCAAATGTCGACGCCGTCAGCGAAACCGGTTACGGCGTGCAGCCCCCCGGCGTGCGGGACATGGCGGTGGAGCCGTTCTCTTCAGGCTATCAATCGCCGGGCTGGCGGCGCGCGCAGGAACGCGGCGCCACCCAGTCGAAGCCGCCGATGATCGACGGCGAAGCGCGGCTGATCGCACGCAGCGGCGGCGAAGACTCCGCCTACAAGCGCGGCGACCGCATCTTCCACCAGAAATTCGGCTACGGTCGCATCAGCGCCGTGGAAGGCAACAAGCTCACGGTCGAGTTCGAGAAGGCCGGCGAAAAGCGCGTGATCGACAGCTTCGTCGTGCCGGCAAGCGCGGCCTAGACGCCCGAACCGCTTTGCTTCGCTACTGTGCCGTGTCGCCAGCGGGGCATTCGCCGATGCGTTCCGAGGCCATGCGCATGCGCATGGTGGTCGCACCGGCGCCGGGCATGTTCTGGGTGGAGCTGATTTCCATATCGACCCGGTTCGAACTGTACGTGCCGCTTATCTGCATGGTGCGCGCGCCGTTAGGACCTGTGCAATTGGCTTCGCCCTGGATGCGGCCGCCGCCGGTATTCATGTTGCTTTGCGTGCAGGTCTCGCCCGAGTCGGGGTCGACCATGCTGCCGCTGGTGAATTCGCTGACGTCCGTCGAGGTGACGCAATCCTCTGTCGTGGTCGGCTCCATGTTGATGCTGGTCGAGTCGACGCCGGGAATACTCATCTCCAACATCGTCACCGTGGTTCGATACTGACCCGGCTGAATCGAACTCGCCAGTGCGCCGCCGCTGCCGGCGCCGCCGGCATCCGCGCCGGGCTGCTCCGCCGGAGGCGAACATGCCGCCAAACCGCAGGCGACGCCAATGATAGCCAAAGCGCGAAACCCCATCACTCCCTCCCTTGCTCCGACGCGGCGCACACTGCACCCGCGCAGGCGCTGCGCCAACCGGTCTCTTGCGGATTTCGCGGCGCCGACGTAGCCCCGGCCCATGCTCCTGCTCACCGCCCTCGGCACGCTTACGCAAATCCGCGCAGCGGCCGACGAGTTGGATCGCCACGACCCTTCGCCCGCCGATGCGGTGAGCTGGTTCGAGGAGAAACCAGGCAGATTTCGCATCGAAGTCTATGTGCCGACGAAGCAGGACGCTGCGTCAGTTGAAGCGATCGTCGGCGCGGCGGCGCCCGAGCTGCATTTGAAGCAAAAGAGAGTGAAGGCGGCCGATTGGGTGGCGATGTCGCTCCAGGGTCTGCCGGCGGTGCGCGCAGGCCGGTTCGTCGTCGCCGGGGCGCATGCGCTGGCCGGGGAAAGCAACGGGCGCACGAAAATCTGGATCGAAGCCAGCGAAGCCTTCGGCACCGGCCATCACGGCACTACATGGGGCTGTTTGATGGGGTTGGAAGGCTATCTGAGGAAGCGCAGCAATCTTGGACCGCCGGCGTCCTCGCCGGCGACCACCGGCCCTGGCCGGCGAGGACGCCGGCGGTCCAAGTTCAAAGTGCTCGACGTCGGCGCGGGCTCCGGCGTTCTCGCCATCGCCGCCGCCAAGCATGGCGCCGAAGCCCTGGCCATCGAAATCGATCGCCGCGCAGCGGCCATCGCCGCGATCAACGCCAAGCAGAACAAAGTGGCGCATCGCGTACGCGTGATCGCCGGCGATGGCGCCCGTTACATCGCCGGCCGGCAATTCGACCTGGTATTCGCCAACATTCTGATGCGGCCGCTGATCCGGTTGGCGCCGAAGCTGGTGCGCGCGGTCGCGCCCGGCGGCACGATAATCCTCTCCGGCCTTCTGCGCCAACAAGCTCCGCTCGTACGCGAAGCCTACGCCAATCGCGGGCTGGTCTTGGAAGCGCAGATGCCGAAGGACGCGTGGATGACCCTGGTCTTGCGCAAGCCTCAGCGGGTGTAGACATTCACCGCGTAGCGGCAGCGCGCAGCGCCGCAGTCCGCCATGTCGACTTCGATCGTATGCTGCCCGAACATTTCGGCGCGCATGTCGATCGAAGGGTGCTCATCGCCGCGTGTGTCGGAGGCGATCACCCGGCCGCGGGGATCGATCACGCGCAGATCGAGATCGGCGCAAGCGCTGTCGCAAACACCGACGATGCGGATTTCCTGCCCGACGCGAAGGTTGTTGAGCGTGTGGCTGGCCGCGCCGGCGCTCGCCAGCGTGCCGGTGAGCGGCCCGACGATCCTGGCATAGCCATCGTCGGCGTTGCGCAGTTCGCGGTTGTCGAGCTGCTGGGTCAGAAAATCCTGCAGCATCGGCTGCGCCGAGGCGGTCGCTCCCGCCGCGAGCGCCAAGGCGGTCAGGGCCGCCGCCGCTGTTTTCAGCCAAGAACCCATCTAATCTCCGCGGCTGCTGGCCGCTTTCCCGAGGCCGCCCTCTTAAACCTCTTGCCGCAAAGCCCTAGACTCCAGCCTCTGAACCTGCCCTGAACCGGGGCCAAAAAGGACGCAAGACGTGTTCCAGAATTATGACGATCCCGGCGGGCCTGCCCTTGGCCGTAAGCATCTGCCCCGCTTGAGAAAAGCGCTGAAAGCCGCCGGCCTCGACGGCTTCGTCGCGCCGCACGAGGACGAATGGCAGAACGAATATGTGCCTCCGGCCTATGACCGTCTGGCCTGGTTGACCGGCTTTACCGGGTCGGCCGGCGCCGCCGTGGTGATGGCCGACGAAGCTGCCATCTTCGTGGACGGCCGCTACACATTGCAGGTGCGGGCGCAGGTGGACGGCGCCCTGTTCGCCTATCGCGATCTCGTCGATGGCGGCGTACCGGCCTTCATCCGCGAACGCGCCAAGCTGGGTCAGCGTATCGGCTATGATCCGAAGCTGCACAGCCCCGACAGCCTGGACCGTTTGCGCGCCGCCGCCGACGCTGCCGGGGTGACGCTGGTTCCCGTGGAGCGCAATCCGATCGACGAGATCTGGGACGACCGGCCGCCGATCCCGATGGCCAAGGTCGTGCCACAGCAGGAAACCTACACCGGCGAGAGCGCTGCATCGAAGCGGCATCGCCTCGGCGAAGGCTTGAGCGGAGAAAGCGCCGACGCCGTGGTAATCACCTCGCCGGCCTCGATCGCCTGGTTGTTCAATGTACGCGGCGGCGACGTTGCGCGTACGCCGCTGCCGCTGGGCGAAGCGATCTTGCACAAGGATGGCGCCGCCGACTTGTTCTTGGCTGATGAGAAGGTTTCGCCTGAACTGCGCCAATGGCTCGGCAATGAAGTGGCAGTCAGATCGAGCGAAGAACTGCAGCCGGCGCTTCGCGCTTTGGCCGGCAAGAAAGTGAAGCTGGACCCGGCGACGGCGAGCGCCTGGTATTTCGAGGAGCTGAAGCAGGCCGGCGCCGAAATCGTGCGCGGTCAGGATCCGGTTGTGCTGCCGCGTGCGTGCAAGAACGCGGCGGAGATCGAGGGTTCGCGCCGCGCGCACGCGCGCGACGGCGCCGCCGTGTCGCGTTTCCTGCATTGGATCGCCACCGAAGGCCAAACCGGCAAGGTGCAGGAGATCGAGGCCTGCCAGAAACTGGAGAGCTTCCGCGCCGAAACCGGCGCGCTCGAGGATCTCTCGTTCGATTCAATCTCCGGCGCCGGGCCTAATGGCGCCATCGTCCACTATCGCGTCACCAAAAAGACCAACCGCAAGCTCGGACGCGGTTCGCTGTTCCTGATCGATAGCGGCGGACAATATCTCGACGGCACTACTGACATCACCCGCACGGTGGCGATCGGGCGCGCGTCGCGGGAAATGAAGGATCGCTTCACCCGCGTGCTCAAAGGCCACATCGCGCTCGCGCGCGTGCGCTTCCCGAAAGGCACGACCGGTCATCAGCTCGACGCTCTGGCCCGGATGAGCCTGTGGGAAGCCGGCCTGGATTACGATCACGGCACCGGCCATGGCGTCGGCGTCTATCTTGGCGTGCACGAAGGGCCGCACCGGATCGCCAAGTTCGTCAACACGCAGCCGCTCGAGCCCGGCATGATCGTCTCGAACGAGCCGGGCTATTACAAAACCGGCGCCTACGGCATTCGCATCGAAAACCTGCAAGTGGTCACGCCCGCTGCCGACATCGAAGGCGGCGAACGTCCCATGCTCGGCTTCGACACGCTGACTTTGGCGCCGATCGCGCGCGATCTCATCGTCAAGCAATTGCTGACGAAGGAAGAGATCGCCTGGGTCAACGCCTATCATGCCCGCGTATGGGACAAGATCGGTCCGCAGCTTGAGGGCGATGCGAAGACATGGCTGGAAGCAGCGACGAAACCGCTCTAGGTCGCGTGAAAGACGCGAAGGGTGGATAGAGGTTTCCTCTATCCACCACTGCGCACTCAATTTTCCGCGCGCCATCAAGGACCGCGCGAAAATCGATCCGGCAGGCCTCGCGCTGAGGTTATACTCTTGCCATCGCTCCGCCGGAGAGCAGTCGGCAGCCCTGTTTACCCGATGCGATGAGCGAGGTGATTGAGCGTGAAGTTCTGATGTCTCCCGCAGGCTATCGTGGGAAGGCGGGCGTCGAAGCGAACAAACCAATGGGCGTGACGGCGTTTCGTATCGCTGAGGAGCTGAAGCCCGCGGGGTTGAGAAACCGTCGGGAGTACGCACCGGGGATCGCGCATCAGGAGCGCGACCCGCACGCCGGCGGCGATCGAGCCATGGGAGTGAAACACCTCCCGGTGCCGAGCCGCTGAAGCCGATCACGGGACGCGGGCGGCCCCGCGTCATACGCGCCGGCGACGGCGCAATTTGTGAGGCGCGAGCCACCCGCGTCCCGCTCTCCGCTCTCGCGTGAGCGAGAGCCTGCCGCCGAAGCCTTGGCGAAGGCGGATACTTTTCCGCGCTCGCGCGCAACAAGGATGGCGCTTGTCTTTTGCCTGAAATGCTTATGCTGTCGCACGTGAGTTTGGAGGGGAACGCCATGGATGATCGCAAGGACGGAGCGGCGAGCCGGCGCGGGCTTTTGCAGGGCGCGGCGCTGATGGCGGCGATGTCGCCTGCGATCGCAGACGCGCAAACGCCAAACCGCAGCGCGCTGCGGCGCCTGGTGGACCGCCAGAAGGATCAGACTGTGGCGATGATCCAGGACTGGATCCGCACGCCCTCCATTGCCGCCGAAAATCTCAACATGCAGGAAGGTGCGCAATACATGCAGCGCCTCGTCCGCGACGCCGGTTTCACGCACAGCGAAATCGTGCAGACCGATGGCCATCCGGGCGTGTTCGCAACGTGGGACGTCGGCGCCGCGAAAACGCTCGGCGTCTACTTCATGTACGACGTAAAGCAGTTCAATCCGGCGGAATGGTCTTCGCCGCCGCTCGAGGCCGCGATTGTCGAGCGTCCGCAAGGGCGCTGCATCATGGGCCGCGGCGCGATCAACCAGAAGGGCCCGGAAGCATGTTTCCTCGCCGCCTTGCATGCGCTGCGCGCGGCGGGACGCACGCCGCCGGTGAACCTGGTGCTGCTGGCTGAAGGCGAAGAAGAGATCGGCAGCCCGCACTTCCATCAGATTGCGCGACGGCCGGACATCATGGCGGCGTTGCAACGAAGCCAGGGCATCTTCATCCCGACTGGATGGCAGGACCCGAGCACCGGCGGCGTCACCGTGAACCTGGGCGCCAAGGGCATCATCGAATGCGAGTTGGTGGCGAGCGGCGAGCGCTGGGGTCGGGGCCCGGCGCGCGACATTCATTCGTCGAACAAAGCCATGGTGGATTCGCCGGTGTGGCGGCTGGTGCAAGCATTGCAGACCCTGGTCACGCCCGACGGCAATACGCCCGCGATCGACGGCTGGTTCGAGAACGTGCGCCCGCTCAGCGAACGCGAACGCCAGATCATTCGTCAGAACGCGCGCAACACCAGTGAAGCCGATTGGAAACGTCGTAATGGCGTGCCGGCGTTCATCGACGATCTGCCATGGGCCGACGCGCTCGAGCGCCTTGCCTCACAGCCCACGGTGAACATCGAAGGCTTGGTCGCCGGTTACACCGGTCCTGGCGGCATGACCATTCTCCCCGGACGCGGCGCGGCCAAGCTCGACCTGCGCCTGGTGCCGGACCAGACCCGCGCCGAGGCCGAGCGCAAGCTGCGCGCACATCTGGACGCGCGCGGCTTCAGCGACGTCGAGGTCAACGTCACTGGCGGTTACGATCCGACCGAGACGCCGGAAGACAGCCGCCTCGTGCAGGGCCAACTTGCCGTTTATCGGCGGTCGCGCATCGAAGCGACGCTCAATCCCCGGCTTGCCGGCTCGTGGCCGGGCTCGGTGTTCACCCAGCCGCCTGTTTCAATTCCGGCTGCGCAATTCGGTTTGGGCCACGGCGGCGCCCAGCACGCGCCGGACGAGTACTTCGTCGTCGACAGCTCCAATCCGCGCGTCATGGGCGTGGAAGGCGCGGTGATGGGGTTCATCGACTTCATGTATGAAATGGCGCGTTGAGAAGGAGGCGCGGCATGGACCTGCAATCGATCGCAGCCATCGCCGAAATGCTCGCCGCTATCGGCGTTTTGCTCTCGCTCATCTTCGTCGGCCTGCAAATTCGCCAGAATACCCAAGCCCAGCGCGTGCTGGCGGTGGAAACACTCTCCGCCGCCATCACCGCCATCAACGTACCGGCAATGGAATCGCCGGTGCTGGGCGCTGCCGTCTCCAAGGTCTGCGCCAATTGGTACGACTCGACGCGCGAGGAGCGCATCGTCGCCCACTACTTCCTATTCTCGATTTTCAAATTGCTCGAGACCGCCTGGTATCAACAGAAGGCCGGCACGCTCGATCCCGCGCACTGGGCCGGGTGGGAACAGCTCATGCTGATGCTCTATCACAGTCCCGGCATTCAGAGCGTATGGTGGCCGCTGCGGCGACACGCCTATTCGCCTGAATTCCAGGCTTATCTTGCGACGAGCCGTCCGTCCGCCGATATCGCGCCGTTGAGCAAATTGTTCGATGCGCCGATTAACGCGCCGTCGCCGCCCCATTCAGCAGGAGCAATGTGATGTCCAACTCAAACCCGGTTCGCGCGCTTTACGCCGCTTTCGCCAAGGGCGACATGGCCGCCGCCCTCGCCGCCATGGCTCCGGACATCGTATGGAACGAAGCGGAGAACTACCCTTACGCCGATCGCAATCCTTACCTCGGACCCGAGGCGGTTTTGCACGGCGTGTTCGCGCGTATCGGCGCCGACTGGGAAAACTTCTCGGTGAACTCGGAAGAACTCATCGATGGCGGCGAACGGGTCGTCTCGCTCGGTCACTATACCGGCGTCTGTAAGGCGACGGGAAAGCCGATGCGCGCGCAATTCGCGCACGTCTTCAGCGTCAAGAACGGCAAGATTGCCAGCTTCCAGCAATATGCGGATACGCTCGGCACCGCCCGCGCGATGGAGCGCTAGCTAGCTAGCGGCTGAGTGCGATCCATGCGTCCTCGTCAATCACTTTGACGCCGAATTTCTCGGCGTCGGTCAGCTTGGATCCTGCACCCGGGCCCGCGACGACAAGATCGGTCTTCTTGGAAACGCTCCCGGACACTTTCGCGCCCAGCGCCACCGCCCGCGCCTTGGCTTCGTCGCGCGTCATCTTCTCCAGCGTCCCGGTGAAAACGATGGTCAGTCCGGAGACCTTGCTTGACGCCGCCGCCTTCGGCTCGGGTTTCGGCGTCACCTGCTTCAGCAGGCGCTTCAGCGCGTCCGCGTTGTGCCGCTCCGAGAAGAACCGCGCCAGATGCCGCGCCGCGACCGGTCCGACGCCGTCGACCTGCGCCAATTCGAGATATGCCTCGCCCGGCGCCTGCTTGGCCGCGCGCTTTAGCGCCGTGATCGCCTCATGCAGCGAGCCGTAATGCGCGACAATGCCGCCCCAAGCCTTTGTGCTGACGCCCTTCACTTTCGGCGGGCCCGCCGCCTCGAAGAGATCGCCGCTACCGGCTTTCAGCGTGGGCGCCGCTTCGATGAGGTTCGCACGCGCGCCCTCGCCCAGCCCATCGATCAATTCGAGCGCCTCGTAGTCCACGCCCGGCGCAGCGGCGACGGCGCGATCGACCGCGTCCCGGAACGCTTCCCAGCTTTCATACCGGCGCGCCAGCACGCCGGCCGTCGTTTCACCGATATCGCGGATGCCGAGCGCATAGATGAAGCGCGACAGCTCGATCTCGCGGCGCGTTTCTATCGCCGCCAGCAGGTTGGCGACGCTCTTGTCGCCATACCCTTCACGCTCGCGCAGCTCGCCGGCGTAGGTCTTCAGTCTGAAAATGTCCGCCGGCTCGCTGATCCAACCCAGCGCGAACAATTCTTCGATCTGCTTGATCCCCAAGCCCTCGATGTCCATGGCCCGGCGCGACACGAAATGGCGCAAGTGTTCGATGCGTTGGTAGGGGCAAGCAAATTCGCCGGAGCATCGGCGCACGCTGCCCTCCTCCGCAGAAACCGACGTTTTCAAGGGACACGGACAGGTTTCGGGGAAGTTGTAGCGCTTCCGCCGTCGGTGCGCGTCATCGTCTCGGACGTCGACGATCTGCGGAATCACGTCGCCGGCGCGCTGGATCACGACGGTGTCGCCGATGCGCAGGTCCTTGCCGCCGCGGACCGGCCCGCCATCGGCGCCGACGCCGGCAATGTAGTCTGGATTGTGCAACGTCACATTGGTGACCGTGACGCCGCCGACGAAGACGGGCTTGAGCCGCCCCACCGGCGTCATCGCTCCGGTGCGGCCTACTTGGATGTCGATGCCCTCGAGAACGGTTTCGGTACGCTCCGCAGCGAACTTGTGCGCGATCGCCCAGCGCGGGCTGCGCGAGACAAAGCCCAGGCGTTGCTGCAGTGCGAGGTCGTCAACCTTGTAGACCACGCCATCGATCTCGTAGGCGAGTTTGTTTCGGCCGGCGAGAATACGCTCGTAAAGCGCCAGCAGCTCTTCGACGGTCTTGGCCCGCTCGATGCCGGCGAGCGGGAAGCCGAGCTTCGCCAAACGATGAACGCCGTCATATTGCGTTTCCGCCAGCGGCTCGCTGAGTTCGCCCCAGCCATGAGCGAAGAAGCGAAGCGGCCGCGATGCGGTGATCTTCGCATCGAGCTGACGCAAGGCGCCCGCCGCGCTATTGCGCGGGTTGACATAGGTCTGCTTGCCCTGCTTCTCCAACGTCGCGTTCATTTTCGCGAACGCCGCCTTCTCCATGTAGACTTCGCCGCGCACTTCCAGCACTGCCGGCGCGCCCTTGATGACTCGTGGAATGTCCTCGAGGGTTGCGAGGTTTGCGGTGACATCCTCGCCTTCGCGGCCGTCGCCCCGCGTCGCCCCTCGGACAAATTTGCCGTGTTCATAGCGCAACGACGCCGAGAGCCCGTCGATCTTGGGTTCGGCGGTGATGACCGGGGCTGCGCCGAGGTTGAGGAAGCGCTGCACGCGTTGCACGAAGCTCTTGGCGTCCTCGGCGTCGAACGCGTTGTCGAGCGAAAGCATCGCCACGGCGTGGCGGACCTTGCCGAACTTCTCGGCCGGCGATGCGCCTACGCGCGTCGATGGACTGTCTTCGCGCACCAGTTCCGGAAAGTGCGCTTCGATTGCCGAATTACGAATGCGCAACCTGTCGTATGCGGCGTCGGTTATCTCGGGCGCGTCCTTGCCGTGATAGAGCTTGTCATGACGCGCGATCTCGCCGGCCAAGCGTTCGAGTTCGGCGGCGGCTTCTTTGGCGGTGAGCTTTTCAATGGGCTTGTCGCTCATCGCAACAGTCTAACCCAGACTCGGCGGGCTCGCCCAATGTTCGCGATAGGGCTGGGTTCGCCTGCGGTACGCTGGCGTCCAGGTTCAGAACACAGCGCCGAAGGTCCGGCGCAGCCACCCGCGCCGCTCTGCTTCCTCGACCGCGACCGGCGCCACGCCCTGCTCTGTCATCAGCGCAAACGAACGTTGATACCACTCGCTGCCGGGATAATTGTGGCCGAGCACCGCAGCCATGCGCTGGGCTTCTTCGGTCATGCCGACCGACAGGTAGGCTTCCACCAGGCGGTGCAGCGCCTCAGGCACGTGCGAAGTGCGCTGAAAATTCTCGTTCTCGATCACCTGGCGGAACCGGTTGATGGCGGCCAAATGCTGATCGCGCTCGAGATAGAAACGGCCGATCGTCATCTCTTTGCCGGCCAGCTGATCGTATACCATGTCGAGCTTCAGCCGGGCGTCGCGCGCATAGGCCGTCTCGGGATAACGGCGCACGACATCGTTGAGCGCGGCCAGCGCCCGCTCGGTCGTGCCCTGATCGCGGCCGACGTCCATGATGCGTTCGAAATGGCAGACGGCGATCAGGTAATAGGCATAGGGCGCGCTTTCGTTGCCAGGATGAAGCGCGATGAAGCGCTGTGCATCTTCGATCGCGTCGTCATAGGCCTGTGCTTGATAATGGGTATAGGCCTCCATCAGCATCGCCCGGCGCGCCCAGGACGAATACGGATGCTGGCGCTCCACTTCCTCGAACATGCGCAGAGCGCGCGGGAAGCGGTTTCGATCGAGCGCGTCGGCGCCACGATTGTAGAGGTTGCTGGCCGGCTCCTCGACATATTGGAGATCTTCGCGATCGCGAACGCCGGCGCAGGCAGTTGCGCCGCCGGCCAGGAGGGCGAGCGCCAGGGCCCTGGAGAGCTGGAGTTTCCGAGGGGTCATTCTGCCGGGCCTCTTCATTGCTCGCGCCCGCGTGACGAAGCGGACCACGTTTCGCTGATACAGGAAGGCGGGCGCGGCGCAAAGCGCCCGCGGCTGTGGCGTGTGGGCAGTGGATTAGCGGGCCGCAGCGGCCAAGGGTTGGGCGGTTTCGCGCACCGTTTCGGGGCTGTCGCCGTGCTCCCAGCACCACGCTTCCGGGGTATCAAGCAGCGCGCGCACGAGCCGCGCGTTGAGCGCATGGCCCGGCTGGTCGGCCACAAAGCGGCCACAAATCGGGGCGCCAGCGAGGGCCAGATCGCCGATCGCATCGAGCATCTTGTGGCGCACGAATTCGTCGTCGAACCGCAGCCCTTCCGGATTTACGACGCGGCCCGCATCCACAACGACGGCGTTCGACATCGAGGCGCCGAGGCCAAGGCCCGCAGCGCGCATCGTTTCGACATCGGCAAGAAACCCGAAGGTCCGCGCATCGGCGATGTCGTTGAGAAAAGTCTGCGCGGTCAGATGCACGCGGCGGCGCTGGGTACCGATGGCGGGATCGGCGAAACGAATGGTGACGTCGATATCCAGCCCGTCGAAACCGTCCGACGGCAGCAGCGCCGCGCTCTTTGCGCCCATGCGCACTTCGATCGGCTCGAGAATGCGGATCAAACGCTGCGGCTTATCCTGCTTTCGAACGCCCGCATTCAGCAGCACTTGCACGAACTGCGCGCAGGAGCCGTCGAGGATCGGCACTTCGGGGCCGTCAACTTCGACGATGAGGTTATCCACGCCGAGTCCGGCACAGGCCGACATCAGATGTTCTATGGTGGCAAGCTCCACGCCCGACGCGTTGCGAATAGTGGTGCAATTGCGCGTCTCGGAGACGTTGTCGGCATGCGCGGCAATGGAATTCGAGGGCACTGCGCGAGCGTCCGAGCGGACAAACACGATACCGGTATCCGCTGGTGCTGGGGACAACACCATGCGCACATGCGCCCCGGTATGAACGCCGACACCCGCGCACACGGCCGGACCTGCTATGGTCTGTTGCAGACGCACAGATGACACCTCTTGTCCCCCCGCAGGACTTCGGGTCCCCCGACCCCTACGCTCCTGTATCGCGAGAGTTCCTCGGGCGACAAAACACGTTGGGTTACGGTTTGTGACCAATTTACCATTGGCTAAAACACTACTGATTTTATGAGAAAAAATCCTAGTCTGAACGAAACGGAAGCGAGCGCTTTGTTGACGTTCGCGGAAACTGGCGGTCCGGGCGCAGCACTGGCCGCGCGCCGCGCGGCGGCGTTGTGGGAACGCACCGACCCAGTCAGAGCACGCCAGGCGCTGATGCTGGCGGTTCAATTGGCCCCGCTTTCGCCCGCGCCCCGGCTTGGCTTGGCGCGCGTCGCGGCTGAGGCCGGGGATTTCGAGGCGGCTACAGCCGAGGCGCGGACCGTGCTCGCCAGCAGCACCGAGGCGGCCGCGCAGGGCCGCGCGGCGTTCATGCTTGGAGAAATTTCCCGCCATACCGGCGCGGCAGACGATGCGCGCGGCCACTATGAACGCACGCTCCAGATTTACGACGCCGTGCTTGGGCGCCATCCCGGAGAGCCGGACGCATCGCGTTGGTATGCGCGCGCGTGCGGCCGGATCGCCGAACTCGACGCCGGCGCCCGCGATTTCGCGCGCGCCAGGCGCGGAGCTGAAGCGGCGCTTGCGATGTTGCGGGCAACCGCGGCTCAGATCAGCGAAACACCGGAACTGGCCGCCGACATCGCAGATGCTGAACTCCGTCTCGGCGCGCTCGAACTAGACGCCAACCAGCCTGCTTCCGCACGACGGCGCTTCAATGAAGCGATTGGACGCTATGAAGCGCTGGCGGTGACGGAAACCGCAGAGCCCCATTGGCGTGCGGTGCTATCTGATGCCTGGGCGCTGGCGGCCGAAGCCGATTATGCGCGTGGCGCTGCTGAGGCGGCGCGCGAAGCGATGGACAAGGCGCTGCAGGCGCGCCTCGTCCTCGCAGCGCGCGATCCGAATGAATCATGGGCTCTGGCCGGGACGTGGCGCGTACGGGCGGCGCTGCGTGCGGCGCTTGGCGACAACCCGGCCGCGGCCGAGTCGATGCAGCAGGCGCGCGCGATCGCCGAACGCCTGTTCGCCGCGAACCGGGCCGCCGAGGCGCCGGCGCGCTTTTTTGTACATACCCTGCTCGAACAGGCCGACCACGCGCTACGCGCGAGCCAAATCGCGATCGCGCGCGAAGCCGCGCTTGAGGCGCGCGTCCATGCGGAATCCTTCGCAGCGCAGAACAGCGCGGACGCTGGCTGGCTGGCCGAGGCAGCGGCATGCTGGGACAGGCTAGGCGAAGTCGCCCGGGCGTCTGCGACTTCGGCCGCCGAAGCATTCGTGCGCGCCACCGCCTTTAGGCGCATGGCGTGCGACCGTGGGCGGGGCACAGCGCAAGACACGCGCGCGCTGGCCGGCGCCTTGCTGAAACAAGGCGATGACGCACTTGCGCGCAAGGACCATGTCGCTGCCCGATCCGCGTTCAGCGAAAGCGTAGAGCTTCGGCTCAGGCTCACGGAAAAGGCGCCGGCGGACCGGGCCGCTGCGCAGGCTTTGGCTGTGGCGCTCGAGCGTCTGGGCTTGGCGGCGCAGGCGATGGGCGATCTCGGCGCTGCGCGCGAAGCCTGGGAAGAAGAATTGCTGCTGGCCCGCCGCCTGTTTCAGCCGGCCGATCTCGAGGGCATGCGCTTCTGCGCCATTGTCGAAAGTCATCTTGCGCAGGCCGGCGGGCCGAGCGCCGAGACGCATCGCCAAGCCGCACTCGACCGCTTCGATGCGCTGGCGCGCGCCGGGCTGCTGTCCGAGCGCGAAGCGGCGCTGCGCAAACAATTATGGCGCGCCTGAGCGTCAGCGATCGTTGGCGGAATTCGCATCCGATGGCGGCGCGATCGGCGGCAAGCCAAACACGCGCTGCGCCCGCACTGGGACGCCGTCTACGATCCTGCTGACGATCATTTCGCCGACGCCGAGTTCGGTAAGATCGCGATAATGTTCCAGGCCAAACGCCGGCGCCAACAATTTGGCGTCGTGCATGCCAAGCCGGAACGCAATGAGAGTGTTGCAGTTGCTGAGCACGGTCTCGCTAACATCGGTCTGTTGATACCAGTCGCCGCGCAGCTGGCCCAGATTCTGGTTAGCCAGCACCAAAGAGAGGTTGTACTTTCGGCATTGGGCCAGCGCGGAAGCCGCAACATCCGAGACCATCGTCTGGAACTCGTCGATGTATACGCGGAATGGAATCCTTTCGGCTTCGTCCACGCGGCACCGGCCCATCGCGGCCTCGCTGACGGCCATGAAAATCAAGGCGCCGATAAACCGCGCCGCAGACTCGCCGACAACACCGGCGTTCAAATTGACGATGACGATCTTGCGCTCGTCCATGGCCTGCCGCAAATCGAGTCTCGGTTTGTCGCCGCCGACGAAACGCCGCGTCAACGGATTGAGCAACCGCGACAGCTTGCACGTTATGTACGGCGCCAGGTTGCTGAGCTGCCATTCTCCGCTGACGTCGTGGATCTCCTCCCAAAGTTCGAGCAAAGCCTCATCATCGCATTCTTCCAGTAGTTTTCGCCGGAATGCGTCATCAACGAGCACTTTTCTGAACTTGAGCAGCGTGCGATCCGCTTCGTCCCTCGCGCTGTGCAGCAATTGGGTGGCGCCGCTGAAGAGGTTTTCGAAGGCGGGTCCGAACGCTTCCGGCGTGCCGCGCCAAATCTGCCGGAAGTAAGCAATCAGCTGGTCGGCTATGCGGGCCCGCTCTGCGTCGGGGAAAATGCCGGGGGTCTTGAACAGGTCGAGCCGCCAGGCGAGGTCCGCCGAGCCCAGGTCGATCCAGATCAAATCGCGCTGGCGATGGGACGGCACAGCTTGGCGCACGGAGCGCGCAAGGTCGCCATGTGGGTCGATCAACAGCACCCCTTCGCCGTTGATGATGTCTTCGCGGCAGGCATTACCGAAGAAAGTGGATTTGCCGCTCCCGGTTCTTCCCGCTGTGTAGATGTGCTTGCCCCGGTCGCCAGAGCTAATCCGCACCGGCCGCCCGGCGGCGTCGACGCCGAGCGTGAGCGCGCCGTTGCCCGCTGGCACGTCTAAGTCAAACCGGTCGTAGCGGCGCAGATCGGCGGCGCTCGGCCAGAACCGCCACAACGGCAGCGCGCCGGAAGGAAAAGCCAGGCGCAGGTCAAGTCCGTGCTGTGGCCCGCCGGCTTGGCGCGCGCAGCCAAACAGCGCCAACGACAGCGCGTCCAATCCTACTGCACCCAAGCGGCGATTCACCGCCAATAGGACCTCGACGCTGCAGCCCCGGCCCAACGCCAGCCAGGTGTCGATGAGCCTCTGCGCCGCTGCCTTCGCTGGGCAATCGCCGCCCTTTTCCCATAAGCGATAAGAGGCAGAAACGAGATGTTCGCGGAGCGCATCGTCCAACGCGACCCGGCGAACCTCGAAGGCAAGCACGTCTATTTGAAGTTTGAACGCGATCTCCAGCGCGAGCGTGAGGTCGGCTTCTGCGCTCAGCAGCGGCGGCAGCCAAAGCGGTTTGTCGCTCGCTCCTGCGACCACCATCGGCCGCGGCGCGAGCTTGACGACGCGCGCACAAGCCGGAGCGCGCGGCTCAACCGAGCAGAATCGCGCGCGCGGCGCCATCGCCCTGATCACTTCCTGAAATTCCTCATTAGCTTCGGCCGGCTCGTGGCCGGCTCGCATGGCGGCGAGTTCGAAGCTCCACCCTTCTGGCAGGCGCCGGAATTCGAGTCGTACGCTTTCGCCTTCGTTCATCTGCGCGACCGCCTCGAGCACAGCGCGGGGACGGATCAAACCGTCGCTCATGACCCTTGCGGTTTCCGCCGCTGAAACCGGCGTTTCGCGCAAGTCGAAATCGGCCAAACGCGCGCGCCGCTCCGTGAGCTTGGGTCTGCGCCGCGGTTCGGGACTGGAATTCGGTCGCGGAAACTCGTGCACGGCCATGCTTGCCTCCCTGGGAGAAATGCAAGCTTAAGCGCCCCGACACCGCGACGATATTGCCCGCTGCTAAGCGCGAACCCCCTCTTCCCGCACTCTGGCGTCAGGTCATCCCATTGAGTTGTTGTACTTTATTACCACTCGTGAAACCGGCAGCTGCGTGCGACTATCGTCAGCCGTCACGGAGGCGGCACAAATGCCCGACGCGACGGAACGCGGAGGCGACCTTCCGCCGGCGCCAGCACGGTCGGCGACCGCCATCGTTATCGAGAACCTGCTCAAACGGCGCAGGTGGTCGGTCAAGGATTTGGCCGACCGAACCGGCGCATCGGAGACGTCGATCCGGAAATGGCGATGCAATGGCAATATGACCAGCGCAAGCAGGCGATGCGTCGCCGAGAGCCTCGGTTTTGAATCCTGGGGTCAGCTTGCAAGTTTTGTCGTTCCTGCCGGCGAAGCGTTCGCGCTCAAGCATTATGCGCCCGACCTCGAATGCATCTGGGCGCATTATATCGAGGAAGAGGCGTCGCCGATTTTCGAAACCAAGATCGCTCTCAGCCTGGGCTTCGGTTTTCCGGCGGCCGTCAATGTCAAGTTGCGCCACGCCCTAGGCAAAGGCGACATCACTCTGCACCGGGTCGAACAGCCGCGCGCGCCCAACAGACTCGCCGAGCTTGCCGCCAACGCCCTCTATTTCAACGACACGCCGCACTACGTCCTGCGCATCGTGCCGCCGCTGAAGGAATCGCTGTTGGTCACCTATCCGAATTTCATCCGGTTCGGGAAGAAGGCGCTGGTGATTGGCCGCACGCACAAGATCGGCGCCCCCGGCGCGAACGATCCGGTCGTGCTCATGATCGGCGAAGCGGCCGAAGTCCTGGGCGACCATCTCGAGTCCGCGATTTGGAACGACGCCAATGCGATGCCGTTCTCGACGCTCGATGAATCGCACCGCCTCGCAACGTGCAAAGCATGGGCGCGCGCCATCGCTGGCCAAGGCGGCGTCGAGCAATTCGAACGCTGCTACCGCGACCTGACCGCTTCCACCAAGGCAATGGAAGCGATCCGGGTCTGAAGCCTAGCGCGGGTTCATTTGGCGGCGCAGGAAAGCGGGGATTTCCAGCTCTTCGTCGAGCGCCGGATCACGGATGACATCGTCATGGGCGCGACGTGTCTCCGGCTCAGGAGCGGGCGCATCGAGGTCGAACTCGTGCGGCTCGTCATCGCGCGCTTCCGGCTTCTTCCAGCCGAACATCGAGAAACCGCCGGCCTTCGCCTGAGCAGCCGGACGACGATCCGGCTCGATGTCGTTGGCAAAACTCGGCCGCGGGTCGTCATAGGCGGGTTCGCGCATCGGCCGCGGCGGCGGATCACGCGGGACCTCGGCGCGCGGCGGGACCACCGGACGGCGCGGGGTGGTCTCAGCAGCGCGCCGCGCCGGCTCGACAACGGTTTGCTGCGTGATGATCGCTTCGTCATCGATGCCGGTCGCCACGACCGATACCCGCATCCGCCCGTCGAGGGTTTCGTCAAACGTCGAGCCGAGTATGATGTTGGCGCTTGGATCGACTTCGGCGCGTATCTCATTGGC
This sequence comes from Hyphomonadaceae bacterium, assembly GCA_050250735.1. GTDB lineage: Bacteria > Pseudomonadota > Alphaproteobacteria > Caulobacterales > Aquidulcibacteraceae > Vitreimonas. The sequence continues at coordinate 30,496 of JBFWOC010000006.1, forward strand.
GGCTTGATCGACTTCATAGAGCGTCATGTCGAAGCCGCCGGTGATATTGATCAGGACGCCCTTGGCGCCGCGCATCGAAACGATGTCGAGAAGCGGATTGGCCATGGCGCCGTGCGCCGCGTCGAGCGCGCGGTTGGGACCGCCTGCCTCGCCCGTGCCCATCATGGCCGTGCCCATCTCCGCCATGACCGTGCGCACGTCGGCGAAGTCGAGGTTGATCAGACCTGGCATCACCATCAAGTCGGTAACGCCGCGGACTCCGGAATAGAGCACCTGGTCGGCCAGCTGGAAGGCCTCGGCGAACGTCGTGCGTTCATTGGCGACCCGGAAGAGATTCTGGTTCGGAATCACGATCAGCGTGTCGACATGCTTGCGCAGTTCCTGCACGCCGGTCTCGGCGAGTTGCATGCGGCGCTGGCCTTCGAAGTGGAACGGCTTTGTCACCACGGCGATGGTGAGGATGCCGCGCTCGCGCGCTGTGCGCGCGATCACCGGAGCTGCGCCGGTGCCGGTGCCGCCGCCCATGCCGGCGGCGACGAACACCATGTGCGCGCCTTCGAGGAACTCGATGACTTCGGGCTGGCTCTCTTGAGCCGCCGCTTGGCCGACTTCCGGGCGGGCGCCCGCGCCCAGACCTTCGGTGATCGAGTGACCCAGCTGGATGCGGTTGGGCGTGCGCGCGCGCGTCAGCGCCTGAGCGTCGGTATTGGCGACGACAAACTCGACGCCCGCCAAACGCGCGTCGATCATGTTATTGACGGCGTTGCCGCCGGCGCCGCCCACCCCGAACACCACTATTCGCGGTTTCAGGTCATGGATGATCGGCGCGCTGTACTGACTCATTGCCCGCTCCAAGGACGATCGATTCTCACGATTCGCCCGCGCTCGCACTGCACCGACTGAAGGTCGTCCGACGGCGCTTAATCCTTGGTTAAGCCTTAGAAATGGACGCGGCGCTTTTGCGGCGCCGCAAAGGCCAAAGCCGGTTCCCGCCAGGAGAATTTGACTCAATTCGCTAGCTGCTGCCGTCCGCGTCAGGGGCCGCCTGCGGCTCATAGAATTCCGGCGGCACGTTGGTGTCGTCCGGATGGCCGATGCGATCCTCCGGCACCTCCGCCCAACCGTCCTGGCCGAGACCGCTGCGATCGGCGCCATGAAGGCGATGTCCAGCGCCGGGTATGACCTCACGGCCGTACGGCGCATCCATAACGATCCCGGTTGCTCCGACCGGCACGCTGGGCGCTTTCCTGCTCATGCTTGGCCAACACGATGGCGGCGCCTGCTGTTCCGGCCGCAAGCTGATCGGCTCGTTCAAGTTCTGCTCAGCCCCCGCGGGTTAGCTCTGGTTTCTCGCCGCGCCGGGGGCGGCGACGACGAAGTGGAGCTTGAGCGATGTCACGTGTTCCTCCGGCCGCAGCGGCGGCCGCACCAGAAAGCGGCGGTTTTGGCGCATCCCTGACGCGGATGTGTGCTGCGTTGTTGTTCGCGACGGCCTTGGGCGGCGTCTCGGACGCGTCGGCTCAGGGAATGATCGCCCGCATCATCGCCGGGCGCGCCCAGGCGCAACAAGCGAGCACCGCAAGCGTGGTGCAGACCGGCGACAACAACGGCGCAGCTGTGAGCCAGCAAGGCGCCGGCAACACCGCCAGCATGGCCCAAGACGGCGCCGACAACACCGGGGTGCTGCGTCAGAACGGCGACGACAATAGCGCGAGGCTGGTGCAGCTGGGCCACGGCAACAATCTGGCCGCCACTCAAAACAACTCCAACAACGCGCTATGCTATATCCAGCGCGGGGCAAATCTGAGCGGCGAAATTGTTCAGAACGGCGGCGAAGGCGCGATCATCGTTCAAAATGCGCAGGGCGCAAGGGTGGTGACCAACCGCGTGCCGCGCTGGTGCATGGCCAATCCGCCCCAGCAGGGCAATGGCATGCGCGGGGCATGGCGCGGCCGCTGAGCCGGTTGCGCTAGAAGTTCTCGCGCAGCCAGTTCCACATGCCATGAACGGCGTTGCGAACCGACACGCCGACCTGCGCAAGCGACGGTTGGAGGCTCTCGTCCACAATGTCGAGGTCGCAACTGTCGAGGCGATGGCGCAGCAGCCCGGCGGCGGCGGCATAGGCAGGACCGGCCTCGCCGTGATCAAAACCGCAGAGCTCGAGCGGACGGCCGATGCGCACAGGCATGCCGAGCGCGTCGGCGGCCAGTTCGCGAATGCCGGGGATCATCGCGCCGCCGCCAACGAGGATGGCGCGACGCGGACCTTCGATGCCATTGAAGCCGGCGCGATCGAGACGGCCGCGCACGGTCAGCAGCATTTCAACCAGACGCGGCGTCAGCGTGTCGGCGATAACGCCGCGCAGCGTCGTGGATGCTTCTAACCGCCCATCGATGCCGAGCTTCGGGGCCTGCACTGCCTCGCGCGGGTCGCAGGCGCTGGCCACGGCGCCGAAATGGAGCTTCACTCTTTCGGCGGCGGCGAAGGTCGTCTGCAGCTTCAGGGCGAGATCGCGCGTCAAGCGCACGCCGCCTGCAGCGACGGTCTCGCAATAGACAAGGCCCTCGCCGGCGAACGCAGCGACGCCGATCTGGCCCGCGCCCAAATCCACCAGCAGCGCGCCTTCGGCGCGCTCCTCCGGCGTCAGCGCCGAGATCGCCGCGGCATGAGGGCCGGCAATAATGTCTTCGACTTCAGCGCCGGCTTGGCGAATACACGCCTTGAGCGCGTTCAGAGCATCGGTCGGCGCGGTGACGACGCAAGCTTCGACAGCGAGCATCTTGCCGGGCAGGCCGAGGGGATCGGGAATGCCTTCGCCGTCATCGATGATGTAGCGCAACGGCTCGACGTGTACGAATGAGAGCTGCGGCGTCGGCGCGGCCTTCATGGCCTCGTCAATCGCGTTCTCGATATCACGGTGCGAGATCGCACCGCCTTTCACGCGGACAGCGCCGCGCACGATCTGCGAGCTGAGACCGGGGCCCGAGTACGAGGCGACGACACGATTGACCGCAGCGCCGGCCATCGCTCCGGCTTCCTCGATCGCGACTTCGATGGCGCGCGCGCAGGCGTCAAAATCGGCGGGCTTGCCGCTGGCGATGGCAGGCGCGGTCTGATGGCCGACGCCGAGCACGCGCAGCGGACGCTCCGGATGCATGTCGAGCACCGGGTCGCGCCGGGAGGCGAGGCAGACCGTCTTCGAAACACCGACATCGAGCGACGCCACCAGCGGCGCCGCGACTTGTTCACGCTGTGCTTCCTCTTCACGATGCTGGGGTTGCGCGGCCATCAAGCACCTCCCAGCAACGGGCCGCCTTCGAGGGCGGGATGGATGCGTACGGCCAAGCGTCCAGGCGCGCGCATATCAATGCGCGTCAACGGCCGGTCGAGCAACGCATAACGCTGCTGCAGCCGCTCGAGGCGCGCGAGCGCTTCGGGCGCGCCCTCTTCCGGCAGCGCGATGAGGACGCCGGATTTCAAGTGAAGGTCCCAACGGCGATCGCCGACGCGTTCGATGAAGCCGATGCGCGCGGCCACCAAGGGCAAGTCCTCCAGCGCGCCCAGGACCGAATGGGCTGCGGGACCCGCCCCGAGACCGCGAAGGCGAAGCAAACCGGGGTGATCGGCAGCGCGTTCAGACAGCAAGCGGCGGCCGTTCAAGTCGATAACCGAAGCTTGGCCGTGCTCATCTTCCCAGACAGCGTATTCCTGCCGGCGTTCGACATGGACAACCAGCGTCGATGGCCAAAGCCGCCGCACCCGCGCTTCGGCAACCCAATCCAAGCGCTCGATGCGCGCCTTCACCTCGTCGGGATCCAGCGCCAGGATGGAGTGGCGTCCCTCGGGCACGATAAGGGCGCGCACTTCCTGTGCGCGCGCGGCCGAGATCTCAGGACCGCCCGCAATGGTTTCGATGACGATATCGTCGATCTCGAAGCCGGCATTGGCCACCGCAGCGTCGGCGCTGCGCGCAAAGGCTTCGCGCGCGTCGAACAGCGAAGGCCCGAGCCAAGCGGCACCTGCAACCGCGATGCCCAGGAACATCACTGCTCCGGTCAAAGCCAGCGCCAGGCTTTTGCCCGTGACCTGCACATCGTCGCCGCTGAGGCCGCCGGACAGTTTTATGCGCGCGAGCCGCGGCATGGCTTCGTAGGACGGCGCCGCCTGCGCCCGCCGGCGTTTGCCGCGCGGCGGCGGTTCCTGACCGCGGCCGCCGCCGGAACGACGAGCCCTCACCGCGGCCATGACGCGTCCTCCAGGATCCATTGCACCAGCTGGTCGTAGGACATGCCGAGATGGGCGGCTTGTTCGGGCGCCAGCGAGGTGGGCGTCATGCCCGGCTGCGTGTTCACTTCGAGCAGCGCGATGCGATCACGCTTTGGATCGTAGCGGAAGTCGGCGCGGGTCACGCCGCGGCAGCCCAGCGCATGGTGCGCGGCTTCGGCGGCGCGCATCAGCTGATCGGCGACGGTCTGCGAAATCTTGGCCGGGACCTCGTGACGGGAGCCGCCTTCGGAATACTTGGCGTCGAAATCGTACCATTCGCCGGTCGGGAGGATTTCGGTCACAGCGAGGGCGCCGCGATTATGCATCACGGCGACGGTGAGTTCCTTGCCGTCGATGAATTCTTCGACCAGGACTTCGTCGCCGAAGGTCCATTCCGGATCGAGCAATTGTTCCGGCGGGCGGTTGGCGCCTTCGCGGACGATGAACACGCCGACCGACGATCCCTGCGCATTGGGCTTCACCACATAGGGCGCCGCCATAGGATGCGCTCGTGCGGCGTCGTAGCGGTTCATGAGCTTGCCATTGGCGAGCGGCAGGCCGGCTTGGGCGAACACCGCCTTCGACTTGTCCTTGTCCATCGCCAGTGCGGAGGCGAGCAGACCGGAGTGCGTGTAAGGCAGCTGCAGATAGTCGAGCACTCCCTGGGTCCGCCCATCCTCGCCCCACTCGCCGTGCAGCGCGTTGAAGACCGCATCGGGGCGCACGTCCCGCAGTTCAGCGATCCAGCCCGGGTTTTGCGGATCGACTTCAATAACGTCGTGACCGAGCCGGCGCAGAGCAGCCGCACAGCCTGCGCCTGAGCTGAGGCTCACCGGCCGTTCGGGGCTCAAGCCCCCAAGAAGCACCGCCACACGGGCCATGTGCACGCCTCACCACCAACCAACGCCCAACGCAGCGCCTTTTCTGCGCTCATTCCGGGAGTGTCATAACGAAACATCTCAGGGTTAAGGCATGGTTTGAGCAGAGCCATTAGTGACTGATTTTTATAGTAAATTTCAGTTCACCGGAGTTGATATGGCTTAACCACGTCAGCCGGTTACGACGCTGTGCGCTTTGACTGCGTTGGCGGCGCGCCACGAATTCAAGTCGTATCGAGGCCATTAGCGTCGTTGACGTGAACCTAACGCCGCGCCGGATCAAAGCTGCGGGCGATGCTGGGTCTCGAGCCCGGGCGCACCTGCACCTAGGAAATTGCGCCCTGGCAATCGCTGCTTGAGTTTAGCCCAGAGCTTCCTGGATATCGGCGATCAGGTCTTCCACGTCCTCGATGCCGACCGAGAAGCGCACCAGCCCATCGGTCAAGCCGATCTGTTCGCGCAGGTGCTTGTCGACCGACGCGTGGGTCATGATCGCGGGATGCTCGATCAGGCTTTCGACGCCGCCCAGCGACTCCGCCAGAGAAAACAGCTTCACCCGCTCCAGGAAATTGCGCGCCGGCGTCAGGCCGCCTTTGAAATACGCGGTGATCATGCCGCCATAGCCGCCGCTCATCTGCTTCTTGGCGATGGCGTGCTGCGGGTGATCGGTGCGCCCAGGATAGGTGACGCGCTCGATCTGCGATTGCTCAGCAAGGAAGTCGGCGACCTTCGCAGCGTTCTCGCAGTGGCGCTGCATGCGAACATGCAGAGTCTTGGTGGAACGCAGCAGCAGAAAGCTGTCCCACGGCGCAGACACCGCGCCTACCGCGTTTTGCGTGAAGCGGAGGCGCTGAGCGAGATCGTCGTCGTTGCAGATCAGCACGCCGCCAATCACGTCCGAATGACCGCCGATATATTTGGTGCAGGAATGGCTGACGACGTCGGCGCCGAGTGCGAGCGGATTGGTGAGCACCGGAGTGGCAAAAGTATTGTCGACGACGGTGAGCGCGCCATTCGCCTTGGCCAGGCGCGCCACGCCGGCGATGTCTATGATCTTGAGCAGCGGATTGGTGGGCGTCTCCAGCCAGACCAGCCTGGTCTTCGAGGTGAACGCCGATTCCAAGGCGTTCAAGTCCGTCAGATCGGCGCGCGTGTAGGTGACGCCGAATTGCCTGAACACCTTGTCGAACTGGCGATAGGTTCCGCCGTAGACGTCGTCGGAGAGCACGACGTGGTCGCCGGACGACAGCAAGTGCACGCACGCAGCTTGCGCCGCCAGCCCCGACGCGAACATGAACCCGTGCCGCCCGCCTTCGAGCGACGCAATGTTGCGTTCAAGCGCCTTGCGTGTGGGATTGGCCGAGCGCGCGTAGTCGTAATCCTCGATGATCACGCCCGGACTCTGCTGCACGAACGTCGAGGTCTGGTAGACCGGCGTCATTATCGCACCGGTGGAGGGATCCGGTTGCTGACCAGCGTGGATGCAGCGTGTGCCGAAGCGCTTGTTGTCGTGATGCATGGCGTCAGCGGCCCTTGCGCGCGAGGTATTCGATCAAATCGATCTTGGAGATGACGCCGCTGACATTCGAGGCGTCGACCACCACGGCAACGTGATCGGTGGCGAAGATGTGGAACAGCTCCTCGATGCGCGCCTTCGGATAGATCAACCCGGCGATCGGAGCAGAAATGCTTTTTGCCTGCGCGTTCAAATCGAAGTCGCGCTTCTGCATTTTCGCCAGAATGTCGCTTTCATGGACGATGGCGTTGAGCTTGCCGCGCTCGATCAGCGGCACTTGGCTCACTCCATGTTCGCGCATCAGGTTGACGATGTCGCGCAGCGGCGCTTCGGCGCTGGCGGTGATCGGTTTCGTTTGCAGGCTCTTCAGCAGATCCTCGACGAAGCCGAGCTCCTTCTCGGTCTCGGTGAAGCCGTGCTCCTTCATCCAGGCATCGGAGAGGAACTTGGAAACGTAGCGGTTGCCGTGATCCGGAAGCACGGTGACGACGACTTTGCCCGGACCAAGCTCCTTGGCGATCTCGATCGCCACATGAACGTTCGAGCCCGACGAGCCGCCGACGAACAAGCCCTCTTCGCGCACCAGGCGGCGGGCCATGACGAACGAGTCGCGGTCGTTGACCTGACGCATGTCGTCGACAACCGAGAAATCCATCGCCCGGCATTCGATGTCTTCGCCGATGCCTTCGACCATGTAGACGTGCGCCGTGGGCAGCGTCTTGGTGTGGAAGAGATGATAGTGCACCGAGCCGAGCGGGTCGGCGCCGATGATCTTGATGTGGGGCGCCTTCTCTTTCAGATAGCGGCCGACGCCGGAAGTCGTGCCGCCGGTGCCCGTGCCGCCGACAAATGCATCGAACTTGCCGCCGTCAGTATCTTCGAAGATCTCCTTGCCGGTGGAATGGTAATGCGCGTCGATGTTCCACTGCGAGTGATACTGATCGACATAGAACGCGCCGGGCGTGTCTTCGGCGATCTTCTTCGCGACATTGACATAGTGCTCCGGCGAGTCACCCGGGACATCCGTCGGCGTGATGATGACTTCGGCGCCATAGGCGCGCAGCGAATCCTGCTTCTCCTTGCTCATCTTGTCCGGCATGGTGAAGATGCAGCGATAGCCCTTGATCGCCGCGACCATGGCCAGCCCCTGGCCGGTGTTGCCGGACGTGTTCTCGACGATGAGGCCGCCGGGCTTCAGCAAACCCTCCCTTTCGGCCTGCTCGATGATGTAATGGGCCATTCGATCCTTGATCGACCCCGCGGGGTTGAGGTGCTCGCACTTCACCCACACTTCGGCGGCGCCGGCCGGTACGACATGATTGAGCTTCACCAGCGGCGTGTTGCCGATCGCGGCGAGGATGTTCGGTTTCAGACGCATTCGGGGTCCCTGTCAGGTGTTTGCGCGGGGTTTAGAGCGGCGCGGCGGGAAAAGCCACCGAGGACAGCCCGCTTCCGGGCGGCAAACCTGAAAAGGACCCCTCGATTTGTGCAGTGGAGCAATGGGAGCGGTGCTACTGGCGCCCAAGCCGCTTGATTTCCCACTCGAGTTCGATGCCGTGCTTCGCCCTGACAGCGGCGCGGACGTCTTCGCCGAGGCCTTCGATGTCGGCGGCGGTAGCCTCGCCGGTGTTGATGAGAAAGTTGGCGTGCTTCTCACTGACTTGGGCCCCACCCCGCCGAGCGCCGCGCATGCCGGCTTCATCGTTCAGTTTCCAGGCCGAGAGCTTCTGGCCATCCGCACCAACAGGGTTCTTGAACGTCGAGCCGCCGGTCTTCTCGCGGATCGGCTGGGATGCTTCGCGCTTGGCCGTAATCTCCGCCATGCGCGCGGCGACCGCCGCCGGCTCATCGGGCCTTCCCTGAAAGGTCGCATCGAGGAAGATCAGTCCCTCCGGCAGCGCGTTGTGTCGATACGTGAAGCCAAAGTCGGCGTGCGTCAGTCGGATGCGCGCGCCGCGGCGGTCGAGCGCCGTGGCTTCGATCAACACATCTTTGGTCTCGCTGCCATAGCAGCCCGCGTTCATGGTCAGCGCGCCGCCGATCGTGCCGGGAATTCCGGCGTAGAACTCAAGACCGGCGATGCCCGCCCTCGCCGCGGCTTTCGCCACCATGGCGTCGAGCGCTCCGGCGCCGGCTTTCACGCGCGCGCCCTCGAGCGTTTCGATCTGCGCCCATTGCCGGCCGGCCAAACGTATCACCACGCCGGGGACGCCGCCGTCGCGCACGATCAGGTTCGAGCCCACACCGATCGCAGGCACCGGCGTCTGCGGCGAAAGCGCGGCGAGAAATTGCGCCAGGTCCTCGGCATCCGCCGGCAAGAAAAGCGCGTCCGCCGGACCGCCGACGCGAAACCACGTAAAAGGCGCCAACGCTTCGCCGCGAAGCAATCGCCCGCGCACTGCCGGCAGGTCGAGTTCACTCATTGTTGATGGGGTATCGCAGGCTTTTGAGCCCCGTCAACGCGCGGCCCCGCTCGCCGGGCGTGTCCGCCCGGCCCATACTGAACCGGATGGAAGGCCGCGCCTGATGAAGAAGATCCTGACCATATTCTCGACCCTATTTGCGCTGTGGACCCTGGCTGCCTGCGCCAGCAGCGCGGATGGATCCTCGGGCCAGAGCGCCAGCGCGCGGGACTGCTTCCGCAGCGAACAGGCAAGCGGCTACAGCATCATCGACGACCACACGGTCAGCGTCCGCGTCGGCGCCAGCCGGAATTATCTGTTCCGCACCAACTGGAATGCCCGCGACCTCGACTGGACCCAGGCGATTGCGCTCCGCTCTTCAACCGGCCTCATCTGCACCGGCAACGGGCTTGGCGTGTCCATTATCGGCGGCAATCCGCAGCGCAGCTATCCCGTTCATTCAATCGACCGCGCGCCTGGAGACGAGGCGCCGCAAGGCAGCTAATCCGGAGATCATTGCATGCTTCGCACAATCACGTTCATTGCCGCAGCCACAATTCTAACGGCTTGCACGACGCCAGCCGTGTCCACGGCAAGCTATGCCGGCAGCGACCGCGACTGTTTTCGCGCGCTCGACGTGCGCGGCTACAGCGTCTTGGACGACGGCCGCATTGGCGTTCGCGTCAGCCCGCAGCGCCAGTACATCCTGACGATCTCGCCACAAGATGCGCAGAACCTAGACTGGACGCACGCTATCTCGGTGCGATCGGTGACGAGCTTCATCTGCGTGGGCGCACCGTCCGGCGTGCAACTGGTGGGCGGCGACCCGGCCCTGCCGTATCAGGTGCGCTCGATCGAGCGGGCGCCGACCGATATGGCCGACGCGGGCAGCTAGGCCCCCGTCACGCCGACACCGGCAAGCCGGCGCGCAGCGCGATGCGTCCAAGCGCGCCTTTGACGATAACGTCGAGCTGGCTTTTCGGCTGGTAGTCCGCCGGCGCCACATAACTTACGCGATCTTCGGAAATCAGCCGCGAGACTTTGTCGAGGCTGCGCGGCTCGGTCCATTGGTACGGATCGAGCACGGCGATGGCGCATCCGCCCTGGCTCGTCACCATTTTCATCGACGGGATGTCGGTGTCGCCGTCGCCGATGAAGATCATGCGTTCGAACGGCAGCGTGCGCGCATCGTCATGCACCCAGCGATTGATGCTTTCGGTATCCCAGACGTTGTCAATGCCCTTGTTGATGCGGAACAGGAATTGGGTCTTGGTGGTGTAGTTGATCGCGACGCTGGGCCATTTCGCTTCGCCGTTCTTGTCGTAGAGAAAACGCGAGGCGAACACATTGCGGAAACGGTGAAACAGCGGACAGCCCTCGATCATCTCATAGATGCCGGACGAGACGACGTAGTGATCGAGCTGCAGGCCAAGATCGTCTGCGAAACTGTCGATGCGTTCGAACCAATGATCGAGTCCGTCGAAAAAATCCGGATCGGCGCCGGTTTCCTGCAATTGCCTGCGCGTGACCGGATGTCCTGCGGCGCGGGCGCGGTCGAGCATCAGGTGCATGTAGACGAGGATCTCGTCGGCATCCTCGAGCTTGGCCAGCCGCTTCACTTCGAGCCAGAAATCCGCGTGCTTCATGCCGGCGATGTCGGGAATGAAACTCCGTTCCTGCAGATTGCCGCGCGCCAGGGTGCCATCGAAATCGTAGACTATGGCGGCGCGCAACGGCTTCGGCTTGCGATGGGCGGTATCCGGCATGGGACAAGCGCCTGCGAGGAGTCGGGCAAGCGAGTCAAACGTTGCGACAACGCACTGACTGTAGCCAGAATCTGCCGCGCGCCGCTGGGCGTTGGCGCATCAACCTCTGCGGGCTTCGAAGACGCCATGCCAAGGCGGTGCAGCTGAGATGCCCAGGCGTGTGTGCGGCAACAACCTTATGGTCGATGCCGTACAGAAGGTGGGGGTAAAGCTGACCGAACCCGGCCCTTCTTGCGCGGGAAACGGGCGGGATCGCTCACTGATCATGCTGCCGCGCGCCCAGAACTGGACGTTCCAGGACAGGTCCACGGCCGTAACCGTTCGCTCGAGCATGAAGTAATCGTGCACGTCATCGCCTGCCGGCCGCGGCCCTCCCCGGTCGTCCCATGGCCTGCGCCGCCACGCCCATGTCACCGTACCATTCAGCACGGTGCGCATGCTGCTGTCGCGGTCGATCGCAGTGTCGAAGGTCAGCTCGTTGTACTCACCGACCACCCGGCCTGCCTCGAACACCAGCGACACCGAACCATCGACCAGCGTGCCCGGAATGCCGCTCCACCCAAATTCCCGCAGCGCTTCGGTCCCGGCCGTCCACGCGCCGATCGGACAGCGGCAGCCAGGCGTGATGGAATCAGGTTGTTCGGTAATTTCGACGTTGCGCTCGTAAAGACTGTCGCCATCGCCGGCCGTCTGTGTGACGAACAGAGCGCCCTGGGCAGCTTCGCGGCAAGCGTCTATGGTGGTCCGCAACTCGGTCCATTCCTCGTTGCGCCGCCATACCGCACGCACGTCGGAATCGGCGACAGACTCGACGCCCCACGCCATGCCGCGATCAAGCGCGAGGCTGCGCACTGTCACCATGAAGGGCGCAGTTTCGAAAACCACGCTCTGCGCGCTCGCGATCGGCGTTGCTTCGCCATAATTCGGGCCAGGCAGCGAGATCGAACGCCCGATCTGATCCACCAGCCTGCCATCGACCCAAGCGCGGGCAAAATCGTGAAAGAGCGTATCCACGCCGGCAATCGTGTTCAGCGTGGCGACCTGGGCGGCGCTGTCGGTCCCATGCGTCGCGCGACGCAGCAGCTCTACTACCGCATCTTCCCCGCGATGATGGCCGAGATAGAAAATGAATGGCGCCGCTCCTTCGCCGAGATCGTAGAGCGGCGACCGGCTGATATTGGGTAAGTCGCGGCCATAAGCATTGTTGTAGGGCGCTTCGCGGATGGCGCGTCCGGAGAAGAACTCTGCTGTCCCTTCGTCGCGCCAGGCCACGTGCTTGTGATGCAGGTCCGGATCGGTCTGCTGCACGCAATGGAACAGTTCGTGCGCCACGGTGTGCACCAGGCCGGCGCGATCCTCGTCGACGCTCCGCCCCAAATGAGTGGCTGCATCGTCGACGGAGACTATGCAGTTCATACCTTCAGATTGCGTGACCGCCAGCGCCTGACCATTCTCGCTCATGCGGCGCAGCGAACCAATGCGGCCAAAGATGAACAGCGCTTCCGGAACCGTGAACCACGTCCGGTAGTGGTTGACACCACGCATGACAGCTTCGCGTACGACGCCAGCGCGGTACGCGGCGTTGGCGGGATCATAGCCGACGAGATCGACGGTGATGTATTGACGTCCGCGGACCTCGAAGCGATCGCGCTCGATACAGCGCGCCGTCTGTAACTCGGACGGCAGCCAGTCCATCTCCGATGTGTCGGCGCCGAAGAAAAACGAGCAGGCTATCGGGTCGTCAGCACGCGCTAACGGCGCGGTCGCTTGCGTAAAACAGGCCGCAAGAACCACAAGCATAGCCCAACGCCAAAAGCGCATGAGCCCCTCCCGCCCATCTGCCGTCCTCGCACGGCAAACATGTACGCACGTACTGGAGTTGTCTAGCGCGTCGCGAACCATGCGTTATGCTGTCCACGCGAACGATTGGGGAGGCGCGTTATGAAGTTTACGCACGTTTTGGCGGCAGCGGCGTTCGGTGCAGCGTGCTTGGGGGGTTGTCAGCCTCAGCCGGCAGCAGATGAACAAGCGCCGGCCGCTACGGAAATGGCCGATGGCGCAAGCGCCTCGACTGCACCAAGTGAAGCCGCCACTACAACGCCGTCGCTTCCGTGCGGGGTCATTGCGCAACGAAATTGGCAGGCACAGCTGAGCGCTGGCGCGCCCGCCACACTCACCGTGAGTGGTGAAGTCGATCTGGGCGTTCCGGGCTATGGCGTGTCTCTCGCGCGGGACGCGTCGGAAGCGGCAGGCGCCACGACGGCGGTGCTGTCGCTGTCGCTTCGTCCGCCCACCGGGGTAAGCGCCCAAGTTGTCACGCCGCACCCGGTACGTTATTTCGGCCCGGCTGGCGGCGCCTACGAAAACGTTCAGATCAATTGTGACGGCGGGGCCCTCACAACCATTCCTGTTACGCGCTGAGGAAGCCTAGGCGGCGGCCGCCGCTCCGAGTTTCCCGGGCAACGCGTTCGCGTAGGCCGTAATGTCGCCGGCGCCGAGACAGACAACGATGTCGCCGGGCTTGGCCTCGTTGCGCACCAGGGCGGCGAGGTCGTCCAGGCTTGCCAGGCGGCGCGCGCCGGCATGTCCCGTCCTGGCGATGCCAGCGACCAGCGCATCCGCGCTGACGCCGTCGATGGGACTTTCGCCGGCAGTGTAGATGTCGGCGACGGCGATCAGATCGGCGTCCTTGAAGCAGCGCGAGAAGTCGTCGAACAGATCGCGCAGCCGCGTGTAGCGATGCGGTTGGACGACGGCGATGACCCGTCCCTCAGTGGTCTCGCGGGCGGCCGAAAGCACAGCGGCGATCTCGACCGGGTGGTGGCCGTAATCATCGACGATGCGGACTTCGTTCCAGTAACCGGTCGTCGTGAAGCGCCGCTTCACGCCGGCGAACTTTCTCAGGCCGCTACGGATGCCAGCGTCGGTAACGCCGAGCTCGCGCGCCACGGCAATGGCGGCGACGGCGTTCTGCAGATTGTGACGCCCGGCGACCGGCAGAAACAGATCGTGCAAAGTAACACCGGGGCCGGCGCCTTTGCGGCGGGCCACGACGTCAAAAGTTGCGCCTTCGCGTTCGGGCCGGATATTGACCGCGCGCACGTCGGCATCATCGCCGAAGCCATAGGTAATGACGCGGCGATCGCGCACGAGCGCCGCAAGTTCGGCGACTTTGGGATGGTCGGTGCACATTACGGCGAAGCCGTAGAACGGAATATTCTCCACGAACTGGCGATAGGCGTCGTTCATCGCCTCGACCGAGCCGTAATGATCCAAATGCTCGGGATCCATGTTGGTGACGACGACGGCGGTGGCGCGCAGGCGCGTAAAGGTGCCGTCGCTTTCATCGGCTTCGACCACCATCCACTCGCCCTCGCCCATATGGGCGTTGGCGCCATAGGCGTTGATGATGCCGCCATTGATGACGGTGGGGTCCTTGCCGCCGGCGTCGAGTAATGCGGCGATCATGGAGGTCGTCGTCGTCTTGCCGTGAGTGCCGCCGATGGCGACAGTCCATTTCAGCCGCATGATCTCGGCCAGCATTTCGGCCCGGCGGACCACCGGCACGCCGCGCCAACGCGCATTATCGACTTCCGGGTTGCCGTTCTTGATCGCCGAAGAGATCACGACGACACCGGCATTGGCGGCGTTCTCCGCCTTGTGGCCGATGCTGACTTTGATGCCGCAGTCGCGGAGCCGCTCGATATTGGCGCCCTCTTTGGCATCCGAGCCCGTCACTTCGTAGCCAAGATTCTTCATCACGGCGGCGATGCCGGACATGCCAATGCCGCCAATGCCGACGAAATGAATGGGCCCGGTATCGAACGGAATGGCGCGGCGGATCATCAATTCCCCTGACCGCGCCAGCATAGGCGCGTGATGCGGCGCATCAAAGGCGGCGGCCTCAGCGGACGCCGTGCTTGGCGGCGAACTGGTCGACGGGATAGTATTGCTCGGCCTCGGTGTCGCCGATCTGCAGATCCCGGTGGCCCTTCTGGGCGAACTCCCGCGCCTTTCGCACCGCCTCCGCCGGCGTCTCGGCCTCAGCGACAGCCATTGGCCGCGGCACTGTCAGCATCTGCGCCAGAACCTGATAGCGTTTCATTCCGCTCTCCCGCTCACACCCGCATTAACGGCGTCCGCAAGACGGCGCGGGATCGCGCCAGCGCGGCGCGCGGGCCCTCGATGGTCAACACCGCGAGCACATAAGCGACCCCCAGCGCGCCTGCAACCAGCAGCAGCGGCCACAGTTCGGCAAGCCCCACGGCGAACGCCTGCGCCAGCGGAAAAACCAGCCCGACTGAGGTGGAGATGAGGATGAGACGCAGCGCCTTTTGGCGCGAAACGCGGCGGCGGGCCCGCGCGGCGGTCAGCTGCAGCACGTCATACCGGAAGCCAGGATCGGGCGTCTTTGGCGCATCGCCCAACAACGCCGCAAGTTCAAGATCGTCATTCATCGCTTTTCTCCGCGACGCCGAGCGCGGCCTGCAGCCGGGCCCGGCCTCTGTTGACATGGGACTTCACTGTGCCCAGCGGCAAGCCCAAGATTTCCGCAGCTTCGGCGTGGGTAAAGTCCTGGCCGAGACAAAGCGCAAGCGCGGCGCGCTGATCTTCCGGCAACGCTTCCATTGCCTTGCGCAGGGCCAGACGCTGCGCCGCGCGCCCGGGGGCCTCCTCGGTTCGGATATCGCTCAAATCGGCGTAAACGGTTTCGCGGACCTGCCGCCGGCTCTGCGCGCGCCGAGCGCGGCGCCAGTACTGGAACGCGACGCCGCAAATGAACGTGCTTAGCGACGAGGTTCCGTCGAAGCGATAGAGCACTTCCCATGTTCGCGCGAAGGCCTCCTGAGCCAGATCGTCGGCGTCGGCATGATTGCCGGTGAGGCGGCGTAGAAACGCCCGCACCGCAGCTTGGTGCAGATCGACCAGGCGGCCGAAGGCGGCGAAGTCGCCCGCCCGCGCCAGCCCGATCAGGCGCGCCTCCTCGCCCGCGTTCATGACGTGTCAGCTGCGGCGCTGCACGAGGGCGATGACAAGGGCGCCGACCGCAAGCACGCCCATGGTCACCGCAACAATCAGGAACGCGAACGCCCATTCCTCATCGCGCGCCCACCAATAGCCGACGCCGAATCCGGCTGAGAGGGCGAGGAAGACGACAAAGGTCCAAGCACTATCGTTGCGCTTTGCGGGCACGCCGACATCCATCTGATAGTCGCTGCGCTCCTGCGCCATCTTCAGTAGTTCGGGCGGAACCTCCTTGCCCTGCTCGACGTAGGACTTGATCAGATCCATCACCTGGCGGCTGCGGTTCTCGGCCTGAAACATGCCGATGACCGCAATGCACATCCCGAATACTGGAAACATCAGCCACCAGAAGTCGCGAAAGAATTCCTCAAACGTCATTGCCCGCGCTCCTGTTTCTCGCGGGCTTGGCGGAGGATCGCATCCTGTCCGGCGCCCTCACGCGCCATGCCCCAGACCGCCATCACCGTCCCGAATACCGGAAAGATCAGCCACCAGAAGTCGCGAAACAACTCCATCGTCATCGTGAACCTCCGCGCGCGCCATCTGGCGCGTCTGACTCTCTACCGCCGCCGGCCGCAAGCTTGGATGCACTGCACCGCAGCGGGACCAGAATTTTGAGTCCAACGTCCAGAGGCCATCGTCTGTGGCGATTGGCGCCGCTGCTCAGGCGCCGATGCTCTCGGCCAAATCCGCCAGCGATTTCGCAGCGTCGGGTTTCGCCGCGGCCCGCGCCGCCGCTGCTCGTACGGCCAGACCGTGCGGATCGGCTAGGCGCCGCTCCAAGAGCGCGGCCAGCGCGCCAGGTCCGAATTCCGCTTCCGTGAACAAGTCGGCTGCGCCCACGGCTGTCAGCCCCTCTGCATTGGCGGTCTGGTGATCATCCGCCGCAGCGGCGAACGGGACCAGGATCGCCGGCCGACCGGCGACCTGGAGCTCCGTCACCGAGGATGCGCCGGCGCGGGAAATCACAAGATGCGCAGCGCCGAGGCGTTGGCCCATGTCGCTGAAGAACGGTGCAACCTCGGCATTCACGTTGGCCTTCTTGTAGGCCCTCCTGGCAGCCTCGACCTGCTCCTCGCGCACCTGGTGCACGACATCGAGGCGCGCACGCAATGCCTGCGGCAAAAGCGCGATGGCGGCAGGGATCACTTCGCCGAACACGCGCGCGCCCTGGCTGCCGCCAATGATCAGAAGATTGAGCCGCCCGCCGGCAGGGGCTTCGGGATACGGCCGCTCACGCACCGCAAGGATCGGCAGGCGCACGGGATTGCCGACCACATGCTTGCGCGAGGCCGCTGCCTGCGGCAGCCGATCGAGACGGTCGAAACCGCAGGCCACGATTTGGGCGGCATTCGCCATCGCGCGGTTGACTCTCCCGAGCACCGAATTCTGCTCGTGAATGAGGATCGGAACTTTATGTGCGCGCGCCGCCATCAATGCGGGGAACGACGGATAGCCGCCAAACCCCGCCACCAGCGACGGCCGCGCCTGTGTGAAACGCGCCTTAGCGGCATTGATGCCGCGCCAGATCTTCAACGCCGCGGGGATAGCAGTGATCGGGTTGGCCGATAGCGTCGCGGCAGGAACGTCTTCGACGCGCTCTGCAGGAAAGCCCTCGGCGTAACGCCGCCCACGCGCGTCCGTCATCAGCACCACGCGCCAGCCGCGCCGGAACATCTCCTCGGCGAACGCGGCAGCGGGAAACAAGTGTCCGCCCGTGCCGCCGGCTGCAATGACGACGATCTTTTTTGTCATTGTTCGTCAGTCGCGTCTGCGTCCTGGATAAAGGTAGGCGCCGGGACGATCCCGGAGAAGGGCAAGACAGCACCCGAAGGCCAACGCAGAGCCGACCATCGAGGAACCGCCGAACGAAATGAAAGGCAGCGTCATGCCTTTCGCCGGCAACAAACTCAAGTTCACCGCTATGTGAATGGCGGCCTGCACAACCAGCAGCGTGATCAAACCGGCTGCGGCGAGCTGTTCAAAAGGTTCATTCAAGCGGCTTGCGCGCGATAGTCCGCGGAAGGCGAGCGCCCCGAAGAGAGCAATGAGGCCGAGCGAGGCGACAAGACCGAATTCTTCGGCAGCGACAGCGAAGACGAAATCGGCATGCGCATCGGGCAGCCGTGTCTTGATCACGCCCTCGCCCGGGCCGCGCCCGAACACGCCACCCGCCGCAATCGCATCCAGCGCGCGGTTCACCTGGTAGGCGCCTTCGCCTTCAGGATTGAGGAACGCATCGACGCGTTCACGCGCGTGTGGATAGAAATTGTAGATCGCCCATGCGGCAAAAGTCGCCGCCACGCCGCCGCCAAGCACCCAGCGCAGGGCAACGCCGGAAAGAATGAGCATGGGCGCCAGACA
The DNA here is from genome assembly GCA_050250735.1 of Hyphomonadaceae bacterium. Taxonomy (GTDB): domain Bacteria; phylum Pseudomonadota; class Alphaproteobacteria; order Caulobacterales; family Aquidulcibacteraceae; genus Vitreimonas. The sequence continues at coordinate 48,713 of JBFWOC010000006.1, forward strand.
CAATCCCAGCAGCGCGGTCTGGCCGATATCCGGTTGCGCCAGCAGCGTCGCCGCTGTGACGGCATAGAGCCCGACCGCAATAACGCGCCCCGGAAAGCCAGGATGCTTCATCCCCTCGCCCAGCATCCACGCCCAAACCACGATCAGCGCAGGTTTCAATATCTCCGAGGGCTGAAAAGATGTGAACCCCAGCTCCAGCCAGCGCTGCGCCCCCTTGATCTCCGGTCCGAAAACCGCAGCCAGCAGGCAAAGCGGCAGAAACACCGCCATCACGATGGTAGCGCCGCGGCGGAGTTGGCGCGGATCGAGCGCCGCCGCCGCCAGCATGACGAATACGCCGAGCCCGGCGTATGCGGACTGCCGGCCAGCAAAATAGAACGCTTCCTCGATGCGGATGCGCGCCGTGGCAGCCGGGCTTGCGGCCATCGAGAGCAAGATGCCGGTCGCAAGCAGGATCGCAGCGATGATCAACAGCGTGCGATCGTAGGTGCGGGCCCGCTCGATCGCCGCACCGAAGCGTTCGGCAACCGCCGCGATCAAGCCGCGCCCCCATTGCGCTTGCCCGAAGGCGCCCCGGCGAGCGCCGTCACGATCTTCTTGAATCGATCGCCGCGGTCCTCGTAGCTCTTGAATTGATCGAAGGACGCGCACGCCGGGGAAAGCAGCACGACCGGATGCGGCTCGCCGGATGTTTTGGCGTCGGCGAACGCCAGCTTGACCGCTGCATCCAAATTACCGGCCATCGCCACCGCGACCTTGCCGCGCAGCGTGTCGGAAAAATCGCCCGCCGACTGCCCGATCAAATAAGCCTTGGCGATGCGCGGGAAGAAAGGCGCGAGGTCGTCGATGCCGCCCTCTTTCGCGACCCCACCGGCAATCCAATAAACGCGCGGATAGACCGCAAGCGCCTGGGCTGCGGCGTTGGCGTTCGTGGCCTTGCTGTCATTGACGAAGCGCACGCCTTCGATCTGGCCGGCGCGCTCCAGCCGATGCGGCAGACCGGCGAAAGTCGTCAGCGCCTGCGCGACGATGCGGTGATCGACGCCGAGCGCGCGGCTGGCTGCGTAAGCGGCGGCAGCGTTCTGGGCGTTGTGCTTGCCGGCAAGTGCAGGCGCAGCTGCAAGTTCCGCTACCACCTCCGAGCGCCCCGACAGCGCATCGATCAGTTTGCCGTCGAGCGCGCTGACGCCGCGCCCGAGCGCCTGCCCCGAGGAGATCGGCGCCACATGCTGCACTGTCGCGCGCGTGAGTTCGGTGCAGATGGTTGCACAATAGGCGTCGTCCACGCCGATCACCGCCCAGTCAGCTGCGCCCTGATTCAGGAAGATGCGCTTCTTGGCTGCAACGTAGGCTTTCATGTCGCCGTGGCGGTCGAGGTGGTCGGGCGTGGTATTGAGCCAAACCGCTACATCGAGCCGGAGGCTCGCCGTAAGGTCGAGTTGGAACGAACTCAGTTCGATGACGTAGTACGCGCCCGCGTGCAGCGGCGGCAGATCGAGGATAGCCTCGCCGATATTGCCGCCAAGCCGAACGTCCTTGCCGGCTTCCTTCAGGATGTGTGCGATCAACGCCGAGGTCGTCGACTTGCCATTGGTGCCGGTGACGCCGACGAGTTTCGGCCGTTGAGCCGCAGGCAGCGCATTCACGGCGCGGGCGAACAATTCGATGTCGCTGACGATCGGCACACCGGTCGCTTCTGCGAGGGTCACTACGCGATGCGGCTCCGGGAAGGTGAGCGGCACGCCGGGGGAGAGCACGAGTGCGGCGAAGCTGCGCCAGTCGCGGCTGTTAATGTCGGAGATGGAGACACCAGCGGCTTCGGCCTTGGCGCGGGTGACGTCGCTGTCGTCCCATGCATGCACGCGCGCGCCGCCGGCTACCAGCGCACGCGCGGCGGCAAGGCCGGTGCGGGCCAAACCAAACACCGCGACATCGCGGCCTCTGAATTCCGTGATCGGGATCATGGCTTCGCCGGCGGGCAATAGGCGGTCGACAATGGACAGCAGCGATCAAGCGAGCACTGCTGCTCACCGTTGGCCGTTGCACGTCGCCCCTTATCTTGTTTCCGAACCACGCACCGCTCTCCGCAGAGCGAACTCTCCTGCGCTGCTTCGCGCCGTTAACGCAACTTCTAACGAAGCTTCAGGGTGGCAAGTCCCGCCAACGCGAAAATCACCGAAATGATCCAGAAGCGGATCACGATCGTCGGCTCCTGCCAGCCGAGTTTTTCGAAGTGATGGTGGATCGGCGCCATCAGAAATACGCGCTTGCCCGTCCGTTTGAACACCGCCACCTGCAGCATCACCGAGAGCGTTTCGAGCACGAACAGACCGCCGACAATGGCGAGCACGATCTCGTGTTTGGTGGCCACGGCGACTGCGCCCAGCAGGCCGCCCAACGCCAGCGAACCGGTGTCGCCCATGAACACGCGGGCGGGGGGAGCATTGTACCAGAGAAAACCGAGCGAGGCGCCCAACAACGCGCCGAGAATGGTCGCGAGTTCGCCCACCCCGGCGACATGCGGGATGCCAAGGTAGTCGGAATAATCGACCCGGCCGACGAGGTAGCAGATCACCCCGAAGGTGCCGGCGGCGATCATCACCGGAACGATGGCGAGGCCATCGAGGCCGTCGGTCAGATTCACCGCGTTGCCAAAGCCCACGATCACCACCATGGCGAAGATGAGATAGAAGCCGAGGATCTGGATGCCCCAGCCCTGAATGAACGGCAGCGCTATGGCCGTGAGCGGATCGCCCGCCCACACCGCATTCCAAAAGCCGACAATATCGTGCGTCTGGCCGGGCGTCGTCGCGATCCACTCCGCAACCAACATGGCGATGGCGGCAACCAGCGCGATCGTGAACTCCAACAGAAGCCTGAGCCTCGCGGACAATCCGCCATGATGCTGTTTGGTGACTTTGGCAAAGTCGTCGATGAAACCGATCGCGCCGAATCCCAAGGTAACGACCAGCACCGCCCAGACGTAGGCGTTGTCGAGATCCGACCAGAGCAAAGAGGAAATGCCAAGGCTGATGAGGATGATGAGCCCGCCCATCGTCGGCGTGCCCTTCTTCGTCAGCAGATGGCCCTGCGGACCGTCTTCGCGGATCGGCTGGCCTTTGCCTTGCTTCTTGCGCAGCCAGGCGATGAACGGCGCGCCGATGGCGAAGGCGAGGACCATCGCCGTGAACATCGCGCCGCCAGTGCGGAAAGTGATGTAGTTGAACAGGTTGAAGAATTGCGAGCGCTCGCTGTACTGCGCCAAGAGCTCAAGCATCCTTATCCCCATTGAGGCGCTGCAGCGCAGCCACCACACGGCTCATCTTCGAACCGTTCGATCCCTTCACCAGCACGATGTCCCCCGATCGCAACGCCCCTGCAATGATCGGAATCAGCGCGTCTGCATTTTCGGCATAGCCGCCTCGGCATGAGCCGGGAAGCGCTTCCATGAGCGCCGCCATGCGCGGGCCTGCCGCAAAGACAAGATCGATTCCAGCTTGCTCCAGCGGACGCGCCAGCCCGGCGTGATAGGCGCGTTCATCCGCCCCGAGTTCCAACATGTCTCCGAGCGCAGCAATGCGGCGGCCGCCCTGACCCGGGACGCGCGCCGCGAGCGTGGCGATCGCCGCGGCCATGGATGCCGGATTGGCGTTATAGGAATCGTCCACAAGCATGAACGTACCGAACGGCGCCTCGAGCCGCTGTGCCACGCCGCGTCCATCGAAGGCGCGCAGATGCTCGAGCGCGTGCGCCGCCGCTTCGAGATCGGCGCCGACGACATCGGCGGCGGCCAAAGCTGCGACTGAGTTCAAGGCCCAATGGGCGCCTTCGACGCCGACGCGATACTTGATTGTACGGCCCAGGATTTCCGCTTCGGCGCTCGAACCGTGCGCATCCATGTCGAAGCGGATCAGCCGCGCCTCGCAAACCACATCGCGACCGAAGCGGACCAAATTGGCGCCGTTGCGCTCGGCCGCCGCGACGAGCCTCTCCGCATGCGGCGCCTCGTTTGGAATGATTGCCGCGCCGCCGGGTTCGAGACCGGCGTAGATATCGCCCTTCTCGTCGGCCACGGCTTCGAGCGACCCAAGGTTTTCGACATGCGCCGGTGCGATCGTCGTAACTAGCGCGGCATGCGGCTTCACCATTTGCGCGAGCGGCAGGATTTCGCCGCGGTGATTCATGCCGATCTCAAACACGCCGAACTGGCTCTCGCGCGGCATGCGCGCAAGCGTCAGCGGCACGCCCCAATGATTGTTATAGCTTTTCACCGAGCGATGCGTGGCGCCGCTTGCGGCAAGGCATATCGCCAAGGCTTCCTTGGTCGAGGTCTTGCCGACCGAGCCGGTGACGGCGACCCGTTTAGCGCCGCAGCGGTCACGTGCTGCCTGTGCGAGCTTGCGCAAACCCTCGAGCACGTCCGGCACGGCAAGCGCCGCTCCAAGCCCTTCAACCTTGCGCGCATCGGAGATCAGCGCAGCGCTCGCGCCTGAAACGAAGGCCTGCGCCAGAAACTCATGGCCATCGCGCACATCCTTCAATGCGACGAAAAGATCGCCCGGTTCGAGCGTGCGCGTGTCGATCGAAACGCCGCTGGCGCTCCATGCATCGCCCTGCAGCAGACGTCCCCCGGTGGCGGCCTGCGCTTCCTGCGCGGTCCAGAGTTCACTCACGTCAGGCCCTCCAACGCCGCACGCGCCACGTCCTGATCCGAGAACGGATAGGTGACGCCCTTGATGACCTGCCCCGTTTCATGGCCCTTGCCCGCGATCATCAGCGCATCGCCGGGTTTGAGCATGGACACCGCCTCGCGGATCGCCCGCCCGCGATCGCCGACCTCGATCGCGTTCGGCGCGCCCTTCAGAATCTGAGCCCGGATCGCCGCGGGCTCTTCGCTGCGCGGATTGTCGTCGGTCACGATCACCACATCCGCTTGGCGCGCGGCGATCGCGCCCATCTTCGGGCGCTTGTCGGCGTCGCGATCGCCGCCACAGCCGAACACCGCGATGATCCGGCCGGGCGCATGCGGGCGCGCCGCGCGAAGCAGCACATCAAGCCCGTCCGGGGTGTGGGCGTAATCGACGAACACATGCCCGCCGCTCTTGCTTTGGCCGACATGTTCCATGCGGCCCCTTACCGGCTTCAGCCTCGCCATGCCTTCGAACACCGCCTCCGGCGCTTCGCCCGTCGCCAACGCCAGGGTTGCGGCGCAGACGGCGTTCAGCGCCTGGAACTCGCCGATCAACGGCAGCTCGACCTTGTGTTCTTTTTCCTCCCAACGCAGCACCATTGTCTGCGCATTCGGGCGCGGCAGAATCTCGACGATCTTCAGCGCATGTTCGCGCGGCGCGCGCCAGCCGCACAGAAAGATGTCGAGGCCGCGCTGTTTCGCGGCGCGCTCGAACGGGTCGCAATCGGCAGCGTCGGCGTTGATCACGGCCACGCCGCCTTCCCGCACGAGTTGCCAAAGCCTCAACTTGGCGGCGCGATAGGCGCCCATGTCGGCATGATAGTCGAGATGGTCCTGAGTGAGGTTGGTGAAAGCGCCAGCCGTGAAGCTCAGGCCATCGATGCGGTGCTGCTCGAGCCCATGGCTCGAGGCTTCCATCGCCGCATGGGTTACGCCCTGCGCGGCGAGTTCGCTCAAGGTTGCATGCACAGCCGCAGGATCGGGCGTGGTGTGGCCCAGATCGATCACGCCCTTCGGCCCGATCGCGCCGAGCGTGCCCAAACTGGCCGCGCTCCTGCCGGCGCAGCTCCAGATCTGACGTAGGAAGTCGACGGTCGAACTCTTGCCGTTGGTGCCGGTGACGGCGACGATGGTCTCCGGCCGGCGCGGATAGAATTTCGAAGCCGCCAGCGCGAACGCGCGGCGTGGAGCACTGTCGATGACGTGCGCGATGCCGGGATCGGCACCGAGATCGCCAGCGGAAAGCACGGCGACTGCGCCGTTCGCCTTTGCCTGCGCGAGGTAATCGCGGCCGTGCGCTGCGACGCCTTCCAGCGCGGCAAACAGGAAACCAGGCTCTACTTTGCGAGAGTCGGCGGTGAGACCAGAGATTTCTAGCGCACGTGCGTCGGCCGGCGCCGCATCAAACAGAGCCGCAAGGTTCATGAATGCCACGCATGGTCCAATGCAGCAGCGCCGCCTTCGATGATCCCCGGATTCCGGATCGTGCGCGGCGCGTCCGGAAAGATGGACGTGACTCTCATTGCCTCTCCCTAGCGCGCCGCGCGGTCGGGCTCCACACGCAACCCGAGCATGGGCGCGATGCGCCTCAGGGTCCGCGCCACTACTGGCGCCGCGACCAGACCGCCAGCTTCGCCCGCGCCTGTATCATCAAGCGCCACGACAATCACGTAGCGCGGGTCGCCCGCCGGAAATACACCAGCGAAAGAGGAAAAATTGCGGCTTTCGTCATAGCCTTGAGCGCCGCTGGGCTTCTCGGCGGTTCCGGTTTTCCCGGCGACAGCAAGCCCGCGCACGTCGGCCGCACGGCCGGTGCCTTCAGTGACCACGGCGCGGAGATAGCTCACCACCTGTCGCGTTACCGCGGGTGTGAATATCTGGCTGCGCTGGATTGCGGCGTCGGGCGCCAATGCAAGCATGGTCGGCGTCACCCGCGCGCCATTGTTGGCGAAGACGGTATAGGCGCCGGCGAGCGTCGCCTGCGTGGTGGCGAGGCCGTAGCCGAAACCAAGCGCGGCGACATCGCGCCGGCTTTGCACGCGCGGCGCCAACGGCGCTTGGCGGCGGCCGAGTTGGAGGCTGGTCGGTTCCGTCAGGCCCAGCCGTTCGAGATACGCGCGCTGGCGGGCGCCGCCGAGACGAAGCGCCAGCCGCGCCGCGCCGATATTCGACGACCGCGCGACGATGTCGCGTAACGTGGCGTAGCCTGCGATCGGTTCGTGATCTTCGATAATCGTATTGTCGAGTTCGAGCGGTTGACTGAGATCGAACAATTCACCCGATGCGGCCAGCTCTTCTTCCAACGCCATCGCTATCGTGAACGGTTTGATCGTCGAACCGAGTTCGTGCAGATCGCCGGCGACGCGGTCGCGGCGCGCGTCCTCAGACGAGCGGGTGATGTGATTGGGATCGAATGCCGGCCACGACGCCAGCGCCAAGGTTTCGCCGGTGCGCCCGTCGAGCAGGATCGCCGCACCGCCGGAAGCGCGGGAGGCGCGCGCAGCTGCGTCGAGTTCGGTCTCCAGCGCGTACTGCATGCGAACATCAAGCGAAAGCCGCACCGCTCGTCCTGCCTCGCCGGCGGCGCGGATTTCCTCGTCCAGACCGAGCTCGACGCCGGCTTGGGGATTGAGATCGATGCCGGTGAAGCCGACGGCATGGGCAGCCAGCGGCCCCTGCGGATAGTAGCGATGATGCTCGGCCTGCGCGCCTATCCCCTGCAAGCGAAGCGCAAGCGCGCGGTCACGCTGCTGTTCGCTCAAGCCGCGATCGAGGAACACCAGCCGCTGATCGGTATTGCTGAGGCGGCGCAATAAAACTGCGCGCTCAAGCTGTGGAAATTGCCGCATCAGGACATCGGCGGTCCGGCCGACATCGCGCACGCGCGCTGGCTCCGCCGTCAGCGCCCAGGCGCGCACCGTGGTGGCGAGCAGTACGCCATTGCGGTCGACGATATCGGCGCGCGGCAATTCGACGATCGCAGCCGCATTGCGTGGCGCCGCCAACGGATCGCCGGAGAAGGCCAGCTGTACGGCGCGCCCAGCCAGCAGCAACAGTGCCACGAATACGCTGACGGCGAGCAAGCGTATGCGATTGCGCGCAGGTGCGGCCTCGAGTGGCGCCTGCGGCAGCGGCCGGTCTGGCGAGAACACTGCGGTAGGGCCAAGCGGCCTCACTCGCCCGCCTTTTGTTGTTGAGGCTGAGGGGCCGGCAGGCGCGCAAGCTCGGCTTCGGGCAAGGCCACGCTTTCACCGCCGACGACGAGACCGAGCCGTTGCTCGCTCAACTGCTCAATCCGCGCTGGACTCTCAAGCTCCGCGATTTCCGCGCGCAATTCCCGGAGCCGCGCTTCGCGCTCGGCGATTTCGCCGTTCAAGCGCCGCACGTCTGCCTCGGTTTTCGCGGCGTCGCTCTTGGCCCGATAAAGGCCCACCGCCAGCACCACGATCAGCACCGCGGCGGCGACCTGCAGGACGCGCTTTAGCGTAACTTTGCCCATTCGGCCTCCGCACGCGGCGCGAGCTCCGGCGCGTCCAGTTCATCCCAAGCCGGCGCATCGGTGCGCGTCGCCCAACGCAAGCTTGCTGAGCGCGCCCGTGGATTGGCCGTAGTTTCGGCGTCGCTCGAGACAGTGGCGCGTTTCCTGTCGATGCTGAAACTCGGCCTGCGTTCCGCCGGCAAATCCGGCGCATGGCGCGAACCGCGACCCTGCGCGTCCGCACGTTCGGTGATGAAGTGCTTGACCATGCGGTCTTCAAGTGAGTGGAACGAGACCACGGCGAGCCGTCCGCCGGGTTTCAGTACACGTTCCGCCGCCGAAAGCCCGCGCGCCAACTCGCCCAGTTCGTCGTTCACCAGCATGCGCAGCGACTGGAATGTCTTCGTTGCCGGATGCGTGCGTGCGCCCTTGCGCCCACCGACCGCTTCCTCGACCAGCTTCGCCAGCGCCAGCGTGCGCGTGATCGGCGCGGCGGCCCGCGCCTGGACGATGGTGCGCGCGATGCGGCGGCTGTCGTCGTCTTCGCCATAGCGATAGATCAGATCGGCGAGCGCGCCTTCGCTGAGCCGGTTCACGGCGTCGGCAGCGCTCAAGCCTTCCTTCTCCATCCGCATGTCCAGTTCCGCGTCAGCTTGGAACGAGAAGCCACGTTCGGCCTCGTCGAGCTGGAAGGACGAGACGCCGAGATCGAACACGACGCCGTCCACCAATTCTCCGGCGGCTAGATCGCCAAAACGGCCTTGATGAAGCGTGAATTTACCTTTTGCTGACGCCGAAAGTTCGGCCCCGCGCGCTATCGCGTCCGGGTCACGGTCGAAGGCGACGACGCGGCAGTCGGCGCGCGCCAGCATTTCACGGCTGTAGCCACCGCCGCCGAACGTCGCGTCGATGTAGAGCCCGCCGTCTCTGAGCGCGAGCGCCTCCATCGCTTCGGAGAGCAGGACGGGGGCGTGACTCATCCCCCGCCCCCTTGCGGGGCGAAGGCAGGGGGCGGGGGGCCATGAGGAGATGCCGCTGACGGCGGCACTGAAGTCCGTCCTGCAGGCCCCCCTACCTTACCCTCCCCCGCAAGAGGGAAGGACGCGCGCGTTCTGCGAGGATGGAGCGACAGCACTGACGCACTCTACAGCGAGTCCGCCGAAACAAATGCCAGTCGGCCTGTAAGCCGGGTTCTGTCTGGGGTTGCCCCCGCGACGACCATTCCTCTGGACCGCACATCGCTGCGCGGTTCTCGCGACCAACCCGAGCACAATCCGCGGACGGACCTGCCGCTTGCGCGGCGCGTGCTCCTATTCGGTCTTGCTCCCGGCGGGGCTTGCCGTGCCGCCTTCCTTACGGTCGGCGCGGTGGGCTCTTACCCCACCGTTTCAGCCTTGCCTGTGCGCTTGCGCGCCATCGGCGGTCTAATCTCTGTGGCGCTATCCCTGGAATTCCTTCCGGCGGGCGTTACCCGCCGCCGTATCCGCGTGGAGCCCGGACTTTCCTCCCCGCCAGTACTTCGGCCCTCCATCGGGGCACGCTCAAAGGATTGAGCCGAAGTACAGGCGGGGCGGCCGTCCGGCCGACTGGCGTGCGCAATGTAAGGCGCCCGATGCTGCTGCGCCAGCCGGCGCTCATTTCATGCTGCGGCTGACGCCAATCAACAGCCGGCGTGTTTCTTCGTCGAACGTGCCGCTGACATCGCTCGGACGAAAGCGGCGCTGAAAAGCGACCAAAGCCGCCTTTGTCACTTCATCGACAAATCCCGATTGCCGCACGCCATAGCCGATGAAAGCCAGTTCCTGTTGCGCTTCCGACACCGGATCGTCGTTATCGAGTTCGCCGGTCGCCGGTTTCGGCCATATCGAAACCCCAGCGTCCGCCAGCCGGCGCCAGGGAAATTTCTCACCTGGATCGGCTTTGCGTTCGGGTGCAACGTCCGAGTGCGCCACGACCCGCTTTGCATTGAGTTCGGGCCAGCGCGCGAAGATGTCGCCGAGCAAGCCAATCAGCGCATTGATTTGAGCGGTGGCGAATTCCGGCAGTCCGTAATCGTGGCCGCCATTGACGATCTCAATGCCGATCGAACGCGCATTCACATCGCCGTCGCCCTCCCAACTCGATGCGCCTGCATGCCAGGCGCGGTGCTCTTCAGCCACGAGCGCATAGATCTGCCCCGCTTCATCGACAACGTAGTGCGCGCTCACGCGCGACAGCGTAGCGTCGGCTTCGACATCGGCGCTTTGCCAAGGACCGGGATAACGGCCCGCAACTGGCGCCGGATCGGTCAATCGCGCTAACGCCGTCTCGGCGTCCTGCATGCCGGTGTAATGCAGCACGACAAGATCGATCGGACGCGTGCGTGCGTCGAAATTGGGAGACGGGCGTTGGATGTAGCGAGTCACGCCCCGACTATAAGCACGTTATTTGCGCCGCGCTGCGGTTTCCACGACCCAGCCGGCGGGCGTGCGGTGGGCGTCCAACACGACGGGGCCAGCCGCCACGCGCTTAGGGCGGGGCCAGATGCGCATGGCGAGAGCGGCGCCGGCGATCATGACGGCAACAATCAACGCAGCGGCGAACGCGAACACGAAGGCGAGCGCCGTACCGATGGCAAGCGCGACCAGACCGGCCGCGCGCGCGAAGGCGCTCAGAGCGGCGGATCCGAAGTCGGCGGCGTTGGCGGTCATCTGCGGGCACACTCCTTTCAGTCCCATATTGGAGAGCGGACGTGCGCGATCAATGCGGCGCCCTTACGGCGCGTTCCAGCGGCGCACGGCAAGGTGATCATTTCGCGTCGACGCTGAGTTCTTCGCGTATTCTGGCGTATGCAGCATTGATCGCCGCCGTCTTGTCGCGCGCGATCTCGACAAATTCGGGCGGCGCACCGCGCTGGGTCATGCGGTCGGGGTGGTTTTCAGCGGCCATTCGCCGCCAGGCGAGGCGCACCTCATCCATCGTCGCACCCGGCAGCAGACCCAGGATCGCATAGGGGTCGCCCGCCTCAGGGCCCAGATTAGTCGCCTTGATGCGGCGGAACTCCATGTCGCTGAACCCGAAATGTCCGGCGACGTCCTGGAGGTAGGCGACCTCTTCATCCGTCACCCGCCCATCCGCGGCGGCGATATGGAAGAGGCCGTCGAGAACATCCTCGAGCAGGCAGGGGCGCGCGCGGTATTTGCGGCCTATCTGTTTCGCATAGGAATCATATCCTAGCACAGTCTGCTGGGCGAGCATGAAGGCGCGCCGGAAATGCTCGTCTTCACCTGGCGGCGGCCGGAACACCTGAGCGGCGGCGGCCATCTCCGCATCGGTCGTGGTTCCATCCGCTTTCGCCATCTTCGCGGCAAGGCCGATCACAGCAGCGGTAAACCCCACATCGTTAGGCCGCGGCGCACATTCTTCGTTGAATTCGGGTGGGTCGGCTTCGGGATCGAAGGCGCGCGCAGCCAGCTCAACGATACGGGACCAGACGGACATGCCGGCATTGTCGCTCATGCTGCAGCGCGGCGCCACCCCGGTGTAACGGTCATGAAACCGCAGACGCTCCGCAGGGTTTCCTACCGCATGACAATCCCACGCACCCTCCGCGCAGCCTTGCTCGCCGCCGCCTGCTTGCTCGCGCCGCAAGGCGCCATCGCGCAGAACGGCGGGCGGTTCCTGGTTGCAGAGACCGAAACGCCGAATCCGCAGGGCGACGTGCTCGATGTGGCCGCCGCCACCGGCCAGTTCACGCAGTTTCTCGCCGCGGTCGAAGCGGCCGGCTACGAAGAGACGCTGCGCGGCGAGGGGCCCTTCACTCTGTTTGCACCTACCGACGCCGCCTTCCGGCAGATGCGGCGAAGCGAAATCGATCGGCTGATGCGCCCGGAAAACCGCGACGAGCTCCTGGCGTTGCTCGCCTATCATGTCGTGCCCGAACGCGTCACCAGCGCCAATGTGCGCGGCCGGGTAACGCGCCCTGAGTCTTCGAATGGCTACCAGGTCACGCTCGATGGCCGCGACGGTTTAAGGATCAACGACCAACTCGTCGCGCTGCCCGACATCGAAGCGTCGAACGGCGTCATTCAAGGCATCAATGTCGTACTCTCGCCGCCGGTGCTCGTCGCCGACGCAGGCGCCAGCCTCGGCCGCTAGTTCGCCGCGCGAACGCGCCAGATTACGTTGCCGACATCGTCAGCCACCAGCAACGCGCCGCCGCGATCGAAGACCACGCCAACCGGTCGTCCACGCGCATTCCCCTGCTCGTCGAGGAAACCGGTCAGCACATCCTGCGGCATGCCGTTCGGGCGCCCGTTGGCAAACGGCACGAAGACGACCTTGTAGCCGCTAGGCTCGGCGCGATTCCACGAGCCGTGCTGGCCAATGAAGGCGCCGGCGCGATAATGCGCTCCCAGTGCATCCCCGCGATTGAACGCAAATCCGAGCGACGCCGTGTGTGCGCCGAGCGCGTAATCGGGCGAGATCGCGGCTTGCACGCGGGCATTGGCCGGGATGGCGATGCGCGCGTCACGATGCGAACCGTAATAATAATAGGGCCAGCCGTAAAAGCCGCCATCGCGCACGCTGGTCATGTAGTCCGGCACAAGATCATTGCCGATCTCGTCGCGCTCGTTGACGACGGTCCACAGCATGCCCGTGGCCGGCTCCCAGTCCATGCCGTTGGGATTGCGCAGGCCGCTGGCGAAAATGCGGCTCTGTCCGGTGGTGGGATCGATCTCCCAGATCGCGGCGCGGCCTTCTTCAACCTCCATGCCATGCTCGCCGACATTGCTGTTCGATCCCACCGTTGCGTAGAGCCGCGAACCGTCTGGGCTCGCAATCACGTTCTTGGTCCAGTGATGGTTGCGTGGGCCCGCAGGCAGCGCGACCACCGTCGCCGGCGCTGCGGTGATCTCGGTTTGGCCCGCCGAGTAGGCAAAGCGCACGATTCCGTTGGTGTTTGCGACATAAAGCGTATCGCCCACGAGCGCCATGCCGAACGGCGAATGCAGTTGATCGAGGAACGTCCTCCGCGTTTCGGCGACGCCGTCGCCGTCGCGGTCGCGCAGCAACGTAATGCGGTCCGCGCTCGGCGGCGTAGCGCCGGCTCGCGACATGGCGAGCCGCATAAAGAAGGCGCGAATGCCGCGGTTTTCGTCGGGCCGGTTGGCGGGCGCGTTGGTTTCGGCCACCAGCACGTCGCCGTTCGGCAGCACGTAGAGCCAGCGCGGATGATCGAGGCCGCTGGCGAAGGCATTGACGGCGAGCCCCGCCGCCGGTATTGGCGCCTCGCCTTCGCCCCAGCCTTCGGCCGGCGCGATGTTGACGAGCGGCAGGGTCTGCTCGCGTGGCTCCGGCAGGGTCGGATCCGAACCGTAACCCTGTTCCACCGGCAAGGAAGGACCGCCCCCGCATCCGGCGAGAACGAAAGCGGCGGCCGCGAATGCGCACCACCGAAGGACCGAGTTGGGCATACGCCCACAACGCCGCGTGCTGCGCCGTGTTCCGGCGCCGCCGGCCTGATCGGCGATGACCAGGGGCGGTGCACGTGGCAAACCGTCATCGTCATTACACTTGCCCAAGCACGGCAACCGGCTAGCGTTCCACGCGTGCGGCTGGCGGGATCGGCTCTTATCGCGCTCTTGAGCGCGCTGGTTTTCAGCGCGCCGTTGGCTGTTGCACAAGGGCCGTTGCCATCAAGCTTGCGCTCGGCCGGTCTAACGGCGGAAGAGTTTAGCCGTTTGCAGGCCCAGATCCGTGTCGCTGCCGCACGCTCGGGCGTTTCCGAACGCGCATTGACGGCGGTGGCGGAACGGCTGGGAATCTCGCTCGCCGCATCCCGCCAACAAGTGGCCATCGAGGATATCCTTGGTGAGATCGACGCATTGGCCACGCGCGTCGCCGAGCTGCAGACTCAGCTTTCGCAGATGTCGAGCGCTGACGATCCCGCGATTGGCGCGCTGGTGGCGCAGGCTCGCACGGCCGTGGAGCAAGGCGATCTCGACCGGGCGGAAGCGCTGCTCGGCCAAGCGCGCGCCGCGCGCGCGGCGCGCCGGACGGCGCGACGCGAGGAACTCCAGGCGCAACTGGACGCTGAAGACATGGCTGAGGCTGACGTCGCCGCAGCTCAAGCCGTCGTGAGCATCCTTCGCGCTGACTACGTGGGCGCGGCAACGCTGTACGGAGAGGCTGCAGAAATCGCGCCGGAGAGCGCTGTCCACGCGCGATGGCAATTGCGCACCCGGCAGGCAGAAGCACTCTTTGAGCGCGGCGTGCGGTTCAACGAGCCGGCCCGCATCCAGGAAGCAATCCGGCTTACAGAAACGTACGCGCTTGCCCTGGCGCCGCGCGAAGCAAGCCCCGACGACTGGGCGCAAACGCAAAACAATCTCGGCAACGCTTTGCGCGAACTCGGCGCCCGCGGCGATGAGGATGCTCTGGCTCGAAGCGTTCAGGCGTTCGAAAACGCACTCACTGTCTGGCCGCGCGATAGCAATCCGAGCGGTTGGGCGATGACGCAGATGCATCTCGGAAACGCGCTAGTCGCGCGTGGCGATCCCCTTTCGGTCGCGCTCAGCATCCAGGCCTACGAAAACGCACTTAGCGTTTGGACGCGTGAAAATGCGGCGGCCGGATGGGCGCGCGTACAAGGCAACTTGGCTGGCGCGCTATTGTTGGACCTGCGCTCTCGAAACGACCCAGCGGGTCGCGCTGCGGCGGCGGCCCAAGCGGCCAGCACGGCCCAGAATCCCGAACTGGCCGCCGCAATATCTGCGCTTACAGGAGGCTATGACGGCGCGCCCCGCGCCGCGGCCCGAACCCGCAGCATCGAGGCGGCGCGCAATGCGCTCACGGTCTTCACGCCCGAGACCGGCGAGAACTGGGCGGTGGCGCAACTGACGCTGGCCCAGGCGCTCGCATGGGACACGAACGACCGGACTTCGTTGTCCGAAAGCGCGGCCGCATTCGAAGCGGCGCTTACGTTGCTGACCCGAGCACGTCATCCGGCCTATTGGATGGTCGCCCAACGCGGCCTCGCCAGGGCGCTGAAGACCTGGGGTACAAGCGAGATCATATGGGGTGAAGACGAACAAGGCCGGGCAATTTTCAACCGCAGCGCGGAAGCTTGGGAAACCGTAATCTCGGCCTTGTCGCGTGAGGAAAGCCCGGCGCCGTGGGCGGACGCGCAAGACGAACTCGCAGACGCCCTCTGGAAGGCCAGTCTGGCCAGGAATCCGGCAATGGTCGAACGCGCGGTTGCAGCGCGCGAAGCCGCTCTCACCGTATGGACGCGCGAGCGTACGCCCGATCGGTTCGCCATCTCGTCGCAGGAGCTTGCACGCGGGTATTATGTCCAGGAGCGGATTCCAGAAGCACGACGTGCCGCTCAGGCAGCGATCCGCGCCTATGAAAGCCTGAATAGCCAATACGGGGACACGCAGGCATACTACGCTCGCGAGTGGATCGAGTCGGCGCTCGATCGCCGCCACTAAGCCGGCGGTGCCTCGCCTCCTCGCAGCGCCGCAACTTCACTGCGCAGCGCGCGCAATTCATCGAGAATCCGCTTCTGCACGACAGCGGCGTCTTCCTGCGCTTCCTGCAAGACCTCGACCTCGCCCTGCACTTCTTCGATTTCTTCCTTGATCTCCTCCTGCGGCGCGGCCTGCACCGCTTCGACGATGACGCCGATGAAAAGGTTGAGCACCGCAAACGCCGCGATGAGCGTGAAGCCGATCACGAAGATCCAGGCGTAAGGGTTGTGCGCCTGCAGCCGCGCGATGGTCTCGCCCCAGCCGTCGAACTGCGACAAAGCGAACAAGGACAGCAGAGCGCGTCCGAGATCGCTGAATCCCGGATCGCTGTGGAATAGCGTCGTTCCCATGACGGCGGCGATGTAGAAAACCACTGCCAGGATCGCGAACGATGCGAGGATGCCGGGCATGGCGCCAAACAGCGCTTCGACGACGCGGCGCATCTGCGGCACTGCGCTGACGAGCCGGAAAACCCGCACGACGCGTAGCGTCCGCAGCGCGGAAATTGCGGGACTGACGGCGATGTAGCTCAAACCGACGACCAGAACGTCGAAAATATTCCACCCGCTCGCGAAGTACTTGCGCGGCCCCTGGGCGAAGAACTCGAGCACGAGTTCGACAGTGAAGATGTAGAGAAAGTACATGTTCCACTGTTCGATCAGAGCGTGATACGGATTGGTCTCACCAAAATGCGCGTCGTAGCCGAGGATGGCCGCGTTCGCGATGATGCAAAGAAGAATGAGGCTGTCCCACACCCAATTTCGGGTGATCCAACGAAACAGCGGGATGCCCTCGCGATTACGCGACTTTGCTTTCGGTTTGCGTACCGGCTGCACGCCGGCTGTCGCTGCAACACCGTTGGCCATCGATCCCCTCCCACGCTGGCGGTCCGCTCAGCCGAGGTCGAAACTAGCGCGGCTCAGGAGGTGAGAAAACGCCGGAACTCAATCCGGTGATCTGGCGCGATCGCGCCCGACAATGGCGAGGACCTGGTCGATGGGTTCGAGCTTCGATGGCAGGCTTTTGTCTACACCGCGTAGCGCCGCCGCCGAAGCAACGACGTGAAGGCCCGCGAATGGCGCCTAGCCATGACCGAACGCGCCGAACTCGAGTCATGGCCTTGGCGTCCTCGAGTGTTGGTGCGCCCTGCCGCATCCAACGCACGGCATTCGTCGGCTGGGTCCAAAACTACGACAAATAAGTCTGAGCACATTTTTCCAGTAAAACGCGCATTCTGCGGATCACTGCTTAGTTCTTATAAGAATCAAAAGATCAAATCGAAATGTTTATTCAATCAACTGACATCGATTACTTGGAAGAATAGATACGCCGTTGGAGGGTTCGACGTCGCCGGCGCTGGCGGAAAGTCGCAGGATTTCGGCGTTACGACAGGCGCAGCCAAAGACAAGCGTCGCCGAAAGCCCGGGACCGGCGAAGGCCGCTCAGCCCGTCGGGATGGCTTCTTGACCGGTCTCGTGGCGCAAGGCTGCTTCCGCCACCGAGCGTTCGCGCGCCGCCTCGGTCAGCATGTTCAAGATGAAACCCTGCACACGATAGACCCGCCCGCCCCAATGGCGTCCGGGCACGTTCCAAACGCGCACCTCCGACCAATCGCCTGCTTCCGAGACGTCCATCACTGGCACGTCGCGGGTGATCTCGCCGCCATTCAGCCAATTGGCGTGGTCAACAATGACGAGACGCGGCGATACGCGCTCCTTCACTACGGCAACATGCCCGCGGGCATTGGTGCGATAGCCGTGCAGCACCATCACGGCGCCTTCGTCGGGCGTCTCCGCCGTTTCGTAGCGGCCCTGAGCCTGGCGCCACCATGTGTTAGCGTTACCATAAATTTCGACGCCGGATTCACGGCGCGCGAACGGCACACATTGCAATCGCGAGCGCCAGTTGGTGACGCGTGCGATCGGCTCATACGCTTCGTCAGGCGCGCGCGCGAACGCACTCGGCCCCAATGTCGCGTGTTCGGACGGGCCCTCTGTAACGCTCGGATCGATCGCCAGATCGAGCGACAGCGGCGTCAGCGCATCGGCGTCCGACGGCACGCCGGTGAAGCCGGCAGCCGTCGCGGCCGCGAGGAGAAGCGCGCGGGAATCCAACATGCCCTGATCGAGCCCAGGCGGGCCTTTGCCCCAAACTGGCACATAGAAACGCCCGGGCGGGGTTAAGAAAAACCTAAACGAACGCCTGAACTTCTAGAAAGGTGAGTTGTCTATGGTAAACAAGGCACGCGAAAACTAGATATAGTTCCAGAACAGCAGTAATACAGGTTAATAATAACCTGGGTTAGTCATCAATATACCTTAACGCGTCAGCTCATAGCCGCCTGCAACTGGAAGGGATGAATGAAGCCCTCGGCTTGATAAACCCTACCGCCCCAGTGGCCGCCGGGAATGTGCCAAACCCGAATCTCGCTCCAATCATTGTTAGGCGACACGTCGAGCACCGGCACGCCGGTGCTGATCTCGCCGCCATTGAGCCAATTGGCGTGATCGACGCGGATCAGACGGCTGGAATCGATGTGCGTCACCACCGCCACGTGGCCCCGGCCCGGATCGTTATAGCCCCGGATCACGAAAACCGAGCCGAACGCGGGCGACTTCGAGCGCGGATAGCGTCCCTCGGCTTGGCCCCACCAAGTGTTGGCGTCGCCATAAAGCTCCACCCCCGAGGTGTTTCGCGCGAATGGCACGCATTGGAGATTGGCGTTTTGATCGGCAATCCGCGGCTCCTCGCCGCGATAATCCGGCAGCCGGCCGACGCTTTGCCGGGACAAACCGCCCATAGCGACGGTCGCGGGCGTGCTCGCGCATGCGCTCAAAAGTACCGCCATCAGCCCAAGGCATATCGCCCGGACTGGCCTGAGGCTCGTTGATCCCGCCATTTCGGAAACGATCCTAATTCAGCAGGGTTGGCATCCCGTGAATGGGGCCGGGCGCCGCACCGGTGACCAGCGGCGCTCCATCCCGCTTGACCGGCTCGGGCAAACCGCGCCAACGAACTGGCGTGGCTGATAAAAACTCCGCCCTCATTGCGCGTCCCTGCTTTCAGCAGGACCTGCAATTCGTGCAACTGATCTACGCCCACCATGTGCTCAGCGGCGCCGGCACGTTCGAAATCGAACCGCCCTCGCTCGAGGAAATGACCGCGCGCTGGAGCAGGATCGTGGAGCATGGCTGGCCTTTCATGGTCGCCTCCCCGCGCAGCGACGTCAGCCGCGTGATGGCTTTCGCCTATGCCGCTCAGTACCGCGACCGCGCCGCCTATGCGAAGAC
The DNA here is from genome assembly GCA_050250735.1 of Hyphomonadaceae bacterium. GTDB lineage: Bacteria > Pseudomonadota > Alphaproteobacteria > Caulobacterales > Aquidulcibacteraceae > Vitreimonas. The sequence continues at coordinate 67,685 of JBFWOC010000006.1, forward strand.
GTTCGAAGTCTCGGTCTATGCGGGGCCGACCACGTTGCGCCAAGGCGCCGGCGCGATCGCGCTCGCCGAAGTGTTAACCAGTCTGCGTGTCGACGGCGTTCGCGAAGCGCTCGCCTTCATCGGCGATAGCTACAACGCCGCTTCTATTGGCTTGCACCGAAAGCTCGGTTTCCAGCACGTCGGCACACTGCGCAACGTCGGAGAAAAATTTGGCCGCCTGCTCGACGTTATTGTGATGCAGCGCACATTGGCCAGCGCGAGCGCACCCGCCAACCCGCCCGAGAACTGAAAAACGCCAGCAACTTCATGCACTGACATTCGCCTGCGCGTCATCCGCGCAAACTTTAGCGATTCGGTAACCTTACTTACGTGATCCTCATGCACGTGGGAGGTAGATCGCGATGCTCTTACGCAAGCTCGTGGTCGTTGGGTTGGTCGGGTTCGTCAGTTTCGCAGCCAATATCGCAACCGCGCAAGACGCGGTCGCTCCCGGGGCTTATGCCATAGACGGTGTGGATCTCGCCGATCCCGCCGATCTGTTCGCCCATCGCTTCCAGTTCAATGTCGGCGATGGCCAAGCGTCACGGTTCAGCAGCTTTGCACCGGCCGAGCCGGGCGGCCGCGCCGATGCTTCAGCGCGCTATGAACTCGAACTCGTCGCGTCGGCGAGGTACGGGTTCGACGTTTCCTTCGCGCAGCGCGGCGGTCTGGGCTTTAACGATCAGGGCGATGTCGAACGGCAGAGCCGGGCGTCGGAATTGCGCCTCGGCCGCGGCTTGCGCGGCATCGAGCGCGAGGACCAGCCGTCGGCTGAACCGACCTGGTATTTCTTTGCCGCCTCGGAAGACGAGGCCCTGGTCTGGCGACCCGGCGCGCGCAGCGATTTCGGCGGCTCGGGCGCCTCTTTCGCGCTCCAGGACCAGGTCGAAATCGGCGATCTTCAGGTCGGAATCACGTACGAAAGGTACGGTATCCAGGCGTCGCTGGCCTACGTCGAGCGGGAGTTCAGCGTCCGGAGCGGCTCTCAGAGCTTCAAGCAGGACGAGAATTTCGCCGGTTTAACCCTGACAATGCGCCATTGATCGCAACGCACTGGGGAAACCTTCTCTCAGGACCAAACAAACACTTAACAAACCCTAGGAACCTGTGGCAGCCATTATGCATTGCTGCTTCGGTAAGAGACACGAGGCTGTGATGGGTGGAGCGTCAGGTAAACGGACGGCATTGCTCGCGGGGGGCGCCCTGGTCGCGACGCTGCTTGGCGTGTCGATGGCGGCAGCCCAGGAAACGCTTGCACCCGAAACCGCCCCCGCCCCGGCCGAAGACCAGAGCGCCATAGGCGACATCGATCTGGTTGATCCGCAAACCGTTCTCCGCCGCGGCTCGGTTTCTGTCCGCGGCAATGTCGCCGAGCGGTTCGCACCGCCGGCCGCAGCCGCCCAAGGCGGCGCCGAGGGCCCCCGCAGGGTCGAACTGGAATTCGCCGCCGGCGACGGCGCGCTCGACGTCTCGTTCGCGCAGCGCGCGTCGATAGGGTCCGGCTCAGAGGGCGATATCGACCGTCAGGGCCGCGGCTCGGAAGTTCGCATTGGACGCAACCTTGTCGAGGAACGCGAAGGCGAACGCCGAGGCCCCTCCACCTACTTGTTCGTCGCATCCGACAACGAAGCGCTCACCTGGCAGCCGAGCCAGCGCAGCGAATTTGGCGGCCGCGGCTCGTCCTTCTCCTTGCAGGATCAGGTGGAAGTCGGTGACATGTCGGTTGGCGTCACCTACGAAAACAACGGTGTGCAAGCCTCGCTCGCTTATGTCGAGCGCGAAGAATCCGTCACCGTCGGAAGCCAGGGCTTCAAGCAAGACGAAAGCTTCGCCGGCGTGACGTTGACGATGCGCCGCTAAACGCTGCCACGACGCTGCATCGCCAGACGCATGCGCGCGCCGCCCCCCGAGTCCCCTCGCTTTCTGCGCCGAAACGCTGGACCGGGCATCGCCATCCCGTCATGGTGTGCGTCACGCGGGGGAAGGCGTGACTAACCGACTTGCCACCATCGTCGCCGTTGACGTTGATAATTATTCGGCGCTGGCTGAGGCCGACGGGGCTGGCGCCGTCGCCGCCGTGGCCAGGCTCAGGGAGCGCTGCGAGGCGGCCGCCGCCGAGCATGGCGGGCGCATTTTCAGCACATCCGGCGACGCCGTGCTGATGGAATTCTCCAACTGCGCCTCGGCGCTTCATGCTGCGGCCGAACTCGCCCCTCACCCCGACCCGCCGATCCGCATTGGAGTGCATCTCGGCGAGGTCTCGCAATTGCCGAATGGCGACTTGCTCGGCAGCGGCGTGGCGATAGCAGCCAGGTTGCAAGAGCACGCGCGCCCGGCGGGCATCGTTGTGTCCGAGCCGGTGCGGACGGCGCTGCGTGGCTCGTTCGCGCGGCGGCTGCGGCAGAAGGGGGCGATCAAAAACGACAAGACCGACGAGACGATCCGGATCTACGAATTGGCGGGAGATAGTCCGGAGCACGCGCAGCTCAACCTGCGCCGCCTCGCCATCGCCGGTTTTGGAGCGATTGGCGCCTTGGTTCTGCTGGCGCTCATCGTCTGGCCGCTGCTGAGCGCCGATCCGCCGCCGCGTGCGGCGCTGTTCCCGCTTGCTGCGCCGAACGAAGACGCGCTGCAGGGACTCGCTACCGGGCTCGCCGAGGACATCACTGCAGCGCTGGACGCGCAGGGATTGAATCCGCTCCCGAGAGCGACATCGCGGAGCGGCGCGCGCGAAGCGCAATTACAGACCGCACGCCAGGCCGGCGCACCGTTTGCGCTGGACGGTGCGGTCGAGCGCATCGGTTCGGATCTGCGCATCTCCATGCATCTCCTGCGCACGCTGGACGGCGCCGAACTCTGGTCGGAGACCTTCGAAGGGCCACTTGGAACTGCGCGCGCGATCCGTCATCGCGCCGCGATCACCAGCGCCGACGTGCTCTCCTGCGGACTGCGCGCTACGCGCGAGCAAGGCTCGTCGCCGGACGATTCCACACTGGCGCTGCTTCTGGGCGTGTGCGGCAGCATGCGCGACGACGCGCGCTTATTCGACAACCGCGAAGCCTTGGGCCAGGTGGCTTCCCGCACCCCGAACCTCGCGCTCGCAAGCGGCATGTTGGCGGTCGCGCACGCCAAAGCCCGTGACTCCGCCAGCGAAGCCATGCGCGATCAGTTGCGCGCTGAGGCGCGCGAAGCAGCGGAACGGGCGCTGCGTCGCGACGAGGGCGTCGGCGAGGCCTATATCGCGCTCGACATGGCAGAGCGCCGGCGCGGCTGGGATGCGCGTGAAGGCATTCTGCGCCGGGGGCTGGAGCACGACGAACGCAGCGCCGATCTCAGCGCCCGCTACAGCGCTTTCCTGTTTGATGTCGGCCGCTCCGACGACGGCTTGGCCCAGGCCCGCAACGCCAGCACGCTCGATCCGCTCGCGATCGACAAGCGCTACGCCATCGCACTCGCGCTCCTCCACGACGGCGATTATGACGCTGCACGCGACATCGTTGATGAGCTCCAGCGGGATCTGCCGAACCAACCGGGGCTTTGGGCGCTGCGGTTCCGGCTCGCCTTCTGGAACGCCGCTGCAGGCGACGCTTCGGCGCTGCTCGACGCTGAAGACTCGCAAGTCCGCTCCGTACGGTCGCGCCAATGTTGGCGCTATGCGATCGGTGCGGCGCGCACGCCGCCGAACTCCCCGGCCAGGGCGGCTGCGCTGCCGCGCGTGCTCGAATGCAGCCATAGCGGCGACTTGCCGGCGGCGCACACGGTGATGCTGCTTTCGAGCCTTGGTGCGCTCGACGAGGCGTTCGCGCTGGCGCGGACGCACTTCGTCGATCAACAGCGCGGCGGCGAAGACGTCTTGTTCTCCGCAGCGGCGCGCCCGATGCGCGCCGACCGCCGCTTCATGCCGCTGATGAAGGATCTCGGCCTGCTCGGTTATTGGCGCCTCAGCGGCCGCTGGCCCGACTTTTGTCGCGAGCCGAGCCTGCCCTATCGGTGCCAGGCAGAAGCCCAGCGTCTGCTCTAGCGGCGCTGCCCGCGCCCGTCGATCGCGGACCGACATCGCGCGCGCGGCGTGCTAGACTCGTCTTGGAGCCAGACCTTGAGCACCAAGCTCACCACCATCGTCGCGCTCGACGTATGCGGATTTTCGGCGCGTGCTCAGGCCGACGAGGCCGCGGCCATAGACGCAGTGACGCGCCTGAATGAGCGCTGCGATGAGGCCGTCGCCAGACACGGCGGCCGCATCTTCAACACCGCCGGCGACGCTGTGCTGATGGAATTTCCGAGTGTGTCCGGCGGGTTGGCTGCGGCCGCCGAACTCGTGGCAGATCCCGATCCGCCGATCCGCGTCGGCGTGCATTTGGGTGAAGTGTCCGAACGGCCCAACGGCGACCTTCTCGGTCACGGCGTCAACGTCGCGGCCCGGCTGCAAGCGCACGCCAAGCCTGGCGGCGTCTTGGTTTCAGAAGACGCACGCCGTGCTTTGCGCGGACCGCTGGCCCAGCGCTTGGCGCCGCGCGGCCTGATCAAACTCGACAAGATCGACGAGAGCATCGGCGTCTACGAACTGACCGACGAAACCCACGGGGCCAGCCCCGTGGACGCCACGCAGCGCGCCCTTCGCCGCACCCGCTACTTCGCCATTGGCGCCGTTGGATTGATTGTCTTGACGGGCGTCTTTCTGCTTGCCTGGCCCCTGTTCGACAGAACGCAGCAAGTGCGTGTTGCCGTGTTTGCGCCAACCGCCGCCAACGATGCGGATCAACAGGCCCTGGCGGCCGGCCTTGCCGACGATATCACCCTGGCGCTGACCGCGAGCGGCGTCGATGTCATCGCGCGCGCCGAAACCGCCGGCGCCACCGGTGCACAACGACTGGAGCGCGCCCGCCAGCTCGGCGCTGCGCTGGCGATAGAAGGGTCTACCGAACACAGCGGCGAGACCACGCGCGTCAACATGGCCATCATCCGCACCGGCGATCGCACCACCCTGTGGTCCAACGCCTTCGACGCCAGCACCGCAGAGCTGACTGGATTGCGTCAGCGCGCGGCGGAAGGCAGCGCCGATGTTCTGGCCTGCGGCGTCCACGTGGTGCAGGACCGCGGGGCCGATATGGATGCGGAAACCTTCTCGTTGTTCCTCCGCGCTTGCGGCACTTCGCGCATTCAGGATGAGCAACTCGAGACTCGGGACACGATGGCGCAGGTCGTAGCGCGAGAGCCGAATTTTGCTTACGCACGCGCCCTGCTCGCTGTTGGCAGCTTCCTGGCCATGAACGAGGCGCCCGAAACAATGCAGGCCTCGCTCGCCGAAGAAGCTCGCCTGAATGCCGAGCGCGCGCGCCGGGCGGACCCCAGCATCGGCGAAAGCTATATCGCGCTGGCGATGCTCGAAACAGACTGGAACGCGCGCGAACGTTTGCTCCGCGATGGCCTCGACCACGACGAACTCAATGCCCACGTCAACAACTTCTACTCCAACGAGCTGCATTACACGGGCCGCGTGTCGGAAGCGTTGGCTTATGCCCAGCGCGCGGTCTCGCTCGATCCGCTTTCCACCTCGAAGCGGCGAAATCTGGCCGGCCTTCTCGTTTCTGCCGGCGATTTCGATGCAGCGCGCGATATCGTCGAGGGCATGGCCGCAGCGTATCCGGACGATCCGGTGCATTGGTGGGCGCGGATGCGATTGGCGTTCTGGAGCGGACGCTACGACGACGCCATCAATCTCCTGGACGCGCCCGCTTCACAGGCCCAGTCAGCCGCCGCGCGGCTGTGCTGGCGCCAGGCAATTGAAGCAAAACGCGGCGCCGTCTCGCATGGCCTTGGCGCGCAGCGGGCGCTGCGTTGTTACCGCGACGGCGATCTGCCGCGCGTTCAATCACTCATGCTCCTCTCCACGTTCGGCGACTTGGATCAAGCCTTCCAGCTGGCGCGAACCACTTTTGTCGATGAAGGACACGGCGGTCATGAAATCCTGTTTCATGCCACCACCGCCGCGATGCGCAGCGACCCTCGCTTCATGCCGCTGATGAAGGACCTGAAGCTGCTTCAATACTGGCGGGCGAGCGGCCATTGGCCGGATTTCTGCGCTGAGCCGGCCCTGCCGTATCGGTGCGAAGCCGAGGCTGAGCGCCTGCTCTGAGCTTTCCACAGCCGGGGCGATCCCGGGCTCCTTGCCGGACCGCTGAATCACTGCATGTTCGGCGAACGGGGCGAGTAACGAATATTAAAGGGACTCAGCTGCCAATACGCCAGATATAGTAGTCATTTGGCTACGAAATCCCTATATCTAGGGTTAGTTTCGACTTCGAAGGGAGTTACGCGAATGGCTGTCGAGCACGGGGGCAAACTGACTGGCCTGCGCACCCCTTCGATCGGCTACAAGCCGTTCCGCTATCCCTGGGCGTACGAATTCTGGCGCCGCCAGCAGCAGGTGCACTGGGTCCCCGAGGAAGTCCCGCTCGGCGAGGACGTCAAGGACTGGGCCTCCAAGCTCAACGATCAGGAACGCAATCTGCTGACGCAGATCTTCCGTTTCTTCACCCAGGCCGATGTCGAGGTGAACGACAATTACATGGAGCGCTACGCGCGCGTCTTCCGGCCCACCGAAATCAAGATGATGCTCTCGGCCTTCTCCAACATCGAGACCGTGCACATCGCCGCTTATGCGCTGCTGCTCGAGACCATCGGCATGCCGGAGACGGAATTTCAGGCGTTCATGGAATACCAGGCGCTGCGCGACAAGCACGACTACATGCAGAAGTTCGGCGTCGAGACGGACGCCGACATCCTGCGCACCGTCGCCATGTTCGGCGCCTTCACCGAAGGGCTGCAGCTGTTCGCATCCTTCGCGATGCTGATGAATTTCCCGCGCTTCAACAAGATGAAAGGCATGGGCCAGATCGTCACCTGGTCGGTGCGTGATGAAAGCTTGCACTGCGAGGGTATGATCAAGCTCTTCCATGCCTTCGCACAGGAAACCGGCGCGCTGACGGACGAGGTTAAAGCCGACATCGTCGAGTGCTGCAGGACCGTCGTCGGCATCGAGGACCGTTTTATCGATCTCGCGTTCGAAATGGGGCCGGTGCAGGGCATGACCGCTGACGACATCAAGCAATACATCCGCTACATCGCCGACTGGCGCCTGGGCCAACTCGGTTTGCCGAAAATCTACGGCGTCACCGAACACCCGATCCCGTGGCTGACAGCGATTCTGAACGGCGTCGAACACGCCAATTTCTTCGAGGCGCGCGCCACCGAATATTCGAAGGCCGCCACCAAAGGCGAATGGCACGGTAACGACGGCGTCTGGGCCAATTTCGAGACCATGATGGAAAAGCGCAAGAGCGCGGGCGCGGCAAACTAGTCGCGAAGCGAAGAACCGGAATGCCGAAGATGGTCAGGCGCTGAATTTGGCGCGAAGCGCGTGGCGTTCATTCGAACCGACGCCCAACACATCGCCAAGGTATGTTGCGACTGCCCCCGAGCGTGTTTGGATCTCATCCAACGCCGCTTGCAGGTAATCGACTTCTACGCCGAGCATCGGCCTCAGCGCTGCGGGATCGAGTTTGCGCGCGAGGCGTTCTTCCATGCGCTCCTGAACCTTCGGCATCCGCGTTTCGAGATCGACGGCTGCGTTGGTGAACTCGTAATCGGCGAACACTGCCTCCTCATCGACGCCGAGCGCCAACAAGGTCAGCGCACAGGCGATGCCGGTGCGATCCTTGCCCGCGGCGCAATGGATGACGCCTGCCCCGCCCTCTGCCAGTTCGGCGAACCAGTTGCGAAAGAGACGGATGAGGCGCGGGTCGAATGGAATTTCGCGATAGAGACTCATCATGTAGGCGCGCGTGGATTGTGGGCTGAGATCGCTCTGCAGCAGCGCCACCAGGTGCGGCGGCAACGCAAACCCCGCCCCGCTCTCTTCGTCGAAAATCGTGCGGCAGCCTTCGCCGGGCCACTTGTTCGGCTCGAACGCGCGTTCTTCCGGCCGGCGCAGATCGACACAAAAGCGCATCGCCATAGCATCGAGCCGCGCGATGTCGGCGTCGGTCGCGTCGTTGAACGCCGCCGACCGCCAGAGCTTGCCGCGCGCGATCCTGGCGCCATCAGCAGCATCCCAGCCGCCGAAGTCGCGAAAGTTCAGGACGCGGTCGAAGGGGATGAGGCGGTCATGCATCGGGGTTGGGGCTTAGGTGTTAGGGGTCAGCGATGCAATGGGCACGCTGCGCAATCGCTCCCCCGTCTCCGATCCCCTACCGGAACGGCGGCTCGTCGAGCGCGCGCAGTTTGCGGCTATGCAGCCGGTCGCGGTTCTTCTTCAACAGCGCAATCGTCTCCAGTCCGATGCGCAAGTGCGAGCCGACAGCGCTGTCATAGAAGCGATCGGCGACGCCCGGCAGTTTTATCTCGCCGTGCGCCGGCTTGTCGGAGATGCACAGAAGCACGCCATAGGGCACGCGCAGACGGAACCCTTGCGTGGCGATGCAAGCGCTCTCCATGTCCACGGCGATGGCGCGCGATTGCGACAGCAATTGCCGCTCTTCCCGGTAGTTGAGCTCCCAGTTGCGGTCAGCGTAGGACACTACGGTTCCGGTGCGCAACCGGCGGCGCAACTCTTCTTGGTCTCCGCCAGCCACGGCCGTCGCCGCCTGCTGCAGCGCAATCTGTACTTCGGCGATCGCCGGTATCGGCACTTCGAGCGGCACGCGATCGTCGAGGATCTTGTCGCGCCGTAAATAAGCGTGCGCCAGCACGTAATCGCCGATGCGTTGCGTGTGGCGCAAGCCGCCGCAATGACCAATCATCAACCAGCAATGCGGCCTGAGCACCGCAAGGTGATCGGTGATAGTTTTCGCGTTCGACGGACCGACGCCGATATTGACCAGGGTGACGCCGTCATTGTCCGGCGTGGTCAAGTGATAGGCCGGCATCTGATACTTGCGCCAAGGCGCCGCCAGCGCCTTCAACTCCGCATCACCGTCGCCCGCTTCGACACGCACTTGCCCCGGGCATGACAACGACCATCCCTTCGGCCCGTTGGCCACGCCCGCGGCCGCCCAGCGCACGAACTCGTCAACATAGCGCTGATAGTTCGTGAACAGGATCCACGGCTGCACATCCTGCCACGGCGCGCCGGTATAATGCTCGATCCGCTTCAGCGAATAATCCGTACGCGGTGCGTCAAACAAGGCCAGCGGACGTGCGCCGTCGAGACGCTCGACGCGCAGGCCATCGACGACCGCATCGCCGACTTGCGTCAGCCGCGGACTCGGGAAGAAACGGGCCAGCTCCTCGGCGGGCACGTTCTCGAACGCAGTCGCACCGGCCGCGTCAAGCACAAACGAATACGGAATCTCGTTATCGCTTGCCCGCACGCTGAGTTCGGCGCCGTAATCCTCCACCAGCAAGCGCAGCTGCTCGATCAGATACGGACGGAAATATTTCGGCTGCGTGATCGAGACGACATATTCGCCCGGCCAGGTCAGTTGCCCGTAGGCTCGCGCCAGCCGCGGCGCTGCGCCGCTGGGCGAATAGCTGACGCGCAGCTCCGGGTAGCGGAACAACATGCGCTCGTCGGGCGATGGCGGCGTGCCCTGCTCGGCATAGCGGCGGATGGCGGCGATCAGCGCGGTCACGGCGCGTTCGTGCAACGCTTCAAGGCGATCGACGGCTTCAGCAGGCGTTTTCGGATCTTCCATCGCGGGAGTCTCCCGCGATGGCGGCGCGCGTCAAGGGGTTAGGAGACGCGCGGAATCGGATCGACCAGGCGCGAGCGGCGATAGGCGCTGTGGCTCATTCGGACCTGGTTTTGAAACAGAAAGCCCAGCGGCGCGTCGAACTTGTAGACCGCCTCCGCCATGATGAGGCTGGTGCCGGGCACCATCATCCGGCTGTCCAGCCCCGAAACCGTGCTGCCGGACTGGCGAGGCGTCATGCCGCCGTGCCCCTCGCTCCAAACGACGCGCGCGGTGGATGCGTTGACGATGCTCACGCTGGTGATCCGCATCTCCATCGACGCGGGATCGTTGGGATACATCAACACTTCGAGGCCTTCCCAGATGCCCTGGATCTCTTGCGTCGAGACCTCCGTGTCACGGGCAACGACATCGGCCAGGGAGGCGGCCGCGTTCTGGGCGCGCTTGTTGGCGCCCAGAACGTCGATCAGATCCACAGAGCCCAGCAGCAAGGGCACCATTAGCACCGGTGCGATAATGGCGAACTCGAGCGCCGCAACGCCTTTCTTTGCGGCGCCGAAACGGCGCAGGCGATTGATCAGATTCATTGATAGGGCTCGTTGCGGAACATCATGGTGGAGACGAGGATTCGTTGGCCGCCGGAAATATTCTGGAACACCGGTTCGAACATCGGCGTCATGATCTTCCAGCGATAATAGGCTCGCACGACCACGATATCGGAGGGCGCCCCCGGCGTGTAACCCATGCCGCCGCTGTTAAACGCATTGTTCTGGATAGGATTATTGGCGCCGTTGTTGGCGGCGACAAAGGAATCGAAACGATCGACGTCGAGATAGAGATTGCCGTCGCAGTTCAACACCAGGAAATTGTTGAGTTCGTCGCAGAGCTCGGCCTTGATCTGGCCCTCGGTGACGCCGCCGATTTGCGCTTCGCCGGTGCGAATCTGACGCGCGGTCTCAGACACGCCGAAATCGAGGCTGGTCTGCGCAAAGCCGAGCATCGCCACCTCGGCCAAGCCAAATGTGAGCAGGAAGAACGGCATCAGCACGAGCGCGAACTCGACTGCCGCCGATCCCCGGCGCGCTCGCCCGAAGCGTCGCCACAACCTCATACTTGTCAGCGCACGCGCGAACATACCGCCTCCGGAACAGCGATCTTACCCCCGGAGTGGCTGATATTCCGTCAAACGAAAGCGTAAACGGAGATTAATGGCGGCCCGCTGCAGCGGTGGCCGCGCGCGTCGTGATCTGATCGTTGACCGACTGCGAGGCCTGGCCGTCGCCAATGTCCGGGCGCGGCCGGCATAGCGGCGTGCATTCCAGGCGCGCCGTTTCGTTGCCGCGCGTGACCATGACGACGTCGGTTTCATCCGGCGTCACGACCACGCGGCCGGAATAAAGCACGCGGCCGTTGCCGCCGACGACGACAAGATTGGTCGAGCCGTAGGAACGGCCGGTCACGAATAGAAAGGTGTCGTTCTGCACAGTGACGCCGGCGATCGATGGATTGCCGATGGCGACGCCTTCGGCGGCCTCGGACAGACGGATCGGAAAAGCTTGGTCGAGCGCGACGCGGATATCTCGGGCTGATGCTGGCGCAGCAAACATAAAGAGTGCAGCAGCAGCGGCGGCGAGCGGGCGCAGAACGCGCATAGGCGTTTCCTTCTTCTGTCTCTGCTTATACTGGCTACGCGTGATTGGTTGCGGGATCGCTAAGAATCGCGCGCTCCATGCGCGACATGGAGCAATGCAGGCACGAACAAATAGCGTCGTCGTTAACTCGATCCTAACCGTTTGCGTTGGCGGCAATTTTAACTTCAGCGCCGTATTGTCCACCTGCGCTTGGGAAGGGTGTCGGGTGCGACGCTTGACCGGGCCGGTGAAGAGCACTCGACAAACGGAGCTATTATTATGTTGAAGCGTTTCCTGAAGAACGAAGACGGCGCCACCGCGATTGAATACGGCCTGATCGCCGCGCTGATCGGCGTCGCCATCATCGCCGCTGTCACCGCCGTCGGCACGGGCCTGACCGGCACGTTCAACGACGTCGCCGCCGAACTCGGCTAATTACGACAACGCAGCGGGCGCGGCGCTCCTCGGGCGCTGCGCCCGAAGCGTCCTTGTTTTTCCCTCCTCGACGCCGCCCCTCGGGCGGCGTTTTTGTTTGTCTTAAGAGTTCTTTATGTCGCTGCGGCGCACAATCGCTGCAGCATGTTTGGACTTCTTGCGCTCGCCGCGTTCGCCGGACTCCTGATCTACGCGGCATGTTCCGACATTGCCCGCCTCATCATTCCAAACTGGGTTTCGATAGCGCTTGTCGCGCTGTTTCCGGTCGCCGCCTTCGTTGGCGGCGCCGCCATTTTCGACGTCGGCATGCACTTGCTGTTTGGCTTGGGCGTGCTGGCCATCGGCTTCGTGCTTTTCCAGTTCAATGTACTCGGCGGCGGAGACGCGAAACTGCTCGCGGCCGTTTCGGTATGGACCGGGATGGCCGCGGCGATCCCGTTCATCGTCTGGACCACCGTCGCCGGCGGCATGCTCGCGCTCGCCCTGTTAACCGCTCGTCAACTAATACCCGCAGGATCGTATCCCGGTTTCGTCGACCACCTTCTGAAAAAGCAAAACGGCATCCCCTACGGCGTGGCGATCATGATCGGCGCGCTGATGGCGATTCCGTCCCTTCCATTCATGTCAAGCCCGTTAACCCTGCCTTAGCCACAGCAATGGACTGTTCCGTTGGGGTGCTTCGGGGATTAACGCGCGGGGAGTTGAGTACATGTCAGCGCGACAGCTGATCGTCCTGGTTATCGCCGCGGTCGCCGCCGTGGGCGCCCTCTTGCTCATCCGCAGCCTCGGCGCACGCCAGGCCGAGCAAACTGCCGCCGAGGCCGAACAAATCGCCGGCGAGCAGATACTCGTCGCCGCGCGCGACATCGCGCAGGGCGCGGCGCTTGCGCCGAGCGACCTCGCTGTTGCGCTGTTTCCGCAGAGTTCGGTTTCCCCCGGTTTCATCCGGGTCAGCCAACAGCCGTCGGCGCAGGCAGATTATGTCGGCGGCGTCGCCCGCCGCGCTTTCGTCCAAGGCGAGCCGATCACCGCGAGTTCGGTGGTGCAGCCGGAAGGCCGCGGCTTTCTTGCCGCTCAACTCGAGCCAGGCTACCGCGCCATCGCCATCGAGATCGAAGCGATCACTGCAGCGGGCGGGTTCATCCAGCCGAACGACCATGTCGACGTCATCGTCACTTCGCGCATCGACGATCGCGAAGGCGGCGGCGAAGTCGTCCGCAGCGACATCGCGCTGTCCGATATTCGCGTCCTCGCTCTCGGCGAGACCACGACGACCCAGACCAGCGGCGATGCGCCGCAAGTGGTCGAGGCGAGCGTCGCGGTTCTGGAGATGACAGCGGAAGATGCGCGTACGCTCGCGCTCGCAGACGAACTCGGAACCATCAGTCTCGCCTTGCGCGGGGTGCAGGCCGAAACCGTCGGCATGCAGACAGGCAACAGACGCCAACTCAGCCAACAATCAGGCGGCGTACGCATCCATGCGTACGGCGCAGTGTCCGGGGGCAATTGATGATCGCCGGGAAATCGCTTCGCGTTTCTCTCGCCACCGCCCTCTCCACGGCGATGGCGCTCGCGCCGACTTACGCAGTGGCGCAGGTGGAACCGCCGGATGCGCGAACGGTGCGCATCACCAATGGCGGCGGATCGCACTCGGCGGCCCTGGTGCTGCCGTTCGGAAAATCGGCCATCATCGACTTGCCCGCTGACGCGCGCGACATTCTCATTTCCAACCCTGCCATCGCCGACGCCACGGTGCGCACGGCCCGGCGCGCCTATGTCATCGGCCGCCAACTCGGGCAGACAAACATCTTCTTCTTCGACGCCAACGGACGCCAGATCGCCAATGTCGAGATCCGCGTCGAGCCCGACACCGAGCCACTGAACGACATTCTGCGCCGCCACTCGCCTGACACGCAGGTCCGCGCCGAAGCCGTGAACGGCTCGATCGTGCTCTCCGGCACCGCCCGCAGTGCGGGCGAAGCCGACCGCGCACGCCAGCTTGCCACGCAGTTCCTGCAGACGACTGGCGCTGCTGGCGCTTCGGGCGCCGCGGGCCCCGATCGCGTCGTCAACCTGATTCAGGTGCAGGGCAGCGAGCAGGTGCTCGTGCGCGTGCGCGTCGTTGAAATGAGCCGCACGCTGGTGCGTCAGCTCGGCATCAACGCCAATTACGAGGAAATCATCAATCAGCTGATCGGCGAGGATGATTTCCTGGACCTCGCCACCCGCAACGGCTTTTCGATCAACGGCTCCGTGCTGGGCGGCCTCACGGCTACAGGCGGCGTCGTCGACAACATCCTGCGGCCCAACAGCTACACCTATCCAAGCGGCACGGTCGATCCCAACATCACCACGGGCCAAGCGGGCGTAGGCGGCTACGAGTTCGATCCGACCACAAACACCGTGACTTACGGCCCCGCGCATGTCGAAAGTTCGCGTCGCACCGATGCTACGATTGAGGCGTTCGAACGCGCGGGCCTGTTGCGCGTACTCGCCGAGCCTAACCTGACCGCCATATCCGGCGAGGCCGCCCGCTTCCTCGCGGGCGGCGAATTCCCGGTGCCGGTCAATAGCGAAGACGGCCAGATATCCGTCGAGTTCAAGCCCTTCGGCGTCGGCCTCGCGTTCACGCCAGTCGTGCTTTCTGGCGGACGCATTTCGCTGAAGGTCGCAACCGAAGTCAGCGAACTCACCAGCGAAGGCTCGATCTCGACTGGTGACACGCCGATCCGCAACGCCGACGGAACAACTACGGTCATTCGCGGCATCACCATTCCCGCCCTGCAGGTGCGGCGCGCCGAGACCACGCTCGAGATGTCGTCAGGGTCGTCGATCGTCATGGCCGGCCTGATCCAGGAACGCACACGCCATGCCGTCGAAGGCGTGCCGGGGGTGATGAACACCCCAGTCATAGGCTCACTCTTCCGCTCGCGCGATTTCATCAACAACGAGACCGAACTGGTGGTGATCGTCACGCCATATCTGGTGCGGCCGACGGCGCCGGAAAATCTGCGTACGCCCGCCGACGGTTTCATGAACCCGAGCGAACCGGAGAGCCTGCTCACCGGGCGGCTCAACTCCATCTACCGGCCCGCGCGCTCAGAGGCCGGTGAACAACAAACGCTGCAAGGCCCGCATGGGCACGTGATCGAATGAGGCACGTCATGAAATCCCGCCTGCCCCTCGTCGTCTTGGGCCTGAGCGCGCTCACTGCGTGCGCAGGCGTGCCCAAACCTGACCTCACCAGAATTGCCGCGCCTACCGCTGCAGATCGGCACGAACCGACGGCCGAACAGACCGTGCGCCGAATCGAGATCGCGGTCGCGCCCGGCCAGGCCGAACTCGGCCAAACCGATCGCGCACAACTCGCCGCCTTCGCTGGCGAATATCTGCGTTACGGGCACGGGCCGCTGCTGCTCGAGACGCCCTCCGGCGCAACAAATTCCGATGCCGCGTCGATGCTTGCGGCCGACGCACGCCGCACGCTGGCGGACGCAGGCGTCTCCTACGCGGCGATCGCCGGAGGCACGCAAGTCAGCGGCGAAGGCCGCCCGATCCTGGTGAGCTTCAGCCGCTACGAAGCGCGCGCGCCCGAATGCGCACCGCTCTGGGAACAGGACCTGGCCCACCAGAGCAACAACCAGCCATGGTCGAGTTTCGGCTGCGCCACCAACTTCAATCTCGCCGCGATGGTGGAAGATCCCGCCGACCTCGACCATCCGCGCGACGAAGATCCGCGCGATTCCGGCCGCCGCGACACCGTCATGGAGGCTTATCGCGACGGCGACCAGACGCACGCAGACCGTAGCAACGACGAACGCATCAGCATCAGCGACGCGGTTCAATAGGGCCTGAACGCATGAGCAACCCCGATCCCGCCTGGAGCCTCGGCGCCGACGACGACTTCGTACTCGAGGAAGACGATAGCTTCGGCCTCGGCGAACTCGAGGGCGGCGATCTGCCGCCGTTCGACGATCCGCAGCGGCCTATCGCCGTGAACGAGGACGAGCCGGGTTTGCCCGGCGAAGACCCGTTCGGTCTCCCGGCGCCTGCCGCCCTCGGTCACGCGCAGATGGGCGCGCCGGCGATCACGCGCGAGGACACCCGCACCACCGAACAACCGGTGCCGCGCATCACCATTCACGCCGCTTGCGATCGGCACGAAATTTCCGACATCATCGCCGGCATCTCCGCCGACCGGCGCATGTCGCGCGCCGAGTTGACCGTCGAGCCCGGCGGCATCGAGGCGGCGATCACCCGCTTCGCGGCGCAAGCCAGCCCCAACCTGCTCATCATCGACACGCTGTTGCAGGGTCAGCAGATGCTGCACAACCTCGATCGCCTCGCTCAGGTGATCGAGGAAGGCACTAAGGTCGTCATCATCGGCGCGGTCAACGACATCGCCCTGTTCCGCGAGCTGATGGCGCGCGGCGTCAGCGAGTACATTGTCCCGCCGGTGCAGCCCATCGATCTGATCCGCACCGTGTGCGGCCTCTACGTCAATCCCGACAAGCCGTTTGCCGGCCGCGTCATCGCCGTGATCGGCGCCCGCGGCGGCATCGGCGCCTCGACCATCGCCCATAATGTCGCCTGGTCCATCGCCGAGCGGCAGGATTCCGGGGCGACGCTGCTTGACCTCGACTTGTCGTTCGGCACCGCGGCACTCGATTTCAACCAGGACCCGCCGCAATCGATCGCCGACGCTTTGATGGCGCCCGATCGGGTCGACGACGTGTTCCTCGAACGCGTGACCACGAAACAGACTCAGCGCCTGCAGATGCTGACTGCTCCGGCCACGCTCGAACGCGAGTTCGAGCTCGATACGCAAGCCTACGAAATGGTGATCGAGCGCGTGCGCCGCACCAGCCCGTTCGTGGTGCTCGATCTTCCGCACGTGTGGACGTCATGGGTGAAGCACACGCTGCTTGCCGCCGACGACGCTATCATCGTCGCGGGACCTGATCTCGCCAGCTTGCGCAACACCAAGAACATTATCGATCTGCTGCGCGCGATGCGTCCTTACGACTCGCCGCCCGCTGTCGTGCTGTCGATGATCGGCGTGCCGAAGCGGCCGGAAATTCCGTTCAAGGATTTCGCGGAGGCGCTCGGCGCCGAACCGGTGGCGGCCATTCCGTTCGATCCGCATCTGTTTGGCATGGCCGCCAACAACGGCCAGATGATCGGCGAAGTTGCGGCGCAGTCGAAGACTGCGATCGCGCTTGACGCCCTTGCTGCAACGCTGACGGGGCGCAAGCCGGTGGAGACGAAGAAGGCGTCCATCACCGACAAGATCCCGTTTCTGAAGCGCTAGGGGTTTGAATGTTCGGTAAGCGAGGCACTGGCGAAGTCCCCGCCGCTGCGCCGACAGCTCCGGCTGCCGCGCCGCCTGCCGCGCGCGTACAAGCGGCCGCCTCGCCTCGCCCGGTTTCAGCACAACCGCCTGCGCCTACGGCCCGTCCAGCTGCGCCGCCGCCGCGTCCCGCCCCGGCTGCAGCGCCGAGCGTCAGCGCGCCGGCGCCGCGCGCGCCGGACCCCAGCGAGAGTCCAGAATACCGGTCCGAAGCATACTATCGGGTCAAGTCGACCATCTTCAACGCGCTGATCGAAACCATCGATCTTACGCAACTGGCGCAGCTGGATCCCGAGAGCGCACGCGACGAAATCCGCGACATCGTCGCCGAGATCATTTCAATCAAGAACGTTGTCATGTCGATCGCCGAGCAGGAAAGCCTGCTCGACGACATCTGCAACGACGTCCTCGGCTACGGGCCGCTCGAGCCCCTGCTTGCCCGCGACGATATTGCCGATGTGATGGTCAACGGGGCCAATGCCGTCTTCATCGAGGTCAACGGCAAGATCTCGAAGACCGGCATCCGCTTCCGCGA
The DNA here is from genome assembly GCA_050250735.1 of Hyphomonadaceae bacterium. GTDB lineage: Bacteria > Pseudomonadota > Alphaproteobacteria > Caulobacterales > Aquidulcibacteraceae > Vitreimonas. Next base: position 85,367 of record JBFWOC010000006.1, read on the forward strand.
CAACGGCCAGCTGATGAACATCTGTCAGCGCATCGTCAGCCAGGTCGGCCGGCGCGTCGATGAAAGCTCGCCGATCTGCGACGCGCGGCTGCCCGATGGGTCACGCGTCAACGTCATCGTGCCGCCGCTGGCGATCGACGGACCGACGCTGACGATCCGGAAGTTCAAGAAGGACAAGCTGAAGCTCAGCAATCTGGTCGAGTTCGGTTCGATCTCGCCCGCCGGCGCCAAGATCCTCCAGATCATCGGCGCCTGCCGCTGCAACGTGCTGATCTCCGGCGGCACCGGCTCGGGCAAGACCACCCTGCTCAACACCTTGACCGCCTTCATCGATCCGACCGAACGCGTCATCACTTGCGAAGACGCCGCCGAACTGCAGCTGCAGCAGCCGCACGTCGTGCGCCTCGAGACCAGGCCGCCGAACCTCGAAGGCTCAGGCCAGGTCACCATGCGCGACCTGGTCAAGAACTGTCTGCGTATGCGTCCTGAGCGGATCATCGTCGGCGAAGTCCGCGGCAGCGAGGCGTTCGATTTGCTGCAAGCCATGAACACCGGCCACGACGGGTCGATGGGGACGCTGCACGCCAACACGCCGCGCGAGGCGCTCTCGCGCCTTGAATCGATGATCACGATGGGCGGCTTCTCGCTGCCTGCAAAGACAATCCGCGAAATCATCGTCGCCGCCGTCGACGTTGTCATTCAGGCGCAGCGCCTCCGTGACGGTTCACGCCGCATCACCCAGATTACCGAAGTGCTCGGGCTGGAAGGCGAGACGATCATCACCCAGGATCTGTTGCTCTACGAAATCCACGGCGAGGATCAGAACGGACGCATCAGCGGTCGTCACAAAGGCACCGGCGTCGGCCGGCCGCGGTTTTGGGAGCGCGCCCGCTATTTCGGTCTCGAGAAAGAATTGGCGCAGGCATTGGACGAGTCGGAGAACGGCTGATGGATCCCGCACTGCTTATTGCGGTCCTCGCCTTCGTCGCGATCGGCGGCGCCGGCATCGTACTGACCGGCAACAACCAGGCCTCCACCTCCAACAAGCGGGTCAAGGCTGTCGCCGGCGCGGGAAAAACCGATCGCCGCAAGCAAGCGACCGAAATGGCCGCGTTGAAGCGCAGGCAATCGACCGCCGAAGCGCTGAAGGAGCTTTCGAACAACGAAAAGCAATCGCGTAAGCGCCGCTTTTCAGTCAAAGGCCAGCTCGCTCAAGCCGGGGTCAACCTGACGGAAGGCGCGTTCTGGGGAATCTCGGCGGTGGTTGGCCTGGTGTTCGCCGCCGGCGGCTATCTCATCTACGCCTATATCGGCGCCGCGGCCGGCTTCTTCATCGGCTTCCTCGGCCTGCCCCGCTGGTTCCTCGGCGTGCTCGTCGGCGGGCGTCAGAAGAAATTCTCCGACCAACTCGCCGACGCCATCGATGTCATCGTCCGCGGCGTAAAATCCGGCCTTCCGCTCAATCAGTGTCTGCGGATTATCGCCGCCGAGAGCCCCGAGCCGCTGCGCACTGAGTTCCAATCGCTGGTCGACAGCCAGGCCATGGGCGTACCGCTCGATCAGAGCATGCAGCGCATGTACGACCGCATGCCGCTGCCGGAAGTGAACTTCTTTTCGATCGTGCTCGTCATCCAGCAGAAGACGGGCGGCAACCTATCCGAATCCCTGGGCAACCTTTCCTCGGTGCTGCGATCGCGCAAGCTGATGAAGGAGAAAGTGAAGGCGCTGTCGTCTGAAGCGAAAGCCTCGGCGATGATCATCGGCGCGCTGCCGATCGTCGTCATCGCAATGGTCTACCTTACCCGCCCCGAATACATCATGATCTTGTTCACGCACCCGACAGGCAATCTCATCCTCCTCGGCGCGGCGGTGATGATGTCGTTGGGCGTCTTCATCATGAACAAGATGGTCAACTTCAAGTTCTGAGGGCCCGATGGATATCGTAAAGACCCTCACCGACCCGATGCTGATAGCCGGCGTGCTCGCCGCCGGCGCCTGTTTTGCGACCGTGGTCACGCTCGCCGCTCCCTCCCTCGCCGAAGACAAGCTCGGCTCGCGTTTGAAGGAAGTCGCCAAGAAGCGCGAAGAGCTGCGCAAGCGTTCGCGCGCGGAGTTGGCCAAAGGCGCAGGCTCGCTGCAGCACAAAGACGCCCACTCGTTCGCCAAAAACCTGGTGCACCGGCTCAATCTGCAAAAGGCGTTGGCCGACGACACGCTTTCCGAGAAACTGATACGCGCAGGTCTGCGCGGCAACGCCGCTCAGACCATGTTCTATTTCTACCGGGCCGCGCTGCCGATCGGTTTCGGCCTCGCCGCGCTCTTCTATATCATGACCTTCGGGGCCCATCTTGGGCTGCACATGAAGCTCGTCGCGGTCGTCGGCGGCGTCGCGGCCGGATTTTATGCGCCCAACATCTACTTGCAGAATCTCGCCGATAACCGGCGCACCAAGATCATGCAGTCATTCCCCGACAGCCTCGACATGATGCTGATTTGCGTCGAGTCCGGCATGTCGATCGAAATGGCGTTGCAGCGCGTCGGTGCGGAAATCGCCACCGCCTCGGTCGAACTGGCCGAGGAGTTCGCTTTGACGACGGCCGAACTCTCCTACCTGCCGGAACGGCGGATGGCATATGAGAACCTCGCTCGCCGCACCGCACACCCCGGCGTCAAAGCCGTGGCCATGGCGCTGACGCAAGCGGAGAAATACGGCACGCCCGTGGGCCAGGCGCTGCGGGTCATGGCCAAGGAAAACCGCGATCTCCGCTTGGCTGAAGCCGAGAAGAAGGCGGCGTCGCTGCCGCCGAAACTCACCGTGCCGATGATCGTGTTCTTCCTGCCCGTGCTATTCGCCGTCATCATCGGCCCGGCGCTGATCCAGGTCGGCGAAATGATGAACGGAAAATAACGTTCCCAGGCTGAATATGGCGCAGAGGCTCGCCAAAGGGCGAGCCATCATCCTGCGTGAGAGATGCGTCTCGCGCTGGCGTCGTGCGCCGCGCACCTCGGCCAGTTAGCCGGGCCGGCCCATATCGTCCCAGCGCCGCGGGTCCGACAACAATCCGCGCAAGTATTGGATATTTTGCGCCGCCTGCGCCGGCGGCAGATCGATGCGTTCGATCTGCTCGGCTTCGTCGAAACGCCCCTGCAGAGCGATCGCTATGGCGAGATTCTGGCGCGCTTCGGCGGGCGCGCCGGGCGCGGACACTGCGCGCCGTAAAATCGGTTCGGCGTCGGCCGGTTCACCGGCCATGATGTGAGAGACGCCCAAATTGGTCAGCACGCCCACATTGTTCGGTTCGATCGCCAGCGCCTCCTGATAGGCCTGACGCGCCTCGCCATAACGGCCGAGCTGATCGAGCGCCGCGCCCAGCGCCGAGCGCACGCGCCAGTTTTGCGGTTCGCCCGCAGCCACAAGCGCCAATGGCCGCAGCGCCTGTTGTGGCCGTCGTAATGCGATTTGGGCGTAGCCGTACGTGGTCAAGAGTTCGCGGTCTTCCGGAAACCGGCTCAAGGCCTCGCCGGCGATCTGCGCCGCGCGATCGATACGCCCGCCCCTGCGCAGCGCTTCGGCAAAGCGCTGCGCTGCTTCAAGATCGTTTGGGAAGGTCTGATATTCGCCGGCCCAGTACGCCATTTGTGTCAGGCCGTCTTCACGCACGATGCGTTCGCGCGCCTGACGGTCGATCGGCCGCGCGCCCGGAGGCGCGCCGGACCCATCGACCACGGCTTGACTCGCCTCGCCTCCGCCCATCGTGGCGCAAGCGCCAAGGGGTGAGACAGCAAGCAGCGCAAGCGGCAAGGCGAAGGCTTGGCGGGACATGGGCGCGAATCCTAATAAGCGCCTAATGCTCGCCCTTGATGCTCAACAAAGGGCTAATGACGGTCTAGGAATGATTGATGGCAAACCTTCCTTTTCTTGCTGCGCCCAGCGGCGCCGCCGTTCCGATCCATATCGTTCGCACGACGGAATGGAACCAATGGATCGAGCGGCACTCCGAGACGTTGCGCCGGCTCGCCGCCGCCCATGACTTCCAGGCGCAGCATGCACGCATCTTGCTGGCGCCGGCGACCGACGGTTCGATCGAACGGGTGCTGTTCGGCGCTGGCGACAAGGCCAACGTCAACGTCATCGGCGCACTGGCGCAGCATCTGCCGGCCGGTGAATATCGCATCGCCTTCGCGCCGCGCGAGTTCGCGCCGACCGCGATCGCCGTCGCGTGGGGGCTCGGGGCCTATGCTTTCGACCGCTACAAGAAGCGCAAGCGTCCCGCGCCGCTGCTCGCGCCCCCCGAAGGCGGCGACATGGACGAAGCCGCGCGGATTGTCGAAGCCTCGTGGCTCGCGCGCGATCTCGTCAACACACCCACCAACGACATGGGTCCCGAAGCCTTGCACGCGGCCGCCGAAACGCTTGCTGTGCGCCACGGTGCAAAGTTCGCGGCCATCGTCGGCGACGAATTGTTGTCGCAGAACTATCCCTTGATCCACGCCGTCGGCCGCGCTTCGGCGCAAGCGCCGCGCCTGCTGCATCTTTCTTGGGGCGAGGCATCCGCACCGCGCATAGCGCTTGTCGGCAAGGGCGTTTGTTTCGACACTGGCGGACTGGACCTCAAACCTTCCACCGGCATGCGGCTGATGAAGAAAGACATGGGCGGCGCAGCGCACGCGCTGGCGCTCGCGCAAGTCATCATGGATGCAAAGCTGAACGTGCGGCTCGACGTCTTCATTCCTGCCGTCGAAAATTCCGTCTCGAGCGACGCCTTCCGCCCCGGCGACATCATCAGGAGCCGCAAAGGGCTCACCGTCGAGATCGACAACACCGACGCCGAAGGCCGTCTCATCCTTGCTGATGCGCTCGCGCGCGCCTGCGAGGACAAACCTGCATTGCTATTGGACTTTGCCACGCTCACCGGCGCCGCGCGCACGGCGTTGGGGCCTGACATTCCGCCCTTCTACGCCAACGATGACACGCTCGCGTCGGAATTCGCGCAAGCCGCAAGCGAAACCAACGACCCGGTTTGGCGTCTCCCGCTTTGGGATGCCTACGAAGCCGAAATGGACACGCCCATTGCCGATTTGAAGAACACTGGCGATGGCGTCTTCGCCGGTTCGATCTATGGCGCGTTGTTCTTGCGACGGTTCGTCGATGCGCAGTGCTGGGCCCATTTCGACATTTACGCCTGGGCGCCCAAGGAAAAACCTGCCCGCCCGCCTGGCGGCGAAGCGCAGGCGCTGCGGGCGAGTTGGGCGGTGATCAAGCGGCGTTTCGCAAACCAATCTAGATAGCATCGCGAGTCGCCAGGCGAGCAACCTGAAGTTCGAGACGCTTCACTTCGCGCAGCACGGCGTTCTTGTTCATCTCCATCCAGAAATACATTTTCAGCATGGCGACTCCGAGCATGGCGAGAACGGCCGCGACGCTCCACAGCACGACATCACGCACGTCGCCGGCCGACAGCATTCGCCAAACGAAATACAGAAACCCGCCAAACAAGACGAAGGTGATCAAAGCGGCGAAGCCGTTCATCAGCGCCCACCGCCCCCGGAACGTCTCCAAGGCCGCGCCGACAGGCGTAGAATGATCCTCGAAACGGGCTAGAAATTCGGCGTCTTCCTTAGACAGCGCCTCACGGATGGCTCGGTCAAGATTTGACATGGGTTTCTCCAAGAGCTTCACGCAGCGCCTTGCGCGCCGCAAACAGACGGGACTTCACGGTGCCGACGGGGACGCCGGTGACGGAAGAGATTTCGGCCAGACTCATGTCCTCGCCGAAAAACAGGCTCGCCGCGATGCGTTGCTCGTGCGGCAAACGCTTGAGCGCGGCGGCGACATCGATCCGATCGCCGATCGCTTGCTCGGCGTCGCCTGAAGCCGCCTCCATCGCTTGCGCGCTCTCCGCAATGCGGGCGCTGCGATACTTGCCGCGCAGCGCATCCGCGCACTTGCGTGCAGCAATGGCGTAAAGCCATGCGCGGAACCGCGCTGGATCCTCCAGTCGGGGAAGTGCGCGCACTGCGCTTTCCCAAGTGTCCTGCACCACATCCTTGGCAAGCTCCGTCGCGCCCAGCGAGCGCACCGCAAACGCCAGCAGCCTGGGCGTGAAGCGCGCGGCCAGCCTGACGAAGGCTTGGCGAGACCCGCTTCGGGCCAGCAGGACGAGATAATCTTCGAGCGCATGTTCAGGACCGCGACGCAATGTTGCCCGCCCTTTCCGCCACTACAGTCGTTGCTAGGCCGGCTTTGGTTCGAGCGTGGGGCGAATTTTTTCAGCGCGCGTCCGGCCTTGCGCGGCACGGGTCGTTTCGGTTCGCGCTAGCAAGATTTCGTTAATCATTCCGGCCATTCCACAACATCTTGTGGTTTCGTGCTTGCACCAACCACCAAATCGGCGAATCTTCCACTTGCGATTCAACTGGAGGGAGCAGCATGGAGCTCGGCCAAAACCAAGTAGAAGCCCTGGATTTGTGGCGTCGGGTTACCGTCACCACCGTTCGTTCTGACGCGCCGGATCTGACCGCCCGCCAAATGGCGGTGCTGATGACCGTGCGGCTACAGCCGGCCCCGCATACAGTACGCGGCCTGGCCGCGACGCTGAATGTCGGCAAGCCAGCCATCACCCGCGCGCTCGATACGCTGTCGCGGCTCGGCTTCGTGCAGCGCCGCCGCGATCCCAAGGACGGGCGCAATGTGTTCGTTGAGCGAACCGAAAAGGGCGATGCGTTCCTGGATCAACTGGGCGCGACGATCCTGTCTGGCGACGTGATCGAACAACGGCCCGTGCTGCAGGCGGTTTCGTAAGCGCATCAAATGCTGAGAGCGGCGTCCTGCGAACGCGGGGCGCCGCTTTGTCGTGCACGTTGTTGAATTAGCCCGGAGGCGTCGTGCTTTCGGCGGGCGGCGCTGTCCCTTCGGTTGACGCGGCGCCCTCAGCGGTTTCAGCTGGCGCGGCTTCGGGCAACGGCGCGGGAAGCGGCACATTGTTGGGCGAGATCGAACGCAGATAAGCGATTATTGCGACGCGATCCTGCTCATTGCGCAAGCCCGCAAAGGCCATCTTCGTCCCCCGCACGACCGAGGCCGGCGACCGCAGGAATTCATCGAGGGCGAGGAAATCCCAAGCGCCGCCATGCTCGCGCATCGGCGCCGAATAGTCGAAGCCCGCGTGACTGGCGACGACGCGGCCGAAGACGTCATGCAAGTTGGGGCCGATGCCATTGGCGCCGCCGGCATCGAACGTGTGGCAGGAAACGCATTGCGCGTGGACCCGCTCGCCGCGGGCGATCAGGTCCGCCAGCCCGGCCTCATCGGCGAAGAGCCGGCCGAAATCGGGCGGTCCCGACGGAGTTTGGGCGCCATTCGGTCCCTCGATAACAACGTCCGGCAAATAAGCCGCCTTCTCAGGGTAATTCGGATGCACCAGATTCTCGGCGCCGACCCCCACCAGCATGACCCCCAGCACGGTCGCCAGCCCCGCGCCGAGGATGGAATTCATCTTGAGATCGCTCATCGCCCTGCCTTGGCTCGCCGAAAAAAGTTGCGGCGGGTTATGGCCTGCGTCGCGCGCCTAGCCAAGCGTCCCGCCGCCTCAGGCGCGGGCTTCAGCGCCCTTGCGCGTCGAACCGCCGCACGGCACTGGAGCGCCAATGAACCCCGTCACAGTCATCCCGGCTCGCATGGCGTCGAGCCGCCTGCCCGGCAAGCCATTGGCCGATATACACGGCCGGCCGATGATCGCGTGGATGATCGATCTGGCCAAGCGCGCGAATGCGGGGCCGGTGCTCGTCGCGGCCTGTGAAGAAGAAGTCGCGGAAGCCGCGCTCCGGGCTGGCGGGAATGTGACTCTGACCGATCCGAATCTGCCGTCGGGTTCCGACCGCGTCCATGCCGCATTAGAGGCGTTCGATCCTGCCGGCCGCTACGATGTTGCTGTGAACCTGCAAGGCGACATGCCCACGATGCGGGCGGAGGATGTGGCCAAGGCGGTCGCAGCGCTACGCGACGACGCCGACATTGCTACGCTCGTTTCGCCTTCGGCCGATCCGGCGGATCGCGACAATCCGAATGTCGTGAAGGCAGTTCGCCGCGCCGATGGCCGCTGCCTCTACTTCACCCGCGCCGCAGCGCCATGGGGCGTTGGCCCAATCGAGCGCCACGTGGGCATCTACGTCTACCGCCGCGACGCCCTCGCAAGATTCGTCGCTGCTCCCCCTTCCCTGCTCGAACAGCGCGAGAAACTCGAGCAATTGCGTGCCCTGGAGATGGGCATGGTGATCCGCGCCGACGCGATTGCGGATTTTCCGAAAGGCGTCGACAGCCCGCCCGACCTCGAAGCGGCGCGGGCTCTGCTGCACGAACGGACCTGATCCTTCCTTTCGCGGATCCGCGCGCGGCTGCGCTCTTGCCACCGCGCGGATGACGCCATTGCGCTTCGTTCAAACCGGACTCGCGGCAGTGCCGGCAATGGTCAGCGCGCAACCGATCGGCGCATGAGTTCGCCCACCTCCTGCAGTGCGGTTGTCGCAGTCTTCGAATAGGCGGTGAAGTTCAGCCCCCCGTGCATCAGCACTGGATATTTCTTCTCCTGGACGTCGGCGCCGGCGCGCCGCAGCGCTTCGACAAACGCTTTTACATCCGCCCGCACCGGGTCCATCGCTCCGCCTCCCGCCACGATGGCGCGCGGCGCGTGAGAAAGATCGACATCCAGCAGCGACGGCAACGCCTCGGCCCCGAGGCTGCGGGCGATGTAAAGGCAGGCGACGCGGCCGAGAAAACGGAAATTGCGCAACTCCTCCGCGGCCCAAAGCGAATCCTGAACGTGGACGAGCGGGTAGAGAAGCACCTGCAGCGCGACTGCGCCCGACTGCGCGCGATTGAGCTCGAGCGACATGGTCGCGGCGAGATAGGCGCCGGCGCTGTCGCCGCCGATCATGATGCTGCCTGACGGCGCGCCGAAATTTCGCGCATTGTCCAACGCCCAAATGCAGGCGGCGCGGACGTCTTCGATCTGGCCGGGAAACGGCGTTTCCGGCGCCAAGCGATAACCCACAGAGAGCACGCGGCCGTGCGAAGACTTCGCCAGCCATGATGCAACCGAGTCGTGGGTGTCGATATCGCAACACACGAACCCGCCGCCGTGGAAATAGACCAGCAGCGGCGCGCGGCCGGCGCCCGCCGCCTCGTAATAGCGCGCACTTAAATCGCCGCCCGGGCCCGGGATGTTGACCTCTTCCACGTGCGCCAGGCCCCCGGCGCGAGCGGCCGGCGCCGTCAGCAGCGTGCGCAGGCCGCGGCGGGCTTGCGCGAGGATCGCGCGTTCGGCGTCTTGCATCGTGCTCATCGACGATAGGCCTACCTTTGCAGCGCCGCTTGCGCTAACGCTCGCGACCTATGGACGAGCGTATCTCCTTTCAAGGCGAACCTGGGGCCAACTCCCACATTGCCGCCAACGACGCCTTTCCTGAGCTTCAACCGCTCCCCTGCGCTTCATTTGAAGACGCCTTTGCAGCGGTAACGGAAGGCCAGGCGCGGTACGCAATGATTCCGGTCGAAAATTCGGTGGCCGGGCGCGTTGCCGACGTTCATCACCTCATTCCCGACAGCGGGCTTTATATCGTCGGTGAACGTTTCGTGCCGATCCGACATCAATTGCTCGGGCTGGAAACGGCGACGCTCGAGGGCCTGACCCAGGTGCGCTCGCATCCGCAGGCGCTCGGTCAATGCCGCAGGCAACTGCGCGAGCTGAAGATCGCTGCAGTGAAGACAGCTGACACTGCGGGCGCAGCGCGCGAAATCGCCGATCTCGGCGATCCCAGAATTGGCGCCCTTGCCTCTTCGCTGGCCGCGGAGATTTATGGCCTCAAGGTGCTGAAGGCCGATATCGCCGACGCCATCCACAACACCACCCGCTTTCTCGTGTTCTCACGCGAAGAACGGCGCGCTCCGGCCAACGATGGGCCGTGCATGACCAGCTTCGTCTTCCGCGTTCGCAACGTTCCGGCTGCGCTCTACAAGGCGCTCGGCGGCTTCGCCACCAACGGCGTCAACATGACCAAGATCGAGAGCTACATCGAGGGCGGCGCCTTCGCGGCGGCCATGTTCTATTGCGAAGTCGAAGGGCATCCCGAGGAGCACAGCCTTCGCTTGGCGTTGGAGGAACTTACGTTTTTTTCCACTTCTCTGAAGGTGTTGGGCGTCTATCCCGCCGATCCATACCGCCGCGCTTGATCGACACACGCGGCGAGGGCTGCTAGCCAACCACGCACGGTCAGGGCGGCGAGAAGAGCTTTGACGGTTCACCTCAAGGTCGGCAGGTCGGAGCCGTAACCAACTTCCAACTGCGCGCGTACGAGTTTCGGGAGGGGATTTGGCCGACGAAGCCGCACTCCGGGCCTTGCTCTTGAAGGGCCTCGCCGGCGACGAAGCTGCGCATCGCACGTTTCTGACCGAAGCGGCGGCGCTGTTGCGCGCTTTCTTCCGCGCGCGTTTGCGCGGAAGGAGAGAGGATGCGGAAGACCTCGTGCAGGAAACGCTGGTCGCACTGCACACACGCCGCGACAGCTACGATCCCAGCTACCCGCTAACAGCGTGGCTTTACGCGATAGCGCGCTACCGGTTGATCGATTTCCTCCGCCGCGCCAAGCATCGCGCCCATGCCCCGCTCGATGGCTTCGATGTTGGCGCGCCCGATCCGGACTATGACGCCAGTGACGCCAGAATCGACGTGGCGACACTGCTGAACAAGCTCCCGGAGAAGCAAAGAACGGCAATCCGGCTGGTGAAACTGGAAGAGAAAAGCGTGCGCGAAGCAGCGACCGAAACCGGATTATCCGAATCGGACATCAAGATATCGATCCACCGCGGCCTCAAGACGTTGATGCGTCTGATGAGCCAGGAGCAGACGACGTGAAGACCGAGGATCTGATCCAAACGCTCGCACGCAGCGCCGGGCCGGCCGAAAATACGCGTTGGCGGTTGAATCTCGCGCTTACTTTGGTGGTTGGATTCGCCGTTGCCGCGGCGCTGGTGGCGATCGGCCTTGGCGTTCGCCCTGACATCGGCGCCGCGCGGATGCCGATCATGATGAAGGCGCTGTTCTCGGCGCTGACTGCGGCGATGATCCTGCCGATCGTATTGCAGCTGATGAAGCCGGGCCGGCCATTGGGATGGCGGATCGGCGCTGTCGCGTTGTTCATTGCGCTATGCGCGACTGCAACGGTCGTGGCGTTGATGGGAGAAGACCCCGGAAAGCGACTGGACATGTGGATGGGCAATGGCGTGCCGTGGTGCGTTGTGCTCATCCCTATCCTCGCGGCGCCGACGGCGGCGGGGTTGTTGTGGCTGATGCGCGCGTTCGCGCCGACTCGGCTGGCGCTTACGGGCGCGGCGATCGGGGGCTTCGCGGGCGGCGTCGGCGCCGTGGCCTACGCGATGTACTGCCCGGTGGACTCGGTGGCGTTCGTGACCACTTGGTACGTGCTGGGCATCGCACTGAGCGCCGCGATCGGGGCGGTGGTGGGAGCAAAGGTGCTGCGGTGGTGACGCGCTTGGCGCAGATCGATTCTGGGATGCCTCGCCTCGTCTTGGCGGATTCCTGAGCGCTGCAGCGGCCCTGGGGCCTATCACGCGATAATGCCTCTGCGTGGAGCCAGCGTCTGTAACCGCGCCCTGGTCTGGTGCGACTTAGCCCTCGGTATTGCCGGCAGGCCGGCGCTCGTGGGAGGGCTTCCATGTTAGAGCGTATCAAGCGCTTCGCACCTGCGGCCATCTCAGTGTTTGCGGCAGCCGTGTTTCTGGACAGCTTGCGTTTCAAGTTCACTGACCATCCGAACACGCAGGAAATCTTCGGCCGTCTCGACGGTTGGGCTGGCTCGCTTGGACTGCCGGGTCTGTTCGGCCATACCGGCCTGTTCAGCCAATATGTGATCGGTTCTGCCGAACTCGTGGCTTCCACGCTGCTGATCGTGGGCTTGATGCCCCGGTTTGTGCGCCTCAACGCATTGGGCGCATTGATCGGCCTCTGCGTAATGACAGGGGCGGTGAGCTTCCACTTGTTCACGCCGCTCGGCATCGATCCGAACAATGACGGCGGCGGCCTGTTTGCTGCGGCGGTGACGATCTGGCTCACGGCGATCGCATTGCTGATCATCCGCCGTACTGAACTTGCCGGGCTCATTTCCGACATAGCGCGCGCTTTCGTCCCTTCCCCGAAATCGGCATCGCCGCCATTGCGCGCCGCTGCTCACGCCTGAGGTCCAACACCATGCGCAACCTCCTTCTCGCCGTCGCGCTTGCCGCCGGCGCCATTGCGGCAACGCCCGCCTACGCCGATCAAGCGCCGGTCTATACCAGCCTCCTCTCGCGCGTCGCTGTCAGCGGTTACGATCCGGTGGCGTACTTCACCGATGGCCGCCCTGTGCGCGGGTCGCAGCAATTCAGCGCAACGCACCAAGGTTACGAGTATCGCTTCGCTTCGGCCGAACACCTGGCGGCGTTCCGTGCCAATCCTTCGCGCTATGCGCCGCAATATGGCGGTTATTGCGCGTGGGCGGTGAGCCAGGGCTACACGGCCTCGGGCGACCCGACTAATTGGCGCATCGTCGACGGCAAGCTCTACCTCAACTACAATGACGAAATTCAGCGCCGCTGGGAGCAGGACATTCCCGGCCACATCCGCAGCGCTGACACAAATTGGCCGGGCGTGCTCAGCCGCTAGGAAGCGACAACGCGGGTCTGCGCGTCCGCATCGAACGCCAGCACCACCCCGCCGTCCTTTCGTTCGATGGAGAAACGCGAATCCCGGGCGACCAGCGCTTGCAGCACGCTGTGATAGGCGCCGCCTCCCCAAGGCCGGCCATTTCGATGAAAGCCTGGCAGCGCCGACAACAGCCTCTTCACCCGCTCACGTCCTATCAGGCGGAAACCATTCGCCTCCGCGTGTTGAGCGACGAGTTTCGCCGCTTTGGCATAGTCCAGCCTTGGCGCCGGCGCCTCTTCGGCGGTCGGTCTGCGCGGCGCCCGGTCGTTCGCCGCCGGGGCGGGAGGCAGTGGCGCGACAACGGATTCGTAGCGTCCGAACCAGCCGCGCCGCGGCGGCTGATACTGGAACGCCTGTTCGAAATCGGCCTTCTCGATGACGACATCGACGATGTTGCGGAAGTTCGGTGAAAACTGTGTCGCAGGATCGGTCATGCCGACGCCAATGATGTCATGCAGCTGCAAGTGGTGCAGCACCGAAGAAAAGTCCGAGTCCAGGGACAGTATGATGATTTCCTGGAGTCGGTTCTTGAACTCGTGCCGCAGTTCCGCGGCGCGGATCGTAATGTCGAAATCCGCAGAGCTCGCTTTTTCCTTACGGATGGCTCGGCATACGGTGGGTCTGAAGCGCCGGCGCTGGAACTCGAGCCGGTGGATATCGTGCTGGGTGTTCCAGAACACTTCCTTGACGAGGAAATTGCGTTTGATCGGCTCGGCCTCAAATGCGCCCTGCTCGAGCCAAGCCAGCCAGTGATCTATGGAATTGACGAACCTTTCCTTGCCGCACTGATGGAACAGGTTTTCAAAATCGACGAGTAGCGCGCTTCTGCGTTGAGGAAAGAACAAGTCGTCCTCCGCCAAGTTGTACGTAACACTTCTATCGACGCTCCTCCGCCTCGTCCAGCATCCGCGGTTCGGCCGCCTGCGTTCACCGGACCGTTGGGCTGTGCCGACCGACGGCGCGGATGCCCCTGGCTAAGCGGGCTTGGCGCACCATCAGCCGCAGCCGCAATCGCCCATGCGGCCAGCGACGCTTCACGCCCCCAGGCTTGCCGCGGCGGCGCCTTTCAGCAGCAGACGCAGCGTCGCTGGCTGTCGAAACCTCGATCGCCTCCGCCAGCAATGGCGGGCAAAATCCATAGTCGCATTGACGAGCCATTTCTTACGGGCTTTATGTGCGGCTGCGAATTGGGCGTCGCCCGCCCGCCTCAATCTTCAAGGATTTCAACGATGAAGGTCCTCGTCCCGGTCAAGCGGGTGCTCGATTTCAATCTGAAAGTCAGGGTCAAGCCGGACGGATCGGGCGTCGATCTCTCCAACCTCAAAATGTCGATCAATCCGTTCTGCGAAATCGCGGTCGAAGAGGCGGTCCGGATGAAGGAAGGCGGCGGCGGCCATGCCAAGGACATGGCAAAGGAGATCGTCGCGGTTTCAATCGGGCCGGAGCAAGCGCAGGAGACTCTGCGCAACGCCCTCGCCATTGGCGCCGACCGCGGCATTCTGGTGAAAGCGGAAGGCGAAGTCGAACCGCTGGCAGTCGCCAAGATTCTCAAAGCCGTCATCGAGGCCGAAAAACCCGACCTGGTCATCCTCGGCAAGCAAGCGATCGATGACGACAACAACGCAACGGCTCAGATGCTCGCTGCCCTGCTCGATTGGCCGCAAGCGACATTTGCCTCGAAGATCGTGCTGACCGGATCGAAGGCGACAGTGATACGCGAAGTCGACGGCGGCCTGCAGACGCTCGATGTGGAACTGCCGGCGATCATCTCGACCGACCTGCGCTTGAACGAGCCGCGCTATGCCTCGCTGCCGAACATCATGAAGGCGAAGAAGAAACCGATTGACGTGAAGACCCCGGCGGACTTCGGCGTCGATACCGCGCCGCGGCTGAAAACGCTGAAGACGGCTGAGCCCTCGAAACGCCAAGCCGGCATCAAAGTGAAAACCGCGGCCGAACTTGTCGGCAAACTCAAAGAAGCAGGGGTGCTGTGATGGCCGTTCTCGTTGTCGCCGAGCACGACAATACGTCCGTGAAGGATGCAACCAACAAGGTCGTCACCGCCGCCAAAGCGATGAGCGGCGACGTCGACGTGCTCGTGGCCGGTTCGAACGCCGGCGCCGCCGCTGCGGCTGCGGCGAAGATCGATGGCGTGCGCAAGGTTCTGCACGCCGACGGCGCCACTCTGGCCAAGCAATTGGCGGAGCCCATGGAGGCGCTGATCGTACCGCTGATGAACAGCTACCGGGCCGTGCTTTTTCCTGCCTCGACCACAGGCAAGAATATTGCCCCGCGCGTCGCCGCAAAGCTCGACGTGATGCAAGTGTCAGGCGTGATCGGCGTCGAAGGCGCCGACACTTTCATCAGGCCGATCTACGCCGGCAACGCCATCATCACGGTGAAAGATGAGCAGCCGAAGAAGGTCCTGGTGGTCCAGCCCACCGCCTTCAAAGCCGCCGCCGGCGGCGGCGGCGCTTCGATCGAAACGACGTCGGCGCCCGCCGGCCCGTTCAAGTCGGCCTTCGTGAGCGAGGAAATGGCCAAGTCCGACCGTCCTGAACTGACTGCGGCCAAGCGCATCGTTTCCGGGGGCCGCGCACTCGGCTCCAGCGAGGAGTTTCACAAGGTGCTCGATCCCCTTGCAGATAAGCTTGGCGCCGCTGTCGGCGCCTCGCGCGCTGCGGTCGACGCCGGCTACGCGCCGAATGATTATCAGGTCGGCCAGACCGGCAAGGTCGTAGCCCCCGAACTCTATGTCGCCGTCGGCATTTCCGGCGCGATCCAGCATCTCGCGGGCATGAAAGACTCCAAGGTCATCGTCGCCATCAACAAGGACGAGGACGCACCGATTTTCCAGGTCGCCGATTACGGCCTGGTCGCGGACTATAAGTCTGCGGTCCCGGAGTTGATGGACGAACTGACCAAGGCCGGCGTCTGACCGGAGCGCAGGGGGTTCCGGCCCACTTCTCGTCCGCCCCGGGCATGCCAGGGACCCGAAGCTCCCCAGTCCCTTGGCTAACCACTTGCGCCCGCCTTCGCGCTATGCTGCACTGCAACAAGATTGCAATCGACGGCGTGTGAGCGCCTATGACGGGTAAGATGAGCAAAATTCGCACGGTCGGCGTCATCGGCGCCGGGCAGATGGGAAATGGCATCGCGCATGTGTGTGCGCTGGGCGGCTATGATGTCCTCCTCAACGACGCAGACACCGCCCGCATCGACACTGCGATCCAGATTATTGCCAAGAACCTGACGCGCCAGGTTCAGAAGGACATCATCAAGCAAGCCGACATGGACGCCGCGCTGAAGCGCATCAAGGGCGCGCCCAAATACGCCGATCTCGCGGCGAGCGACCTCGTCATCGAATCGATTGTCGAGCAAGACGAAGCCAAGCGCAAAGTATTCGCCGACCTCAAAGCCGTGCTGCGGCCTGACGCGATCCTGGCGTCGAACACCTCCTCGATTTCGATCACCCGCCTCGCAGCGGCGACCGATCGCTCCGACAAATTCATCGGTCTTCATTTCATGAACCCGGCGCCGGTGATGGAGGTAGTCGAGATCATTCGCGGCCTCGGCACCAGCCAGGAGACCTACGACACCTCGATCGCGTTCGTCGAAAGCCTCGGCAAGACCATCGCCAACGCCGAAGACTTTCCGGCTTTCATCGTCAACCGCGTGTTGGTGCCGATGATCAACGAGGCGGTCTATACATTGTACGAAGGCGTCGGCTCGGTCGAAGCAATCGACAAGGCGATGAAGCTCGGCGCGCACCACCCGATGGGGCCGTTGGAACTTGCGGATTTCATCGGCCTCGACACCTGCCTGGCGATCATGCAGGTGCTTTACGAAGGTCTCGCGGACTCAAAGTACCGCCCATGCCCGTTGCTGGTGAAATACGTCGAAGCCGGCTGGCTTGGCCGCAAGACCCAGCGCGGATTCTACGACTACCGGACCGATCCCCCGACGCCGACGCGCTAATCGCCGCCGGCGTTTTTTTGGTTCCTTCCAAGGTAGCGCGGGAGCGCGGGCGTTCTGCCCACGCTCCCTGCCAATGCGCCTCACAACGCGAACTGCGCCAACAGCAGCGCGCCTTGCACCACATACGCCGCGACGGCGATGGTGAAGGCGCTGCCGATTGCGAGTTCGAGCAGCGAAATAGCAGTGCGCATGAAAGTCCCTCGGTTGCGCGGACGGAGGAGCGTCCGCGCCCGCGAGATAGGTGCGCTCGACGACATGAACATGGCGCGCGGATTAATTCTGCGTGACAATCGAGACGCTGGCGTGGGTGGATGCAAATCTGCAACGCGGCGTGGCGGCAACAGACAAGCGTTATCGGTCGAACACGAGCGAGAAATTGTTCGCCGGCATGGCGATGAGGTCGCGCAGCCTCAGGCCGTGTAGGCGAGCTGCGTCTTCCACTGCTTCAAGGTCACGCACCCCGAAGCGCGGGTCCATACCTTTGAGCCAGACTTCGAACGTTTCGTTTGACGCCGCCGTGTGCCGGCCTCCGCGTTTGTAGGCGCCGTACGTATAGAGCAGGCCGCCTTTTTGAAGCAGGCGTCCCGCGCCGGCCATCAAGCCGAGTGTCGCCTCCCAGGGCGAAATGTGAATCATGTTGATAGCGACGAGTGCCTCGAAAACTTGCCCCTCCACGCCCCATGCTTCGCTCGACACGTCGATGTCGAGCGGCGGACGTAGATTGCTTAGCCCCTGCGCTTCGACCCATGCATCGATGCTGGCGCGGGCTTGCGCGTCCGGATCGGAGGGCTGCCAAATGATCTCTGGCATCGCCGCTGCGAAGTGCACGGCGTGCTCGCCTGTTCCGGAGGCGAGTTCCAACACACGGGCCCCTTTGGGCAGCACGCCGCGGAGCACGGCCAAAATCGGGTCCCGGTTGCGCGCCGCGGAGGGCGAAAACTGGCGAGCGTCCATGCTCGACTTGAAACACGGTTTTGCGCAGGGGGAAACGCGGTCGCGTACAAGGATGCGCCTCAGTGACGCCGCGATCTTTGGGCGTAAGCTCTGATCCCATGCGGAGCCGCTCCATCCCGCAACGCATTCCGCCCCTTGAGTGGCGGCAGCCGGCGTACCTGTGGACGCCGATCGCACTTGCGCTGGCGATCGGCTGGCCGGCAGTGCTGTTCTGGGATGACCGCGCGCCGCAGCGTGTGGCCATCGCCGCACTACTCGTAATTTTCGCGTTGGCGCTGATCAGTTTGGGCGCGAGTTGGATGATGAAACGGCCGCCGCGCAGCCGGCGCGGCGTCGTGCTGCATGTGGTGGCAGCTGGGATCGTCGCCGCAATCGCAGCGCCTTTCGTGCTGACGTGGATACTCGCGGCGGTCGCGGAATATGAACACGCGGGCGCTGCGGCACACTTTTCGCTGGCGATGTCGTTGGCGACGACCCCGCTCGTGCTGATGCTCGGGCTGCCCCTGGTGCTGGCTTCGGGAATTCTATTCGCGTGGCTGGCGTTGAAACGCGGAACCATTCGCGACGACAGCGAAGATTACCGATCCCAGGTCCAGCCGTTTCGTTGAATCATCGCGCCCACATGCGCAGCAGGTTGGAGATGCTCTTGTCCAGCCGCAGCAATTCCTCGCGCGGGGCGCCAGCCTCGGCCAGACGGCCACGAGCGACGGAAAGGTCGAAAAGCGTTTCGCGCTGGGCGGCGTCGGCGACGTAGCTCTGAATCCATCCAACAGCCGCCAGACGCACTCCGCGCGTGACGGGCGCGACCCGGTGAATAGAGCCCGCCGGGTAGAGAATAGCGTCGCCGGCGTCGAGCGCGATGGCTTGCTCGCCGAGTGAGGACCCGATCACTAGTTCGCCGCCGTCATAGCTCGTGCGCTCAGCCAAGAAGATCGTGAAAGCGAGATCGGTGCGGAGCCTGTCTTCAGCCGCGCCCATCAACGCGTCATCGGTGTGAGCGCCATAGGTCATGGCTGGCTCGTAGCGCGAGAACAGGAGCCGCGAGATGCGAGCGGGGCGAGCGGCGATTTCGAACAACGGATGGCGCCGCAATGCGTCGATTACAAAACGCTCGAGCGCTTTAACGCGCGGGTCCGCCCCGGCGGCCTGCAAGTTTTCTTTCACTGGGCGCGCGGCCGCGCCGGCGGTCGCCTTACCGGAGGTCCAGTCCAGCGCGGCGAATTCCGCGTGCACGCGGGCGATGTCCTCAGGCTCCAGGACCTGCTGCAGAATGACGCTCATGCCAGCCTTCTCTTGCGAATAATTCGCATTTCGTCCAGGGTCCCGGCCCGCCCCTCCGGAGATGTTTATGATCGCTTGGAAATACAAATACTGGCGCACGCTGGGAGTAGCTGCGTCAACACTCGGCTTGGCGGCCTGCGGCGAGGGCGGCGAGGCGGCCGGAGACAACGGCCAAGGCGAGGGCGGCGAGGCAGCCCAAGGTGAAGGCGGCGGCGCAACGCCGGCTGCCGCCAGTAGCGACGGCGGCGGCGAAGCCGGAGAGGCCGCGCGCGGCGAGAGCGGCGGCGAACATGGCGAAGCTGGGGTGATTTCCGCCTATGCCGGGCTGTCCGGAGACCAGCTCACGGCGCTGCGCATCCAACATCTGCGCGGCTTCGTCATGGCAGCGGCGAAAATGATGGACGGCGCCGGCGCTTTTCGCGGCGAACCGGCGGACGCGGCGGTGCTGGTGCAGCAGGGTCTGCTCGAAGTGTACGGTCCGGCGACCGATGGGTTCGGTACGCTCGATGTCGCGCCGTTGCGTGAAGCGGCGGCGGGGGGCGATCTCAGCCGCGAGCAATTGTCGCAACGTCTGCACGCCGCCGAAGCAGAGCTATCGCGCGCAAGCGCGGCTCTGGATGTCGATGAGGCGCAACTCGTGGTGCGAATGGTCGATATCTCGACCGGTCTTTACCAGCATGTGTTGGCGGACGGCGCGGCCGATCCGGTCGAGTATCAGCACAGCCTCGGCGCCGCCCTGGCGGCGCAGCAGGCGCTTCAACTCGGCCAAACCGAGTTGCGCAGCGCGGACAACGCCGCCTACGCCCGCGCGGCAACGGAGATTAGTCGTCTGGTGGCGCTCTGGCCATCGCGCGAGCCGCCGCAGAATCCGGCGACCTACCAGCAAGTGCTGGTGCAGGGCTCGCGCGTCAGGCTGGCGCTCTCGCCCTACCTTTAGGCGCGGCGCAGCAACACCGCTGGTTCACCCTTGTATTCGACGCGGGCGTATTCGCAGTAGCCCGCTTTGGCTGCGACGCGGTGCGATGGCGCGTTTTCCGGCGCAATCATGCAGACGAAATCGGTGCGGCCGAAGTGCTGCTCGGCCCAGCCCAGCATGGCCTGCACCGCTTCAGTGGCGTAGCCCTTGCCCTGCATGGACGGCGTCAGCGCCCAGCCCTGTTCCGGCGCGTCGCCCAACTGCGACAGGCCGCGCTTGAAATTGCCGAAGCCGCCGTCGCCGACATAAGCCTCACCCGCTTTCTCCTCGATCAGCCAATAACCATAGCCCAATAGCCGCCAGTGACCGGCAAAGGTCATGAAACGCCGCCAGGACTCCTCGCGCGCCGAAGGCTTGCCGCCGATGAAGCGCGTTACGCGCGCATCGGCCCACATGGCTGCGGAATTGTCGAAGTCGTGCAATTCATGCGCCCGCAAGCGCAGGCGGGCCGTTTCGAGAACTGGGACCATCATTCCTCCGCCAGCACCGCTTCCATGAGCCGCGTAGCATCTTCACTGGCCCAGTCGGCGCCCCCAGCCAAGCGGGCGAGTTCCCGGCCGTCGCGATCATAGATGATCGTCACCGGCATGCCGGCGGCTTGCAGGTCGAACAGCACGCCCCGCGTCATGTCCTGCAGGAACGGCAGCGAACCGCCGGACAGGCGGGCCAACTCGGCGACCGCCTTCTCGCGGTCGGCTTCGCTGTCGACACTGACGGGGATGACGCTTAGCCGGCCCTCGAAATTGCGCTGCAGTTCGGCAAGCGAGGGCATTTCTTCCATGCACGGCGCACACCAGGTCGCCCACAGGTTCACGACCAGCACGTCGCCCCGGTAGGCGTTCAGTGTGGTTTCTCCCCCCTCGGCGTCGCGCAACGTGCGCGCAGGCAACATTGGCGGCGCATCCATGACGTAGAGTCTCTGCATGTCGCCGTGTGCGAATCGGCTCAAGCCTTGACCGGTTTCGGGCTTTGATGCGGCGGCAAAAACGACGTAAAGCACGACAATCGCCCCCGCCGCCAGAAGCGTAAGTGCAGCCCACAACGCCCAGGGCTTTTGCGGGGGCGCGGAGTTTGCGTTCGTGTCCAATTCACCTTCCTCAGGCAGCGGTCAAAAGATGTGGGGCGGGCGGTTCGCCGATCAGCCCGCCGACGCCATGCAAGCCATTAACGCTTCGATCGAAGTCGACAAGCGCTTGTGGCGCGAAGACATCGAAGGCTCGAAAGCGCATGCGGCCATGCTGGCGACGCAAGGCATTATTACGGCGGAAGACAATGGCGCGATACAAGCGGGCTTGGACCAGATTGCCGCGGAAATCGTCGCCGGCACGTTCCCATTTTCGGCCGAACTCGAGGACATCCACCTCAATATCGAAGCGCGGCTGACGGAGCGGATCGGCGAAGCGGGCAAGCGCTTGCACACCGCGCGCTCGCGCAACGACCAGGTAGCGACCGATTTCAAACTCTGGACGATGCGTGCAAGCCGAGAGGCGGCGGATGGCTTGCGGGCCCTGCAAAAAGCGCTGGCGAAACAGGCTGAGGCCCATGCCGATTGGATCATGCCGGGCTTCACGCATTTGCAGACGGCGCAACCCATTACGCTGGGCCATCACCTGCTTGCGTACGTGACAATGCTCGAACGCGATCGCGTCCGCCTCATAAGCGGTGCGCTTGAGGCGGCCTGGGAGTGCCCGCTTGGCGCTGCGGCGCTGGCGGGGACGAGCTACAGGATCGACCGTGACGCGACTGCGCATGCGCTGGGCTTTCATGCGCCGTCGGGCAATTCGCTCGACGCTGTCGGTTCGCGCGATTTCGCACTGGCGGCGCTGAGCAACCTCTCCATATCCATCACCCATCTTTCGCGGCTGGCCGAAGAGTTGGTGTTGTGGACATCGCCGCAATTCGGTTTTGCGCGCCTGACTGATGCGTGGTCGACCGGATCCTCGATCATGCCGCAGAAACGCAATCCCGACGCTGCCGAATTGATTCGAGCCAAGGCAGCGCGCATCGGCGCAGACTTCGCGGCTCTGAATGCGATCGTACAGAAACTGCCGCTCGCTTACGCCAAGGACCTGCAGGAGGACAAAGCACTCACGTTCGGCGCATTCGATGATTTTGCGCTCTGCGTCACCGCCATGATCGGGATGATCGAGACGGTGCGCTTCAACCGCGAAACGATGCGAGAGGCGGCGGCGAAGGGTTATGCTACGGCCACCGATCTCGCCGACTGGCTGGTGCGCGAAATCAAGGTTCCGTTCAGGGAGGCGCACGAAACTACCGGCAGGATCGTGCGCCGGGCGGAGGACGCCGGTGTGACCGAACTGGCGCGCTTGCCGCTCTCCGAATTCCAGGCTGTCGATCCGCGTATTACCGACGCCGCTAGAGGGCTGTTGACGGTTGAAAAATCGGTCGAGAGCCGGGATAGCTATGGCGGGACCGCCCCGCAGCGCGTGCGCGAGCAGATCGAGCGGTGGAAGGAGATGTTCAAATGAGCCGGCCAAAGGCGAAATTCTTCTTCGGCCTCGTTGCCGTCATCATGCTCTCGGCCTGCGGGATCAAGGGCGACCTTGAACGGCCGGATCCGCTTTGGAACAGAGCCGATGCGATCCGCCGCGAATGCGAGCGGCAAGCGGCCAACAACGAACCGCAGGACCCGCGCTGCGCGCAATACCAGACCGGCGTGCAGCCGACACCGTGAATCATTTCGAGTATCGCGGCGGCGCGCTCTGCTGCGAAGGCGTGAACTTGGCCGATATCGCCGATGCGGTCGGAACGCCCTGTTATGTCTATTCCACCGCGACCTTGGAGCGGCATTTCGACGTATTCAGCGCCGCTTTCGTTCCGCGCCAGGTCTTGGTCGCATTCGCGGTGAAGGCGAACGCCAATATTGCTGTGCTGGCCACGCTCGCGCGCAAAGGCGCGGGCGCAGACACGGTGAGCCAGGGCGAGATCGAGCGCGCGCTCAGGGCGGGCGTACGCGCCGACAAGATCATCTTCTCCGGCGTTGGCAAGACGGAAACCGAGCTGGCGTTCGCGGTGCAGGCAGGCGTGCATCAGATCAATGTCGAGAGCGTGGCCGAGCTGGAACTGCTTTCGCGCATCGCACAGGCGCTACAGAAGAACCCCGCCATCGCGATCCGCGTGAATCCGGATGTGGGCGCGGGCGGACACGAGAAGATTTCCACCGGCAAAGGCGACGCGAAATTCGGCGTCTCGCCCGAGCAAGCACTGGCGCTCTACGCCCGCGCAGCGAACGACAAGAACCTCGACGCCAAGGGCCTCGCCGTCCACATCGGCAGCCAAATTCGCGACCTGACGCCCCTTGAGGCGGCGTTTCGGGTGATGCGTTCAGCAGCGGAGAGGTTGCGCAGCCAAGGGTTGTCCATCGAGCGCATCGATCTCGGCGGCGGGCTCGGCGTGCCCTATTTCGACGAACCGGATCCGCCTTCGCCGGGCGCCTACGCGGCGATGGTAAACCGAGTTTTCGACGGTTTTGACATCGTCCTGTCCTTCGAGCCGGGGCGGATGATCGCAGCCAATGCCGGGGTGCTGGCTTCACGCGTCGTGCGCTTGCAGGACCGGCCCCGGCCAATCGTGGTGCTGGACGCAGCGATGAATGACCTCATCCGACCCGCAATCTACGACGCTTATCATGAGATCAAACCGGCGCGCCTACCGGCAGCGGACGCGCAGCTGCACGCTTACGACGTGGTCGGGCCGATTTGCGAAACCGGCGACACCTTCACGCGTAATCGCTTGATGCCGCCTCTTGCTGCCGGCGATCTGGTCGCCTTCATGACTGCAGGCGCCTACGGCGCAGTGATGGCGTCGACCTACAACGCGCGTCCACTCGTGCCGGAAGTGCTCGTCAGCGGCGACAAATTCGAAATCGTGCGCCGCCGCTGGGAAGTTACCGATCAGCTCGCGCTGGAGCGGCTACCGCCTTGGCTGGAGGCTGAGTAATGAGGATCACGTTCGCCGCCGCCGCACTAATGCTGTGCGCGTGCGCGTCATTGCCGGCGTCTCGGTCGCCTCAGGATGCTTTTTTCAGCAACCTGCGCGCCATATGCGGACAAAGCTTCGCCGGTCGGGTTGTCACAACCGATCCGGCGGATGCGAATTTCTCTAGTCAGCCCCTGGTAATGCAGGTGCGCGAATGCACTGAGGACACGATCCGCGTCCCGTTCCATGTCGGCGACAACCGGTCGCGCACATGGGTCATCACCCGCACGGGCGCCGGGCTGAGGCTGAAACACGATCACAGACACGAGGACGGCAGCGAAGACACGCTGACCCAATATGGCGGCGACACGCTGAACGAAGGTTCGACTGAGCGGCAGGAATTTCCAGCGGACGATTTCTCCAAGACCCTCTTCACAGCCAATAACATTCCGCAATCGGCAGCGAACGTCTGGGCGATCGAACTCCGTCCCGGCCGCATGTTCGCCTACGAACTCAGGCGTCCGAACCGGCATTTCCGGGTCGAGTTCGATCTCACTCGGCCCGTTGCGGCGCCGCCGCCGCCCTGGGGTGCGGAATAGTTCACAGCCCTGCGAACTTGACCTCATTCCCGACGCCACGGTCGAGCGCACGCTCGAAAATGAGCGCCGCACTGGCGGCGTCCTCAATAGCGGCGCCGGTTGAGTCGAACAGCGTGATCTCCCCGGCGTGTTCACGACGCGGGCAATGGCCGGAGACCAAAGCGGCGAGATCGCCGCGCACGTTTTCGCGGGTCATGGCGCCGGCGGCGATAGCATGGTGCAGATCGCCCATGACGAGGCACTGGGCCAGAACGTCGACATAGACGTTCGCATGCGCCATGAGCTCTGGCGCGATCTCGTTCTTATGCGGCGCATCGGCGCCGACTGCAGCGATAAAGGCGCCCGGCTGGACGTCGCCATGTGCGAGAAAAGCGGTCGACGAGGTCGTCGAGGTTATGACGATGTCGGCGTCCGATGTCGCCTCTTTAAGCGTCTCCGCTGCGCGCATGTCGATGCCGAACGCCTGGCGGGCGCGGAAGGCGAAGGCTGCGGCCTTGCCGGGATCGACGTCCCATGCTGCGCCTTCGCGGAGGGAGAAGAGATCGCCGAAAGCCTCGACGTGCGCCCAGGCCTGCGCACCGCAGCCGCAGAACGTGACCGAAGCGGACTCCCGCCGCGCGAGATAGCGCGCCGCAAGCGCGCTGGCCGCCGCCGTGCGCCGCAGCGTGACTTCGATCGAGTCCATGATCGTCAGCGGCGCGCCGGTGCGCGCATCGGAAACCATTATCAGGCCCTGGACTGTCGGCCGGCCGGCATTGGCCGGGAAATTGCCGTTGAGCTTGAGCACTGCGTAGGCGCCACGGCCGTTCTCGATCAAAGCGGCCTTTGCATGAAATCCGCCGCCCGGCGCCGCCAGATGCAGCGGCGCAGGCGAGGACGCTCTGCCCTCGTTCGCGGCTCGGAAGCCCATTTCGACCGCCGCGAGATAATCGGCTGGCGACATCAGCATGGCGATATCGCGTTGGCTCAGAAGTCTCACCGCATCGTCCATAACGCCTCTCCTGCACGCCTTGCGGCGTGCCGTTGAAGCAGAGCTTGGACGAGGACCGTCTGCGGGGAGCCTGCATCCCCGGCATAGCGAAGCGGCGCGCCGCCTCGCTATTGTTTTACAGCGCGAGCACCGGTGCGTCGACTTGAACGGCGCCGCGCTCGACCACCGGGAACTGATAATTCTGCTGGCCTTCCTGTGTCGACGCCGAGATGCGTTCCTCGCGCGCGAACTCGCGGCGGATATAGGCGCCCAGTTCGCCCGCGGTGATCACCCGATCGCTGTTTTCATCGGCGCCGCCTGAAAGGCCGGTCTGGATGAAGTGCGAGAGAAAGCCGCCGGCCTCAAACTTCTCGGCGACAGAACTGGTGAGATCCTCCTCGGAGCTGAACAGACCCATGACGCCTGGGCGGCTGACCACATCGCGCGCGAAGCCCCCGCTGAAGCACGAATCCAGCACGAGAAGCGATGTTTGCGCCCGTACGTTCTGGAACAGCTGGTTCAGCTCGTCGTCGGTGATGGCGCCATCGACCATTTCGATGGTTTCGTCCTTGCCGTCCGGCTCGGTGGCGCTGACGGCGCCGCGGACCTGGTTTCCGTGGCCGGAATAGAAGAAGAGAAACAGGTCGTCGGGACCCGCCGCCGCAGCGACGCGCTGGATGGCTGCACGCACATTTGCGCGCGTAGCTTGGCCGTCGATCAGCATTGCGCTCTCGGACGCCAATCGGCCCTGCCGGTCCAGCGCCGCTTGGAGCTTGCGGGCGTCTTCGGCCGTCAGCGGCAAATCATTGCCGCTGCCGGGGTAATCGGAAATGCCAACCATGACGGCGTAGACGCGGCGCGCGGAATTCGAAGCCGACACCTGCGGCGCAGCGCCCTGCTGCAGGGTGACCACATAGGCCCCGCTCTCTCCCGGCTGATAGGACGTGGCGCCGATCCTGTACTGCCCGGTTTCGGCCAGCGTCGTCTCGATGCGCGCATTGGTGTCGCTGCCAGGGGCGATGTCATCGTTGTCTTCCTGGGCGCCGGACGGCGCGAGCAGGATGAGATAGGGGTCTACCTGCGTCGAGCGCATATCAATGACGACGCGCTGCCCGGCTGTGCCTTGGAAGTTGTAAGTGTCGATGAACTCGCCGCTTCGCAATTGCGTGTCGCCTTGCGCCAATTCGCCGTTCATGGTCTGGCCGGCGGCGAAATTTTCGCCCTCGGCGCCGGCGAGCGCGTCGCTCGGGGTCGTCGCCTGGGCCGGCCCGATATTGAGCTGGTAGGCGCCAGCTTCGCCCGCCGCGTACGAGGTCACATGGATCGTATAGGCGCCGTTCGCCGGCAGGGTCGTGACCAGGCGGCTATTGCGGGTGCCGCGCTCGACGTCATCGTCGTTGAACTCGCCGAAATTGTTCGGGCCGCTGATGGCGACATAGGTGTCGAACTGAGAAGAGCTCAGGCTGATTTCAACCACCTGGCCAGCGACGCCCTGCAGCGGATACGTGTCGGTGAATTCGCCCGAACCAAGCGTCGCGTCGCCTTGCGCCAGTTCACCCGAGAATTGCTGCGCGGTGACCGGCGGGCCTTGCCCCGAGGGCGCGTTCGCCACGATCGGCGCTTCCCCCGTTCGCTCGACCAGAAGCGTGTAGGCGCCGGTCTGACTGCGGCTGAAACTGGTAACATAGACTTGCGCGGCGCCGCTTTCCGGGAATGTGACACTCAGGCGCGAATTGTAACTGCCGCTGCCATCGTCGTCGTTGTCCTGCGCCAACGACCCCGGACCGCGCACATAGAGATATGCATCGAAATTTTCGGCCGTCAGTGTGAGCGTGTACTGCTCGCCCTCGCGACCGTTGAGCTGGTAGACGTCGGCCACGGCATTGTTCTGATCGGACTTGGTTTCGGAGGCTTCGAGCGTCCCGTTGACCGGCTGTCCGGGCTGCAGACCGCCGCCCACTTGACCACACGCCATCAATGCCGCCGCCAAAATCGCCGCCGCGGCTGTCCGAATCTTCATGACGTTCCCCCGTACGAACGGCGCGACCTTAGACCCCGGCCATGGGCCGTCAACATGGGGAACCGTAGTCCCCGGCTGCGTCTTTGCGAGCGATGGTCATGGTTTGGCTCGAAACGGGCTGATACCGTGCCGACAGCGGATGAAGCACCAAGACGCCCTCGACCAGCTCGCCCGGGATACGGCGCGCGCCAAAGCCCGGCTCGCGTTTGAGCGGCTGCTCCGGGCGGGCTTAGTCGTGCTCTGCGCCATTGGCGCGTGGGCGGTATTCGCGCTCCTAGGCGGCCACGAGCGGCTGCCATTATTGCTGCAGAGCCTGAGTTCTATCTTTGCATTGGCGTTGTTTGCATGGTTCGCCGTGCGCGCCCACCGCGCCTGGCAGGCGCCGAGCGAAGATGAGGCGCGCGCGCGACTTGCCGCCGACTCCCGCCTGGACGCCGGCGTCTTCGATGCGCTGCGCGACCAGCCCACACGCTACGATCCGTTCGCTGTCGCGTTGTGGAATCGCGAGCGCGAACGTGTGCTTGAGCGCGCCAACCAGTTGCGGCTTGGACCGCTGCGCCCACAGCTGGACCAGCTCGATCCGTATAAGCTGCGCTACGTGCTCACGGCGGTGTTGATCGGCGCATTCGGCATCGCGGGCGCCGCCTCGGGCGACAGACTGGCGCGCGCCTTCGTGCCGGACCCCGGTCCGCTGCTTGGCGACAAGGAAATGGCGATCGAAGCGTGGGCGGCGCCGGCGGAATACACCCATGCGGCGCCAGTATCTCTGAGCGATGTAATCGGTCAACGCATCGCGACGCCGCCCTCGATCCGCGCGACGGTGCGCGTCACCGGGCCGGCCGGCGCGCCGCTGCTGGTCTTCACCGGCCAGGGGGGCCGGCGCAGTGTGCGGTTCTCGCGCGCGGCCGACGGCGCGTGGGAGGCGCAACTCGACATTCCCGGACGCGGCGACCTTCGCGTCGTTCGATTTCACACCCATGCCCGCTGGCGGCTTGCGCCGGCCGCCGACGCAGCGCCGCGCGCAGCGTGGGGCGCCCCAATCGCTACGCTCTCCGACGAGATCGTGAACCTCTCCTGGCGCGCGCGCGACGATTATGGCGTGCGGCGCCTGACGTTGCGCGTGCGGCCGCTCAACCCACCGCCGGGCTTGGCGCGCGCCGATGCCGTCGACACCGAACTCGAAGCGCCGGCGGGCGATCCGCGCGAGGCCGAAGCGGAAACTGAAGTCGATCTCGCTGCCCACCCTTACGCAGGCATGCAGGTAGAAGCACGCATTGTCGCCTTTGACGCACTGGGCCAAGAGGGTGTCAGCGAAGCGTTGCACATGACGCTGCCGGAGAAGATCTTTCTACAGCCGCTGGCCCGCGCAGCGATCGAGATCAGGCGCCATGTGCTGGCTGAACGCCGGCCGTATCGCCGAGGCGCCAACGCGGAGCGGCGCACGATTCCAGCCGGCGAGATTCTGCTCGGCACGGAACGGATCGAAATCCGCGACTATGATCGCCGCCCGGCGCTGGGACGCGCACCTGAGGGCATCCGCCGTGCTGCCCGGCTTGTCGACGCGCTGACGATGGAAGCGCAGGACGGCTACTTCCGTGATCTTGCCGTCTATTTCGGTTTTCGAACTGCAAGGTCGCAGCTCTCCGTCGCCCGCAATATCGGAGAGACCGACGTCGCCGCCGACACGCTTTGGCGCACCGCACTCCGCGCCGAATATGGCGGCGCCGCCGACGCACGGCGTGCGCTCGAAGAAGCCCAGCGGCAGCTGGCCGAAGCGTTGGCGCAAGGTGCGCCGCAAGAGCGGATCCGGCAATTGCTCGACGCACTGCGGCGGGCGACCGAAAATTATATGCAAGCGCTGGTGCAGGAAGCGATCCGCAGCGGCGAGACGCCACAGAATCTGGAAGACACCGAAGACCAGGCGACCTTGAGCGAGCGCGACATCCAGGACATGTTGCGCCGGGTTCAGGAATTGAGCGAACAAGGCCGCAATGCCGAAGCCCAGGCGTTGCTGCAGCAGCTCTCGCAGTTGCTGGCCAACCTCGACGTCCAACTCACCGAGGGCGGACAGGGCGAGGGCGAAGAGGGCGAAGGCGACCAAGCGATGCAGCAAAGCATCGACGAGTTATCCCAGGCGATGGGCGAGCAACGGGCGCTGCGCGACGAAACCCGCCAACAGCGGCAGGACGGCCAAGGCGGCAGCGGCGGCGAACAACAAGGCGGCCAAGGCGGCGACGACCTGGCCGAGCGGCAAGCGCAGTTGCGCCAGGGGCTGGCCCAAGCCCAGCGTATGGCGGATGAAGCCGGCGCAGCGCCCAGCGACGACCTCAACGCCGCCGGCGAGGCGATGCGGCGTGCGGAAGACGCGCTGCGACGCGGCGATCTTGAAGGCGCAGAAGCGGCACAAAGCGCGGCGCTCGAGAATTTGCGGGAAGGCGCCGAGGCGCTGGGGGCCGAGATGCGCGAGCGCGGGCGCCAGGGCGAGAACGAAGGTCCTGGTGGAAACCGCGATCCGCTCGGTCGAGCAACGGGCGCCGGAAACAGCGACGGAGAAGGGTTCGTACCGACGGAATCCGATCCTATTCGAGCGCGCGAAATCTTCGACGAAATCCGTCGCCGCGCCCAGGACCCCAACCGTCCCGAAGCGGAACGTGAGTATCTCCGCCGGCTGCTCGACCGGTTTGGCGACAGCTGAAAGCCGTCGTCTTGAAATCGCCGCCGTTCAAGTCACCTTCCAACTCATTGGAGGGTCTTGATGCGCGCTTTTTTACTCACGTCCGCCGTTTTCGCCCTGCTCGCGGCCTGTACGCCCCCGGCGCCGCAGGATCGGCCCGAGACGCCGCCAGGATCACAGGTGGTCGCATGTAACGACGTCGCTCCGGACGCATCCCGTCAGATCGGCGTTGAAGACGCCGTCGCTGCGGCGGCGGCCGCTTCCGATCTCCGTGGCGGCGCGATTATGCCGGGGACGTATGACCTGGTGCGCGCTACGCGCATCGGTTCTGCGACCGGCTGGCAAGGCACTCGCGCCGTAGCGCTGGCCGTGAGTGAGGACGCCGCTGGCGTGGTGAGCTTCAATTGGGCGGGTGCCGCGCCGGGTGGGGAAGTGGATCGTTGGACCGCAAGCTTCACCGAAACCCCGCAACCGCGCGTCGCCTACACTTGCGGCCGCATGGGCGAGGTGGCGGCGGAGTTCGCCGCGGCGCAAACGTCGCTGCAGCTGCGTCTGCCTGATGGCGCCGGCGGCCAGCTCGCCATGGATTTCGAGCGGCGCCCCTAGTCCCAGTCCTTGCCGGCCTCAACCAATAGCGCGGCATAGAGTTCGATTCCCCGTCGGAACTCACGCATGCGCAGATTCTCGTTCGGCGCGTGTTGGTTGTTGTCGGGATTGACGATCGGCACGATCACGAAAGGTGTGTGCAATATTTCGCCAATCGGCGCGATCGGCAGGCTGCCGCCCATTAGCGGCACAATGCTGATCTCGTCGAGCGTAGCCGAGCGCATCACGTCGACGACACGGCGCACGCCGGGATGGCTGAGGTCCGCCGCCGCTGCGGCATAGCCTTGGTCGCTCCACTCCAACCGCGCCAGCCGCAGATGCTCGCGGCGCTCCTGCTCTGTCGGCTGCTCGCCTTGAACTAGGTGATAGCCCTGCCGCTGCAAATGGCGCTCAATCGCCGTCCGCGCTTCTCGCGGTTCCAGGCCTGGCGTGAGACGGAGATCGAAACCCGCTGTCGCTGCGGGATCGATGGCGTTGCGCTGCGGACCGGCGCCGCCATAACTCAGTTGCGTCACGTTGAGCGCGGGGCGAAGCACAGATTCGCCGTAACTCAAGCCCGATTCCGTCGCAGCGATCTGTGGACCGGAGAGCATCACGTCGTCGTCGAACCCTGTCCGTGCGAGTTCGCGAGAGTCACGCGTGGGGGGATCGGCTTCCATGCCGCCGATCAAAATGCGCCCGTCATCGGCGCGCATGCCGGCGATAAGGTGCGCCAGCCGCGCTGCAGGATTGGGGGCAACATTGCCATAGTGACCCGAATGGAGGCTAGTTGCGGCGCCGAACACGGTGATGCGGAAGCTGACGACGCCGCGGGCGCCTAGCGAAACGCGGGCGATGCCGCGCGGGTCGATCGGCCCGTCGCCGAAAATCCAAAGGTCGGAGGCGAGTAGATCGCGGTGAGTTTCGAGCGTGCGGGCAAGATTGGGCGAGCCCGCCTCCTCCTCGCCTTCAAGGAAAAACTTGATGTTCGCCGAGAGTGGCTCGCCCGCGACGCGGAGGGCGTCGATGGCCGCGAGCATCGCTACGATCGGCGCTTTATCGTCGCTGGCGGAACGCGCATAGATGCGCGCGCCGTCGGCGAGTGGATATTGCGCCGCGTCCCAGGCAATGATCGGCGCATTGTCTTCAGCCCGGCCGCTGCGTAGCGTCGGCGTGAACGGCGGCGTGATCCAAGCATTGAGCGGCTCCACCGGCTGGCCGTCGAAATGGGCGTAGAACAACAGCGTACGCGTGGCGCCGGGTGTTGCGAGCTCAGCATAGACGGCCACGGGCGAATCCGGTGTTTCAAGAACGCGCGCGGGAATGCTGCGTCGCTCGAACATGGCGACGAGCGCTTCAGCGTTGCGGCGGATGTCGGCGGAACTGGAGGCGACATTCGGCAGCGCGAGCAACTCGCGCAACTCGCGCACAATGGCCTCTTCGCTCGCCGCCACGTGTGTGCGCGCCGCCTCCATGGCCGCCGCCATTTCCGGGCTCGGCGGCGAAGGCGGGTCGGTTTGACGGCTCGGCTCGCAGGCTGCGAGCGCCATCAAAGCCAAAGCCATAGAACACCAGCGCATCGGACGCCCCCTCGCAACCCTGTCTAGAACAGCGCCGTCAGGCTTGTCCCATCGGCTGCGATCGATCCAGAGCGGCAATATAGGGCAAGCCGCGGTAGCGGCCTTTGTCGTCCATGCCATAGCCGACGAGGAAATCGGCGGGCGCGTCCCATCCCACGGCGTCGATCGGCTCGTGCAGCGCCTGCGGCTTGCGCACGAAGGCGCAGGCGAGCGTTTGTGCAGCCCCCTTGGCCATCAAGTGCGTGCGGGCATAGGCGATGGTGCGACCGCTATCGAACACGTCGTCGACGATCAGCACGCCGCGGCCCTCTACGGGACGCGAGATATCGGCGCGTACGACCACTTTGCCGCTGCTCTCGCGCGCATCGCGGTAGCTTTCGAGCCAAAGGGAATCATAGATCGGGTGGCATCCGCGTGTCGCCAGCGCGCGCATCAAGTCAGCCGCAAATGGGATGGCGCCCTGCAGCAGGGCGACCACCGTCCAACTGTCGTCCACTTGCGCCAAAAAGCGATCAGCCAGCGCATCGACGCGCTGGCTGATTTCTTCCGCAGTGAGAAGGATGCGCAACTCAGCCGGCGGTGAAACGCGGCGCGAGACCGTCCACCGGGCCGAGCTCGCTCGTGGTCGTCGACGACGGATCGATCAGTTCGTGACCGGGATCGATCGGCTCGTTCAGCAACAGTTCGTCTTGCTGCGGCTGAGCCACCGGCGGCGACACGTGCGCGGGACCGCCCGCCATCGCCATGTCGGAGAAGCTCGCAAACGTCGCTTCGAGGTCGACGGCGTCGGCCGGCGGATTCTCGACACGAATCTGGAACGGCACCGCGCCGCCGGCAGCGATCGGTTGGTCGCTAATAGCGTTCACCAACTCGAATATCTCGTGCGAGCGGGTGTCACGCAGCGAGATGCGCACGGGCGGCACCAGTTTATCGTCGCGGCCGATATTGCGGACTTCGCCGCTGACCACGAGCACCGGCGTCGCACCTTCGAAATCGCGCTCGACGGCCAAGTCGTAGAATTCGAGGCCGTAGACATTGACGTCGAGACCGAGCGCGGCGAAGGCGCTGGCCGATCGCGGCCACAACTCGGCGACATCCTGCCTGAACATCACCATGCCGGTGGCGCTTGCCGCAAGGGCAGCACCGGTAGCGCCCCAGACGGCAACGGCGGCGCGCGTGCGATCGCGGCGCATGCGGTCAGCCTGTTGCTGACGGAATTTTGCGGCCGCGGATGGCGCCGGGCCCGGCTGTTCGGCCGCGCGGCGCAATCTTTCGACACGTTCACGTGTCAGAGGTTCGCTCGCGGGCGCTTCAGATGCCCGCGCCACAGGCGCTTCAGCCGGGGCCCGCAATTCAAGCTGCGGCTCGGCGAACCAGGAGAAACCGCATGCGGCGCAACGCACCGTCCGGCCGGCCGGACCGATGGCTGCGTCATCCGCGTAATAGCGGGTCGAGCAAGACGTGCAGGTTAGGATCATGGTAACGATACGTTCAGCTGCCCCAATAACCGTCTTCGGTGCATTGATTCTATTTAGCTTGTCCAGTCATGGCTCGTCCCCGCGCTAGTATTGAAACCGATTTGTTCGAGCGCGGCGTACTGGTCCGCCTCTCGAATGTTGACGCCGGCTATGGCGCCTCCACCGTTCTGATGGGTATCGACTTCGAAGCCCGCGCCGGAGAAGTTAATTTCATCACCGGCCCCGCTGCAGCTGGCAAGACTACATTTACTCATCTCTTACGGCTAGCTCTGCCGCCCCGCTCTGGAAGAAGTGTAATCTTGGGCGTGGATGTGATGCGCGCGCGCCCGCGTGCGATCGCGGATGCCAAGAAGCGGATCGGGTATGTGGCTGAAAACCCGGTCTTCATCGAGCAATGGTCCACCTTCGACAACATCGCCCTGCCACTGCGGATGCTTGGGCAAAAGCCGCGCGATTACGACCAAGACGTGCGAGAACTTGTGGAATTCGTCGGTCTCGGCGGCGCCTCCGAGTTACCTGTGGAAAAACTTTCGGGTGCGGAACGACGTAGAGCCGCCATTGCCCGCGCGCTGGCCGCAAAGCCCAGTCTCCTCTTGGCGGACGATCCTACCGCAGGGATGTCGCCCGCCGATGGCCGGCGGATCGTCAAGCTTCTGTCGGAAATGCGCCGGGTCGGAGCAGCGGTCGTGATCGCAAGCCAAGACGACTCGCTGAGCGACGTGGCCCCGATGTGGGTGTGGCGGATCGACCGGGGCCGGCTCTCCGCGCCGGAACAGACGCCGGTGACAGCGGAGGCCTACGAGTGAAGAACCCGTTCGCCGGCATCGAGCGCTCCCTGTTCTGGACGCTTGCGTTCGCTGCATTCGCGGCGGCTGCAGCGGGGCTTGCCGCGCGCGCCGCTGACCGGGTTGCGGTGAATTACGAACAGCAACGCAACAATTACGCGATCGTGCAAGTCCTGGCGCCGGACGGGCCGGCGGGCATGGCGGCGGCAGAGGCCGCGCTGGCGACCGCGCCGCATGTAACCAGCGCGGCGCCGATGACCGCTGGGCGGGCGGCCGCGATGCTCGGCGAGGCCAGCGGGGAGACCATCGATCCTGCCCACGACCCCGACCTCCGGTTGATCGAGATCGAGCTGGCGCCCACAGCACCACACATCGATGTCTCGGGCGACATCGTCGCAGCTCTCGCCGGCGGCGGCGTAACCGCCGAAGTCATTGACGCGCCGGACGATACAAGCGGTGGAGGACTTGCCGCCTTCGCGCGCAACGCAGCGTTCTGGGGCGCCGCGTTATTCACCGCGATGATGGCGGTGATCGTTTGGCTCGCTGCGCGCGGCCTGGCGGCGCGGCGCCGCGAAATGGTGACGGTGATGTGCGATCTCGGGGCCACGCGAGGTGAGACTGCGGGCCGGATCGCCGACGAAGCGGCGGTGTTGGGTCTTTACGCCGGCGGAGTTGGCGCAGCTTTTGCCGCCGTCGGAGGTTTAATCGTCATGTTGCTGGTCATACCCGGCGCAAGTCTCGACACTGTGGCGGCGATGATTCTGCCGGTCGACCTCGTTCCTATCGTGGCTGCCCCGCTGGGCGCCGCCATCGCCGCCGGCGCCGGCGCGCGGGCGGCCGCCGGAGCCTTCCACGCACAAGCGGCGAGGCTGAGCTGAGCATGCGTCTCTTGCTTTGGGCGGCTGTAATTGCGGTGATGGTGTTTGTCGCCGGCTTCTGGAGCTTCGCTGAGAACGTCCGCCAAACGCCGCCGGAGCCGCCGCAAGCGGAAGCGATCGTCGCGCTCACCGGGGGCTCATTGGACCGGCTCACGACCGGCGTGCGCCTGTTGCAAGAGCGCAAGGGCGAGCGACTGCTGATCTCCGGCGTCAACCGCGTCGTCACCGATGATGAGCTCTTGTACCACGCATTGGATGTCGATCGCACACTCGGCGAGTGTTGCATCGATGTCGGTCGCTCGGCCGAGGACACGTTAGGCAACGCCTCGGAAACGGCGGCGTGGGCGCGCGAACACGGTTACACCAACATCATTCTGGTTACCGACGATTATCACATGCCGCGCAGTCAAGCCGAGCTCGAGCTGGCGCTGCCGGAAGCCGACATTCACCCCTATCCGGTGCGCACGCGCTGGACCGACCCGAAACTCTGGCGCAGCGATCTCGGCGCCGCGACGCGATTGGGCGCCGAATACGTGAAATATCTTGTCATTCGCGGGCGAGAAGCGTTGATCGGGCTCGGCAGCAAAGGCGAACCGCCGCCGGACGACGCATGAGACTTATCCGTTCGATTATCTTCGTCATCTGGCTCTACGGCTCGATGGCCGTGATCGGTTTGGCGTTGTGGCCGTTCGTGCTGGCGGACGATCGTCACGTCTGGACGGCGTTGCGATCGTGGGGCCGCGCCACCTTGTGGGGCCTGCGCTGGATCGTCGGCGCGCGGGTTTCGTTCGAAGGCCTCGAACACGTGCCGCAGAGCGGCGCGTTGATTGCGATGAAGCACCAGTCGACGCTCGACACGATCGCGCCGTCGTTGTTCTTGCCGCGGCCGGTCTATGTCTACAAGGCCGAACTCGGCGATGCGCCGGTGATGGGCGCCTATTTGAAGCGCAACCAGATCGGCGTCGATCGCGGCGGTCATGCAAAGGCGCTGAAGAGCATCGTGCGCGGCGCGCGTGAGGCGGTGGCCAGAGGCGGCCAAGTGCTGATCTTTCCGGAAGGCACGCGGCAAGAATTAGATGCCCCGCCCGATTACAAACCGGGCATCGCGGCAATGTACAAGGATCTCGGAATCCCGGTGACGCCGGTGGCGGTGAGCACCGGCCTGATCTGGAAGCCGAAGGGAATTCTGCGCAGCCCGGGGCATGTCGTGTTCAAGGTGCTGCCGCCGATTCCGGCGGGCCTGCCGCGCGAGGAGTTCATGCGGGAACTGGAGCGCGTCATCGAAACCGAGAGCCAGGCCTTGCTGCCGCCCGACAAGCGTCGCACCGTAGCAGCATGAAGTTTGGCCGTGCGTGGCTTATTGTTCCCTGGGCGCTGTTCGGTCTGGCGGCGCTGAGCTGGGTTTTCTACTGGAACTTTGTCGCTGGCGAAGCAGAGCGACGCGTGCGGGGCTGGGCCTTCGAACAAAACGCCGGCGGCGCGACGGTCGAGATTACCCGCATTGTGCGCCATGGTTTTCCTGCGCTGATGCGGCTTGAACTGCAGGGCGTGAGCTATGACGCCGCGCGTGGCGGCTGGCGCGTGCAGACCGAACGCGCCGACCTGCATGTAAATCTGTGGAACCCGCAGCACGTCACCATGGAGGCGAAAGCGCCCATCGCTGTTTCGCGCGCGAACGGCGCCACTACGAACATCACCGCCGATACACTGATTGCGACGATGCGAACGCAGGCCGATGCTCTCGCTTCGGCCGGAATCGAGGCCGACAATTTGGTTCTGGACGATCCAGAGCAGGAAGGCGTGCTGCACGCGACCAAGGTTGTCGCCAACGTGCGGCCCGACGCTCGCGCCGCCGGCGAATACCAGTTCGCCTTTCAGGCCAACGCGCTGACCTTGCCGCGCCCGGTGCGGAGCTTCGAGAGCTTCGGTCTGGATGTGCCGATGCTGCGCGCGGCGATCGTGATCGAGGATGGAGCACTGTTGCTGCAATCCGCGCCCGGCGATCCGCTGGGACAATGGCGCGAAGGCGGCGGACGGCTGCGGTTCGAGGCGCTCGAGTTGAATTGGGGACCCTTGCAGACAATTGGGACGGGCGAAGGCGGACTTGACCCAGCGCGACGGCTGGAGGGGCGCCTGGTGCTCCCCGTCGAGCGGCCTGCGCCAATCCTGACCGCGATCGCCAACGGCCCGCGGATGAATAATGACGCACGGCGCGCGCTGAGCCTGCTTGCGGCCGGTTACGTTGTCACCGGCGAAGACATCACACTCGATATCGGGGCAAACGACGGCGTCCTGCGCATCGAAGGTTTGCCAGTGCGGCCACTGCCGCCAATCTACTGATGTTCGGCCTGCGCATCGAGCGCCGCATGGGTGGACCCATGTGCGAGGTGCAGATCGGCGCCCACGGCGAGGACATATCCATCGACCTCCGCGTCTGGGACGCCCAAGCGTACCGCGCCAGTTGGCTGCGCAGCGCGGCGCATGTCCTCGAACACGGCTATGGACGCTTCTTGCTTAGCGTCAGCCGGCCCGGCGATCGAATCTTCACCACGCTGGTCTGCAGGACCCGCTTCGACCGATTGCTTCTGTTCAAGAGCCTGCTGTTGCCGAGCGCAACCAATGATTATGCCGACCCCGCTGAGGCAGAAACCATTGCCGAAGATTTTGCGGCCCGCAACGATACCGAGCCGGAGCTGATCGTCTGGTATTGCGACCTGAGCGACATGGCGGCGTTCGAGTCGCGGCTGCGCGGTACACGCATGGGCTGAGTGGGCTGGTCCGCCTCAGGACAGCGGCTCGTCACGGCCCCAGTTCGGCGCAGGCGTGTCCTGGCCGGCGTCAATGACTTCGCGGCGCATGCGGCGGGCGCGATCGAAAACGCCGAAGAGAGTATCGCCCTCGCCCCAACGGATCGCGCGCTGCAGTGCGGCCAAATCTTCCGAGAAACGGCCGAGCACTTCGAGCACGGCGTCGCGGTTGTTCAAGAACACATCGCGCCACATCGTCGGGTCGGACGCGGCGATGCGGGTGAAATCACGGAAGCCGGAAGCGGAGTACTTCACCACTTCGCTTTCGGTGACGGTTTCGAGATCTTCCGCCATCGCCACGATATTGAAGGCGATCAGGTGAGGCAGGTGGCTGGTCACGGCGAGCACGACGTCATGGCGCATTGGGTCCATATGCTCGACGTTAGCGCCAAGCGCGCGCCAGAAGCGCTCAAGCTTCCCGACGGCCGCAGGATAATCCGGGCCCTGGCCGGACAACGGAGTCAGGATTTGCCAGCGATTGTGAAACAAGGTCGCAAAGCCGGCGTCGGGACCGGAATGCTCCGTGCCAGCAAGCGGATGGCCGGGCACGAAATGCACGGCGGCCGGCAGAACGGCGGCGACAGCTTCCACGACAGCCTGTTTTACCGAGCCGGTGTCGGTGACGATTGCGCCCGCCGACAGGCCGCCAGCGCACGCGGCGGCCGCTGCGCCCATTGCGCCCACTGGCACGGCTAGCACCACGAGTTCGGCTCCCGCCACCGCCTCCCTGCAGTCATCCACGACCTCGCCCAGGCCCAACCCGCGCGCTCGTTGGCGCACGGCCGGGTCGGCATCGTAGAGCCGGATGGCGGCGGCGGCAGCGTGATGATGCGCGGCGCGGGCGATCGATGCGCCGATCAGGCCAGCGCCAATAATTGCGATGCGGTCAAAGACCAAAGACATCAGACGCGCGCGTAGGAGCCAAGCACGTGGACTTTTTCCAGCCCCTTGGCTTCCAAAGCCTGGGCGCGAGCGTCATCAATCGCGACAAAACCCTCGATGCGCACCAGCACGCGCGGTTCGGCGCGGGCGACTTCCTTGCCAATGAATCCGGCTTCGTTCAACGCGCGCTGCAAGCGGTGATGACGATCGACGGCAAGAACCAGGGTGACGTCGCCGCCGGCTTCCTCGTTCGGTGCGGCCGCAAACAGCGCTGCCTCGGGCTCCTCGGCGCCGGCCAACACAGGCAGCCCGGCGATGATGTGCAAATTCTGGAAACGGCTCTCGGAAAGCGCGGGCCACCAGCCACCCCCGCTCGGCGCGGCCGGCCACCAGGTGACGGCAACGACGGTCCCGGGATTTTCCGCGGCCTTCTGTAGCGCGGTCTGCGGTTCGTCCACATGTTTGATCCGCGTTCGCGAACCGAAATGACGGCGCGCTATGTCATACAGCCGGGAGGGATCGCCGCGGCCGCCGCCGACCACAACATCGATAACCCGCTGGCGGCGCAGCGACGCCATGATGAGAGAACGCCACAACTCGACCACCAACTCGCGTTCCAGCGGCGCGGGCGCTTCCGCAACGAGACGCCGCAGCAACGCCACTTCGCGACCGGGACGGATCGGCAACCCGCTGGCAGGCGCCTTCAATCCGGCGAGCTTGTCGGCTGCGCGCAGGCGTTCTGCGAATAGCGCCAGCAGCGTCTTGTCGATTCCATCGATCTCGGCGCGGATCGTTTCGAGGGGCGAACCTGGGGGGCTCGTGTCGTTCATCGGCGGACCTTAGCGGTCTTTCATCCCCAACGCCAACGACCTGCGCGCCACGCGAGTCTTCAACAGCAGTCGCCCGTTCCAGGGGGATATTTCCCTCACGACGCGGTCTATACATCCGCGCATGATTCATGCGGGTGTCGCAGCGGCGAAACTTCAGGCGGCGGGCGGGGTGCGCTCGCTCACGTTCGACACGGCGACGCCGCTGCAGATTTCCACCGGCGAGACTCTCTCGCCGCTCTCGATCGCGTTCGAAACCTACGGCGCGCTCAACACCGACCGTAGCAACGCGGTGTTGATCTGCCATTCGCTGACTGGCGATCAGTTCGTCGCAAGCCCCAATCCGATCACCGGCCGGCCGGCCTGGTGGCCGCGCATTGTCGGTCCAGGGCGGCCGATCGACACGAACCGGTTTTTCGTCGTTTGCTCGAACGTGCTCGGCGGCTCGATGGGGACCACGGGGCCGGGGTCGCTCGCGCCGGACGGGCTGCCGTATTCATTAAGGCTGCCGGCGATAACTATGGCCGACATCGTGCGCGCGCAGGCGATGCTGATCGAGGCGCTTGGCATCGAGACGCTATTCTTGGTGATCGGCCCGGGCATGGGCGGCATGCAGGCATTGCAGTGGGCGTGCGCACATCCGAAACGGGTGTTTGCGTGCGTGACGGTCGCCGCTGCGGCAATGCAATCTGCGCAGAATATCGCGATCGCCGAGCTCGGGCGTCAGGCGATCATGGCGGATCCGGACTGGCGCAATGGCGCCTATCTGCAGCACGGGGTTCGCCCCACCCGCGGCGGCAGCGTGGCGCGCGCGGCGGCGCAGCTGGCGGGGCTCTCGTCGGAAGACGTTCGTGCGCGCTTCGAATCCGCGTGCACGAAGGAGCGGTTCGCATTCCACGCCGATGAGACGGACGACTCGACTCGGCGGCAGCAGGGCGCGGGCTTCGTCGACCGCTTCGACGCTAACTCCTATCTCTATCTTTCGCGCGCCGCGGATAGTTTCGATCTTGCCGCAGATTTCGGTGGACGCCTGGCCAACGCCTTCCAGGGCGGCGCGACACGCCACGGCCTCTTTTCGTTTTCGAGCGACTGGCGCTATCCGCCGGACGAGGCGCGCGCAATTGCCCGTGCTTTGGCCGCCGCCGGCGCGGAAGCCTCGTTTCTCGAAATCACCACTGCTAACGGCCACGACGCTTACTTGGCCGAGGAACCCGCTTTCCACGCCGCGCTGACCGGGTTCATCGATGCGGCGGCGGCGGCGCGCGGTTTAGCGCTCAATGGCGGAGACGCGTGATGGGGGCGCAACTCGAACTCGTGCATTCCACACCGCTCGACCTCACCCGAATAGAGCCTCGTGGCGATCACCAAGTGATCGCACAGATGATCGATGATGGGGCGCGTGTGCTCGATCTCGGCTGCGGCGACGGCGCGCTCATGCAGCTGCTGGCGCGCCAATGCAAAGCCCGCGTGCGCGGCATGGAGATCGACCCGCACAAGGCCCATCGCTGCGTTGTACGCGGGCTTTCCGTCGTGCAGGGCGATGTCGAGCGCGATCTAGCCGAGTTCCCGAGTGGGGCGTTCGAATATGTGATCCTGTCACACACGATCCAGCATCTGCGCCAGCCGGAGGCCGCGTTGAAACAGGCGGCGCGCGTCGGCGACCGCGTCATCGTGTCGGTCGCAAACGCTGGACGCTGGAGCGCGCGTTCGAACCTGGTCATCGGCGGCAGGCTCGGCCGTGCCGAGCACCTGCATCGCTACACCGTTCGCGATTTCGCGGACCTGGCCCGCGATATGCGTCTCACCATTGAGCGCGCCGTGCCGCTCTCGCACGGGCGCCCCGGCGCCCCGTTCGCCAAGACCCTTTGGCGAGCCAACTGGTTCTGCGAAGAAGCCGTGTTCCTGCTGGCGCCGTGAAACGTCTCGTCATCTGCTGCGACGGAACTTGGCAGCGCCTCTATGGCGGAGCGCTCACCAACGTCGCGTTGACGGCTCGCGCAGTCGCGCCTCGCGACGCCAAGGGCAATCTGCAAGTCGTCTATTATTCCGCGGGCGTCGGCGCGTCCGTCGATGGCGTGAGCCTGTGGCAAGGCATGACCGGAGGCGACCTCGACGACAATTTGCTGGCAGCCTGGCTGTTCATCAATCTCAACTACGAGCCGGGCGATCAGCTTTACCTTTTCGGTTTCTCGCGCGGCGCCTACACGGTGCGCTCGCTGGCCGGCCTATTGCGCAAAGTGGGGATACTGCGACGTGAACATGTCGATAAGGTCCACGACGCCCTCGCTCTCTATCGCAATCGCGCACTCACGGCTGACGACGAAGAGACCGAGCGCTTCCGCGTTGCGCACGCCATCGCATGGCCGCGGCTGGCGCGCCCGTTCACCTCGCCTCCGGTCGATCTCGGCATCCGCTATCTGGGCGTTTGGGACACAGTTGGCTCGCTCGGCATTCCACGCTTGCTGCCGATCTCGATCGGGCTCAACGCACGCTATGAATTTCACGACACATCCCTCTCCCGCTCCGTCGAGAATGCGCGCCATGCGGTTGCGATAGACGAACGCCGCGCTCCGTTTGCGCCGACCCTGTGGAATAATATCGATGCGTTCAACACGCCGGGAACTCGTCCACGCGTCGCCCAGCTCTGGTTTCCCGGGGATCATGGCGGCGTCGGCGGCGGCGGCGCGCCCGGGCTCTCGAATTGTGCGCTGATTTGGGTGCTTGAAGGCGCGGAGCTTGCCGGACTAACGCTCTCACGCGAGCCGGGCTCGGTCATTTCGGGCTGCCTCGCCGACATCGATCCGATCGCGTCCGCGGTTGACGGCAAGGGCTTTCCGATCATGCGCGCGCTGACCTCTCGTTGGCGCAGGGGCCTGACCCGTTTCGAAGATATCCACGAAACCGCCCGCTTGCGCTACGCGGCGAACGCGTCCTACCGCCCGCCACTGCTCGAACCATTTGCCGATCGCATCCTCTCGTCGGTCCGCGAGCGGCGCGCCG
Source organism: Hyphomonadaceae bacterium (assembly GCA_050250735.1). Lineage (GTDB taxonomy): Bacteria > Pseudomonadota > Alphaproteobacteria > Caulobacterales > Aquidulcibacteraceae > Vitreimonas. The sequence continues at coordinate 128,338 of JBFWOC010000006.1, forward strand.
CCTAGAGAAACGACAGCCACCAATCGCGCCGACGCGCTTTCAGGGCCTGCCAATAGCGGCAGAGCGGATAGAGCAGCACAAGGACGACGATCCAGGCAAGGTAGATCCATGGCAGCGTGAAGCCCGCACCCTGGAGTTTCTGAGGCGCGATGAACACGTTGATCATGTAGTCGAAATAGCCCTCAATCGGCTTTCCGAGCGCGGCATTGGCGAGGATCGCCAGCATGTGCACCAGATAGATGTGAAGCACATAAAAGAAGAATGGCACGGCGCCGAACGTGTTCAATACCGAGCGCATGACGCCAGGCAGACGCGACAGCAACGGAAAAATCGCAAAGACAATGCCTAGGGTCACCAGAGTGAACTGTAGGGACGGCGGATATTTCTGCACATCCAGGAACACCATCAGCGCCGCGCCAAAAGTGGTCTGCTCACGCCAATCGCGGGCGATCGCCTCGGGGCCGGTGGCGAAGGTCGGATCGCCGTAGAGGCCGAAGCCTCGCAACAGCAAGAACGTCACCAGCATGACGATGCCGAGCGTCACCATGATGCGATCGCGCTTTGCCGGGGCCTCCGCGAAAATCGCACCCAGGCCGAAGCCGAGCGCGATGATCCCAATCCACGCCAAGACGGGGTACGCGATCAAGCCGATCGGCTGCTCGCCAACGAAGATCGGGCCGCCATCGTGAAGGAACGTCCATAAGAGCTGCAGCGCACCGAGTTCGCGCGCATCGATCGGATCGAGCAGGTTGTGGCCGCCGATAATGGCGATGCCGATCGCCAACACGACGGCTCGCGGCAACCAGATCAGGCCGGCAAGCGCCAGCATAGACCAGCCGATGGCCCATATCACTTGCAGGAAGAAGGCATAAGGGAAGCCGAACGACCAGCCGAAGCTCAGCACCGTTACTTCCAGAAAGATGAGCCAGAGACCGCGCGCGAACAGAAACCGCGACAGCTGCGCCAGCGTCTTGCCCTTGGCCAATTGCAGATACGCCGACACGCCCGAGAGAAACACGAACGTCGGTGCGCAAAGATGGGTGATCCAGCGGGTGGTATAGAGCCATGGCGTCGTCGTGGCCGGATCGAGCGGATTACTGCCGAGGCCGCCATTCAGGAAAAAATAGTCGCGCACGTGATCGAGTGCCATCAACACGATCACAAGCCCGCGGAGCAGATCGATTTCGGAAATGCGCACGCCTGCGCCCAGCGATGCTGACGCGGAGGGCGTAACAGCAGATACGGTTGTTGCAGTCATGAGCTAGTCCGGCCTGGAGCAAAGCGAGTAAGCTATGCCTCAGGCGACGGCGACGGCGAAGGGGCGTTTCGACGAATTCATACGTTGGCGTATGCGAACGCCAACCGTCCTAATACGCCCTGCGCTTTCAAGCGTCCTTCTGTGGCGAAAAGACAGACACAGGTCTCGTCGCCCTCGACCAGTGGTTGATGATTGAGGTCGCTGTCGGCCGCAGCGAAATCTCCGGCGGCAAAGACACCCAGCTCGTCACGATAGGCGCCCTTCAACACCGTGCAGAACTCGGCGCCGGAATGTTCGTGCCGGGCGGTAAGCCCGCCGGCGGCGACCGAAAGCAGATAGACCCGATTGCCGGGGGCATGCGGCGTGTTCACTCCCGCAACCCAGACTCCAGGCGCGACCCATTTCTTCGGCTTCAACGGCAAACGCTCGATGAGAGGACGCCTATCCGGCGCCGCCTCAGCAGGCGCGGCTTCATTCAGGCGCGCCAACACGTTCGCGAAGGCGTCCGCGTTTATATCGGCAGCCGGCAAGTTGCCCAGAGCAGCGCCGGACGCCGCCTCGAATGTCGCGACCCGCCCGCGGCATCGCTCACATGCCTGTAGATGCGCGCCCACCACCAATCCGAATCCGGGCTCGAGCGCACCCGCAGCGTAGGCGGTGAGGATGTCTTCACTGGGATGATGGAGCGGGCTCACCGGTATTTCTCCCAATGTGTGCGCAGCTTGATGAGCGCTAGGCGCAACCGTGACTTCACCGTACCGAGCGGCAGCGCCAAATGCTCTGCAATCTCCGAATGGGGCCGGTCCTCGAAGAAAGAAAGTTGCACGACTTGGCGCTGGTCTGCCGAGAGCGTCGCCAGGGCCGCGACAACCTGGTCTTGGGTTTGCCCGCGCAGAACCGCTTCCTCCGGCGCTTCTTCCTCGCTTTTCTCGCCCACGATCATCACCGAACGGTAGGCGAGCTCGACCTTCTCCCGGCGCAATTTGTCGATCCAAGCGTTGCGCGCGATAACGAAAATCCAGGTCGATGCCTTGGCTTTGCGTGCGTCGAACGAAGCGGCCCGCCGCCACACCGCCACCATTGTATCCTGCGCCAGATCCTCCGCCACCACCGCCGGCGCTCCGAGCCGCAGCAAATACCTTTTGACCTTCCCGCCATACGCCGAAAACAGACGCGCAAACGCTTCCCTATCGCCGCCCGCGATGCGCATCAGCAGCGTCTCGTCGGTGTCCGCGACGTCATCGTGCACAGTGCGCAATCTCCGGCGCGGCGGTCCCGCCGCGCTCGAACCGGCCGTGGCGAATTCCACCATGCGCATTGGCCGTTATACGCGCAGGCTTTGAGCGTGGATCACTGTGAACCGCGGATGGGCCCCAGCCGTAGACCCTCGCAAACCAGGCTGCGAAGCGCGCGCTGGAGCGGGATCGTTCGATGGGCTTCACCTCCGGCGGCAACACACAACGGCAAGCTATCGCTGTCATAGGCTCGGGCATAGCCGGAATGTCGGCAGCTTGGCTCTTGAGCCAGAAGCATGACGTCACCGTTTACGAACGGGACGGCAGACTGGGCGGCCACTCCAACACCGTAACCGTGAAGACCAGCCTCGGCGATACGCGAGTCGATACCGGCTTCATCGTCTTCAACGACGCTACCTATCCGAATCTCGTCGCCCTGCTCGACCATCTCCATGTCGAAACGACACCCTCGGACATGTCGTTCGGCGTTTCGCTCTATGGCGGCAGGACAGAATATTCCTCGGTCGGGGCCTCCGCTTACCTTTGCGGCGGCCGCAACCTGATCAGCCCGCGCTTCTGGTCCATGACCTGGGATTTGCTGCGCTTCTATCGCGACGCCCCGCTCGATCTGTTGAGAACGCGCGATGAGCTGATTTCGCTCGGTGAATATCTGACCCGGCGGGGATACGGCGATGCGTTTCAGCGCGACCACCTGCTGCCGCAGGCAGCCGCGATCTGGTCGGCATCGATGAGAGACATCCATCACTACCCGGCATGCGCCTTCGTACGTTTCTTCGAAAACCATGGACTCTTGAAACTCACGGGCCGGCCGCAATGGCGCACGATCGAAGGCGGTAGCCGCGCCTATGTCGAGAAGCTGACGGCGTCTTACGCAGAGCGCGTTCGGCTCAATGCCGGCGCGGTTTGCGTTCGGCGCGAGCCGGGCGGTGTTCATATCAGCGACGCTTGCGGAAACGCCGAACGCTACGACCACGTCGTCATCGCGACGCACGCTGACGACGCGCTGAGAATACTGAATGACCCCAGCGCGGGAGAGAGCGCACTGCTCGGCGCGTTTCGCTATGCGAAGAATCGCGCCGTGCTGCACACCGACGCTGCGTTCATGCCGCAGCGCGAGCCGCTGTGGGCGAGTTGGAACTATGTTGGCGACAATCCCGAAGCGGGTTGCGTCGTCACCTACTGGATGAACAAGCTGCAGAACATCGAAAGCCGCGAACAGATTTTTCTCACGCTCAATCCGCGCACGATGCCGCGGGCTGATACCATCCTCTATGAAACCGATTACGATCATCCGCTGTTCGATGCGGCGGCGATCCGGGCGCAAGAACAACTCTGGTCGCTACAGGGCGTGCGCAACACCTGGTTTTGCGGCGCTCACTTCGGCGCGGGCTTTCACGAGGACGCGCTGCAGGCGGGGTTGGCCGTAGCGGAACAGCTCTCCGGCGTGCGCCGGCCCTGGGCCGTCGACAACGAGTCCGGACGCATACATCTCACATCGCCGCTTTATCGTCAGGCGTTGGCGGCATGAGCGCGATCTATGTCGGCCACGTGGCGCATAACCGCCCGGGCAAGCACCGGCTGCGCTACGCGGTGTTCATGCTCGCACTCGACCTCGACGACCTGCCGCGGCGGCTTAGACTCTTCTCGCACAATCGGGCCGCGCTGTTTGCGTTATTCGATCGTGATCATGCCGCGCGCGTCGATGCGTCGATCAAGCCCCAGATCGAGGCGAAACTTCGCTGCGCGGGGATCGGTTGGAGCGGCGGCCGCATAGTGCTGCTGACCATGCCGCGGCTCTTCAATTATGTCTTCAATCCGCTGAGCGTATATTTTTGTTATGATCGCGACGGCAGCCTCGCCGCGATCGCGCATGAAGTTTCGAACACGTTCGGTGAGCGCCACCTTTACGTGCTGCCGCCACAGCCCACGCCGGACGGCAGCGTTATTCAAAGCTGCGCCAAGGCATTCTTCGTATCCCCCTTCCTGGACGGCGATCTCACTTACGCTTTTCGCATCACGCCACCGGCAGAAACCGCGGTCGTTGCAATGACGCTGACGCGCGGCGGCGAGATCGTCCTGACCGCGTCATTCGCAGGCGAACGCCGTGAACTGAACGATGCGCAATTGCTGCGCGCCTGGCTCGGCAATCCCTTGATGACATTCAAGGTGATCGCCGGCATTCACTGGGAGGCGCTGCTGCTGTGGCTCAAGGGCGTTCGTTATCTCGGCCGCGACGGCCAGAACCCTAAACCCGCGCCCCAAACGAAAACGGCGTTGTGATCGCTCACAACGCCGCCTTCCGTTCTGAGGTCCAGAGCGCCTAGCCGCTGCGCGCGGGCCCGGAGACGCCGGCAGCCCACTGGCTCACGAGTTGTTCGGTGACCGAGAGCGGCGTTGCGCCGTTGGTCAGGATCGTGTCGTGGAAGCCCTTGATGTCGAAGGCGTCGCCGAGCGTTTGGCGGGCGCTGTCGCGCATGCGGTTGATGGCTTGGCGGCCGACCATGTAACTGCACGCCTGGCCCGGCCACACGCAGTAGCGTTCGATCTCGGTGACGATGTTCGATTCCTGGTCGCCTGTCGCGGCCACCATCGACTGGATCGCCTGCTCACGGGTCCAGCGCTTGGAGTGAAGGCCGGTGTCGCAGACGAGACGCGAGGCGCGGAACGCCGCCGATTGCAGATAGCCAACCTTGCCGAACGGATCGTTCGCATACATCCCCATCTCGTCGGCGAGCTGTTCGGCGTAGAGGCCCCAGCCTTCGGCGTAGGCGCTGAAGCCGAGCAACGCGCTGCGGATGAACGGGATCGAGCCCGATTCTTGCTGGATCGCGATCTGCCAGTGATGACCCGGGACGCCCTCGTGGTAGGTCAGCGTCGGCAGCGTGAATTTCGGCCATTCGTTCGCCGGGTCGCGCAGATTGATGTAGTAAGCGCCCGGGCGCGATCCGTCGAGCGCGGCGCCTTGATAATAGCCGCCCGGCGCGCCCGCTTCAGTGTATTCAGGCACGCGCTTGATCTCGAGAGCGGCCTGCGCCAGCGTGTTGCACACTTCCGGCATCCGCGCGCGGATTGCTGCGACCTGCGCGTTGAGCGCTGCAAGCAGTTCCGTGCGCCCCGCCTCCGTGCTGGCGTAGCGCTGATCGGGGCGCTGGCCGAGCGCGCGAATCCGCTCGGTCAGCGAGCCGCGCGTCATGCCTTGCGCGCGCAGGATCGCATCCATCTCGCTGTTGAGCTGCGTGACGAGGTCGAGACCCATCTGGTGAATCTCATCGGGGCCCATCGACGTTGTCGTGTAGGCGCGCAGCGCAGTGGCGTAGAGCTGTTCGCCATCCGGCAGTTTCCACACGCCGGCGTCATGGGTGGCGCGCGGACGCACCGCGGTCAGCGCATCGATCTGACGTTGATAGGCCGGCAACACCGTGTCGCGGACGATGGTTTCGGCCTGCGTCGTAAGCGCGGTCTTGTCCGCGTCGCTGATTTCGGCGACGCCGCCGAGACGCTGCTGAAATGAGCTGACCAGCACAGTTTGCGCTGGGTTCATGCCGCGGAACTGCCCGAGCTGGCGCAGCGCGCCGTCGATGCTGAAGTCCGGCGCAATCACGCCGTCTTCGGCGTCTTGGGCGATGCGCGCGGATTCTTCGTCCAGCACGCGACCGTACGCAGTCAAACGCGCCAGATAAGCGTCGGCCTGCTCGCGGTTGGTGACCGGATGCTGGCTGGCGAGGAAATCGGGAATGAACGTATAGGCGCCGGTCAGCTGCGTGACCGTGTATGGCGCTTGGGCGCCGCCGCCGGTCTTGAATTGCGCCGAGGCGATGTTGTCCGACAGCGCCGTCATGACGACGTCGTAGGTGACGGCGTCACGGGCTTCGAGCGAGTCGCGGTCGAGACCTTCCAGTCGCGTCTTTGCGGCGTTCGCAATGCCCAGCACGCGATCGGCGCCGGCGCGCGTGAAGTCGCTGAGGCGATCGATATAGCGGCCGCCCGCCTGCTCCTCAGACACCGAGAGCGACGTCGCGTATTCGGGCGACTCTCGCAGGAAGTCGGTCGAGAGCTGGTCGAGGATCGCGTTGAGGTCGCCGTCGGCGGCGGGACGCGCGCATGCAGCCAGCACCAAGCCAGCCGCCGATGCGCCCAAAAGCGAGCGCCGTGACAATTCCATGGGTATTTCCCCTTCCGAATTAGGGTTTGCCTGCAAGCCGGAGCTTAGCCGAAATGCCCGGCCTCGCACCGGGGGTGCGACGAACCGCCCTCAGGCGGCGACGTGGACGCCGCAAATGCGCAGCGCCAACCGTTTTTGCACTGCAGACGAAGCGGCTATGCATTCTGCACGGAGCCAACCCAATCGTTTATCAGCCGCTCCGCCACGGTGAGCGGCACGGCGCCGTTGGCAAGCAAGGTGTCGTGGAAGCCACGCTGATCGAAGTTTGCGCCCAACGCCTGGCGAGCGTTGTCGCGCATGCGGTTGATGGCCTGGCGCCCAACCATATAGCTGCAGGCTTGGCCGGGGATGACGCAATAGCGTTCGATCTCGGTGATCGTGCCGGCGCCGCCGCCGCCGGTCGCTTCCGCCATGGACTGAATCGCCTGTTCGCGGCTCCAGCCCTTGGAGTGAATGCCGGTGTCGACGACCAGGCGCGAAGCACGGAACGCCGCCGAGTTGAGATAGCCGATGCGTCCGAACGGATCGTTTTCGTAAACCCCCATCTCGTCGGCGAGCTGTTCCGCATAAAGGCCCCAGCCCTCGATGAAGGCGCCGAAGAACGTAAGCGCGCTGCGATAGAACGGCAGTCCTTCGGATTCCTGTTGGATCGCGATTTGCCAGTGATGGCCCGGAACGCCTTCGTGATAGGTGAGAGTGGGCAACGAATAGCGCGGCCATTCGTTCGCGGGATCGCGAAGGTTGATGTAGTAGGCGCCGGGCCGCGAACCATCGAGCGCCGGCTGCTGGTAATAGCCCCCCGGTGAACCCGCTTCGATATAAGCCGGCACGCGGACAATCTCGAGCGGCGCCCGGGCTTGGCGACCCATTACTTCAGGCATCCGCGCCTGGATTGCCCGTACTTGCGCGTTGAGGTCGGCCAACAACTGCGTGCGCCCCGCTTCGGTGCTCGCATAACGCTGATCGGGGCGGCGGCCGAGCGCCTGAATGCGCTCGCCAACGGTGCCGCTGGTCATGCCTTGGGCGCGGAAAATTGCATCGATCTCACTCTGCGCCGAGCGCACCAGTTCGATGCCCATATTATGGATCTCGTCGGCGCTCATGGTCGTGGTCGTGTAGGCGCGCAGCGCTGCTGCATAGATTTCCGCCCCCTGCGGACGATGCATGATGCCGGCGTCATGCACGGCACGCTGGCGGATGGCCGTCAGCGCTTCCATTTGACGCAAGTAGGCGGGCAAGACGTCGTCGCGCACGATAGTTTCGGCGCGGCTCACAAAGGCGGCGCGCTCACTCTCCGCAATCTCGTCGACTTCGGGCAAACGGCGGGCGAGAGCAGTGACGAGCACGGTTTGCGCCGGCGCCGTCTCGGCGAAGCCGCGCAATTGCGCCACCGCGCCGTCGATGCAGAAGTCGGGGGGGATCATGCCGTTGCCGGCGTCCTCCGCGATCATCTGCGATTCCTGATCGAGTACGCGGGCATATTGCTGGAGCCGCGTCAGGTAGGCTTCCGTCTGATCGCGGGTGGTGATTGGATGCTGGCTGGCAAGAAAATCCGGCTGGTTCACGTAAGCGCCGCCGAGCTGGGTGACGACATAAGGCGATTGGGCGCCGTTGCCGAACTCGAACGCCCCGGCGGCGAGGCCATCCTCGAGAGAGGTCTTCACGACATCGTAGGTGACAGCGTCTTGACCATCGAGCTTGCGCTGATCGATGGTCCCGAGCGATTCGAGCGCGCGCTGCGCGATTGCGCGCTGACGGCGTAAGCCTTCACGGGAAGAATCCGCGAGACGATCGATATAGCGCCCGCCCGCCTGCTCTTCTGAAACACCGAGACTTGTCGCGAATTCCGGCGCTTCACGCAGCGTATCGATCGCCAATTGATCGAGCAGGCCGTGCAATTCAGCTGCGCCGCCCGTCGGTCGATTGCAGCCGGCCGCGGCGATCGCAACGGCTGCCGCCGTTGCACTCAAGACGGTGCGTCGGGTGAAATGCATAGCGTGCCTCGTGAATTTCGTCGGGACCTTAACGCCGCGTGCGAGCCGCTTCTTCACGCCAACGACGAAACGCCGTCACTCTGCGATGGCGGTTTCTGGTCTGCGCCGATACTGCGTTGGCCGGTCCAACTCGGGGCGTGCGCGCGGCGGTGCTTTCGCCAGCAGCACGCGGCCTTGCGATCGCGCGGTGGTGGCGTAGAGACGCTTCACGGCCTCCATCAGCACGAGACCGCCTTGCATCGGCCAGACCAGCTCACCCACTTGCTCGAACGCCTCTGCAGCGCCCGCCGCCCATCGCCACGGCGGCGCAAAGAGCGCGCGCGCTGACACCACCGGTTCGAACATGCTGTCGCCGAGCAGTGTCGCCAGCTGGGTGCGGGAGTACGGACGGCCATGCCCGAATGGGGAAACACCGGACTGCGCCCACAAGCTCCAGCGGTTCGCCGCTATCGTCACTAGGCGTCCTTCCGGCGCCATCACGCGCCAGATTTCGCGCAGCATCGCGTGCACGGCGTCGCATTCTTCGAGCGCATGCACTAGGAGCACACGGTCGAACACGGCGTCCATGAACGGCAAGCGCGTCTCTTCCGCCAGCGCCGTCGCGGCTGGGCCGGTGGCAGGCCAAGGCTCGGCGCCTTGCGCGGCAGGCATCATCGCGACCACGCGGCGGGCGCCGCCACGCAGACGATCGAGGTAGGGCGCCGGGTAGCCAACGCCTAATACGTCCAATCCGTCGCAATGCGGCCAAAGCGCTCCAAGCCGCCGCGCCGCGGCCCGCTGCGCCGCCTCGCCGAGGGGCGAAGCGTAGAAGCGCTGCAGAGCGAGAACATCGACGCGCATTTGAATGGCGACTCGGAATTAGGGTGGGCGCAGTTTATGACGATACTAGATTAGGGGTTGGTGCATGCGTATCCGACCTTGATCCCAATCCTCAAACCCCAATGCCGAGTCATGCTTCAAATTCACCAGTTTCCCTGCCTTGCCGACAATTACGGCTTCCTGATCCACGATCCGGCGACTGGCGCAACCGCAGCGATCGATACCCCCGACGCTGACGAGATCTTGCGTCAAGCCGACGCCAGAGGCTGGCGCATCACCGATATCTGGAACACCCACTGGCACCCCGACCACGCCGGCGGTAACGCGGCCATCCAAGCAAAGACAGCCGCAACGGTGACGGGGCCGGCTGAGGTGGAGCGCATCGGCTTGGCCCCCGATCGCATCGTCGACGAAGGCGATCGCGTGAAGCTCGGCGAACTCGAAGCGCGGGTGCTCAATGTGGGCGGGCACACGCTTGGTCATATCGCCTATGTGTTCGACGCCGACAATGTCGCCTTCGTCGGCGATGCACTGTTCTCGTTGGGATGCGGCAGGCTGTTTGAGGGCACGCCGCAACAAATGTGGGCGAGCCTGCAGAGGATCGCCGCCTTGCCGGGCGACATGACGCTCTATTGCGCGCATGAATACACTCAATCCAACGCGCGCTTCGCCATCACGATCGACCCGGCCAACCGCGCACTGCAGGCGCGCATCGCCGAGATCGACAGGCTGCGCGCCGAAGGCAAGCCGACTGTGCCGATGACACTGCGTGTCGAGCAGGAAACCAACCCCTTCCTGCGCGCGCCGAAGCTGAAAGGCGCCGTGATGCTGCCTGACGCCGAGGACTGGGAGGCCTTTGCCGACATCCGCAAGCGCAAGGACAATTTCAAAGGATGACGCCGCAGGAAATCATCACGACGTTGAACATGCAGCCCCATCCCGAAGGCGGACATTATGTCGAGACCTTCCGCAGCGAAGCGGGCGCAGATGGCCGCGCATACTGCACGGCGATCTACTTTTTGCTGCGGTCTGGCGAGCGCTCGCACTGGCATCGCGTTGATGCAACAGAACTCTGGCTATGGCACTCCGGCGCACCGCTGCGCGTGGAGATGGCGGGCCTGCCCGACGTACTGCTCGGTCCCGCCGTCGCTGACGGGGCGCGGCCGCAAGCGATCGTGCCGGCGAACACTTGGCAAGCCGCCGAGAGCGAGGGCGCCTGGACGCTGGTTTCGTGCGTCGTTGCCCCGGGCTTTGAGTTCTCGGGCTTTGAGCTTGCCCCGCCCGGCTATTCGCCTCGCTAGAGCCTACTGTTCCGGGCCCTGCACCTGCCCCATGACGACATTGCGGATAGTGCTGGACGATGGACGGCCGGCATAACCGAATTGCGGGGCGACCTGGATCACAAGCGTGGTGCCGCGCAGCGCCACTGCGGGCACGCGGCCGAAACCGATCACCACGCGGCGTACATTGGTCATCGGCGCTTCGGCCAGGCCTTCCGCGGCGCGTTCGGCCGCATCGGTGACGACACCGGCCGCCGCCGGCGTCATTTGCGCGGGCACGCTGAACACGACGGTTTGACCGACCGCGCGGCGCGCACGACTCTGGATCGAGCGGAAGCGCACTTGCATCTCGGCGAAAGCCAACGCCTCCGGCGCCAAGGGCGGGACGCGCGCTTCCTCGGAAGCGGCGGCGCCGGTGCGGATGGCGCGCGTATAAACGATGATGCCGCCGTGCGGCGTCACACGCAGGCGCACATCGCCATTCTCGGTCTGATAAATCTCGTCGCCGCCCGCCCCCATCGTCGGACGGAGCACGTGCACCTCGGGATCGCCTTCGAAGCGGACCAAGGCGGCCCGGCCGCCGGAGCGATCGAGCACAAACCGCACCGCACCGTCCGGCGTCGCATAGCGGCTGGCGCCTGCGGCGACCGGATAGAGACGCTGCGGCTGAGCCTGCGGCTGGCGTTGCTGGGGTTGTTGGGCTTCAGCGAGCGAGGGAGCCGCCAGGGTCAACGCTGCGGCGATCACCGCGGCGCCCCCGGCGTACAGATTCGACCCATTTCCCTCTCTCATGACGGTGAAGAAGAGCGCCCCGAACGGGGCCGTTTTTTGGCGCTGTTGCAGGCGCCGGGCGCCGGTGTTGCGGCAAAGCCGCACTTTATCAGGCGACTTTGCGCTCATGAGCGGCGAGCGCTGCCATTTGCGCGGCCTTGGGTGTCACGCGCGCCAGCTGAATCTCAATGCGCACCTCTGGCTTTTGCGGATGCGAGGCCTGTTCCACGCCGGCGCGTTCCGGGGAGAACCGATGGAAAACCGGCTCCACTGCTTCAGGCTCCGCGGCCGAAGCTGTGGATATCAAGGACGGAAGCGGGCCTGCCCGAACAGTATCGGCGGGCAGCTCGGGCGGAATCCGCAGCACCACACGCTGGCCGGACCGGGGCGGATCGATGATCGAGAGATCACCGGCCACACCCGCCGCGAAGGAAAGCGTGCTCAGACAAAGCGCCAAGGCGGCGACACGAATGAAATTCTGTCCAGCCAAGGCCGGTATGGTTAACCGAGTCGGCAGGCAGCGTCATCTGCAAGCTGACGCCGCCCTTCGATGTCAACGCAAGGTTTCGCTGTCGAGATTTAGTTCCGACACCGGAATGCGCTCGGCGCGCGGCCGTACGCGGCGAAGCCCATCGTAGAAATGCTGGGCGTCGCCGACAACGACCACGTCAGCGCGACTTGCGTCGAAGTAACGTTGCGCGGCGGCCTGTGCCTGTTGCGGCGTCACCGCCGTGACGTCAGCAACGTAGGTGCCCAGCCGCTCGGGCGGCAAACCGTAAAGCGCAAGGGTCGAGATCTGGCCGGCAAGCCCGGCGGTCGTCTCGACCGTGCGGCCGAAACTGCCGATCAGCACAGCTTTGCGGGCGGTCAGTTCAGCGACCGGCACCGGCTCCGAAGCGATGCGCTGGATTTCGGCCCGCATCAATTCGTAGACCTGCACCGCCGCGTCGTTGCGGGTTTGCGCCGAAGCGACGATGGGACCCGGCGCCATCCGCGCCTGCATGCTCGAGTTCGCACCGTAGGAAAGGCCGCGGCGAATGCGGATCTCGTTGTTGAGACGCGCCGAGTAGCCGCCGCCGAGAACATTGTTGGCGACCAGGAGCGGGAAATACTCCGCATCGGTGCGCGACACGCCGCGCAGCCCCATCGCCACCGCCGCCTGACCCGTCTCCGGCAAATCGACGACGATGGTGCGCACGGGCGCAGCATGAGCGGACGCGTCCGGGCGTGCCGGCAATGCCGCGGACGGCCGCGCCCAGTCGCCGAAATAACGTTCAGCTAGGGCAAAACCCTCGTCGGCGGACACATCGCCAGTGATCACGAGCACCGCGTTGTCCGGCCGCCAATAGGCGCCATGGTAGGCTGCCATGTCGCTGCGCGTGATCGCACCGATGCTGGTCGGCGAAGCGATAGCCCCGTAAGGCGCCATGCCATAGATCGCACGGGTCATCGCCAAACCGGCAATCGAGCCCGGCTGGCTCAACGCCACCTGCAGTCCGTCGAGCGCTTGTGACTTGGCGCGGTCGAGTTCTTCTTCAGCGAAGGCAGGGTTGCGCGCGACGTCGGCGAACACGGTGAATGCTTCATTGACGCGGTCGCTGCGCGTCTGCAGCGACACCGCCGAGGAATCCACACCGGCGCCCGAGCTTATGCTCGCGCCGAGCGATTCGATCTCGCTGGCGATCTGGGTGGCGCTGCGCGTGGTGGTGCCGCGCGTGAGCAGGTCGCCGGTCAGGCTGGCGAGCCCTGCGCGATTGGCGGGATCGGCGCTGCCGCCCGACGCCACGCGCAGATCGGCGCTGATCAGCGGCAAGGCGCGGTTCGGCGCAACGATGACGCGCATGCCGTTGGCCAGCGTGCGCTGCGAGGTCGCAGGGATCCGCGCGTCGATCGGCGTTCCCGCTGTCGGAGGTTGCTCGCGTTGAGCCTCCGGCGCCAGCGTGAAATTGGGGATTTCCGATTGCGGAATCTCGATCGTCCGCGCTTGGACGCGCGGAGACGTACGGATGATGTCGCCGCTTTGCCCTTCTGCTGCAGGCAGGTAGCGAACCACAGCGCGCTTGTTTTCGTCGAAGATGCGGCGCGCGACGCGCTGAATGTCGGCAGCAGTCGTCGCCTGGATTGCTGCGAGCAACCGGTCGGCATAAGCCGCGTCGCCGTAGCGGATCACGGCGTCCGCAAGTTCGTCGGCGCGGCCTTCGGCTGTCTCGCGCCCCTGCAATGTTGCCGTCACGATCTCGTTCTTGGCTTCGTCGAGTTCTGCCTGGCTGACCGCTGCGTCGCGGAAGCGCGCGATTTGCGCCGCAAGCGAGGTCACGCCGGCGTCCGCGGTCTGGCCGTCGGACATGATTGCGAACAGCGAGTAGGCGCCGGGATCCTGGGTTGCTTCGAGGTTGGTGAAAACCTGGGCCGCTATTTCCTGCTCGTACACAAGCGACTGATAGAGGCGTGAAGACTCGCCGGTGGCCATGATGGCGTCGATCACCATCAGCACCGGAATGTCGGGATCGGTCGACGCCGGCTGCGGATAGGACACCATCACCGCCGGCAGCGGCACGTTCGGCGCGTAGACGGTGTATTCCCGAGGTTGCGTACGCACGGGTTCGGCCGGGTAGTCGCGTGGAATCGCGCGCGCCGGCCGCTCGATATCGGCGAAATATTGATCGACCCAGGCGTCGAGCTGCGCTTGGTCGAAGTTGCCGGAGACAACCAGAATGGCGTTGTCGGGACGATAATATTGCGCATGGAACGCGCGCACATCGTCCACGGTGGCGGCGTCGAGATCCTCGATCGAACCGATGCCGGGGCGGCCGTAGGGATGAACGTCGTAGTTCACCTGGTTCAGATAGAAGTAGAACAGGCGGCCGTATGGCGAGGCGAGCACGCGCTGGCGCAGCTCTTCCTTCACCACATCGCGCTCTGAATCAAAGCTCTCTTCGTTGACGACGAGCGAGCCCATACGATCGGCCTCCGCCCACAGCACGCGCTGCAGATGGTTCGCCGGCACAACTTCGTAATAGTTGGTGAAGTCATCGTAGGTCGACGCGTTGTTGTAGCCGCCGACATCTTCGGTCAGCCGATCGAAGAATTGCTCCGGCATGTTGCGGGTCGATTTGAACATGATGTGTTCGAACAGATGGGCGAAGCCCGAGCGGCCGGCCGGATCGTCCACAGAGCCCACGTCGTACCAGACCTGCACCGACACGTTCGCCGTATTGCGATCCGGCATCGAATAGACGCGCAGCCCGTTCGGCAGCGTCCGCATCTGGTAGGCGAGCGGGGCGACTTCGAGCGCGTCCGAGCGCTGCGGCGTGGACGACGAAGCGCACGCGGCCAGCGCCAGCGCCGCGGCGACGAACGAGATCAGACGTTTCATGTGGGTCCCCGAGATATTCGGGCAGCGTTCTAGCAGTCGTGCGCCGTCCGCCGCCACCCCGGATGCGACGATTGCGGGTTCAGGGCGGACGAACGGGCTGCGGCCTCCTTGCTCTAGATGGCGGGCGCCGAGGAGAGGCGGCCGGAGGGTTGTTCATTTCTCCGCCCGGGCATGCTATCGGCTTGGCGGAGGCCGCGATTCACTGATGGCGGAGGTTTCCACATCTGATCCGGGCGTTGAGCGAAGGCTCGCCGTTATCGTCGCGATCGACGCGGTGGGTTATTCGCACCAAAGTGAAATCAATGAGGCGGCGACTATTGCAGCAATCAAGGCGCTGCGCGAGCGCGTGACCCGCAACGCCGCCGCCCACGGCGGCCGCGTGTTCAGCAGCGCTGGCGACGGATTCATGTTGGAGTTTTCCTCCGCCACTGGCGCGATTGCTTTCGTCGACGTTTTGTTCGCCGATCAGCGCGTGCCATTGCGCGCCGGCGCTCATCTGGGCGAGGTGTCCGACGCCGACGCCGGCGACCTGCTCGGACATGGCGTGAACGTGGCGGCGAGACTGTTGGCCTTGGCGCAGCCCAACGAATTGATTTTATCAAGCCAGCTCAAAGAGGCGCTTGGGCCGGATCTGGTGCGGCGCTTGGAGCGGCGCGGGCATGTGACGCTCGACAAGATGGATGCACGCCTCGAACTGTGGGTACTCAGCGTCGCCTGGCAAGCGCCGCCGTGGCAGGCGAAACTGAGCGCTCTCGGCCGCCAACCGCGATTGTTATGGCTCGCGGCCGCCGCGATCGGCGCCGTCGCGCTTAGTGCGGCTGCGTTCTCGGGATGGCTTCGTCCGCCCAGCCCGCAGGCGGAAGCGTCGATAGCGGTGCTTCCGTTTGCCAGTCTCGACACTGGCGAGGATGGGCAGTCCTATGCCGACAGCATGTCCGCCTCGCTTGCCACGACGTTGGGACGAACGGGCATGAGCGTCGTCTCATGGAGAAGCAGCGCCCTGCAGCGAGGCGAGACCAGCGCCGACGCTGCGCGCGCGCTAAACGCGCGCTACGTCGTCGAAGGCGAAGTGCGCCGCGACGGCGACGCAGTACACGTAACCGTGCGCGTGCAGAACGGCCGCGACAATCTCACGGTGATTTCCGAGTCGTTTGACAGCAGGACGAGCGAGGCGTCGGCGCTTCCGGACCGCATCGCCGTTCGCATCGGCCAGCAACAGGAATTGTTGCGCGCAACTTTGCGCGGCGGCGCCGACGCTCGGGTCGCCGCAGAAGTAAACCGTGTGAACGATCTCATGCAGCGCGACCAGTACCGGGCCGCTTACGAACGCAGCCGGGCCGCAGCGCGCGCGTATCCGAATAGTCCTGCCGCATTGTTTAATTTGGCCAGGGTCGCGGGTTTCTACTATTATTTCTTTTCGACCCAGGAGTTTCCCGCGACGCTCGCCGAAGCGCGCGCAGCAAACGCGCGCGCGCATAGGATCGCGCCGCAAGCACCGGACTATTACGTCGGCGAGGCCTACCTGATCCCAAGACACGATTATGTCGAGCGCGAAAACTTGCTGATGCAGGCCATGCGCGTGGATTCGGAAGCTTCCATTCTTGCCGACGAGTCGAAGCTCGCGCTGTATGCGGCGCAGTTCTATATGGCCACGGGCCGGATCGCTGAAGGTGCTGCACTGATCGAACGGGCGAGGGAGGGCGACCCGTTCGATTCGTACACGGTAGGCATCCAAATCACCGCGCTGTTAGCATCGGACGATCGCGCTGGCGTAAGGCGAGCGATCGCACAAGCCGATCGGTTTTGGCCGAATGACTTCGAAATCACGGAGGCGCGGCTGGCTCATGGCGCGCTTGCCGGCGCCTCGTCGGACGTCGCCGCACTGATGCGCGATCCGGCAATCGCCGAGCGCTTCGAACCTCCGGACGCGGCCCAGCCGATCAGGTCGATGTTGCGCGCACTTGCGTCGCGGCGAGCGATCGACATCGACACGGCAGTACGCGAATGCCAGCGCCATCGGCGTGGTGCGCCAGGAAACGGCGCGTGCATCAGAGGACTCGTGCTGCTGGGGCGTATGGACGACGCCTTTGCGTGGGTCGACTCAAAACTGCCTAACCAACATGGCCTTACCGCCACCGATGAAGAACGCGTGCGAAGCGGCGACTTCCCCTTGGTCCCCATCTGGTTCTTTGAGCCAGAAATGGCGCCGTTCCGCGCCGATCCGCGCTTCATCGCCGTGGCGGAACGCGCCGATCTTCTGCGCTACTGGCGTGAGACCGGCAATGGACCAGATTTCTGCCGAACCGAGCGTATCCCGGTGTGTGAAGCGCTGCACTGAGAGCGCCGCGCCGCTTCAACGGCTCGCTTTGCCGACTAGCGGATCGTACGCCAAGATCGGCGAAAGCCACTTCTCCGCAGTCGCAACATCCCAGCCCTTGCGGCGCGCATAATCCTCGACCTGATCGCGATCGATCTTGCCTGTGCCGAAATATTCCGCCTGCGGGTGCGCGAAATAGAGTCCCGAGACGGAAGATGGCGGCGTCATCGCGAGACTTTCGGTGAGGTCGATGCCGGTGCGTTCCTTCGCTTGAAGCAAGTCGAAGATAGTGCGCTTCTCGGCGTGATCGGGCTGCGCCGGGTATCCGGGGGCCGGACGAATGCCGCGATACTTCTCGGCGATCAAATCATCGGTGCTCAACGCTTCATCCTTGGCGTAACCCCAGAGTTCGCGCCGCACCTTCGCATGCAGCGCTTCGGCGAACGCTTCGGCGAGACGGTCGCACAACGCCTGCGCCAGAATCGCCGAGTAATCGTCATTGGCGCGCTTGAAGCGAATGGCGACGTCTTCTTCGCCTAGCCCGGCGGTTACCGCGAACGCTCCGACATAGTCGATCGCTCCTCTCCCATTCGGCGAAAGGGATAACGGCGCCACGAAATCAGCCAGCGCGATATTGGTCTTGCCCTCGCCTTTGTCGATTTGCTGACGCAACGTGTGCAGACGCGCGATCTCTTCGCCGCGCTGCTCATCGCTGAACAAGACGATGTCGTCGCCGTCCCGGTTGGCCGGCCAGAAGCCGACAACGCCCGACGCTTTGACCCACTTTTCCGCCACGAGCTGATCCAGCATCGGCCGCGCGTCGCGATAGAGATTGCGCGCCGCTTCGCCGACGATGTCGTCCTCGAGGATTGCAGGATAGCGGCCGACCAGATCCCAGGAGGCGAAGAACGGCGTCCAGTCGATATAGGGCACAAGCTCTTCGAGCGGATAATTGTCGAACGAGCGCACGCCAAGGAAAGTCGGCTTCACAGGGGCGAATTCGAGCTTCGGCGCCCGTTCGCGCGCCTTCGCCAAAGGCAGACGCGGACGCTTGTCCTGGCTGGAAAAATAGGCTTCCCGGGCGGCGTCGTATTCCGCCCTGGTCTCGACCACGAGCTTGTCGCGTTCGTTGCCGAGAAGTTTCTGCACCACGGGCACTGCCTTCGAGGCGTCTGGGACATAAAGAATCGGCCCTGAATAAGCCGGCGCGATCTTCACCGCGGTGTGCGTGCGCGACGTGGTCGCGCCACCAATCAGCAGCGGCAGATTCAAACCCAGTCGTTGCATCTCGCTTGCCACGAACACCATCTCGTCGAGCGATGGCGTGATCAGTCCCGAAAGTCCGATAGCGTCGGCGCTGATCTCCTTGGCGCGCTCCAAGATACGGTCGCACGGGACCATCACGCCAAGATCGTCGATCTCGTAGCCGTTGCACTGCAGCACCACGCCGACAATGTTCTTGCCGATGTCATGCACATCGCCCTTCACCGTCGCCATCACGATCTTGCCGTTGGATTTTCCGGCCATGCCGGTGCGTTCCTTCTCCTCTTCCATGAACGGAATCAGGTGCGCGACCGCCTGCTTCATCACCCGCGCCGACTTCACCACTTGCGGCAGGAACATCTTCCCCGCACCGAAGAGATCGCCAACGACGGACATGCCGTCCATCAACGGCCCTTCGATTACGTGCAGCGGCCGTTCGGCTTGCAGACGCGCCGCTTCAGTATCCTCGACGATGAATTCGTTGATGCCGTGCACGAGCGCATGCGCGAGCCGCTCCCCCACCGGCTTCTCGCGCCAGGAAAGGTCGCGCTCGGCGTCTTTCTTCTTACCGCCGGCTTTGGCGCGCTCGGCGATGTCCAGCAGCCGTTCCGTCGCGTCGTCACGGCGGTTGAGCAAGACATCTTCGACACGTTCACGCAACTCCGGCTCGACGTCGTCGTAAAGCGTCAGCGAACCTGCATTGACGATGCCCATATCCATGCCGGCGCGAATGGCATGGTAGAGAAACACTGCATGCATCGCCTCGCGCACCGGCTCGTTGCCGCGGAACGAGAATGAGACATTGGAAACGCCGCCGGAAACATGCGCGTGCGGCAGCTCGGCACGGATGTAGGCGGTCGCTTCGAAGAAAGCCTTGGCGTACTCGGCATGCTCTTCGATACCGGTCGCTACGGCGAAAATGTTCGGATCAAAGATGATGTCTTCGGGCGGAAAACCGCTATCGGTGAGCAGCTTGTAGGCGCGCGTGCAAATCCCGATCTTGCGCCTGGCGGTGTCGGCTTGCCCCTGCTCGTCGAACGCCATCACCACAGTTGCAGCGCCGTAACGGCGAACCTTGCGCGCGTGTTCGAAAAACTGGGCTTCGCCCTCCTTCAGCGAGATCGAATTCACGATCGACTTGCCCTGCGCGCATTTCAGACCCGCCTCGATCACCTCCCATTTGGAGCTGTCGATCATCAGCGGGATGCGCGCGATATCCGGCTCCGAGGCGATCAAGTTCAAGAACCGCCGCATCGCCGCGGGCCCATCGATCAACGCCGCGTCGACATTGACGTCGAGCACATTGGCGCCGCTCTCGACCTGCTGACGCGCGACGACAAGCGCGCCCGCGTAATCGTCGGCTTCGATCAATTTGCGAAATTTAGCCGAACCGGTGACGTTGGTGCGCTCGCCGACGATGACGAAGTTCGCGAAGGGGTTTGCTGTTTCTGTCACGCTGCCGCCGTAAAGGGTTCGAGTCCGGCCAGTTTCAGCCGCGCTTCATGCGTTGGCGCCACACGCGGCTTCACACCTTCAACGGCGTGCTTCATGTGGCTGATGTGATCGGGCGTCGTGCCGCAACACCCCCCGGCGATGTTGAGCAAACCGGCGCGCGCCCATTCGGCATAATGCGCCTCCATCGAGTGCGGCGTCTCATCATAACCGCCCATGGCGTTCGGCAGTCCCGCGTTCGGATATGCGCTGACGGCACACTCCGCCACACGGGCCAGGTCGGCGAGGAAGGCCCGCATGTCGGCGGGGCCGAGCGCGCAATTGAGGCCGACAGCCCAGGGATTGGCGTGACGCACGGAATTGTAGAAGGCTTCCACCGTCTGTCCCGAGAGCGTCCGGCCGGAGCGGTCGGTGATCGTGCCGCTGATCCAGAGCGGCAACTCGACGCCCGTCTTGTCGAACGCCTCCCACGCGCCCCACAGCGCCGATTTGGCGTTTAGCGTGTCGGTGATGGTCTCGATCAGCAGCATATCCGCCCCGCCGTCGATCAGCCCGAGCGCATTTTCCTCGTAGCCCTTGGCCATGGTGTCGAAATCTGCGTCGCGCCGCCCGGGATCGCCGACATCCGGCGACATGCTGAGCAACTTCGTCGTCGGCCCCAGCGACCCGGCCACCGCGCGAGGTTTGCCATCAGCCTTCTCCGCCCGATCGCAGGCGGCCCGCGCCAGCAGCGCCGACTCGAAATTCATCTCGCGCACGCATGCTTCGAGCCCGTACTCGGCCTGGCTGATCGGCGTGGCGGTGAAGGTGTTGGTGCTGATGATGTCGGCGCCGGCGGCGATATAGGCTTCGTGCACCTTCGTGATCACTTCGGGGCGCGTCAGCGTCAGCACGTCGCTGTCGCCCTTGAGCGGGGTCCTATGGCTGGCAAAGCGATCCCCGTGAAAATCCTCGCCGGTCAGGCCGAAGCCCTGCAGGTATGCGCCCATCGAGCCGTCGAGAATGAGGATGCGCCTGGCCAATTCGGCGTTCAGCGCCGTGATGCGTTGATCGCGGTTCATGCGGATTGCTCCTTCGCGCGAATGCCGAGAATGCGGCAGATCGCGAGCGCCAACTCGGCGCGATTCAGAGTGTAGAAGTGAAAATCCTGCACCCCTTCCGCCGCCAAGCGCGCGCATAATTGCGCGGTCGTCACCGCCGTCACCAGCCGGCGTGTTTCGGGGTCGTCGTCCAACCCTTCGAACAGATGGATCATCCAGCGCGGGAGCGAAGCGCCGCACGCGTCCGCCATCTTCTTCAGTCCGTGCACGTTGGTCACCGGCATGATTCCCGGCAGCACGGGCGCATAGACCCCCGCACGCGCGAGCTTGTCGCGGAAGCGGAGAAACACATCCGGATCGAAAAAGAATTGTGAAATCCCGCGTGAAGCGCCAACGCCGAGCTTGCGTTTGAAGTTCTCGATTTCATGCTCGAAGGTCGCGCTGCCGGGATGCTTCTCTGGATGCACGGCGACGGAGATGTCGAACCCGCCGATGCGTGCGGCAGCTTCAGTCAGTTCGATCGCATTCGCGTAGCCCTGCGGGTGCTGCAAGTACGGCAGACCGACGCCGCCGGGCGGATCGCCGCGCAGCGCCACGACATGGCGGACGCCGGCGTTGCGATAATCGCGCAGCACTCCGTCGATCTCCGCGCGGCTGGCTGAGACCGTGGTCAGGTGCGCAGCCGGGCGCAGCGTCGTCTCTCTGACGATGCGCGAGACGATCCGGTGCGTGCGATCGCGCGTCGAGCCGCCGGCGCCATAGGTGACGGAAACGAAACTCGGCCCGAGCGGCTCCAGCTTGCGGATCGACTCCCACAGCTGGTTCTCGAGCGTCTCCGTGCGTGGAGGAAAGAATTCGAACGACACACGCGGCCGCTCTTTCCGCGCCGCCGTCTCGGCGACTAGAGTTTGGGCGACGCTCATAACTTGCTCCCAGCCCAGATCTTCACGGTCAGTGCGCCGCTCTTCTTCGGCGCAAGAGCGACCGCCTTGGGGCGCGTGACGCCGCCGGTCTCGCACCATTCGGCGATCTCGGCATCGCTGAACCCCAACCGCCGATGCGCATGCTCTTGGCGCAAAAACTCCAGGCCGTGCGGGGCGAAATCGACGATGACGAGACGCCCGCCTTTTCGCAACAGGCGCGCGGCTTCGGTCACAGCGCGCGCCGGGTCGGAAAGAAAGTGGAGCACTTGGTGGATCGTCACCAGATCGGCGCCGCCGGGCTCGATCGGCGGGGCGTAGGCGTCGCCGAAGCGCACGGCGGCTTTGGCCTTGAGATCGTCAAGCGATGCGCGGGCGATCGCCAGCATCTGCCGCGACGTATCGAACCCTTCGGCGCGGCGCACGCGATCGGCAAAGAGTTGGATCATGCGCCCCTGCCCGACACCCACATCAACCATCAGCTCGAACGGCCCCTTGCCTGCGGCGGCAAGAATGGCGCTGTCGATGTCGGCCTCCGGCAAATGCAGCGCGCGTACGCGCTCCCAGTCGGCGGCGTTGCGCTCGAAATATTGGGCGGCTGCTTCGTCGCGCGCAGCGCGGATTTCATGCAAACGTTCCGCGTCGCGCGCGAGCAGCGGATCGCTCGGATCGAGCATCGCCAGCGCCGCTTCGGCGAAGCGCCGCTCGGTCGTGTGCGCGCGGGGAAAGCGATAGAACACCCATGCTCCCTCCGGCGCCCGCTCGACCAGGCCTGCTTCCGTCAGCAGTTTCAAATGCCGGCTCACGCGCGGCTGGCTTTGTCCCAAGGCCTGCGCGATTTCACCCACCGCCAACTCGCCCTCGCTCAGTAGCGCGAGCGCGCGCAATCGCGTCTGCTCGCCTGCCGCGCGCAGAGCGACGACGACGCGATCGGCATCGCGCTGCTCTTGAGCAGGTTGAATTGGAGATATAAACATATCTTTATATGACACGAGCGTGCCGCGCGCGGCAAGGGCCGGATTCAGGCCCGCGGGCGCAAGTTTTGATTGCTTGTGACATCAACGCCGATTTGGCAATAACCTAAGGTATTTCAATATCTTAAGCATGCCCCCTGAAGCTCGGTCTGAAACCGGCTGTACAACTTCGGAACAGGCAAGTTGATTAACCCTACCCGGGCATTATCTGCCCTGGGCCGAGGGGGTCCGAGATGCGGGGACTAATTTCAGCGATGGCGTTCGCGGCCTGTCTGGGCGCGCCGGTGGTTGTATCCGCCCAAGAGGCGGAGCCCGCGACACCGGATGGGCCTGCCTCCGCCAGTATCGCGCCGGGCGATCCCTGGGAGGGCTTGAACCGCGATCTTTATGCCTTCAACGAAGGCGTCGACCGCACTGTGCTGGAGCCGGTTGCGCGCGGCTATCGAGCGGTGACGCCCGGTCCGCTACGCGCGGGCGTACGCAACTTCCTGCGTAATCTCCGCGGCCCCGTCATTCTCGCAAACGACATTCTGCAAGGTGAAATCGGCCGCGCGAGCGCCACCGCCGGACGCTTCGCCATCAATTCGACGATCGGCGTTGCCGGCATTTTCGATCCGGCGACAAGTATGGGACTTGAGCGCCACGACGAGGATTTTGGCCAAACCCTTGCGGTTTGGGGCGTTCCGGCCGGCCCGTACATTTTCGTTCCTTTGTTGGGCCCCTCGACGGTGCGCGACGGCGCCGGACGCATTGTCGATGTTGCGTTCGACCCGTTGACCTGGGCGGAGTTCGAGGACGTCGGCGCCGCGCGCGCTGCCCGCACTGTGACGGCCGGCATAGCGGCGCGCGAAGCGGTCATCGAAGCTGTCGAGGATGTCCGCGAAAATTCTCTCGATCCTTATGTCTCGGTCCGCAGCAGCTACACTTTGCTCCGGCGAAGCGCGATCCAAAACGGACGCGACGAGGTCCCGGATTTGCCTGAATTCGATGATGACATTCCCGACAGTCAGGCGCCGGAGGCGCCCGAGGCTGGGGCAAATGAACAACACACGGACCTCATCCGATTGCCAGACGAAGCCGTAACCTTGGCGCCGGATGATGGCGCTTCCACATCCGGCGAAGACTAGAGGAGACCGACGTGACTGCCCGCTCTTACACCCGCGCCGCCTTCATCGCTGCCTTGGCAGGCGCTGGGCTCATGGTCGCTGCGCCCGCTGCGCACGCCGTGCGGGATCAGGCCGCGGAGCAGTACGTTCAGGACAACGCTTCGCGCGCCCTCGCCGCGCTCGGCGACCGCGGCATGAGCGCGCCGCAACGTCAGCAAACCTTCAATCGTCTGATGGCGGATTTCGCCGATATGCGCGGCATTTCTGTCTACGTGCTGGGCCGCTACGGAACGCAGCTGCGCAACAACACGACGCTCCGCAGCGAATGGCAAAGCACCTTTCAGGATTACGCGATCGCCACCTATGAAGATCGCCTCGGCCGCTTCAGCGGCAGCGCGATCGTGGTCACCGGCTCGCGCATCAACAGCGGCGGAACCGTCGATGTCACAAGCGAGATCACGCCGCGCGGGCAGACGCGGCCGATGCGCGTGCAGTGGCGCCTCCGCCGCGCCGGCGAAGGCTGGAAGGTGTTCGACGTTCAGCTCGCTTTCGAGGGCGGCAACGCAATCTGGCTGGGCGCGCAGCAACAGATGGACTTCTTGGCGCTGCTCGATCAGAACGGCGGCGACATCCAGGCGCTGATGACGCGGCTACGCGGACAGACCGCGTCGATGCGGCAACGGATCGCGCGCAGCTAGCGCAAGTCCGCCCCCACCGCTTCCGCCACTTGGTCATAGCCCTCGGCCATCAGCAGGCCGTCGAGTTCGTCGAGCATGCGCGCGATCATGCCCGGCCCCTGAAACACCATCGCCGAATAGAGTTGCACCGCGCTGGCGCCCGCCTTGATCTTCGCCAGCGCCGTCAGGCCGTTCTCGACCCCGCCCACGCCGATCAGCGGCAGACGTCCGTCTAGCGCCTGCGCGAACAGGCGCAGCGTGTGCGTCGAAATCTGAAACAGCGGCTGGCCTGAAAGGCCGCCGGCCTCTTCGCGGTTGTCAGAAGTAAGGTGTTCGGGGCGCTGCAGTGTCGTGTTGGAGACGATGAGCGCATCCAACCCGTAACCGAGCGCGAGCTCTGCTATATCGCGCACGGCGGCATCATCGAGATCAGGTGCGACTTTCAAGAACAGCGGCCGCGCCCCGTGCGATGTCGTTAGCGGCGCGCGCGCGTCGCGCAACCGGCCGAGCAGGTCCTCGAGCGCGCCGCGTTCCTGCAGCCCGCGCAGCCCCGGCGTGTTCGGCGACGATATGTTCGCGGTGACGTAGGACGCGTATTTCCAGACCCGCCCCATCCCGAGCACGTAGTCAGCCGCCCTGTCGGCGCTGTCCCTGTTGGCGCCGACATTGGCGCCGACCACACCTTTCTTATCGCCGCGCGCGGCGAGCCGATCGACGAAAGCGTCGAGGCCCTTATTGTTGAAACCCAGCCTGTTGATGACGGCGCGGTCTTCGCTCAGACGAAAGATCCGCGGCCTGGGATTTCCTAATTGCGGTTTGGGCGTGACGGTGCCGCACTCGACAAAACCAAACCCGCATCCGAGCAGCGCATCGGGCGCCTCGCAATTCTTGTCGAACCCGGCCGCCATACCGACCGGATTGGGAAGATCGAGACCCGCCAGCGTGGTGTGCAAACGTGGCCAACGATCAGCCCGCGCCCGCGGCCCGACATGCGCGCGCAATCCCAGAAGTGCGGCCTGGTGCGCCGTCTCCGGGTCGATCGCGCGCAGACCGCGGGTGACGAGATCGTGCGGGAAACTCACGGTCGTTGCGCTTTACAGATTCTGGTTCCGCTGTCGCGCCATACCTAGGATTAGGGGTTGTTATCTGACTATTTTCCTATATATGGGTCAGAAGTCCTCCCGGAGGCCCTGCTGTGAACCACGCTCAGATTTGGCGCGCCATAGATGCCGTGGCAACGCGACGCGGCATGACCGCCTCCGGCCTTGCCCGCGCCGCCGGGCTCGATCCCACCACCTTCAATCGTTCGAAACGGCAAGCCCCGGATGGCAAACCGCGCTGGCCCTCGACCGAGAGCATCGCGCGCGCACTCAATGCGGCCGAGACCAGTTGGGATGAATTCGCCGCCCTGCTCGCCGGGCGTGACGGCAATGCCGGCCGCGCGGTGCCGATCGTCGGCATGGCGCGCGCGGGCGCCGACGGGTTCTTCGACGAGAACGGTTTTCCTGTCGGCGCCGAGGAGACGGTGCGCTTTCCCGATCTTGGCGAGGATCGCGTCTATGCATTGGAAATTGCCGGCGACTCGATGGAGCCGACCTATCGCGCCGGCGATATCGTGATCGTGCAGCCCGGCGCTGCGGTGCGCCGCGGCGATCGCGTTGTTGTGCGCACGAGTTCCGGCGAAGTCATGGCCAAGGTGCTGGGGCGACGGAACGATCAGACGATCGAACTCATCTCGCTCAATCCCGCGCACAAGCCGCGCGAACTCGCCGCGACCGACGTCGACTGGATCGCGCGCATTTTGTGGGCGAGCCAATAGCGGATTGGCGCGCGTGCGCTTTCGTGCAAACGTCAGCGTAGGGAGATTCCGCTATGCGCATCGTCCACATCGTCTCGGCCTCGCTCTTGCTCTTCATCTCTGGCTGCGGCCAGGCCGCTGCGCCAGCCGATGCTGACGCGCAAACCAACGACAGCGCAGCCGCTTCCGCGCAAAGCGCCGAGGTCACGGCAGCGGAACGAACCGCAATCCTGAGCGCGCTCAATATGCGCGCTAACACCAACGGACAGGTCGAGAACGAGTGCGGCGATATGGTCACGCCACAGTTTGTCGTCGCCGATGTCGGCCCCGGCGTCGGCCGCGCCATCGCCTTCGTCATCGGCGGGGGGCCGAGCGCCGCGGCCTGCTATGGCGACGGACCGATGGTTATGCTGATGCGGCAAGCCAACGGCGCCTGGAGCAACATCTACATGGTGCGCGGCGGCATGATGATCATCTTGCCGGTCCGGCACAACGACGCCAACGACCTCGCCGATGGCGGTCCTGGCTTCTCGTTCCCCGTTCGCCAATGGAACGGCACGACCTATGTCAGCGCCAATCGCGAGGTTGCGGATTCCGCGCTCGGCGACGCGCGCTTCATTCCGAACTAATCCTCGCGCTCTCGCACCGGCTTCCACGCCGCAACGAGCCTGGCGCCGGCAGCGCGCATGAGGTCGCCCTTGATCTCGAACGCGGCGAAGGCAGCGGTGGGAAAATGTCCGGTGAAGGCTCGTGCGAGCTTCGAGTTGTCGTGCGCTTGGTGCACTAGCATTGTCACCAATTCACCGATGCCCGGATTGTGGCCGACAATGACGACGCTGTCCGCGTCGCTTGCCATGAATGCATCCCAGAGGCCCTCGGGCGCTGCGTGATAGAGCGCATCCTCGAACTGCGTCGTCAGGGCGAAATTCTGCAGACCGTATTCGGCGGTCTGTCGCGTCCGCTCCGATGTTGAGACCAATGCCAGCGCCGGTTTCAGGCCAGCCTCCTCCATGGCGGCGCCGGCCTCGGCGGCGTTTCGCCGGCCCCTGCCGGTCAGCCCGCGCGCCTCGTCGCTATCGGCCTCGTGGGCGCGGACCGCCTTGGCGTGCCGCATCAGGATCAGGGTGCGCATATCGCGACTCTGCCCTGCTTCAGGAAAGGCGCAACGCCCCGCATCCGATCGCCCGCCCGGCGGCTGCCAAGACCCTGACGACCTGGAGGAGAAGCATGAAAGCGCGTTGGATCATTCTCGGGATTGCAGGGCTCGCCGTTGCCGCCGCCTGGGCGGCGGTGGCGATCACGTATTTCTTCTTCGATCCGTCCTTTGTGGTCTGGACGACCGTGGTGACGGTCGCGGCGTTCAGTTTGGAAGGCTTCCTTTGGGTTGCCGCCGGCGTGCTGGGCTGGTCCATCCTCGCAGGTCGGCGCGCTGCTCTGCAGCGCTGGAAACGTCGCCTGTTCGGCCCTAACGCGCAGAACGACGCGGAATAGGCGACCGCCTTTTTGCGCCGGCAGGCGTGACAGTCTAAGCGAAGCATCCCACTTGGATTCGCCGATGACCGAACTCGCCACCCTCGCCGCCGCAGCCAAGGCTTGGCCCTTCGAACAGGCGCGCCTGGTGCTGGAACGGCAGCACAAGCATCCCAAGGATGTGGTCGTGTTCGAAACCGGCTACGGTCCGTCTGGCCTGCCCCACATCGGCACTTTCGGCGAAGTGGTCCGCACTTCGATGGTGCGGCACGCGTTCCGCGTTCTGACCGACGATAAGATCCCGACCAAGATCATTTGTGTCTCCGACGACATGGACGGAATGCGCAAGATTCCGGACAACGTTCCCAACCACGACCTGCTCGCGCCGTTCATGCAGCGCCCGCTGACTGACGTGCCCGATCCGTTCGGCACGCACGAGAGCTTCGCCCATCACAACAATGCCCGTCTGCGTGCGTTTCTCGACGGCTTCGGCTTCGATTATGAATTCAAGTCGGCGACCGATCTCTACAAATCCGGCGCCTTCGACACGACGCTGCTGAAGGCGCTAAGCGTTTACGACGAGATCATGTCGATCATGCTGCCGACGCTCGGTGAAGAGCGCCGCAAGACCTACAGTCCGTTTCTGCCAATCAGTCCGAAGACCGGCCGCGTCCTCTACGTGCCGATGAAGAAGGTCGATCCGACGGCCGGCACGATCACGTTCGATGACGACGACGGCGAAGAGATCACCCAGAGCGTAACTGGCGGACGCGCGAAGATGCAGTGGAAGCCGGATTTCGGCATGCGTTGGGCCGCGCTCGGCGTCGATTTCGAAATGTTCGGTAAGGACCACCAGCCGAACCAGCAAGTCTATGCACGCATTTGCAAGGCGCTCGGCGCCGAGCCCCCGATCAACTTCGTTTACGAACTTTTCCTCGACCAGCACGGAGAAAAGATTTCGAAATCGAAGGGCAATGGCATCAGCGTCGAGCAATGGCTTGCATACGCAGCGCCGGAATCGCTTTCGCTCTATAATTTCCAGAAACCGCGCGCAGCGAAGAAGCTCTATTTCGACGTCATTCCGAAGGCAGTGGATGAATATCTCACCTACGTCGAAGCTTATCACATGCAGAACGCCGCCGAGCAGCTGGAGAACCCGGCTTGGCATATTCACGCCGGTGATCCGCCCAGGGATTTGTCGCCGATCTCGTTTGCGCTGCTCATGAACCTGGTCTCCGCAGCAAGCGCCGAAACCAAGGATCTGCTTTGGGCCTTCATCGGCAAATATGCGCCAGGCGTGACGCCGCAAACCCATCCGTTTCTCGACAAGCTGACGGACTACGCGATCGCCTACTTCAACGATTTCGTGAAACCGACGAAACAATTTCGCGCTGCCGCCGACAATGAGCGCGCCGCGTTCGAGGACCTGATCAAGCGCCTCGACCTTCTGCCAGCCGACACCACCGACGGCGAAGTGATTCAGAACGAAGTCTACGCCGTCGGCAAGGATCACGGCTTCGAGCCGCTGCGCGACTGGTTCAAGGCGCTCTACCAGGTGCTGTTCGGAGTCGAAAGCGGACCGCGCTTTGGCCAGTTCGCTGCTCTTTATGGCGTACGCGAAACCAGCGCGCTGCTGCGCAAGGGCTTGGCCGGCGAACTGATCAAGGCGGCCTGAAAAAGCTAGCGCGCGCGGTCTCGCCGCTCGGCGCGCCAGGCGCTGAGAATCGCCTCGGCGCTGCGGTCGATGTCTTCGTCGGTCGTATTGGCGCCGATCACCGAGATACGGATAATCCGCCGGCCGCGCCAATTGGCGCCGCCGACGAAACACACGCCTTCGCGCTGCACGCGGGCGATCGCAAGATCGGTGAGCGCGTCGGCTTCGGCGCCGTCCACGTCTGTTCCCAGTCGCACCGCGACCTGGTTCAGAACAACGTCGTTCATGATTTCGACATCGCGTTCAGCGCCGAGCCGTTCGGCCATGCGCCGCGCTTGCGCGCAGTGGCGGCGCACCATGTCTGCAATACCTTCACGGCCGAGCGCACGGATCATCGCCCAAGTTGGAAAACCGCGCGCCCGGCGCGAAAGCTCTGGGGCGTAATCCGCGGGATGGCGTTCCTTGCCCTCGGGCAGATAGCTCGCGGCGATCACCATGGCGCGGCGATGCGCTTCGGCATCCCGCACTATGGCGTAGCCGCTGTCGTGCGGGGTCTGCAGCCATTTGTGGCCGTCCACGCCCCATGAATCGGCCAGTTCCAGGCCGTGTCCGAGATGGGTGAGTTCAGGGCAGGCGCGGGCCCAGAGCCCGAACGCGCCATCGACGTGCAGCCAGGCGTTCTTTGCATGTGCGGCTTCGGCGATTTCCTCGAACGGATCGAATGCGCCGGAATTGATGTGGCCGGCCTGAGCAATGGCGATGATCGGCCCGTCCAGGTGCGCGATCGCGCGCGCGAACGCGCCGCGCTGCATGCGCCCCTGTTCATCCACCGGCACAGTCACAACGCGCTTGGCGCCCAAACCCAGATAGCGCAATCCAGAGAACACGGTGGAATGTGCTTCCTCGCCCAACACGACATGCACGGGTGGCGCGCCGAACAAACCGTCAGCTTCCACATCCCAGCCGGCGCGGCGCAGCACCTCGCCGCGGGCGGCCGCAAGACAAGTGAAATTGGCGATCGTCGCGCCGGTGACAAAGCCCACCGACGATTCCAACGGCAAGGCGAGCAACTCGAGCAACCATCGCGCCGCCGTCTCCTCGCACGCCGACGACGCCGGCGTTGCATGTGCGTTGCCGGTGTTTTGCCCCCATGCAGCGGCAAGCCAATCCGCCGCCATGCCGGCGGGTTCGGTCGCTCCGATCACCCAGCCGAAGAAACGCGGCCCGACCATGTTCGCCAGTCCGCCCTCGACCAGTTCCGCGAGTTCGGCAATCACTTGCCGCGCCGGTGCGCCGCGTTCCGGCAGCGGCAGCGCGAAGGCAGCGCGCATTTCGGCGTAACTGCGACGCGGCGCGTGCGGAGTTTCGGCGCTTTTGGCGCGAAACTCCGCGGCAAGTTGGGCGACGTCGCGGAGCAGCGCCGGTAAGTCAGATGTCATCCTGTCCTCGATGCGAGTCATAGAATGGAATGCGGTGGCGGACACGCCGGAATCCGGCGCACCATGCAATCCAATTCTACCTAAGGCTGTATTGTACAACTTTTGCCCGGTTGCGGCGGTTGCTACTTCCCGTTGAGTGACGGGATGGGCTTGGGTGGGGCCGAGCGCCTCGAACCGCGTCGACGCGAGGCGGCACACGTCAGCGACAAGGCGCTCGAAGCTGCGCGCATCGGTTTTGCACGCGCCCATCCGAAACGCTCCGCCCATCGCGTGTTATGGTTCACGCAGGCGATTTGTGGCCTGGTGCTGATTGCCGCGTTCGTCTGGGCCGCGCGCACGATGCCCGGGCCGACGTTCCTGGCGACGCACGCTGCCGCGTTGATCTTGTTCGCGATAATCGTGGCTTGGCGCTTGATCGCCGCCGCCAATCTGTCTCCGATCCTCTGGCGTCTCTCAACCTCGGCCGCGCCCCCTGTCTACACCATCCTGTGTCCGCTCTATCGCGAGGCCAACATGGTGGCCGATCTGATCCACGCACTTTGTGAACTCGACTACCCAACCGATCGCCTCGACATCAAGCTCCTCATCGAGAGCGACGATCAGGAAACGCTTGCCGCAGCCGCTGAAGCCGCTGACGCGCCATGGATGGAAATCGTCGCAATTCCCGCCCGCGCCCCGCGCACCAAGCCGAAGGCGCTCAATCTTGGCTTGGCGTTTGCGCGCGGGGATTTCGTCGCGATTTACGATGCGGAAGACCGCCCGCACCCCCAGCAGCTCCGCGCCGCACTCGCCGCCTTCGAAGACGGCGGCGAGACTCTTGCCTGTGTTCAAGCGCCTCTTGTGATCGATAACCCGGACGCGTCATGGATCGCGCGGCAGTTTGCGGCCGAGTACGCCATCCAATTCCGTGAAATTCTGCCGCTGCTGGCGCGATTGGGCCTTCCGCTTCCGCTGGGCGGCAGCAGCAACCATTTCCGCACCCAAATTCTGCGCCAGGTTGGCGGCTGGGATCCGTTCAAGCAAAGCGAAGATCGCGCGAATTTCGCGAACAAACTCAATCGCTTTCGAACGAGCGCGTTTCACATCCCATTCGTGTCCCAATCGTGCGCGAGCGCTGAGTAGGGCTCGCAGTTTGCGGGACAT
>JBFWOC010000007.1:0-154384 GCA_050250735.1 Hyphomonadaceae bacterium
AAGTGCGGTCGCTGAAGCGCAGATATTCCACCCCGGTCAGCGTATCGACGCCCTGGGCGGTCACGTTCCAGCCCAAGCCGTTGCGCACGAACGAGGCCGAGCCGGAAGCCACGCCATAGATCGAGGTATCCACCCCCGCCCCGCCTTCGATCGTATCGGCCCCGCCATTGCCGGTGAACTCGTTGGCCGCGCCGTTGCCGATCAGAGTGTCCGAGCCAGAACCGCCGATCGCGTTCTCGATCACCACGCCGCGGGCGATGGCGATGTTGTACACCATCGGCGTTCCGGGGCTCGCCAGCCCACCGGAGGAAAAACTCTCCGCGCGGATGTCGATCAGCGACGTCGTGGTGAAGCCGGAGAGATCGAGCGTATCGATCCCCCCGGCGTCCCATATCGTGAACACCCGCGCATCGCTGGCGCTGCTGAACGTGAATGCGGCGACGCCGGTATTCGAATTGAAACCATAAATGCTGTCACCAGTGCGCGTCGTCATGTTGGCGCCGAACAAACGCTGTAGCGCTGCGATATCGTGCAGCATCGGCGTCATCGGTTGATAGGCGCCGTAATTGGCGCCGGTTTCCTGCTCGTCGAAGTACGACATCACAGTATATTGGTAGGAATCCTGGATGTACTCGGCGTTGCTGGCATAGGTAATCGGCGTGCCGTTCAGCGAATCGTAATTTCCGGGATGCGCAAGCGTGATGGTGTGCAGCACTTCGTGCAGATAAATCCTGATACCGCTGTTGGTGACAGTCGGATCCGCGAGCGTCGTAATGCTGTTGTTGAAGAACGCCTTGCCGGCGCGAATGTAGAAGGGATCGGGCGGAATGCCGTCATTGAAATACCAGTAGGCATAATAGCCCCATCCCCCCGCGGGACCGCTGCCGACATTGCCGAACAGCAGGTCGGCGCTGTCGGAAAACGCGCCCGGGTCGCTCGTTCCTGTCCCCACTCTGTTGAAGGTGATGTTGGCAACGCTCTCGATCAGATCGAGCGCGATCTCCATCACGCCGATCTGACTTGGCGAAAACTGAATGAATCCGGTGGTCCCAGGAGGCACGCCACCGATCCAAGGCGCCGTAAGCGGCGGCGGCGGCGGCGGTTCATTGGCAGTTGCACGGTAGGCATAAGTCAGCGTCAGCGCCGTGCCGAGTGCAGGCTGCCAGGCGCCGGTGCTTCGGGTCAATTGCGCCGCCGCTTGGTCCCAGTTGAAACTCGCCGTTGGCATGGCTGCCTCCCCGTTTTGCCCAGGGATGCCACAGCGAGGCGTCCCTCAATCCGTACACTCCGCACTGTCAGCGCTGCGCGTTAGATGTCCGTCCAGCCGGCGCCGGGATTGCCGACGATGCCGGCGGAAAGCACGTTGAAGCCGTTCATCGCCCACACCGCGAAGGTGCCGTCCGGCCCCTGCCAGAGAATATCGTCGCGGCCGTCGCCATTGTAGTCGCCGATATCGGAGACGTTCCAGGCGGTGTCCGAAACGGCGAAGGTGCCGACGCTCGTCACCGTGGTTCCGTCCATGTGCCAGAGCGCCATCACCCCAGACGTGTGGCGCCACATGATGTCTTCCCTGAGATCGCCGTTGAAGTCGCCCGTGCCGACGATCTGCCAAGCCGTGTCGGAAATGGCGAAGACGCCGAGATTGGTGGCGCTGAATCCGTTCAGCGACCATTGCGCCAGCGCGCCGGAAGAATGGCGCCAGAGGAAATCGTCGCGCCCGTCGCCGTTGAAATCGGCCACTGCGGCCAAGGTCCAGGCCGTATCGCTGACGGCGAATACGCCGACGGCGGATGTGGCGAGCCCGTTCATCTGCCATTGCGCCAGCAGGCCCGTGGG
The DNA here is from genome assembly GCA_050250735.1 of Hyphomonadaceae bacterium. Taxonomy (GTDB): domain Bacteria; phylum Pseudomonadota; class Alphaproteobacteria; order Caulobacterales; family Aquidulcibacteraceae; genus Vitreimonas. Next base: position 1,837 of record JBFWOC010000007.1, read on the forward strand.
CCCGTGCCGGAACAGGATGTCGTCCCTGAAATCGCCGTTGAAGTCGCCGATCGCCACCAGCGCCCAGGCCGGGTCGGTGAGATAGGCTGTCTGTCCCGAAACCGTCGCCCCGTTCAGCTGCCATTGCGCCATGATGCCGCCGGCGTTGCGGAACAGAATATCGAAGCGTCCGTCGCCGTTGAAATCGCCGGAACCCACTGCGGCGTAACTTGGGTCGGTGGCGGCGATGATGCTGGCGCTCGTCGTGGCGGCGCCGTTCTGCATCCACACCGCCAGCGCGCCATTGGCGTGACGCAGCAGAATGTCGCTGGTGCCGTTGCCGTCGACCGTGCCTTCGGCTGGGCGGAACGCGAGTGTGCGGTCGTTGAAGGTGACGAACTCCACCGTATTCATTTGATCGGGCGCGCCGGTCGTCGGCGTGACGGTCCAATTCCCGTTCGGCGCGCGCGAGAACGTCGTGTTGACCGAAGTGATGAAATAGAAAGTGCTGTCAATTCCGGCATTGCCGACGAAGATCTCGGTTAGCTGACCGCCCGCAAATGTATCCTGGCCGGACCCGCCGGTGCCGCACACGCCGTAGGTGCCCACCGGCCAGGCGTTGATATTGAGCGAGTCGTTTGCGCCCAGCGCCGAGGCGTCGATGTTGACGATGTTGGTCCCCGCCGGCGGCGTATCGGCGTTGGTGAAGGCGAGATCGTAATCCTGTCCCGCCGCCAAGGTCGTGTTGGCCGGAAGCACGCCGCTTCCCCAACTGATCTGCGAGAAGTCCACCGACACCGGCACTGCGCGCTGGCGGACGTCCTCGCCGCTGACGATGTTCAACAGCAGGGAGCCCGTGATCCCGATCTCACCTGGGCCATGAGTAGGGTCCACGCCCCACTGGATGCCTTCGCGCATATCGAAAACGCTTATCGGCGAAACGCCGTGCGTAGAGGAGTAGTAGTAGATGTTGTTCCACTGGTTGAAGATCTGGACGATGCTGGCGAGAAGAGTGTCGACCTGAGTTCCGTTGAACAACGGATTGCCGTTGATGAACGATTGCAGCGTCGCAGCCACCGCGGTGCCGATGCGATTGACGCCATCCTGCTCAAAGATCGAATTGATGATATCGAACGCGGTCTCGATATAGGCCTGCTCGCTCGCGTTTGTAAGCGTGTCGTAAATGTCTGCGACTGCCCCCGCCTGAGTGAGCAGTGCATCGCCATGCTGCGCAAATCCCGTTTTCGCCTCTACCGTGATCGCGGAGCCGGCGAAAGCGCCGGATGGCGTGAAACTCAAGTACGCATGCGCGCCGAACACGCCTGCTTCGTTCATCCGCCCGACAAATTCGACGAGATTGAAATCGGGGAGCATCTTCACGAATCGCATGTTCGGGTCGACGTCGATCTCGAAATTGTCGATCGGGTCGTAGCCGACGGATTGAACTATCCCGCTGTCGACCTGCCTGCTCTGGACCGAGATCGTCAGTCTGCTGAAGAGAGCATTGGGCCAGGCAATGAGCCCGCCATCCTGGGGTGTGCTGGGACTGTTGTTTGTGGGCTCGGTATCGAACGCAATGACGCTCATGATCGCCCCCTCGTCCATGCCGTCGCGGCCGGGCGCGCCGACGCCCGCAACGTTGCCCAGAACCAGGATTTCGGTTTAGCCCTCCGCCAGGGAAACGTCCACCGGACCCGGTCTTTCGGCTAAGTTGTACACCACGACGCACGCCAGCGCGGTGTAGAGAGCGTTACATTGCCAAGGATGACCTGGCCTTGCGGTTGATGGACTTGGCGGACCAGTTATTTTCCTTGCCGCTCGTCAGCTTGGTCGACGTCTCGGCGCCCTGTCCGCGACTGCGCGGAGGACCGCGGCTGGGCCCAAGCTTATCGCGCGATCGACCGAGTGCGTGCTATGCTGGCCGGGACGGGAAAAGCCATGGCTGGCGGGCCGGCAGGGCAAAAACGACTGACGCTGCGCGAGGCGTGGGACGACCTCGGTTGGTTCTATGTGACCTTCTCCTCGATCGTCGGCGGGCCATCCGTGCTTGCGCTGATCCAAATGATTTTTGTCGAGCACCGCCTGATCGACGCGCTGCAATGGATCGTCGACGGCTATAACGACATCACGGCCAATCTCAGCGCTTATGTTGAACCCTTGCTTGCGCCGGTGATCGCCTGGCTCAGCCGAACCTTCGATTGGCCGATCGAACTATTGCCGCACTGGCGGCCGGTGTTCTTGCTGTTGCTGATCTTCGTGTCCGCCAACGTGCGTCGCGGCGGCATCGTCGCCTTTGTCAACTGGGTCTCGCCGCCTGTGCTGATCATAGCGGCGCTCATCGGCGCAACTATAGCGGGCTGCATTCCTCTCGATTCGTCTTGGATCGGCCAGGGTTTGATTGCGATGGCGCCGATCACAGCCGTCTTTATCGGCATGACAGTAGTGATGATCGCGTATTCCGCAGTTCGATCGCACCAGAGCACGCGAAACTTGCCTAGAGCAGCTGTCAGAAAGGCGCGACCGCTGCGCGCCAGCGTGGGCCTGCTCGCCATCATCGGGACGGTTTCGGGATTTGCGTTCCTGCTGGGCGCCGCCGCGTCGCTTGCCCCGATTGCGGGCGCCGGGATCGTGGCCTTATGCGCTGTCGTAGTTGCGCTGGGCGGCTTTCTGGTCGTAGCTGGATTCACGACGAACAACATCCACGACATAAGGACGGCGCTGATCATTCTAGGTGGATTTTTCACCGCGACGCTGATTGTCGCCGCCGATTGGATCATCAAGCTGCTGACGTAGCGGACGCCTGTTCGGCTTGCGCCTGCCGCCCCGGTAGTTGGATAATCGCCCGGTTATGCGGAGGCACGTTATGTCCGATGATCTTTCACGCCGCACCTTCGCCGCCGGTCTTGGCGCGAGTGCGCTCATCCCCACGGCGGCGCTTGCGCAGGCGCAGCAGACCTATTCGCAGGACGAGATCCTGGCGGCGGCGCAGCGCTTCTTCGGCGCCGGCGCCGAAGGGCTCGCGACCGTCATCGATCACGTGTTCGACGACCTCGGGCGCCCGAACGGCTATATCGAGGGCAATGAGGGCTCGGGTGCGCTTGGCGTCGGCCTTCGCTATGGCGACGGCTATCTGCGGCTGAAAGGACGCAGCGGCACGACCCGCATCTACTGGCAGGGACCGTCCATCGGCTTCGACACCGGCGGCAACGCTGCGCGCGTCTTTACGCTGGCGTACAATCTGCGCCGCATCGACAGCATCTTCCATCGCTACCCGGGCGTCGACGGTTCGGCCTATTTCGTCGGCGGCGTGGGGGTGAACTATCAGCGGCGGGAGAACGTGACGCTTGCGCCGATGCGCGCCGGCGTGGGCTTCCGGCTCGGCGCCAATATCGGCTATCTCGCCTATTCGCGGCGCCGGCGCCTCAATCCATTCTGATCGCGCGCGTGTGATAGCACGACCGCGTTTCTATCGCATCTGCGCCACAATCGTGTAGCGTGCTCTCCAGGCGGGAGGGACGCATGAGGTTACGTTGGTTGGCCGCGGCGACGGCTTTGGTGTTTGCCGGCGCGGCAGGGGAAGCCCAATCGCAGCGGGACAGCAAGGAGACCGCCGCGCGGCCCCCCGTATGGCAGCGGCTCGAACGCTTCAACGATGATGCCGATTTCCTGCGTTACGTGCGCGAGATTCAGCGGCTCAACGGTGTGCGCCACTACCGCGGCGACGAGGAAGCTCAGGCCAATGACGGCGCGATTCCGTCCCCGCCGCCGCCGCCCCCGCCGCCGCCCCCGCCGCCCCCTGGCGTCGCGCCCCCGGCCGCTGCGGAATTGTCGGCAGGTGCATCGCAGCCAAGCGCAAGCGAGCCGTCATCCATCACCAACGTGCAAACCCAAGGCGTCGATGAGGGCGGCATCGTCAAACAAGTGGGCCGTTTTCTGATCGTGCTGCAGGACGGGCGCCTGTTCGTCGTCAACACGCGGCCTGGCGACCAAGCTGGCCTGAACCTCGCAAGCCGCACCAATGTCTATCGCAGTCCTAATCAGGACACCTGGTACGACGAGCTGCTGACCAGCGGCAATCGCATCCTGGTGGCAGGCTATTCCTATCGCGAGCAGGCGTCGGAAATCACAGTGCTGACGATCGATGACGCTGGCCAGCTCACGCGCGAAGCCACCTATTACATTACGTCGAACGACTATTACGACATCGAGAACTACGCCACCCGGCTGGTGAACGGCAATCTCGTTATCTATACGCCGCTCGACCTCGCCAGCGTCAATCCGCGCGTGCGCATGCGGTGGCCGGTCGTGCGCCGGTGGCTGCGCGACGGCGAACATCGCGCCGAGACCACAGCAGGCCGTTCGCTTTTCGACGGCGCGGACATCTATAAACCGGTGCAGCGGCTGATGCAGCCGATGGTGCATTCGGTTTCGGTGTGCCCGCTGGGCGACCTGAGCGCCGGCGACGAACTCGATTGCCGCACGACCGCGTTTGTCGGCGGCGGCCAACGCGAATTCTTCGTCTCCACCTCCGACATATATCTTTGGGTGACGCCGCTGCCGTGGGACACGGCGCTCAACCAGGACTGCAATCGAGCCGGCGCTGCAGCTGCATCGTTGCCGGCGACCCTTTACCGGGCGCCCCTCACCGGCGAGCCGCCGCGGGCTTTGCATGCCCGCGGCCAACCCACCAACCAGCTCGCACTCGATGCCTCAGCGGACGAATTTCGCGCCTTGCTGACCTGGAACGTGGGGCCGTGTGCGCAGAATAGCCCTGCGCAGGTGCGCTATTTCCGTGCGCCCCTGAGCGCATTCCGTGAAGCCCCCGTTGAAGCGCGCCCGAGCTTCTTCACTGCGGCGCCGAGCCCAGGGGCGTCGCGCTACGAAGTACGCTTCACCCGCACCCATGTAGTCTATGGCGGACGCGAGGGCTGGAGCTCCTACCCGCCCGAGCCGAATACGATTCTTCCTCCAGCGCGGGTGGTGGCGCTGCCTTTGGATCGCCCAGCCGCCCATGCCGAGGTGCAGGCGCCGCACAACATCATCCGCCTCGAGCGCGCCGGGAATAACGCCGTGCTCACCGGCTATCGCACCGATCGCGGCTTGAGCGTCTCGCTGCTCGATCTGGACGGCGCGCCGCGCATCGTCAGCACTCAGACATTGCAGGGGCGCTACGAGTCGGAGGGCCGCTCGCATGCATTCAACGCCCTGGTCGGCGCCGACGATGCCGGTCTCATGGGCCTGCCGACAGTGACACGCACATGGGAAGGCGGACGCTGGTGGTTCAGAAGCCGGGCGTCGGACGTGAGCTATCTCACCGTGAACAATGCCGGTCGGCTGGGCTGGGCCGGCGAACTTACTGCCCGCCAGGACGCGCAGCATCCGGATTATCGTTGCGAAGTCTCGTGCGTCGATTGGTACGGAAACACCCGCGCGCTCTTCATTGGCGACCGCGTCTTCGGCCTATCGGCGACAGAGCTCATCGAAGGCGCGCTGGTCAACGGCCGCATCCGCGAGACGCGGCGGCTCAATCTGTCGGCGCCGCCGCCGCGCAATTGATCACGCACTTGTGCAAGCGGGCGAACCCGCAATCACGCGCCTGTGCGTCGCGCCACGCCACGTGTTTGCTACCGTTCGCATCGGAGGTGCGAGCCGATGCGGGGATACACGGCCATCGTCGCCGCGGTTTGCGCGGTCGGTCTCGCCGGCGCCGCACAAGCGCAGATGCAAAGCCGGCAACTCGATCCGCCGGTGTGGCACACGATCTCGCGTTTCTCGAGCGAAGCAGAATTTCTTAGCTACCTCCGCCAAGTGCGCGCCGCCAACCGGCGCGCGCATTCCGGGGTGCTCAAACAGCTTATCCCCGATGATTGCCCGCCGGAATTCTACCCCTGCGCAACCGAAGCGGATGAAGAACGCATCGTGGTTACCGGCTCGCGAATCGCCTCGCCCGCGCGAGCTGCGCTGGCGGCGCCGGCCGCGACGTCGATCACGAACGTGCAGAATGCAGGAGTTGACGAAGGTGATATCGTAAAGCTTTACGACCGCTTCCTGATCGTGCTGCAGGATGGACGGTTGTTCTCGGTCGACACGGGTGCGGCGCCGGGAGAGATGCGGCTGGCGGACAGAGTCGATGTCTATCGCCGCCGCGATCCAGGCGCATGGTACGACGAAATCCTGATCAACGACAACCGCGTCGTCGTTACAGGCTACAACTACAGCGAGGACGCCACCGAATACTCGGTGTTCTCGATCAGCCGCAGCGGCCGGTTATCCCGCGAGGCGGTCTATTTCTTGTCTTCGAACGACTATTACGACACCGAGAATTACGCAACCCGTCTGGTAAACGGCAACCTCGTCATCTACACGCCGCTCGTCGCAGGCGAGCTTGCCGCCAACGCGCGGCTACAATGGCCGATTGTGCGACGCTGGCTGCGTGAAAACGAGCATGAAGCCACGACCACGGACGGCTTGAACCTCTACGACGCCGCCGACATCTACCGGCCGATCCAGGCTACATACGATCCCGTCGTGCACACGATCTCCGTGTGCCCGCTCGGCAGCACGCGCAGCGGCGACGAACTAGAATGCGCCAGCACTGCGATCGTCGGTCCTGCCGCGCGCGAATTCTACGTTTCGACCAGCCACGTCTATCTGTGGATATGGTCCACATACAGCGACACGCGAAACAGAGCGGATGCCGCAGACTGCGCCGCGCGCGAAACCGACCCGTTCGAACGCGCGGCGCCCGCAGCGCTGTTCCAGATACCGATCGGGCGTGACGAACTGCGCGCCCAGTTCGTGCGCGGGATTGCCCACGATCAGCTCAGCATGGATGCGGCCGACGGCGAGTTCCGCGCACTCTCGGTGTGGATCGATCCCCGCTGCGGTGCGCAGGCCGAAGCCTTGCCCTTGCGCTATTTCAGCACGCCGCTTTCCGCCTTCAGCACGCAGCCACGGCCCTTGCGCCGGTCTCGCTATACGCCGGTGCCGAGCGTCGGCGCCGCGCTCGAGAACCGGTTCACCGGCGATCATCTTGTGTACGCCGGGCGCGATGCATGGAGCTCCTCCGCGCCGGATCCGTCTTCGAACGATACACTATCCACGCATATCGTTGCGGTTCCCACCGCCCATCCCGCCAGCCACCGGGTCATCGAAGCGCCTCACAGCGCCTTACGCGTCGAACGCGTTGGAGACGATGTCGTCGTGACTGGCTACCGGGACTGGCGCGGCTTGAGCCTCTCGCTCGTGGACCTGGCCGGTCCGGCTCGGATCGCATCCACGGTTTTGCTGGCGGATCATTACGAGTCGGAAGGCCGCAGCCACGCATTCAACGCGGCGGTCGATGATGATGGATCGGGGATGCTTGGCCTTCCGACCGTGATGCGCCGAGCGCAAAGCGGACGCTGGTGGTGGCGTAGCGCCGGTTCGGACGTGAGCTACGTCGCCATTGGCCGCGACGGAGCGCTGACGCCTGTTGGCGCGTTACGCGGCACGAGCCCGAGAGCGCCGGGCTATACGTGCGAAGTGTCCTGCGTCGATTGGTACGGCAACACGCGCGCGCTCTTCATAGCCGGCCGCATCTTCGCGCTCTCGGGCACTGAGCTGATCGAAGGCCGGATGACGGATGCGGGCATAGCCGAACTCGCACGCGTCAACCTGACTGCGTCTGCGCCGCGGAGCTAGTGGGTTTTGGCGGCTTCGCGGGCCTTTTTCGCCGCCAACTCGGCCTCGTGGCGCTCGCGAAATTCCTCGGCGAACGCTGAGGCCAGAATTCCAGTCGGCATCGCCACGATGCCGACACCGGCTATGGCGACGAGCGCCGCAGCGAACCGGCCGAGCGCGGTTTCCGGATAGACGTCGCCATAGCCCACCGTCGTCAGCGTCACGACCGCCCACCACATCGAGCGCGCGATCGAGCCGAACTCTTCCTGTTTGCTCGGTCCTTCGATGAAGTAGAGCATCATCGCCGCGATGTAGAGCTGCGCAGCGGCAACGCAGAGCGCTGCAACCAACGGCGCCCAGGCGCGCTTCACGGCCGCGCCCACGATCGCGAAGGCGGGAATGTAGCGCGCCAACTTGAACAGCCGGAACAGACGCAGCGCCCGCAGAGCGGGAAACCAGTGGCTGGTGGCGTCGGGAAAGAAGAGAATGGCGACGAACTCCGGCAGGAAGGCCAGCACGTCGGCAATGGTCACGGGCTGCAACAGGAAACGCACGCGCCCGAGCGCTCCCTTGTGCAATGGATTCTCGCCTTCCGACCAGAACCGCAGTGAGAACTCGGCGGCGAAAATCCAGACGACGACCAGATTGATCGCCTGCACTGTCGGCAGCACCCAGGCGTTGAACTGCGAATCTTCGCGAACCGCCTCCGTCTCGATGGCGAGCGAGACGAGGCTCAGGATGACGAGGAATATGATCGTGCCGGAGAAGAAGTTGACGCCGCCGGGCTGATCCGGCTCCAGCCAGTCGTGAACGTAGGCCTTGAGCGTATCGTGCTTGCGCTTGATCAGAGGCACCGCGACTCTCCCGTCGGTTCGCCCCTAGTAGAGCGCCGCGGCGGGATGAGACAAGCGCGCTCGCGGCCTAGACGCGTTCGCGTCGTTCGGCGGTCTGCTGCGGTGTGTAGGCCGGCGGTTCCGGGAACGCATCATGCACGCCCACGCGATAGCGGTAGGCGAGTTCGCCGCCCTTCCAGCCTGTGTAAAGCAAGATGACGCTGATCAGCGCCGAAAGCGTCAGCCCCCACGGCATCACCGCTTCCGCCGCGCCCTGGCCCGCGCGCATCCACCAGGAAATGGCGGCGAGCGCCACGGCGATGAGATTGCCGAGCATGTGGCGCCAGGCATCGCGGATCTGGCGTATCCGCGGTTCGCCGAAGAAATCGGCGAAACCGGCGAGCGCAGCAACCAGCGCTGTGACGACGCCGGCGCCGACGAGCCAAAGCGAAGCGGTGGCCCAGCCTGACGCGCCGGTCGAAAGGAAGACGATGTCGGTGACGAGCGTACTGACCAGGAACGCGACCGGGAACAAAACCAAGATCGGATGAATGGGGTGCCCGGCGATCTTGGCGGTGCTTTTGGGATTGGTGTCGGGCATGAGCGGTTCTCCGATTGATGGAAGAACGCCCTGCCTCGGCGCCACGTTCCAGTCTCAGCCCGGCGTGGAGAACTTGAGACCGACTATGCCACTCACGATCAGCCCGATGCATCCCACACGCACGAGGCTCGCGCTCTCGTGGAACAGCATCATGCCGAGCAATGCGGCGCCGACGGCGCCGATGCCGGTCCACACGGCGTAGGCGGTGCCGATCGGAAGGTCGCGCGCAGCTTGAGCCAGGAGCCACATGCTGACGATCATTGCGGCGATGGTGATCGTAGAGGCGACGGGCTTGGTGAAGCCTTCGGCGTACTTGAGGCCGATGGCCCAGACGATCTCGAACAGACCGGCCGCAGCCAGCAGGATCCAGGCTTGCATGAGGTGCTCCTTCGCGCGTCGGCGCTTATAGGGGCCGTCGCCAATACTTGAAAGGCGCGCGTGCGCCCTGCGCCGATGCGGGCCGCAAGCCGCCCCCAAGCGATTCGACGGCCGCGCCCAATATTGGGTGGTGACTTGCCAACGCCGCGCCTGCGTGCCGAAGTGCGCAGATGCGAAGCTTGATTTTCGTTCTCTCGCTGCTTGCCGGCGCCTGCGCCACGACAACGGCGCCGATCAACGCGCCGCTGGGCGGCTTGCGCGCCGAGATCGAAGGACGTGCGCCGGTCGGCGACGATTTGATCGTGCTGGCGTTGTCTGGCGGCGGTGCGCGGGCGGCGGCTTTTCACCTGGGCGTCCTGCAAGGTTTACGCGAAGCGCGCGGTCGCGATGGGCGCCCGTTGAGCGAGCACATTGCGCTGATCACGTCGGTGTCCGGCGGCTCGGTGCTGGCGGCGTATTACGGCCTTCATGGGGACGAAGGTCTGGATGGATTCGACGAAGCCTATCTGGCGCGGCGCTGGCGCGTGCGTGGACCCGGTTCGCCGTTCGGCTGGGCAGACGCGCTGCGCGGCGGCATGAACGGGCCGCGGCAATTGCGCGCTTGGCTGGCGGACAATGTCTATGGGGAGGCCACGATCGGGGACATCAGGCAGGGACCGCGCGTGATCATCAACGCCACCGATCTCTACAATTCGACGCCGTTCGCATTTACCCAGTTCTTTTTCGACGGCTTATGCAGCGATGTGCGCCAAGTACCGGTCGCGGATGCAGTGGCGGCGTCAATGGCGGTGCCTGTCGCGTTCCGGCCAGTGCTGCTGCAGAGTTATGCGGCCCGCTGCGAGGGGCCGCCTGCGTGGGTTCCGCGCGTGATCGCAGACCGCAGCGCGGCGGAGAACGTGCGCCAAGCGGCGTTCGCATTTCGCAACTATCGCGGCGATACGCGCGCCGCGCAACATTACCTGCATCTCGTCGATGGCGGCGTCGCAGACAATCTCGGCATGCTGAGCTTGCAGGTCATGCGGGCGGGCGAAGGCGCGCCCGCCCCGCTGACCGCGCGCGAGGCGCTGCAGGCGCGGCGCGTGCTGTTTTTGGTGGTGAATGCGGAATACATCCGGCCCCGGACGTTTCAGGGTGAAGCCACCGATGCGATCGGCGCCTATGAGATGCTCTATTCGCCGCTGGATGTGGCCACGGAAGTGTCGAAGCGCGCGTCGGTCGATACATGGCGCGCGCAATTGCCGGAATATCAGCGCGTATTGCGGGACTGGCGCTGTAGTGTGCCTGAAGATGTGCTGCGCGTGAACTGGCGCTGCGAGGACATCGCACTCAGCATGGATGTGATCACCTTCCGAGACATGGCGCCGGGCGAATACGAAGCGCTGTTCGATACCGCGACGGATGTCTCACTGCCGCGTGATACGGTCGACGCGCTGACGCGCGCGGGCCGCGGGGTTGTTGGACGTAACGCGGCGTTGGCGGAATTTCGCCGTCCGAATTGACAGAGGACAGTCCATGACCTGGGAAGCAGCGGCGAGTATCGCAGAAACCGTGGGCGCGTTTGGCGTCATCTTCTCGCTCATCTATCTTGCGAACCAGGTGCGCAACGAGAACCGCGCCTCCGCCGTTGCGGCGAAATTGGAGTCGACGCGGTTACTGAGCGATCTTCAGGACATGATGATCCTCCATCCCGAGTTGATGGAGTTGTTGTTGAAGGCTCGCAAGGGCACGGGGTCGCTCAGCGACAGAGAGAGGCACGTCTTTTCAAATATGTGCCTGAAGACGTTTTGGTTCACTTCGGCGTCGTATTTCCAACTGCGGATGAAAACACTCAGCGCCACATCGGGCGCCAGCGAAAGCGCCTAGCTGCGCAGCGTCCCCCCCGTCGCCTTCATCACCGCGCTGACGATCCTCGCACTTGCCGCTTCGATATCGGCGTCCGTCAGGGTCTTTTCGCGCGGCTGTAGCGTCACTTCGATGGCGAGGCTTTTCTTGCCCGGGGTCATGCGTTCGCCCCGATAAACGTCGAACAGGTTTACGTCGGTAATCAGCGCCTTGTCGGCGCCGAGCGCTGCGCGCACCACATCCTGGGCGCTGACGCCGTCGTCGACGATGAAGGCGAAATCGCGGGTGAGCGGTTGAAGTTCGAGCTTTTCCAGCGGCGGCTTGGCGCGGCCCGCTCCCTCTTTCTTTGGGGCTCGCGGCGCCGGCAGCGCGTCGAGAAAGAGTTCGAACGCGAGCGCCGGGGCCTCGACGTCGATGGCTTTGAGCGCCCGCGGGTGAATCTCGCCGTAATAGGCGATGACTTTCGGACCGAGCTTCAGCACGCCGGTGCGGCCGGGACGCCAGTGGGCCGGCGCCTCGGTGAAAGTCTGCAGCGAAGCGACCGGCGCGCCGATGGCTTCGAGGACAAAGAGTACGTCGCGCTTGACATCGAAGATATCGGGCTGCGGCGCGGCGCGCCAATGGCGCGGAGGTCTTGCGCGCCAGACCGCAGTGAGCGTGCGTTGTTGGCCGGTATCGCTGGTGTTGGCGTAGGCCGGGCCGGCTTCGAACAGACGGGCGTCGTCGAAGCCACGGTCGGCATTGCGTTGCGCGGCCGCCAGCAATTGCGGCAGCGCGGTCGGCCGCATGCAATCCAGGTCCGCGGCGATCGGATTGGCGACGAACATCTCCTCGCCGCCGCCGCCGAAGGCCAGCGCTTGCGCGCGCGAACAGAAGCTCCAGGTGATGGCCTCGTTATACCCGAGCGAAGCTGCGGCGCGGCGAGCCAGACGCGTGCGGCTTTCGCCGACGCTGGCCGGCGGCGGGCGAAATCCTGGCGCGCGCGGCGGATCGAGCAAGGGCATCTTGTCGTAGCCCTCGATGCGCGCGACTTCTTCGACCAGATCGGCCGGGCCTTCGACATCCCGCCGCCAGGTCGGCGGCTCTACAATGATGCGCTTGGAGCCATCGCCCTCGGCCCCGGTTTCGAAACCAAGCGCCTTCAGCACCGCGCGCACGCGCGTGGGCTTCACGTCGATGCCGGCGAGCTGACGCACGCGGTCGGGATCGAAGAAGATCGCTTTCGGCGGCGCGGGCAGATCGCCGGCGACCATGATCTCACTGGGCTCGCCGCCGCAATGTTCGAGGATCATGCGGGTGGCGAGTTCAAGGCCGGGAACGACGAAGGCGGAGTCGACGCCCCGCGCGAAGCGGTATTGCGCGTCGGTGACTAGGCCAAGCGCGCGGCCGGTCTGATGGGTGATAGTAGGATCGAACAGCGCGCACTCGACCAGGATGTCGGTGGTCGTATCGCTGACGCCCGAATATTCCCCGCCGATGACGCCGCCCAAGCCCAGCACGCGCTCGTCGTCGGCGATCACGCACATGGCGGACGTGACGTTGTAGACATTGCCGTTGAGCGCCTTGAAGCTTTCGCCTTCGCGGCCCATGCGGGCGCGGACGACTCCATTGAGCTTTGCCGCGTCATAAACGTGCAGCGGGCGGGCGCGGTCGTGGGTGATGAGATTGGTGATGTCGACCAGCGTGCCGATCGGCTTTTGGCCGATGGCCCGCAGCCTTTGCTGCAGCCACGCTGGCGACGGCCCGTTCTTCACACCTCGAATGAAGCGGCCGGCGAACATCGGGCACGCGTGCGCATCGTCGGTGGCGACCTGTTGTGGCGACTTGTAGCGGCCCGGGACCGGGAGCACCGGCTTGGTCGTCGGTTTGCCTAAGCCTGCGGCGGCGAGATCGCGAGCGATGCCGGCGACGCCCAGCCAATCGGGACGGTTCGGCGTCACTTCGATGTCGATCACCGGGTCGTTGAGGCCGAGCGCTTCGGCGAGCGGGGCGCCCACTTTGAGCCCGGAATCGAGTTCGAGAATTCCGTCGGCGTCGGTGTCGAGCTCGAGCTCGGCGCCCGAGCAGAGCATGCCGTTGGAGACGACGCCGCGCACCGGGCGCGCTTCGAGCGTGATGCCGCTGCCAGGAACATACGTACCGATTGGCGCGAAAGCGGTGACGAGGCCCGCACGCGCATTCGGCGCGCCGCAGACAATCTCGAGATTGCCGAGCGCGGTTTCGACTTGGCAGACTTGCAACTTATCGGCGTTCGGGTGCTTCGCGGCCCTGATGATGCGCGCGACGGTGAAGGCGCCAAGCTTCTCACCGGCGTTCTCGACGGACTCCACTTCGAGACCGGTCATGGTCATGGTTTCGACAATGGCTTCGATGCCGGCATCGGTGGCGAGATGCTCTTTGAGCCAGGAGAGCGTGAATTTCATTGAATACAACTCATAGCAGGTTGGAGCGCGCGGCCTCCGGCTGCGCATGCGTCGCCGGCGGCGCCGCGCTCCATACGGTTCACAGCGCGCATCACCCCACTCCCTGCGCCAGACCCGGCAGCAGGTACGGGCTGAAGCCGTAGTGTTTCAGCCAGCGCGTGTCGGCGGCGAAGAAATCGCGCAGATCCGGCATGCCGTATTTGAGCATGGCGAGGCGATCGATGCCCATGCCGAAGGCGTAGCCTTGGTATTTCTCGGGATCGATGCCGCAATTCTTGAGCACGTTCGGGTGCACCATGCCGGAGCCAAGAATTTCCAGCCAGTCGTCGCCGGCGCCGATCCGAATCGTGCCGCCGGAGCGATCGCAGCCGACATCGACTTCGGCGCTCGGTTCGGTGAATGGGAAATGGTGCGGCCGGAAGCGCAGGCGCACGTCGTCGACTTCGAAATAGGCTTTGATCGCGGCGATGAGCACGCTCTTGAGATCGGCCATGCTCGTGGTCTCGTCGATGACGAGGCCTTCGATCTGATGGAACATCGGCGTGTGCGTCGCGTCCGAATCCTTGCGGAAGGTGCGGCCCATGCAGATCATGCGAATCGGCGGCTTCTGCTTCAGCATGGTGCGCACTTGCACGGGGCTGGTGTGCGTGCGCAGCACTTTGCGCTCGCCGTCCTCACCTCTGGCGTCGAGGAAGAACGTGTCCTGGGTCTCACGCGCGGGGTGATTTTTTGGGAAATTGAGCGCGGTGAAATTGTTGAAGTCGGTTTCGATGTCCGGGCCTTCTTCAACCGAAAAGCCCATTTCGCCGAAGATGCGCGCGAGCTCTTCCATCACCTGTGAAACCGGATGGATCGTCCCGAGGCGCGGGCGCACCGGCGGCAAGGTGACGTCGACCGCCTCGCTTTGCAGCTGGCGGTCGAGCGCTGCTTCCGCCATCGCCGCTTTCTTGGTGACAATAGCTTCGGTGATCTTGTCCTTGAGCACGTTGAGCGCGGCGCCGAACGTCTTGCGCTCGTCCGGGCCCATCGCGGCCAAATTCTTCATCAGCGCGGAAATCGAGCCCTGTTTGCCCAGCGCTTCGACGCGCAGCGCTTCGAGCGACGCCTCGTCGTTCGCCGCAATGACGCGCGCGAGCAGATCGCGTTCGAGAGCTTGGAGGTCGGCATTGTCCGCGTTCATCTCGATTCCCCTGCTCTCCCTCGATGGGAGAGCTGTCAGCGCGCGAAGCGCGATGACAGAGAGGGTGGTCTCTCAACGGTGCGGATGAGCCACTTGAGGCTGTTCTGCGTCGTTGCGCGTCCACCCCACCCGCCGCCGCTCTGCGGCGACACCCTCCCCATCGAGGGGAGGGATGAAGCTGCGCTTGCGGCGAACGTTACTTCAGTGCGGCTTGGGCTTGCGCGACAAGACCCTTGAAAGCCGCGGGCTCGTGCATGGCGATGTCGGCCATGACCTTGCGGTCCAGCTCGATGCCCGCCTTGGCGAGCCCGCTGATAAATCGGGAATAGGTTAGCCCCTCTTCCCGAACCGCGGCGTTGATCCGCTGGATCCAAAGCGCGCGGAACGTGCGCTTCTTGTTCTTGCGGTCGCGATAGGCGTAGAGCCCAGCCTTTTCCACGGCTGCGTTGGCAGCGCGGAAGGTGTTTGAGCGGCGGCCGTAATAGCCCTTCGCCTTCTTCAGGACTTTCTTGTGTCGGGCGTGCGCAGTGACGCCCCCTTTGACGCGTGCCATGGGTCAGTCTCCGCTTAATCGAGGCCGTAGGGGATCCAGAGCTTCACGCGCTTGGCGTCAGCGTCTGCGATCACGTCGGTGCCGCGGTTTTGCCGGATGTACTTGCCCTTGTGGCTGATCAGGCGGTGGCGCTTGCCGGCGGGACCGGCCTTGACCTTGCCCGAAGCCGTGAGCTTGAAGCGCTTTTTCACGCCGCTCTTGGTCTTCAGTTTCGGCATTTCATCCTCCAGGGATTAGGACGTCCGGAGACGCCAAAAGGGCCGCCACGGCATGCCGTTTAGCCGGGCCGCCCACGAAGGCGGGGCGTGTAGCAGAGCCCCGCTTGGCCGGCAAGTGGACCGGCCCGTCGGCTATCCCGTAGGTTGTAGGTGCGCTAACCGCGGAATGATGATCTAAACCTCCGGGGGAGATGAACAGCCGATGGAGGGCGTGCTTCAAGAGTTCGCTAAAGAGATAGTCGTCGCAATTGTCGCCGGCGTAATCTCCACCTTCGTCCTCAAGCGCGTCACCGACAATGCCTGGCTGCGCACGATCCTGGCAGGTTTAGTGGCGCTCACCCTGGCCGGCGCCACCTACTACTTTGTCACGCTGCCCGGGCAACAAGGCTTGCAGCGCTGCGAAGCGCTCTGGGCCACCGTGCGGCCAGAAAACACGATAGCCGCCTATCGCGGCTTCCTCGATGGCTGCCCCAACAGCGAGTATGCAGGATTGGCAAGGGCCCAAATCAGCGGCCTTTGCGAGACGGCGTTGGAGGAAGCAGCGGGAGAACAAAGTATCGAGGCCCTCGACAGCTTGAGGCGCGAATGCAGCGATCCGCCCTTTGCGGGCGAAACTCAACGGTTAGCCTGCCAAGCGCGGTGGCGCCGCGCTTCTCAAGAACACAACAGGGAAAGCTATGCACGGTTCGAAAGGGATTGCCCGCAAAGCGAGTATCCTGTGGCGGAACAGGTGTGCGAGCTGGAGTGGGCGGAGGCGGTCGCAAGCGACACCGTGGGGGCTTACGGCGAATTCGAGCGAACTTGCAGCGACAGCCCGCGGTTGGCCGAACTCACTGAAAAGCGGTGCACAGCGCATTGGCGAGAAGCAACTGCGGCGGATGAGATCAGCTCGTATCGAAGCTTTTTCAATGCATGCCGGGGTAGCACGGACGCTATGCATGCGAGCGCGCGCATCTCCGCTATTTGCGAGCACCAATGGTCACGGGCGCGCCAGACGCGCGCGTTGATCGACTATCAAGGCTTCGCTCAGAGCTGTTCTGACAGCCAGTACTATGCGGAAGCTATCGAACGTATCGAGGATCAGTGCGATGGTCTCTGGAACAGAACGCAGCGGCGCAACAGAGTCGGAAGTTATCAAGAGTTCATTCGCACTTGCCCAGGAACCAGGCACGTCGATGCAGCGCAATTTCAGCTAGTCCGAGCGACGTCCGATAAGATCACTCGCAACTACGCCCTCAGGTATAGCGGCTGCCAAATCCATGTTCGACCGGACCTCTCGCCCTCGCAGCAGCAGGACGCGATAGAAGACGCTTCACGCGAATGCAGACGCCAGGCAGAACGTGAGCGTCGGGGGCCAGGGCCAGGCATTGCTGATACAATTCTGGCGGTAATCATCGGAGTTTGTGCAGCGGGCGGCTGCTGACCCGCGGAATGCCGGTGCGCCGTGCCGTCTATAAAGACGCGCCTGGCGCTTCCGGTCCGCCGGTCACCGGCGCTGCACCTCCGACAGCGCGCTAAAATGCAAGCCAGAACTTGCAGTTAACACCGGAACGAAAGCCTCGGTGGCCGATTCTCCAAGTGCAGGGGATCGCGCGTGGACAAGAAGACCGTGGATCAGCAGCACGACGATTGTCCCGATGACTCGGCGCACAAGGCCGAAGAACTCATGGAACAGGCAGCCTACACACCCGAAAGCAAGGGCCGGCTTTGGCGGCTCGAGTGGGCGCAGGCGTTTCGCAAGCTGGCCGACCTCGGCAAGCACGACCCGGATTGACCCTGCTGGCGGGCGCCGGCGGATGCGCTAAGCTGTCCTGGTGGGGAGACGCGATGGTGCGGCAGCCGAGAGACCTGGCCGAGGCCAGGCAGATTTTCACCGAAGAGAAAAACAAGGTCGCAGCTTCGTTGTCCGCGATCGCCGGTTCGCGCTGGCTGCTGGCGATCCTGGCGACCCTGGTGATCGCCTTCGGCGCCCATTTGGCCTACGCGCCGGCGCGGCTGCCCTCGGTGGGTGGCTTGAGCGTGGCGTCCTCGGGCCTGCCGCCGTCGCTCGACTTCGGCTTCGCTGGCGAACAGGCCCAGCAAGCCGCCGAGGCCGCGCGCAACAGCGAAGCGCGCAATCGGGCCGAGGATTTCATCGCCGCCAACCAGGACAAAATCCCACTGTTCAACGCGATCGGTTTTGGCCTCGCTTTGCTGCTGCTGCTCGGCAACATGTGGGTGATGACCAAGCGCCGGCGTGTCAGCCGGGGTTAGACGCGGTTGAACCCGAATCGATAGGGCGGCTTCGCGCCATCCGGCCAGTCGGTCCAAGGCCCAGGAGAAACAGCAACAAGCGAGAATGACCCGCGCGGGGTTTCGACAGCACCCTCGTCGGCGATCACTTCACGCTCGCCGGCGCCTTCGACGTTCACACGCAAACGCAACCGCCCGGCCCACACGCAGCGGGCGTTCCGCGGACAACGGCTGTCCTCGAGGACTTCGAGCGGGCGCACGCGCAGGCCGCCGCCAAGATCCGCCGTTTCATTGATCCCCGCAGCAACCACGCCTTCGGCGCGCAAGGCAGCGGCGCGCTGGTCGAGATCCATCTGAATATGCGGCGGCAGCGGCGCACTGGCGCCGCTCGGCGAAGCGCAGGCAGCCAGGGCGAAAGCCGCAAACAGAATGGCGCGCATGGAACACGTACTCCTCGGTTTGCGGCGATCTAAGGCGCTGCAAGCTGAATGGCGCCTGATGAACGCGGTTAGGAGGCCCTGGGCGCCATCACCATGACCACTTGGCGGCCTTCGAACCGCGGTTCGTGTTCGACCTTGGCGATGGCGTCCAACTCGGACCGCATGCGTTCGAGCAGTTCCATGCCCAAATGCGTGTGCGCCATTTCGCGGCCACGAAAGCGCAAAGTGACCTTCACCTTGTCGCCTTCCTCGAAGAAACGATGGATCGCCTTCATCTTCACTTCGTAATCGTGATCGTCGATGTTCGGGCGAACCTTGATTTCCTTGAGTTCGATCCTTTTGGCCTTCTTGCGGGTCTCAGCCTTCTTTTTTTGCTCCTCGAACCGGTACTTGCCGTAGTCGAGGATCTTGCAGACAGGCGGATTCGAATTAGGAGCGACCTCGACGAGATCGAGGCCGGCTTCGCGCGCTGCGTCGAGCGCCGCCGAGATCGGCATTTCCCCCTGCTTCTCTCCTTCTGCATCGATGAGGAGCACGCGCGGCGTTCCGCGAATGTCCTCGTTCACCCGCGGCCCGTCCTTCGAGGGGGGCGGCGCGGCGTACGGACGTCTGGCTATCGGGCATTCTCCTGTCGCTGTTGATAAAACGCGTGCGCTCCCCACCCTCGCGGGCGCGGACTCACGCTCTGAATATTGCTTTTCATAAGCCCCGCATCAAGCGCTGGCGGTGCGGGTGTAAACGCCGCAATTGCGTATCTGGCGGTCCACTTGATCGACCGGCAGGTCGCCGATCACGGCAGCGGTGAATTCCACAACCCCCCCGCGGCCGCGGGGCGCGGCGGGCGCGCCCTTGTGCAGAGAGGTGATGAATACCAGGCACGGCGCTCCTGCCGCCGCCGCCACATGCATCAGCTCAACATCGTCGCCGACTGCGAACGAGGCTCGCTCGGCCAAGCCGATGCATTGAAAGAGATCGGGGCGGGTGACGAGGTTCTTGGCGCGCGGCTCTGCCTTGGCGATGGCCGCCCCGATCGGGCGCTCTTCCGAGCCCCCGATCACCACAGGCGTCACGCCCTGGTTGGCGACGCGCTGAGTGAGTTCGACATACTTCGCTTCAGGCCAGCGGCGGTTCGACTCGCTATCGGAACCGCGCGGCAACAGCAGCACGTAAGGTCCGCGGAGGCCGAAGAAATCGGGCTGGAGCCGCGGTGCGTCGCGCAGCACGGAGCGGAGCCAGCCGAGTTCCGGCATCAGCGGTCCCGGGTTCAGCCCGGCGGCGGCGAGTTGGCCGGCAAGACGTTCGAGCGGATGCAGACCGTTACGCGCGGGATCGAGATAGGCGTGGCTCGCGCCCGCGATGGGTCCGGACCACTTGGGCGGCCAGGGACGCAGGCCCTGGAAGTAGTTGTTGGTGCGGCTGGAGCCTTCGAGATCGTAGATCATGTCGTATTTGGCGCCGCGAAGACGGTTGATTAGAGCGGTTATCGCTTGCGGCTCGGTAGGCTTGCCGTCGGCTTCGACAGTGTCGAAGTAAGGGGCCTTCTCGGCGAGTTCTTTGGTTGCCTCGGTGGTCAGAAGCGTGATGCGCGCGCCGACATGGTGTTCGCGGATGCGCTTGGCGGCTGCGAGCGCTTGAATGAACGCGGCGACGCTGCCGAGCTGGATTACCAGCACGCGCTTGGCGGCCGTTTCGGTTTCGCCTTGTGCAGCTGGCTTGCGCCAGATCATTCCCCGCTCTCCTACAGCACCGGCCGCGCTGGGCTCTTTGCGCTCTTCCGGTTTTCGGCTTCGCTCAGGACCCGTTGGTAAACCGCTAATGTGGCCGATTGCAGGGCGGATTTGGAATAGACGCTGCGCACCCGGTCGCGGCCCCGGCGTCCCATTTCTCCGCGTGCTTCCGACCCGGCATCGATCATGCGTTCTATCGCGCCACAGAGCGGCGCCGCTGCGCCCGCCGGGACGAGGAAGCCGGTTTGACCCTCGAGCACCGTCTCGGTGTAGCCGCCCAAGTTGGAGGCGATCACCGGAACGCCCATCGCTTGCGCCTCTATCGCGCCGCGCCCGAAGGCCTCGGGTTCAATGACCGGAAACACCGCCAGGTCCGATGCCGCAAACGCCAAAGGCATCTGCCTCAGATGGCCGACCACCGCCACTGCGTCTTGCAGCTTCGCGGCTGTAATCGCCGCAAGCATTTCCTGCGTGTAAGCTCGCCTGCCTTGATCGTCGCCGGCGATGATGACTTTCACCGCCCCGGGGCGACGCGCTTCGAACAATTTCATCGCCTCGATCAGGATCAGTTGACCTTTCCAGCGCGTCAGACGGGCGGGAACGATGACGATGCACTGGTGTTCGCCAACACCCCACTGGGCGCGCAATGCGGCGATGTCGGCCGCAGCGATCTTCTCGCGATCGAACAGGTTGAGATCGACGCCCCGCGGAATCGCGGTGATGCGCTCCGGCATGACCTCGTGATGGGTGAGAATGTGTTCGCGGGTGAACTCTGAATTGGCGATGATGGCGTCGCCGCGCGCCATCACCGAATTGTACATCCGCTTGAACGGCGAGAGCGCGTTGTAGATGCCATGATAAGTCGTCACGAACGGCACGCCGGTCATGCGTGCCGCCAGCAGCGCGCTCCATGCTGGCGCGCGCGAACGCGCGTGGACGATCTGAACTTTGCGCTGACGCACGATCGCGGCGAGCCGGAATGCGTTGGCGATCACCGTGAGCGGATTCTTGGAATGGGCGGGCAGCCTGACCAATTCGCCGCCGGTCGTCTTGAGGTCCGGCTCAAGACGACCGCCGGCGCTAGCGACCAAAGCGAGCCCCCCGGCGCGGCTGATCGCCTCCGCTATTTCAAGCGTGGTCCGCTCCACCCCGCCAGCATTAAGCTCAGGGGTAACTTGCAGAACCGTGAGGTTGTGACCTTCTTGCAATGCTTGGCTTTGTCCGCTTCCGCCTCGCTGGCTAAACCCGTGTTTGATAATGGTTTTGCTTAACAAGGCGCTTAGATTCATTAAACGCGCGGTATCTGGACCCCGGACCTCGCCCGTTTCCGTCCAGGATTAGTGCATGCCCTTTGGCCAAATCGAGGCTCTCGAGCAGGAGCATGGAAAGCTTGCCTACGAGCGGATTCCGGGCGCTCGGCCCACCTTCGTTTGGCTCGGCGGCTTCAAGTCGGACATGGCCGGCGCCAAGGCGCAGCATCTGGCGGAATGGGCGCGCGACACGGGCCAAACCTTTGTCCGGTTTGACTATTCTGGTCACGGCCGGTCCGAAGGCAGATTCGAAGACGGTTCGATTTCGCGTTGGCTCGGCGACACGTTGGCCGTCATCGACCGGCTGACGACAGGCCCGTTGGTGCTGGTGGGGTCATCAATGGGTGGCTGGTTGGCGCTACGCGCCGCTCAATTCAGGCCGGCGCGGACCGCCGCCCTCCTCCTGATCGCACCGGCTGCGGATTTCACCGAGCGGCTGATGTGGCCAGGCTTTACCCCTCAGCAGCAGCGCCAAATCTTGACCATGGGCGTGGTCGCGCTGGCGTCGGCTTATGGGCCGGAACCGACCGTGATCACCCGCGAAATGATCGAGGACGGCCGCAGGCACTTGATTATGGACGCGCCGATCGCGTTCGCCGGCCCGGTCCACATTCTTCAGGGCGGTCAGGACCCCGATGTCCCCGCCGCTCACGTGCGTGCGCTCGCAGACCTGATGGCCGGTGCGCGACTGACCATGCAGGTGATCGCCGACGGCGATCATCGGCTGTCGCGGCCGCAAGATCTGGCCATGCTGGTCGACGCGGCGAACGGCCTGCGCCACGCCCTCGCTTGCTGAGCGAACGGCTTGGAATCGCCGGGTTGTTCAGGCATCCGTGAGGCGTCCTGAGGGGGACGACCGCGGGGAGAATAAGATTCATGTCAATGATCGCCGCCCTGATCCTGCCGTTCGCATTGCTGCAGGCGGAGGCTGTGCCGGCCGCGGCGATCGGCGCCCGGTTTCAACAATGCGTCGCGCTGATCGATGCCGACGCCGAGCGCGCCTACGAAGAGGCGATGGCGTGGGCGGCGGAAGCCCGTTCCGTTCACGCCTATCGGTGCGCAGCGATGGCCTTGATCGCGCAGGACCGCCACAGCGAAGGCGCGCGACGTCTCAGTTCGTTGGCGATGTCGATCAGCCCGGAAAACACCGCGCTGCGCGCCGAACTCTGGTCGCAATCCGGCAATGCCTGGTTGCTGGCGCGCGAACCTGGCCAAGCGCGCAGCGACTTCACCCGGGCCATCCAAACCTTGCAAAACGATCCGCAGCAATTGCCCGATCTGTTGATCGACCGGGCCCGGGCCTACGCGATGGAGCGGGAATGGCGCCTCGCCGAGGAAGATCTCTCTCGTTCGCTCGACATCCGGCCCGACCATGCCCTGGCCCTCCGTCTGCGCGCAGCTGCTCGGATGCATCAGCGCACCTTCGAACTGGCGCAGGCGGATGCTTTGGCGGCTGTGCAGCTCGAGCCCGCCAATGAAGAAAACACGCTGGTTCTGGGCGATGTGCGGGAAAGCATCCGCACCGGCACGCCGGTCGAACGCTGAGGCGTGGGGTAACCCAGGTTTCGCTTTTCCGCGACGGAGTTTGTGCTTAGCTCCGTTTTAGCTGACGTGAGGGTCCTAGCGCTCGGAGGCGAACGTGAGTTTCAAAGCAGCTTTTGCAGGTGCGGTTCTGGTTCTGGCCGCGTGCGCGTCGACGCCCGCGGACGCCTGGACGCAAATCGGCGTGCGCGAAGTGCGCGACCGCACCGACCGCGATACGATCATGGTGAACGGCCCGCGGCAGTTCGAGCGCATCAAGCTATGCGTGTATCGCCATCCCGTGCATTTTATCGATGTCGACGTCTACTTCCGCAATGGCGGCCATCAGGACGTCTCGGTGGCGCAGCGGATCAATCCTGGCCAGTGCACGCGGGCGATCGATCTTACCGGCGACGACCGCAACATCACCCGGGTTTCGCTGCTTTACGAAGAAACCAGCTTCCGCCGCCGCACGGCGACGGTGCGGTTGTTCGCGGAATAGGCCCGCACGGGCCGGGCGCACAGTCGCCTGGCCCGCGTCACTCTACTCAACCGTTGGTGACGATGTTGCGCATGTCCCACTGGGCTGTGCGAATATTGTCCACCTTCCAACGATTGTCCTGCCAGACCAGGTCGTAGATCACCTCCCGGCGCTCGCCGATATTGGTGAAGCTGGCGCGCACCACTGCGTGACTGCCTTCAACCACGCCGTCAGTCACAGTGCTGACATCGCTCAACGCGTAGTCCTGGCCGTCGATGACCGGATCGGCCTCGAGCGGACCGGATTCTCCCGCCGGGACGCGCGCGTCCATGGCCGCAAGATCGGCCGTCATCTGCGCCGACCAAGGCACGGCTTGCCGATAGCTCGGCGGTCGATCGCCATCAGCGAGATAGGCATCATAGATTTGGCGAACCACCACCGCCGGATCCGTGATCGCGCCGGATGCTACGTCCGCTGACGGCGTTTCGATATCGGTTTGCTCTTGCTGGCAGGCGGCGAGCACTGCTGCGCTCAGCGCCAACATCAATTCGCGTCTGCGCATCCCTGCCTCCCTTGCGCCCCAACGTAAGCCCAAATAGCGCTTCTGCACCATCCCTCCCGGGAGAGCATCACGTTGGTCCCGAGCGGACGTAGGCGGATCGTCGGCCCCGCATCGGCACTGGCCTCGTCGCGATCCAATGCACGGGCGGCGCCAGCGTCCGACAACCAGCTCCTAGCTCTGAACCCACCTCACGGCGGGATCGTTGAAGTCGACCACGTCGCCCAGTTCGTAGACGTTGCGATAGCCATAGCCGTAGAGGTTTATGAAGGTCTGGATGTTGAGCGCCAGTTCGACGCGCTTCAGGATCACGGGCTGGGCGTTGTTGGAGAAGTTGTTGTTGCAATAGATCAAAATGCGCACATTCGGATCGCGCAACGCTTCGCGCAAGCTGGCGTCGGTGAAGTCCGTGAATGGCAGATTGATCGCGCCGGCAATGTGGCCCTGCGCGTAGGCGTCAGCGGAGCGCGCGTCGAGGACGACGGTGTTGGGCTCGCGCGCCATGCGCTCGAAATCGGCGTGGGAGATCAGGCGATCGGCGCGATAGGTTTCGACCTCGCGGGTGAGGTCTCGGAAGCCGGAATAATTGACCTGCCCGCCCGTGTTCGTTTCCGCCTTTTCCTGCGCCAACGCCGTCGCAGAAAGAAAGCCGACCGCCAGCGCCAGTACGACAGCACGCATGACAACCTCCTCCGCCACGTGAGGAGGAGGCGCTGGCTTTTGGCCTTTAGTTGGGCGCGTTGTTGATCAGGGAAAGGAGATAAGGCGCGCCCAGGGTGAGGAAGCCGCCGATCAGCAGTCCTACGGGCATGCCCATAAGCGCGCCGACATAGCCGTTGCCGATGCGCTCGCCCCAATCGAGGCCGCGCCCCCATAGCCGAAGCACGAAGCCGATGGCGCCGCCGATCAATCCGCCCATGCCGCCATACTCCCAGCCCAGCACGGAAAGCACGATCATGCCGGCGAACACCGCAACGGCGAGCAACAGCCTAAATCCGCTCAAGCTGGATCACTCCCTCGCACGGCCGGCTGGCCTGCCCCGCTGCTGTTTGGACCGTGCGATCCCGTCCGCGCAAGCGTTAGAGGCGCCGCAGCTCCGCTAGAGCCGCTGTTCGCCGTGGTGTCCGCCGCCATTGGGCTGAGGTTGTGACGGTTGTGCAGCGGCGGCGCGGCGAGCCAGGGCGTCCCGTTGCGCGGCGGCGCTGATCAAGCCGAGCTCCTGCGGGGTCAGCACCAGCAACTGCCCTGACGCAGCAAGCGCTTCGGCGATGTTCTGGCGAGTCTGCATTTCCAACAGCGCCATCAGCGCTCCGGTGGCCGCCGGGTCGCGGCCGCGAAACACGTCGGCCAGCTGGTCGAGCTGTTGGGGGCGCAGCGCCAGGACGCCTTGTCCGCCCAGCGCCGCGCGCGCTCGCTCGACGGCGACGGGATCGGCCTTGCCGCCGCCCGCGACCGGTGCGAGCGCCTGGATCGCCGTGGTGAATTCATCAGGTTGCGTGTAGCTGAAGTTGGCGGTGTGGAAGCGCACGCCGAGCGCCATGCCCGGCTCGCCGGCTTCATCGCCCTCCTCTTCGTCGCGACGCAGCCGTTCGATCGCACCGCGTTCGACCTCTTGCAGCGACGCACGCAAATCTTCGTCATTGCGCTTGCCGATTTCGGCCCGGAACGCGCTTTGAATGCGGCTTTCCATCGCCAGGGAGAATTCCTGGATTTCGTAGACGTGCTTCAACAGCGCCCGGTTCAGGCTGAATTGCACCCTCGCATCGACGATGACCTTGTGGGAGTCCGCCGTCATCGCCTCGAACGGCAAAGGCGCGCAATAATGCGGACGCAGATTGATCGCCCCGGTGCGCGCGTCCATCAGCTTGACCATGCGCCGCCCGCCAGTGGCGGGATCCAGCGCCACAAACTCGATGTGCGGCGCGGTCGGCCCCTTGACCACGTTCTCCTCGAAGTCCCAGAGCACCACCTTGCCCTCGAGCGCACGGCGGAATCCGCGTTCGTTCTGGGTCATGTACGTGCGGTCGTAGCGGGCCTCGTAATAACGCGAAAACACGTAGAAGAGGGCGCCCAGCAGCACGATGCCGACGACTGCCGCAATAGAGATGATCAGCGCCATTGGCATTGCCGGTCCCCGCTTGTTTGGCGATTGAGAACAAAGCCTAGCCTAACACTGGCCATGCTGGCAGCCCCTTGTCGCGTGCGGCGCGAATTCTCTGCAGTAATTAGCCGCCGCTGGGCCGATCCATGATCAGCACGCATGCGGCGGTGCGCGAACCGCGCACTTCGCGCGCGCGGGCGGCTATGGTCGCGGAGCGGCCGCGCACATAGGGGCCTGGATTATCGGCGCGCCATCGGTTCGGACTTGGCAGCACCGCCGCCAGGCGGGCGGCCTGCAACGGCGAAAGATCCGCGGCGGAGACGCCAAATCTGGCGCGGGCGGCAGCCTCGATGCCGAAGTGTCCGTCACCCCATTCGGCGGTGTTGAGATAAGCCTCCATGATCCGCCGCTTCGGCCACATGAACTCGATCAGGGCGGTGAAATAGGTCTCGAAGCCTTTGCGCAGCCAGGAACGATCGGGCCAAAGGAAGAGATTCTTCGCGACCTGCTGGCTGATCGTCGATGCGCCGCGGGTGCGTCCGCCGCGGGCATTGGCTTCCATCGCGTCCTGGATGGCGTCGATGTCGAAGCCGTCATGGCTGCAGAAGTTCGCGTCTTCCGCCGCGATCACGGCGCGCACTACATGCGGCGACATGCGGTTCAGCGGCACCGGATAGTGACGTATGGTTTCCCCTTCGGCCGCTCGCTGCATCATCAGCACGTTGGAGGGAGGATCAATAAAGAGATAGGCCGCGACCCATGTCACCGGCGCCAGCACGAAAGCAATGAATAGAATGCTGATTGTGGTGATGAACAAGCCATAACGCTTGCGGCGCTTGATGCGCCCGAGATCGAGATCAAGATTGCGCTTGGCGTCGCGTCGGCGCTGACGATCGCCCGGGCGCGGCGGCGGCAGCGGCATCGGGATGTCGGGCTCGCCGAACGGATATTCTTCCTCGTCGAACGCGGAGCGCGATTCCGGCTCGACTGCGTAGGCGGCTTCAACCATTGGTGCGAGGTTGCGCTCGATTTCAGCCAATGGCTCTTCGTCCAAATCCTCCGCCGCGGCTTCGTGTACGCGCGGCGGCTGCGCGTAGACGGGCGCCGGCGGCTCGACAAAAGCCGGCGCCGGCGGCAGCTCTTCCACGCTTGCGGGATCGGACTCTCGCATAAGCGGATGGGCTTCCGCCGGCGCCGCCTCCTCTTCAACTGGCGCTTGTTCCTCGGCCATGGATTCGGTCACGGATTCAGCGGCGGCTTCTGTAAATCCCGGCGCGGACTCTTCCACCTCCGGCAGCTGCGCATGGGACGCACCGTCTTCCGGCTGCGGTTCGGGCGTGGTTTCGTTTTTCGGCTCGTCCTCGTCCGGGTTCATCCGTCCCATTCCTCGGCCACGCTGGCGTCCCCTTCGCGCGGCGCGTGGGCCGATTTGAGGCGCTGGAAAGCAGCCGCGTCAAGCAACTGGCGCAATGCCCATACCGCCATGCCGCGCACAAGTGGGGATGAATCGTCCAAAAGCCTCTCCGCCGCCGGAGCCAGTGATCGATCGTCGCTGTTGCCGATGGCGCACACCACGTTCCGCACGAACCTGTCGCGGCCGGTTCGCTTTACCGGCGTGCCGGCAAAGCGCACGCGGAACGATGCGTCGTCGAGCGCAGCAAGGTCGTCCAGACGGGCAAGACGCAACTCGGTTCGCAGCGCCAGGCGCGTTTCGCGAGAGGCTTGCGCGAACTTGTTCCAGGGGCAAACAGCGAGGCAATCGTCGCATCCAAATACGCGGTTGCCGAGCGCTTGGCGGAAGGCGCGAGGGATTTGCGCTTTGCTTTCGATGCTGAGATACGCAAGGCAGCGCCGTGCGTCGAGCTGATAGGGCGCGGGAAACGCGTCCGTCGGGCAGACATCGAGGCAGGCACGGCAAGAACCGCAATGATCTGCGTACCGCTTATCCGGCTCAAGTTCCGCGGCGCTCAGGATGGCGCCGAGGAAGAGCCAGGAACCATGTTCGCGTGAGACAAGATTTGTGTGTTTGCCTTGCCAACCAAGACCGGCGCGCTCAGCCAACGGCTTTTCCAAAAGCGGCGCCGTATCGACGAAGACTTTTGCGTCTTCGCTGGTTTCGCGCACGAGCCATTGTGCGAGTTGCTTCAGTTTGCCTTTGAGAATGTCGTGATAATCGCGGCGCGCGGCATATGCCGATACCAGGCCGTGCTGTTTTGCCGCCAATAGCGCAAGTGAGCTGGTTTCCGGCGCGTAGGATTGGCCAACGACAATTGCAGTTTTCGCGCTCGACCAAAGCGCCGTTGGATGCGCGCGTCGGTTGACCCCGGCCGCAGGCGGGCCGGGCGCCTGCATCCACGTCATATCGCCGTGCCGGCCCAACGCCAGAAACTGCTCGAGGCGCGCACCGGCTTCCCATTGTTGGTTCGCCGATGCGATGCCCACCGCATCGAATCCCAGGGCGCGCGCCTCCGTCTTGAGCGCCTCAGCGTCCCTGCGCGCGCTCGAAATCTTCATGTCCATGGGGTTCGGCGCGGCCCTTCGGATCGGGGTGGATGATGATGTCGGCGGTGGGGAATTCGGCGCGAATCCGTTCCTCGGCTGCGACGACGATCTTGTGCGCCTGCTCTAGCGAAAGATCGGGGTCCAGTTCAGCATGAAATTGCACATGCATGTACGGCCCACTGGTGCGCGTTCTCAGATCGTGAACGCGGAGAATGCGTGTGTCGAACTCCGTCAGTGCGCGGATGCGCGCGCGAACGTCGTCGGGGACTTCGCGGTCCAACAGATGGTCAGCCGCCTCACGCGCGACCTTGAACGAGCCATAGCCGAGCCAGCCGGTCACGAACAGCGCCGCGACAGGGTCGGCCCACGCCACATCGAAATAGACGCCGGCGGCGACGCCGGCGAGGACCACCCCATTGGCGGCGAGGTCGCCGGCGTAGTGCAGACGATCCGCGCGCGTAGCGACCGAACCGGTGCGGCGCACTGCACGTGTCTGCGCGAATACCAATCCGGCGGTGACGGCCATCGAGATGACCATCACGGCGATGCTCTCCAGGCCGTGGGCAAGCGGCGCGGGGGTGAAGAGACGCGGCAAAGCTTCGAAGGCGATGATGACGCCGGACACCGCGACGAGCCCGCCCTGGAGCAGGCCGGCGAACGCCTCGGCCTTGCCATGGCCGAAGCGATGCTCGCGATCAGGCGGGGCGGCGGCGTACCGCACAGCGTAAAACGTGATCAGCGAAGCAGCGAGGTCGAGCGCGGAATCGGCGAGCGAAGCCAGCATCGCAACCGACCCCGACACGAACCAGGCCCACGCCTTGAACGCGATCAGCAATCCCGCAACAGCCAGCGAAAGCAGCGCCATCCCCGAGGTGACGCGCGCGTGCTCGGCGGAGGTCGTGTGAGTCGTGGTGTCCACGTCGCTGATATGGCGCCCCGCGGCTACAGCGTCGAGCCGATGCCTGGCTATTGCGAAGCGCTAGCGAAGTGCGGCCGCAATCGCCTCCATGCCGGGATCTCGCCCCGCGCGATAAGCCTCGATCGTCCAGGGCGCGTGGATATCCGGAGCGAGGCTTTCGACCGCGATCGGATGGCGCACGACCGAGCCGTGGCAGTTTTCGATGTTGCGGCAGCCGGTGCGATAGTCGTGACGCTCCGTGGCGATCGAAATGGCGCCGCCCGCGTGGGGCAAAGTGAACGGCCCGCCCTCAGCGTAGAAATCCAGGCGATCGCCCACCTCCTCGCCGACGATAGTGACGCGCTCGGGCGCCGATTGCTTGAGATAGCCGACAGTCGAGATTGCCGCAGAGAAGGTCCACGGGCTGGTCAGCACGAATACGCGCCCGGAGACGACACGGGGCAGACGGCGCACCCAAGCGCGCGTGTTGTTGAGATCGCCGCCTCCGTTCATACGCATGTCCAGGACGATGTTGCGCCGGCCGGACGCGCGCGCGTTCTCCAGCGCATCGAGCATGAACTCGGCGATGTCCATGCTGTCGTCGCTGTAGTTCTGGCGCATCTCGATCACGTAAGCATCGATCTCCGGCGCATCGCGCATGCGGAATGGCGTGTCGGGATCCTGCAGCGCCCACGGCGCCCGCTCGGCTGTGAGCAGCGCACGCCAGTTGTCACCCTCGTTTTCGACCGGCGCCGGATAGAAGAAGCGGTCGGGATTGGCGCGGACGCGATCGGGGTTGGCCGGCTCGGGAGTAAACCGTCTCGTGACCGTGCGGCCATCGGCGAGTTGGAAGCGATAGCTGGCTCGGTCCGAACGCGCGATCAGGTCGAGCGCCTGCATCTGTTCGGGGCTCTCGAAGAAATACGCTGCGTTGCGGTCACGCCAAGCCGAAGTGCCGCCGCTAAGGCTGCGCGCCACGCCGCGCGCCTGGGCGATCGGCCTTCCGTCGATGGCCACAAGCCGAGCGCCGAGCAGATCGGCATGTGCAGGACTGGCGCGGAGTACGTAGAAATCCTCGCCGAACGGGGCGAAGCGCACATCCATGATGCGATTGAACCGCCGCGAACGCGGACCGGGGAAATAGGCGCTGTGGCCGTTGTCCGCGAGGGCGACGATGCGGGCGAGTTCGAGTTCGAAATAGGCTTGGCTGACATCGGCGACATTCGACTCCAGCGCCGCGAGCCGGGTTTCCGCAACAGTACGCGCCGCTTCGCTATAAGAGCGATCGCGGGCCATGAATTGCTCGCGGAAGACAGCCAGATCGGCATGGCGCGCGTCGACGCTGGTGGGATCGGCTTGCTGCTGACCGGTTTGCGGCTCGCTATGTTGAGCGGAGGCTGGCGTCGCCAGCATGAGGACGGCGAAAACGGCGGCCGCCGCGCGAATGCTGTTCATTTTGCTTCCCTCCCTCGTCAGGGGGCTGGTCGCGCAAATACCGGCTGAGCCGTGAGGTTCGCCACCAACGGCGCATTCATGGCGCCGAACGTCAACCCCGCGCCAATGAGCGCGACGAAGACCAGCAGCGCCAGGCGTGCCAATCCCTTCCCTGACATGCCGGGGAGATGCAGGCGGCCAGGCGTTTGGACGTCGCTAGGCGACGAATGCGCAGGCGGCTGCGACGGACGGCGCGGTCTTATCGTCTCTCAACGCGTGCGCGAGACGGGGCAGCATCTCTTTGGGACAAATCTGCCAGAAGCGCGCGCGCGCAGCGTCCCAATGCGCCAGCAATTGCGCTGCCCGCGGCGAACCGGTGCGTGCTTCATGCTCTGCGATCAGGGATTTCAGCGTCTCTTCCCAGTGCGTCGACGCAAGTCGCTGCCAGACGATCGACTCCGGATTAGCCCGCTCCGTAAACAGGCCGTCTTCGTCATAGATGAAGGCCATGCCTCCCGACATGCCGGCGCCGAAATTTTCGCCGACATTGCCCAGCATCGCCACCGTGCCGCCCGTCATGTATTCGCAAGCGTTGGCGCCGGCGCCTTCGACAACGGCGGTTGCGCCCGAATTGCGGACAGCGAAGCGTTCGCCGGCCAGCCCTGCAGCGAAGAGTTTGCCGCTGGTGGCGCCATAGAGGCAGGTGTTGCCGATGATGACGCCATGCGGGTCACCCAGCATTGGTTTCAGCGTGATCAGGCCGCCGGAAAGACCTTTGCCGACATAGTCGTTGGCGTCGCCGGTGACGTGAAGGGCGATCCCTCGCACCAGAAAAGCGCCCAGGCTTTGACCGCAGGAACCGTTGAGGTTCACTGCAAGCTGGCCTTCGGGCAGTGCATGCATGCCGACGCGGCGGGTGACATGGGCGGAGGCGCGCGCGCCAATGGCGCGCTGCGTGTTGCGCACGGCAAAGTCCAGCCGTTGCTTCTCGCCGCGTTCGAAGAAGGCCGGCGCCTGGGTGACGAAATCATGGTCGAGCGCTTGCGGCGGCTCGGCGCGGCCGAGGTGTGTGCAATAGCTCGGATATGGACTATCGACCCGCACCAGCAGCGGATTGAGGTCGAGATCGTCGAGATGCTCCGCGCCGCGGCTGATCTGTTCGATGAGATCGGTGCGACCGATAATTTCTTCGAGGCGGCGGAAACCGATCATGGCGAGGATCTCGCGCACTTCCTCGGCGATGAAAGTCATCAGGTTGACCACCTTCTCGGGCGTGCCGGTGAACTTCTTCCTTAGCGCCTCGTCCTGCGTGCAGACCCCGACAGGACAGGTGTTTGAATGGCATTGCCGCACCATCAGACAGCCCATGGCGACGAGCGAGGCGGTGCCGATGCCGAATTCTTCCGCCCCGAGTATGGCGGCGACGACGACATCGCGCCCGGTGCGAAGGCCGCCATCGGTGCGCAGACGCACGCGGTGGCGCAGATTGTTGAGCATCAGCGTCTGATGCGCTTCGGCGACGCCCATTTCCCATGGGATGCCGGCGTACTTGATTGAGGTTTGCGGCGACGCGCCGGTGCCGCCGACATGCCCGGCGATGAGAATAGTGTCTGCGCCTGCCTTGGCGACGCCGACTGCGACGGCGCCAAGGCCCGATTGGGCAACCAGTTTTACGCAAATCCGCGCGACCGGGTTGATCTGCTTCAGGTCGTAGATGAGCTGAGCCAGATCTTCGATCGAATAGATGTCGTGGTGCGGCGGCGGGCTGATCAGCGAGACGCCGGGGGTTGCGTGGCGGAGCCGCGCAATGAGTTCGGTGACTTTGAAGCCGGGCAACTGGCCGCCCTCGCCGGGCTTGGCGCCTTGGGCGATTTTGATTTCGATCTCGCGGCATTGGTTGAGATATTCGGCCGTGACGCCGAAGCGGCCGGACGCGATCTGTTTTACGGCCGAGTTTTCGTCGTCGCCGTTCGGATGCAATGTGTAGCGCGCGGGATCTTCGCCGCCCTCGCCGCTGACGCTGCGCGCGCCGATGCGGTTCATGGCGATGTTGAGCGCGCCGTGCGCTTCGGGGCTCAGCGCCCCCATGCTCATGCCGGGGGTGAGGAAGCGCTTGCGGATGTCGGTGACGCTTTCCACCTCGGCGATCGGGGCCGGGTGTTTCTTCTCTTCGCGCACCTCCAAGAGGTCGCGGAGCTGGATCGGCTGGCTGAGACGGCGTTCGCGGATGACGTCGGAATATTTGCGGTAGGCTTTGTAATCGCCGGTGTCGCAGGCGTGCTGCAGCTGGTGGATCGAGCTGGCTTCCAGCGCGTGACGTTCGCCGCTGGCGCGATAGCGATACTGGCCGCCGAGCGGAAGAGCGGCGAGCGTTTCATCATGCGCACGGGCGTGTTGGTCGACGGCTTCGAAGGCGATTCCGTTCAAGCCGATGCCGCTGATGCGGCTGGTGAGGCCAGGGAAGAATTCATCGACTAGCGCGCGCGAGAGGCCGATGGCTTCGAAGTTGAGGCCGCCGCGGTATGACGAGATCACCGAAATACCCATCTTCGAAATGATCTTGAGCAGCCCCGCTTCGAGTGCGGCGCGATAATTGGCGACGGCTTGTTCGCGCGTGAACTCTCCAGCCAGACCGCGGCTCACACGATCGGCGATGGTGTCGAGCGCCAGATACGGGTTCACGGTGGTGGCGCCGCAGCCGATCAGCACCGCCGCATAGTGCGGATCGAGACACTCAGCGGCGCGGACGCTGAGTGAACAGTAGGTGCGCAGGCCCTTCGTCACCAGGTGCGAGTGCACTGCGCTGACTGCAAGAATCATCGGGCAGGCGATTCGATCCGGCCCCTGCGCTTCGTCGCTCAACACCACGTGCGAGCGCCTATAGAATTGCACCGCCTGTTCGGCTTCAGCGCGAATGCGGACGAGCGCCTTGCGAAGCGCCGCGCCAGCATCTTCGTTTGGCTCCGGCGCCGGGAAGGTGCAATCGACGCGCGCCACGTCGTCGCGCATTTCGCGCATCATGCGCGAGAACATGCCGTTGGTGAGAATCGGGCTCGAGAGCACGTAGACGCGCGATTGGGTTTCATCCTGCGCCAGGATGTTCCCGAGATTCTTGAAGCGCGTGGCGAGGCTCATGACGCGGCCTTCGCGCAGCGGGTCGATCGGCGGATTGGTGACCTGGCTGAAGTTCTGACGGAAATAGTGCGAGAGCGGACGGGTTTGTTCGGAGAGCACTGCAAGGGGCGCGTCGTCGCCCATAGAGCCGACGGCCTCCTTGCCCTCCTCCATCATCGGCTGGAGAAGCAGCTCCAGGTCTTCCATGGTGAAGCCGGCGGCGGCCTGGCGTCGCAGCAGTTCGGCGCGATCGCCGTAGAGATGGGGCTCATCGCCTTGCAGTTTCTTGTCGAGGTCGATGATGTTGTCGAGCCAGGCGCGGTAGGGGTGCGCCTCGGCGAGTTCATCGACCAGTTCGTCGTGATGGAAGAGTCTGCCGGCGTGGGTGTCGACGGCGATCATCTGGCCCGCGCCAATGCGGCCGCGTTCGAGCACCTTGCGGCCATCGAGCGGACACATGCCGGCTTCGGAGCCGATAGCGAGCAGACCATCTTCAGTGCGTGCGTAGCGGAGCGGACGCAGGCCGTTGCGATCGAGACCAGCCACAGCCCAGCGGCCGTCGAACATGGCCAGACCCGCCGGGCCGTCCCATGGCTCCATAACCGCGTTGCAATAGGCATAGAGGGCTCTGTGCTCGGCCCTCATGGTGCGCGACTTCGCCCACGCTTCAGGGATGAGCAGCGCCTTCGCCATCGGGGCGGAACGGCCGGCTCGAACCAGCACTTCAACGACGTTGTCGAGTGCTGCCGAGTCGGAGCCGCCGGGCTGAATGATCGGCTTCACATCGGCGTCGGCGTCACCGAACGCATCTGTGGCCATGGGAATCTCATGGCTCCGCATCCAGTTGACGTTGCCCTTCAGCGTGTTGATTTCGCCATTGTGGGCCAGCATGCGGAACGGCTGGGCGAGACGCCATTGCGGAAACGTGTTGGTGGAATAGCGCTGGTGATAGATCGCGACCGCGGAGACGAAGCGTTCGTCGCGTAGATCGGGATAGAAAGCGTCAATCTGCTGGGCGAGGAACATGCCCTTGTACACCAGCGCCTGCGCGGAAAGCGAGCAGACGTAGAGCTCCGCGATATTGTCGGCGAGCG
Organism: Hyphomonadaceae bacterium; assembly: GCA_050250735.1. GTDB lineage: Bacteria > Pseudomonadota > Alphaproteobacteria > Caulobacterales > Aquidulcibacteraceae > Vitreimonas. The sequence goes on from JBFWOC010000007.1 coordinate 36,919, forward strand.
CGCGCTTTTCGATGCGGCGGCGCACGACGAAGAGGTCGCGGTCGACCGTGTCGTCATCGCGTCCCTGCGGATCGTAGAGCAGGACTTGCTCTATCTCGGGGCGCGTGGCGTTTGCCTTCTCGCCGATCTGGCTGATGTTCACCGGGACTTGGCGCCAGCCATAGAGCACGAATCCGGCGCGGATGATTTCGCTTTCGACGATGACGCGCGCCCGTTCCTGGGCGCCGAGATCGAGCCGGGGCAGGAAGATTTGGCCGACGAAGATCGGACCGTCTTTGACGGCGTGGCCGGTGCGCGTGACTTGCTCGGCGAAGAAGTCGCGGGGCGCGTCGATCAGGATGCCGGCGCCATCGCCGGTCTTGCCGTCGGCATCGACGGCGCCCCGGTGCCAGACCGCTTTGAGCGCAGCGAGCGCCAGCGTGACGACGTCGCGGCGCGGTTTGCCGTCTATGGCGACAACGAGACCGACGCCGCATGCGTCGCGTTCGTGCTCGGCGCGATAAAGCCCATGTCGTTCGAGATGGGCGCGTTGCGTGATGTAGCGCGCAACCTCCCCCTCCCCTCGAGAAAAGAGGGGTGGAGGATGGGAAGAGGCGCCATGTTTGTAATTTCTTCCGTCGCGCGGATCCTCAGAGCGCGGAGCGTCACTCCTGCCCCGCGCCCGCGAGTGGAGCGGCTTCCGGTTGCGCGCTTTGCGTCTCATTCTGCGGCGACCTTCGCGCGTTGTTGAATCCCTGAATGGATCGCGTCGGCGGCGTCGCGGCCTTCGCGGATGGCCCAGACGACGAGCGAGGCGCCGCGGACGATGTCGCCGGCTGCGTATACGCCAGCACAACTGGTGGCGTAGCTGACCGGATCAGCCTTGATCGTCCCCCACGGCGTCAGGTCGAGGCGCCAGCCGCTCAGATCCTCAGCCTCGAAACCGAGCGCGGCAATGATGAGGTCGCCGGGGACTTCATAGGCGCTGTCTGGTTTTTCCTGCGGGCTTTGCCGGCCGCTCGTGTCGGCAGGCCCAAGTTGCATGCGCACCGCTTTCACCGCGGGCGACCTGCCGGCGCGCACGCTCTTCGGCGCGGCGAGCCAATCGAAGTCGACGCCCTCTTCCTCTGCGTTCGACACTTCCCGTTGCGAGCCGGGCATGTTGGCGCGGTCACGGCGATAGAGGCAGGTGACGCTCGTCGCCCCTTGGCGACGTGCGGTGCGGACGCAATCCATGGCCGTGTCGCCGCCGCCGATGACGACAACGCGGCGGTCTTTGGCGTTGAGTTTGCCGCTCGCAAACTCGGGCACGTCGTCGCCGAGGCCGACGCGGTTGGCGGCGATGAGGTAGTCCAGCGCTTGCACGACGCCGCGGTCGTTCGGCGCGCTCAGCGGCTTCGGCTTGTAGACGCCGGTGGCGATCAGCACCGCGTCATGCTTGGCGCGGACATCGCCGAAGCTGATGGTCTCGCCGACAGCGCAATTAAGTTCGAACGCCACACCGCCGTCGATGAGGCGCCGGGCGCGGCGCTCCACAACTTCCTTGCCGAGCTTGAAATTCGGGATGCCGTAGATCAGCAGGCCGCCAATGCGATCGTGACGATCGTAGACAGTGATTTGGTAGCCGCGCGACCGCAGCCTTTCGGCCGCGGCGAGACCTGCGGGGCCGGCGCCAATAATGCCGATGGTTTCTGCGCGCTCGCGGCGAGGATCGATCGGCTTCACCCAGCCTTCGCGCCATGCCGTCTCAGTGAGATATTTCTCGACGGCGCCGATGGTGACGCTGCCATGGCCGCTCTGTTCGATGACGCAGGCGCCTTCGCACAGCCGATCCTGCGGACAAATGCGGCCGCAGATTTCCGGCATCGGGTTGGTCACGGCGGAGACTTCATAGGCTTCGCGCAAACGGCCTTCGGCCGTTAAGCGCAACCAATCCGGGATGTTGTTCTGCAGCGGACAATGGGTCTGACAGAACGGCACGCCGCACTGGGCGCAGCGTGCGGCCTGCACGGCGGCCTTTTCGGCAATGAACTCGGCGTGGATTTCCAAAAAGTCGCCTGCGCGAGACCCAGCTGCACGCTTTTCCGGCATATTTTGCCCGAGAGACACAAATTTCTGCATGCGTTCGACCAAGAACGCCCTCCAGCGGCGGTTCACGGGGAGAATTATTGCGTTTTGACGCGATTCACGGCGGTTTCAAGCAGTCCGGCGTCATTTTGTTCCGAAACCGCCTGAATCTGACGGCTTCCGCCTATTCGCGACGCACTTCATGGTCGCCTCAGCTCAATTTGGGGGCGGCGGCTTGGACTTTCTCGACCTTCTACGCGCGGCGCTGCTCGGCATCCTGCAGGGGTTGACCGAATTCCTGCCAGTGTCCTCGACCGGCCATTTGCTCATCGCCGGCCGCGCTATCGGCTACGACGATCCCGGCGGTGTCTTCACCGTGATGATCCAGCTCGGTTCGATCCTCGCCGTGATGTGGCTCTACCGGCAGCGCATCTGGGACGTGGTCACCGGTCTTCCGACCAAACCGGAAGCGCGGCGCTTCGCGCTGATGCTGTTCTTCGCTTTCCTGCCGGCGGCGTGCGTCGGCCTCATCGCCAACAATTACGTTCGCAACGAACTTTATGTCCGGCTCGACATCATAGCATCGGCGTTGATCCTCGGCGGCTTCGCCATGCTTGCGATCGAGAAATGGCCGCCCAAGGTCGAAGTGACAGAAGCCGGTGAGACGCCGATCTGGCGCGCGATCGGCGTTGGCGCGTTCCAGACGCTTGCGCTTATTCCGGGCGTATCGCGTTCGGGCGCGACGATCTTCGGGGGCTTGGCCCTCGGCTTGGACCGCCGCGCGGCCGCTGAGTTTTCGTTCTTCCTCGCAATGCCGACGATGGTGGCTGCTTTCGTTCTCGATTTCTGGACCGTCAAGGATCACATCACGCCCGATCGCGTCGCCGAGATCGGCGTCGGTTTCGTGTTCGCGTTCGTCTCGGCATGGCTGGTGGTGAAGCCGTTCCTGAGCTTTGTCACCAAAGTAGGCTTCGGACCGTTCGCGTGGTATCGCATCGTCGCCGGCATCGTGATCTTGGCGGTGCTGGCGATGGGATGGCTGTGAACACGACGACGAAGCTCTACACGATCGGTTACGAGAAGGTCGGGCAAGCCGATTTTGTCGCGGCGCTCAGGGCGGCGAAAATCAAGACCGTGGTCGACGTGCGCGAGGTGGCCAATTCACGGCGGGCGGGATTCTCCAAGAAATCTCTGGCGGCGGCGCTCGACGAAGCCGGCATCGCCTACATCCACCTGAAGCCGCTGGGTACGCCGAAGGCCGGGCGTGAAGCTGCCCGGCGCGGCGACACCAGGACCATGGCGCGCATCTTCGAAGCGAAGCTGGCGGAGCCGGAAAGTCAGTTGGCGCTGGCGGAAACAGCGGACCTGGCCCGGAGCCGGCGCACTTGCATCATGTGTCTCGAGCAGGATTGGCGCGAATGCCATCGCGCCATCGTCGCCCGGCGCCTGGAAGATGATTTCGGCATCAAGCCGGAGCACCTCTGCCCCGAACCGACTGGATAGCCGCTACGAACAGCAGCCCGATCCAGTATGCAGCAAAGGCCGCGCTGAATAGGCGCGGCGACGTGACGCCGGCCCAAGCCAGCAACACCAGCGGCAACGGGGCGAGCGCGAGCAAGCCCATGATCCAACGTCTCGGCGCCGCCAGCAAACACAGGAAGCCCACGGCCAGACCGTTGAGTCCGAGCGCCAGATACTTGGCCCAATGCCAAGTCGCGATCGGCAGATAATGTTCGGCGTTGGCAAAATCGCGAGTGATGCAAAGCTGACGGTAGGTCTCGACTGCGTCAGCCGTCCCGCCGATCAACGCGAACGCCGCCGCCACCCAGGTGAATGGTCCGCGCTTGCCGCTCAACAGCAGCGCCGCCGCCAGCAGGAACAGCGTATAGGCTGGGATGAAGGCGTAGAGGTCGCGTGTGTTGATCGCGTCCTGCGCAGCTATGATGGCAGGGTCGGCCGGATCGCCGAACACGCGGGCGAGATCGGCGGTGGTGACGCTGCGCTGAAATTCGCTCACGGCGAGCGCAACTTCGGCGCGGTCGTAAACTGCAGCGACTTCCGCCGCCATGCCAAGCCAGACGAAGGCGCCCAGCGTGGTCAAGCCCAGCGCCAGCGTCAGCAGCGGCAAAGCGCGCGTGTTCATGCCGGGTTCTGCCTGGTCTGGAACTGGCCGTAGGGGCGGAAGCGCCAGAGATAGGTCGGCGCGATCGCTTCGACGCTTTCGAGCGTGGTGACGCCCAGATCCTGGACGGCGCAGGCGTCTGCGTCGGCGCCGACGACGTTGTCGCGCTTGAGCATGGTGACTTGATCGCCGGTGAGCGGTGGATCCCACGGCAGCGGCGCAAAGGCCCAATTGGCCAACAGGCCGATCGGGTGCGCGACGAAGAACGGCAATGACAGCATCGGCGTAGGACGATCGGTTTCAGCGCGGACGTATTCGATCAATTGCCTGAATGTGTATGTGCGCGGCCCGCCGAGTTCGTAGACACGTCCTTTGGCTTCACGGTTGGACAAGGCCGCAACGACAGCATCCGCCACATCGCCCACGAACACAGGTTGAAACCTGGTCTTGCCGCCGCCGACGAGCGGGATGGCGCCGAGCATTCCGTGCAGCCAGGGATTGCGCGCCATTTCGCCGAAGCGGTTGAAGAAATTGTCCTCAGGGCCGAAGACGATCGACGGCCGCAGGATCGTTGCCGTCGGCGCGGCCTCGAGCACCGCGCGCTCGCCGCGGTATTTGCTGCGAGCGTATCGGGCGCCTTTGGCAGCGGCTCCCAAGGCCGAGAAATGCACGATCCGCTCGATGCCACGTTTGGCGGCCGCTTCGGCGATGCTGCGCGCCGCCTCCACATGCAGCGTTTCGAAGTTCTGCTTGCCGTTTTCATACATCACGGCCACGAGATTCACGACTGCGTGAGCATCCTCCAGCGCCGCATCGATCGAATCGGGAAAACGCACATTCGCCTGCATCAACTGGATCTGGCCGACATCGCCGATCACGCGCAAATTCTGGCCGAGATGAGGACGACGCATCGGAATACGCACACGATAGCCTTGCTTGGCCAGCGCGCGCACGACTTGTTTACCGATGAAGCCGGAACCGCCGAAAACGACGACGAGATCGCTGCTCATGAATTGCTCCATCAACGCAGGTTCAGCGTGCGTGCGCGATGCTTTCACTCGGTGACCTGAAGTGTGTCGAGACGTGTCGGCTATGCAGTGTTCGACACGGATTGGCAACAGCTGGGGAACCGAAACGGCGCGACAGATTGGTTCATGTTCCAGCGGAACGCGACTGACGGCGCCGGGCTTGAACACAGGGAAGCCCGAAGGGCCCGGACTGAGGAAAGAACGATGAAAAAACTTCTCGCAATGGCTGTCGCGGCGAGCGCGCTCGCCGTCGCTGCCCCCGCTGCCGCCCAGAGCTGGCAGAGCATCAACGAACGACAAGCGCGTCTCGAATACAGAATCGACATGGGCATCCGCAACGGATCGTTGACCCGTCGTGAGGCCGCTCGCCTGCGTGACGAATTCTATGATCTGGTACGGCTCGAGCGCCGCTATCGCGCAAGCTACGGGCTCTCTTACGCGGAACGGCGCGATCTGGACATGCGCTTCGACCGCTTGAGTGAGCAGATAAGGTATTCGCGGCATGACGACGATTACCGCTACGATCGCGGCTGGCAGCCGATCAATCAGCGCCAGCGCATGCTCGAAAACCGCATCGACATGGGCATTCGCACTGGCCGCTTGACGCGCGGAGAAGCTTACGATCTGCGCGCCGAGTTCAATGATATCGCGCGGCTTGAAGCGCGTTATCGCTCCAACGGCTTGTCGCGCGGAGAGCGCGCCGATCTTGACCGGCGCTTTGACCGGCTGAACGCGCATCTCGAAGCGTCGCTGGATTGGGATCGCCGTCGCGGCTAGGCGGCCGGCAAACCAATGGCAGACCGCCGGCGTGAGAGCGCCGGCGGTCTCGCCTTATCCTCGCCGCGTTCGTTCCCGATCCCGTTGCAGCGATGAACCGCAGGCCGCCCATCCGTTTGCGCCAAAGCCAAGCGCCCGCGCCGAAACCCGCAAAGATCATTGATGCGCAGTTCCAGGTGATCGGCAGACGCACGATCTGGGACCGCATCTGGATTGCGTTAGTCGCCGTGTTCTGGGCTGCCGTGATCGGCTTTGCCATACCGCAGCTCTGGATCCTGTCGCAGCGCATGAGCGCGTACCTCGGCGGCGGTTAGCCGCTCAAGCGCGCCAATTCCTCGTCGCTGATGTCCTCGTTGGAATAGACGTCCTGCACGTCGTCGAGGTCGTCGAGCTGATCCAATAGCCTCAGCAGCGTCTCGGCGTTGTCGCCTTCGATCGGGATGGCGATATCCGTCCGCCAGACGAACTTGGCGCTGGAAGCGTCTCCGAACTTCTTCGCCAGCGTATGGGCGGCGGCGGCCAGTGCATTGAGTTCGCAAGTGATGACGTGATGCTCGTCTTCGACGGCGCAGTCGTCGCAGCCGGCTTCGATTGCCGCTTCCAACATCGCATCTTCGCCGGCGGCGGCCAGCGGATAGCGAATTTCGCCGACCTTGCGCCAGGCGTTCGAAACGGCGTTGGTTTCGGCGAGGTTGCCGCCATGTTTGGTGAAGGCTGCGCGGACTTCGCCGGCCGTGCGATTCTTGTTGTCGGTCAGGCATTCGACGATGACGCCGATGCCCCCGGGACCGAAGCCTTCGTAGCGGATCTCGTCGAGGTTCTCGCCTGCGCCGCCGGCGCCGCGATCGACGGCGCGCTGAATGTTGTCCTTCGGCATTGACTGCGCTCTGGCGGCGGCGATGGCGCGATAAAGCCGCGGATTGGCGTTCGAGTCGGCGCCGCCAAGCTTTACCGCGGCCTGAATTTCGCGCGCGAGCTTGGTGAACGCTTGCGCGCGCTTCTTATCCTGCCCGCCCTTGCGGTGCATGATGTTCGCGAACTTCGAGTGGCCGGCCATGGGGCGCGCCTATAGCCGCCAGTGAGCGGGACTACCAGGGGCGATCGAACCATTTGCTGCGCCGGCGGGTCTTAGGGGTTGGAAACGGAGCTGCAGTGGGCCCAGCCGATGACCTCCGCCTCGTCCTTCGCGCTCGAGCGGGCGATCTGGAGGCGTTCGAACGCTTGGTCAGAGCGCTGGAGCCGGTGCTGCGGCGTTATGTGGGGAGGATCGTGGGGACGCGCGCGCTCACCGACGATGTCCTGCAGGAGGCGTTTCTGCGCATCTGGCGCGGCCTCGGCTGGTTGCGCGAACCGGCGCTGTTTCGCGCCTGGACCTACCGCATCGCAACCCGCGAGGCGCACCGCCTGCTGCGGCGCGAGCGCAAACACGAGGAACCGCACGCGGACGCGTGCGAATTGGAGGCGCTCGCTGCGCCGTTTGCCGATCCCGCGGCGCGGCTCGATCTGGAGAGCACGATGATGCGCATTTCGCCGCTCGCCCGTACGGTGATCGCCGCCCATTATTTCGAAGGCCTGACGCTGGAGGAAGTGGCGGCCGCGACCGAAACGCCGGTGGGCACGGTGAAGTCTCGCCTCGCCTCGGGCTTGAAGCAGGCGCGCGGGCTCCTGGAGCCGGCCCTATGAAGCTCAGGCGCTTGTTTTCCAATCCGATCGTCCTCGCGGCGCTGATCGAGTTCGTCATCATTGCCACAATCGTCATCCTCATTCTCAACCGCAACTAGGAGTCGCCTATGGCCGACCTCGCCCGTCTCACCCTCGACCGCATCGAACGCAGCCGGCGCGGCTTCCAGCTCGCCCTGGCCGCTGCGGTGACGTTCGAAGCCCTGCTCATCGGCGCATTGTTGTACCTCACGGATTTCTCGGACCGGGTGCAGGCGCTAGTATTCGTCGCGGCCGTCGGCGGCTACACGCTGATCGCGCTTGGTCTCATCATGCTTGGGAGCCACGTCGATCGCACCCTGCTCCGGGCGCTGCAGGCCGAGCGCTAGGTTTCGTCACGGAACCCGGGATGTTTCGAATGAGGCGTTTGCGCTTTGGCGTGCAATCATGGAATTGAACGTCCATGAAGACAGCGCGGCGCAGGCCCGGGCGCGGAGAAACCGCGCGCTGGGCCGATCTCCCGGATGGGGACCTCCTCGACCTGCCGCTCAAGACCCTCGGAGTTCGCCTGGAGCGCACGTGGCTCGAGGGCTGTCTGCAAGACCTGAACGCCGAACTCGGCGCGCACTGCCTCAAGCTGAAAGTCCACGGCTGGATTTCTGACGAGTGGTTCAGCCCCCCGGAGACGCCCGGAATCGGCTTTCCTTTCTATCTTGCACACCCGCGGCTGATGCGGCTCGAGCGCAAGATGATGCTCGAAGTCGAAGGCGGCACACGCCGGGAATGCATGCGGCTGCTGCGACACGAGGCGGGACACGTAGTCGAATACGGTTTCGGGCTGCACAAACGGCGGCGCTGGCAGCGTCTGTTCGGGCGTGCGAGCGAACCCTATCCCGATCATTACCAGCCCGATCCGAGCAGCAAGGACTACGTCCAGTACCTCCGCCGCTGGTATGCCCAGTGCCATCCCGACGAAGATTTCGCCGAGACGTTCGCGGTGTGGCTGACGCCGCGTTCGGGCTGGCGCAGACGATACGCCGATTGGCCGGCGGCATTGGAGAAACTCGAATATGTCGATGCGCTGATGGCCGAGATCGCCGGCGAGAAACCGTTGCCGCTGAAGCGGTTTGAAGTCGATCCGGTCAGCAAACTGAAAGGCACGCTGGGCGATCACTATGCCGCCAAGCGCAGAAGATACGCGATAGAGACCCCGACCGTATTCGACCGCGAACTCAAGCGCATGTTTGCGTCGGACGCGCGCGCGCACCGTGCTCCGCATGCGAGTTCGCTGATCCGGCGCAACCGCGCGCGGATCATCGGCACGGTTGCGCAACGAACCGGCGAGTATCCGCTCGCGCTTGACGCGGCGATCGATGACATGATCACTCGCTGCAAAGCGCTGAACCTGCGCGCGCCCCGCTCGGAGCAAAAAGTGCTGGCTGAAATTACCGCGATATTGAGCTCGAAAGCCATCCATACGCACTATTCGACGACGCGGCGGCACTGGTTCGCCGTATGAAGAATCTGCGCGTGCTCGTCATTTGCCGGCCGGACCAGCTGCCGCCGGATTCACTGGATGGCCTCAGCGACAAAGAGATATACGCCTGCAAGACCGAATACGATGTGTTCACCACGCTGCGCGCGAGCGGCCATGAGGTCCAGGGCCTCGGCGTGCAATTCGACCTGACGCCGCTGCGCGAGGCGGTGGAGACCGGCAAGCCCGATATCGTCTTCAACCTGCTCGACCAGTTCCACGGCGACACCCTCTATTGTCAGCACGTGGCGAGTTTCCTCGAACTGCTGCGGGTGCCGTACACCGGCTGCGGGCCGCGCGGACAGATGCTTTCCCAGGGTAAGGATCTGTCGAAGAAACTGATGCGCTATCACCGCATACCGACGCCGGCCTTCGCAGTGTTCCCGATCCGGCGCAAAGTAAAGCGGCCGCGAAACCTGCAATTCCCGCTGATGGTGAAAAGCGTAACCGAAGACGCATCCGCCGGCATTTCGCAAGCCTCCGTGGTCGAGACCGATGAGAAGCTCGAAGAACGGGTGGCGTTCATCCACGACCGACTCGGCACCGCGGCGATCGCCGAACAATATATCGACGGCCGCGAAATCTATGTCGGCGTGTTGGGAAACGATCGGCTCACCGCGCTGCCGATCTGGGAGCTGAAATTCACCGCCTTGGCGCCGGGCGCGCTGCCGATCGCGACCGAGCATGTCAAACACAACGTCGAGTACCAAAAGCGCCGCGGCGTCGTCGACGGCCCGGCCGAGGAGTTGAGCGCGCCGCTGACCGCAAAGATCCGTGACCTGGTGAAACGCTGCTGCCGCATCCTGGAACTCGACGGCTATGCGCGGATCGATCTCAGACTGAGCGCCGACGGCGTGCCCTATTTCATCGAGGCCAACCCCAATCCCGAAATCGCCTCCGGCGAGGAATTGGCGCAATCGGCGCTGCATGACGGCATCAGCTACTCCGATCTACTCAATCGAATTCTGTCGCTGGGGCTGCAGCGCGCGGAAGGCAAGACGGTCTACGCCGAGCGCTAGTCAGGACACGGCGCCGGCGCCGCCGCAGAACTGGAGCGATCGTCAGGCCGATCACGTCGCGCTGAAGCCGCGCAAGCTTTCACCACGCACACAGCGGATCGCCTCCTTTGGCGTGATCACCCAGTCGAGATGCGCATCGTGCGGGCCGGTTGGAACGAGCCCCATTTCCTGCTCCGCATAAGCCAGACCGACCGCGACGGCGCCATGAGCGCGGTAAAGCGAGATGATGCGGTCATAATGGCCACCGCCCTGCCCCAAGCGTCCGCCCCTGCGATCGAACGCGAGCACCGGTGTCAGGAAGAGGCGCGGCGAAAGATCGGCCCCGTCCGAGGGCGGCGCCGGAACGCCGAACGCATCTGCGGTCAGCACTTCGTTGCCGCGCCAAGCCAGGAAGCGTGCGGGACCGGCGCGCGTTTCCATCCGCGGCAGCGCCACGGTGCGACCGGCCTTGGCAAGCGCTGCCAGCAGCGGCCGCCCGTCGATCTCGCCGCCCACCGGCCAATATCCGGCCACGGGCGAGAGCTTCGCCAGTTCGATCGGAAAGTTCTCGATGATCCTCAGCGCCGCGTCGCCGGGCTCGATCGCAGCACGTTCGGCGCGCATCAGCATGCGCGAGTCGGCCTTGGCGGCTTCGAGTTCGGCGGGGTCCATCATGCAACCACCTGCTCGCGCTCGATGGGCGAGCTGTCAGCGCGCGCAGCGCGATGACTGAGTGGTTGACCGGCGATGCGCTTTGAAAACCGTCTCACGAGGCTCTCGCCCATCGAGAGCGAGGAGAAGAAGGAAGGTTGGGCGGAACCACATGCGCCGTAAGCGATACCCATCCTCTCGAACCCTAGCACGCTAGGTGGGCGCCAGATGCCTAAGACCACGGTCGAAGACAGAGCCAGCTCCCGAGAGAAATGATACGGTCCCAGGGATGCAAGCAACCTACGCACGCCGCAGAAACCGCCCGCGGCGAATCTAGTGCGAGAGCGCCCTCGCCTCAAGCTCTACCCGCCGCGTCGTGAAGGGCGCCGATGCGGCCGCGCTCGGGCGAATCCGGCGGCTCAGACGCGACATTTTCGAGCTTGGCTTCAACCAGCATATCGGTAAGGCGCTCAATTTCGGTGCGCGCCCGCGCGAGCGCCGCGTTGGTCGCCTGTGTTTCGTCGATTAGCCCGAGCGCAGTGAGCACCAGGCGGCGCATGGCGCTGGTATCGCCCCTAAAGCCCTGCAGCCTGCCCTCGAGCGCGCCGGCAAGGTCCTCGAGCCTGCGCGTATCGCATTCGGCGCATTCGATGGTGTGGCGTTCGCCCAGGATCGTGACCGTGACCTGCATCAGCGGAGCGCCTCCTTGGCGGCTGCGTCGAACGCTTCGACCGCGTCGGCGAGATCTTCGGCCGCGGCGTCCGGATCGGCGCCGTCGCCGGCCTCCAGCGCCGCTTCCAGGCGGTCCAGCGCCTCGATGAGGGAATCGCTCGCCATTGCGACGAATTGTTACGTCCCTGACCGATTCGATGAAAGGCTGAGTTGCTGTTCCGGACGTGGACGCAAGCACGCTTTGCAGTTAATCGGAGGCCACCAAATTCAACGAGTATTCCGGGAGCGAGACTTATGAGCGTGAAGGTTGCCATCAACGGGTTCGGGCGCATCGGCCGGAACGTTCTGCGCGCGATCTACGAAAGCGGGCGCAACGACATCGAGGTTGTGGCGATCAACGACCTCGGCCCGGTGGCCACCAACGCCCATTTGCTCCGCTTCGACAGCGTGCACGGCAAGTTTCCGGGCGAAGTGAAAGCAGGCGAGGATTGGATCGACATCGGCCGCGGCAAGATGAAAGTCACGGCGATCAAGAATCCGGCCGAACTGCCGCACCGGGAGCTGGGCGCCGATATCGCGCTCGAATGCACCGGCATCTTCACCGCGCGGGACAAGGCGGCCGCCCACCTCCAAGGCGGCGCCAAGCGCGTGATCGTTTCGGCGCCGGCGGACGGCGCGGACTTCACCGTGGTTTACGGCGTCAACCACCAGCAGCTCACCAAAGATCACGTCGTCATCTCGAACGCTTCGTGCACGACCAACTGCCTGGCGCCGGTGGCGAAGGTCCTGCATGACGCGATCGGCATCGATCACGGCATGATGACGACGATCCATAGCTATACCGGCGACCAGCCGACGCTCGACACACTGCACAAGGACCTTTACCGCGCCCGCGCCGCGGCGCTGAACATGATCCCGACTTCGACCGGTGCGGCCAAGGCGATCGGCCTCGTCATCCCCGACCTCAAAGGCAAGCTCGACGGCATCTCGATCCGCGTGCCGACGCCGAACGTCTCGGTGGTCGACTTCAAATTCGTGGCCAGGAAGCCGACGAGCAAGGACGAGATCAATGCCGCGATCAAGGCGGCGGCCGACGGCGCGCTCAAGGGCATTCTCGGCTACACCGACGCGCCCAACGTCTCGATGGACTTCAATCATGATCCGCATTCGTCGGTATTCCACAACGACCAGACCAAGGTGATGGAAGGCAAGTTCTGCTCGGTGCTCAGCTGGTACGACAATGAATGGGGCTTCTCGAACCGCATGGCTGACACGGCCGTCGCGATGGCGAAGCTGATCTAGGTTTCCGTAGTGAACGTCTTCGTCATTCCGGGGCTTCGCGCAGCGAAGAACCCGGAACCCAGGAGCAAAAGCGCAGCTTATCGCCCCTGGGTTCCCGATCACGCTTCGCGTGTCCGGAATGACGAAGGATGAAGCTACGCCTCCCCCACCTCACGCCTGTCGCCAAGGGCCAGCTTTGGGGGATGCTGGTCGGCTTCGCCCTGGCGTGGCTGGCGATCGACCGGATGGCGCTCTCCTACCGCATTTTCCTGATCGGCTTCGCCGGCGCCTGGGTGGCGAGCGAGTTCTATCTCTCGCGCAGGCTCACCGGCGCCGATGCGAAATCCGTCACCATCGCCGTGCTTACCGGTTTTGCATTTCCGTGGGCGGGTTTCCTGCTCGCGTTCGTGTTGAACGCGCTGCGCCCGTGAAGCGCCACGGGTGTCCGATACAGCGTTAATGCGCTAGCTGTGCGCACGCTTGTTCATGCGCATAAGGCGGCGACACTACAGCTTTGCCAATGCGGCGTCGGAGCTAGGCTTCGCGCTCGCAGCATTCGCCTGCGGCCTTTTTGACGCGCCGTTGTGGCTGACGGGGCTGGCGGCGGTGAGCATGCTGGTTTATTGGGCGGTGACACGCAATTCGGTGCTGAACCGGTTGCGCGGGACGACCTGGCTCACGGTGATGTTTGTGGGGCTTGTCGCCATCATCGCCATTCAGGCCGGCGCATTTTGGCTCGGCCTTGTCGCCGGAGGCATTATCTAACACATGACCAAGCTATCGATGCACGCGGTGAGCGCGCCTGTGTTCGCGCGCATGCTGAACAATTTGTCGTCGATCCTGGCCAAGGCCGAGCAGCAGGCGAAGGCGAAGGGATATGATCCGGCCATTCTGCTGAACTCGCGCCTCGCCCCGGACATGTTCGCGCTCACCAAGCAAGTGCAGATCGCCACCGATCACGCCAAGGGCTGCGTCGCGCGCCTCGCCGGCCATCAGCCGGAGGCCATCGAAGACACCGAGGCCACGTTCGCCGACCTCCAAGCCCGAATCAAGAAAGTGCTCGCCATCGTCGAGAGTTACAGACCCGAACAGCTCGACGGCTCGGAGACCCGTGAGATCTCGATCAAGATTCCGAACCAGGAATTGAAGTTCAGCGGCCTCGACTATGTGAACCATTGGGCGATGCCGAACTTCTATTTTCATGTCACCGCCGCTTACGCGATCCTGCGCTATAACGGCATCGAGCTTGGGAAGAAGGATTTCCTGATCGGCTAGTCCCGCACGGCACGATCTTCTATTCGTCATTCCGGACGCGCGGAGCGCGAGCCGGAATCCAGAGGATCGTAGAGCTGTGCGTTTGCTCCTGGGTTCCGGGTTCTCAGCTTCGCTGAGCCCCGGAATGACGAGTTTATCTAAGGATCACGCTATGAGCTTTCGCCGGATTGAAGATGCGCCGTCGGGGAAGACTGCTCTGGTGCGGGTGGATTTCAACGTGCCGATGCACGATGGCGCGGTCAGCGATGACACGCGGCTGCGTGCGGCGCTGCCGACAATCCGGGCGCTGACGGCAAAAAGCTGCAAGGTGGCGCTCCTGGCGCACTTCGACCGGCCGAAGGGCAAGCGTGTGCCGGAGATGTCGCTGAAGCCGGTGGCTGCGCCCTTGGCGAAGCTGCTCGGCGCCGAGGTGGCGTTTGCGGACGATTGCGTCGGCGACACAGCGCAGACGGCGATCGCTGCGCTGCCGGCAGGCGGCGTGATCCTGCTGGAAAACACGCGCTATCACCCGGGCGAGGAGAAGAACGACCCGGAGCTGGCCAAGCAAATGGCGGCGCTGGGCGATTTCTATGTCAACGACGCTTTCTCCGCTGCGCATCGCGCGCATGCCTCGACCGAGGGCGTGGCGCACATCCTGCCTGCCTACGCCGGCAAGCAGATGGAGCGGGAGCTGGATGCGCTCGATGCGGCGCTGGGTGCGCCGAAGCGGCCCGTGCTCGGCATTGTCGGCGGCGCCAAGGTCTCCACGAAGCTGGAGCTGCTGCAGAACCTGATCGAGAAACTCGACAAGCTCGCGATCGGCGGCGGCATGGCCAACACGTTCCTCTATGCGCAGGGGGTCGAGATCGGCGGCTCGCTCGCCGAAAAGGACATGGCCGACACGGCGCGCGAAATCCTCGCCGCCACGAAAGGCAAATGCGAAATCCTGCTGCCCGTTGACGTCGTCGTCGCAAAGGAAGTGAAGCCGCACGCCGAAGCGCGGATGACCGGGCTCGACGATATAGCTGCAGACGAAAAGATTCTCGACGCCGGCGAAAAGACCGTGCGCAAGCTGCGCGAAGCGATGAAGCACGCGCACACCCTGATCTGGAACGGCCCGCTCGGCGTGTTTGAAACGCCGCCATTCGATCAGGCCACGGTGATCGCGGCGCAGGAAGCCGCTGCCCTGGCCAAGAGCGGCAAGCTGATTGCGGTCGCCGGCGGCGGCGATACCGTCGCGGCGCTCAACCATGCCGGCGTAGCCGCCGATTTTACCTTCGTCTCGACCGCCGGTGGGGCCTTCCTGGAATGGATGGAGGGCAAGCTGCTGCCAGGGGTCGAGGTGCTTAGGAAATGAGCGAAGCGAAGCCTCCCGCGATTGGAAGGAGTGCGCGAAACGAACAGGTCAAGCTGCGCGCTGGCACATTCAATGCGATCGGCCTCGCTTTCGGCGCATTTGGCGTCATCCAGCCAATCGTGATCGGGACGCTCAAAGCGTGCTCAAAGTAGGTCATCTGCGCTCTGATCGCCTACATTCGTCACCGTCATGCAGCGCGGCTTTTGGCAGCGTTGGAGGATTGAGATGAGTTGGCCGGTATTCCTGACAGTTTGCGGTGGTTTGCTGTTTTTTGCGTTTTTGGTGTGGCTTGGCGGGCGTGCAGATGACCGCCGTTGGGAGCGTCAGAAGGCAGCCGAGGAAAAAGTCCGGCGCGCGGCGGCCGAGTAGTCCGGCA
Source organism: Hyphomonadaceae bacterium (assembly GCA_050250735.1). Taxonomy (GTDB): domain Bacteria; phylum Pseudomonadota; class Alphaproteobacteria; order Caulobacterales; family Aquidulcibacteraceae; genus Vitreimonas. The sequence continues at coordinate 52,674 of JBFWOC010000007.1, forward strand.
TATCTGCCCTGCTGCGATAGTTTTTCCCTCCGTCCCTGCCCGGCGTGGCGTTTTTGAAACGGCTGGGTTAGACACCCGCCATCCAGCAATCTGACGGGGCGGAAGACGTGAATCTCGACGCATTGAACAAGGTGGCCGAAGCCATGGTGGCGCCGGGCCGGGGCATCCTGGCGGCGGACGAAAGCACCGGCACCATCAAGAAGCGCTTCGACGCGATCGGGGTGGAAAACACCGAGGAGAACCGCCGCGACTACCGCGAGCTGATGTTCCGCGCCGCCGACGCCATGAAATATGTCTCAGGCGTCATCCTGTTCGACGAAACCATCTGGCAGGACGCCAAGGACGGCACGCCGCTGGTGAAGCTGATCGAACAAGCGGGCTCCATCCCCGGCATCAAGGTGGATGAAGGCACAAGGCCGCTCTCCGGTGCGAAAACCGGCGAGTTAGTGACCAAGGGGCTGGACGGCCTCGATAAGCGGCTGCCGAAATACCACGAGAAAGGCGCTCGCTTCGCCAAATGGCGCGCGGTGATCGATCCCACCAACCTCTCTTACGCCGGCCTCTCGGCAAACGCGCATGCGCTCGCACGCTACGCCAACCTCTGCCAGGAATTCGACATCGTGCCGATTGTCGAGCCGGAAGTGCTGATGGACGCCGATAACGACATCGACACGACCTACGCCGTGACCGAGTGGGTGCTGAAGGAGACGTTCCAGCAGCTCTACTATCTCAACGTGAAGCTCGAAGGCATCGTGGTGAAGCCGAACATGATCGTGCCGGGCAAGAAGGCGGCGAGCCAGGCATCCGTCGACGAAGTCGCCGAAAAGACGATCCGCTGCCTCAAGGCTTGCGTGCCGAGCGCAGTGCCGGGCATCGCTTATCTTTCCGGCGGCCAATCGGACGAACTCGCCACCGCGCACCTTTCGCGCATGAACGAAATCGGCGGCTTCCCTTGGAAGATGACGTTCTCCTACGGCCGCGCATTGCAGGCGGCGCCGCAGAAAGCCTGGAGCGGACGGATCGAGAATGTCGCTGCCGCGCAGCGCGCCTTTCTGCACCGCGCGCGCATGAACGGCCTCGCTTCCAAAGGCGAGTGGAACGCGCAGCTGGAGAAGCAGGCAGCGTAAACGCAACCGCGTCGGCGCTTAACCACGAACGGTTGAGATCTACCCGGGATGTTAATCCAACCGGCCTATGCTCTCGCGCGAAATAGGCGGGAGCAGCGGCTCGTGAATCTCCTTACGCTGTTGTTCGGGTTCAGCGGGCGGATCAATCGCGCGCAGTATTGGCTCGGCGGACTCTGCGCCGGCGTGGGCACGCTGATTGTGATCGCCGTGCTGATGGCCATTGGCGGTCCAGTCGATCCGGCCGCGTCGGAACAAGAGCGGGCTGCGCATTTCTTCAGGGTTTTCGCGATGGCGCTGATCCCGGCTCTGCTGGCCGGCTCATGGATCGGCTACGCGCTGGCGTGGAAGCGTTTTCACGATCGCGGCAAGAGCGGGGTTTGGGTGTTCCTGCCCGTGCTGCCGAGCTTCATGATGGTTTCGAGCATTTTCAGCGCATTGGCCTCGGGCGCAAACCCGCTGGCTCTCGGCGGCGCGGCCCAACCTTGGGCGACGATCCTTTGGGTGATCCAGCTTTGGTTTCTGGTCGAGCTTGGCTTCTTGCCGGGCAAGGAAGGTCCAAACAAGTACGGCCCCGCTGCGGGCGGCGGTTCGCCGCTGACAACACCGGGCGCGCCGGTTGCGCCGGGCAAGAGCGTCGAACCCATCCCCGGCATGCAATCAGCCCTCGGCGGCGCCGAAAGCGCCATGGAGCGCGCCATTGCTGCACGGGCGCGCGCCGAAGCGGCAACAGCGACGGCGGCCGCATCGGCGTCCGCGCCCGTGGATTCGTCGGCTCGCGGCTTGCGCTCACCCTCAGGTTCGTTTGGACGCAAGTCCGCGCATTAGCGCCGGCGCGCAACGCCCGCTAAGACGGCCGCGATGGCCCAACGCTGCCGCCTCTACCTCATCACGCCGCCGAAGTTCGAACTCTCGCGCTTCGCCACCGAGCTCGCGGATGCACTTGCCGGCGGCGACGTCGCCTGCGTTCAGCTGCGGCTCAAGGCTGTCCCTGACGACGAAACGCTGCGTATCGGCGCTGCGCTGAAGCCGGTGGTGCAGTCCGCCGGCGCCGCCTTTCTCGTCAACGACCGTCCCGATCTCGCCGCACAGCTCGACGCCGACGGCGTGCACATCGGCCAAAGTGACGCAACCTACATGTCGGCGCGGCGCATCGTCGGGCCCGATCGCATCGTCGGCGTGACCTGCCATAATTCGCGCCACCTCGCTATGGAAGCAGCAGAAGCGGGCGCGGATTATGTTGCGTTCGGCGCGTTCTACCCGACGAGCACGAAACATCCGGGGCGCTGGGCCGAACCGGAAATCCTGGAAATCTGGAGCGCGATCGCCGAGACGCCGTGCGTCGCGATCGGCGGGATAACCGCGGCGAACGCCGAACCTCTCATTAGCGCCGGCGCCGATTTCCTCGCCGTTTCGGCGGGCGTATGGGCGCATGCGGACGGACCGCGCGCGGCGGTTGCCGAGTTCAACGCGCTGTTCGACTCTCTCGCTTGAGCGTTAGATGGCGACTCTCAGGAGTTTGCCCGATGCCGAAGACCACGCAGGAGATGTTGGCGCTGTTACGCGAGCGCGCCGAGGCGCGAAGACATCGGACGCCGCAACCGGGCGCACTCGGCTTTGGCGACCGCGCCGCCGATGCTGTGGCGGCGATTGTGGGGTCCTGGCGGTTCATCCTGGTGCAATCGGGATTGTTGGGCGCATGGCTCCTCTACAATGCGCTCAATCCGCATCCTTTCGATCCCTTCCCTTTCATCCTGCTCAACCTGCTGCTTTCGTTTCAGGCCGCCTACACTGCGCCTGTCATCATGATGAGTCAGAATCGGCAAGCCGACATCGATCGTCAGCGCAGCATCGAGGATTTCGAGATCAATCGCAAAGCCGAGCTTGAGATCGAAACGCTGCATCAGAAGATCGACCTGTTGCGTCAGCAGGAGATCGCAGCGCTTACGGCCGCTGTTGCGCGACTTACACGCTTGCTCGAGGAACGCGGAGCTTAGCTGTCCCGCGCGTCTTCGTCGTGACTCTCGTCCCGATCGGCAAACACGTCTTCGATCGAGGCGCTGTAGCCATCGTCTCGGCCCGCGGGCGAGGCGTCCAGGAAAGGCGTGACGGCGATCAGCGCGAACGCCGCGATGACGATCATCATATGCATCGTCTCCTCCGTACCGCGACGGCATGGGCGTCGAATGCGGCGGAAATGGCGTCCGCCCGCCCCTTTTCCGGGCGGCTAACGTCTGTGTCATCTTGCGGCATGCGCATGCTCGGCGCACGCTCCGGTTCATGGCCGATGCAGACGCCCCTCCCCCGCCCATCCTGCAGCTGACGCCGCTCAACCCCGATTTTCGCGACGATCCGCACGCGCTCTATCGGCGCTTGCGCGAGGCGCACGCAGTCTATCGCGATGACATGGCGGGTTCGACCATCATTACCCGCTACAAGATCGCGCGCGAAACACTGAACGACCGCACCATGCTGCGCGGGCCTGACAAGGTCGATCCGCCGGGCCGGTTCACCCAGCGCCTGGTAGAGAGTTTCGACACCGATCCTGAAACGGGAGAGCTGCGGTCATATTCGATCCTGCTCATGGACGAGCCGCACCATTCGCGCGTGCGCACGCCGCTGGCGAAGGCCCTCTACGCCCGCGCCGCGAAGGTGAAGCCGTTGGTGGAGGCGATCGTCGACGAAAAGCTCGATGCCGTCGCAACCAGGGGCGGTTTTGACCTGCTGCACGATTTCGCGATTCCAATTCCCATCGACGTGATCGGCGCGATCTTGGGAGTCGACGTCGAGCGGCGCGAAGAGTTCCGCGAGTGGTCCGAGGGCGTCATTCAAGCGTTGAACCCGTTCCGCACCGCCGAGCAGACCGAAAACCTCGAACGCTGCGGCGACGCGATCCGGGCCTATTTCGAAAGCCAGATCGCAGCGCGCAAAACCAAGCCGCAGGACGATCTGATCACCGACATCGTGCAATTGAAAGCCGAAGGCGCGCAGCTGAAGGACGCCGAGGTGGTCTCGAATTTGATCGGGCTGCTGGTTGGCGGCAACCTCACCACCAGCGATCTCATCGGCAACGGCGTCTACGCGCTCCTGACTCATCCGGCTGAACTGGCCAAGTTGAACGCCGAGCCCTCGATCATCAACCAGGTGGTGGAGGAAGTGCTGCGTTATGACGGCCCGGTCGACATCACTGCGCGGGTCACCCCACGCGACATGGAAATCGGCGGCTGTCCGATGCAAGCGCGCCAGTCGGTCATCACCCTGTTGCGGTCGGCCAATCACGATCCTGAGGCCTTCGACGAGCCCGATGCGTTCAACGTCACGCGCAAGCCCGGTCCCCATGTTGCGTTCGGCGGCGGTTCGCACATCTGCATCGGCGCGCCGCTGGCGCGCATCGAGGCGCAAGTTGCCATCAGCAAGCTGTTTCAGCGCTTTCCCGATCTGCACCTGGCTTATCCGCACGAGCGTCCGCAAAAACGCACGCTTCCGTTCTTCAACGGCATCCAGCGGCTCGATGTGCTGATCTGAGCTTCACGGGCGCGTGTTCGCGCGACGTTAGCGGGAACCCGGCGAGGACGCAGGCCGTTGCCCCTCTGAACCGAGGGATTTGAGGCCTATGCTCGAACTTGCCGCCATTGTCGTCGTGTCAGCGATCGCTTTGACGTTCCTGTCCGACACCACATCGGGCGCGATGAAGCTCGCGCGCGCGATAGGCCGGCGCGGTCAGGGCAAGATTCGCGTCGCGGATCATCATTGAACACCGCCGCTGCGGCGGCGGAAAAAGCCGTGCTAACTTGGCGCGATGCCGCTCACGCCGCACCAGCGCGCCGAGACCGAGCTCACCGCTTACGGGCTAGGCTTCCCCGAAACCGCGGCCGCACCCGCGTGGACGCCCGCGCGCGGGCTTTATGTGCGCAAGAAGATGTTCGCCGTGTTCGGCGCCAAGGGCGAACCGCTCGACGCCCTGACTTTGCTGATGAAGTTGCCGATTTCTGCGGAGATGGCCGAGGCGCTTGCCTTCGTGCGCCCCGCCCGGGGCTGGTTCAAGCAGCACAATTGGGTCACCGCGCACTTCGGACCGGAAGACGACATCCTCACGGAGATGGCTACGCTGAAAGGCTGGCTGAGACAGAGCTACACCGCAGTCGCACCGAAGAGACTGGCGCGTTTGGTAGTGTGAAAAGCCGCTACTTTTCCCCGAACAGACTCCCGCTTGCGGGCGGTGCGCTCGGCGGCTTTCGGCCCAAGCGCTCATACGCTTTCGCCGCAGCGACGCGGCCGCGCGGGGTGCGCATGACGAAGCCCTGCTGCATCAGGTAGGGCTCGATCACGTCTTCGATCGCGTCACGCGCTTCCGCCAATGCAGCGGCGAGCGTGTCGACGCCGACCGGGCCGCCCGAATAGGTTTCCACCAGCGCCTGCAAATAGCGGCGATCGAGCAAGTCGAGGCCGTCGCTATCGACCTCGAGACGGCGCAGCGCCTTGTCGGCAAGCTTTGCGTCGATCGCAACGTCATCGGCGTCGGCGAAATCGCGCACCCGACGCAACAAGCGCACGGCTACCCGCGGCGTGCCGCGGGCGCGCTTGGCGATCTCGAGCGCGCCTTCAGTTGTTATCGGCATGCCGAGTTTGGCGGACGCGCGCGTGACGATGCTGAGCAGATCCTCAGCGCCGTAGAAATCCAGACGCACAGGAATGCCGAAGCGGTCCCGCAACGGCGTGCCGAGCAGCCCCGCCCGCGTTGTCGCCCCGACCAATGTGAACGGCGCCAAATCGATGCGCACGCTGCGCGCGCTCGGGCCTTCGCCGATGATGATGTCGAGATGATAGTCTTCCATCGCGGGGTAGAGGATCTCCTCGACCTGCGGGGCGAGCCGGTGAATCTCGTCGATGAACAGCACGTCGCGCGGCTCGAGATTGGTCAGCAAGGCTGCGAGGTCGCCGGCGCGGGCGATCACCGGCCCGCTGGTGGCGCGAAAGCCGACACCCAGCTCACGGGCGATGATCTGCGCCAACGTCGTCTTGCCCAGACCTGGCGGGCCGAACAGCAGCACGTGATCCATGGCGTCGCCGCGGTTGCGGGCGGCGTCGACAAAGACCTTCAGGTTCGCCTTCGCCTGCGGCTGGCCGATGAACTCGTCAAAGCCCTGTGGACGCAGCGCCCGATCGGCGCCCTCTCCGGGCATCCGATCCGCTGCTACGAGGCGTTCTGCTTCGGCCATGCCGTCTCCTTAGCCGATTCGGGTTCGCAAATCGTTCCGGCGCTGGGGTCACAGGACGGCGAACGGCGTCTTAACCGGAAATTGCACAGAGTTTGGCGAAACGAGTCCCCATGTTCGAACACATTTCGCTGCGGCCCACCAAAGAGCAGACCGAGGCCGCCATCAGCACTGAAATGCAGATGGCGCGCAAGGGCGTCAAAGGGCGGGTCGCGTTTGCCGTCATCATGGGGGCGTCATCACTGCTCTGGCTGCCGCTTTGGGCCGCGGCGGCGTACGTAAGCGCCATTCTGCTGTGGGAACTGATCGGACGGCCATGGAGCACGCCGCGCGCGGTGGATGCGCTCCGCGGCCGCGGCAACGCGCTCGCCTTCTATTATCGCGGCGTGATCTTTCTGGCGTCTTGTGTGTATTCAAGCGCCCCGCTTGCCGGCGTGTTATCCGGCGAGCAAGTCGGCTGGTACGCGGCGCTGATGACGTTCTGTTCGGCCGTCATCGCGGGCGTGACTTACTTCTCGAACGACAAGTGGCAGTTTGCAGCCTGCATCGCCCCCGCTTTCGTCATCGCCTGCGTGGCGCCGTTTGTCTTTGGCGTGCCTGCACCGGTTGCTGCGGCCGTGCTCCTGCTGAATGTGCTGTTTGCGCTGAGCGCCCTGCAATCGGCTGCACACCGCGGCGAACTGGTCGAAAGCGTCACCAAAAAGGAAGCCGCCCGCACGCGCGCGGAGAGCGCAAATGTCGAGAAGTCGCAATTCATCGCCAATGTAAGCCACGAGCTGCGCAGCCCGCTCAACGCCATCATCGGCTATAGCGAGCTTCTGCGCGAAGCAGCGGAAGAGGATGCGCGCGCCGGCGATCAGGCCGATCTCGACAAGGTGCTGCTGGCCTCCCGCCGGCTTCTCCATCTCGTCAACGAGCTGCTTGATATCTCCAAGATCGAGGCCGGCAAACTTGCTCTGAACGTGAGCTGGTTCGACGCCGGCGAGATGATCGACAGCGCCGTCGCCGCCGCCCAGCCGCTGGCGCAAAGCCTGGGCAAACAAGTGAAGGTCGAATTGGAGCAAGACCTCGGCCAGGGCGTCAGCGACGAGTTTCGCTTGAGCCAATGCGTGACCAACCTGCTTTCAGGGGCGCTGCTCTGCGCCGAGGGCGACGTGTGGCTGCGCGCCTCACGCACCAGCGAAAACGGCGAATGGTTCGATATCGAACTGACGGCGGCAGGCGCGCGGCTGGACGCTGCGGCGATCGAGCGCCTGTTCGATCCATTCGCCCAGGCGGACGAAGCCAACCGCGGCGGCGCAAGCCTGGGGCTCGCCATCACCCGGCGAGTGGCTCGGCTCCTGGGCGGCGATGTCCTCGCCCGCTGCCGGCCGCGCGGGGCGGTGTTCACGCTCCGCACGCCTCTGGTCGCGCGCATCGCCGGCGCCGCCGACATGACTGTCGCCGAACCGGCGCTTCGCCGCCGCGCCTAAGTTATCCACAGAAGGAAACGTCGGCGGCGGATTGGGCGGTTCGTCCTCGGGCCAGCGCCGCTTATGGCCGACAAGCAGAGGACCGCCCATGCGTTACATGTACCTGATCTCCGGAGTCGAAACCGGCGCCGCCCCGCCCCAGCGCATGATCGACGAAATCGAGAAAATGGCCGCGGAAGAACTGGCGGCGGGCCGCATGATCTCACGCGGCGGCCTCATGCCCACGGCCATGGGCAGCGCACGCATCGAATCTCGCCGCGGCAAGCTCAAACTGATCGACGGCCCGTTCGCCGAAACCAAGGAAGTGCTCGGCGGGTTCGCCATTTTCGAGTTCGCGACGCGCGAGCAAGCGCTTGCCTCGGCCGAGCGCTTTATGGAGCTGCACCGCCTCCATTGGCCCGAGTGGGAAGGCGTCTGCGAGATGCGCCCGATGTTCGGCTTTGAGGCTGGTTGCAGCGCCACCGAAAGCCTTGCGGCGAGCCGGCAAGCGCCCGGCTAATTGGCTTCGTACTGCGCGATCAGCGCATTGAGGTGGCGCTGTTCGGGCGCGAGCCGGGTGAGATACTTGATCGCCATCCAAGTCGCGCTCGCCGCCAGCGCGCCGCCGAGCACGAGCGCAGCGCTCTGCATCTCGTGCGGCGCCATCTTTCCCGACACGACGAGCTGATTGAGCAGCACGACCAGGATTGGCGCAAACACAATCATGCTGGCGCAGAGAATGACGATGCGCAGGCGCGCGGCGGCGTTTTCCTTGCGCAGCGCAAGGAAGGCCTCCAGCAGCGTGCCGACCGGCGCTAGGTGCGGGGCGGCGCGCTGAGCGATCAAGACAAGGGCGAAGAACGGGATCAGGGCGAAAGGCACCAGGCCCCATTCCCGGCTGAGATCGATGGTGTCGGCTTGACCGGTGATCACGTCGAGACCCATCAGCGCGAGCGGAATGGTCAACATAACTCCCGCGAAAGCAAGCATGCCGCGCAGATGCTGCGCGCGCCGCTTTAGCGTCGCTTGCGCTTCAGCCATGACATACGCGCTGGCGGCGGCGTTCGGGTTGTTCGCGTTCGAGGCCCAAGCGGCCTGCAATGTTTCATAATTCATGCGGCGTCCTCCGTGCATTCAGCAAGCTTCTTGCGCGCGCGCGTCAGGCGGGCGCCGACATTGGTTTCCGAGAGGCCGTGAAGAACTGCGATCTGAGCGTAGCTTTGCCCCTCGAGCGAGAGCAGCACCAACGAACGATCCAGCGGATCGAGTTGACGGATGGCTGCATAGAGCCGGTCCAGCAGCGGATCTTCGCCGCTCGGTTCATCGACGCGCATGCGGTGATACTCGCCGTCGCGCCGCCGCCTTCGCGCTTCGGTGCGCCGCCAGGTCAATGCACGATTGTGCGCGACCCGGAAGATGAAGGTCGAAGGCGCGCTGTCGCCGCGGAACGAAGGCGCCGCGCGCCACAGTGCGATCAGCAGTTCCTGCAGCAGGTCATGCTGGTCGGCGCCGAGGGCGAACGCACGCGCGATGCGGTGAAGCACGCCGATATGATCGGCTATCCAGGTCTGAAAACGATCCTGCGTCACGCACGCCCCTGTATTGATGGCTTAGACGGCGCCGGGAGCGCGGTCCTTACACGGCGGCCACGTTTTTCGGCAGCGGCCGGATCGGCGGAGGCCGGCCGGACTTGTCCACAACGCGGTCCGGGTTTAGCTCTGAACCATGAGCCGAGCGTTCGTGAAAGAAGACGACGACGCCATCGAAGACCTGCCCGATCGGCCGGTCTCGACGGCGCCCAACCTGGTCACCGCCGAAGGTCTGGCGGCGATCGATGCGGAGATCGCGCGCCTCGACGCCGAACTGGCTGCGGCTGGCGACGATCGCGCCGATCGCGCCCGCATAGCACGCGATCTGCGTTATTGGACCGCGCGGCGCAGCACGGCGCAGCTTGTGCCGCCTCCGGCCGATCACAGCGTGGTGCGCTTCGGCTGCACGGTGACGGTCGAACGCGACGACGCCCGCTCGCACGCCTACCGTATCGTCGGCGAAGACGAGGCCGCGCCGGAAAACGGCACCATCAGCCACGTCTCCCCGCTAGCGCGGTCGCTGATGGGCAAGGAAGTCGGCGACAGCGTGCGCGTCGCCGAGCATGAATTCGAGATCGTCGAAATAGCCTGAATAGCTCTTCGAGCGCCGGCCGCGCAAAGACTATCGGCTGACTTCCTTGAGCGCGGCGCGAATGAGATCCGGCGCCGGCGCGTCGGACTCGAACTGCTTCGCCGCCGAGGCGACAGCGCGCGCGGCGCTCGACTGATCGATGCCGAGATTGACCAGCGCCGACACCGCCTCTTGGCGCGCGCCGTTCGCGCTCGGCGCAGCGGCAGCGCTTGCACCGCGGGGCGCGACGCCGCCTAGACCAATGAAACCCTTCGGCCCGGCCTTGCCGGTCAGCTCCGTGGCTAGGCGCGCAGCGAGTTTCGGCCCCACACCATTGGCGCGGGCGAAGGCGGCCTTGTCCTGCAGCGCAATCGCGTCGGCGAGCGCCTCCGGCGGCATCGCGTCGAGGATGCCGAGCGCGACTTTGGCGCCGACGCCGGGAATGGTCTGCAGATGCGCGAACCAGGCGCGCTCTTCTTCGCTGGCGAAGCCGAACAGCCGGATCGCATCTTCGCGCACATGGGTCTCGACGTAGAGGCGCGCCGGTGCGCCAACCTGCAAACGTGCAAGGGTGCGCCCGCCCGCCTGCACGACGTAGCCGACGCCGCCAACTTCGATCAACGCCGTCTCTTCGCCCACCGCGGCGACAACCCCGCTCAAAGACCCGATCATCCTGACCTCTCAACGCTCCTGTTGCGCGGATTCGTGCTCGCACGGAACGCGCGGAGTGGGTCTCAGGGACCTTTTTCGGAGGAAACCGCAGTGGTTTCAGCGCTCGGTGGGCGGAAACGCGATGGGCAGGTAGCGCGCCAGCATGACGGCCTCCTGGTCGCGGTCATGGCCCATGACGGGTGTTTCCATGGCAGCGTCGTAGCCGTGCGTACGGAGAGCTTCGGCGTAGCCGCTGGCCGCCCGCTGCCGGCCGATCTCGTAAAGACCACCGCTGATCAGGAAGCGCGCGCGATTGTCTTCACTAAAGTCGCTGTCCGTCAATCGCCGCCAGCTTGGCGAGAGCGGCAGTGCAATGCCGAACACCTCCGGCCGCCGTAGCGCGGCATACAAGCTGAACGAGCCACCGTTCGAGAAGCCGCTTACGGCTCGCTGCGTGCGATCGGTCGTTACGCCGAATTCGCGCGTCGCGTAAGCGGGCAGTTCTTCAGCGAAGAAGCGCAGGTGCTGCTCGAAGCGATCGCCACCGCCTTCGTAGCCGGGAAGATAATCGGCGGCGCGAAGATCGGAGATGCCGAGGCTGGATCGATCTTCGACAATGGCCTCCGGCCCCGATGCGGCGCCGATGAGGACAATCGGCCTTATGGCGTTGTCCAAGATGAGCCGTTCCACCATCGTCGCCAGCGTCATTACTCCCGCGCCGTCGGCGGCAAACAATGCGGGATAGGTGCGGTTCCGATCGTGCCCCGGCGGCAGATAGATGTAGAGCCGGCGCGTCTCCCGCAGATGCTCGCTCCAGAGCGTACGTTCGAAGCGCTCGCCGCGCAACGTTTCGACACGTGCAGGCAATGGCGGCGCGTTCGCGCCGCTCCAGCGGATAATGTCCTGGTCGGTGATGGTTCGGCCATCGAACCAAGCTGGCGGGATGAGTGAGAAGTGCGCCTCATCCAGACGCGCCAGTCGATAGCGCGCTACGAACAGATCGGTCTCCCCAATGCGCGTCATCGGGCCCTGGAGCGAACAGCAGAGATTGGCTTCCTGCCCGGGCGTGCGCGCAAAGATCGTGAGGCGATCTCCATCGCGGATGACGGCAAACTCACGATCGCCGAGCGCTGCCCGCGCCGCTGCTTCGTCGATGCCGCTGACATCGTCGATGCAGACGGGGCTGGTCTCGGGCGCGGCGGCGCAAGCCGTGCGCTCGTCGAAGCGGGGTGGCGTGGGCGGGGTTGGCGCGTCGGCCGGCGGCGAGACGCACGCGGCGAGCAGCAGGGCGGTGAAGGTCGAGTTGCGGAGCATGCGCCGAGCTTCCACGGGCGGTGCAACTAGCGCAAGCGCCGCTGGAGAATGTCGGCTCGTCTCAAAGTCGTTGAGGGCCTTGGCCCGATCGCGCCCAGTGGGGCAAACTGGATTCCTCAGGGGGACTAGATGACGATGTTCACACGCCGGGCCGTTACGGCCTCTTCCGCGGCTTTGCTCGCGGGCTGCGCCACCGGCGCATCGGGCCCCGGCGGCGCTCCTGCGCCGCGCGGCGCCGCCGCGATCGGTTCGTTCGGCATCGATCTGGCCTCGCGCGACATGAACGTGAAGCCCGGAGACGACTTCTTCCAGCACGTCAACGGCGCCTGGTTCGCGAACAACACCATCCCTGCCGACCGCACCAGTTGGGGCACAAACGCCATCCTGCAGGAGAAAGCCGAGCGCGACGTGCGCACCATCATCGAAGAAGCCGCCCTCGCCGGCGGCGCGCCGGGTTCGAACACTCGGAAGATCGCCGACTATTACAACGCCTATCTCGATCAGGACGCGATCGACGCGCGCGGGCTTGCGCCGATCCAGCCGCTGCTCGCCGAGATCGCCGCGCTCAGGACGCATGAAGACGTGATGCGGCTGACGGCGCGGCCGGAAGTCGGCATCGAGATGCCGATCAGCGTCTTTGTCACGCTCGATGAAGGCAATCCCGATCGCTACATCACCGCCATCACACATGGCGGCCTGGGGCTGCCCGAGCGTGAATACTATCGCAAGACCGACGGCGTCTTCCCCGAACAGCGCGCCCAATACACCGCAACGATCGCGCGGATGTTCGAATTGATCGGGCAGGCTGACGGCGCGGATAAGGCGCAGCGCATTCTGGCGTTCGAAACGCTGATCGCCGAGCGCCATTGGCCGATCGCCGACCGGCGCGAGCGCGAGCGCACCTACAATCTGCGTACCCGCGATCAGGTGCGCGCACTTTCCCCGGGTTTTCCGTGGGATGCGCATCTCGAAGCCGCAGGCTTGGGCGGCGTTGCGGAAATCGTCGTCGGCGAACTCAGTGCGATCGGACCGTTGGCGGAGTTGTGTCTCGCAACACCGGTCTCGACCTGGCGCGACTACATCACATGGCACTGCGTACGCGGCTACGCCAACGTGCTGCCGCGCGCCATCGACGACGAGAACTTTGCATTCTACGGCCGCATCCTCAACGGCCAGCCGCAGCAGCGTGACCGCTGGAAACGGGCCATCGCCTCGGTCAACAACGTACTGGGCGAAGCGGTCGGCGAGCTTTACGTGCAGCGTCATTTCTCGGCCGCAGCCAAAGCACAGGTGCTCGAACTGGTCGAAAACATGCGCCGCGCTTACGGCGAACGCATCGATCAGGTCAGCTGGATGAGCGCGGAGACGAAACGCGTTGCGCGCGAGAAGCTTGCCTCGTTTCGCCCCAAGATCGGCTACCCGGATCGCTGGAAGGATTATTCGGAGCTCGACATTCGCGCCGGCGACGCCTTCGGCAACGCCGTGCGGTTTGCGCAATGGACCTGGGCGTTCGACGTCGCGCGGCTGCCGCGGCCGACCGATCGCGACGAGTGGTTCATGCCCCCGCACGCGGTGAACGCCTATTACAATCCGGTGTTCAACGAGATCGTCTTCCCCGCCGGCTATCTGCAGCCGCCGCTGTTCGATCCCAATGCCGACCCCGCCTGCAATTATGGCGGCGTCGGCGGCGTCATCGGCCACGAGATGGGCCACGGCTTCGACGATCAAGGCGCAAAGTCCGATGCGCGCGGGGTGCTGCGCGACTGGTGGCATGCCGACGACGTGCAGCGCTTCCAATCGCTCACCAGCCGTCTGGTTGCGCAATACGACGCATTCGAGCCGCTGCCCGGCCTGCACGTCAATGGCCGCCTCACGCTCGGCGAAAATATCGGCGATTGCGGCGGACTGCAGGTGGCGCTGCACGCTTATCAGCTTTCGCTCAACGGCGAGGCGGCGCCGGTGCTCGAAGGCGCCACCGGCGTGCAGCGTTTCTTCATGTCGCGCGCCCAGTGCCGGCGCGAGCTGCGCCGCGATCAGTCGCTGCGCAATCAGGTGATGACCGATCCCCACTCACCGGCGCGCTATCGCGTCAACGGGCCGGCGCGCAACATGGATGCATGGTACGAGGCGTTCAACGTGCAGCCTGGCGAGGCGCTCTATCTCGCGCCGGCCGATCGCGTCACGATCTGGTAGTTCACATGCCGGCGCGGCGGCGGAAGCCGCCGTGCGCGGCATGGCAGAGCGCAACGCCGAGCGCGTCGGCCGCATCGGCGCTCACTTCGCCCGCGGTCGGCAACAGCCGCCGGACCATGAAGCTCACTTGCGTCTTGTCGGCGGCGCCGGAGCCGACGATGGCTTTCTTGATCGTCGCCGGCGCGTATTCGGCAACGGCGAGACCCCGCCTCGCCGCTGCAGCGAGGGCGACGCCGCGCGCTTGACCCAGGGCCAGAGCGGCGCGCGCATTGGAATTGACGAACGTCTCCTCGACTGCCGCCTCGTGCGGCTGGTGTTGTTCGATCACCGCACACAAGCCTTCGAACACCTCGTGCAGACGTGACGCCAGCTGCTGATGCGCGGGCGGCTTGATCACGCCGTGTGCGACGTGGGTGAGCCGGGAGCCTTCGCTGGAGACCAAACCCCAGCCGCAACGGTTGAGTCCTGGATCGACGCCGAGAATGAGAATTGCCGTCATGTTCGCGACTCGGAATGCGCACGGGCATCAAGCGCGAGTCGCGCCGCGACCGCCACGTAAATGACCCAGAAGATGTTGTTGGCTTGCATGGCGTGGCTTTCGCTCAGCGTGTAGAGCGCGAAAGTGGCCAAGAACGCTGGCGCCCAAAGGCCGGCCTCGGCGCGCATCGCCGCGCCCATTCCCCGCCGCAGCGTCGTCAGCAATTGAAGCGCAAACAGAACGACGCCGGCGCGGCCCAGGCCGAGCGCAAGCTCGAGCCAGCTCGAGTGCGCCGACGCGACTTGCCACTGGACTGCTTCACGCACCCAATAAGCTGGACCATTCTCCGGCAGCCAGAATGCATAATAGCCGTAGCCGAGCCAGGGCCGCGCTTCGACGAAACGCGCGGAGGCTTGCCAAATATCGGTGCGCCCGGTCAGCGTGAGATCGCGTCCGAGCGCAGCGACGACGAGGTCGGGCGCCAACAGCACGATGCCGGCGCCGGCTACGCCCAGCGCAGCAGCAGCTGCGATCGCCACGATCGCCGGAACCGGGCCGCGCCGGAGGATCATGCAGAACGCGATCACACCCGCACCGAGCAGTGCGGCGATGAGCGCAGTCTTCGAGGTCGAAAGCATGACCAAGGCAAACGCCGCCAACGCCGCCGCCACCCAGAGTTTGCGGCGCTCGGCAGTCACGATCGCCGCCGCAGTGCAGACGCCGACGCCAACCGCCATGATCCCGCCGAGCGTGTTCTTGTGGGTCCATAGGCCCGACCAGGCGCCCGGGTGTTCGAACGTCATCCGGCCGATATTCGGCGCCAGCAGGCCGAGCGCGAACGAGCCCGCGATCAGCAGGATGAAACCGCCGCCCAATACATTGACCAGCGCTCTCCAATCGTACCGCCAGGCAAGATAGAGGCTGAACGCCATCGTCAGCGCGAGCCAGATGCATCGGCGCAAAGTCGCGCCGCTGTCGATCGACCAGAATGCCGAAACTGCCGCCAACGCCAGCAGTGCGGCCATGAGCGGCGCTGCGCGCGCCGCGGCGCCCGCCTGCGCGCGGTCGCGCCACAACACCCAGGCGATGAATGCATACACTGGCAGGAAGAATAAACGTGCATAGCCCGGCGGCTCGATCGCCCCTTGGCTTTGCGCAACCGCGGCAAAGAACGGTTCGGAGAATTGCGCCAGACACAGCGCTGCCGCCACAGGCTCCCACCGCGCAATGGCGACGTTCGACGGAGCCGCGGCTGTACCGGTGGGCGCGTGCGCAAGGGACATGCGCCTTAGCCCTGCGCCCAATCCCTTGCCAAAGCGCTAACCGGCCGCCAGCATGACCGAAACGGAGTGGGAAATTCATGGCCGGACGGACATGGGCGCTCGCACTGAGCGCTCTCTTGTTTTGCGGGATTGCGGGCGCCGGTTCTGCGCAGACGCCAGACGATGGCCAGCGCGCTCGGGCCCGCGAAATCTACCAGCGCGTCATTTCGTTCGATACGTCGCAGCCGGCGCAAAACGTGGCGATGGCGGAGTATCTCGCCGGCCTGTTCCGCAGCGGCGGTTTTGCCGCTGAGGACGTGCACGTGCTCGCCCACAACGGCACGGCCGGATTGATCGTGCGCTATCGCGGCGATGGCAGCGGCGGGCGGCCTCTGCTGTTGCTGGCGCACATGGATGTGGTGCCGGCGCTGCGCAGCGACTGGGAACGCGACCCCTTTGCGCTGGTCGAAGAGAACGGTTTCTTCTTTGGCCGTGGCGCGATCGATAACAAGGCCGGCTTGGTCCAACTCACTTCGACATTTCTGACGTTGCGCGGCGAAGGTTTCGCACCGACCCGCGATCTAATCCTCTGGTTTTCGGGAGATGAGGAAACTACCGGCGCGACCACGCAAGCGTTGCTGGCGCAGCACCGCGCGCTCATCGGTGACGCGGAGTTTGCCCTCAATTCGGACGCCGGCGGCGGCCAACTCGATGATCAAGGCCGCGGCGTCGCCTATGTCCTGCAGACGGCGGAAAAGACCTATGCAAGCTTCAGCTTCACCTCGCGCAATCCCGGCGGCCACTCCTCTGTGCCGCGCGAGGACAACGCAATCTACGAGCTGAGCGATGCACTGACGCGTCTGCGCGCTTTCCGCTTTCCGGTAATGTGGAACGACACCACCATCGAGAGCTTCCGCAGCGCCGCGAGCACTATCTCCGGCGCCGGCGGCCAGGCGCTGCTGCGTTTTGCCGAGCGGCCAGGCGATCGCACCGCCGCGCGCGTGATGGAACGCAATCCGTCTCTCGCCTCGATGATGCGGACCACCTGTGTCGCGACGATGCTCGCGGGCGGCCACGCCGAGAACGCGCTGCCGCAAAGCGCCAGCGCCACCGTGAACTGCCGCATCTTCCCGGGCGTGGCCGTAGCCGATGTGACCAACGAACTGCGCGCGATCGCCGGCCCGAACATCGAGGTGACGCAATTGGCGACCGCAAACGCGTCGGACGCCTCGCCCCTGCGCGCCGACGTGATGCAGGCAGTGACGCGGGCGGTGCATGCGAACTATGCGCAAGCGGTGATCACGCCCTACATGTCGGCCGGCGCCACCGACGGCGTGTTCTTCCGCGCCGCCGGGATCCCCACTTATGGAGTGGGCGCAGTATTCATCGGCGACGGGGACGACTTTTCTCATGGCCTGAACGAGCGCGTGCCGGTGGCCAGTTTTTATCAGGGTCTCACCCATTGGCGCATCCTGATCGCTGAACTGGCAGGACGCTGAGATTGTGCCGGTGCATCGCGGCGATGTTCACCGCGCGCTCGCGCTCCGCACTCTGATGAAAGCACTATTTCGCGCGCTTGCGCGGCTTGGTCTTCGGCGTTTCGCCGTCCTGGAATCGCGCGCGCACGCGCTCGACCATGGCGACGAAACGCGGATGCGTACGCACCGAGTCCAGACTATTGTCCCGTTCCATCCAAAGCAGCCAGCCACGGCTAATCGAGTCGATCCAGGGCTCGATCAGCGCAGCCGCGGCTTCGGCGTCGCCGATCCGCGCCATCGCGCAGGCGAGATTGTAGTGCAAGCGTGCGTTGTCGGGATCGAACAGGACGGCCCGCTGCGCCCATTCCCGGGCGCGGTCCGTTTCGTCCAAATCTGCGAGCGACGTCACAAAGAAGCCGAGCGCGCCGCTGTGATCCGGTTCGTGGGCGAGAATCCGTTCGCAACGCGCTCGTGACCGGCGCGACGCCGCCAGGACATCGTCGTGATTGCCCAAGGCTTCGTAGGCCTGAACCACCATGCCGGCGGGCCAATAAGCGTCCTCATCCAATGCGATGGCGCGCTCGAAATGGCGCACGGCGGTCTCGTATTCGCGCTTGGCGATGGCGCTGGCGCCGGCCACCAGATGAGCTTCGTAGCAATCTGGATCTAGCTCCAAGGCGCGCTGCAGCAGCGCATCGACGGGCTGAGACTCCGCCAACCCGCGCAAATGCGCTTCGGCGAGCGCCGCATAACCGGGGGCGAAGTTCGGATCGGCATCGATCGCGCGCTGAGCGGTTTCGAGCGCGCGCTGCGGACTGGATCCCGCTACGCCACGCTGGGTGAGTTCGGATTCGGCGAACGAAATCAGCGCCCAGGCGGGGGCGAAGTTCGGATCGAGCTCTACGACCCGCCGGCAGATACGGATGATGACCGGCTTCAGCCGTTCGCTGCCCTTGCGCGAGAAGGCGCGCGCCATGACGTAGAGTTCATAGGCTTCCGAACTGGCGGTTGCGCGCTTCTCGATCGCGCGCTTTTCCTCCGGCGCCAGCTTCACCTGCAAAGCGCCGACGATCGCCTTCGAGATTTCGTCCTGAATGGCGAAGATGTCGTCGAGCGTCCGATCGAAGCGCTCGGCCCAGATCTGCGCATCGCTCTTGGCCTCGAGCAGCTGCGCGGTGACGCGCACCCGCGTCCCGGATTTGCGCACGCTGCCCTCGAGGATGTGGCTCACGCTGAGATCGCGCGCGAGCGCCGCGACTGCGACGGCTTTTCCTTTGTAGGTGAAGGCCGTGTTGCGCGAGACGACGGAGATGGCGGCGATCTTGCTGAGATCGGTGATGATGTCTTCGGTGACGCCGTCGGCGAAATATTCCTGCTCACCGTCGCCGCTCATGTTGACGAACGGCAGCACCAGCAGCGCCGGACGCGCATCCTTGGCGTTCTCCGGCTTCGCCGGCAGGGCGCCCTCCGGCCCCGCGCGCTTGTCGACGAGCTTGCGGACATCCGCTTCGAGAGCGAGCCATGTCTTATCGCCCGCATCGCCGCGCCAAAGGGACAGATCGGCGGTGTGCGTGAGTTCGAACAGGATCGGCCGTTCGCACGGCTCGATCATGACCGGTGCGAGTGTCCCGTTGCGGTCGGCAATCGTCGCCTCCGTGCGCACCCAGCGCGAGCCGACCGACGTCTTCGACCACAACACGATGACCGCCTTGGCTTGCTTCAGCGCCTGCTCGATGGCTTCGTCGAAAGTTTCGCCGGAGCGCAGGGCGATGTCCCACCAGACGCTATAGCCCAACGCCTCGAACGCTTCAGCGAAGCGCCGCGCAGTCGCCGCATCGCTGCGGCTGTAGGAGATGAATACGTCCGCCATAGCTGCCGCAGCAGGCTAGCACGGCCGGCGCCGGGTGGCATCGAAATCCGGGAGACACGCCTCAGGCGGTCGCCGCTTCCTGGCCGTGGCAATATTTGAACTTCTTGCCGGAGCCGCACGGACACGGCGCGTTGCGGCTGACCTTGCCCCAGGTCGAGGGATTGTGCCGGTCGAAACCTTCAGGTGCGAGCGGCGGCGCATCCTCGCGTCGCGCCATCTCGTTTTCGCCGGTATCCGGGTTCTGGTGGATTTCGTAGGTCTGGGCCGGCGCACGCGGCGCCAGCGCGGCTTCATCGGTTTGACCGATCTGCAGCCGGAGCAGCATGCGCGTGATGGTGGTGCGCAGGTCGAGCAGCATGCGCTCGAACAGGGTGAACGCCTCGGTCTTGAATTCATTCAGCGGATCGCGCTGCGCATAACCGCGCAAATGGATCACTGAGCGCAAATGATCCAGGAACGACAGGTGTTCGCGCCAGCGCATGTCGACGACGCTGAGCAGCACCTGCTTTTCCACTGCCCGCAACCGCTCGGGACCGAGCATCGCCGCCTTCTGCGCGTAGGCCTGATCGACCTCGCGCGTCAGCCGCTCGATGATTTCCTGCTGGGCGATTCCCTCTTCGGCGGCCCAGGCCTCGACCGGCGGCTGGAAGCCGAAAATCTCCTCGGCCTCGACCACCAGCTCGGGCGTGTTCCACTGCTCGGGATAGGCCTTCTCCGGCATGTGCCGCCAAACCAGCTTTTCGACGACGTCGTGACGCATGTCCTTGACGATCGGGGCGACATCGGCGGTGCGCATGAACTCGATGCGCTGCTCGAAGATCGCCTTGCGCTGATCGTTGATGACGTCGTCGTATTTCAGCAGGTTCTTGCGGATCTCGAAATTGCGCTGTTCGACCCGGCGCTGTGACGTCTCCAGCGCCTTGTTCATCCAGGGGTGGACGATGGCCTCGCCTTCCTGGATGCCCAGGCCCCGCATGATGGCGTCGAGGCGCTCGGCGGCGAAGATGCGCAGCAGATCGTCCTCGAGGCAGATGTAGAACTTCGACTTGCCCGGATCGCCCTGGCGGCCGGTGCGGCCGCGCAACTGGTTGTCGATGCGGCGGCTCTCGTGGCGCTCGGTGCCGAGCACGTAGAGCCCGCCGGCGTCCAGCGCGACACGCTTCTTCTGCTCGACGTCGACGCTGATCTGGCGTTTCAGCGTCGCAATCTGGTCGGGCGTCTCGTCGCCCTTCAGCGCCGACTTCAGCCGCATGTCGAGATTGCCGCCGAGTTGAATGTCGGTGCCGCGGCCGGCCATATTGGTCGCGATCGTCACCGCGCCCGGCACCCCGGCCTGCGCCACGATCTGGGCTTCCTGCTCGTGATAGCGCGCGTTCAGCACCTGGTGGGGGATGCCGCGCTGCTTCAGCAAGGTGGACAGGAATTCGGACTTCTCGATCGACACCGTGCCGACCAGCACCGGTTGCTGTTTGCGGTGGGTCTCTTCGATGTCGGCGATGACGGCTTTGTATTTCTCTTTTGCCGTCCGGTACACCTCGTCGTCAGAGTCCTCTCGTCTCACCGGCTTGTTCGTGGGAATTTCGACCACATCGAGCTTGTAGATGTCGCCGAACTCGGCTGCTTCGGTCGAGGCTGTGCCGGTCATGCCGCCAAGCTTGTCGTAAAGCCGGAAATAGTTCTGGAACGTGATCGATGCGAGCGTCTGGTTCTCGGGTTGGATCTGGACGCCTTCCTTGGCTTCGATCGCCTGGTGCAGGCCCTCCGACAAGCGCCGGCCGTGCATCATCCGGCCGGTGAATTCGTCGATCAGCACCACCTCGGTGTCCTTGACGATGTAGTCCTTGTCGCGCGTGAACAGTTTGTGCGCCCGCAGCGCCTGATTGGCGTGATGGACGACGGTGATGTTGGCCGGTTCGTAGAGCGAGCCCTGCAGCAGGCCGCGCTCGGTCAGCATCTCCTCGATGCGCTCCGAGCCCGCTTCGGTGAACACGACCGAGCGCTGCTTCTCGTCGTGCTCGTAGTGTTCGGGCCGCAGCAGCGGAATCAGCGTGTCGATCGACTTGTAGAAGTCGCTGCGGTCTTCGGTCGGGCCCGAGATGATGAGCGGCGTCCGCGCTTCGTCGATCAGGATCGAGTCGACTTCATCGACGATCGCATAGCGGTGACCGCGCTGGACCATCTCGCCCAGCGAATACTTCATGTTGTCGCGCAAATAGTCGAAGCCGAATTCGTTATTGGTGCCGTAGGTGACGTCGGCGGCGTAGGCCTGGCGGCGTTCGTTATCGTAGAGCCCATGCACGATGGTGCCGACGGAAAGACCGAGGAACCGGTAGATCTGCCCCATCCATTCGGCGTCACGCTTGGCGAGATAGTCGTTCACCGTGATGACGTGGACACCGCGGCTTTCGAGCGCATTAAGGTAAGTGGGCAGCGTGGCCACCAGCGTCTTGCCTTCGCCGGTGCGCATTTCGGCGATCTTGCCCTGGTGCAGGAACATGCCGCCCATCAGCTGCACGTCGTAATGGCGCTGGCCCAAAGTGCGCTTGGCGGCTTCGCGGACCGTGGCGAAGGCCTCCGGCAGCACGTCGTCTATCTTCGCGCCGCGCGCCAGCTTGTGGCGATACTCGCTCGTCTTGTTTCGGAGCGCCTCGTCCGACAGCGCCTCGAAGGTCGGCTCGAGCGCGTTGATGCGCTGAACCATTGGCCGCAACTGACGCACTTTGCGCTCGTTGACGGAGCCGAAAATCTGCTTGGCGAGGTTTAGCATGGGCGCGTTCTAACGGTTGTGGCGCCGCTTGGAGGCGTGCGCGGGGAGGAGCGTCTAGTGCTTTGAATTGGTTGACTTTTTAATGTCCACCCGACGCGCGCCCGCGTGCGAAAACACCCTCGACACGTGCGCTTGCGAGACTTAAGAGCGGCCCTAGGGCGTGTCAATGCGGCCCAAAGAACGCGCTGGGCGCAAGCCTTGCACGCGTCTCGACCAGGAAAGCAGAACGCATGGCCACGCCGAAGCGCGCCTTCATCAAAGCAGTCCTTGTGGCGGGGGCCTTGAGCCTGGCCGGCTGCGGGCTCGGCCGCGATTCCGGCAGCGACGCCGAGGGCCGCGCCGACCCGATCGTGGCCGCCACCGTAAACGGCCGGCCGATCTACATCGAAGACGTGCGCACCTACGCCGTCACTCAGGGCTGGCTTGCTCCGACTGAGGATTTGGACGCCGATTCCACGCAATTCGATGCAGCTCTGGACGCCCTCATCCAGGCGCGGCTGTTTGCGCTGGAGGCCGAGGCCAAGGGACATGATCGCCGCGTCGACATTCGCCGGCAGATCGAAAACGCGCGCGAATGGGTGCTCGCGGACTCGATCTATGACGAGATTGACGTCAACGCCACCAATCCGGAGGCGGTCGAGCGGCTTTACCAGGACTACGTCAACAGGTCGGGTCAAAGCGAAGAAGTCCACCTTCGTCACATAGTGTTCCCGACACGTGAAGCCGCCGATCAGGCCAAAAGACGGCTGGATCAGGGCGAGCGGTTCGAAGTGATCGCGTTCGAGCAAAATACCAGCGGCGACGGCGGCGACCTCGGTTTCCGTTCTGTCGACGATCTGACGACGATGATGCGCCAAGAGGTGCAAAGCACCACCATCGGCGGGCTCATCGGACCAGTGCAACTCGAAGAGCAATGGTATATCTACCAGGTGATGGACCGGCGCGCCCGAGGCGTCGCCAGTCTCGAGACGCTGCGCCCGCGCATAGTCGCCTGGTTGCGTTATCAGGGCGCGGTGCAACTGGAAGAGCGTCTTGCGCGGGATGCGCGGATCGAGCGGTTCCGGCAACGGCAGGACGAAATTGAGCCGAGTGGCGAAGTGACTGCGCCCGGCGATGCGGAACCGGTGCGCCCGACGACGCCTCAGCCCGACGCCAACGCACCGCCCTTCCCGTTCCCGATGGGACCGGGCGCCGCAACCGGCGCGCAGACGCCGAACCCGGCGCCGCGGGCGCAGACAGAAGCCGCGCCGCCCGCTAATCCGCTGCCCGCGCCGGCGGAAGACGTTCGCGGACCAGAGGGATGAATCCGGTTTCGCCGCTCGCGCCGAGCGGTTTTCCGGATCTGCCGAAGATCGCAGGACTTGAAACCGCTATCGGCCGCGCCGGATTCTACAAGCACCAACGCCCCGACCTGCTGCTGATCCGCTGCGCCAAAGGCGCGAAGGCGGCCGGCGTTTTTACGTCGAACGCGGTCGGCTCGGCGCCGACGGATTGGTGCAAGCAGGCGCTTTCTGCGACGCGCGGCAATGTGCGCGGGCTCCTCGTCAACGCGGGCTGCGCCAATGCCTTCACCGGCGCCGCCGGCGACGCTGCGTGCAAGCGCTCGCTCGAAGCCGCCGCCGCAAAGCTCGGCGTAGAGACCCGGGAAATGCTCGCCGCATCGACCGGGGTCATCGGCGTCGTGCTCGACGATGCGAAGATCGCGCAGGCCTTGCCTGCGATGGAGCTTGCGCCGGTCCGCTGGCCCGAAGCCGCTGCGGCGATCATGACGACAGACACGTTCCCGAAAGGCGCAGGCGCCGCGTGCAGAATCGGCGACGCCGAGGTCCGCATTGCCGGCATCGCCAAGGGCTCCGGCATGATCGCGCCGGACATGGCGACGATGCTGGCGTTCGTGTTCACCGACGCCGCCCTCTCCGCGCCGATCCTGAAGACGCTGCTGCGGCAGGAAACCGAAACCAGCTTCAACTCCATCACCGTAGACGGCGACCGCTCGACCAACGATTGCGTGCTGCTGATCGCCACCGGTCAGGCCAAGGTTCTCCCGATCGCCGATGCGAACGATCCGATGCTGGCGGGGTTCCGCGCGGCGCTGTCGCGCGTGCTGGCCGATCTCGCCATCCAGATCGTCCGCGACGGCGAAGGTGCGACCAAGCTCGTCACCGTCACCGTCGATGGCGCCGCCAACGACGCCTCCGCAAAGGCAATCGCCCGCACTATCTGCGAAAGCCCGCTGGTAAAAACCGCGATCGCCGGCGAGGACGCCAATTGGGGCCGCATCGTCATGGCCATCGGGCGCGCCGATCAGCCGGTGAAGCGCGACATGATCGGCGTGCGCTTCGGGCCGCTCGCCGCCGCCCGCAACGGCATGATCTCGGCCGAATACGACGAGAGCGCGATGAGCGCCTACATGAAGCGCGCGGAACTGGAGATCGGCGTCACCGTCGGGCCCGGCGCCGGCCACGCGCGCATGTTCACCTGCGACCTGACGAAACGCTACGTCGAGATCAACGGCGATTATCGGAGCTAGGCGCCGGCGCGCACGCGCCCATCGTTTGATCGCTGCCGGGCGGCAGCGCTCCCGTCTCAACAAACGCCTCCCGCGCCGCTCGGTCGCGGCGCCACACACTCGGCGCCAGGGAGCACGTCATCGTTAAGCCGGCGCCCTGATTTCGGGCCCGCGACGCCGCCGCTCGATAGGAAGGCTGGTCGCTCCGAAACTCGACCGCATATCCATCGGCGATCAGCCGCCTCGCAACGTCATCGATCTCCTCGCGCTCCTGCACGACGCGGCCGGCCTCATCACGCCGCCCTTCGCGCACGGCGCTGCAGGTGACGAGCGGGCGGCCGAACGATTCGCTGGTTCGTCCTCTTGAATTCTCCCGAACGTGGCAGGTCACGAGAGCCTCGGTGAGAAGCTCGCGCAAATGCCTGGCGGCGCGCTCTCCGCATTGATCGATCTCAGCGCCGTATCGGCAAATCTGTCGTCGTTCCGGCGCGTCCGCGCCAAGCAGACGAACCGATATCTCACCAATCCATAGGGTGTCGCCGTCCTGAATGTCATTGACTGAGACAAAGTTTGTATAGGCGCGTTGCTCGACGACACCGCCAAAGCCCGTACCCACGACGCCAAGCGACAGAACGCCGCCGCCAATCGCGCCAATCAATCCGATGGCGAGCGGGCGCATGATTTTCTCGATGCGTTCGCCACGCGTGAACGCAATTGCGGCAAACACCCCAAGGATCGCGCCGAGCACCAAGAAGAGATCGAGCAGCGGCAACACAAACCGCCCGACATTCGGGCCGTTCCTGCTCAGTGCTTGCGCCAGAACGCTTTGCGACGGATCACGCCAATTCTCGGCTAGGTCGATCGCGGCGCGGAAGAGCCCTGTGTGTTCCTCATCAGCAGCGACGAGGCCAGCTGCGCTGACCAATACTAGAAACCCCGCCGCCCAAACGGCCGCACGCGCGGCCAGCGTCATTTGACGCGTGCTCGCAAGAAACAGGACCAAGCCCAACACAAGCAGCGCAGCAGCCCAACCACTCATCTGGGAGCCCCTTTCTGGGATCATACTAAACCGCCCGGTCAGAGCACTTGATTGATCGTTCAAACAAGAGCTAGGGTCCCCGTGAGGGAGGGCCCGATGGCCGACATCGACAAAGCAACGGCGACGCAGATCGCCAACATCGAGAAGAAAACCGGCAAGTCGCTGGCGCAGCTCACTGCCGCCATCAAGGCCTCGGGCCTCGCCAAGCACGGCGAGATCCGCACCTGGCTGATACAGAGCTACGGCATCGGCCACGGCGACGCGAACACGCTCACGCACATCGCGCTCAAATCCGATGGCGCCAGCGCCGCGAAAGCATCCGGCGCTTCAACCGCCGACGTGCTGGCGGAAATCTATTCCGGCAAGAAGGAACATCTCCGTCCGATTCACGACAAGCTGATGCAGGCCGTCGCGAAAATGGGCGCCCATGAAGTCGCGCCGAAGAAGGGCTACGTCTCGCTCCGCCGCAAGAAGCAGTTCGCGATGCTGGGGCCCAAGACCAACGAGCGCTTCGAACTGGGCCTGAACCTCAAGGACGATATCAGCGACACGCGCGTGAAGCCCCTGCCCGCCGGCGGCATGTGTCAGTACATCGTGCCGCTCGCCGGCGCCGACGAAATCGACGACAAGATCATCGGCTACCTGAAGCGCGCCTACGATGCCGCCGGATGACGCTCGGCCTCGCGCCGGAGCGTGGCCAGGGTTCCGCGCACGCTGTTGACGAGCATCGCCCGCGAAACCCCGTTCGGTGCGCCGCCGGCGACGGCCGCATTGATGCGGTAGGTCACATGGGTGCCGCGTCCGCCGTCGATCGGCGTCAACGTCCATTCGCCGTCGGAGCGAGTCCAGTCGCCTTCGATCAGGTGAAACGATAGCCGCCGGTTCGGCTCCAGCGTGATCCTCGACACGTTGCGCATCATCGGATTGAGCGGCCAACCGCGGCTCCGGTGTTCGCGCACGTCCCAGCCCTCGCCGCGGCTGAGCACCCGGCAGCTGACGAGATTGCGCATGAACCGCCGCGCCTGTCCGCAATCGCTGAGAATGGACCAGACCACGTTCGGCGCCGCCCGCACGTCCATCGCGGCGCGCGCCTCGCCGCCGTCGCCGTCGCGCCGGGCGCTCACGACCGGGGCGGCGCCGTAATCCTGCGCAGCGCACGGCGCAGCGAGCGACAGGGCGGCGATGAAGACCGGAATCCGCATGGCCCTTCAACCTGCCCCAATCGGGATCGTTCCGACATCTCCGGCCACATGCCAGTAGGAACATGCCTGACACTTGAGCAGTGCGGCAGCGACGCTAACTCCAGCACGGAGTCTCGCGGAGATCGCATGAAATTGTTCTATTCCCCGGGCGCGTGTTCACTGGCGCCGCATATCGTCATCCGCGAAGCCGGGCTCGACTTGGCGCTCGACAAAGTGAGCTTCGGCAAGGAGCGGCTGACCGAGGACGGAAGAAACTTCTACGCCATCAATCCGCAGGGATCGGTGCCGGCGCTGGAACTGGACAACGGCGAGGTGCTGACCGAAGCGCAGGTGTTGCTGCAATATCTGGCCAGCCTGGCGCCCGAAAAGAATTTGGCCCCCACGGACGGTTTCGACCGCTGGCGGCTGTTGGAGGCGCTGAACTTCATCGCCACCGAGCTGCACAAGGGCATCTCGCCGCTGTTCCGCAAGCCGGCCGACGATGTCCGCGCCGGCATCGTCGAAACCGTCGCCAACCGGTTCACCCTGCTCGACCGGAAACTGGGCGAGAAGGAATATCTGATCGGCGATTTCTCGATCGCCGACGCCTACGCGTTCGTGACGCTGAATTGGGCGCGGCGATTTGAAATACCGGTGACGCCCAGGCTGAAGGCCTATTACGCGCGGATCTTGGCGCGGCCAGCCGTGCAGCAGGCGCTGCAAGAAGAAGGCTTGCCAACATCCTAACCCGCGTGAAGGGTTGGTTGCGTTTAACGCGCATCAACCATGCCGCCTCACCGGATTTTCATGCAACCTGACGATAATGTTCGTTCATCGCGGCGTCTGCTTCTGGTTGCGGCCGCCGCTTTGTTGGATTCATCGGGGCGGGTGCTGATCACGCAGCGGCCCCGGCACAAGTCGCTCGGCGGCCTCTGGGAATTTCCCGGCGGCAAGGTCGAACTGGGCGAAGCGCCGGAATGCGCGCTGGTCCGGGAGCTGAAAGAGGAGCTGGATTTGACCGTGGAGCCCGATGCGCTCAATCCGTTCGCGTTCGCGTCGCACGCGTATCCGGATTTCCATCTCCTGATGCCGCTCTACCTCGCCACTACTTGGCGCGGAGAGCTGAAGCTCGATCCCAATGCGGCGCAGGCCGCCAAGTGGGTGCGCCCGCAGGAATTGCGCGCGCACCCAATGCCGCCGGCGGACGTGGTTCTTGTCAACCGGCTCGTCGAACGGAGCGCCGCATGATCCGCCGTCGTTTCCTCGCTGATGAAGCCGGCGCGACCGCGATCGAGTACGCGCTGATCGCCGGCCTCATCTTCCTGGCCATCGTCGCGTCCATCATTCCGATCGGCCAGGCGCTCAGCGGCGTCTTCGGTGACGCTGCAGCGCCCTTGAGCTGACGCCCGCCCGCAAACATTTCAGCTTTGTTTCAGCGCCGACGAACAGGCGCAAAAAACCCGCGCGATAAGCCTCGCACTGAGCCGCCCCTTTCCGGGGCAGATCGGGGGAGAGGTCATGAACTTGGCGCAATCTTTGGCCGCCGCCGCAGCCGCTTTGGTGATGGGCTTGTCGATGGGTGGCGTCGCTCCGGCGCAGACGATGTCGCAGATCGGCGCTGCGGTGCAAGAACGGCTGCAGCCTTCGGCGATTCGCAGCGCCGTCGAAGAACTCGCTGCTCTGCTGGAACAACGCTACGTCTTTCCCGATGTGGCCGCGCAATACGCCGGGCATTTGCGTGAACGCGTTGCCGCCGGCGCTTATGACGGCGTTGCCGACCCCCAGCAATTGGCGGCGCAGCTCACCGGCGAACTGAACTCCATCCACCGCGATGCGCATCTGCGCGTAACGTTGAGCGGTGGCTCAGAGGCAGGGCGCCGCGCTTTGCATGCGCCGCCAGGAGATGAGGCGTTCGGTCAGGCGCAATGGCTCGCCGAAGGCGTCGCCTACCTGCGCATCGACATGCTGCCGGGCGACCCAACATCGCAGGAGCGCATGGCGCAGATCCTCGATCGGTACGCCGGCGCCGACACTTTGATTCTCGACCTTCGCACCTGCCGGGGCGGCACGCTGGGGGTGATGGACGTACTGTTCTCGCGCTTGTTTCATCGGCCAACCCGCTTGCTGAGGATGGATACGCGAGCCGGCGCCGACGCCGGACTCGAAGATTTCTACAACAGCTCATCGAGCATGCGCCCGATTGCCGGCGCGCCGCGAAATGTGCGCCGTTGGGAGCATTGGGCGCAGCCGACAACGCCGCTGCATGGCTTGGCGGACGCTCGCGTGTTCGTGCTTACCGACCAGACTGCATCTGCCTGCGAGCACATGTCGCTCGCGCTCAAGGAAACCGGACGCGCCTGGCTCATCGGCGCGACGACGCGGGGCGCCGGCCATTATGGCGGCGATCAGACCTTCGGCGGCGGCCGCTTCCAGGCGTTTGTGCCCATCGGGCGCACCTACATCGCGCGTACCGGACGCGGCTGGGAGGGCGTTGGCGTCGCGCCGGACCAGCCGGTTGCGCCGCGCGAGGCTATCAATGCGGCGTTGCGCGAGATTCGCGTCGCGCCGACGGCGGCGAGCGCCGCGTTGGGCGCGGTTACGGCGCCGCGCGAAGTCGTGCGGGTCGACAATGCGGCTTCGCCGACCCGCCGCTACGGTCTCGGCATGGCTGGACGCGCCGAGAGCACCGACTCGATCGAAGTGCTCGAAGTCATGGATGGCTTCGCTGCGGCGCGCAGCGGCATCCGCCGCGGCGACCGCATCCTCAGCATCAATGGCCGCGCCGTGCGTGACATTGCGGAAGCGGATTTCGGCCAGCTGATGCGGTCATCGCCGTTGACCCTGGTGGTCGATCGCGACGGCGAACGCCTCACCCTGCGCATGTCGCTGGACGGCTGAGCGCTTGACGCCGGTTACGCGCCCATGCACGCGACTTGGCGATGGAAGATGTGTCGACGCTGGTGGCGAGGCTCTACGAAGGCCATCCCTACCCGCCGCCCACCCACGATCTGGACGAGGCGATCAGAGGCGGCGGCTTCCAAGTCGGCGACCCGGCCTTGTGGGCGCCGATGTTGTGGCCGGAAGGCCGGCCGCGCGACCGGTTGAAAATTCTCGTCGCCGGCTGCGGCAGCACCCAGGCGGCATGGTTCGCGCACACCAATCGCGACAGCGAAGTGTTCGGCGTCGATCTCTCGCAAGCCAGCCTCGCGCACGCGCGCTACCTCCAGGACAAGCACGGACTGGCCAATCTGCATCTGTTCAAGGGCGATCTCCGCGATATCGCCGGCGTCGGCGAAGATTTCGATGTCGTCATCTGCACCGGCGTGCTCCATCACATGGCCGATCCCGGCGAAGGCATGCGCGCGCTGGCCCGGGTGATGGCGCCGCACGCTGCGCTGGCGTGCATGGTCTACGCGCAGACGCGGCGCACCGGCGTATACATGCTGCAGGACGCCTTTCGACGCCTCGGCGTGACGCCTGACGCCGATGGCGTTGCGTTCGTGCGCCGCACCCTGGCGGCGCTGCCGGCATGGCACTTCGCGCACTTCTACATCCAGGCTGCCCCGGAACTCGAGCACGACGCGGCGCTGGTCGATACGTTCCTGCACCCGCAAGACCGCGCCTACACGGTGCCGCAGCTGCTGGCGCTGGTGGAAGACAATGGACTGCATTTCCAGGGCTGGTTCGAGAACGCGGTGTACTATCCGCAGGCGTGTACTTGGCTGACCCCGGAGCTGGCCGCGCGAGTCTCGGCTCTGGCCGAACCGGAACAATGGGCGGCGATGGAAATGATCAGCCCCGGCAACTACACGCATTATTTCTTCGCCCGTAAATCGACGCCATCGCCGATCTCGTTCGCTGATGGCGATTGGCCGAACCTGGTCGCCCACATCCATCCCGGCGTGCGACGGCTTGCGCCCGACCAGTTCCGCCGCGGGGCAGCGCACTTCACGCTGGCGCCGCAGGACGCCGTCCTCTTCAACCTGTGCGACGGCGCGCGCGCGATCGGCGAACTCGCGCGCAGCCCAGCCGCGCAGCGCGGACCGCAAGCGGACCCGCGCGCGCTGTTCGAACGGCTCTGGAAGCAAGGCCACGTGATGATCTCGAAGCTTCAGGCTTCGAGTTCGACGTCCCAATAGAGATAGTCCATCCAGCTTTCGTGCAAGTGGTGGGGCGGGAAGCGGCGGCCGACGTGCTGCAGCTCATGCATGGTCGGACGGCGCGGCCGGCGATACGGGCGCATGCCGGTGTGATGGGCGTACTTGCCGCCCTTGCGCAGATTGCAGGGCGCGCAAGCGGTGACGATGTTCTCCCAGGTCGTGCGCCCGCCCTTCGAGCGCGGCAGCAGATGATCGAAGGTGAGATCGTCAGGCGAGCCGCAATATTGGCAGGCGAAGCTGTCGCGCAGGAAGACGTTGAACCGCGTGAACGCCGGCGGGCGATCCTGGTGCACGTAATCCCTGAGCGAGATGACGCTTGGCAGCTTCATCTCCAGCGACGGCGAGTGCACCACCTGATCGTATTGGGCGACAACGTCGACGCGCTCGAGGAAGACGGCCTTCACCGCTTCCTGCCAGGGCCATAGCGATAGCGGAAAATACGAAAGCGGACGGAAGTCGGCGTTGAGCACCAGCGCCGGCCAACCCGCCAAAGGAGCGCTGGAAACGTTCATGGGCGGCTGCTCCAATGCAGCCGCGCCAGAATCTGGTGGGGAACTACGCTCGGTGGACTGAAGACGCCTCTCCTTCTGCACCGCAGCATAGCAGAACCGCAGCGCCGATGCGAACAAGCATTACCCGATTTGCGCCGCAGCGTTCGTGACACTCTCGCCACGTGGCGGAAAAACCTCAAACCCCCGCCACAAGACTCTTGGTTTTCAAGTAGCTAGCTAGAAAT
Organism: Hyphomonadaceae bacterium; assembly: GCA_050250735.1. Taxonomy (GTDB): domain Bacteria; phylum Pseudomonadota; class Alphaproteobacteria; order Caulobacterales; family Aquidulcibacteraceae; genus Vitreimonas. The sequence continues at coordinate 84,263 of JBFWOC010000007.1, forward strand.
TCCCCACCCAATGCGAGCCCGTCGGGGCCGATCGAATGGGGTACGCCATAGGACACGTGCCATTGTGCGCCGTGATCTGCGGCCGCCAGCGCTTCGGCGGATTCGAACATCGCCGGGATCGGGATGGTCGGATCGCGATCGCCATGGATCAGCAGGACCGGCGGTTTCGAACGCATCTGCTCCTTGAGCGTCCGCGCACCGACCAGCGCGCCCGAAAACCCCAGCACGGCCGCAATCTGCTGCTCTCGCCGGAGCGCCACGTGCAGCGCCATCATCGTCCCCTGGCTGAAGCCGACGAGGGCAAGCCGGCTCGGATCGAGCCCGTATTTCTCCAGTTCGCGATCGATGAAGCGATCGACCGATTGTGCTGCGGCGCGCGCGCCCTGCTCCATCAGCTGCGGATCCAGATTGGAAATCGGAAACCATTGATAGCCGCCCGGCGCCATGGCCACCGGCTCGATAGCGTTGGGGGAAACGAACGCAGTGGAGGGCAGCAAATCGGCCCAATAAGGCGCGAGCGAGATGAGGTCGGCGCCGTTCGAACCGTAGCCGTGTAAAAAAATGACCAGCGAATCCGGCTTGCCGCCACGTTTGGGCGGCATCCGGGGGCCTTCGAGGAATACTGTCATGGGCGGCTAAGTAGCGGCTCGTTTTTGGAACGCCAATGTCCCTTTACGTTCCCGGCCGAATGCCCCGCGAAAGCGGGGCGAGAGCCGGGACTCCCGCTCGAGCAAGGCTGCGTCCGGCAATCGTCGCTCTATAAGACAATCAGACATGAGCTTCGTCACCCGCTTCGCGCCCTCGCCCACCGGCCTCTTGCATCTGGGCCACGCCTTCTCGGCATTGACGGCCTTCGACGCCGCGCGCGCGGCGGGCGGGCGCTTCCTGCTGCGGATCGAAGACATCGACCAAGGCCGGACGCGCCCGGAGTTCGAAGCGGCGATCTATGAAGATCTGGTCTGGCTCGGCCTCGCCTGGGACCAAGAGGTGCGGCGCCAGTCCGACCACATGTCGGAATACCAAGCCGTGCTGCAGCAGTTGATCGATCGCCAACTTCTCTATCGCTGCTTCCGCACACGCAAGGAAATCGCCGAGGCCATTGCCTCTGCGCCGCACGGCGAAGCCGAAGAAGCCTTCCGCGGCGAAGCGCTGCCAGCTGAAGAGGAAACGGCCAAGCTCGCAGCCGGCGAAGCCTTTGCCTGGCGGCTCTCGTTGAAAAAGGCGCGCGCGGCGCTGGGACCGGCCTATTTCGCCTTGGTGTTCGAAGACGAGACGGGGCCGGTGCGCGCCGAGCCGGAGCGGCATGGCGATGTCGTGCTCGCCCGCAAGGATTTCGCCACCAGCTATCATCTGGCCTCGGTGTGGGACGACGCGCAGCAGGGCGTGACCCACGTCATCCGCGGCGAGGATTTGCGCGAAGCTGCGCACCTCCACGTGCTGCTGCAAAAACTGCTGCAGCTGCCGCAACCGGCCTATCGCCACCACCGCCTCATCGCCGGCGACGACGGCAAACGCCTCGCTAAGCGGGATTCCGCCGCGACGCTGCGATCGCTGCGCGAAAGTGGACGAACGCCAGCCGACGTGCGCGCGATGGTTGGGCTCTGATGCTCGAAGTCTCGCGCGAACGCCTCTTGACGCCGCGTCTTGAATTGCGCCGCACTCGCATCGAAGACGCCGCTGCCATGTTCGAAGCGCTGCGACATTCGGAAATGTACACATACACCCCACGCAATGCGCCGGAGAGCGTCGAAGATGTCGCCACACGCTTTGCGCGCGTGATGCAGGAAATGGCGCCGGATCGCACCGAACAATGGCTCAATTGGACGGTCTGGCTCAGCGAAACCGGTGCGCCACTCGGCACGATCGAGGCGACAGTCAGTGAAGGTCATAGCGTCTCGATCGGTTATTTGTTCGATCCGCGCGTGTGGCGGCGCGGCTACGCGCGCGAAGCGGTGTCCGCCATGATCGAACATCTGCGCGAATGCGGCGCGGCTCACTTCGAAGCCGTGATCGATATCCGCAACCTCGCATCGAAGAGGCTCGTGGGCGCGCTGGACTTTCAGCACGTGCGCACAAGCGGTCTCGACGAAACCTGGCGTCTTTAGTCTGGATAGTGCCTGTCGCCCGGCCAGCCTTCGATCGCTTCGATGGTTTCGTGTGCGCGTTCGAGCTTGTGATCCGGCACATTCGACATCCGCGCCGCCTCGATCCAGGCTTTGATCGCCGTCGGCGCCAGCCGGTCGCGCCCGCACAGCAGGAAGAACGGCTCATCCTTCGATAGCCCAGACAGCGAGCCGAACTCGAGTTCGGCCGCCAGATACTTGAACCCGGCTTCGCGCAGCTTCTTGGCGCATTCGAGTTTTACGTCGCGGCCTTCATCGGACATGGCGCGTCTCCTGGTGTTGCGGGCGGTCGCCGAAGGCGCCGATCAGGCGCCCGGCCCAATCGCCGAGCGCATCCCACGCTTCGGCGCCGCCGTCAAAGCGGCCCAGCCGCACCAGGACAAGGTCCTTCGACGGCGCCACCACGATGATCTGGCCTTCGTGCCCCTGGGCCGAAAACGCGTCGCGCAAATCCGGGTTGACGATCAGCGAACGTTCGGGCTTTCCGGTCCCGCTCGGCGGCGTGAGCCACCAATGCGCGCCGTAGACATCGCTGTTGTGGTCCGGCCCCGGCGTGCGGCCGAAATCGACCCAGCCTTCGGGCAACACGCGCTGCCCATTCCACACGCCATCGCGCAAATAGAGGTAGCCGAAGCGCGCATAATCGCGCGCCGTCGCCCAAAACAGAGAGCTGCCGTAGAACGTCCCTTGCGGATCGAACTCCACCAGCGGGCGCATGCCGATACGGTCGAACAATGACTGGTCCATCCAGGCGCGCATGCGGGCGCGCCGGTCGTTTGCATCGGCAGGGTCAGGCACGACGATGCGGGTCAGCGCATCGGAAATGAGCAGCGTCCCGGCGGAACTGTAATTCCAATGCGCGCCCGGATCGTGGATCAAACGCCGGTTCGCCGCCCAGCGCGCCACGTCACGCCGGCCTTCGCCGAACAGCATGCGCGCATTGCCGGCCTGCCAAATCTCCTCGGCGGTCTCCTCGTAGTCCAACCCGTCGACCATGTTGAGCCATTCGCGCCAGGTAATCGACGCGCGACGATCGCCGGCCCGCCAGTGCGGATTCCCCATCGGCGCATCGAGCGCCAACCGCTCCTGCAGCACGGCGGCGCCGACCAGGGCATGGGTGATCGATTTGCCCATCGACCAGGAATTGAGCCGCATCTCGCGCGCATAACCCTCGCCATAGCGTTCGAACACGATCCGGCCGTCTTGCACGATCACCACGGCGCGGGTCTCGCCCATGAGTTCATGCACGCCGGCGAAGGCCTCGGTCACAGCGAGGTCGAACGCCGGCCGATCGACGTCGCCCGGCAGCGGCGCCGTTTCCCATTGTGCGCCCGGCCAGGCAACGCCTGCGGGTTGCGCCGGCAGCGGCGCAAGCTGCTGTCCCGAAGCTGCCGCAGCGCAAACCCAGACCGCCGCCGCCAAAGTCACGCGCAGCATGACGCTTCCCCTCGCCTTCGCTATGCTTGCGCAGCATACGGGGAGGCTGCGGTGCCGGGCAAACGCTGGATTTGGGCAGGCGTCGCCGCTGCCGCGCTGGTCGCAATCGGAGCGGGCGCCTGGGCCTCGCGCGGACAACTGGCCTACGCCAACATCGCCACCGGTTATGCTGCAAAACAGACCTGTTCGTGCCTGCACGTGAGCGGACGCACGCTCGACTCGTGCCTGGCGGATTTCCCGCCGGAAGCGCGCGGCAATATCGACGTGCGTCAGCAGGGAAACACCGTGCGCGCGAGCGTGTTGTTCGGCGCGATCAGCGCCGCCGCAATCTACGAAGAAGATTACGGCTGCCGCATCGTAGCTAGATGAAGGCGCCGCGCGGCCGCGGAATGGGCTTGCGTCCTATCGCCAGCATCAATCCGATCAGCGCGCGCAGCACCGCCCAGATCGCGACGCCCAGTTGAACGAAGATGGTCGCGACAGCGAGCGCGCCGTTGATGTAGCCGAGCAGCGAACCGAGCGTCCAGATCGCATAGCCGATGAAGAGCGTGCGCAAGGCGTGTTCGTGATGCGTGTTCGCCCAAGGCATGCCTTGCCCGCGATTGGACAATGCGACCAGCACCGCCGCGACGCTGACGCCGATTCCCGCGATCCAGAGCACGAGCCGCGCTTGTGAGACATCGAAGCCGCCAAGGCCAAACAACACCTGGCCCGCGGCAGCGCCGGCCAAATTCAGTAAGAACGCCACCAGCGTGAGGAATTGCACCAGCATCGCCTTGCCGCGGTGCGTCTTGAATCCCCATCCGCCCTGTTGCTGCGGGCGCACCGGCTTTGGCCGGCGGAACGGCGTGACGTTATCGGACATAGCAAGGGCAGTAAGGCAGCCGGAAAATAAGGCAATAGGGCGAGTCCCCGCCACCTCATTTCGCTTCCTTACTGCCCTGCGAAAACGTCAGAGCTGACGCATGACCATGTCTTGCGAGGAGGACAAATCGAATAATCCCTTCTGCCGTGCTTCCGCAATTTTCGCCCAATAGGCTCTGTCTTCCATCATCGCCGTGTTGATCTGGTCGAGCTTGGCCAGACTTTCGCACTCGGAGAAGAACACCAGCGTGCCCGTCGGGCCGCTCATGCCTTGCCAGCACACCGCGCGGGTCACGCCTGGCCATTTCTTGATGTGCTCGACCATGTCTTTCGCGAACGCAAACGCCGCGATCGGATCGCCGGCAATGCGGATAGATCTTCCAACACCAATGGTCATATGCATGTCTCCCAACGCCCGGCCTTCGCCGAACGCAAACGCGCGCAGAGCAGCTCCGCGCAAACTCAGATCTGATTAAGTGCGTTTCTTGCGCCGTTCGCGGCGTCGTCGGCAGCGTCCGGCAACATCAGGCGCACACACGAGTTTGTCGCCCCCGGACCGCGCCACGCCTACGCTTGCGCCAGCATGGGAGCAACAGAATTGGCGCTACAGATTCAACAAATGAGGGTCGCCGCCCTGCGCGGCGATGTTGTTGCTGATCGCGCGTTCCTCGGCGAAGCGCGGCAGATAATTAGGGCCGCCCGCCTTGGGCCCGGTGCCGGATAGACCGGAGCCGCCGAACGGCTGCACGCCGACAACCGCGCCCACTATGGTGCGGTTGACATAGACATTGCCCGCAGGAACCGTAGCGATCACCGCTTCGGCAAAACTGTCGAGACGCGAATGCACGCCGAGCGTAAGGCCGTAGCCTTTGGCCGCGAGTTGCGCGCCGATCTGAGCGATGTCGGCGGGGTCGTAGCGCAGCACGTGCAGGATCGGACCGAACACCTCTTTGTCGATTTGATCTAAACTGGCCAGTTCGATCACTGCAGGACCGAAGAAATTGCCGCCGAGTTTCGACACGTCGAGCTGTTTCAGCACCCGCGCGTGCTTGCGCATGCGCTCCATGTGCTTTTCGAGATTGGCTTTCGCTTCGGCGTCTATGATCGGGCCGATATCGGTGCGCGGATCGGCGGGATCGCCGACATTGAGACAATCCATTGCGCCCAGCAGCGTTTCCAGAATCGCATCCGCGGTATCGTGAGGGAGAAACAGCAGCCGCGCCGAGGAGCACCGCTGACCGGCGGAATTGAAGGCCGAGATCAGAGTATCGTCCACCACCTGCTCCTTCAGTGCGGTGGTATCGACGAAAATGCCGTTCAACCCGCCCGTCTCGGCGATCAGCGGCACGATCGGCCCGTCCTTTGCCGCCAGCGTGCGGTTGATCAGGCGCGCCACTTCGGTTGAGCCGGTGAACGCCACGCCTGCAATGCGCGGGTCGGCGACGAGTTTGCCGCCGACTGCGCCGTCGCCCTGCACCAATTGCAGCACTTCTTGCGGTAGGCCGGCTTCATAAAACAGCTTCACCGCGGCTTCGGCGATCAGCGGTGTCTGTTCGGCGGGCTTCGCCACCACCGTGTTGCCGGCCGCCAGGGCTGCGGCGAGCTGGCCGGTGAAGATCGCCAGCGGAAAATTCCACGGGCTGATGCAGACGAACACGCCACGCCCGTGCAGTTCGAGGTGATCGGTTTCTCCAGCCGGCGACGGCAACGGTCTTGGACCGGAGAACAGCCGCTCGGCCTCGGCCGCGTAATAGCGGCAAAAATCCACCGCCTCGCGAACCTCATCGATCGAATCCTGCAGATTGCGGCCGGCTTCTTTCGCCGTCAGCGCAATCAGCGCGGTTTCGTGCTTCTGCAAGATGTCGCCCATGGCGCGAATGACAGCGCCGCGCGCTGCGCCGCCGCGCGCGTTCCAGGCGTCCTGTGCGTTGAGCGCCGTGGCGATGGCGCTGGCGGGATCGCCCGCGCTGACTGTTTCCTGCGCCGGCGGTTTCGCGGTGTGCAGCGTGTCGCGCACGGCTTCGATCGACAGATCGGGACCGGTCGAATTGCGGCGGCTTGCGCCAAACAGCATCGGCGGCGGCGGCAAGCGGGGATGGCGTCGCGGCAGCGCCTCCAATTTGGCCAGCGGATCGGCGGCGACAATTTCCGGCGAAACGTCGTCATCGAGGAACGAATGCACGAACGAGGTGTTGGCGCCGTTCTCGAGCAGCCTGCGCACGAGATAGGGCAGCAAGTCTTCGTGGCCGCCGACAGGGGCGTAGACGCGCACGGGCGCCGGCGGATCGAGCGCGAGATAGAGCGCCTCGCCCATGCCGTGCAGCCGCTGGAATTCGAATTGGTCGCGACCCGTGCTCGCCGCCATGCGCCGCACGGCGGCGACGGTGTGGGCGTTATGCGTCGCGAATTGCGGGAAGATCGCCCCGCCGGCGGCGAACAGATCGCGCGCGCAGGCGAGATAATGCACGTCGGTGGCGGCTTTGGTTGTGAATACCGGGAAATCCGTGCGTCCCATGATCTGGGCGCGCTTCACTTCGCCATCCCAGTACGCGCCCTTCACCAAGCGCGTCTGAATTGGCGTGCCGCGCTGGCGCGACAGCACGGTGAGCTTTTCGATCAGCGCCCGCGTGCGTTTCTGGTAAGCCTGAATGGCGAGCCCGAGCCCCTCCCAGCCCTTCAATGAAGGTTCAAACGCGAGGCGCTCGAACAGCTTCAGCGACAGCACCAGGCGATCGGCCTCCTCCGCATCGAGCGTGAGCCCGATGTCGTGCTTCTTCGCCGACTCCGCGAGCCGCAGGATGCGTGGATAGAGTTCGGCGAACACGTTCTCTTCGAACCGGGCTTCATAGCGCGGGTGCAGCGCCGACAGTTTTACCGAGATGCCGTTCGATTCATGCGGGCCCTTGCCGCCCGCAGCTTCGCCGACCGCCTTGATCGCCGCGGCGTAGCTCTCGACATAGCGTTCGGCGTCGGCATTGGTGCGCGCGCCCTCGCCCAGCATGTCGAATGAGAACCGGGTCGCTGCGCCGCCGCGGCTCATGCTTTGTCCGCGCGACATCGCCGCTTCGATGTTGCGGCCCAGCACGAACTGGCCGCCGAGAATGGTCATGGCCTGGCCGGCGGCGAGTCGCACCGCCGGTTCGCCGACCCGCCGCGCCAGCGTGCCAAAGAATTCGCGCGCGTCTTTCACTTCCTCCGGCAGCGACACGAGCCCGCCCGTGAGCATCAGGCCCCAAGTTCCGGCGTTGACCAGCCAATGATCGGCTTTGCCGAGATGTTCGCTCCAATTGCCGGTGGAAATCTTCTCGGCGATCAGCTTGTCGATGGTCTCCGCGTCGGGCACGCGCAGCAGCGCTTCCGCCAGGCACATCAGCGCCAGGCCCTCGGGCGTCGAGAGGCCGAACTCTTCGAGGAAGCTCTCCATTACGCCCTTGCGGCGCTTCAGGCCGCGGGCGCGCGTAACCAGCGCCCGCGCTTCGGCCGCGACGCTGGCGCGCGCGGCTGCATCGAGCGGCGGGTCGCCGAGCAGCGCGGCTATGGCGGTGTCTTCGTCTTGGTACTTCGACGCGTCGAGCGCGTCCCAATCGATCTTGGATGCCGGATGCGGCGTCGGGGCGGTTTGCATTCCGGTCATGTGCGCGTCCCGGCGCGGAAGGGCAAGCGGCCGGGGCCGCCCCCTTGCGCCGCAGCCCCCAGCGGGTCAGAACCCGAGCCCGTGAGCACCGAAGCCCAAACGCCGCCCGTCGAGGCCGCGAGCCTCCAGGGCGCTTCCGAAGCGCCGCTGGCTCAGAAAATCCTGCTCGTCACCGACGCATGGGAGCCGCAGGTCAACGGCGTCGTGCGCACGCTCGCCAACACCATGCGAGAGCTGAAAGCGATGGGTTGCGAGGTCGAGGTGATCTCGCCGGCGGATTATCCGAACACCGTGCCGCTGATCACTTATTCCGAGATCCGGCTTGCGCTGGGCGCGCGCGAGGACGTCGAAGATCGTTTCCTCGAGTTCAAGCCCGACGCCGTCCACATCGCCACCGAAGGCACTCTAGGCTGGGACGCGCGCGCGGTGTGCCTCAAACACAAGTTTCCGTTCACGACCAGCTACCACACCCAATTTCCAGAATACGTCACCGCGCGCTTTCGCTGGATTCCGCTCTGGGCCGGCTACCGTTTCATGCACGCCTTCCATGACAAGTCCGGCCGCGTCATGGTGGCGACGCCGACGATGAAGAAGCAGCTCGAACTCCAGGGCTTCCGCAATACCGCGATCTGGAGCCGCGGCGTCGATATCGAGGCGTTTCACCCCCGCCTGCGCGGCGTCGATGGCGGCGTTTTCGAGCATTTGCCGAAGCCCGTATTCGCCTATGTCGGCCGCGTCTCGGTCGAGAAGAACATCGAGGCGTTCCTGCAGCTCGATTTGCCGGGATCGAAAGTCGTCGTCGGCGGCGGCCCGGCGCTGGAGGAATTGACGGAGAAATATCCGGCCGCAACTTTCACTGGGCCCAAGTTCGGCGAAGAGCTCGCGCGCCATTACGCCGACGCCGACGTTTTTGTGTTTCCGAGTTTCACCGACACATTCGGTTTGGTCATTCTCGAGGCGGCTGCGACCGGCACGCCCGTGGCGGGCTACGTCGCGCCCGGGCCGCAGGACATTCTTCCCGGCACCGGCGCCGGCATCGTCGACAACGATCTCCGCAAGGCATGCTTGGAAGCGTTGAAGCTTCGTCGCGAAGACGCGCGCGCGCTGGCCGAGAAATATTCCTGGCGCGCCTGCGCCGAGGACTTTCGCCGCAACCTCGAGCCGCTGCCGAAAGAAGGCAAGCGGCGCTTCTGGACCAAGCTCGCGGATTTGCGCAAGCGCGCCAAGGAACGCCGCCGCATCGCCCGCGAAAAGAAACAGGAACGCCGTGCAGAGCGCGCAGGCAGCTAGGTGTTGGGTGCTAGGGTCTAGGTGGTAGGGGGCTAGAACTTGGAACCTGGCGCCCAGAACCCGACTACCACTTGATCGCCTTGCGCAGCCGATAGCGCAGATAGATCGCGGCGCCGTTCATCAGCAGCGTGATGCCGAGCAGCACGATGCCGGCGGCCGCGGCTAATTCCAGAAACTCCGCCTGCGGGCGCGAGGTCCAGTTGAACATCTGAATCGGCATCACCGTGAATTCCTGCCCGAGCCAATTGGCCGGCGACCAGCTGGCGATCGCATCGCCCCAGCTGGCCACGGACTGGACGGTGGTCCCGTGCGGCAGTTCGAGCGTCTGCCCAGCTTGCACCGGCTGCTCGGTGAAGTCCGGCAGCACGATCACGCCATCGTGGGTGATGCGCACGGTTTCCGTGGCGCTCGGATCGACGGCGGCGCCGTATTCGTCGAGTACGCCGATGGTTTCAAAGGTGGCGTCGCCCGGGCGCACGATCGGCAGGAACGCAACGAAGGTCAGGCCGCCGATCATGATCAACGGCGCGGTTTCCCCGAGCGCGCGCGAAATGCCGATAATGACGCCGGTGACGACGCCGGGCAGCGCATAGGGCAGCACGTGATGCTGAGTCGTCTGCCACTTGGTGGCGCCGACGGCGAGCGCGGCGTGGCGGATTTCCTGCGGCACGCCGCGCACGGCCTCGCGTGTCGCAACGATGACAACAGGCAGGATCAGCAGCGAAAGCGTGATGCCGGCGGTGAGAATGGACTGGCCGAACAGTTCGGCGCCCGCATTGCGAAAGCCTTCGGACAGAAAGCCGAACCATCGGTTCGGGTTGCCGAGGAATTGCACGAAGATGCCGACCGCCATCAATCCGAACAGGATCGAGGGCACGCCGGCGAGATTGTTCACCGCGATTTCGATGCCGCTCGTCACCGCGTTCTTCGGCGCATACTCCTCCAGGTAGATGCCGGCCAGGATCCCGATCGGAATGGCAAACAAAGCCGTGGTGATGATCACCAGCAGCGAACCGACCCAGGCCGAGAGAATGCCGGCCACGGCGGGATCGGACGACGGAAAGCTCGTGAAGAAAGCGCCGGTCAGACGATGGCCGCCGTCCTGAACCAGTTCGCTGACCAGCGCCACCAGCGTGCCAAGGCCAATCACCGTGGCGATGACGCCCCAGATGATGAAGCTGGAGTCCTTGAACTTGCGCAGGCCCAGGCCCTGCGGATGAGCGGTGATGTCGCGCCCGCGCTGAACATCCGTCGCTGTCATCAATACGCCTCCCGAAACCGGCGCTGCAACCAGAAGGCCGCGAAGTTGAACAGCAGCGTCAGCAGCAGCAGCGCCAAGCCTGCGGCGAAGATCGAATTGTACTCGAGCGTGCCGAACGGCAGGTCGCCGAGCGCGACCTGGGCGATGAAAGCCGTCACCGTCGCGCCCTGCTGCGTCGGGCTCGTCACCACTTGCGGCATCTGACCGCCGGCCACGACGACGATCATGGTCTCGCCGATGGCGCGGGACATGCCGAGAATGACGGCGCCGATGACGCCGGAAACCGCTGCCGGCGCCACAACGCGGAATGCCGTCTCCAGCCGTGTCGCGCCCATGGCGTAGGAGCCGTCACGCATCGCCTGCGGCACCGAGCGCATCGCATCCTCTGAGAGCGAGGCGATGTAAGGAATGATCATCAGCCCCATGACGATGCCGGCGGAAAGCAGATTGAAGCTGGGCAACTCGACACCGAAAGGCGCCAGCCACTTCTGCAACAAGGGGGTGACGAACAGCAGCGCGAAATAGCCGTAGACGACGGTCGGCACTGCGGCGAGCAGTTCGAGCGTCGGCTTGATGGTCTCGCGCGTGCGCGCGCCTGCAAATTCGGAAAGATAGATCGCAACCAGCAGTCCGAGCGGCACCGCAACCGCGAGCGCCACCAGCGTCGACATGAAAGTGCCGGTAAGCAACGGCGCGATACCGTATTGCGGGTTGTCGAACAGCGGCGTCCAGGTGGTCGACGTCACGAACTCGATCACCGACACTTGGGCGAAGAATTTGATCGATTCTGAAACCACCACGTAGATGATGCCGAGCACGATCGCCACAGCGGTGGCCGCGGCGGCGAACAGCAGCCCCTCCATCCCCCGCTCGAGCCAGCGCACCTTCTGCTTGGTGAAATCCCGGTCCACGACACACCCTCGGCGACACCCGCCAACCCCACGCAGCGGCGGTGGGGGGCAATTCTCAGCGGCAGCCATAATGCGGTTTTGTGACAGTTTGACATGGGCCGGCCGGCCCTGCGTCCAAACGCCGGCGCACGCGCGTCGCTGTTTGAAATTAAACGGGAAAAGGCAGAGGGACTAAGCCCTCCGCCTCACCGCCCGTGCCCTAGTCGCCGATCGGGGTCTGCAACAGGCGGCGCCCAACCACTTCTTCGATGCTGGCGCCGATCACCGCCCGCCCGCCGAAGGCGGTGCCAATTTGACGGCGTTGTGCGCGCTGCAAATAGGCCTGATAGGCCGAGGCCGGCAACGCGACATAGCCTACCCGCTCCGAAACTGCCGCCGCGTTGCTGATGTAGTAGTGCACGAACTGTTGCACCTGCGGTCGGCGCAGCGCTGCTGCGTTGACGTAGATGAAGATCGGACGCGAGAGCGGCGCATAGGCGCCGCTGCGCACCGTCGCCTGGCTCGGCGCCACCGGACCGTCGCCGTTGTCGATCGCCAGCGCGTGCAAGCGGCCTTGATTTTCTTCGTAATACGCCAAACCGAAATAAGCGAGGCCGCCGGGATTGTTGGCGACGCCTTGCACCAAGACGTTGTCGTCTTCCGATGGCGTATAATCCGTGCGCGAGGCGCGGGCTGCGCCGTTCACCGCTTCGGTGAAATACTCGAACGTGCCGGACGCAGAGCCTGGACCGTACAGCTGCATGGCCAGATTGGGTCCGCCGATTTGATTGAAGTTGCTGACGCGCGATCCCGCTTGCCAGATTTGCCGCAGCTGAGCGACGGTCAATGAGCGCATCGGGTTCAATGGGTGGACGACGACAGTGACGCCGTCGAACGCGACCGGGATTTCCACGTACTGGATGCCGGCCGCGGCGCAGGCCGCCATTTCACTCGACCGGATCGGACGCGACGAGTCGGCGATGTGGATCTCGCCGCGGCAGAACTTGCGCAGTCCGGCTGAAGAGCCTGACTCACCCACCGCCACCCGCACCCGGCCTTGGGTTTGCTGCTGAAAGCCTTCGGCGACCGCTTCGGAGATCGGAAACACCGTCGACGAGCCGTCGATCTGAATAGTGAACGGCGCCGCCGTTTGCTGTGCCGATGCAGCGCCCGACATGAAGGCAAGCGCAGCCGCCGATGCCGCCGCTGCGCCGCGCAGCGCCTGCAAGATTTGCGTGGTCATGTAGTCCTCCAAGAAGCTGTTTCTCGAGAATTCGGCTGGAGGCCCGTGGGGCTCGAGACGAAGCCTCCAGCCAGTCGCGGGGCCTAGAAATCGAACTGCGTGCGCAGCGTGATGACGCGAGCTTCCTCGTCGAGCGCCAACGGGCTGCTGCGGTCGGCTTCGCTGACCGCATAGTTCAGCTTGAATCGGACGTGATCGATCGGAATCCAATCGAGTCCCAGGGCGTAAGCCGATTGCTCGCCGCGCGTGGCCGCAGCGCCGGCGGGATCGCTGAGATCGACGAAGTCGTAGCGCGCCGAGAGCATCCAGTGGCCCCAGCCGCCCTGATTGAGCGGGTGCTCCGGGACCACCGCGCCGAACGAACCCTGATTGCCGCGATAGGCGCGCGGTTCGCCCGTCAGCGACCAGTACAGATCGACGTAGTAGCCGTCGTAATCGAAATCGACAGCGGTGACGGACTCGCCGTCGAGCGTCGCGTATTCCGCAGTAAAGCCGAACGCATCCCACTGACCGGCGATTTCCAAACCCAAACTGGTGTCGCTTTCGCCGGCCAATCCGGCGCCGGCATCGATCCAGCGCGTGCCACGTCCGTTCAGCGGACGGGTGCGGAAGCGTTGCGCCGCATCGTCGCCGACATGGCGCTGACGGGCGGACACGCCCAGGTGCAGGAGCCGGTAGCTGTCGGGCGTAGCCTCGAAGATCGGCGCCCACGTGAAGCGGCCGCTGACCGAGAATTGCTCGTCATTGGCGAAATTTGTGTCCTGGTTGTTCAACGAGTCGCCAAACACGCCGAGTGCAGCCATCCAGTTGGCGCCGGTGACGAGGCCGGCGACGCCAGCCGCGCGCCCATAGCCGAACGTGTTGATGAAGCTCGAGCGTTCGATGAACGGAATGTCGAGCGATGAAGTCCGGTCTTCGAGCGGCGAAGTGACGTTGTTTTCGCCGATGACCACAAAGAAGAAGTCGCCGGCATATTCGAGATAGGCATCGTCGACTGCGACGTCCTGGCCGCCCGAGGCGTCACCTTCCGAGGCGCCGGGATTAAGGACGAAATCGACCTTGTAGCGCCACCGGTCGGTGAGCCGGCCCTGAGCGCCGAGAAACGCCCGGCGCACGAAGGAACGATTGCCGTCCTCGTCGAGGACGTCCCATTCGCTCGAGGTGACGTCGTACTGGAACCGCCCACGCACCTTGAAGCGCTGCTCGCCGTCACGGATTTCCGGCGCCCCGCTCATTGGCTGAATCGTCGGTGCGTTTTGTGCGTTTGCCGTCCCGCTCATGACCGCGACGCCGCCGGCGGCGGCCCAGGCCGCGATCGCGACTTTGGAGAGTACCTGCTTCATCTGAACACCCCCTCGTGAGCTCCGGGCTCGGCGCGACGCGGATGGCGGCGCCAGCCAAGGCGGGGGTTAGTCAGCGCCGATGAAACCGCCGCGACGGTTCAGCGACGCCTGCGCAACAATTCGATTGCAGTTTCGTGACGCGGCTTGGGCGCGGCGGATCGTTCTGAATGCGCAAGGGAATTAACCACGTTGCCCTCTTTACATTGGCGAACACTCACCATATTTGCGATCGTTACCGGCGGACCTGGAAACAGCGTCCACTAACGCCCCCTCGGCCCAGGCCACCTGGGGGATCGCGAACCACAGGAAGCAGGAGGCTCCTGGCGATCTCTCGGCGCAAGCTCCGCTCACAAAGCGGCGTAGGGAGCGGACCTGACATTAGGCATGTCCGACTAACGCCGGCCTGGGTTCTGAAGCGTTGAAGCATCAACGCACATAGGGAGACGCCGGATGGACTATGTCCTCTCGCCTCTTGACCTTACCGCGCGCGAAGCGCCGGACGGTCCCGTGGCCATCGCCCGCCCGCACCGCGTTGCCGCGGCCGCGGAGTGGTTCCGCACGCATTTTCCGGGTGAGGTATTTTACGCCGTCAAGGCGAACCCTTCCGAATGGGTGCTCGACGCGCTCTGGAGCGCGGGCGTCAAGAGCTTCGACGTCGCCTCCGACTCCGAGGCGGCTCTGATCGCCAACAAATTCCCCGGCGCGCAGATCGCTTTCATGCACCCGGTGAAGAGCCGCCGCGCCATCGCGCGCGCTTTCCACGATTTCGGCGTGAAGACCTTCGCCCTCGACAGCGAAGACGAGCTCGCCAAGATTTTGGCCGAGACCAACAATGCCAGGGATCTGACGCTGGTCGTCCGCTTTGCCGTAACCGGCGAGGGCGCCGCCTATCCGCTGACCCGGAAATTCGGCGTCACCGCGGCTGAAGCGCCGGCGCTGCTGCGCAAGGCCCGTCAGGTCTCGGAGGAAAATCTGGGCGTCTGCTTCCATGTCGGCAGCCAATGCATGCGCCCCGACGCCTTCCGCACCGCGATGGACATGGTCAACCGCGCGATCCTGGAGGCCGGCGTGCTGGTCGACATCGTCGATGTCGGCGGCGGATTCCCGGCCATCTATCCGGGCATGACGCCGCCGCCGATGATGGATTACGTCAAGGCGATCAAGGACGGGTTCGAGGCGATGTACATTGCCCAGAACGCCAAGCTCTGGGCCGAGCCCGGCCGCGCGCTCGTCGCCGAAGCCGGCTCGACCGTCACCCGCGTGGAGCTGCGCAAAGGCGACGCGCTCTATCTCAACGACGGCGCCTTCGGCTCGCTGTTCGACGCCACCCACCTCAACTGGGCGTTTCCGGCAAAGCTGCTGCGCGAGACGCCCTCGCGCGCCAAGCTCGCGCCATTCCGCTTGTTCGGCCCCACCTGCGATTCGATGGACGCTGCCGCCGGGCCGTTCATGCTGCCGGCGGACATCCAGGAAGGCGATCTGATCGAGATCGGCTCGCTCGGCGCCTATGGCATGGCGATGTCGACGCGCTTCAACGGTTTCGGCGACGCGGTGACCATCGAGTCGAAGGACTCGCCTTGGCCCACCATGTACGGCGAAGCCCAAGCGCCCGTCGTGGCGATGAAGCGCAAACGCGCGGCGAAGAAGCCGAAGCAGGCCTAGAACCACGCTGAACCATGTCCTAGATGGCGGCCGTGTCTCATGATGCGGCCGCCTCTTCGTTCCGCCACGCCGTGCGCCTCGTCGCGCTGCTCAACCTCGCCTATTTCGGCGTCGAGTTCGCCGTGGCGGTGGTGATCCGCTCGGTGTCGCTGTTCGCCGACTCGATCGATTTCCTCGAAGACGCGTCTCTCAATCTCCTCATCCTGATGGCGCTTGGCTGGAGCGCGGCGCGCCGCGCCCAAGTTGGGATGGCGCTGGCGTTCATCCTGCTTGTGCCCGGCATCGCCACGCTGTGGACCGCCGTGAGCCAGCTGCAGTCGCCGGTCGCGCCAGAGCCGGCGCCGCTGACGCTGGCGGGCGCGGGCGCGCTCGCTGTGAACCTGTTCTGCGCGTTTCTCCTCGCGCGCTACCGCCACGCCGGCGGCAGCCTCGCCAAGGCCGCGTTCCTTTCGGCGCGCAACGACGCGCTCGCGAACGTCGCTATCATCGCTGCTGGCGGGCTGACAGCTTTCGCGTGGCGCTCGATCTGGCCGGACCTCATCGTTGGCGTCGCCATCGCCGTCATCAACGCCGATGCCGCCCGCGACGTATGGCAAGCAGCCCGGCGCGAGCATCGAGCCGAACGACGGCGCTAAGACGCCATGGTCACCACGACGTGCCCCTTCTTGTGCCCGCTTTCGGCCAACCGATGCGCTTCCGCGATCTGCTCAAGCGGATAGCGGCGATCGACCACGGTGCGCAGTTCGCCAGCTTCTATGAGCTGCTTCAGCATCACCGCGTCACCCGGCCGCTCCTCCGCAACGCCGCCGATCACTTTCGCCCTGCCTGTGAAGGCGACCCACATCCACGCGGGCGTAGCGCCCGAGAACAGCACCTCCAGAAACGCGCCGCCGCGCTTCAACGCTCGGCTGGCGCGGGTGAAGCCGCTTTTGCCTACGGTGTCGATGATCACGTCGTAGACCGGCCCGGCGGCGGAGAAGTCCTCGCGCGTGTAGTCAACTACGTCATCGGCGCCGAGCGATCTCACGAGGTTGAGATTAGCAGTGCTGCAGACGCCCGTGACGCGGGCGCCATAGTGTTTCGCCAGCTGCACCGCGAAAACCCCAACGCTGCCCGAGGCGCCGTAAACGAGCACGTTCTGTCCCGGCTGGATGTTCGCCTTGCGCAGAAAGTGCAACGCCGAGACGGCGCCGAACATGACCGCAGCGGCTTCCTCGTGGCTCATATTGACGGGCTTCCGCTCCACCACTCCGTCCTGTGGCACGCACAAATACTCCGCGTGCGCGCCGAACTTGAAGCCGCTCGCGCCGAACACATCGTCACCGGGCGCGAAACGTGTTACTTCAGCGCCCACCGCCTCCACCCGGCCCGCGAACTCGATGCCCAAGATGCGTGGTCGCTTGATGAGGCGAATGATGAACGGATCGGCCTTCCGAAAACGCCAATCGGCGGCGCACACCGTGGTGGCGAACACCCGCACCAGAATTTCGTTCGCTTTCGGCGCAGGCTTTTCGACCTCCGCGATGCGGACGACCTCCGGGGGACCGTAACGGTCGTAGACGGCGGCTTTCATGTCTCACCCGCCTGCGCTTTCCACTTTTCGGGGTTCACGCCCATGATGAGCAGCCACAGCGTGAAGATGAATTCGCCCACGCCGCTCACCGGCACAAGGTAACGCGAGAGCGGGCCGAGCATGTCCGGCGCGACGATTGCGCCCAGATTTCCAACCAACCAACCAACACCGGCGACAAGCAGGAACAAACCCAGGAGGCGCGGGAGGAATGTCGCGCCGAACACGAGCGCGCTCAGGGTCAAACAATAGAAGCCGAAAAAGACAAGGCTCACGGTGTTGCCCAGTGCTGCAAGGCGAAGCGCGTGCTGCGCGAGCTGCTGTGTGTGCGTCTCGGCGCCGCCGAGCAACGATAGCGCCGCGAGCTGGTTCACCAGAAAGGTTGCCGATGCGGCGCAGCCCGCAAGTCCAATGAAGGCGGATGCGATCGCCAGCGGCCGGTTTACGGCTTTGAACAGCGCATAGAGCAGCGCCACGACTGCTGTATAGGCGATCGCGGAAAGCAGCGTCGCGCCGATGCTGAGGCGATACATCTGCTCCGATGCAAGGATGTTCGCTGCGCTGGCCGCCGGATCGCCGCGAACGACGAGCCCGGATACCGTGACCAGCGCAAACGTGCTGGCGACGACGACGAACAGATAAAGCAGACCCGCGATGCGCGCGCTTAGTTGAGGGGATGTCATGCCCTCGCCTCCGCGGCAGCTTCCTGCCCACGCCATTTGTCAGCGTTCACGCCCATGATCAGCAGCCAAAGCGTCAGGCCGCCTTCGGCCGGCAATGCCGGTAACAGAATCCACGGGAAAAGTCCCCGTGCAAACTCCGGGGCCAGAGCGCCGGCGACGGTGTTGAAGATGTAACAAAGCCCTGCGAGCGCCAGCAGCCAGCCGATGATGCGCGGCATGAACGTCGCGCGCGCGATCAGCCAACCGATCAGCAGGCAGTGGATGCCGAAGTAAAAGAGCGCAACGTCATAGGCCTCGCCATGCAGGCGCAACGACATGTAGGAGAGCGCCTGGAGTTGTTCGGTTGGAAACGCCGACATGACGTCACCGCCGTCCAAGAGATACAGCGGCGCCAAATGTAACAGCGCCTTCGGCGCCGTGATCGCCACAGTGATCAAGCGGAACGCGGCGGCCAGCATGGCGCCGGTCTTGCCGGCCGGTTTCAGCAACTCGTAGAGCAGCACTGCAACGATGATGTCGCAAGTCGCGGTGGCGAACTCCGCGACATAGCCGAACCGCCACAACGTCTCCGCCGCCAAGATGTTATTCGCGGTCGCGGCGGCGTCGCCGCGCACAATCACGCCCGAGCGCACAAAGAATTCCGAGAACGGCGCGGCGAGAAAGATGACCAGGTAGGCGATGCCGGCAATGCGTGCGTTGAAACGCGGGCTTTTCATGTTGACCCCCTACGCAGCGGCGCGTTCGGAAAATCGCTTCGAGAGCACGACGTATACGAGCCAGATGATCATGATGCCGGCGACGCTGAACGGCGGAATGAAAAGCAGAATGATCGGGCGGATATTCTGAATCCAGGCCGGAAACATCTCGAGTTGGCCGGGAAAGAACGAGCCGACAGCGGCGAAGAAGCCGAGGTGCATGCGCCAGAGATGGCGCATGATGCGCTGCTTGCCCGCCAGCCCGCGGCGCAGCACGACACTGAGATCGCCCAGCGCGCAGAGCGTCGCGACGATGGCGAAGATGAGAATCGGCAGCCCGTTGAAGAGCGCGTCCGGATCGCCGAGTTCCTGCAGCCAAGCGTAATACATGAGGCTGGCGCCGGCCGCCGCAACCGCAAACGCGCCGATCTCGAACCAGCCCGACTGGCGTTCGGGCCGTTTCACCGCCATCCACGCCGTCAGCATGAAATAGACGACGAGAGCGCCCGCGCCGATGAATCCGAACTCTTCGGACTTGATCGCCAGACGCACCGCGCTCAGCGCCGTCAGGATGATGGCGGCAACGAAAATCCGGCCCGAAATGATATGCACGCGTCCGCCTTTGCGCGTGGCGAGCGCGATGACGCCAGTGACAATGCCGGTGGCGCCCATGGTCGCGTGGAAGAGGCCTTCGGGAGAGATCATGATCACGCCGCCAGGATCGTGCGCACGAAGATCATATAGAATCCGAAGATACCGAGCACTATGAAAGCCGAGCTGGCGAAAACCACGCCCGCGGCGATCAGCTTTGCTGCAGCGCTGCTGCGTTTTGCCTGCAGGTAGATTTCCAGCAGCGCAAGCGGCAGCAGGTAGGATAGCGCCGTCAACAGGTAGAAGGTCAGCGAACTCGGTTGCGATTGCGTCAAGATCACAAACGCCGGAAAGGCCAGGCGCAGCCAGAAGACGCCGTTGGTGACCATGAACATCCGCAACGCCCAGCGCCGGTGAGCCTCGATCTTTCGCGCCATGCCGGCGCTCCAAGCCAGCGCGCCGAACAGAAGGATGAGCACAGCGTTGCCGCTGATGATGAAGTCGTCAGCCCCGCCGGCCTCTTCGCCGCGTATCCACACCATGTAGAGTCCGGCCAGCGCCGCCAGCATCGAGCAAACGACGAACACACGTCCGTTCCAACGGTGCAGCGCCGGCGCGCGCGCGCGCACTTGCGGCACGAGCTGAAGCATGCCGCCCAAGATGATGATCACCGCAAACAGGATGTGTGCGGCAAAGGCGATGTTGCCCACGGTGTCGCCCGCCACGAATGCGTGGTCGATCATCGGATGGCGATTCCAGGAGGCAAGATCGCCCGAGAGGGCGCCCGGCCCGTAAAAGGCGATGAGGTAGTAGAGGAACATCCACTGCCCGGTCAGCGTCACGACGAACCAGAGCGTTGCCGCGGCGCCCAAGGCGCTGTCGGCAACTGGTTTTCGCGCGGCCAATCGGCCTGCAATTGCTTCGGACATCATTCCTCCGCTGCCGGAAGCGGGCTTTCCGCTCGACGGCTCATATCGAGATACGATATGAACTTAGCGGAAGCGGGTTCGTGCGGGCATGACGCTCGGAACCAAAAACATGATCTCAGGCGCCAGAAGCAGCCGCCATGTCTGAAGCCACGGTCTCAGCCGGTCTCGCACGCGGATATTTCGAGTTCGCGGTCGCGCGCGGCGCCGATGCACGGTCGTTGGGACGGGCTTGCGGCGTCGATCCGGATCTGCTCGACGACGCCGACAATCGGGTGCCGTTCGAGAAATACGTGGCGCTCGTGCGCGCCGGCAAAACGCTGACCGGCGATCCCGCCCTGCCCTTGCACTTCGCCGAGGCCGTCGACATGGCCGAATTCTCCGTCGTCGGCCTGCTCGCCAACGCCTCGGAAACGATGATGGATTCGTTCGTTCAGCTGAATCGCTACGGCCAGCTGGTGATCGAGGTCGACATCGGCGCCGCAGCCGGCCCCCACGGCGGCCGCTTCGCCTACGAATTCAAGGATACGGGCGCGTGGCTGATCGACACGCGCAAGAATCCGAACGATTTCCCCGAACTCACCGAATCCACCTTCACCCGCATGATTACCGGCCCGCGCCGCTTCCTGCCGCGCCCGCACGTGCTCGAAGTTTGCGTCACCCATCCCGAGCCGGCGCATCGCGGCGCGTATGACCGCATCTGGCAATGCCCGATCAGCTTCAACAGCCACTGGAACGCGATGCGGATGGATGAATCGCTGCGCACCCATCGCGTCCGCCTGCAGCCGCGCTACGTGTTCGGGGTGTTGAGCACGCATGCCGAGCAATTGCTGAAGGACCTGGAAAACTCCAAGACGACGCGCGGCCGCGTCGAAAGCCTGCTGATGCCGATCCTCCACACCGGCGAGATCAGCATGGAAACCGTCGCCTCGAAGCTCGGTCAGAGCCGCCAGACGCTCTATCGCAATCTCAAGGAAGAAGGCGTCACCTTCGAACAGGTGCTCGACGAATTGCGCCACAAGCTGGCGCTGCACTATCTCTCCGGCAAGCGCGTCTCGGTCAACGAAACCGCCTATCTGGTCGGCTTCTCCGATCCGGCTTCCTTCTCCCGCGCGTTCAAGCGCTGGACCGGCGTAAGCCCGCGCGAGGTTCGGCTGGCGCGCGCGGCGGAGTAATCGACCCATCGTTTCGCCGCGGTTCGGGCTCGCGCCGGCTCGACGCTCCAATTCCCTTGCATTCCGAGCGAATTGCCCTATCTGACGCCGCGATCGCGCGTCGGCGGAGCGTCCGCGCGGTTCGTTTGCACCGACGCCGCCCGTGAGGAGCACCTCCCATGGCTGACGCCAAAGTCGACTCGAACCGCAAAGCGGAACTTCTCTCCAGCCCGGTCGAGCACATCGACATCACCAGTTTCGACGCGCGCCCGATCATCGACGCCTGGGACAAGATGAGCTTCACCAGCCGCGACGCCGCGCGCGCGGCGCGCATCCTCAACATGGCGCTCGAGGACGAGAAGTGCTCGACCTGGCTGATCATGGCCGGCTCGACCGGCGCCGGCGGCTGCCTGCACGTCTGGCGCGACATGGTCGAGTACAACATGTGCGACGCCATCGTCGCCACCGGCGCTTCGATCATCGACATGGATTTCCTCGAAGCCCTCGGCTTCAAGCATTACCAGGCCAAGGAAATCCCCGACGACAACACGCTGCGGTCGCTCTACATCGACCGCATCTACGACACCTACATCGATGAAGAAGAGCTGCAGCACGTCGATCACACCATCTACGCCATCTGCGAACAGCTCGAGCCGCGCCCCTACACCTCGCGCGAATTCATCTACGAGATCGGCAAGTGGCTCGCCGCCGGCAACGCCAAGAAGAAGGATTCACTGATCCAGCGCGCCTACGAAAAAGGCGTGCCGATCTTCGTGCCGGCGTTTTCGGATTGCTCGGCCGGTTTCGGCATCGTCAAGCACCAGGTCGAGCGCCGCAAAGCCGGCAAGCCCTATCTCACCATCGATAGCGGCGGCGATTTCCGTGAGCTGACCGAGATCAAGCTCGCCGCAGGCACCACCGCCCTCTTCATGGTTGGCGGCGGCGTGCCGAAGAACTTCGCGCAAGACACCGTGGTGTGCGCCGAGATTTTGGGTCACGACGATGTCGAAGTGCACAAATACGCCGTGCAGATCACGGTGGCCGATGTCCGCGACGGCGCCTGCTCCTCCTCAACGCTGCAGGAAGCGGCAAGCTGGGGCAAGGTCTCGACCGTGCACGAGCAGATGGTGTTCGCGGAAGCGACGAGCGTAGCCCCGATTATCGTCAGCGACGCCTATCACCGCGGCGCATGGCGCAAGCGCGAAGCCCGCAACTGGGCGAAGCTGTTCAAGTAATATGGACCGCCGGCGTATCGCCGGCATGCGCCATCGCTCGCAAACAGGAGCGCGGCGCTCCGCGCCGCCCAACTTGGATAGGTTCGTGCATGCTGGCGAAGCGCCGGCGGTCCATTTTGATGCCTTGACATCACACTTGGTGCTGCCCATGATGTGCGGTATGCGCACCACGCTCACCATCGACGACGACCTCGCCGGTCTGCTGCAGCGGCGCGCGCGAGAGACCGGGCTTTCGTTCAAGGAAACCGTGAACCGCGCCATCCGGGCCGGGCTCGGCCAGGCTGCGCTTCCGCACGCGGGGGCGGCGCCCAAGACAATCCCGCACGCCTTCGGTTTCCGGCCGGGCATCGACACCGACAAGCTGGGTCAATTGGCCGACGAACTGGAGGCGGAGGCCTTCGCTGCGACAGCGAGCACCCATGATCCTACCCGACGTAAACGTCCTCGTTCACGCCCATAATTCCGAGTCGCGCGTGCACGATCGCGCCCGCGACTGGTGGGACGCATGCCTTGCGGGCACTGAGGGCGTAGGCCTTGCCTGGGCCGCTGTGCTCGGCTTTGTACGCCTCACCACCAACCGCAAGATCGTTGCGCGCCCGCTCGCAGTGGGCGAAGTGATGGACCGCATCGGCAGCTGGCTTGCACTGCCGCACGTTCACATCGCCGAGCCGTCGCCGCGCCATTTCGAGCGTCTGCGCGCCGAACTCGAACGGCTTGGTGCGGCGGGCAATCTCACCACCGACGCGCATTTGGCGGCGTTGGCGATGGAGCGCGGCTACGTGCTCTACTCTACTGACGCCGACTTCGCCCGCTTCAAGGGGTTGCGCTGGAGAAACCCTTGCATGTCCTAACTCGGACGGGCGGCGGCGCGCCTGCTCGCCCTTGATGGGCGAGCTGTCAGCGCGCGGAGCGCGATGACTGAGTGGGTGGCTGCGCAACTCTCCAACGACTGAGCTACCACCCACTCCGTCCGCGAACTGGGTTCGCGGCCACCTCGCCCATCAAGGGCGAGGAGGGTTGGCGCAGAAACACGAAGGCCGCTCCGAAAGGAGCGGCCTTCGCTTTTAGACATCAAAACTCTACATCCGACTCATTGTCGAGCGGTTCAACGTACTGCTCCAGGTGCGGAAGATCCGCACCGCAGTAGGGTCCCAGAATCCAGACCAGATAGCTCTTGAAGAATGGGTGGGCGATGTAGAGGTAATGGTTGTTGTCGACAACGAGGCCCGATTGACCCGCCTTTCGCATTTCAGCAATTAGCTCCGACACGGCGTCCTTTATATCCCGTCGATCGGGAGCCCGAGAATTCAGGTTTCGTGCGATGTTCTGGGAGACGCGCGCGATACCGATTCTCTGGTTTATGTTTGCTCGGGTTATCGCAAATAGTACCAGTTCTCTAAGCGTGAGCTTCTTTCCACTGCCAAGCTTGTAAGGTCTAGCTGCATTCTTTGTCGCAATTCGATGAAACAACGCACCATCAATCGATGCAATGCGCTGGAAGGTTCGCGCCAACTGCTCCTCAGTCACCGTCTTCTGCGTATCGGCACCGTAGGCCTCATCGATCCCCATATTGAAACAAAGCTCGGCGCAGTGCTTCTGCATCAAGAGCGGATTCTTGAAGGAGAAACGCGTCAACACCTTAAGCGTCTTGTCCGAGACAACGACACGAAGGGCTCCAAAGCCGACTTCGCCAATGCGTCGTATTTCTTGCTCGGTCCATTTTGGAGGTTCAACAGCAACGCTCTTTGCAAGCAGGTCGCCTAAGATCGGGTCGGCTCTGTTTCCGCTCCTTCCTTGCTCAAGGAACACCTCTGCGACATCCGGCACAGACAGCAGTACTGCAGTGCCGCTCGCATCAAGGAATGACTTGAGACTCTTGATCAAAGGCGCCTGTACGTCGCGATCGATCCAGTGAAAGTCCTCGATAACGAGCGCTCGTCGCTGTTGTGCACAAGCCAACGGAGCGTCCTGAGCTGTGGTGCCACATTGGTGCGCAACCAAAGTCCAGTATTGCCGGGCATCCGTAATGTCAGACCCGTAAACTACTATTGGCGTGGTGTCCGTGAATATCTGCCGACAAAGAACTGTCTTGCCCGACTTAGATGGACCGTGGAGTCGAACAATCTTCCCCCCACCCAGGAGAGCCTGTTTGATGCGTCGAAATTCTGGAGTGTGAGACCGATCTATGAGCGTGAACGTTGGCTTCGCTTCGGCGAACACATCAGCCGTTCTGACGACGGTTTGAGGCGTATCCAGAATTGACAAGGACTCAATGTCTTCGCGTCCGCACAACCGTCCCACCCTGCGAAGAACACTGCGCCACGCGGCCGCGCTGGCATCCGGAGCGGTGAGCCACGCGCGCAAATCCTCGGTATGAAGCGAGTTGAATGGGGCAGGTGGCACGAATTCGTCCGGCCCGGCGACGTAAACTGCTGCAAGCTTTTCCAGTTCGAACCCAATCAGAGACTCGGCTTTTACCCATTTGGACTGCGCGGACGCTGGCGACCAACAGACTACAATTGCCTTCGCCGCCTTCGCCTCACGGTCAATCTCATCAGAGAAGGCCTCGCCAGCGTTCAGACTTGCGTCAAACCAAACGTCGAGTTTCAGCGCTCGAAGTGCCGTTGCCATTTGCTCGATAGCGCCGCGATCTTGCCGCTTGTACGAGAGAAAGACGTCTGCCATCCCACACGCCCATGCCTGCACAGTCCCTCTGAGCAGCTTCAGTTCTTTCAACCAGAGGTCAAGTGGAATCCGCGAGCGGTCACTGCACGAAGCAGCCAATGCAGGATCACCACAACCGCGATCCAGTCCGCGCGCCAATCGTTCGGCACTAGTCCCTAACCCGGCACGTACGTCAGCTTCAGCGCGCTTTCCCCGATCCGCTCACTCCCCAGCAGCCGCAGCTGCGGCGTCACGCCGGCGAAGAACGGCGCGCCGTGCCCGAGCACGACCGGATGCAGAAAGATGTGATACTCATCGATCAGCCCAAGCTTCGCCAAACTCGCCGCCACCTTCGGCCCGCCGACTTCGATCTCGCCGTCGCGCTCGGCCTTCAGTTTGCGGATCGCGGTTTCGAAATCCTCGCTAATGAGCGTCGCGTTCGGCCCGACCTGCTTCAGCGACTTCGACACCACCCATTTCGGCATCGCCCGCCACGCTTCGGCGAACGCGCGTAAATCGCCGGTATCCCCACCATCCTGATCCCAATCGTCGCCGTCCCAATAGCGCATCAATTCATAGAGTCCGCGCCCATAGATGCTGCCGCTCATATTGCGCGTGTACTCGATGAAATAGCGGAACAGCGTCGGCTCGGGCGCGAACCTGTCGTGATCGACATAGCCGTCGAGCGACATGTTCATGCCGAAAACGAGCTTGGCCATGAGGCAACTCCGAGGTTTCCGCTCCCTCCCTTGGGAGAGAGAGGGTTGAGGTGAAGGTGGCGCGCAAATATAAACCACAACGAACGCGACTGAACGACTGGGCGCTCAAAAGACGACCACGTGCGCCGCTCCCCCGCGCTGGCCCTTCGCCCTCGCGGCGGCGCGAGTGACACGTTGCAAGGGGGAGGCCTCCGTGATCACAAAACCTATCGCCGCTGCGGCGGCTCTCGCTTTCCTTGCAGCCTGCGCCACCGCCCCGCCGCAGAGCCCGACGGTCGAACTCCATGTGCTGGCGATCAACGACTTCCACGGCAATCTCGAGCCGCCCAATGGCGGCATCACCGTCATCGGCGAAGACGGCGCCGTTGCGCGCGTTCCGGGCGGCGGCGCTGCGCGTGTTGCGACGCTGGTGGCGCAGCGTCGCGCGCTCTTTCCCCACACCATCATGGTCGCGGCCGGCGATCTCATCGGCGCCAGCCCGATGCTGTCTGCGCTGTTCCACGACGAGCCCACCATCGAATCGATGAACATGATGGGGCTTGCGCTCTCTGCGGTCGGCAACCACGAGTTCGACGAAGGCGCTGGCGAGTTGCGCCGCATGCAAACAGGAGGCTGTCATCCGGTCGACGGCTGCGACGGGCCGGCGCCTTTCGAGGGCGCCGATTTCCAGTATCTGGCGGCGAGCACTATCGTCGACGCAACCGGCGAAACGCTGTTTCCGGCCAGCGCCGTGCGCGTGGTCGACGGCGTGCGCGTCGGCTTCATCGGGCTTGCGCTCGAGGGCACGCCGCAAGTGCTGACGCCCTCGGCCAGCGCCGGGCTCAGCTTCCGCGACGAAGCGGAGACCATCAACGCCGAGGCTGAACGCCTGCGTACGCAGGGAATCGAAGCGATCGTCGTGCTCATTCACGAAGGCGGCCGGCGTGACCCCGGGACCGGCGACTGTCCGGGCCTCTCAGGCGCCATCGTCGGCATCGTCGAAGCGCTGCACCCGGCGGTCGACGTCGTCATCGCCGGCCACACCAACGCCATCCATATCTGCCGCATCAATGGCATGCTGCTCACCAGCGCGGGCCAGTATGGCGCGCTGCTCACCGACATCGCCCTGACGCTCGACCGCGCCAGCGGCGACGTCGCGGCAGCGGAAGCGCAGAACCTCGTCGTCACCGAGGCGATCGCGGAAGACCCCGCGCAAGCGGCGCACATCGAGGCCTATCGCCGGCTTGCCGCGCCGATGCTGAACCGCCGCGTCGGCGAGATCGCTGCGCCGCTGACGCGCATCGCCGGCCCCGCAGGCGAGAGCGCGCTTGGTCTGGTCGTCGCCGATTCGATGATCCCCGCCGCCGAAGCCGCGCTCGGCGCCCGTCCAGACATCGCCTTCATGAATCCAGGCGGCGTGCGCGCCAATTTACCGAACCCCGGCGCGGTGACGTTCTCCGACCTGTTCGCCGTCACCCCGTTCGGCAACGACCTCGTCGTGCTGGAGATGAGCGGCGCCGAGATCGAAGCCGCGCTCAATCAGCAATTCCGCGCCGATCGCAACATCATCCTGCAAGTTTCGGACGGCGCGAGCTTCCGCTGGCGCAACACAGCTGGCGGGGCTGCGCTCGTTCCCGGGTCCATCCGCATCGGCGGCGCTGCCCTTGAGCCGCAACGCAGCTACCGGATCGTCACCAACGCCTTCCTCGCCTCCGGCGGCGACGGCTTCACTGCGTTCCAGGCTGGGCGCAACCGCACGCTCGTGGGCGGCGATCTCGACGCGCTCGCCGCCTACGTCGCCGCGCGCTCGCCGCTTGCCGCGCCCTCCGCCCCGCGCGCGCAGCTCGACTAGCGCTGCCTGCGCGGGCGGATGCCGCAGTTCACGCGAAAAAAAAGGACGGCGCCGTCAAGCGCCGTCCCATCTCGTCTGTGTTTTACTCAGTGTGCGCCCGTCGGCGCCGCCCGGCGCAGGTCGAACCGGTCGAGCTCCATCACCTTGGCCCACGCCTTCACGAAGTCCTTGACGAACTTCTCCTTCGCATCGTTGGCGCCATAGACTTCCGCCAGCGCCCGCAATTGCGAGTGCGAGCCGAAAATGAGATCGGCGCGGGTGCCGGTCCATTTCACTTGTCCGCTCTTGCGGTCACGCCCTTCGAACACCTCCTGGCCGCCATCGAGGCCTTTCCACTTCACGCCCATGTCCAGGAGATTGACGAAGAAGTCGTTCGACAAGACGCCGGGCCGGCTGGTGAACACGCCGTGCCTGTCGTCGCCCACCTGCAGCACGCGCAGGCCGCCGATCAGCACCGTCATCTCGGGCGCTGAGAGTTCCAGCAATTGCGCGCGATCGACCAGATGATCCTCGATCGGCATGATCGGCTTGCGCACATAATTGCGGAATCCGTCCGCCTTCGGATTGAGGTACTCGAACGAGTGCACCTCGGTCTCTGCCTGCGTCGCATCGGCGCGCCCCGGCGTGAACGGCGCTTTGACGGTGACGCCGCCTTCCTTGGCCGCCTTCTCGATCGCAGCGCCGCCGCCGAGAACGATGAGATCGGCCAGCGAGACCTTTTTCGGGCCTGCGTTGAACTCCTTCTGCACCGCTTCGAGTTTGGCGATGACCCTTTCGAGTTGCGCCGGCTTGTTGACCTCCCAGGTCTTCATCGGCGAAAGCCGGATGCGCGCGCCATTGGCGCCGCCGCGCCGGTCGGAGCCGCGATAGGTCGAGGCCGACGCCCACGCCGTCTCGACCAATTCTCGCCCGGAAAGGCCCGCGCCCAAAATCTTCGCCTTCAGCGCTTCGGCGTCATTCGCGTCGATCGTGCTCGGCTGACCCGAAATCGGGTCCTGCCAGATCAACGTCTCCTTCGGGACCAGCTTGCCGCGATAAAGCGCCTTCGGGCCCATGTCGCGGTGCGTGAGTTTGAACCACGCCCGCGCAAACGCGTCGGCGAAGGCCGCCGGGTCCTTGTGAAAACGGCGCGATATCTTCTCGTACTCGGGGTCGAAGCGCAGCGCCAAGTCCGCCGTCGTCATCATCGGCTGGTGTTTCTTGTTCTTGTCGAACGGATCCTCGATCGTCCGTCCGGCGTCGCCCTTCGGCTTCCACTGGTGGGCGCCGGCCGGGCTCTTGGTCAGCTCCCATTCGAAGCCGAACAGCGTGTCGAAATAGCCCATGTCCCACTTGGTCGGATTCGGCTTCCACGCGCCTTCGATGCCCGACGTGATGGTGTGGCCGGCCATGCCGCTCTCGAACGTCGAGAGCCAGCCCAGACCTTGATTTTCGATGTCGGCGGCTTCCGGCTCCTTGCCGACGTGGCTGTCGGGACCGGCGCCGTGCGCCTTGCCGAACGTATGCCCGCCGGCGACGAGCGCCACGGTTTCTTCATCGTTCATCGCCATGCGGCCGAAGGTTTCGCGAATGTCGCGCGCCGATGCGATCGGGTCGGGATTGGCGTCGGGGCCCTGCGGGTTGACGTAGATCAGACCCATTTGCACCGCGCCGTAATCGCCGGCGAGATCGCGCTCGCCCGAGTAGCGGCTGTTCGGCGCCTTGCTGTCGGCAAGCCATGCTTCTTCGGCGCCCCAATTGACGTGGTTCTCCGGCTCCCACACGTCGGCGCGGCCACCGCCAAAACCGAATATCGGTCCGCCCATCGATTCAATCGCCACGTTGCCGGTGAGAATGAGCAAGTCGGCCCAGGAGAGCTTGGCGCCGTATTTCTGCTTGATCGGCCACAACAGCCGGCGCGCCTTGTCGAGATTGCCGTTGTCGGGCCAAGAGTTAAGCGGTGCAAAACGCTGCTGCCCGCGTCCGCCGCCGCCACGGCCGTCGCCGACGCGATAGGTGCCGGCGGCATGCCAGGCCATGCGGATGAAGAATGGACCATAATGACCGTAATCTGCCGGCCACCAGTCCTGACTGTCGGTCATCAACGCTTTGAGGTCTTTGATCACCGCATCGAGATCGAGAGACTCGAACGCCTTGGCGTAATCGAACGCCGGGCCCATCGGATCGGACTCCGCCGTGTTCTGGTGCAGCACGCTGACATTGACCTGGTTCGGCCACCAATCGCGATTCAGTCTGCCGCGCGCGTGCGGCACGGGGCACTTTGAGTCTGTTCCGTCGGCCATGGAATCCTCCTGAAGCGGTGGAGATAGCCCTTCAGCGCCGATTGGCCCAATTGGATTTTCTATGACTATCCATAGAGCGATCCTTTGGCCGCCTCCGCGCCGGCGCCCGAGAACCTCGCTCCGAGGTTCCCGGCCGGGCGCCGCCGCGTTTTCATTTGCGACATTTGTGTCTATGGGTCGGACCTGGCGCTGGAGCGCCACCGGACATGGGGCGGGGAATGAGCAAATCGAAATGCGTTGCCGTCGCCGCTTTGCTGCTTGCCGCCTGCGCCAGCGCCCAAACGCCGCCTCCGCCCACTGCCGGCCTTGCGCCGGCCAGCCAACCGGCGTCGCCGCCATCTCCGGCGCGCAATCCCGCCGTTCAGGTCGACGCCACCATATTCCTGCCGCCGCCGCCTCTGGCCAATGGCGAATTGGAACTTGCCGAGCGCGCCATCGTGCGCGGCCCGTGGACGACCGAACGCCGGGCGCAGGCGCTTGAAGACAACGCCGTCGACCCGTTCGCGGCGTTCGACGCCGTACTCGGCGCCAATTTTACCAACGCCAACTTCCCGGCTGCCACCACCGTGCTCGAGCGTGCCGGACGCGCCGCCGGATATGCCGGCGACCCGGTGAAGGCGCTCTATCGCAGACAGCGTCCATTCCTCGCCGACAGCGCCATCACGCCCTGCATCCCCGTCGACGATCGTCTGCGCGCCAGCTTCTCCTACCCTTCCGGCCACGCCGCGCTCGGCTTCGGCTGGGCCTTGGTGTTGGCCGAACTCGCGCCCTCGCGCGCCGACGCCATCATCGAGCGCGGCCGCGACTTCAGCTGGAGCCGCGTCGTCTGCGGTCTGCATTATCCCAGCGACGTGGAAGCCGGCCGCACTGTCGCCGCCGCCGCCATCGCGCGGCTCCACGCCGATCCTGACTTCCAACGCGAGCTCGCCGCCGCACGGGCGGAATTCGCGGCGGCGGGATTCGACTAAAGCTGCGCCCGACGTTCCGCCAGGAAACGGATCACGGCAACATCCCGCTCGCGCGCCATCGCCTCGTCAAAAGCTGCGCGCGCTTCCTCCACGCGGCCGAGTTCAGCCAGCACGCTCGCCCGCAGCGCCCAATATGGCTGATAGCTTCTGAGCGCCGGCGCTTCGAGCGCGTCGAGCGCCGCCAGTCCGGCTTCCGGTCCATCGCGTTGCGCCACTGCCGCAGCACGATTGAGCGGCACGGCCGGTGACGACGAAAACTGCGCCAGAGCTTCGTAGAGCAGCACGATAGCGTCCCAATCGGCCTGGCCGCGCGCACGCCGCGACGCGTGCGCAGATTGTATCGCCGCCTCGAGCTGGAAGCGGCCGATGCGGCCGAACTCCGCCGCCTTCATCAGCAGCAGCTCGGCTTCGCCTTGCAGGTCGACGCGCCAGAGCGCGGCGTCCTGTTCCTGCAACGGCACGAACCTGCCCTCGACCCGCCGGGCCGGCCGGCGCGCTTCCAAATGCAGCAGCAGCGCCAGCACGCCGATCGCTTCGGGTTCGTCCGGCAATTGCTGCGCCAGGACGCCGGCGAGCCAGATTGCCTCCTCGGCCAGCGCTACGCGGGCCGGATCGGCCCCTTCGGCGTCCGACCAGCCTTCGGCATAAGCCGCGTAGATCGCATGCAGCACGCCGTCGAGGCGCGCGGCCCATTGCTCCGGCGCCGGCACGTCGAATGGGATCGCCGCTTCGGCAATCCGCTTCTTGGCGCGCACCAGCCGCTGGCTCATCGCCGCCGGCGCGACCAGGAACGCCGCCGCAATGCGCTCTGCGCTCAAACCGAGCACGGTTTGCAGCATGAGGGGCGTGCGTGCGGCTGCGTCGATCTCCGGATGCGCACACGCGAACAGCAGGCCGAGACGACGGTCAGGCGAGCCCCGCGCCGCCGCCTCGGCCTCCATCTCTTCAATGCCTCGAACGATTTCGGCTTCGCCGGAGGCTGCGGTCTGCGCCCGCCGCGCGGCGTCGATCAGCTTGCGCTTGGCGGCGGCGAACAGCCACGCTTCTGGATTGTCCGGCGCGCCAGTCCGCGGCCATGCCCTAAGCGCCGCCGCAAATGCGTCGGCCAGCGCGTCCTCGGCGGCGGCGACATCGCGCGTACGTGCGCTGAGCAGAGCAAGAAGGCGCCCGTAGCTTTCGCGCGCGAGGCGTTCGGCCAAAGCGCCGGACTTGAAATTCACACCGCGCTTCTCACCAGTCACCGGAGCATCGTGCGCGAAAGCAGAGTGCAAGCAAGTACGCCTCCCTTCCCCCTTGCGGGAAGGGTTGGGGATGGGGGTGCGGGCGGCAGCCCATCCGGAGAGAGCACCGCCGTCACCCCCACCCCCGGCCCCGCCCCGCAAGGGGGCGGGGAGTCGTTCGAGGGGACCTCGCTCACCGCACCATGACGGGCCGAAGCTCCACGCCGCCGCCATGCATCATCGTCGGCGCCTGCTTTGCCCATTTCAGCGCCTCGGCGTCGCTGGCGCAGTCGATCAGGTAATAACCGCCGAGCGATTCCTTGGTGTCGACGAATGGCCCGTCGGCGACGTGTGCGCCGCCCTCGCCGCGCACGCTCTTGGCCTTCGCCGTGACATCGAGCTCGTCGCCCGAAATGAGCACGCCTGAGGCGCGCAGCTTGTCCGTGTAGGCGTTATAGGCCGCCATGATTTCGCCGATGCGCTCAGGACTCACCTCGGCCCAGCTGTCCTCGCGGCTGTAGATCAGGATCATGTAACGCATTCGGCTCTCCTCCTCACGGCGTCACGCCGTCAGCTCACTGACGCGCGCCGCTGGCCGATTTCGACATTCAGGCGGCTTTCTTTTGCGAGTCCTTCAACAGGCCGAGCTTGATCAGGCTTTCCGCCGTCGCAACGAGACAGTCCTCGTTCGAGATCGGCGTCCAGCCCAACAAACGCCGGGCCTTCTCGTTGGACCCGTTCTTGCGCTTGCCCAATTCGGGAAGAATTTGCGCCACCGCCGGGTCGCGGGCGCCAGCCATGCGCACCATGAAATCCGGGATCTGCAACGTCGGCACGCGCTTGGCCGCCGCGCCTAGCCGCCGCCTCAGAATGCGCGCAATGTCGGCGACCGAGAGGAAGTCGCCGGCGACGGCCAGGAAGCGCTGGCTCTTGGCCGCCGGATTGGTCATGCATTCGATGTGCATCCAGGCCACGTCACGCACATCGACAGCACCGAAACAGAGACGCGGCAAGCCCGGCATCGCGCCGTCCATCAGACGCTGCACCAAGAGGATCGAAGTCGAATAATCCGGCCCCAGCACCGGGCCGAACACGCCGACCGGGTTCACCACCGACAGCTCGAGCGCCCCGCCCTGATTGGCGATGAAATCCCAGGCCGCCTTTTCGGCGATGGTTTTCGACTTCACGTACGCACGCACGTCATCGCCGTCCGGATCGGTCCAATCTTCTTCGGTGAACGCCCGGTGTTTGGGCTTTTGCCCGTAACCGATCGCCGCAAACGACGACGTCATCAC
The DNA here is from genome assembly GCA_050250735.1 of Hyphomonadaceae bacterium. Classification (GTDB taxonomy): domain Bacteria; phylum Pseudomonadota; class Alphaproteobacteria; order Caulobacterales; family Aquidulcibacteraceae; genus Vitreimonas. The sequence goes on from JBFWOC010000007.1 coordinate 117,843, forward strand.
CACGCGCTTCACGCCGGCGTCGCGCGCCGCCTTCAACACCCGCAGGGCGCCGTCGCGGGCAGGGATGATCAGCTCGTCTTCGTGCTGGGGCAGCGCCGGCGGGAACGGTGAGGCGACATGGAGTACGTAGGCGCAGCCTGACACCGCCTCGGTCCAACCTTCGTCCTTGGTGAGATCGGCGGCCGCGAACACCAGATTGTCGCCGGCGTCCACGCCGGCTTCGCGCAGCATCGCTCGCACTTCCGGCTCGCGCGCCAGCGCGCGCACCGTGGTGCGGACCTTGTACCCCTTCTGCAGCAGCTGCACGATGCAGTGCGCGCCGATGAAGCCCGAGCCGCCGGTGACTAGAACAAGCTCTCCGGCCATGCAGGACTCCGCTTCAGACGCGCGCGGGGACCACGCGCTCCGTCAATTGATCGAACGCGTTCCAGAACTGAGCGCGGATCGCATCCGTCTCCATCAGGATTTCGTGCTTGGCGCCCTCGATCACGATATGGCGCGCTTCCGGCAGTTCGGTCGCGACCTTGTCGTGACTGGCATTGTCGACGAGTTGCTCCTCGCCGGCGGAGGTGATCAGGATCGGAATCCGCACATGGGCCAGCGATCCCGGCGTCAAGAACGCCTCGGTCGCGTCGGCCGCCGCCGCGACCCAGCCGTTGGTCGGCCCGGCCAAAGCCAGGCGCGGCTCCTCCGAGATCAAACCCTGGCAGCGATCATGCCGCGCTTTGTCGTGCGTAACCGGGTTCTTCTTGAAGTTCTCGCGCTTCCATTTCTTTTCGACGCTGGGCGCGAACATGCCGCCGAGGCCGAGCGACACCATAAAGCGCACGTATTTCTTGGCCGTGTTGGTGAGCCCGGCGATGCCCCACATCGGCGCCGAAAACGCCGCTGCATCGAGTTCGATCCGCCGCGTCTGCAGCGCGCGCAAGGTGATGGCGCCGCCCATAGAATGGGAAAGCCCGATATAGGGGCGCGGCAAACGGTCGGCCAACAGCTTCAGCGCCGTCGACAGATCGTTCACCGGATCGTCGAACGAGATGAAATGTCCTTTGAGCGAGTTCTCCACCTCACGGCCGGACAAGCCCTGCCCGCGCCAATCGATGCAGAACACGGCAAAACCACGTTCCTGCAGGTCGCGGATCACTTCGAAATATTTCTCGATGAACTCCGTTCGCCCCGGCGCGACGATGACCGAGCCGCGCGCCTGGCCCCGCGAAGGCGCGGTCAGCACCCGCACCTTCACGCCGCCGCGGCCTTCGAGCCAGTGCTCTTCGGCTGCTTCGGGCGGTTCGTTGCCTGGGACCCGGACGAAGGCCACGGCTACTCGCGCAGCTTCGCCATGACGCTTTGCAGTTGCATGGCGACGCCCATGTCGCCTTCGACTCGAAGCTTGCCCTGCATGAACGCCGCTGTCGGATCGAGCTTGCCGCCGGCCATGTCGACGAAGTCCTCCAGCTTCACCTTGATCGTGGTGTCGGCCGGGTCATCGTTGGCCGAGACCTTATTGGCGGTGCCGTCGAGGTGGATCTTGCCGGCGTCGCCGAAGTCGAACTTCACCTTCTTGCCCGGCACCGTCACACCGGCGCTGGAGAAGCGGTTCAGGATTTCGTCGTACGTCATGGCGTTTCCTCCGGAGCTCAGCGCCCTTGGCCGCTTCTTGAACACCAGCGCGGGCACGCCCGCAAGAGTGACGTAGGAGTCAACCTGACCCCCGAGGGGCCGGTCCGGACGTCAACTCGCACGCCCTTAGTCGCCTTCGATTGCCGCCGGCGCGCCGCCAGCCGGCTTGCGGAACTTGAGCGTCATCCGGTCGCTTTCGCCAATCGCTTCATAGGGCGCGGTATCGAAGCCCACGTCTTCTTCTTGGCCGAGCGGCGAGCTGCGCAAAGTCGGCGGCAGGGTCCAGACGCCAAATGGATGGTCGCGGCTGTCGCGCGCGTTGGCGTTCAAGTCGCTGGCCGCCACGAACTCGAAGCCCGCTTCCTGCGCCAGCGCGCGCACATAAGCCTCCTGCACGTAGCCCGTGCCTGCGAGCGGATCTTGCAGTCCGGTGGAGGAGGCGCGGTGCTGCTCGATGCCGAACGCCCCGCCCGGCTTCAACGCGGCGAGCACGCCCGCGAACACCCGCTCGGCGATGCCCTCGGCCATCAACGTGTGCAGATTGTTGGCAAGGATGGCGAGATCGACGCTGTTGGCCGCCGCCAGCGGCGCACCGTTCGCCGTCACCGCGGTACGTGCGATTTCGCCGTAGAGGTCGTCGTCGCGCATGAAGCGCGCTTCCCACGCCGCCAGCACTTCGCGCTGCGCCACCGAAGCGCTGCGCGGATCGAAGCTCGCCGCGATCAGCCGTCCGCCATTGGCGTTGAGATAAGGCGCGAGGATCGCCGTGTACCAGCCGAGACCGGGATGGATTTCCAACACCGTCATGTCGCCCTGCAGCCCCCAGAACAGCAATGTCTGGAGCGGATGGCGCCATTCGTCGCGTTCCGGGTCGATCCGCCACGGGCCGGCGATGGCCCAAGCGAGCGAGCCTTGCGGCGGCGCCTCCGCCGCGCTCGGCGCGCTACGTCCGCAGCCGGCGACGCCGGCGGCGGCGAGGGCGAAAGCGGCGGAGCGGCGGGTCAGCAGCATCGTCCTCTGCGCTAATCCCGAAGCGCTAAGATTGTCAAAACGCCGCGCCGGTTAGCGGTCTTGAACGTCCGCACCGGCTCCCCATCTCGTTGGTGCGGCGCCCATCCGGGGCCGCACCGCCGGTTAGCCCGCCGCCTTCGGGGGCGGAAACGCCGGCAGAACTGCTCCCTCGGGGAGCGCTTCGAATGTCGCTTTAGGAGGACACTTGAATGGCTTCGAACGAACTCAACCCGCTTTATCGCACACTGGTCGGTTTCGACCGCATTGCGAGCTTGATGGACCAGGCTGCGCGCCTTGACGCTGCGCCCGGCTATCCCCCGTTCAACGTCGAGCAGATCGGCGAAGACAATTTCCGCATCGAACTGGCCGTGGCCGGCTTCTCCGAAGCCGACCTCAACATCGAGTTCAAGCAGAACTCGCTCGTCGTCACCGGCCAGCGCACGCCTGCCGAGCAGCGCAACTTCCTGCACCGCGGTATCGCCGAGCGCAGCTTCGAGCGCCGCTTCGGCCTGGCTGACCACGTTCGTGTTTCCGGCGCCAAGCTGGAAAACGGCCTGCTGACGATCGACCTTGTCCGCGAGCTTCCTGAACTGCTGAAGCCGCGCAAGATCGAAATCGGCGCCGCAACCGCGACCAAGGCCAAGCCGAAAGTCGTCGATGCGGCGAACAACGAAAACGAAGCGGCTTAATCCCCCGCTTCCGCTCGCCGCGCGGCCACCCCTCCCCCCCACGCCGCGCGGCGAGCACCTCCCCCAGACCGACTGACGGCGCGCGTTCCCCCAGACGCGCGCCGTTTTTCGTCTGGTCATGGCGGGCGTTTAAGGCGCCAACGCCGGTCTCTTGTGCTAAATCCATGCGTGCATGGCTGAAGCGCCCCGCAAACTCGCGGCTATCGTCTCGATAGACATCGCCGGCTTCTCCGCGCTCGCCGAGCGCGATGCGGGCGAAGCGTTGACTCATGTTGCGCGCGTCCGCGCCCACGCGGCGGAGTTGGCGGCCCGGCACAACGGCCGCGTCTTCAACACCGCGGGTGACGGCCTGATGCTCGAATTCTCGAGCGTCAGCGACGCGCTCAACGCCGCCATCGCGCTCTGCGAAGCCGAAACCCGGGCCAAGCTGCGCTTCGGCGTGCATCTCGGCGAAGTGACCCAAACCGAAAATGGCGATCTGCTGGGGCACGGCGTCAACATCGCAGCGCGTCTGCAGGCCGAGGCTGCGCCCGGCGCGATCCTGGTGTCGCAGATCGTTGTCGACAACGCGGCGCCCGAATTGGCTCAGCGGCTGGCGCCGCGCGGCAAGATCAGGCTTGCCAAAATGCGTACGCTGATGAGCGTCTACGCGCTCGATCCTACCGGCGCCTCGGTGAAGGCGCACGCGACCACGCCGGTGCTGGCCGTGCTCGCCTTCGATACCCCCGCCCGCGATCGCGCCAGCCGCACCTTGGCGGACGGCGTGTCAGAGGAAATCCTCTACACCGTCTCACGCGTGCCCGGCCTCAAGGTGATTGGCTCGACCTCGAGCTTTGCGTTCCGCGGCCGCGACAAGCCGCGCGCAGCCAAGGCGCTCAGCGCCACCCACGTTCTCGACGGCTCGGTGCGACGCTCCGGCGATCGCGCCCGCATCGCCGCGCATCTCTTGGAATCGGAAACCGGCGTCGTGCTCTGGTCCGAGCGCTACGATCGCGATTTGGCGGACGCCTTCGCGCTGCAGGAGGAGATCGCCGGCGAAGTCGCCAAGGCGCTCGCGGTCACGCTCGGCGAGGCGGGCCGCGTCCGCGCGCCGAAATTGACCGCCGCGCTCTCGGATTCCTATTTCGAGGCGCGCGAACTGCTGCGCACCGGCGCCATCCCCTGCATCCAGGCCGCCGCTGGCGCTCTCGACCGCATCGTCCGCGATGCCCCTGACTTCGCCCGCGCCTGGGCCGCGCTCGCCAGCGCCAAGCTGGAAACGCTGCGCCTGTCCCGCATCGATCGCGCCCGCCTGGTCGAGGACGCGCGCGAGGCCGCCGAACGCGCGCTCGGCGCCGATCCTTCCATGGGCGAAGCCTATGCCGTGCTCGCCGCGCTCGAGGGCGAGTATTTCGGCCGCTGGCGCGAGCGCGAAGCGCTGATCGAGAAGGCGCTCGAGGTCGAGCCCAACAGCCCCCACCTTCTGTTCCGGCATGGCCAGTTCCTGATCTCGACCGGCCGTGTCGAAGCCGGCTACGCGCAGCAGGCCAGCGCCTTCGAACGCGATCCGCTCGATCCGATGCTGGCGGCTTTCCACGGCTACAATGTCTGGTCGAAGGCGTCGAAGGAGGCAGGCAAGCGCATTCTGGAGGAAGCAGCCGAGCGTTATCCCGACAATGTCTTCGTTTGGTTCATGCGCTTGAACACCGCCGCGCTCGACGGCGACTTCGCCGCCGCGCAAGCCTTGCGCGAAGACGGGACACGGCTCATTCCCGGCCTGAAAGACAGCGCCTCCTACAAAGCCGGCGAACGCATGCAGCAATTGATGATGCAGCCTTCGCCGGAAGCGTTCATGCAGCTGGGCGAAGATTTCGCGGCGATGGCCGAAGCCGAGCCCGCCGCCGCGCTCGATCTCGCTGTGGCGCTTTCGGTGCTCGGCTTCACCGGACCTGCGCTCGCCATTTTCGGCGAGGCGCTCGACAATGTCGACGCCTGGCGCGTGGGCGCGCTCGAAACCACGCGCCCTCACATCGGCTACGAAACAGCGCTGCTCTTCATCGATCAAACCATTCAGCTGCGCATGAATCCCGATTTTCCGCAGCTTTGCACACGGCTCGGATTATCGCGATATTGGCGCGAGACAGGTCGATGGCCCGATTGTGCGAGCCAGGTGGCCTACGATTTCAGGGCTGCGTGTGCGGCGACATAACGAACTCCCTGCCCCCTCGCCGGGCGGGGAGTCGCTCACTCTTCCGCGCTGCTCTCGTCTTCGCCGCCCTCGTCGACGTCCTCATCATCCGCCTCATCCGGCGAACCCTTGAGCAGCGCATCGACGCCGGTTTCAGCCAGCAGCCGGGCCAGGGCTTCGTCCTCCACCAGCGCGCGCTTGCGCTTCAGCTCGGCGAACGCCTTTGCTGCATAACGCTGCGGCTTCTGCACGAACGGCGTGCCGCCGATATCGACGCTTACACCGGACGCGTCATCGGCGACTGCGCGCGCGTTGGCGTCCATCCAGAGGAGATAGGCGCCGGCCACTTCGGCGCCGAGCAAGTCCGCCAACTCTTCGCGCACCTCGGCAAGCGAGACGAACGGGCCTTCCGCTTTCGGATGCTCCATCCGCTCCAGCCAGCGCACGACGTTCGGCGCCTGCGCTTTGAGCAGTGCGCCCGGGGTCGGATCCGAGTTCAGTTGCGCCAATTGCCCGGCCAGGCCGAAATCCGCCAGCGAAGGCCGGCCGCCGAACAAATAGGGCCGCGCGCTCAACAGCTTCTCCAGCAGAGCCAGCACGCGCGTGAACGAGCCTTCGATCAGCGGCGCCGTCTCAGCCGATGAGCCGACGTGATAGAGCCGGCTCACCATGCGCGCGCGCACTTGTTCTTCTATCCCCTCCGGTTTTTCGGCGCCTTCGAAGATCATATCGGCGATGCGCTTGGCCGCGCTTTCCTGGTCCTGCGGGTAAGTCCAGCGATAATGGAACATCGCCTTGTTGAGCCACTCGTCGGCGTAATCCTCGAGCAGCACGGCAATGAAGGCGAGCCCCCGATCCTCGGGTTTGATAGTGGGATCGGGGAATTGCGCCTCGAGCGCTTCGATGATCGGCGTTGAATCCTGCATCGGCTCGTCGTTGGCGTCGACCAGCACCGGGATCAGCGGCAGCTTTGCGTAACGCTGGAATTCCTCCTGGCGCGCATTGGTGCGCGCGCACCATTCGAACTCGACGCCCTTGTAGCGCAGATACGAGCGCACTTTGACGGAATAGGGCGAAAGCTCCGCGCCATAGAGGCGGAACGGGGCGGTCATGGGCTGTCTCCCGGAAAGAAAATCGCCGCACGGCTAACCGCACGGCGATCGAAACTGCAAGTCGTTGCTATTCGCTCGCTTCAGAGCGGCTTGATGTTGACCGCCGACGGCTTGTTCTTGCGGGGGTCATTCTCGACATCGAAACTCACCGCTTGGCCTTCCTTCAGACCGGTCAGGCCCGAACGCTCGACCGCGCTCACATGCACGAACACATCGGCGCCGCCCTCGTCAGGCGCGATAAAGCCGAACCCCTTCGTCATGTTGAACCACTTCACCACGCCCGTAGCCATGGCTTCACTCCTCGAAAATTGCCGCGCCCGAAATAGACACGCGGCTGGACTTTGGGGGGTGAGTAGCCAACGCGGGCCGACGCCCGCGCCGGTCGTGATCGTCCCGACCGTTCCGTCCGGCGCGCATAGGGCCTTTCCGCTGCCGCAGAGTCAAGCAAAAGCGGAACAAACGTTCCGGCGCGGAACCGCGCGCAAAACGCTACGGCGTCAATCCGAGCCTGGCGAAAGTCGTCGCGATTTCAGCATCAAGCTGTTCGGCCGCGGCAATGTCGGCGCCGCCTTCGCGCACGCGGCCTAGCCGCCTTGCCGCCAATCCCCGGCCATAGAGCGTGCGCGCCTCGCGCCGGCCATTGAAGATCGAGGCGTCGAAATCGGTCCATGCTTCCTGGTTGACGTGCGCCTGCAGATTAAGGACGCCGCGCGCCGCCAGCGCGGCGGTGTCGATCGAATTGATCTCGATGGCCTGGTCACAATCGCCGCGCGCGCTTTCGAACTGATGCGTGGCGATGCGCACCTCGCAGCGAACCCGATAGCCGCCCGGCGTGTCGGGCGCCATGGCGATCACCCGGTCGGCGTCAGCCAGCGCGAGGTCATATTGACCCTGGGCCAGATAGACTTCCGCACGCCGATAATAGGCGCCCGGATGGTCGCCGCGCATCCGGATCACCTGGTTGTAATCGGCCAACGCGCGTTCGTAATCGCGGTTCACCCGATAGCGGTCGCCGCGCAGCTTGTAGGCCTGGGCGCGCCCGTCGCCGGTGATGCCGCGCTGAGAAATGAGATCGCTGCAGCCGCGAATGGATTGTTCGTCGCTGAATTCGCCCAAGTCATTGTAGCATTGGCGCCGGCGCAGATCGAACACATACCATTGTACGTCGGCAGAAACCGGCGGCGCCGTCACGCCGAGATACGCCGCACCGAGTAAGGCGAGTGCAACACGCCGCATCATTCTGATCCCCTATCGCGGCAATGCTATCAAAGCCCGAGCCGCGGGAAAAGCATGCCTCAGTTACCGCCAACCCGGTCCATCGCCACCGCCACCATCGCCCTGAGCGCGGTTTCCATCGCCGGCTCATGGACGAAGAAGCGCGGATTGTGGTTCGGCGCCGCCTCCTCCTGCGTCACACCCGGCGGATTGACGCCGTAGAAGAAGAACACGCCGGGCACGGCCTGCTGGAAGTAGGCGAAATCCTCGGCCGGCATTACCGGTTGGCCACCCAGCACATTCTCCTCACCCAGCGCGCGAACGACAGCTGCACGCGTTCGCGCCATCAACGGCGGCGGATTCACCGTCGGTATCGCGTTCTCAGTGATCGTCACTTCGGCCGTCGCGCCGGTTGCAGCAGCGGTCTCGGTGATGGTCCTGCGAATGCGCTCATAGAGCTGCGCCCGCGTCTCGGGATTGAGATAGCGTATCGTGCCCTGCATCTGCACGGTCTGTGGGATGATGTTGTAGCGCACGCCGCCTTGGATCATGCCGATGGTTACGATCACCGGCGAGCGCACCGCATCCATTTGCCGGGACGGCACGGTCTGCAATGCGTTGATGATCTGAGACGACGCCACGATCGGATCGATGCCCGCATGCGGCTGGGCGCCATGGGTCTGGCTGCCGGTGACGGTGATGTCGATGCGATCCGAGCCGGCCATCATCGGTCCGTCGATCATCGTCACGGTGCCGCTGGCTTTGGGCCAGGCGTGCAGGCCGAAGATCGCTTCTGGAACCAGATCGCCGAACACGTTCTCCGCCAGCATCCGCCGCGCGCCGCCAAGCCCGCCGGGAGGCGCGCCTTCTTCCGACGGCTGGAACACGAAGATGACAGTGCCGGCGATCTCACTCCGCCGCGCCGCCAGCACGCTCGCCGCCGCCATCAGCACCGCGACATGGGTGTCGTGACCGCAGGCATGCATGATGCCGACATCTTGTCCATTGTACCGTCCGCGCGCATGCGAGCGGAACGGCAGATCGACTTCTTCCGTCACCGGCAGCGCGTCCATGTCCGCGCGCAAAGCGATCACCGGACCCGGCCGCGCCCCGCGCAGCACGCCGACAACCCCGGTCTGCGCCACGCCGGTGCGCACTTCCATGCGCAGCGACCGCAGATGCGCCGCCACGACGCGCGCCGTGCGCACCTCTTCGTAGCTCAGCTCCGGGTGCTGATGGAAATCGCGCCGCCAGGCGATCATGCGCGGCAGCACCGATTGGATCGACGACTCGACGGTGACTGAAAACGCCGTCGCCGTTTGCGCACTGGTCGGGCCGGCGCTTGCGAACGCTACGACGGCCAGACTCGACAGGATTGCTCGCATTCGCTTCCCCCAAAACACCCTATTGCGTGAGCCACCTTACTATGGCGTCGGCAGCGACAATCAATGCTGCGGCGAAAAATCCGCCAAGCACCAGCAGACCGAACCTTGCTTGATAGACCGGCGTGGCGTCGCTTCGCGTTCCGATCCAGGCTTCGGCAAGGTCGCGCCGGAAAAGTCCAATCCACAAATTGGAAACTCCGAGATAGAGCACCAGAAGCCCGATCGTGAGCACGCCGGCGCCATCGGAAACCCCTGGCGCGAACGAAAGGCCGGCGGCCAGACCGAACGTCGCAAGGCCCACAAATGCGACGGCGCCGATGAGGTGCGGCCAACGCAGGAAGGCGTGGCGCGCAAACACCACCTGTTGGATGCCGGTGGCGGCGTAGGTCATGGCGACAGGCGCCGCGGCCGCAAACCCTTGCGACCACCACGCGCCATCCAATGGCGCCAGGCCTGCCGTCAGCGCACCCAGCAGCGCCCCCAGCAACCAGCCCAATCCGTAGCTCACGGCGACGCCGTAAGCGCCGAGTTGCCAGGCGTTGCGGATGGCGCCCGCGCCCACCAGCATGGTCACCACGAACAGCGGGCGCCAATGCGGATAGAGTTCGAGGCGCCAGTTCAAGGTCTGGTTCAGCCAGTCGATGACCGGACGGACCAAGGGTTCGATCGCGCCGCCCACGACGGCAAGGATGTCGTTGTACCCGTCCACGATCCATTGCAGCGCATCGACGAAGCGGTGCTCTAAAATCATCTGCACCAGACTGAGGATGGATGGCGCGCTGACCAGCGACGTGAATGTCAGCCAGAACCAACCCACATCATCGAGCGCTTGGCGAAGCGTCAGGGCCGGACGTCCGCTCATGACAAACGCGCACCCCCTACCGCACTCCCGCCGCCAGCAGATCGTGCATGTGCACGACACCGACGGGCTTTCCGTCTTCTACCGCGAACAGAAGCGTGATCCGCTTTTCGTTCATGATGGCGATGGCGTCGGCGATCGGCGCGTCCGGCGCAATCGTCTTCGGATTCGCGGTCATGATGTCGCGCGCGGTCTTCGCAAACATCTCCGGCGTCAGCTTCCGGCGCAGGTCGCCGTCCGTGACGATCCCGATCAGCTTGCCGGCTTCGATCACGCCGACCGCGCCGATGCCGCCGACGGTCATCGCCTGCATCGCTTCGATGACCGGCGTCTCTGGGGCGATAAGCGGATCGCTTTGACCGACGCGCATGATATCGGTCACGCGCTTCAGCGCCGCGCCGAGCTTGCCGCCGGGGTGAATGGCGCCGAACTTCTCCGCATTGAAGCCGCGCGCCTTGATCAGCGCCACTGCGAGCGCGTCGCCCAGAGCCAGGCACATCGTCGTCGATGTCGTCGGCGCCGGGGCTTCTTCGCTGGCTTCGCCGCAGTCCGGCAGCACCAAGGCAGCCGTCGACGCCTTCGCCAGCGAAGACCCCGGCTTGAACGTCATGCCGATCACCGGCACATGAATGCGGCGGCAGTGATACAACAGATCCGAAAGTTCGGCGGTCTCGCCCGAGCGCGAGATCGCCAGCACGCAATCGGCCTCGACGATCATGCCGAGATCGCCGTGACTCGCCTCGGCCGGATGCACGAATTGCGCCGGCGTGCCGGTCGAGGCCAGCGTCGCCGCGATCTTGCGCGCGATGTGGCCCGACTTGCCCATGCCGGAAACGATCACGCGCCCCTTGGTTTCGGCCAACAATCCGGCCGCCGCGACGAATGGCTGCTTCAGCCCGCCGGCCAGCGATTCCGCGAGCGTCTCCAGCGCGCGCGCCTCGGTGCGGATGGTCTCTTGCCCGGCCGTCACGGCTGCCTTCGGGTCAATCATGCTCATGCCGCCCCTCTCGCATGCATGCGCAGGAATGTCATCTGCGGGCGCCGCTCGGCTGCCGGACGAGCAGGGTTGAGACGCCACGCTTTGCCGCCTATGTCTCGGCCCCCGTGACCCCGCTTACTAGCGTCCCCGCATGAGCCTCGTGCAAACCATGGGTTCGGCCGTCAATGGCGGTGCGGAAGCGTACTTCGTCAGTCTTGCCGGCGCGTTCGCGCGCGCGGGCATGAGCCAAGCCGCCGCCATCCGCGCACATGCCGGGCGCGAAGCTGCGCTGGCGGACCTCGGCGTGCCAACGCGGGTGCTGCCGTTCGCCAAGCCGTTCGATTTCGCGACGCCGAGCGGCATCGCTTCGCTCGCACGCGAACACCATGCGCGCATCATTCTTGCCTGGATGAATCGCGCCGCAAGCTTGACGCCAGCCGGTCCCTGGAAGCGGATCGGCCGGCTGGGCGGCTATTACAAACTCAAAAACTACCGCGATTACGATGCGCTGGTCTGCAATACCCTCGACATCGTCGAATGGGTGGTGGGCGAAGGCTGGCCGATCGACCGCGCCCACTACATCCCCAACTTCGCCACTGCCGGCGAAGGCGCAAGACTCGGCCGCGACGCTTTCGACACGCCCGAGAATGTCCCGCTGCTGCTCGGCATGGGGCGCCTGCACGCCAGCAAGGCGCACGACATATCGCTGCGCGCGCTGCAACAGCTGCCCGACGCCTATCTCTGGATCGCCGGCGACGGCCCGGACGAAGCCAGCCTGAAATCGCAAGCCCAGGATCTGGGCGTCGCCGGGCGTGTCCGTTTTCTTGGCTGGCGCGACGACGCGTCCTCGCTCTATCGCAGCGCCGATCTCGTCGTCTTTCCCTCGCGCTTCGAGCCCCTCGGCAACGTCATCATCCAGTCCTGGGCCCACGGCGTGCCGGTGATCGCAGCGCGCTCCGCCGGTCCCAGCGCGCTCATCCGCGACAGCGAGGACGGTTTCCTGATCGAGATCGACGATGCCGAAGCGCTCGCGGCCAAGACCCGCCAGCTGCTTGCCGACAGCGAGCTCTCGGACCGCTTCGTCGCCAATGGCGCGCGCCGGGTTCAGACCGAATTTTCCGAATCCGCCGTTGTCGGCCAATGGCGCGCCCTGTTCGAAGCGCTGGGGGGCGCCTGATGTGCGGCATTGCCGGCATTATCGGCGAAGCCGAAGGCGCGCGCGCGCTGATCGAGAGCATCGCCCACCGCGGCCCCAACGGCATCCGCGTCGAAGAGAGCGAACGCTATTCGCTCGCGCACGCCCGGCTTTCGATCATCGATCTCGAGGGCGGATGGCAGCCATTGCACGCCGCCGGCTCCACCATCATCGGCAATGGCGAAATCTACAACTATCTCGAACTCGGCGAAGCCTTCCAGCTGCAGGCGAAACTGACCACCGGCTCCGATTTCGAACCGCTGCTCCACCTCTATGCGCAGGAAGGGGAAGCCGCGTTCGATCGGCTGCGCGGCATGTACGCTTTCTGCCTGATCGGCTGCGACGGCCGCACCTGGCTCGTGCGCGATCCGTTCGGCATCAAGCCGCTCTACATTCATGCCCGCAACGGCGCCGTCGCCTTCGCCTCCGAGCCGCGCGCGTTCGGCCGCGCGCAAGCGAAGCCCGCGATTTCGAACCAGGTCGCCGCGCTGCACTACGCGCTCGAAAACGAAACCGCCTGGCCCGGCGTCATTCGCCTGGCGCCCGGCGAGATCATCGAAGTGATCAACGGCGAGCCGCGCAGACATCGTATCCGCGCTGCGATCCCCGCCCCCTTGCGGGGCGGGGCAGGAGTGGGAGTACGGGAGGCGCCCTCGTCGGATCCAACACCGCCGTCACCCCCCTCCCCGCCCACCTCCGCAAAGGGGGAGGGAGCTGTTTTGGCTCAGCTCGACCGCGTCCTCGAAGACTCGATCAAGGTCCACCAACGCTCGGACGTCCCTTACGGCCTTTTCCTTTCCGGCGGCATCGACAGCAGCGTCATCGCCGCCATGATGGCGCGCCTCAACGAGCGCCCCGTCGTCGCCTACACGTGCGGCTTCGATGTTGAAGGCGCACGCGACGAACGCGCCCAAGCCGAACGCGTCGCGCGCGCGCTCGATCTCGATTGGAATGACGTGAATTTCGGCGAAGACGATTTCTGGTCCATCGTCCCGCAGGTCGCCTGGGCGATGGACGATCCGGTCGCCGATTATGCATGCCTTCCCACCTACAAACTCGCGCAAGCCGCTAAGCCACGTCTTACCGTCGTGCTCACTGGTGAAGGCGGCGACGAATTGTTCGGCGGCTATTCGCGCTATCGCCGCGCGCAGCGTCCGACATGGCTGGGCGGGCGCGTGGCTGAGCCACAAACTGACGCTATCCTCGGCGCAAGCGCACTTGAAGCGTGGCGCAACGTCTCAAGATCGGGGCCCGCCGGACGCGCCGCGCTCCCACTGACAACCCTCCAGCAAGCGCAAGCCGCCGACATCGCCACTTGGTTGCCCAACGATCTCCTGCTCAAACTCGATCGCATGCTGATGGCGCATGGGCTCGAGGGCCGCACGCCCTTCCTCGATTCCGAAGTCGCCGCCTTCGCCTTTCACTTGCCCGACAATCTCAAGACCCGCGGCAAGCTCGGCAAATACATTCTGCGGGCTTGGCTCGAGCAGAATTGCCCCGCCGCCGAACCGTGGGCGAGGAAAAAGGGCTTCACCGTCCCGGTCTCCGCCTGGATCGCGCCGCGTGCGAACGAGCTTGCGCAAACGCTGCCGCAGGTCGAGGCCGTGCGCGCCGCCGCCAGCGCCGATGTCATCCGCGCGATCTTCACCGGCGACGCGCATGAAGCCTTGCGTTACCCGCTGTTGTTCCTGGGTTTATGGGGACGCATCCACATCGAGGGGGCCGCGCCCGGGGCCGCGCTCGAAAGTCTGCTCAAGTCGCGCTAAAAAATGGCGGGGCCGCTCGGCGGTCTAGGGGCGGCAGCAGTGAGCGGCCCCGCCAGGCAGGACAGCGATCAGGCGACCACCGCCGCGCCAACTGCGAGCACGGGCAGAGCCACGATCAGAAACAGGACCGAGGCGACGGCGATCGAAGCCAGCTTGATCGAGAGCAGCGTGCCGTGTTCGAGCGCATCGATATAAAGTCCGCGTTGCATGGTGTTTTCCTCCACATCAGGGGCCGGATCGCTCCGGCGACATCCCCGAAATGGCGATCGCACCCCTTGAATCCGAATGAGCACTCCACGACTTGGATGTGAGCGGAATTCACAAGTCCACAGGGGCCCTGACCCATGTCCTTGCCGTCGCTGCAGACCCTGCGCGCCTTCGAAGCCGCTGCGCGGCTCAAATCCTATTCCAAGGCCGCCGAAGAGCTTGGCCTTACCCACGGCGCGGTCAGCCACCGCATCCGTGAACTCGAACAACGCCTTGGCGTCACCCTGTTCAAGCGCGCCGGCAACACCATGCAGCTGACCAATGACGCGCTGCAGCTCGAAGCCCAGGTGCGCCAAGGCCTGTCCATTCTCGAACAGGCGTTTCCATCGAAGCGTCCCAGCGCGAAACCTGCGCGCCAGATCGTCGTCGCTTCGGTGCCGAGCATCGCCTCGACCTGGTTGTTCTCGCGCATGGCCCAGTTCCGCGCCGAAAACCCCGGCCTCGACATCGACCTGCGCGTCAGCGAAGCGCTCAGCGACTATCGCAAGGATGGTATCGACATTGGCGTGCGTCTCGGCCGCGGCGGCTGGCCGGGTTTGCACGCCCAGAAACTGTTCGACGAAGCGCTGACGCCGGTCTGCACTCCTGATTATCGCGATCGCATCGGCCTGCATGCGCCCGCTGACCTGCAGCGGGCGACGCTCATGCGCAATCCGTGGACGCCGTGGGCGCGCTGGTTCAGCGCCGCCGGACTCGCCTGGCCAGAGCCGAACACCGGCCCGAAATTCGACGACGCTTTGCTGCTGCTGCGCGCTGCGCTGGACAGCCAGGGCGTGGCGCTCGGCCGGCATTGGCTGGCGATCGACGAACTCCGCGCCGGTCGCCTTATCGCGCCATTCGACATTTCCGTGCGTGACGATCTCGCCTATTGGCTGGTCTGGCCCACGGGGAAATCCCTCAAGCCCGATGCAGCCCGGTTCCGCGATTGGATCGACGCCAAGGCCGCCGCCGAGGAACCGATCTGTCCGATGGCGATCGCGGAGGCCGTGGAATGAACCATCCGCTGAGGTTGAAGCGCGCAGCGCTCTCGCTTCCGATCGCCGCCGCCGCTGACAGCGTTTTCATGGCCGCCCTGCGCACGTGCGCAGTTGAGCGCGCCTTCGCGCGGGCTTATGTCTCCTGCGCCGACAAAGGACAGCCATGACCCCTGCTTCCGTCATCCGCATTCCGCGCGTGGAATCGACGCCCCTCGAAATCGGCAACAACTTGCCGCTCACCTTCATTTGCGGCCCGTGCCAGCTCGAGAGCCGCGGCCACGCGCTCGAGACCGCGGAATTCCTGCGCGATGTGTTCAAACGCTGCGGCGCCGGCTTCATCTACAAGACCAGCTTCGACAAGGCCAACCGCTCCAGTCTTTCGACCAAGCGCGGCGCCGGCTTCGAGGCATCGGCGCCGATCTTCGAGGAAATCCGCAAGAAAATCGGCGTGCCGGTGCTGACGGACGTGCACCTGCCCGAACAATGCGACGAAGTCGCTGAAGTCGTGGACGTGCTGCAGATTCCCGCCTTCCTCTGCCGTCAGACCGATCTGCTCGTCGCCGCCGCCGAAACCGGCAAAGCGATCAACGTCAAGAAGGGTCAGTTCCTCGCGCCTTGGGATATGAAGAACGTCATCGCCAAGATCACCGGCAGCGGCAATCCCAACGTCATGGCCTGCGAACGCGGCGTCAGTTTCGGCTATAACACGCTGATCTCCGACATGCGCGCGATCCCGATCATGAAGAGCTTCGGCGCGCCGGTCGTGTTCGACGCCACGCATTCGGTACAGCAGCCCGGCGGCCGCGGCGACACGTCAGGCGGTGAACGCCAGTTCGTGCCGATCCTCGCCCGCGCGGCTGTCGCGATCGGCGTCGCCGCGGTGTTCCTCGAAGCGCATCCCGATCCGGACAACGCGCCGAGCGACGGCCCCAACATGGTGCCGTTCGATCAGCTCGAAGACCTGGTCCGCGATCTCGTCGCGTTCGACAAGCTCGCCAAGCAGACCGCAATCGCGGCGGAATAGTCTCGTTGAATTGTACATAAGCGTTTGCGACCGCTTGATATTCTAAATGCTGGCGCGAAGGCAGCTCTTCTCGTACTCTGCGCTCGGTGGAGACGGGGAGGCTAGCGTGAGTTATCTGGAACGCGCGATTAGCGCTGATGAGCGGATTGAGCACACGGCGAAAACCCACTGGGTCGTATACATCCTACCCGTGCTGTTTATCCCGGTTTACGGCATCGGCCTCATCTTCCTATTCTTTGCTTGGCTCTACACGATCTCTACCGATCTCGGCGTGACCAACAAGCGCGTGATCGGCAAATGGGGTTTCATTTCACGCCGAACCATCGAGCAACGACTAGATAAAATTGAGGGCGTTCAGGTTCACCAGGGGATTCTGGGCCGTATCCTAAACTACGGCACGATTATCGTCACCGGCACTGGCGGAAGCGGCACTCCAATTCCGAACATTGCGAATCCGCTCGAATTTCGCTCAGCGGTGAACGCGGCAATGGACAGCGCACGTTCCGGACCAGCTGTCGCGGCGGCGCACGCGCCTGCTCCGGCTGCGCCCGCTGGCGATGTGCGAGAACGGCTGGAAAAACTTGATCAATTGCGGCGCGACGGCCTGGTGAATGACGAAGAATACGCAGCAAAGCGCTCCGACCTAATCTCGCAACTCTAACACAAGCACACTCGGCTCGGCGCGCCGGTCGTGTTCGACGCCACGCATTCGGTACAACAGCCCGGCGGCCGCGGTCGCGATCGGCGTCGCTGCGGTGTTCCTCGAAGCGCATCCCGACCCGGACAATGCGCCTAGCGACGGGCCCAACATGGTGCCGTTCGATCAGCTCGAAGACCTGGTCCGCGACCTCGTCGCGTTCGATAAGCTCGCCAAGCAGGCCGCAATCGCTGCGGAATAGCTCAGTCCAGCTCGCGCGCGACCCGTAAGCCGATTTGATTGGATCCCATCGCTTGCTCGAAACTGCCACGCGTGGCTGAGCGCAGTGCGTCTGGACCACTGTCCCAACTGCCTCCGCGCAAAGCGCGCCGCGTGCATCCTTGAGCCACTACCGGTGCGCCGTTCGAAGGCTGCGCGCTGTAGCCGCTGCTGCCGGGACAGTCTTCAACCCATTCCCACACGTTTCCGTGCACGTCATGGAGTCCGAAGGCGTTCGCCGGGTAGGATCGCACCGGCTGTGTGCGACGTAGCGAATCCGGCAGCCCCGCGATGTATCGGTAACTTGCCTGCGAGGCCAAGAGATACGGCCCGAAGTGATATCTTGTCGTTGTGCCGCCCCGCGCAGCGTATTCCCACTCGGATTCGCTGAGCAGGCGATAGCTCTCGCCGGTGCGAGCCGTCAGCCACGCGACGTAATTCTTCGCGTCATTCCAACTGATGTTTATTACCGGTCGCTGTTGCCTCCCCCATCCGCCATCACTGGGATTCGGATTGCTTTGACAGCCGCCATCGGCCGCGCACGCAGTCCACTGGTCGAATGTCACCTCCGAAACACCAACGGCAAACCGGGCGATCGTTCGCGGCGTCTGCGCTTCTTGCGAGGCGCGCCCTGGTTCGCTCGCGGGCGATCCCAATAGAAATGCACCAGCGGGCAGCACGACCATTCGCGGGCACCAGCCGGCCCCGCTGCAATCATCGAACTGAACGCCCGCGTTCAGTAAAGTGCAGCGTGATGCACCTGCTAGCTGCGCAAGTTCGGCGGGAGTGAGCACGCGGTTGTAGATTTCTATTTCGTCGACACCGAGTGGTACGCCGACGGCGTTGCTAAACGTGTCGTGGCCAACATTGAGAAGCGTCCCGACGTTCAATGAACCTCGCCGCGATCGGGGGTCAAATGTGTGAACAAGCACTCCATCGACATAAATGCGCCCGCCCTGGTCCGCATCCCGATCAACAGTCACGGCGATATGGCGCCATTGCTCGTTAGCAATATTACTTTGCGCGATCCAATTGGTGTGCCCGGCTCCATCCATGATCTGAAAGCCGACATTCCCCGATGCGCTGAACAGGAACACGCCTCGAACGTCCGCGCCCGAGCGCACGCGTGTATCGAGAATGGGTCCCACGCCATTATGCGGCGCCAAGTTCACCCATACGCTCAAGGCAAAGTCCGCTGCGCCGAACGCGAGCACGGTCTGGCTCGCGGGTGGCATGGCGTAGTGTAGCGCGCCGAAGGCAGTGAGTCGCACAGCGCGCCCGCCGCCGGTGCGGTCGGCGAATGTTACATGAGGCGAGGGAGCGTGTTGCGGTGTCACGCCATTGATGGTCTCGGCGACGCCCTGGTTGAACCGCGTCCAGAACACCGGGTTGAGGCTGCCTGACACGGCGCAGACTTCCGGCGTCATCGCGTTGGATTGCGCGTGCGCCCCGTCATCTCCCAGCACGGCAATCGCCAACACAGCAGCTAAAGATGTGATCCGCCACATGACATTGCCTCCCGCCTTCGCAGCATAACGGGTTGCAGCACCGAGGTTAAGCGGCGCAACGTTCGGGGGGCCGTTCTACCCAGCGTCAAAGCTATGGGCGGCTGCGCCCGAACAGATCGCGGCGGAATAGCCGGTTCACTCGCCCGCCAGCACCAGCTGCACGCGCACTTCGCGCGGCGTCTCGCCTTCCCCGGGCATGTCTTCCTGCAGCACCAGTATCGCCGGGCCGGTGGCCGTGAAGCTGAGTTCGGCGTCGAACTCTTTCGGCCCCGGCTCCGTCCAATTGATGCGCGGATGCGCCGGCGCCGAAGCGATTTCGGCGCCTTGCGCATCGATCAGGCGAACGGGAAACTGGTTCTCGAAAAACCAGTCGGCCGGCGCCACGCCGCTGATCCGAAGCGGGCTGGTCACGGTCGCCCCCTCTTGCGGCGCCGTGACCGTTGCGATCGTAGCCGCTGCGCGCTCTGCGGCCGGCGGCGTTTCCGGCGCGCCGGCCGGCGGCGTGCAACCGCCGATCGCGATCAGCGCCGCACACAAGATCAATCTCCGCATGCCTGCTCCTCGCCGCCGTTGTGCGGTCCTGTTATGGCGAGGCCAAGGCGCCGGCGCGCGTTCCCGCGGTTGCTCAGGCCGGTCCGGGCATCGCATGCGAATTGTGATACTGGCAACTCACCGCCGGATTGAGCGGCGCGAACACGCCGTTCGGATTGTCGCGATAGATCCAGACATGACGATCGAAGTGCGGCTCGAAATTGTGCGCCTCGTCGATCGTGGTGGCCGGATCGTCCTGCATGTCGTCATAGGCGACGCCGTGGAACGTCGGCGGCTCGCTGTTTCCGGCCGCCGCCCACGCCGCCTTGAACACGAGGTTCTCGACCGCCACCAATTGCATCGAACCGTCCGCCTGCGGTTCGTAGATCAAGATCGCCGGCAGACTGAAGTCGGTATAGGTGCTCGTGCCGTTGACGCGCGGATTCGGCGGCGCGGTGATGCCCAACAGATCGGGGCGGAAATAGTGTACCCCCATCGCGCCGAGCGCCGCGTCCCTGCCTATCATCTCCGCGGTCTCGCACATGTTCGCCGGATCGCGGATATAGCCTTCGGCAAGCGCGACATTGATGTCCTGAAACCGTTCCGTCGCCGCGCGCACCTGGGCGAGCGTCGGCTCGCCCGGCCCGGGCGTCTCGGTGGCCGATTGCATGCACGCTGCGGCCAAGCCCGCGCAGGCAAAAACAAGAAGCTTCCGGATTGACTGTCTCATCGCCGTCTCCCCACAAAAAACCCGGCGCCCAATGGTGTGCTGTCGCTACGCCAGCGCCACCGCATGGGCATGCACGGGCTGTTCGAATCCCTTCAGGCTCAATTGGCCGATCTCGCGGATCGGCAGTCTCTTTCCCGCACACAATTCGGCAACCACGTTCGAGATCAGAATCTGCTCCGGCTCCGCATGCGAGCAGAGCCGCGCGGCGAGCTGGACGGCTGTGCCGAACAGATCGTTGGCGCGCTCGATCGGCTCGCCGGCGGCAATGCCGATGCGCACGCGCAGATGCGGCGGCGCGTTTGCCCGCGTGGTCGACACGGCTTCCATCACCGCCATGCTGCAGCGCACCGCGCAGGCCGCTGAGACAAAAGCCGCCATGATGCCGTCGCCGGTGTGTTTGACTTCCGCGCCGTTGTTCGCCGCCAGCGCCCCGCGCACGATGCGGTCGTGCGCGTCAAGCAACGCGAATGCAGCCTCGTCGCCCAGGCGCTGGGTCATGTCGGTGGAGCCGACGATGTCGGTGAAGAAAATCGTTCTGGTGCCCGGATCGTGCCCGCTCTTGTCCGGCAGCACCACTGCGCCGTCGCCATTGGCTTCGGAAACGCCCATGAACGCATCGGCGATCTCGGACGTAACTTCCATGATGCGTTCGGCGCGCAAGCCATGGGCTTCGCGGTGAACGGCGTCGGCGGCTTCGGCAGTCGGCGCGTGACAGAGGCAATAGACTTTGCCCTTGCGCTCGTTGACCCAGTATTTGTGATAGACGACGCCGTGCTTGGCCTGGACTTTCATGTCCTCGAAATGCGCCTGGACGACATCGTCGGCCTTGACCCCGGGCAGGTCATGGATGTCCATGTACATGGGCATGTCATCGCCGTAACACAGCGTGACTGCGCATGCTAGGCCGGTCGCCCGCGCCGCGCGTCGTGATTTGCGTCCGCCTCTCGGTCACCGAACTGAGACAGCACTTCGTCGGGAACCGCGCATAGGTATGCACGCTGTGCCGTGTGGTTTCGCGCCAAACCGTTGAACGCCAAGGCTCACTCACCGTTTCAATCCGACCGGGAACCAGCTGGGCGCATAATGTCGGCGCATGATCACCGCTTCCCCTGTACGACACGCCCCACTGGCGCTCTGGCAAATTGCTCGAGCTTTCCTCGAAACGCTGCAGGCTCTGTTCGGCCGACCCGAACAGATCGCCGCCCGTGGCGCGTTGGCGCGCAAAGCCCATGCCCAGCTGGCCTCGTGGCTCAGATGCGGCGAAGCGATGATGCGCCGCCTGTTGCTGATCGAAGCGCGCGCCTACGCCAAGCCGAACACACGTCCATTGCTGCGCGCGCCACGTCAACGGATGCGCAAGCAGACCTGCTTTGCCGCTGAACACCCTGAAGCCTGGCGGGTCTCGTTTCGCTGCCTTTTGGATCGCCCCGCCGGCGGCGCTGCGCGAACGGATGTTTGCGCGCGGCGCCGGAAAACGCCGCCGCCGACGGTGCGAAACGCCTGGCCGCTCGCTGAGCGCTACGAGGCGCTGATCCGGGCCTTCAACGATCCCGCCGCCCACGCGCGCCGTCTGTCGCGACGGCTCCATGCCACGCCGCACCGCGCTGCGGAATTACTGCGTGCGCCGCCGGAGGCCGCCCACCGCATCGATCGCTTCGCCGATTTTGCGTCACCGCCGAACCACAGCGATCCGCCCGCGCAGGATTCGAGCTAGGCCGCCGGACTCAACCGGACTTTTCCCATTGCGCAAAAAAAGCGGCGTTCTGCGCCCGCGCTTCATCCGCCAGCAGCCCGGTTTCGACCGCCACCCCGGCGGCGCGCAGCCGCTCGATGCCGGCCCCGGCCGCGAACGGGTGGGGGTCGCCGGCAGCGATCACCACGCGCGCAACGCCGGACTGAATGAAAATGTCGGAGCACGATTCCGCCCCTGTACTGCGCCTGGCGCAAGGCTCGAGCGTGACGAACGCGATCGCCCCCAACGCGCGCTCCTCCGCCTGCTGCAGCGCCAATTCCTCGGCGTGCGGGCGCCCGCCCGCCGCCGTCGCGCCTTCGCCGACAACGGCGCCGTCCTTCACGATCACGCAGCCGACGCTTGGGTTGGACCCGGTCCGGCCGACGCCGGGTTCGGCCAGCCTCAGCGCGCGGCGCATGAAATCGGCGTCGCTCATTTCACGGCAAGGCCGGAATGCGCTCGGCGCGGCTTTCGTCGAGGTAGCGCGCCGCCACCGGTTTCAAACCGGCGTCGAGTTCGATCAGCAGCGGATTGCCGGTCGGGATTTCGACGCTGACGATCTGATCGTCGGGAACACTGAAGAGATGCTTGACGATGGCGCGCAGCGAATTGCCATGCGCGGCGACGATGAGATTTTTCCCCGCCTTCAGGTCCGGCGCGATCGCCTCGCGCCAGAACGGCAGCACCCGTTCGAGCGTCAGTTTCAGCGATTCCGTCTGCGGCACGTCAACGCCGGCGTAACGGCGATCGCGCGAGAGATCGAAAGCGCCGCCCGGCGCCAGCGGCGGCGGCGGCGTGTCATAGGAGCGCCGCCACAGCTTGACCTGCGCGTCGCCGTGCTTGGCGGCGGTTTCGGCTTTGTCGAGCCCGGTCAGCGCCCCGTAATGGCGCTCATTCAGCCGCCAGCTCCGCTCGACCGGCAGCCAGGACAGGTCAGCCGCATCCAGCGCCAAATTTCCGGTGCGGATCGCCCGGGTCTGCACCGAGGTGAAAAGCTTGTCGAACGGCACGCCGCTTTGGGCCAGGAATTCGCCCGATCGCCGCGCCTGCGCCTCGCCCTGCTCGGTGAGATCGACATCGACCCAGCCGGTGAAGCGATTTTCCAGATTCCACTGGCTCTGGCCGTGGCGAAGCAGCGCGAGATAAGGCATTGCCGCTGCCTTAGTGGCGTCGCCCCCGCCGTCAAGAGCCGAAGCCGCTTGGACGCCGCCGCCCGCCCGGCTACACCCAGGCCGATGCGTCACTGGCTGTTTCATCCGATCTTGTTCTACCCGCTGATGGCGTTGCTCGCCGTGTTCGTGGTCGCGCTGAGCCTGCAGCCGCAGTCCTGGCCGCGCGATCCCGCCCCGGTAACTGCGGCACGCGACGGCGAATGGCTGGTCTGGAGCGGCGAAGCGTTCGACACGCCATCGGCGGACGAACGGCACGAGATCATGGTCGTGCGCGACTTTTTCGGCCGCGCCCAGAACTTGCGTATTGCACAAAAAGCCAGCGGCGAACCGGCGCCGGAGGAACGGGGCGCGCGCATCCTGCTTTCCCCCGAGGACGCCGCCGCGCTCCAGGGCCGCCGGCTTACCGTCGAAGTCAGCTACAACCCGCTGCCGGTGAACGCCGCACCGGCCCTGGCCGTCGCCGCCGGCGGCGACGGGCCGACCGCCTGGGTCCGCCAAGATACCCCGCCGCAGCCGGCGACATTGCGTTTCCAGCTGCCGGCGCAGAGCGAGGTTAACGCCATCGCGCTGCGCGCCATCAGCGCCGCCGACGACCAGGCCTACGGCCTCGAGATCACGCGAATTCGCATTTCGCCGCAAACCTGAGGCGGCGCCGCGAGTTGAATTTCGCCGCCATTTCCATCAAACCCCCGGCATCTTCCCGCCGCACCGGAAACAAGCCCATGCTGCCTGCGCCGCGCGCAAGCCTCATTCCGAATTCCGCCGAGTTCGAAAGCCTGCCCTTGGTGAAGCCCACGGGTTTCCGCGAATACGATGCGCGCTGGTGGTTCGGGATCCCCGGCGCCGAGAAACCGCCGGAACTGAACCTGCTCGGCGTGCAGGCGCTCGGCCTTGGCCTCGGCACGCTGATTCATGAATTCGGCGTCGCCCCGCGCATCGTCGTCGGGCACGATTTCCGTTTCTATTCGCAATCGATCAAGCAGGCGCTGACGCTCGGCCTGATGCAGGCCGGGATGGAAGTGAACGACATCGGTCTCGCACTGTCGCCGACCGCGTATTTTGCGCAATTCGCCTTGGACATACCTTGCGTCGCCATGGTGACGGCCAGCCATAACGAAAACGGCTGGACCGGCGTGAAGATGGGCGCGGATCGTCCGCTCACCTTCGGCCCGGACGAAATGGCCAAATTGCGCGACATCGTGCTCGGCGGAAACTTCAAGCCGAGGCCCGGCGGCGCCTACAAGCGCGTCGAGGACATGCGCGAGCGCTATATCGCCGACCTCGTCTCCCGCGTGAAACTGCGCCGCTCGATCAAGGTGATCGCCGCCTGCGGCAACGGTACAGCAGGCGCGTTCGCGCCCGAAGCGTTGCGGCGCATGGGCGCGGAGGTGATCGACCTCCATACCGCGCTCGACTGGAGCTTTCCGCACTACAACGCCAATCCCGAAGACAGCGAAATGCTGCACGACATGGCGGCGGCGGTGAAACGCCACGGCGCCGAACTTGCGCTCGGCTTCGATGGCGACGGTGATCGCTGCGGCGTCGTCGACGACGAAGGCGATGAGATTTTCGCCGACAAAGTCGGCCTGATGCTTGCGCGCGATCTGAGCGCCGAACACAAGGGCGCAACCTTCGTCGCCGACGTGAAGTCGACCGGGCTTTACGCCATCGATCCGGTGCTGCAGGCCAACGGCGCCAAGGTCGACTATTGGAAGACCGGTCATTCCTACATCAAGCGCCGCACCACCGAACTCGATGCGCTCGCCGGCTTCGAGAAAAGCGGCCACTTCTTCTTCCGCCCGCCGCTCGGCCTCGGCTACGACGACGGCATCGTTGCAGCTGCCGCCGTCCTTGCCATGCTCGACCGCAATCCCGGCAAGACGCTCTCCCAGCTGAAGGCGGCGCTGCCGAAGAGCTACACCTCGTTGACCATGAGCCCGCATTGCGACGACGAAAAGAAGTACGGCGTCGTCGATCGCGTTGTCGCGGACTATCGCCGGCTCGCGGCGGAAGGCGGCAAGATTCTCGGCCGCGGCATCCGCGACGTGAACACCGTGAACGGCGCCCGCGTCACGCTGGAAGATGGCGCCTGGGTGTTGGTGCGCGCCTCGTCGAACAAGCCCGAACTCGTGGTGGTGGTTGAAAGCATGAGCAGCGATGACGATATGAGGGCGCTGTTTCGCGAAGAAGTGAAACCGCGTCTCGGCCGCTTCCCCGAAGTCGGCGCCTACAATCAGGAGATTTGAGACATGCGCGTGACCATGATCGGAACGGGCTATGTGGGCCTCGTTTCCGGCGCATGCTTCGCCGACTTCGGCCACACCGTCACCTGCGTCGATAAGGACGCCGGCAAGATCGCGCGCCTGCAGAAGGGCGAGATCCCGATCTTCGAGCCGGGCCTCGATGAACTGGTCAAAGACAATGTCGAACAGGGCCGGCTGTTCTTCACCACCGATCCGAGCGCAGCGATCCGCGACGCCGACGCAGTGTTCATCGCCGTTGGCACGCCTTCGCGCCGCGGCGACGGCCACGCCGACCTCTCCTACGTGTATGCGGCGGCCGAGGAGATTGCGGGCCTGATGAACGGCTACACCGTCATCGTCAACAAATCGACGGTGCCGGTCGGCACTGGCGACGAGGTCGAAGCCATCGTCAAGAAGGCGCGTCCGGACGCGGAATTCGCCGTCGTCTCCAACCCGGAATTCCTCCGCGAAGGCGCCGCCATCGGCGACTTCAAACGCCCCGACCGCGTCGTCGTCGGCACGACCGATGAACGCGCGCGCGACGTCATGCGCCAACTCTACCGGCCGCTGTCGCTCAATGAAACGCCGATCGTGTTCACCGAGCGCCGCACTTCCGAGTTGATCAAATACGCCGGCAACGGCTTCCTGGCGATGAAGATCACTTTCATCAACGAAATCGCCGACCTCTGCGAGGCCGTGGGCGCCAACGTGCAGGAAGTGGCCAAGGGCATCGGTCTCGACAACCGCATCGGCCGCAAATTCCTCAATGCCGGGCCCGGCTATGGCGGCTCCTGCTTTCCCAAGGATACGCTGGCGCTGATGAAGACCGCGCGCGATTCGCATGCGCCGATCGAACTGATCGAGGCCACGGTGCGGGTGAACTCGGCCCGCAAGCAGAAGATGGCGCAGAAAATCATCGAGGCTCTGGGCGGCAGCGTCAACGGCAAGACCATCGCGATCCTCGGGCTCACCTTCAAGCCGAATACCGATGACATGCGCGAGGCGCCGGCGCTCGACATCGTGCCGACGCTACAGGCCGAAGGCGCCAAGATTCGCGCTTTCGATCCCGAAGGGATGAACGAAGCCAGGCACATGCTTAAGGACGTTCAGTTCGCAACCGGGCCTTACGATTGCGTGCAGAACGCCGATGCGGTGGTGATCATCACCGAGTGGGACCAATTCCGCGCCCTCGACCTCGATCGGATCAAGGACGCGCTGAAAGCCCCGACGGTGATCGATCTGCGCAACATTTATCGCCCGGACGAAATGCGCGCGAAGGGCTTCCACTATGTGAGCGTCGGGCGCCCATAGCGGCCCAAGGACGAAAGAGCATGGCGCTTCGAAAGTTTTCCGAGATCGTCAAGCTGGCGGAGAAGCATCACGGCAAGGCGGGATTGGCGAAGCGGCTGGCGGAAAACCCAAAGCCGCCTGCGGTAAAAACCCAGAGCGACGACCGCTGGCTCGCATCGATGTCGCAAGCGGTCTTCTCCGCCGGTTTCTCATGGGACGTGATCGAGAAGAAATGGCCGGGCTTCGAAGAAGCGTTCGATCGTTTCGATCCGCATCGCGTTGCCTTCTACGCCGATCGCGACATCGCGCGGCTGCTCAAAGACACGCGCATCGTCCGCAACGGCGCAAAGATTCAGGCGACGATCGGCAACGCGCAATTCGTCATCGATACCGCCAAGCAGCACGGCTCGTTCACGAAGTTCCTGAAGACGTGGCCTGCAAACGATCAGATCGGCCTGATGGAGCACCTCAGGAAGAATGCGTCGCACCTTGGGCCGTCGGCGACCGCGTACTTCTTGCGCTCCAATGGCTGGGACGCCTTCATCCTGTCGCCGGATGTGACCAAGGCGCTGATCCGCGAAAACATCGTGAGTAAGGCGCCGACATCGAAAGCCGACATGAAGACGGTCCAGAATGCGTTCAACACATGGACCGAACAAAGCGGACGGCCCCAGCGAGACGTGAGCCGTATCCTCTCGTTCAGCGTCGGGCCGAGCAGCTAGGGAAATGCCTGAGGCTCGATCTCCGCATGCCACTTCCAGGCGTCGGCGATGATCCGGTCGATGTCGCGGGTTGGCGACCAGCCGAGTTCACGCTGGGCCCGCCCGTTGTCAGCCTGCAACGCCGGCGCATCGCCCTCACGGCGGGCCGCCGAAATGGTCGGCACGCTTCGCCCGGTGACGCGCTCGATCGCCGCGATCAGTTCGCGCACGGTGACGCCGGCGCCCATGCCCAAATTGGCGACCAGGCTTTCACCGCCGCCGAGCAGCCGCTCGATAGCGCGCACGTGCGCATCGGCAAGGTCGAGCACGTGGACGTAATCGCGAACGCACGTACCGTCGCGGGTCCGGTAATCCTCGCCGAAGACGTTGAACGCCTCGCGCCGGCCGAGCAGCGTGAACAGCGCCAGCGGAATGGCGTGACTTTCCGGTCGATGACGTTCGCCGATACCTTCTTCCCAAGCGGCGCCAGCAGCGTTGAAATAGCGCAAGTGCGCGAACGCGCCGCCACGCGCCGCCGCCGCGGCTTCGCTGAGGCGCTCGCCGTCGAGCTTGCTCCGGCCGTAGACGTTGTTGGGCGCGCAACGATGGGTCTCGCCGATGGGAAGCCGTTCAGGGTCGCCATAGACCGCGCACGAGGAGGAGAATACGAACGCGCGCACGCCCGCCCGCTGCATGGCTGCGAGCAGAGTCTGCGTTCCGCCGACATTCACGTCGTGAAAGCGCTCGGGCTGTTTCATCGACTCGCCGACTTCGATCAGCGCAGCGCAGTGCAGCACCGCATCCGGGCGATGGGTCGCGAACACTTCGCGCAAGCGCGTATCGTCGCGGATGTCTCCGAGTTCCAGCGGGCCCCATTTGGCGAACTTGGCATGACCGTTGGAAAGGTCGTCGTAAACGATGACCCTGTGGCCTGCCCGCGAGAGCGCGAGACAGCAATGCGAGCCGACATAGCCGGCGCCGCCGGTGACGAGAATTGTCGCCATGCCCGCGTCCTGTTAGAGCGTCGCCCCCATGAGCGCCACCATGAATGAAGCCTGGGCAACGGTCGAGAACGAAGCGGCCCGGCTGCGGCGGGCCAAGCTGCTCGATCTCTTCGCCGCCGATCCTGCGCGGGTGGAGGCGTTGACATTTTCGGCTCCGCATCTGATGGCGGATTTCTCGAAGCAGCGCATCGACGCCGGCGCGCTCGAAGCGCTCGGCGCGTTGGCGCGAGCCGCGGATTTTGACGGCTGGCGCAGCAAGCTGTTCGCCGGCGGCATCGTCAACACCACCGAAGGCCGCGCCGCCAAGCACTGGGCGTTGCGCATCCAGGATCCCCCCGGCGGCGACAACGAGATCACAACTGTACTCGACCGGATGCACGCGTTCGCGCATGACATTGCCGAAAGCGGCAAGTTCGACGCCGTGATCCATTTGGGCATCGGCGGGTCCGATCTGGGCCCGCGCCTGGTGCTCAATGCGCTGAAACAGCAGCGTCGCCCCGGCATGACGGTGCGCTTTGCCGCCAATGTCGATGGCGCCGACGTGGCCGATGCAATCGAGGGCCTCGACCCCGGACGAACGCTGCTGATCGTGGCGTCGAAGACATTCACGACGCAGGAAACGCTGGCGAATGCAGAGTTCGTTCGCGCCTGGGGACCGGCGCGGATCGCGGCCGCGACTGCGGCGCCGGAAAAAGCGATCGCCTGGGGCGTCGCCGAAAGCGACGTGTTTCCGTTCTGGGATTGGGTCGGCGGGCGCTACTCGCTGTGGTCGAGCGTCTCGCTCGTCTGCGAAATCGCGCTGACGCATGGCGTGTTCTTCCGCCTGCTCGAAGGCGCGGAGGAGATGGACGAGCACTTCCGCGAGGCCGCGTTCGCGCAGAATCTGCCGGCGATCTCGGCGGCGGTGCAGATGTGGAATCGCGAAGCGCTGAAGCATGGCTCTTATGCGCTTATTCCCTACGCCGAACGCCTACGCCTGCTGCCGGCTTGGCTGCAGCAGCTGGAGATGGAATCCAACGGCAAGGGCGTGAGCCGCGACGGCGCGCCATTGACGCGTTCGGCGTGCGCGGTCACCTGGGGCGCGGCGGGGACCAATGCGCAGCACTCGTTCTTCCAGATGCTGCACCAGGGCGTCGAGGAAATTCCGGTCGAATTCATCGTCAATGCGGGCGAACACGAGGGGCCGGCCTCGCACCGGGCGAAGCTCTATGCCAACGCATTGGCGCAAGCCCGCGCGCTGATGGTGGGGCGGAGCGCGGCGCAGGCGAAGGCCCAGATGACCGCCAAAGGCATGAGCGAGGCCGACGCCTCGCGGCTGGCGCCGCACCGCGCCTTTGCCGGCAACCGCGCGTCGACGCTGATGACGATCGATGCGCTTTCGCCGGAGGCTTTGGGCGCCCTGCTCGCCTTCTACGAGCACCGCACCTTCACTCAGGCGGTTCTCGCCGGCGTCAATCCGTTCGACCAGTGGGGCGTCGAACTCGGCAAGGAGATGGCGAACGCTCTGCTGCCGGCGCTCGAGGGCGGCGCTGCGGCGGAAACGGATGCGAGTACGGCGGCCTGGCTCGAGCGGCTGCGCAAGCGCTAGAGACGCTATTCCGTCCAGCGCCCGCGATGGGCCAGACTGGCGGCAGGGACGTTGCGCTTGCCTTGAGCCGGCAGCGCCGGGGAAATGGGCGGATGCGGAAAGCACTGATCGCTTGCTTGATAGGCGTTGCGGCCGTCGCCGGCATGCTGGTGACGAACCAGGCGCTGGCGCAAGGCCAGCAGCAGCAGCAGCAAAAGCAGAAGCAGCGGCCGCCGCCGCCGCCGCCGCCGCGCTGTCCGGATCTCGGTGTCGGCACCACGGCGTTCGTGACCGAGCTGCCGGGTCAGCCGCCGCTGGCGGACGGCGAACTCGCGGTGACGTGGCAAGTCCGCAACGACGGCAACACGCCGTTCGGCGCGCGAAGCGTCGACGATCAGATGGTCGCGCTGGAATACACCACAGCCGCGGGCGCAACCCGCCTTGCCGCCGTGCCTGCAATCACGACCTTGAACGAGGATGGCAACGTCTATCTCGCGCACGGCCACAACGTCCGTGGCGCCATTCGCGCGATCGTGCCGCCGGAAGCGGCCGGGCGGCGGCTGCGCTTGCGCCTGGTCTATGCCAGCGAAGGCACGCGCGCGGGGATTCCCGACTGCAACGAAGCCAACAACACGGCGCCGCTGCCGCACCGGCCGGCGGCGACGCCCTAGCTCAAGCCGCCTTGGCCGCCGCGACCACCGCGGCCTTCACATCGTCCACGGCGGCGCGGACGAGTTTCTCGTCGTCGCCTTCGGCCATGATCCGCACCAGCGGTTCGGTGCCGGATTTGCGCACCAACAGGCGGCCGGCGCCCTTGAGCCGGTCTTCGGCATCCTTGATTGCGGCTTTGACGGCGGCCGTTTCCATCGGGTCGGGCTTGCCGCGCTCGTAACGCACGTTCTCGAGCACTTGCGGGGCGGGATCGAACTGCTTGCAAACCTCGCTCGCCGGCTTCCCCGACTGCACGATCACGGCCAGCACCTGCAGCGCTGCAAGCAAGCCGTCGCCGGTAGTGGAAAAATCGGAGAGAATGATGTGACCGGATTGCTCGCCGCCGACATTATAGCCCTTGGCGCGCATCTGTTCGACGACATAGCGGTCGCCGACCGCGGTGCGCTCGAGCTTCAGCGAAAGCCCTTTCAGGAACCGTTCCAGCCCCAGATTGCTCATCACCGTAGCGACGATGCCCTGCTTGGTGAGCGTGCCCTGCTCCTTCCAGTTCTTGGCGATCAGCGCCATCAGCTGGTCGCCGTCGATGAGGTGACCCTTCTCGTCGACGATGACGACGCGGTCGGCGTCGCCGTCGAGAGCGATGCCGATGTCGGCGCGGTATTTCAGCACTGCGTCCTTCAAGGCGCGGGTATCGGTGGAGCCGACTTCGTCGTTGATGTTGAAGCCGTTCGGCTCGATGCCGATCTTGATCACTTCGGCGCCGAGTTCGTAGAGCGCGACCGGGGCGACCTTGTAGGCGGCGCCGTTGGCGGCATCGATGACGATGCGCAGGCCTTTGAGCGAGAGCCGCTTCGGAAAGGTCGCCTTGACGATCTCGACATAGCGGGCCTGGGCGTCGTCGATGCGCTGGGCGCGGCCGAGCTTGCCCGGTTCGGCCAAGTGTTCGTCGAGCTTGCTGTCCATCAAGCGCTCGATTTCCAGCTCGGCGCCGTCGGAGAGTTTGTAGCCGTCGGGACCGAACAGCTTGATGCCGTTATCGGCGAACTTGTTGTGCGAGGCCGAGAGCATCACGCCGATATCGGCCCGGAGCGAGCGCGTCAGCATGGCCACGGCCGGCGTCGGCAGCGGACCGAACAGGACGACATCCATCCCGGCGGCGGTGAAGCCGGCGGTCAGCGCAGGCTCCAGCATATAGCCCGACAGCCGGGTGTCCTTGCCGATCACCACAAGATGGCGGCGGTCGTCGTCGGAACGAAAATGTTTGCCAGCGGCCAGACCCACGCGCATGGCGACTTCGGGCGTCATCGGGTATTTGTTGGCCGTTCCCCTGATGCCGTCCGTGCCAAAATAGGCCCTGGTCATGGCGGTTGGTGCTCCCTGCGACTTCAGGACTGTGCTGAAGTCGGCTAATCTTACCTGAGGCGCGCGTCGATACGCAAAAACCGCGCACACTTTTCGCGGCATGCGCCGAAAACCGTCGCATGTTGAAAGACTAATTGAGATGCAAATCAACAGCCGAACAGGCATGAGCAGCAGCGGACGCGAAGGGACGCGAGATTAACCATGTGCGGGATCATCGGCATCCTGGGCGCTGATCCGGCGGCGCCCCGGCTAGTGCAGGCTTTGAAGCTGCTGGAATATCGCGGCTACGACTCCGCCGGCGTCGCCACGCTCGAAAACGGCGCCATCGAACGCCGCCGCGCCGCCGGCAAACTTGCAAACCTGGCAGCCGAACTTGAAAAGGCGCCGCTCGCCGGCGTCAGCGGCATCGGCCACACCCGTTGGGCGACCCACGGCGCGCCGACCACCGGCAACGCCCACCCCCACGCCACCGACAAGGTTGCGATCGTCCACAACGGCATCATCGAGAATTTTCGTGCTTTGCGTGAGGAGCTGACCGGCGCCGGCCACAAGTTCGCCTCGGAAACCGACAGCGAAGTCATCGCCCACCTCATCACCCATTATCTGAACCTTGGTCAGAAGCCCGAGCAGGCCGCCATCAGCGCTGTGCGCCGGCTCGAGGGCGCCTTCGGCATCGCCGTCCTGTTTGCGGGCGACAACGACATCCTGGTCGGCGCCCGCAAAGGCAGCCCGCTGGCGGTGGGTCTGGGCGACGGCGAGATGTTCCTCGGCTCCGACGCGATCGCGGTTTCGCCGTTCACGCAGCGGGTGATGTTCCTCGAGGAAGGCGACATCGCCGTACTTTCGCGAGCGAACGTGAAGGTGCTCGACGCCAACGGCAACTTGGCCGAGCGGCAGGTGCATGTTTTCGCCGGCGGCGCCGCCGCCGCCGAAAAAGGCAATCACCGCCACTTCATGCAGAAGGAAATTTACGAGCAGCCCGAGACCACCGGCCGCACGATCACCCGCTATGTCAATGCGTACGACGAACGGGTGGAGATGCCAGATCTCGACGGCGTCGATCTTGCCGCCGATAGCGCCATCGTCATCGGCTGCGGCACGGCGCACTATGCCGGGCGCGTGGCGGAATACTGGCTGGAGCAGATTTCGGGACTCACCGTGGAAACCGATATCGCCTCGGAGTTTCGTTATCGGAAACCGGCGTTCGGCAAGAACAGTTTCGGCGTGTTCGTGTCGCAGTCCGGCGAGACCGCCGACACGCTGGCGGCGCTGCGCTATTGCAAGGAGCACGGGCTGAAGACGCTGGCCGTCGTCAACGTGCCGGAATCGACGATCTGGCGCGAAGCCGATGCGCGGCTGCCCACTTTGGCCGGACCGGAGATCGGCGTGGCCTCGACCAAAGCGTTCACGGCGCAACTTTCGGCGCTCGCGGCGCTCTCGATCGCGGTCGGGCGCGCGCGCGGGACGCTTTCGGGACAGGAGGAAGGCCGCCTCGTCCACGCCTTGATGGAAACGCCGCGCCTGGTGGCCGATGCGCTGGCCTGCGAATCCGAAATCGAAGTCATCGCGCACGAACTCGCAGAAGCCCGCGACGTTCTCTATCTCGGCCGCGGCGCCCATTATCCGATCGCGCTCGAAGGCGCGCTGAAGCTGAAGGAAATTTCCTACATCCATGCCGAAGGCTACGCCGCCGGCGAATTGAAACACGGACCGATTGCGCTGATCGACGAGCACACCCCGGTCGTGGTCGTCGCCCCGCACGACACGCTGTTCGAGAAGACGCTCTCCAACATGCAGGAAGTCGCCGCGCGCGGCGGCAAGCTGATCGTGATCACCGATGCGCCGGGCGCGGTGGCGGTGGCCGACATCGCCAGGCACATCATCATGGTTCCCAGCTGCGATCCGTTCGTTGCGCCGCTCGTGTACTCGGTGCCGATCCAGCTGCTGGCCTATCTGACGGCCGTGCAGAAAGGCACCGATGTCGATCAGCCGCGCAATCTCGCCAAGTCGGTGACGGTCGAGTGAGCAAGCTGCGTGCAGGGGTCATTGGCGCCGGCGCGTTCGGCCGCCACCACGCGCGCAAGTACGTCGAAGATCATCGCGTGACGCTGGTCGGGGTGATGGATCATCACGACGAGCGCGCGCAAATGCTGGCCGACACCCACGGCGTCGAAGGCTTCTACGAATTGGCGCCGCTGCTGGAGCGCGTCGATATCGTCACCATAGCCAGCCCGCCGTCGCAACATGCCGACGCCGCGCGCGCCGCCCTCGAAGCCGGAAAGCACGTGTTGGTCGAAAAGCCGCTCGCGACCGATGTCGCTGACGGCGCAGCGTTGGTGAAACTGGCGCGCAACAACAAGCTGACGCTGGCATGCGGCCACCAGGAGCGGCTGGTTTTCGAGGCGATGGGCTTGTTCGCCACGCCCGAACGTCCGACCCGGATCGAAAGCGTGCGCGAAGGACCATGGACCGGGCGAAGCGCCGACGTTTCGGTGACGCTCGATTTGATGGTCCACGATCTCGACCTGGCGCTGCGCCTGGTCGGACACCAGCCGGAGCGCCTGCTGGCGACGGCGCGCAGGGAGCATGGCCGCACCGCGGACGCAATCGACGCCCGGTTGGCGTTTGCCGACGCCGAGGCGGTGTTCGTCTCCAGCCGCATCGCCCCGGAGCGCAAGCGCTTCATGCGCGCGGTCTATCCGTGCGGCGAAGTCAACATCGACTTCCTTGCCCGGACTTTCGACAACACGACCAGCTTTCCGCTCAACGCCGCTTTTGCCGAGACCCGCATCGGCAGCGATCCGTTAGGCGCCAACGTCGCACACTTCATCGACGCCGTGCTCGGCGTGGCGCCGCGTCCGGCCGTCAGCGGCGAGGAAGCGCTGGCGGTGTTGGAACTTGCGCTGGAGGTGGATCGCGCCGCCGGCCTTCCCTCTCTTTCCTGACGCTCCAATCTATATTCGAGGCCAACATGATCCCGTTCATCGACTTGCAAGCGCAGCGTGCGCGCATTGCCGACAAGATCGACGCTGCGATTGCGCGAGTCGTTCGCCACGGCGCCTACATTTTCGGGCCGGAAGTGAAGACGCTCGAGGGCCAGCTTGCGGCGTTTGCAGAGGCCAAGCACTGCATCGGCAACGCCAATGGCACCGATGCGCTGGTGCTGCCGCTGTGGGCGTGGGGGCTCGGCGAAGGCGATGCCGTGTTCTGCCCCTCCTTCACGTTCGCCGCGACGGCGGAGATCGCGCCCTGGGTGAGGGCGACGCCGGTGTTCGTCGATGTGCTGGCGGATACCTACAACATGGACCCGGCCTCGCTGGAAGCGGCGATCGCGGGCGTCAAGCAGCAAGGCAAGCTGAAGCCGCGGGCGGTGATTGCGGTCGATCTGTTCGGCCAACCCGCCGATTACCCGCGCCTCAGCGCGATCTGCAAGCGCGAAGGGCTGAAGCTCATCGCCGACAGCGCCCAAGGCTTCGGCGCCACGCTGCACGGCAAGCATCCGATGCATTGGGCCGACGCGCAGACGACATCGTTTTTCCCGGCCAAGCCGCTCGGCTGCTATGGCGACGGCGGCGCCACGCTGACCAATGATGACGCCGACAACGTGCTGATGCGCTCGATCGCCTTCCACGGCGCCAGCGGCGACGACAAGTACAATTGCGCCCGCATCGGCATGAACTCACGCCTCGATACGATCCAGGCGGCGATCCTGATCGAGAAGCTCGCCATTTTTGCCGAAGAGATCGTCATGCGCAATGAGGTCGCTGATCGTTACGCCAACATGCTCGAAGGCTACGTCGCCACCCCGAGCGTCATCGACGGCGGCGTCTCGACCTGGGCGCAGTACGTGATCGAGGCGGACGATCGCGACGGTCTCGCTGCGCATCTGCGCGAAGCGGGCGTGCCGACGGCGCAATATTATCCGAAGCCGCTGCACAAGCAGACCGCCTATGAACGCTTCCCGGTCGGCGCCGGCGGCTTGAGCGTGAGCGAGAGCATCTGCCATCGCGTGCTGGCGCTGCCGATGCATCCCTATCTGGACGGCCAAACCCAAACCAGGATCGCCCATGCGATCGGCGAGTTCGTGCGGGCGGGCGGATAGATCAGGGTCTAGCCCTGCGTGCGCCGTACTCTGGAGACGCGGATGGCGAGTTCGGCGCGCATGCGTTGCGCCAGCGCTTCGGCGGCGCGTTCGCGGGCGTCGTCCTGCAACGCGATCTCGCCGAAGGCCGATGCAGGAATGCTGTATTGCGCCACCGACGAGACGGACCCGCGAGCCACTGCGCCATTGGGAAAATGCAAGACGTAATTGGCGATCAGGGTGAGGTTCGATCGGGTGGCGCTTTCATCAAGACGATAGCCGGCGCCGGCAATGGTTTCTCCGACGGTGATTTCCAGCGTGAGCGGCGGCCCGGGGCCGCGCTCGACCGCCAGAACCCGATTCAATTCCGCCCGCAGCACGTGACCGGCGCGCCCATCGATCTGTCCGATAACCACCGGGCCTATCGGCGATTGTCCGGCCCCGACTTGGCCGTACATCGGCGAAAAGCCGCATGAAGCAAGCAGCGTCACGGCCAATATCAGAACCCACTTCACAGGCGCCCTCCTTAGAGGATTCCCTATCTTTCAATGCCGCGCACAGCAAGCGTTCTCCGCCGCGTCCGGGCCCGCCGCAGCGTCTGGCTGGGTTGATTCAAAGCGGTTTTTTCGCGCCTGTTTAGAGCCGCTTCAGTTCGGCGACGAGATCGTCGCGCTCCCAGCTGAAGCCGCCGTGGTTGTCGGGCTGGCGGCCGAAATGGCCGTAGGCGGCGGTGCGGGCGTAGATCGGCTGGTTGAGCTTCAGATGGG
>JBFWOC010000008.1:0-142468 GCA_050250735.1 Hyphomonadaceae bacterium
GGGAGGTGTGGGGACTGGTAGGGCTCGGTAGGATTCAGCTAGTGAGGAAAAGCCAAGAACGACAAGGGCATGCGCCGCGCGCGAGGAAAAACCGCAAAGCGCGGCAAAAACCCCGATAATTACTCAATGTCACTGAGGACGCCGATCTGGGGTATCGGCTGGCGCGCGACGGCTACCGTACCGGCGTGATCGGACCGCCTACGGGCGAAGAAGCGCCGGTGACGCTCGGCGCCTGGCTCCAGCAACGCTCACGTTGGATCAAGGGACATTTGCAGACATGGCTCGTTCTCATGCGCGATCCCGTGCGTACCGCGCGGGAAATGGGCTTCTGGAGCTTCGCCTCGATGCAGCTCCTGCTTGGGGGTGGATTGATCGCCGCCCTCGTCCACGGGCCGCTCGCGCTGATTGTGCTCACTGCGATACTGACGCCGTATGATCTTTCGCCTGCTGATTTTGTTCTGGCGCTGGTCGGCTATTGTGTGGCGGTGTTCGCCGCACTGACCGCCAGCGCTCTGTCGAACAATCTGAGCCATGCCCGCGCGGCTCTGACCATGCCCTTCTATTGGCCGCTCTCCACGCTTGCCGCGCTCAGAGCGCTGCTTGAACTCGTCTTCACCCCGCACCATTGGTCGAAAACTGCGCACGGCATATCGTTGCATCGCCGGCCGATGCCTGACTCGCCGCTTCACCGCAACGAGGCGAGGAGTCCGCACATCGCCTCGATCTCAGCCTCGGCTTGATGCCAAGACACCACAAGGCGCGCCTCGCCAGAGCCTTCACCGCCCCAGTCGTAGAATTGAGCCCCTGCTTGGCGCAGCTTGGCAAGGGCCGTCTCGCCTGGCTTGATGAAGACCTGATTGCTCTCCACTGGGACCGAGACATAGCGCGCCGCGGCCTCGCCGAGCCGCGCCGCCAGTTCATTCGTCCGCCGCGCCAGCCTCAGCCAGAGCCCATCTTCGAAATAGGCGAGCAACTGCGCGGCGGCATAGCGGCCCTTGGCAAACAAATGCCCAGCGCGCTTTCTGCGACGGGCGATCTCTTCGGCCATGCCGACATCGAAACAGACGATGGCTTCTGCCGCCAAGGCGCCGTTCTTCGTGGCGCCAAATGAAAGCAGATCCACGCCGGCTCGCCAGGTTACTTCCGCCGGGGCGCAGCCGAGTGCGGCAATGGCATTGGCAAAGCGGGCGCCGTCCATGTGAAAGCGCAACCCCGCTTGCCGGCACGCGGCGCCGAGCGCCGCAAGTTCATCCAGCCGGTACACTGCGCCGCGTTCCGTTGTCTGCGAAACGGACGCCACAGCGGGCACGATAGAATGAACGCCGCGTGCGTTGCGCACGACTGCCTTCAAGGCGCCCGGCGTAATCTTGGCGGCGGGGCCGTCAACCAGCGCGAGCGTTGCGCCGCCGGAGAAGAAGCCGGTGGCGCCGCATTCATCGCATTCGATATGTGCTTCACGATGGCATATCACAGCTCCCCATGGCGGGCTTGCACTTGCCAGCGCGATTGCATTTGCGGCCGTGCCGCTTGCCACTGTGAAGACTCGGACTTCGTGTTCGAAGACCGCGCCGAACGTTTCATCAAGCCGCATCGACCAGTCGTCTTCGCCATAGCCGGCGGCAGCGCCGGCGTTGACGGCATTTAGCGCCGCGATGATCTCCGGCGCCGCTGGCGCCGTGTTGTCCGAGACAAAATTCACGTTGTCTTACCCTGGGGCGAAGGCGGCAACACTTTCTTCATGTAGACAGCTCGCTCCATCAATCTTCGTTTCAAAACAGCACGACAATCGCATCATCACCAACGCTTGCTTTACGGAGCTGCGCTAGCGTTATCGGGAAATTAGCCATCGGGGTGGGCGGTGCAATACTTCATCAACCATGCGGCGATCGAGCACGCGGCGGCTGAGGTGTTTTCCAACGCCCGCGCCCGCTACTATCTGCTCGGACTGGCGGCGTTGGCCTGCGCGAGCGTGGCCGGCGTCGCCGCGGCGACGGTCTGGCTAGGGCTTGCGCTGTTGGTGGACGCGACGCGATCCGCTTTGCTTTCCAGGACAAGGCCGCTCACTACTGCACAATCCAGCGCCGCTGCGCTGGCGTTGGATCTTGCGACCTCCGCCAGCCTCGCTGTTGCACCCGCGCTCGCCTGGTATTCGGATGCGCCGCTCGCCGGCGCCGTTGCCTCTGCTCTTCTGATCGCGCTCTGCTCGCATGCGGCGCTGAATATCAAGCGCGGACGCCTCCATGCATTGGCGTCTTGTGCGCCGTACGCCCTGCTCGGTGCGATGATGGTGATCGAGAGCGCCGGCGCCGGAGCGTTCGGCGCAATGGCCGCGTGCGTACTGCTGATCGGCTACGTGTTTGCGGGAACGCTGCATCGTTCCCATCGCGCCGCCCACGCGCGGGTGCAGGACGCCGAATGGGTGCGCCAGCTCAATATGAGCTTCGGCGACACCGCTTCCGCCGCGTGGGAGATCGATTTCGAACGCCGGCGCATCGTTGGCGGCCAACGTCTTGGCGCGGTGCTCGGCCGGCCGGTCAGCTATGCCGACGTCACTGAAGGCGCTTGCTTCGCCCCGGCGCAAGACCGCGCGCTGGTGCATGGGTCGTTCGCGCCTCGGCCCGGCGCCGTTCGCCAGATTGCGTTGGAGCATGCGGTGATGCGCGCCGACGGGGCCTCCATTCGCGTCCGACATCAAGGCTTTGTCCGCACCACGCCCGATGGCGCCCCGGTCCGCCTGACCTGTGTCACGCGCCCCGCCGAGGCGGCCGCAAACGTCCATGCCGGAAACGACTTGATGCAGGGCGCTGCCACAGCGCTCCGGACACAACTGGAAGCGTTGCGCACGCTGAACAACGAATTGGGCGTGCAGGACGCCGCGTATCCGAGCGAGCCCGCGACACTCAACGCCGCCATTGCCGCGCTGGCCGATCACGCGCGGGCAATCGAATTGGGCGCCGTGGATCTCGCGCACGCGCGCCACGAGGCGGACAGCGCCAATCTGGCCAAGTCGCAATTCCTCGCCAATATGAGCCACGAATTGCGTACGCCGCTCAATGCCATCATCGGCTATGCCGAAATGCTGCAGGAGGACGCCGAAGACAGCGGGGACGGCGCGGCGGTGCAGGACCTGAACCGTATTCTCACCGCCGCAAAGCATCTTCTCAGCTTGATCGGCGAGATTCTCGATCTCTCGAAGATCGAAGCTGGACGCATGGAGGCGATTCCTGCGCGTTTCGATCCAATCGAAATGCTGGAGGATCTGGTCGATACCATCCGTCCTATCGCCGAGCAGAATGGCAACCGTATCACGCTTACGGCGGAGCCGTTTACCGGTAACGCCAATACCGACTCGATGAAGCTGCGCCAATGCGTGCTTAACCTGCTTTCCAACGCCGCCAAGTTCACCCGCAACGGCGCCATCGACGTCGAGTTCGAACGCCGGGCGTATAACGGCGTCGAGCAGATGCTGGTGACTGTCCGCGACACCGGCATCGGCATGTCGAGCGAGCATTTGGCCCGCCTGTTCAAGCCATTCGTTCAAGCCGATCCCTCGATCACGCAGCAATACGGCGGAACCGGCTTGGGCCTCACGATTACGCGCCGGCTGGCCCAGTTGCTTGGCGGCAACGTGCTCGTCAAGAGCACGCTTGGCGAGGGTTCTGCGTTCACGCTGCACGTCCCGTTGGACTTCTCCGAGGCGTCGATCGCGCTGGGTGCGGCGGCCGCAGTCGACGAGGTGCAAGGGGCTGAGGATGCGCCGCTGGTAATCGTGATCGAGGACGAACCGGATGCGCGCGAGCTTGCAGCGCGCGCCCTTACCCGCGCCGGCTTCGCCGTCCAGGGCGTCGGCGGCGGCGAAGCCGGCCTCGCGCTCGCACGCAGCAAGTCACCGGCGCTGGTGCTGCTCGACATCTTCCTGCCGGATCGTTCGGGCTGGCGGGTGCTGCAAAGCCTGAAGCATGACGCCAAGACCCAGGATATCCCGGTGGTCGTGCTCTCGGTGAATGAGGATCGCGCCCACGCCATGGCGCTGGGCGCCGCCGAACACATCGTCAAACCGGCCGATCGCGACATGCTGGCGGCGACCGTGATGCGTTATGCGCGCCGGAGACCCGCGTCTGCAATCAGCCAGCAAGCAGAGCGTGCCGCCGCGCCGAACCGCGCCTCCAGCTAGGTTTCGGCATGCGCCGCCAGCACGCGCGCGACTGTTTCAGTCACGCGCTTGCCGGTCGGGATGTGCAGGAATTCGTTCGGCCCGTGCGCGTTCGAGTGGGGCCCGAGCACGCCGGTGACGACGAATTGAGCGCCGGGAAATTTTGCGCCGAGCATACCCATGAAGGGGATCGACCCGCCCTCTCCCATCATCGCCATCGGCTTGCCCCAGACAGCGCGCGAAGTCTCCTCCAGGGCCGCCTCCAGCCAGGGCGCAACTTGCGGCGCATTCCAACCCGAGCCCGGCTCTTCGTAGGCGAAAGAAACGCGGGCGCCGTAGGGCGGATCGGATTCCAAAATTCGCTTCATTCGCTGCGACGCCATCACAGCATCCACGGTCGGCGGCAGCCGCACCGAGAGTTTCGCTTCGGTGAATGGGCGCAGCACGTTGCCGGCTTTGCCCGGCTCCGGCGCGCCAGCGAGACCGGTGACGGAGAGCGCCGGCCGCCAAGTGCGGTTGAGCACAAGCTCGGCGCGCTCGAGCGTCGCCGGACGCATCCCGGCGACGAAAGGAAACTTCAGGAACACCTCGTCGCCCAGGGCTTCGGCGGCGCTTCGCGCTTGCGCCTGCCGGTCTGCCGGAATCGGCGCGTGCAACGCTTCGACAATCACCTCGCCCGTGTCCGCGCTCTCCAGCCGCGCCACCAATTGCCGCAGAATACGGAAGCTCGACGGCACGATTCCCGAAGCGTCGCCGGAGTGAACCCCTTCATCGAGCACCTCGACACGCAGCGTGCCGCCGGCCAGTCCGCGCAGGGAGGTCGTGACCCAGAGCCGATCATAATCGCCGCAGCCGCTGTCCAGACACACGACCAGTGAGACTTCGCCAATTCGCCGCGCCAGCGCATCCATGTAGAACGGCAAGTCCGGCGAGCCGCTCTCCTCGCTGGCTTCGATGATCACGACGGCGCGCTTGTGCGGAACCTGTTGCGCCTTCAGCGCCAACAACGCAGTCAACGCGCCGAACATCGCATAACCGTCGTCGGCCCCACCGCGGCCGTAGAGCCTGTCGCCCTCCAGAACCGGAATCCACGGTCCTTTCCCGTCGCTCCAGCCGGTCATCTCCGGCTGTTTGTCGAGATGGCCGTAAAGCAGAACCGTCCCGCCGCTGGCGGCGCCCGGCACGTCGATGAAAATGAGCGGC
The DNA here is from genome assembly GCA_050250735.1 of Hyphomonadaceae bacterium. GTDB lineage: Bacteria > Pseudomonadota > Alphaproteobacteria > Caulobacterales > Aquidulcibacteraceae > Vitreimonas. Next base: position 5,357 of record JBFWOC010000008.1, read on the forward strand.
GTGCGTCCAGGCAGACGCTCGACGGAAAGCGTTGCTCCGGGCAGTTTCGGCAGATGCGTTTTCGCCCAGGCGACAAAAAGCTCGACCGCCTTGTCCATGTGCCCGAGCTTTTCCCACTCCGGTTCGAACGCCGGCGACTTGTTGGGAATCGCGATGTAGGTCGTCAGTGTGGGCGCAACTTCTCTATTCCACATCGCGTCGGTAAACTTGCGCAGCGCAGCCTGCTCGATTTCAGCCATGAGAACAGCTCCTCGCGGTGAACCTAAGTCGCGGCGGCGCCAATTTCCACCGGCATGCCGCAGCCTCTCCGCGCGGCGATGGCGTCAGCAATGGCCCGATCCACAAAACCCGATTCTGACTGGCCGGCGCCGGCGGATTTGGCTATGAGGCGGACATGCGGGCGTGATGTAGTGGTAGCCTGAAAGCTTCCCAAGCTTTTCGTGCGGGTTCGATTCCCGCCGCCCGCTCCAGCACTCATGGCGTGAAGCTGCTGAGCGTTATGGTGCTGTCGCCGAATTGAATTGGCGTGCTGGTCTGCGGTCTGCGCGCGCGCAGGCTCTGTGCGGAAGCCGACGCGCGCCCCGGGAACTGACCGATCACGTACCATTCCCCATCGCCGCCGCCGGCGGCGAGCATGATTTCGATCAAGGCGCCGTCGCAGGCGCGGCCCTGGCAAGCGAGATTCATATAGTCGAGGCGCTCCCCGCCGGTTTGCGCAAAATCGGCCTCGACGCCATTGACGCGCGCACGCAGCGGCCGCGCCGCGAGCGGAATCCGGACAGTGGCGCGATAGGCCCCGTTCATCACCAGCCGGGCGCGTACGACGCGCTCGCCGTTCGCCTCGCTGGCGACAGCCTCATCCAGCAGTGCAGGCGCGACCGTCTCGACCGGGGCCGGCGCGGCCCAGGTCTCGAAGCGATCTCCAGGCAGAATCAACTCGGGCGCGAAGGCGTCCGCGAGTTCGGGCGGCAAGGCGCGCTCCGCGCTGCCCGCGAGCACGCGCGCGCGATTGTCTGCAAGACTCAGGAAATAGGAAATGTTGAGCGCACGCGGCCGGTCCGAACTGCTATCGGGAACGAACGCCGCAATGATCAGGCTTACGGCAGCGCCTGCGCCAAGGAGACAGGCGGCCGGCCAAACGCGTCCGTTCTGGCCCAGCGCGGCGCCGAGCAGGGCGAGCCATGGCAACACCATCAACGCCGTCAGCACGGCGAGCACGGACGGGATGTCGAAGCCGAGTGCGAGCTCAACCAGGTAGATCAACGGCGCCCAAACCGCGAGTCCGATCAGGGCCGCCAGCCAGACGCCCAACCAGCGTGCCGGCCGCCAGATCCACGACAACACGCAGCCCAACGCATAAGCGAGCGCAGGTAATGCGAACAGCATCGAGACGCCGCCGACGAAGATTGAGGAGACGGCGCCGGCCAGCGCAAACCAGACCATAGCTGCTGCGCCGGCTCGCTGCGCATTTTGCGTCGCCTTGGCCACCCACACGCCCGCGACAGCTCCAAGCAGCGCCAGCAGAATGCACCAGGCGCGCGTCGGCTCGGGATACGCGTAAGCGTAAGCTTGCCCCGGCCGCAGCAGGCTCAATGCAAACCCGCCGGCAAAGGCGAGGCCGCCGGCAAGCAGCACGGCGGCCAGCGGCGCCAAGAGCGCCCGCCACCGCCCATCTCCGCTGTCCCGCCAAAACGCCAGCGCCGCGATCAGCAGCGAAAACACCAGCGCCGCCCGCCCCGCCCAGCTGGGCGCGTAAACAAACGCGCGCGAGGCGATGTCGGTGTAGACAAACTCCGCGTTCACGTCCTTGTCGTTGCTTGTCGCCAGCCGGCGCGTCACCGCCAGCGCGGTATCGCCCATATGCTGGACGCTGCGCAGATCCTGGGAGGCGATGGTGTCCTGCGGCGTGTGATAATCCTCCAGGCCATCGATCAGGGCTATATTGATCACATCGAGTCCGGGTCCAGACAGCGCCGTCACATCGCTGGAATTCGACAGAAGCGCGTACACGGCGGCCATCACCGAATTGGCGATCGGACGCGGCGCTGCGCTGAAGGCGAGCGCAGCGTCGGCGTTGGGCTGGTTCGACTCGAAGAAGACAGCCGGGCCGCGTGATCCGCGCGCTTCGAGGTTCACCAGGGATTCTACTGCCTGCATCAGCGGATCGTGCTGGAAGGCGTAGGCCCCGAGCAAAGCCGGTTCTTCGCCGTCGCTGAACAGAAAAATCACGCGCCGCGTGAGCGCCTCCTGGCGCAACAACTGCGCCACTTCGAGCCAGACCGCCAATCCGACGCCGTCGTCGCTGGCGCCGGGCGCAGCGGGCACGGAATCGTAGTGCGCGGCAGCCAAGATGGCGGGCCCACGGGGAGGGCCGATGCTGAACACGATATTGCGCACGCGCGCGCAATCCACCAATGGTCCGCGCGGCTGCGGCCGGCAAGCAAAGCTGTCGCGAATCTCGGGTGTTAAGCCGAGCGCCGCGATCTCGCGCAGCAGAGTCTCGCGCATCACATCCTGCGCGGCGCTGTCGACGGGGTGCGGGGCCCCATCGCCGAGTATACGCGCCAACCGCTCGCGCGCAGCGGCGGCGTCGAACTGGTCCTGCCGGTTCTGCGTACGCACGGCCTCCGGCGCCAGCGCAAGCCCGGCGCACATGCAGGCGACAAACAAACCCGCGAGCAAGGCCAGCGCGCGCGCCAGGGAAACGAAGTTGGTCATGCGCCGGCGTCTAGCACCGACGTGTCAGATGCGCACGCCCCGCGCGATCAGCGGCCGCGCAGCTGATCGTCGCCGTCGATGACGCCGCCCGATCCTTGCGGTATGTCGAGCGTGCCGACCGCCGCCAGCAATTGGCGCTCGGCGACGACAAGATCGCGTTCCGCCTGCGCCAATGCGATGCGCGCAGTCAACAGGTCGGCTTCCTGATCCAGCACTTCGACGGTCGAGCGAAGCCCTGTCTCCTGCTCCAGCCGCACGCCTTCGTAGGCGAGCTCCGCCGCCTCGACCTGCTCGCGCGCGGAATTCACCGCCGCTCGGGCGCTGGCGAGCCCGGTCCAGGCATTGGTGACATTCTCCCGCACGGCGCGTTCGGTGGCCGCCAGATCGAGGTTCGAGGCCGACCGCAACGCACGCTGCTGACGCGAGCGCGAGCGCAGCGCGCCGCCCCGAAACAGCGGCACAGAGAGGCGCACGCCCACCGAATCATTCGAACTTTCGGACAGTTCGTCGTCGAAATCGGCGCCGAGTGAATAGCCCGCATCCAACGTGACGTTCGCCCGCCCCTGCGCATCGGCTGAAGCGACGTTCGCATCGGCGAGACGGGTATCCGCCTGTGCGCCGATCAGAGCCGGGCTATTGTCGACCGCAGTTTCGAGCGCCGTATCGAGACTTGACGGCAAACCTGTTGCAACCGGAGGCGCCTGCAAATCGGCAGGCGGCCGGCCGACCAGGCGGCGATACGCTTCGACCGAGGCGGCCATCGCGCCTTGGGCTTGCACCAGCTGCGTGCGCGCTTGGGCATAGCGCGCCTCCGCCTGTGCGGTGTCGGTGCGTGTCACAACGCCGGCCTCGAACTGCGCCCGCGCGTACTCGAGCAAGCGCTGCAGGTTCGACACGGTAGTTTCGCGCGCCGCCACCACTGCCTGCGCCTGGCGCACATCGGCATAGGCGCGCGTAACGTCGAGGAGCAGTGTCTGCCGCGCGCCTTCATAATCCGCCACGGCGCCGGCGATCTGCGCGCGAGCCGCCCGCGTCGACGCCAGCACCCGGCCAGATCCAAACAGCAATTGCGAAACGTTGGCCTGCGCAGACCAGGTTTCGGTGCGGCCCGCATCGGGAATTGCGGGATCTTCGAAGTCGCGGTCATTGGCGTTGGCGGAAGCGGAAACACTGACCTGCGGCAGCGCCTCGGCAAGCGCCTGCGGCAAAGCCTCGCGGGTTGCGCGCAAGCGCTGCCGCTGCGCGGCGAGCGTGGGGTTTGTCTCCTGCGCCGAAGCCATCGCTTCGCCCAGCGTGTCGCCGTAAGCGGGCGTTATCGCGGCGCTCACTGCGACAAGGGAGACAATCAACCTACGCATGCTCAGGACTTCTTCCTATTCCCGCCGCAGCGCCTCGATCGGATCGAGTCTTGCCGCGCGCCATGCCGGGTAGGCGCCGAAGACCACGCCGACCAGACCGGAGAAGGCGATTGCGAGCCCCGCATTTAGCGGCGACACCACCAAGGGTAAGTTAAATAATGCTGTCATGCCCCAAGCGCCAGCAACTCCGATGACCAACCCGATAATGCCTCCTGCCACGGCAAGAGTGACAGCCTCCAACCCGAATTGATGAAGAATGTCTGACTGTCTCGCCCCAAGCGCTTTTCGCAGTCCGATTTCTCGAGTCCGTTCGGTAACGCTGACAAGCATGATGTTCATGATGCCAATACCGCCGACTAGGAGCGAAACCGCCGAGATTCCCCCTAGAAGATAAGTGAATACTTGCGTTGTCTGCGCCGCGGTTTCGGTGATGGAACTCAGATTCTGCACGGTGAAGTCATCTTCGCCCTCGCGGGTGCGGTGGCGTTGGCGCAACAGCGTCTCGACATCCTCCTGTAGCCGGCTGAGCACAGCTTCACTTTCAGCCTTCACCGATATCTGACTGACCGTGTCGCCGCGCCCGCGCCGGCCGGCAATGCGGCGCTTCACGGTCGTCAAAGGGGCAAGGACAATATCGTCCTGGTCCATGCCGAAGCCCGATTGACCCTTCGGCTCCAGCACGCCGATCACTTCATAGGCGCCGCCATTCATGCGCACGCGCTGGCCCAGCGGATCGACGTTCGGAAACAGTTCCGTCGCCACCGTGGCGCCCAGCACGACCACGCGGCGCGCTTGACGCTCTTCGGTCTGGTCGAACATGCGGCCCAGCGCGATCTCCCAGTCGCGGGCGATCAGGTAATCCGGCGTCACGCCTTCGACCTGCGGATTCCAGTTGAGACCGTTGGCGATGATTTGGGTGCGCGCGCGCTGCGAGGGTGCGACCACGGCGACGTTTTCCAGCTGCGCGATAGCCACCGCATCGGCCATGGTGAGCGAATCCCAACCGCCGCCGCCGGCGGCGCCGCGCACGCCGCCGCCGCCGCGTATCGCCCCCGGCGCCACGATCAGCAAATTCGAGCCCAAGCTCGCGATCGACCGCTCGACCTGCGCCTGTGCGCCCGATCCCAGCGCCACCATGGCCACTACCGAGGCGACGCCGATGATGACTCCGAGCGCAGTCAACGCGGAGCGCATAGGATTGGCGCGCAGCGCACGCCCGGCGCTGGCGACCAGATCAGACGTGCGCATCATGGCGTTCACTCCGATCGTTCAATCGGTCCGAAACGATGCGGCCGTCCCGCATCTCGATCGTGCGCCGCGCCGCTGCCGCCACCTCGTGGTCGTGCGTCACAATCACAATCGTCGCCCCCTCGCTGTTCAATTGCGCGAACAGGTTGAGAATCTCGATGCCGGTTTGGGTGTCGAGCGCGCCGGTCGGCTCATCCGCCAGAATCAACGCCGGCTTGCCGGCGAGCGCGCGGGCGATAGCCACCCGTTGCTGCTGACCGCCGGAGAGTTGCGTCGGCCGATGGCCCATGCGCTCGCCCAGCCCTACCCGCTCAAGCAGTTCCGCGGCGCGCTGTTTGCGCTGCTTCGGGTCGACGCCGCCGTAGATCATCGGCAGTTCGACGTTCTCCAGCGCCGTCAGTCGCGGCAGCAGATTGAAACTCTGAAACACGAAACCGATGGTCTGGTTGCGGAAGACGGCCAGATCTTCGTCGTTCATCTCACCGATGACGTTGCCGGCGATGGCCAGGTGTCCGCCTGTGGGCGTGTCGAGTCCGCCCAGTATGTTCATCAATGTAGACTTGCCCGATCCCGATGGGCCTACGATCGCACAAAAGTCGCGAGCCGGGATCGAAAAGCTCACGCCATCGAGCGCGTGCACGGCCTCCTCGCCCATTTGATAGAGCTTGATCAGATCGCGAGCCTCGATCAGCGCCATCATGTGCCCCGGATACGGACGCCGCCTGGGCCGCCGCGGCCGCCGCCGAACGGACTGGCCTGGTTACGATCATTCTCCGCTTGCGGGCCGCCGCCAATGATCACTTCATCGCCCTCGTTCAGGCCGCCGTGCAAGAACGTGAAGCCATTGTCGGCAACGCCGATCTCTACAAGCACAGGCTGAGGCTCATTGTTGCGCAGCACCCACACCACGGCCTGCTGACGTATTTCTTGACGCGGTCCGCCGCCGGCTCGCATCCGCTCGGCTAGCTCGCGCTGCTCTGCGGAGAGGGTCGGCTCGAGTTCGCGCAAGACCTGTTCGCGCACCCGCGCCATCGCAGCGCGCCGGGCTCCGCGTCCCTCGCCGCGGGGCGCCGAAGCCATCGCATTTTCGAACGCGGTCTGGGCCTGCGCGCGCTGAGCGTCGTTGAGTTGAAGCGCATCCGCAATTTGCGTCACGCCGCGGCCGCGCGCGCCGCCACGTCGTCTATCGCCGCCTTCGGCCTGCCGCTCGCCCCGGGTCTGCGCTTGCGCCTCGCCCGAGCGCGCGGGACGCCCGCCATCTCCAGCCATCAATTGCTGAGCTTGCGCGACAAGGTCTTCGTCCGCCGGGCGAAAACGCAGCGCCGTATTCGGAAGGCGCAGCACGTCGTCGCGCTGCTCGAGCACGATTTCCGCGTTCGCCGTCATGCCCGGCAGCAACTGGCGGCCGGGGTTGTCGGCCTCGACAACCACTGTGTAACTGACGACCCCGGATTCAGCGACGCCTTGCTGACGAACTTGGCGGACGCGCGCCTCGAATTCACGGTCCGGAAACGCATCGACGGTGAAGCGCACCGGTTGGCCTTCTTGCACCTCGCCGATGTCGGCTTCGTCGACGGTGATATTCGCCTGCAGCCGCGACAGATCCTGGGCGATCACGAACAGGGTCGCCGCCTGCAGGCTCGACGCCACCGGCTGTCCGACATTCACCTGTCGATCGACGACGACGCCGTCGATCGGCGAACGGATCACGCTCCGTTCGAGATCGGTGCGAGCGGTTGCTACCTGCGCCGCTGCTTGCGCAACCGCCGCGCGCGCCGTGTCGCGTGCGGCGCGTTGCTGGGCCATCAATTGTTCGGAGGCAAAACCGCGCCGCTCCAGAATCTGGTAGCGCTGATAGTCCGAGTTTGCCACCGCGGCCTGAGCCTGCGCCTGCGCCAGTTGCGCTTGCGCCTGCACGATCCGCTGCTGGAACGGGGTGGGATCGAGCCGTGCGAGCGCTTGTCCCGCACGCACTTGGCTGTTGAAGTCGACGAGCACTTCTTGCACCGGCCCCGACACCGTCGAGCCGACATTCGCCGAGACAAGCGGTTGCAGCGTCCCGGTTGCGCTCACCACCCGCGTTATGCCGCCGCGATCAATCACCGCCGTGCGATACGGATCGGTATCGTCCTTCGGTCCGAAGGCGCTCCATCCGATCAATAGCAGCGCCGCCGCAGCGCCGGCCAGAAACAGACTGCGGCCGCGCAGGAGTCCCGGACGCTTGGCCCAGAGCCCGGACACCGTGGACCGCGCACGCTCAATTATGGCCGTCAATTCCATGCTTCCTTACACAGACTGATGACGCTTGCCCTCAGCGGCTCGCGCCATCGGACAGCCGCCAGTGTTGACGCGGTCAGGCTGAACCTGGCCTGACCGCGTCGGCCTGGTTCAGTCGCGTTCACGCCTATGTCCGCGCACTGCCCGCGCTTCTTCCTGCGTCACCCGGCCATCGTCATTGGCGTCGAGGCGCTCGAACAGCTGCGAACCCATCGCCGTGAATTCCGCGCGTGAGAACGTTCCGTCTCCGTTCGCGTCAGGGTTCGGCCGATCGGCGCGGCGCTCCTGCCGGTCGCCGTGATCGCCATGTTCGCCGTGCCGCGGACGTTCGTCAGCCGAGATGACGCCGTCGTTGTTGGCGTCGAGGCGGGCGAAATGCTCGATCGGCCGGGCCAGGAACTCATCGCGTGTGATGTTGCCGTCATTGTTTGCATCGGCGCGCGCAAGCATGTGCATGCCGCCGCCGCGATGGCCGCGCATACCGCGAGGACCATGTTCGCCGCGCTGTGCTCGCATTTCTTCGCGCGTCAATTGACCATTATTGTCCGCATCGAGGCGCGCGAACATCCCATCGCGGCCGGCGTCGAACTCGGCGCGCGTCAACACGCCATCGCCGTTCGAGTCCGACCGAAAAATACCGTGATGGGGGCCGCCTTCCCCCTCGCCGTCTTGTGCGAGCGCCATGCCAGCGCCGCCCGCGGCCAGGATTGCAACGCCCGCTGCCAATAAGATCTTGCGCATGTGAGATGACTCCTTCCGGCCGCGACTGGAGGCGGCCCGCTCCCTCTCTGAGCATGGGTGGTAACGCATGCTCTTTTCGCCCATTGGTCGCGTTTGCGACAAAGTATGTCGGCAGCGCTTAGAAAATACGGCCGGCGCCTGGGAAGCGCCGGCCGTTACGCTTGGCGCCCCGACGCCTTGGGGGAGGGTCGCGCCGGGGGCCGCATGACGGGATACGCTGGGGGGAGGATGCGCATCACCGTAAGCTTTGATGCTACTTAAGTGGTGTGCCGGCGTGTTGCCGCAAGTGCGGCAAACCGTGTCAGTTGTTTGGACCGGCGTTGCCGATCGGAGGGGCTATTTGGCGTCGCTGCGTGGGCTGACGGGCCTGCCCGACCAGTCGCACGAACTCGACGCGCGAAACCGAATCGTTCTCGTCACTGTCGTATTGTGCAAACCGCGCGCGCAATTCGTTGTCGAACTCCTCGCGGGTGATGACGTTGTCGACATTGCGATCGAAGTCGAGCCGGTAAGGTCCTATCTGCGAGCCGCCCAGCACCAGGTTCGACCAGTTGGAGAACTCGATCGGCTGCAGCGATCCGTCCCTGTTTGCATCCGCTCGCGTGAATTCACGGGCGATCCCTGCTTCGCGTTCCGCCTCGCTGACGCCCATGTCGCCATCGGCGTCGAAGCTCACGAACATCAGAGCGTCAGCCGAGAGCAGAGCGCGGATTGGCGCGGTCCGGTCGGATGAACCGGCGCTGGCGCACGCTGTCGACAAGGCCGCCGCAACTATCGCCCCGGCAATGCTAATCTTCATCCGAGTCCCCTGAAATCGCTTTCGCCCAGAAACCGCCCGACCTGGGCGGCGATAAGGCGGATCGACCGGGCTCTTGTCAAAATGTGTCGCCAAGCGCGCCCCGCCAACCTTTGGCATGCCTCAGCCACGCGCGCCCCATGGATTTTTGTCAAGCGGCGCCGCACATCATGCGCATGACGCCGGAGGACCCACACATTTTGGTCGTGGACGACCATCGTGAAATTCGCGAGTCGCTAGCCCAGTTCTTGCGCAAGAACGGCCGCCGCGCCACCGCCGTGGAAAGCGCTGAAGCGGCGCGCAAGGCGATCAAGGAAAACCGGATCGATGTCGTGGTGCTGGACATCATGATGCCCGGGGAAGACGGCCTTTCGCTCTGCCGCCACATCCGCGAAACCAACCACATCCCCGTCATCCTGCTTTCCGCGCGCGCCGAAGATCTCGACCGCATCATTGGATTGGAGGTGGGCGCCGATGATTATGTGGTGAAGCCTTTCAACCCCCGGGAGCTCTTGGCGCGGATCGACGCCGTGCTGCGCCGCACCCATGCCCTGCCGCCGAGCGCCGAAGCTCCGAGCGGCGACGCCATGCGGTTCGATCGCTGGATCTTGAAACTGGCTGAACGAGAACTGGTCGATGACGAGGGTCAGCTTCATGAACTGAGCACAGGTGAATATCGCTTGCTCCTTACCTTCCTGCAGCGCCCGAAGATCGTGCTATCGCGCGATCAGTTGTTGGATCTCGCCTTCGACGGCGGCAAGGACGTGTTCGATCGCGCCGTCGACACCCAGGTCAGCCGCCTTCGGCGCAAGATCGAAGCGGATGCGCGCGCTCCGAAACTGATCAAGACCGTGTGGGGCGGCGGCTACGTCTTCACGGCCCCGGTCGAAAAAGCGTGAGCAATCCGCTGAACACGCTGACCGGACGCATGGTGCTCGTCACCATCGTCGCGGTGATGGTTTCGTACGCGGTCGCTTTCGCTATTTTCGCCAATGAGCGCGGCGCCGCGTTACGGCGTGCGGCCGAAACGAGCGTTGCCGAACGCGTTGCCTTCACCGCCGAGCGGTTGCGTGACGCTCCAGTGGAGCGGCGCGCCCTCATCGCCGAGTCGATCCGGGATTTCGCCATCCGTTACAGCGTCGATCGCGTCCCGGACGTGTCGCAGACTGGGATAGGCGGTCCCGCCGCCCGCCTCGCCCGCGGCGTTACCGATCGTTTGGCCGACGCCGACGTCCGTGCGCAAACCCGGACCATCGACGCACCGTCACGGCGCTGGCGGGTGCGTCAAGATCGGAGAGAACACCGCCGCGATCGTGGCGGCCCGTTCGATGGACCGGGCGAAGGCGCAAGGGATGAGCCGCCGATGGTTCGTGTGATCATGGCCAACATTTCGGTTCGGCTCGACGACAGCTCCTGGCTGAATGCGAACGCCCGCTTGCCGGGCCCGCGTCCGGCGCCGTTCAGTGCGATCGTCGGCGCTCTGGTCTCGATCATCGTGGTGGGCATAGGCGCCGCTTTGATTTCGCGGCAAATCGGCCGCCCGCTTGCCGATCTCGCGAGCGCCGCGCGTGCGCTGGGGTCCGGCCAAACCAACGTCGCGGCGCCGGTCAGCGGTCCGGACGACGTCCGCCGCGCCTCGACCGCGTTCAACGCCATGGCCGAGCGGCTGGGCCGTCAGCTCGACCGCCAGCGCCAGATGCTATGGGCGCTCTCCCACGATCTGCGCACGCCGATCACCGCCATCCGTTTGCGCGCTGAGTTGATCGAAGACGAGGCCGAACGCCAGCGTCTGCTCGCCTCCGTCGCGGAGATGGAGACGCTGACCGAGCAAGCCCTTTCGCTGGCGCGCGCCGGCGCCAGCGAAGAAGCCCGGAGCACTGTCGATCTCGCCGAGATCGCACGCACGCTCTGCGGCGAGCTTGCCGACATGGGCGTGAGCATCCGCGCCGAGGCCGAGCAGCCGCTGATGTGCGAATGCCGGCCGAGCGAAATCGCGCGCGCGCTGCGTAATCTCGCCGAGAACGCCGCCAAATATGGCGGCGGCGGCGTAATGCGCGCCTATAGCAACGACGCCGGCGAAGCTGTGGTCGAACTCAGCGACGAGGGACCGGGGGTCGCGCCGGAGCTTCTTGCCAAGCTCACATCCCCCTTCTTCCGCGCCGACGGTGCTCGTGGCGAAGCCAGCGGCGCCGGACTTGGCCTCGCCATCGCCCAAGCCATCGCCGACGGACACGGCGGCCGTCTCGTGCTCGAAAACCTCTCGCCGCGCGGCTTCCGGGCGAAGCTGGTGCTGCCGGCCTAGGCGCTCAACTTGGCCCGCAAGTGCTCGATCACCGCGCCCATTTCCTCCTGCGGACTGAATTCGATTGCTTCATAGTCTTCGTCCACCCGCACGCTGTGGCCCGGTGGCCAATAATAGACCTGGCCGGCGCGCACGGTTTCGGACCGCCCGTCGCTATAGTCGACATGGATCGAACCCTTCACCACGACGCCCCAATGCGGACATTGGCAGACATTGCCCGGCAAGCCTTCCAGCAGCGGCTTGGCGTCCGCGCCAGCCGGAAATCGAATGCGCGCTATGTTGATGCCGCCCCAGTCGACGCCCTGAATGCAAACGCCGCCCGCTTCGAGGCGTTGGGGCAAAGCCGTTTTGTCCTGGTTCATCGCACTTCTCCTCAATTGTCGATATCGAGTCCGAGCGCGACGCGTCCGGTATAGCGAAGTTGCGGCTTTTCCTGCAGCGGATGGAAACGCGCCGCCTGGATGTCGCGGAAAGCGCGCTCGAGCCCCGCCGCCCGATAGAATGCGGCGCCGCCGGCGACTTCCAGCGCAAGCTCTACTGTACGGATGGCGTTGCGGCCGACGAGAGTGCGCCCGATCATCGCCCTGCTCGTGGTTTCCGGTCCAGGTTTGCCGGCGGCAACGGCGACCATGTAGTCGTGCGCCATCGCGGCGGAAGCGAAAGCGTTCTCCATCTCGCCGATGAGGTAAGCGACATGCCCGTCATCCGGCTTCTTGCGCGCGATCTCGATCGCCTTGTTGCGCGCACCCTCGGCGACGCCGAGATAGGCCGCGTAGATCAAGGGAAACGCAAGCATGCTTATCGCGTGAAACAGGGGATGCCACTTGCCTTGCGGACGCTTGCCGCTGATCGCTGAGTCCGGAATGAATACGCCATCGAGCTCGATGTCGTGCGAACCGGTGCCGCGCATGCCCATCGCGCGCCAATTGTCATGCACTGTCACCCCCTGCGCCTTCAGCGGTGCGGCGAAATGCAAGACGGTCGCGCCATTGTCCGGATCGTCATAGACGGCGCTCGTGACCAGGAGATCGCCCATGGGCGAGCCGCTTGCGAAAATCTTCCGCGCCGTGATCTTGTAGCCGCCCTCGATGCGTTCGGCCCTGCCCGCGCTCCTCAACCAGTCGGAACCGCCACTCGAGACCAGCACCAAGTCTTCATTGGCGACTCGTTTCAGCAGACCATCCGTGGGCGCCTTCTCGTTCCTCCAGCGCCACGCCGCCACCGAGACGATGTGCGTGTGCATCGAGAACGCGAGCGCAGTCGAACTGCAGGATTGTCCCAGCCGGCGGATCAGCGCGCACATCTCGGCGTGACTTGCCCCGCCGCCTCCCAGCTCGGCCGGCACATGCGCCTTGAACAAGCCTTCGCGCTTGAGCGCGGCGTAACCCGCGGTGACGAAAAGGTCAGCGTCGTCGGTCGCCTTGGCCGCCTCGGCCGCCACCGCCGCCACACGATCGATCGCAGCGCGATAGTCCATGTCCGTCTCCCAAGAAGGTTCCAGAGCTTGCATTGCCTTCCTCCGGCTCGCGCCCGCCACGACGCGGATTTTCGAGCAGCAATGCCGAGGCTCTCAAGTTCAGGAAGTGTACTGCCCCGGTACAGAAACTGAACTAGAATAGGCCAGGCTCATTGACGGCAAGAGTTCCAAGGTTGGACCGATGGCACAGGGCAGCTACCAGCAATTTTGCCCGGTTTCGATGGCGGCAGAGGTGCTCTGCACCCGTTGGACTATCGTTCTGCTGCGCGAACTGATCTGCGGCTCCACCCGATTCAACGACTTGCGGCGGGGCATCCCGCGCATGTCGCCGGCCTTGCTTTCGCAACGGTTGAAAGATCTGGAAGCGCAAGGCGTCATCCGCCGCGTTCCGGCTGAGGACGATCCGAACGTCTTCGAATATCACCTTACCCGCGCCGGCGAAGAACTCCGACCCATCATCGAGGGCTTCGGCGTCTGGGGTCAGCGCTGGATCGACAAAGACCTCTCGCTGCAACACCTCGATGCGCAGCTGCTGATGTGGGACATGCGCCGCCGGATCGATCCCAAGCCGATGCCGAACCGCCGCAGCGTGATCCAGTTCCTCTATCCCGAACAGGCGCCGCCCGACCGCAATTGGTGGCTTATCGTCAAACCACAAGAAGACGTCGATCTTTGCTGGGTCGATCCCGGCTTCGACGTCGACCTTTACTGCGCCAGCGACCTGCGCACGATGACGGAAATTTGGATGGGGCACGACACTGTCGCCGCCGCCATTGCCGACGAGCGGCTAAAGCTCACTGGCGACAGCCAACTCGCGCGCAACATGCACACGTGGTTGAGTCTCAGCGTGTTCGCGCAAGAAAGATCGCAACTCCCGTTCTAGCGCACGCGCTCTACCTGGTAGCCGCGCGCCCTGAATTGCGCGACGAGCCCGTCGGGCCCGATCACGTGACCTGCGCCGACGGCGACGAAATCGACACCTGCGCCTTCCATCTCCCGGGTCAGCTCGTCCATCCACGCGTTGTTGCGCACGACGAACAGCGTCCGGTAGAGCTCGGGATAGTCCTCACGCGTTTCCTCGATCACGACGCGCGCCAAGGCGGCTTCGTTGCCGCGCTCCCACGTCTCCGACATCGCCCCTATCATCTCGTCGACCGAATCCACCTGCACGATCGCTTCCAGCAGCATCTCGCGCTGCAAGTCGGGACTCATGCCGGCGAAAAACGCATATTGTTGTTCCGCCGTCTCCAGCGCGCGCATGCGTTTGCCGGCATTGTCCGCATAGGCGTCGAGCGAACGGTCGACGCCTGACTGCGGATCGAAGCCGGCCTGCATCAGCGGAATGACGGTCAGCGTCAATGCCGCCGCCCAGGGCTGCAAGCCTTCGAGCGCGCCGACCGGCTGGCCGATCTTCACTGTCGCGGCGTCGAGTTGTGCGTTTTCTTCGGCGCTGAGCCAGCTCGACAGCGGGCGCGTGGCGCGCCCGTACCGCTGCGCCAGCGCTTGCGTCTGCGCATCGGTTTCAGGCGACATCAACAATTCGGTCCAGACCTCATCGCTTTCATCGACGGCCGCGCGCACGCGCGCATTACCCCAATCGGCGCCGCGCGGGCGCACGTGCACCGTGCCGTAGAGATACATAGTCGAATCTTCATCGCGCACCGCATAGAGCGCCGGCGTGATCGCTGCTGGCGGGCGCGTTTGCGAGCACGCAACTACGGTCAACGCTACGAGGGCGGTTGCGATGCGCTGCAGAGGCTTCATCGCCTCACCTCACGTCCACGGCGCAAAATGTTTCGACAGCTTCAGTCCCTGTCCTTGGTAGCTTGACCCAGTCTCGCCGTAGAGCCGATCCACCGGACCCGACAGCGGCTCGAACACGAGCTTGCCCACCGGCTGGCCGTCTTCGACGATGAACGGCACATCGCGCGATCGCACTTCGAGCACCGCCCGGCCTTGGTGCGGTGCGATGCCGAAGCCTGGATCGAAGAAGCCGGCGTAGTGAGCGCGAAACTCCCCGAGTTCGGGCCGGATCGGGGCCATCTCCGCCGCTTCATCGGCTGGAATCACGACATTTTCCTTCGACGCGAAAATATAGAACTGGCCGGGGTCAAGCACGACGCGGCCGCGGCGTGCATCGAGCGGCTCCCAGAAATCGCGGGGATCGTAGCCGCCGATCCTGTCGACATCGATCACGCCCGAATGGCGTTTGGCGCGAAAGCCAACCGGACCTTTCAGCGAAAGGTCCATAGTGAAATCGATCTCGCGCTTCGGGTGCGGCGGTCCCCGCCGCAAGCGCACTTGGCTGAGCCGCGTGCCAGTGCGCACCAGCACCGAGAATGTGCATGGAGAAATTTCAGCCCACATCGGTCCCTGATAGCCCATCGGAATGTGGTCGAACGATTGGGCGCCGTCGGTGATCAGCCGCGTGAACACATCGACGCGACCGGTGGAGCTCTTCGGATTGGCGGCGGCGTGCATATGCGGCGGCAGCGCCAATTCTTCCTGCACCCGCACCAGATAGACGCAACCAGTCTCCAAAACCGCCCCTTGGGTCAGGTCGATCTTGTGCATCACGAGTTCGCCGTCGAGGCGGTCGGCGACCTTTGCGCCGGCGCCGGGCAGAAAACTCGCGCGCAGGCGGTAAGCGGTCCTGCCTAGGCGCAGATCGAGGCTCGCGGGTTGGATTTGATCGTCAAGGAATGCCGTATCGGCGGCGATCCAGGCTTGCCTGATCGCCTTCTTGATTTCGCTGTCGGAGAGAACGCCGTGGGTGGTGCTCATGTCCCTTGCTGGCTCGCATCGGGGGCTTTGTCCAGCGCTCCGGCGCCGATACAATGATCCCGAGGTCGCTTGATGTACGAGCAGGAAACCGCCGGCATGATCGTTCGCGTGGCGCCGCAATTCCTTCCAGAGGAATCGCGTCCTGAGGACAATCGTTTCGTCTGGTCTTACACCATCGAAATCGAGAACCGGCGGCCGGACGCGGTTCAGCTCATGTCGCGCTATTGGCGCATCACCGATGAGAATGGCGCCACGCAGGAAGTACGCGGCGACGGCGTCATCGGCCAGCAACCAGTGATCGGCCCCGGCCAGAGCTTCCGCTATTCGAGTGCAGCTCCGCTCGCTGCCCCATCCGGCGTCATGATGGGTGTCTATTCCATGCAACGCGGCAACGGAGAGGCCTTCGACATCAATGTGCCGTTGTTCGCGCTCGATTCTCCGCACGTCTCGCGGCTGGTGAACTGAATGATCTTCAAGGGCTTCGAAGAAGAGATGCGCCGCATCGTCACCGGCGACGATGCTGACGGCCGCTCCACCATCATCATTGACGGCCCGCCATCCGGCGGGATCGGCGATGCCAATCTCGGCGGGCTTGCCGAAATCTGGCATGAAGCCGTGAGCGGCGCGTTTGACCAGAAGGATGCAACCGACCGCGGCGACACGACCTCGATGCTCTCGCCCGCGCACGGCAAAGTGAAAGTGCGCTGGTTCATGATTCAGCCGCCGCCGGAGGGAATACCGCCTGAAACGCTGGCGGCCGCGGCGCGGGCGCGCTTCGCCGATTTCGGCGCCGCACATGAAATGCGTGACCAAAGCCGCCATCCCGCCATGCATCAAACGGCGACGCTCGACATTGTCTGCCTCATCTCGGGCGATGCTTCACTGGTGCTCGACAACACCGAAACGCGCATCAAGCCCGGCCAGATCGTGATCCAGCGCGGCACATCGCACGGCTGGACGGCGCATGGCGGCCCAGCCTTGTTTCTCGCCGTACTGATCGATCGCACGTGACGATAGCCTAAGAAACCGGCCCCGGGTCGGCCTCGCCTTCATCGATCAGCGCGAAAACGAAAATCTATTCCCCACTCTTTGACGCTAAATGCTTGAAACCAAAGCGCGCGCGAAAAATCGATCCAACCCCTTCGAACCTGAGCGATACTGGCTCCATCGTTTCGTTCGGAGAGCAGTTGGGACCCCTGTTCACCCAATGACGAAGCGAGGTGATCGAGCGTGTAGCGTCGATGTTTCCCGCAGGCGATCGCGGGAAGGCGGACGGTGAAGCGTGCAAACCAATGTGCGCAGCGTCGTTTCGTAACGCATCGGCGTCGAAGCCCGCGGGGTTGAGAAACCGTCGGGAGTACGCACCGGGGACCGGCGCGAACAGCGCGGCCCGCACGCCGGCGGCGATCTACCCATGGGAGTGAAACACCTCCCGGTGATGAGCCGCTGAAGCCGATCACGGGGACGCGGGCGTTCGCGTCATGATCGCGCCGATACGCCGGCGCACCCTCTTCGAGACGCGAACATCCGCGTCCCCGGCTCTCCATCGAGAGCGTTTAAAAGCGGAAGTGCGGCGCCCCGCGCGCGTGCATGTGGATTACGCTTGTCAACAGGAATCGAATGACTGTTCCTTGCTCACACAAAAACGCCGCCGTCCGAGAACAGCGGCGTTTAAGTTCACGAGGGTTAGACGTTACATTGCCGCGAGGCGCAGCATGCGGCGAAGCTCATCCGGCTCGCCGGAGGTGCGGCGCTTGCGGGCCTGGCTGGGTTGGTAGGCGAGCCGCGCGTGGTCCTGGCAATATGGATGGTTGCCGAAGACGCCGCGGCCGCAGAACGCAAAGTCCGTGTCCGTCGGATCGCCGATCGGGTATTTGCACATGCTCTCGTTGAGCGTCAGTACGGTTGCGGCCTTGCCGTCCTCGCCCTTCAACGGTTCGAGGTCGGGAATGACGACGAGCGGCACGCTCGACGGCATGCGCAGACGCGGCGCACTCGGACCCATCGTGCGCGGACGCGCCGTCCGCACCGGCCGTTTGGCCGGCCGCGACGGCGTCGCCCGTCCGGCGAGGCCAAGACGATGCACTTTGCCAATGACGGCGTTGCGGGTGACCCCGCCCAATTGTTTCGCGATTTGGCTTGCCGAGAGCCCTTCAGCCCACAGCTTACGTAGCAGCGCAACGCGCTCCTCTGACCAGCCCATGTATCAAGCCCCCTTGGCCCATGGCCCCGCCCATTTCTGACGGGAATACGACACCTTCGCCTGCGGGGCGAATAAGTCAACTAATGGCGATGTAACAACTGGGGATACACAATATACGGTAGTTATCCACCGATGCATCTGGGTTTACTCACTGCTTATCCAAGGGCTGCCAGCGCGGACTCGGCCCATTATCTGAGCCCCGTCCAAGGCTTGGCCCGTCAACATGGTTAACGAGCGCTCGGACGCGTAAAGAATTCGTTAAGGACCGTTCCTGCTATGGACACTGCCGTTCGAAATCCCTCGCACGCGCTCGCGTCGCGCCATTACGGCGCGGTCAATTGGCTCGGGCTGCAAACGCTGGTTTGGCGCGAGATCCGGCGCTTCCTGAAAGTCGGGGCGCAGACGGTGTTCGCCCCGCTGATCCAGACGCTGCTGTTCATGATGGTGTTCAGCCTCGTGCGCGGCGGCGACTGGCCGGGCACCGCGCGCGCTTATGCCGATGGCTTGGCCGCCGGCCTGGTAATGATGTCGATCCTCTCCAACGCGTTTCAGAATTCGTCGTCGTCGATCGTGATTGCGAAAGTGCAAGGCAATGCCGTCGATTTCCTGATGCCGCCGCTTTCGGCATTGGAATTGACTATCGCCTTCGTCGTCGGCGCCGCCGCGCGCGGTCTGATTGTCGGCGCCGCTTCGCTCGTCGCCGTTGCGTGGCTCGCTAACATCATGCCGGTGAACCCGTTGGTGGCGTTCTATTACGCCATCGTCGCATCGGTGATCTTCGGCGCGATCGGGCTTATCGGCGGCATCTGGGCCGACAAGTTCGATCACATCGCCGCGGTGACCAATTTCATCATCGTGCCGCTGACGTTTCTTTCGGGCACGTTCTATTCAACCTCGATCCTGCCCGAACCCTGGCGCACGGTTTCACATTACAACCCGGTGTTTTCGCTGATCGACGGCTTCCGCTATGGATTCATCGGCCACCACGACGCTCCGCTCGTATTGGGCGCGCTCACCACCGGCGCGCTGGCGCTGGCGCTGTGCTGGGTTTGCTGGGCGATGATCAAGAGCGGGTACCGGCTACGGAGCTGAACGTGGAAGCTGGCTTGGCCTGAAAATGATGTCGCCTCGACATCGGTTCTAACAACACAAATCGGGGAATCGCATTCAATCACGGCTTGAGCTTCGCCTGCTTGCGCAGCGCCGCATTGATGCGGCTTTGCCAGCCCGGGCCTGACTTCTTGTAATGTGCAACAATGTCTTGATCGAGGCGAATGCTAATGGCCTGTTTCGGCGATTCTAGCGGCGGTCGACCGAGCGCTTTTCGCCAGAACGCCTTTTCCTTCTCGCTTACCGGCCGCAAACGTTTGAGCTGCTCGTCCGTTAGCGGTGGATTGTCGGGATCAATAGTCTTTCGCCTCGATGTACGCACGGCGCTCTTGAGCCGTGGCGCGGCGAAGGCTGATGACGCGGATTCTTCCCGCACGCCGCGTGTAAACGAGGACGTACGTTCGGCGCTTGATTTTTCCGATGCGCGTGAGCCGGACTTCTTCGCTGTCATAATCGCTTCCCTCTATTCCAAGGGCTGTTTCGAATTGAAACTCTCTCACCTCGGCAAAGGAAATGCTGTGAACACGCAGGTTCCAAGCGGCTTTGGCGTCGTCCCATTCAAACCCAGGCGGCGGCTTCGGCATTTAATGTATATACAATAAGTCGCGCCGTCAAGCGCTCAGCGCCTTCGCCAGTTTCGGCAGGAACACATCCATCCGGTAATCTACGTCGGTATGGTCGTCGTCGTATTCCTCGTAAGTGTGGGCGATGCCGGCGGCTTCGAGCTTCTTGGCGAAGCGGCGCATGCCGAAATGGATTCGGAATTGATCGGACCAGCCGCAATCCATGTAGATCAGTTTCAGCTTGCGCAGGTTTTCGCCCAGCGTGTCGAACATCACTACCGGATCGTGCTTCATCCAATTATTCCAGCGCTCCGGAATCAGCTCGCCGGTGCGCGGATCCATGGGCAAACGCATGTTGCGGAATTGGCTCGGGTCAGGATCGTAGAAGGCGCTCTGCGCGAGATCCATCAGGATCATGCGATCCTTGTCTTTCAGCTTCGGCTGGCTTTCGGCGTGGCGCACCCATTTCTCGATCGAATAGTCGTGCTTCCGCAGCGCATCGACGTCCTCGTAGAGCGTGGGAATGTAGAGAGCGTCGAAGCCCATGTCGCCGCTGTTGATCGAGATCGCATTCCAGAAATCGGCGCGGTTCATGCCGTGCCAGGCGGCGCCGTAGCCGCCGGACGATTTTCCGAACACGCCCCGCCTGCCGGGGCCGCCGCAATTGAACCTGGCTTCAACGGTTGCAGCAATTTCATCGCAGACATAATCGGCGTAACGGCCGGAGCCTGCGCTGTTCAGATACTGGTTGCCGTAGAGCTTGGTGAAGCAGTCGGGAAACGCGACAACGACGCGCGGCATGCCTTCGTTCACGAGCCGGTCCAGCCGCTCGGGCACGTTTTCGCCGGCCGGACGCCAGTTGGTATGGTTCGGCCCTGCGCCCCAATAGCCGGTGAGGTCGACCAGCAGCGGCAGAGTCTCCGCTTCGCTCCATCCCGGAGGCGTCCAGACGTGCAGTTCTCTCGCTGTCGGATCGCCCAGCGGATTGCCCTCGAGCACGACCGATTGGTGGCGTAGGCGATGCAATTCGCCGCGGGGAGAGGTGTGGTCTCGTCTCATCATCTGTTGATGATACGCGAGCCTTGACCTTGCAAGCGGCGCGGCTCAAAACCCCGCCTTTCCCAAATTTCAGAGGGCCAGAATGAGCGCCGCCGAAAGCCATATCCTTCCCGTTTACGCCCCGCCTGAGCAGATTTTCGTGCGCGGCGAAGGCTGCTGGATCTGGGACGACAAGGGCGACAAGTATCTCGATTGCATCGCCGGCATCGCAGTGAATGCGTTCGGCCATGCCCCGCCCTTCCTGGTGAAGACGCTCACCGAACAAGCCGGCAAGCTCTGGCACACCTCGAACATGTTCAAGGTGAAGGGACAGGAAGAGCTTGCGTCGAAATACACCCGCGACAGCTTCGCCGACGTCGTGTTCTTCACCAATAGCGGCACGGAGGCGATCGAAGGCACGCTGAAAACGGCGCGCAAATATCACACAGCGAACGGCCAGCCGGAACGCGTCGATATTATCGGCTTCCAAGGCTCGTTCCATGGCCGCTCCTATGCAGCGATCAACGCCAGCGGCAATCCGGGCTATCTCGATGGCTTCGGTCCGCGACTCCCCGGCTTCATCCAGGCGCCTTGGGGCGACCTCGACGCTCTGAAAAAACTGGTCGGCGCGACGACCGCCGCTGTCATTCTCGAACCTGTGCAAGGCGAAGGCGGCGTTCGCGCAGCCAGCGACGAATACCTCCGCGGCCTGCGCAAGCTTGCGGACGACACCGGCTTCCTCGTCATCTTCGATGAAGTGCAATCCGGCGCCGGGCGCAGCGGCAAGATGTGGGCGCACGAGTGGTCCGGGATGACGCCCGACATCATGGCTGTCGCCAAGGGCGTAGGCGGCGGCTTCCCGATGGGCGCGTTCCTCGCCACCAGGGAAGCGGCCAAGGGTATGGTCAAAGGCGTGCACGGCACCACGTTTGGCGGCAACCCGTTGGCGATGGCGGTGGGCAACGCGGTCTATGACGCACTCTCGAAGCCGGAATTCCTTGCCCATGTGAACAGGGTCGCCAACCAGCTGACGCAATCGCTGGAGGGTCTGAAGGATCGGCATCCCGATCTCGTCCTCGCCGTCACCGGCAGAGGCTTGCTCCGGGGCCTCAAGCTGAAGATCGACCCCAAGCCGATCCAAGCCAAAGTGCGCGATCAGAAGAAAGTGCTGGTCGGCGTCGCTGGCGACAACGTGCTGCGCCTGGCCCCGCCACTCGTCATCTCGGAGGACGAGATGCGCCAAGCCGTCGACGCAATCGACGCGGTCCTGGGCGCGCAGATGGCGGAAGCGAGCGCGTGATCGAAGGCCCGCGTCACTTCCTCGACATCAGCGCACTCAGTAAGGAGGACGTGCGCGCCATCCTGGACGAAGCGCATGCGCGCAAAGCCGCACGGCTCGATTGGCCGAAAGCCGCGCCCGACGAGGACGCGCCGCTGGACGGCTATGCGCTCGCCATGATCTTCCAGAAGAACTCGACGCGCACGCGCGTTTCGTTCGAAATCGGCATGCGCCAGCTCGGCGGCAGCACGATCGTGCTCAACGCCAACGACACCCAGCTTGGCCGCGGCGAGACCGTGGAAGACACCGCCAGGGTGCTTTCGCGCATGGTTGATTGCGTGATGATCCGCGCCAACGATCATCAGGACGTCATCGACTTTGCGACGGCGGCGAGCGTGCCGGTGATCAACGGCCTCACCGATCTCTCCCATCCCTGCCAGATCTTCGCCGACATCATGACCATCGAAGAATGGAGCGGCGACATCAGCGGCAAGACCGTGGCGTGGCTCGGCGACGGCAACAATGTCTGCACTTCGTTCGTGCATGCGGCCGAAAAGCTCGACTTCAGGCTGCGCATTGCGACGCCGGCAAACTATGCGCCGCGCGGCCAGGAGATTGCCGCGGCGAAGGCGGCGGGCGCCGATGTCGAAGCCCACACCGACGCACAGAAGGCGATTGCCGGCGCCGATGTCGTGGTCACCGATACTTGGGTCTCTATGGGCGACACCGACAAAGACGCGCGCATGGCGGCGTTCCCGCCGTATGCCGTCGATGACGCCATGCTGCAACGCGCCGCGAAAAACGCGATGTTCCTGCACTGCCTGCCCGCCCATCGCGGCGAGGAAGTCAGCGACAGTGTGCTCGACGGCCCGCAATCTGCGGCGTGGGACGAAGCGGAGAACCGCACCCATGCGCAAAAGGCAGTGCTGCTCTGGTGTTTGGGCAAGCTGTGACCGGCGCCTCCTCCTCGATTGAGGAGGTGGCCGCGAAGCGGCCGGTGGAGGAGCGATGACCCAGGACGACATGGTTGCACCGTTCAGGCTGGATAACGCGCCGGTACGCGGACGCATCGCCCGGCTCGGCGCCGCCTCGCTCGACCCGATCCTGCACCGGCATGACTACCCGCGTCCGGTTGCGCTGCTTCTGGGCGAGGCGATCGCGCTCGCCGCGCTGGTGGGTTCGCTGCTGAAGAAGGATGGCCGTCTGGTGGTGCAGGCGCAGGGGCAAGGCCTCGTGCCGCTGCTCGTGGCCGAACACGGCAATGGCGGACTCCGCGGCTATGCGCGGTTGGCCGAGGGCGCCAACAGCAAGCTCGCGCGCGCCAATCGGCTGGCGCCGAATGAATTGCTCGGCGCCGGCAATCTTGTGCTGACCCTCGACCTCGGCGAAGAGGCGCCGCCGTTCCAGGGCGTGGTTCCGCTCGAGGGCGAGACGCTGGCGCAATGTGCCGAGAACTATTTTCGCACCAGCGAACAGACCGATACGGGCATTCGCCTCGCCGTCGGCGAAGTGTTTTCCGGCGACGGCCCCTCCGTTTGGCGCGCCGGCGGCGTGCTGATGCAGCGCCTGGCCAGCGATCAAGCACGCGGCAATACCGAAGAAGACTGGTCGCGCGCCTCGATCCTGTTCGGCACATTGACCGATGAGGAGTTGATCGATCCGGCGCTGCCCGCCGATCGCCTGCTTTATCGCCTGTTCCACGAAGAAGGCGTTCGCATGGCCGCGTCATCCCCACTGGCTGATCGCTGCAGCTGCAGCGAACAGAGGCTCACCAACGTCATGCGGCAATTCCCGGCGCATGAATTGCACGATCTGATCGAACCGGACGGCAATCTCCACGCCCGCTGCCAATTTTGCGCGCGCGAATATTTGATCGATCCGGCGAACGTGGGAGCTGTCTGATGGCGTTACAGCGTCTTGGCCCGCGTCGGCCTTCGGCAAGCTCAGGCTGACGCTACGGAGATAGCGCGCGCGACTACCGTCATTGACGTCATGCTGAGCTTGTTGAAGCACGACGCCACGCACCTAAGCGACATGCACATCCAGCGCATAACCGGCGCTCCGCACCGTGCGAATGGGATCGCTCTCCTCGCCCACCATCAGCGCTTTGCGCAGGCGGCCGATATGCACGTCCACCGTGCGCGCTTCGACGTAGATGTCCGATCCCCAAACCGCGTCCAGCAATTGCTCGCGGCTGAATACACGCCCCGGATGCTGCATCAGGTGATCGAGAATGCGAAACTCGGTCGGCCCCAAATGCACGTCGCGGCTGCCGCGCTTCACCCGGTGCGAGACGCGATCCATGACGATGTCGCCGACGACGATTCTATCGTCGGCGAGAGCGGGCCGAATGCGGCGCATCACCGCGCGCAGACGCGCAAGCAGCTCGTTCATCGAGAACGGCTTGGAGACGTAATCGTCGGCGCCGACGTCGAGACCGCGGATGCGGTCGCTCTCTTCGGTGCGGGCCGTGAGCATGACGATCGGCGTGTTGCGCGTCTGCTGGCGCGCACGGAGCCGGCGGCACACTTCGATGCCCGGCGCCTTTGGCAGCATCCAGTCGAGCACGACCAGATCGGGCGCATTTTCGTCGGCGACGAGCAGCGCCTCC
Organism: Hyphomonadaceae bacterium; assembly: GCA_050250735.1. Lineage (GTDB taxonomy): Bacteria > Pseudomonadota > Alphaproteobacteria > Caulobacterales > Aquidulcibacteraceae > Vitreimonas. Next base: position 29,862 of record JBFWOC010000008.1, read on the forward strand.
TCGCCATCGTTGGCGACGGAAACGCGATAGCCTTCCTTCTCGAGATTGTACTTGAGCAAATCCGCCAAGGCGGTTTCGTCCTCGACCACCAGCACGTGTGTGGGCTTTGCCATGCCCTAGTCCGCCGCCTCGGCGCGCGGGCGCTGCGTAGCGATCTCCTCTCCGGTGACCAGGAAGTGGATGTACTCGGCGATATTGGTGCCGTGATCGCCGATGCGTTCGAGATTCTTGGCTATGAAGAGCAGGTGTGCGCACGAGCTGATCATGCGCGGATCTTCGATCATGTAGGTGAGCAGCTCGCGGAACAGCGAATTGTAGTGCGCGTCGATATTGTCGTCGGAGTTCCAGACATTGATGGCCTGCTGCACGTCCTTGTTGGCGTAAGCGTCGAGCACCTGTTTCAGATGAGCGCTGGCGATCTTGCCCATGCGTTCCACGCTGCGGGTGAGCTGGATCGGCTCATCCTGATTGAGGATCAGCGCACGCTTGGCGATGTTCTTGGCCAGATCGCCGACCCGCTCCAGTTCGCTCGCGATCCGCCACGCGGTGAGCACGACGCGGAGGTCGCTCGCCATCGGCTGCCGCAACGCAAACAATTTGATGGCGCGTTTCTCGACTTCGCGCTGGGCCGCGTCGATCTTGGGATCGCGCTGGATCACCGCCTGGGCGAGTTCGGTGTCGCGGCGGCCGACGGCGGCGAGCGCGTCATTGACGGCGGTCTCGGCCAACCCGCCCATGCGCGCCACTTCCTGCGCGATGCCGTCGAGCTCTTCGGAAAACGCTTTGACAGTGTGCTCAGCCATGGTCGTCCTTAACTCGCCGCGTACGGCCGAGGGTCTAGCCGAACCGGCCAGTAATATAGTCCTGCGTGCGCGAGTCGCGAGGGTTGGTGAAGATTTCCTCGGTCGCGCCTGTTTCTACCAGCTTGCCGAGATGGAAGAAGGCTGTCTTCTGGGAGACTCGGGCGGCCTGCGCCATCGAATGGGTGACGATGACGATGCAATAATTGGAGCGCATCTCGTCGATCAGTTCTTCGATACGGGCGGTGGCGATCGGGTCGAGCGCCGAGCACGGTTCGTCCATCAGGATGATGTCCGGATTCACCGCCACCGTACGGGCGATGACCAAGCGCTGCTGCTGGCCGCCCGAGAGCCCGGTGCCTGGCTGCGCCAGACGATCCTTCACTTCGTCCCAAAGACCGGCGCGGCGCAGCGACTTCTCGACGATGCCGTCCATGTCGGCTTTCGACTTGGCCATGCCGTGAATGCGCGGGCCGTAGGCGACGTTGTCGTAGATCGACTTCGGGAACGGATTGGGCTTCTGAAACACCATGCCGACGCGCGTGCGCAGCACCACCGGATCGACATTCTTCAGATAGGCGTCCTTGCCCTCGATCTTGATCTCGCCGCTGACACGGCAATTTTCGATGGTGTCGTTCATGCGGTTGAAGCAGCGCAGGAACGTGGTCTTGCCGCAGCCCGAGGGACCGATGAACGCAGTGACGGCGCGATCCGGCATGTCCATCGAGACGTCGAACAGCGCCTGCTTGTCGCCGTAGAAGACATTGACGTCACGCGCGGCAATCTTCACCGGAGCGCCGGTCAATGCGCCGGCCGGATTCCGGACGATGGGAGCGGTCAGGGTGGGCCCGTTGCTCATCGCTCGTTCTGATCCGACGGCGGACAATTCCATTGCAGCTGGCCCTTTCGCGCGGGCTTGGCGCACCGGGAATCGGCCGCCCCGCGACACCCGCCATATCTAGTGAGCTTCGATGACAGTGATGTGAAACCAGCCTCCCGGCGCATCAATCCTCCTCCGCCAGTTCGACATAGGCGGCGAACGCCGACCCCCGCCCCTGCTGGCTTTCGACCAGGAAGCCGCCGCGATGGCGGTTGACGATGTGTTTTACGATGGCAAGTCCCAGCCCGGTGCCGCCGCGCTCATCGCCGGTTTCGCGCTCGACGCGGAAAAACCGCTCGCCCAGCCGCGGCAGGAAGCGGCGAGACACGCCAGGCCCGCAATCCTCGACGCGGACATAGGCGTAAGACCGGTTGGCGGCGGCCGCAGGCGTCAGCAACGCTACGCGACCCGCCTCCTCCCAGCGCCGCCCGGCCTGAGCGACAACTTCCTCGCGATCGCCCGAGGCGGCCACTTCGATGCGCACGGCAGCGCCGTCGGGCGTGTATTTCACGGCATTGTCGAGAAGATTTTGCACGACCTGCGCTAGCTGAAATCGCTCACCGACCACGATCACGGGCTGGTCCGGCAGGTGCACGTCGAGGGTGATATTGCGCTCGCTTGCTACGCCGGCGAGCGCGCTCGCCACCTCCTGGGTCACGGCAGCGAGATCAGCCCGATCGGAGGGCGGCACATGTTCGTCGAGTTCAATGCGGGAAAGCGAAAGGAGGTCGTCAAGCAGGCGGCGCATACGATCGGCCTGCACCGCCATCATGGCGAGAAAACGCGTGCGGTCGGCAGCGTTATCGCGGGCGGGGCCGGAGAGGGTTTCGATCAGCAGCGTGAGCGAGGCGAGCGGCGTGCGCAGCTCGTGACTGGCGTTGGCGAGAAAGTCCGCACGCATGCGTTCAGTGCTGATTCTCGCGGTCTGATCGTGAAAAACCAGCATCGCCGCGCGATCGGCCCCCCATGTCACGGGGGCGACATAACAGCGTGTGTGGCGATCAACCTGCGCCGGGGTTTCATATTCGACGGCTCGGGTCTCGGCTTCGCGCACGGCGGCATGAACGGCTTCGAGCACATCGGGGTGGCGCAAGATCGACGTCAAAAACTGACCGCGCGCTTCGAAATGCATTTGCCGGCGCGCCGCCGCGTTGGAGCCGACAATGCGGCTTTCGGCATCGACCAAAAGCGCCGGATCGGGCAGCGCTTCGAGCAATGGCGCGAGTTCATCGAGGCCGACCAGCCCCGTCGCGTCATCGCCGCTCGAGGAAATGACGAAGCGCCTGCCCTCGCGCATGGCCCAATAGGCCGCAGCGCCGGCCAGCAGCATCAGCACCGCCGCAGCGGCGTTCGACAGCATCGCCAACAGAGCCGCGAGCGCCGCCAGCGCAGCCGCCGCCCAAGCCGCGGCCGGAAGCCGGTCGAGCCGCCAGCGCGGCAGGCTGAGGCGGTTGGTGGCCATGCGCATGGGCTTAGGTCCGGCGCGCATGATCGCGCAAGCCAGCCGTGTCGGAGCGCGGCGGGCCCGCGCGTCATATGGAATGCGCCGCTATCTGCCGCTGGAAACGGGCGATTCATCGTGGCGCGGATGCTGGCGCATCCAAAAAAGCAAATGCCGGCATCCAACCGGTGACGGGAGAGGTGTGGCCTCGCTGTTCAGAAAGATCGTTTTATCGAAATTCAATACAGATTTGTTGACTTTCGAGAAGACGACAGCTAGAGGCAGTGCTGCGAGGGAATATGAATAACGGGGTGCGTCTCTTGGTCGGCGTGGGGTTGATGGCCCTCGCCGGATCGTGCGCGGGACGCAATTTGCCGCCTGAGCCGGACAGCTATGTGGCCGCCGATGCGATCGGCGCCGAGCGGGCGGCTGAGCTCGCGGCTTCCCCTGCGGCAACCTGGCTCGACGATATGAATTCGCCGGAGATGTCGTTGCTGGCGCGCGAAGCGCTCGCCGGCAGCCCTGAGCTTCAGATCGTCGAAGCGCGCTCGCGCGCAGCGACATGGCGGGCGCGCGGCGCCTTCGGCGGCAATCTGCTGCCGAGTTTGAGCGTCGGCGTCGACGGCGTGCGCGAGGAAGTCCCCACGGGCGGCGATGAACGCATCCGCTCGGAAATCATGACTTCGAGCGTTATCGCGAGTTGGGAGATCGACCTTTGGGGGCGTCTCACCTCGCGCGCTATGGCGGCGGATTTGAGCGCCGACGCCGCAGAAGAAGATCTAGACGACGCGCGCCTTTCGGTAGCCGGTCAATCGGCACGGGCCTGGGTCGACGTCATCGAAGCACAGCAATTGCTGGCGCTGGCGCAAGAAGACTTGCAGACGCGAGAACGCGCGCTCGACCTCACTCAGCGCCGCTACGACGCTGGCATCGCCACATCGCTGGCGCTGCGCACGGCGCGCAGCCAAGTCGCTTCGGCGCGAGCCTTCGAGGCGCAAGCGCAGGACCAGCTGCTGATCGCCTCGCGCCGGCTGCAGGAGATCATGGGCCGGTATCCCGACGGGACGCTGCGCGCCGACGGCGAACTGCCGCAATTGGGCGAGCTTGCCGCCGCGGGTGCGCCTGCAGATTTGCTGGAGCGCCGCCCCGATGTGCTCGCCGCCGAGAGCCGCATGCGCGCGGCAGGCTTTCGCGTGCATGAGGCGCGCGCCGCGATGCTGCCGCGGCTGACGCTGACTGGCACCGCCGGAAATAGTGGGCAAGGCATCACTGACATCGATGACAGCGTGAACATGGTGTCGAACCTGGTGGCGGGTTTGACCATGCCGATCTTCAACGGCGGGGCGCTATTGTCGGAATCGCGCGCCTCCGTCGCCGACCGGCGCGCGGCGGCCTCGGAATACGTCCGCACCTCGATCGCCGCCTGGCGGGAAGTCGAGGCCGCGATCAGCGCCGACCAATCGCTCGAGGTGCGCGAGACGCAGTTCGCCATCGCCGCCGACGAAGCGCGGGAGGCGCAAGCCTTGGCGGAGCGCGAGTACGCGCGCGGCGTGGCTACGCTGTTCGAACTGATCGACGCCTACACCCGCCGCATCGACGCCGAACGCGGCCTCATCACCGCGCGCGCCGCGCGCGTCTCCAATCGCATCACCTACCATGTCGCCCTTGGCGGCGGGGCCCGCACGGGCGGGATAGACGCAGACCGGGAAGTCACGCCATGAATAAGATGGACCTCAACATGGTTACACAAACCGCAGACGAGGAAGACGCCCGTCCAAAGGGTTTTCTCGGGCGACTGAAGCAGTTCGCGATCTTCGCAGCTCCGCTAGTGGTCATCGTCGGCGGCGGCGCAGCGCTTGCGCTCATGATTGCGACCGGGCCCAAGGCCAAGGAAAAGGGCGAGGCGCCGCACGCGCCGGCGGTGCAGTTTGCCGTCGCGCACGCACGGCCGACGACGATCTCGGCCAGTGTGCAAGGCGAGGCGCGGCCGCGTGTGGAAGCGACACTGGCGGCCCAGGTCGCCGGTCGCATCGTCTGGGCCAGTCCGAAATTCGCCGAAGGCGGCTCGTTCACCGAGGGCGAAGTGATGGCCCGCATCGATGCAGCCGACTATCAGCTGGCCGTGGTCCGCGCTCGCGCGCAGGTGGCGCAGTCGCAAGAAGCGCTGGTGCGCGAAGAAGCCGAAGGGGAACTGGCGCGCCAGGATTGGCAAGCGCTGGGACGCGGCGAAGCGCCTCCGCTTGCGGTGCGCGAGCCGCAATTGGCGCAGGCGCGCGCGCAGCTCGCCGCGTCGGAAGCCGCACTGCGGTCGGCCGAACTCGATCTCAACCGCGCCTCGATCCGCGCGCCCTTCACCGGCCGCGTGCGTGAGCGGCGCGCCAATGTCGGCGATTATGTCGGCCCTGGTTCGGCGGTGGCGGTGATGTTCGCAACCGACGCAATGGAAATCCGTGTGCCGTTGACCGACGCGGATCTGGCGTCGATGCGCCTGCCCGTGGGCTTCACTTCGAGCGCCGCAGATGCAGGTCCGGCGGCGCATGTCAGCAGCGTCACGGGCGGACGCATTCAGGCCTGGGAGGGACGCCTCGTCCGCACCGAAGCCTCCGTCGATGCACGCACGCGCCTGGTCTATGGCGTCGTCGAGGTGCGCGATCCGTTCGGCGCGCGCCACAGCGCGCCGCTGGCGCCGGGCATGTTCGTGACAGTGCGTCTCGAAGGCGCCAACAGTGAAACACTGGTGGCTGCCCCGCGCAGCGCGCTCAAGCGCAACGAGTTCGTCTATGTCGTAACGCCGGAAAACCGGATCGACGTGCGTCAGGTGCGCCCGGCGCAAACCACCGCCGACGAAGTGCTGTTCCGGGAAGGCGTCGCCGATGGCGAGCGAGTCGTCGTCTCGGTGTTGACCTCGCCGCGCCAAGGCATGGAAGTCACCCCGATCGACCGCGCCGGCGAAACCACGACGGCTGCGCCGGCGGCGCAGCCACAAGAACTGGACATTCGTGAATAAGCAGCGCGCGTTTGCTTCCCCGCGAGCGGGGAAGCGGTCACGCGAAACGTGACTGAGGGGGCGGCCCACTTCGCCCTTCGGCTCGCGCAAGCTCGCTGCCTCCCCTCTGAGCGGGGGAGGAAAGGAGAAACGGAATGCTGAAGGGCCTCGTTGCCTGGTGGGGGCGCAACCCCGTCGCCGGAAACCTGCTGATGCTGTTCGCAGTGATCGCGGGCGTCTTCTCCTTCAACAAGATGGAGAAGGAATTCTGGCCGCCGGGGCGCGACAACAGCGTCTTCGTGCAGGCCTCCTGGCCGGGCGCGAGCCCGGAAGACATGGAGAGCCAGGTCGTTGTCCGCATCGAAGAAGCGACGGCCGGCCTCGACGGCGTCGACTGGGTGCGCTCGCGCTCGGGCGAAGGCTCCGGCTGGGTCAGCATTCAATCCGAGTCAGGCGCAGATATCGACGCGATGACGCAGGAAGTGCGCTCGCGGGTGGAATCCATCTCCGGTCTGCCCAACGGCATGGATCCGATCCGGGTGACGCGGCAAGTCGGCCGCAATCCGTCATTCATCATCGGCCTGCATGGCAATGTCGACGAACGCACGCTGCGCGACACGGCGCAGCGGCTGCGCGACCAGGTTTCGCTGCTGCCGGGCGGGGCCAACACCGACGTCTGGGGCGCGCGCCCGCCGGAAGTCTCGATCGAAGTTTCGGAAGCCTCGCTGCAGGCGTTCGGCCTCACCTTCGACGACGTCGCTCGCGCAGTGCGCTCGAGTTCCGTCAACGCCGGCGCCGGCGCTGTGCGCACGGCTGACGGCAATTTTCAGCTGCAGGCCCGCAACCTCGCCGACACCGAACTCGACTTCGAGAACATCATCATTCGCCAAACGCCGGATGGCGGCATCGTGCGCGTCGGCGACGTGGCCACGGTCGTCGACGGGTTTGTCGATACGAACCTGTACTCCCGCATGAACGGCGAACCGGCGATGCTGGTCGCGCTTCAAACCGCTGACCAGTTCAATATCTGGGACACAGAAAAGGCGCTCGACGAATTGCTTACCGAGTTTCGTACGACGTTGCCGGCTGGCTTGCAGCTGACGATGGTGAACGATGAATCGGAGGGCTACAACGAATTGCTGGGGCTGCTGTTCCAGAACGCGGCGCAGGGTTTCTTCCTGATCTTCGTGCTGCTGCTGCTGACGCTGCACCCGAAGGTGGCGTTCTGGTCGACGCTGGGCGTCATGACGGCGTTCGCCGGCTCATTCTTCATCCTCCCGTATGTCGGCGTTTCGCTCAATTTCATGAGCGTGTTCGGCTTCCTGCTCGTGCTGGGCATCATGGTCGACGACGCCATCATCGTCGGCGAGGCGGTGTACGAACGCGCCGAGCGTGGACATCACGGCGCCGACGCAGCCATCCTCGCTACGCAAATGGTGCTGAAACCGCTGGTCGCCTCGGTGTTCGTGACCATGATCGCGTTCAGCCCGATGATGCTGTTTTCGGGCGAAGTGCGGCAATTCACCAGCGCGATCTCGCTGGTGGTGATTTCGACGCTGGTCTTCTCGCTGATCGAAAGCCTGATCATTCTGCCGGCGCACTTGGCGCACGTGACCAAACCCGATCCGAAGGGCTCGGGCATCCTGGATCAGCTGATGCGGCTGCAGCAGAAGTGCGCGCATTCGGTGCTTTGGGTGGCGAACAACCTGCACGCTCCGCTCGTCCGCCAGGCGGTGAAGCTGCGCTACCTGACCTGGGCGGTGTTCCTGGTGATCATGGTTCTTGCCGTCGGCCTGATGATCAGCGGACGGGTCAAGCAGACGTTCATGCCGGAGGTCGAGGGCGACTTCATGGTGGCCAACATCACGCTGCCGCAAACGACTCCATTCTCGCGCATGGAGCAGGTCAGCGCGCAACTCGACGCCGCCCGCCGCGCGCTCGAGGAGGAAACCACCGAGCACGCCTACGAGGATCCGCTGACCGGACAGCAGTCCCGCGGCGTCGTGCGCTCTTGGAGCCAGTTCATCGACGAAAACACGATCCAGGCCTATGTGGGCCTGACTCCGCCCGAGACGCGTCCCGAGATGCGTTCGCGCCAGATCACCGAACGGCTGGAGCAGTTGCTCGGCGAAGTGCCGGACGCCGATCAGATCAGCTTCTCGCTGTCGGGCTCGGGCTCGCCGTCGATCGACATGGCGCTGATCAGCGACAACAAGGAAGATCTCGAGGTTGCCGTCGAGGAACTGAAGGCGCGCCTGCTGCAGTTTGAGGGCGTCACCAGCGTTCGCGACAGCCAGGATGCGGCCAACGAAGAACTCCGCTTCCAATTGCTGCCCGGGGCTGAGCAACTCGGCATCACGCTGATGGATATTACCCGCCAAGTGCGCCAGGCGTATTTCGGCGAGGAAGCGCAGCGCCTGCCGCGCGGCGGCGACGATGTCCGCGTCTACATCCGCTATCCGCGCGACGACCGTCGCACGCTCGAAAGCCTCGGCTCCTTCCGTGTGCGCACCAGCGACGGGCGCGAAGTGCCGCTGGCCAGCGTGGCGACCTGGGAGTTCGCGCCAGGCGTCACGGGCCTCGACCGCCGGCAACGCCAAAGCTCGATCCTGGTCACCGCCGATCTCGTCAACGCCGAAGCGCGCGGCGAAATAATGCGCACGCTCGACCGCGATTTCTGGCCCGGCTTCGAGGCGCGGTTCAGCTCGGTGTCGCGCCGCGCCATCGGCGAAGCCGAGGGCCAACAGGAGTTCATGAACGAGTTCATGATGCTGATGAGCCTGGCGTTCTGCGGCATCTACTTCCTGCTCGCAGTGACGTTCCGCTCCTACGCGCAGCCGGCAATGATCCTCTGCGTCATTCCGTTCGCGATCGTAGGCGCCTTGCTTGGCCACCTCGCCTTCGGCATCAGTTTCGCGCTGTTCTCATGGCTCGGCATGATCGCCGCCATCGGCGTCGTCGTGAACGACAACGTCGTGCTCGTCGATCGCTGCAACCAGATCCGCGGCTTCTTCGCGCTGCGGGTAAAAGGGACCGGGACGCCGCTTGCGGAAGACAGCCAGTGGGAGCCCCACGACATCGCCCTGCCCAACGGACAAGTTGTCGAATATGTCGGCATCGCGCCGGATCTCGAGCCGCATGAGGAGATGATCATCGAGGGCGCGCAGTCCGGTTTCAAACGCGGCCCGATCGAGCTGAAGAGTTCGGCGAAAATGCGCGACGGCATCGAGTACCGCGAAAGCGCGGAAGAACTCGAAGCCATGGGCTTTCAAATCATGCGGGTGAAGGCGGAAGTCGGCATCACCGAGGCCTCGATCTCTCGCTTCCGCCAGATCTTCCTGACCTCGGTCACGGAATTCGTCGGCACCTCGCCGATGATCCTGGAAAACGCGGCGATCGTGCAGTTCCTGAAGCCGATGGTGATCAGTCTGGCCTTCGGCGTGCTGATCTGCATGCCGGCGACCTTGATCCTCACGCCCGCATTCTACATGATCGGCATCGACATCAAGCGCGTGGTGGGAGGCTTCTTCGGCTTCTACGCCCGCCTGTATGGGGGCCGCCGCAAACTGGCCGCGGCGGAATAACGGACAAGAATTCGGAGGGAAGTAGATGATGTTGTTGACCCGCCGCGCCATGGGCGCGTCGTCGATCGCTCTTTTGGCCGGTTGCGCCACGGGCGCGACGTCAACCGAGCAAGCTGCGGAAGCGCCGCGCGAACCCGCAGCGATCGGCGCCTGGGGAGTCGACCTCAGCGCACGCGATCTCAACGTAAAGCCGGGCGATGATTTCTTCCGCTACGCCAACGGCACCTGGGCCGCGAACACGCAAATCCCGGCCGACCGCACGCGCTGGGGCACGTTCGACATTCTGCGCGAAAAGGCCGACCAGGACGCGCGCGTGATCATCGAAGAAGTGGCGCTCGCCGGCGGCGGCGCCGGCAGCAATCAGCAGAAGATCGCCGATTACTACAATTCGTTCCTGAACACCCAGGCGATCGACGCTGCCGGCCTCGCGCCGATCCAGCCCGAACTCGATCAGATCGCGGCCTTGCGTAACCATGAACGGACCATCCGCCTGATCTCCTCACCGGGCGTGGCCGTGAATTCGCCCATCGCTGCATTCGTCGGCTTGGACGAGCGCAATCCCAACCGCTACGTCGTCAACATGACGCACGCGGGCCTGGGCCTGCCGGAGCGTGAGTATTATCGCCGCAGCGACGGAGAATTCCCGAACATCCGCCGCGAATACGAAGCTCATATCGGCCGCTTGCTCGGCCTCGCCGGCCAGCGCAACGCCGCAGCGCAGGCGCGCGCGATAGTCGCGCTGGAAACCCAGATCGCCGAACGTCATTGGCCGATCGCCGAACGCCGCGACCGTTCGCGCACCTACAACCTGAAGACGCGCGCGGAGGTGAGAGCGCTGGCGCCAAACTTCCCATGGGACGCGGCCTTCGACGCCGCCGGTTTCGGCGATGTGCAGGAAGTGGTGATCGCCGAACTCAGCGCCATTGGCCCGCTGGCGACGCTGTTCATGCAGACGCCGGTTCCGACCTGGCGTTCGTATCTCACCTATCATCTGATCCGAAATAACGCGCCGGTGCTGCCGTCGAACATCGACGCGGAAGTGTTCGCGTTCTTCGGCACCACGCTCAACGGCCAACCGCAGCAGCGTGAGCGCTGGAAGCGCGCGGTGCAGGCGGTCAATGGCGCGATGGGCGAAGCTATCGGGCAGATCTACGTGCAGCGGCATTTCCCACCGGCGGCCAAGCAGCAGATGCAAACCCTGGTGGAGAACCTGCGCACGGCCTACGGCCAGCGCATCGACCAACTCGCGTGGATGTCGGCCGAGACCAAGGTTGTCGCGCGCGAAAAGCTCGCCACCTTCCGCCCGAAGATCGGCTATCCGGATCGCTGGAAGGATTATTCCGCGCTCGAAGTCCGCGCCGGCGACGCCTACGGCAACAACAAGCGCCAACAGATTTTCGACTGGAATTTCGATCTCGCGCGTCTCTCCCGTCCGACCGACAAGGACGAATGGTTCATGACGCCGCAGACGGTGAACGCCTATTACAATCCGACGTTCAACGAGATCGTGTTCCCGGCGGCGATCCTGCAACCGCCCTTCTTCGACCCCAACGCCGATCCAGCCGTCAATTACGGCGCCATCGGCGGGGTCATTGGCCACGAAATGGGCCACGGTTTCGACGACCAGGGCGCGAAGTCGGATGCCCAGGGCGTGCTACGCGATTGGTGGAACGCCAATGACGTCGCCGCCTTCACGCAGGTGACCGATCGCCTGGTGGCGCAGTACGACGCCTTCGAACCGCTTGAAGGCATCAACGTCAACGGCCGGCTGACGCTCGGCGAGAACATCGGCGACAATGGCGGACTGCAAGTCGCCTATCACGCCTACACTATCTCGCGCGGGGGCAGCGAGGCGGCCGTGCTCGATGGCCTCTCCGGCGACCAGCGCTTCTTCCTGGGTTGGGCGCAGGCGTGGCGCGCGCTCATCCGCGATGCGGCTCTGCGCACGCAGGTGCTGAGCGACCCCCACTCCCCGTCAGTCTATCGCTGCAACGGTACGGTGCGAAACATGGACGCTTGGTATGCAGCGTTCAACGTGCAGCCGGGCGAGGCGCTTTATCTGGCGCCGGCGGACCGCGTCACGATCTGGTAAGCGCACGATAGCGCGAAACCAGCGAGGGGAGCGGTTCGCCGCTCCCCTTTTCTTTGGCCGCAGGCGCCCGCGCCGGCGCTGCGCGCTATTTGTATTTTGCTTCCATGTGCTTCCAAGAACGAACGATCAGCTTGCGAAGCACCTGCAGGTTCACGTCAGCCAGCTTGTTGATGTAGAGGCAGCTCACGCTCGTCTTGTGCTTGCCGAGCTTCTCGAGCAGGACGCCATCCTTGGACTCCGGCGCGAGATAGACGACGAGATTGGCTTTGCGCGGACTGAATCCGGCGCGCGGCCACTTGCCGGTTGGGCTCTCGTACTCGCCGTAGCCGACGATGGACGGGCCCCACATGGCCGGTTTCTCGCCGGTGATCTCCCGCAGCATCGCATCGACGATCTTTGCATCGGCGCGGCGCTGATCGTTTTCCACCGCAGCAATGAAAGCGGCGACGGATGCTTTCGTGCGTTGGGTTTTCGCTTCCGCCATCGCCCGCCCCCGTCTGGTGCGCCGGCAAGCTAACGCGGCCGCTGCCGGCTGGCGACGCTTTTCAGGCCCCGGCCTTGCCCGTACAAGCAGGCGCGCATGCCGCACCCGCCCGATCTCGCCGCCCGCATCAACGAACTGCGCTGGTTTCACCAGATCGATTTCGGCGACGGGCTGATGAGTCCGGGCTGGGTAAAAAAGCCGAAGATCGAGCGGATGAAGCGGTTGTTCTTCGACCGGCCGCTGGCGGGCAAGAGCGTGCTCGATATCGGCTGCTGGGACGGCGCCTACTCGATCGCAGCGACGCAGCTGGGGGCGGCGCGCGTGGTGGCGAGCGATTGGTTCGTCTGGAACCACGGCCTCGGCGACAAGCGCGCGTTCGAGCTGGCGCGCGCCATTTTGGCGCCGAGCGTCGAACTGGTGGAAGCGCCGGTGGAGGAATTGACGGTCGAACGGCTGGGTCAGTTCGACATCGTGCTGTTCGCAGGCGTCTTCTACCATATCCTGCATCCGACGCCGCTTCTGGAGCAAGTGGCGAAACTGGCGCGCGAAGTGCTGGTGTTCGAAAGCCGGCTCTGCGGCATTCCGGGCCAGCTCACGTCGAAGCCGCTGATGCGCTTCTACCCGAACGGCTCGCTCGACAACGATCCGACCAATTACTGGGCGCCGAACCCGGCCTGCATGAAGGCGCTGCTCCGGCAGATCGGTTTCAGCAAAGTGAAATTCCAGCGGGCCGACCGCCGTTTCCGCCGAGGGCTCTGCCACGCGGAATGGTGAGGCGGCTCAAGGCGAATAACTGACACTTGAAAAAGCGTAGCCGTAAGCACCGGTCACAGCCCCTTCACGATTTCATCGGTCATTTTCTTGGCGTCGCCGAACAGCATCATGGTGTTGTCGCGAAAGAAGAGTTCGTTTTCGACCCCGGCATAGCCGGAGCCCATGCCGCGCTTCACGAAAAGCACGGTCTTGGCCTTCTCCACGTCCAGGATCGGCATGCCGTAGATCGGCGATTGCGGATCGGTTTTGGCGACGGGATTAGTGACGTCGTTGGCGCCGATGACGTAGGCCACATCGGCCTGGCTGAACTCGTTGTTGATGTCTTCGAGTTCGAACACTTCGTCATATGGCACGCTGGCTTCAGCCAGGAGCACGTTCATGTGGCCGGGCATGCGTCCTGCGACCGGGTGGATGGCGTATTTCACCTCGACGCCTTCTTTCTTCAGCATGTCGGCCATTTCCCGCACGCTGTGCTGGGCCTGCGCGACGGCCATGCCGTAACCCGGCACGATGATCACCTTGCCGGCGTTCTTCATGATGAAGGCGGCGTCGTCGGCGCTGCCCTGCTTCACCGGGCGTGTTTCCACTGCGCCCGCGGGCCCCGTCCCTTCCGCGACGCCAAAGCCGCCGAGAATGACGCTGATGAAGCTGCGGTTCATGCCCTTGCACATGATGTAGCTGAGGATAGCGCCGGAAGAGCCGACCAGGGCCCCGGTGATGATCAGCGCGACGTTCTCGAGCGTGAAGCCGAGCGCAGCGGCGGCCCAGCCGGAATAGGAGTTCAGCATCGAGACGACAACGGGCATGTCGGCCCCGCCGATCGGGATGATGAGAAGGATGCCGATCAGCAACGAGAGCGCCGCCACAGCCCAGAAATGCCATTCGACCGCTCCGCCGGACTGAATCATCATGGCGATGAGCGCGACGATCGCCACGGCGATGGCGATATTGATCAGATGCCGCGCCGGCAGAATGATCGGGGCGCCGCTCATATTGCCATTGAGCTTGGCGAAGGCGATCACGGAACCAGTGAAGGTGACCGCGCCGATGGCGGCGCCGAGCGACAATTCGATCAGCGACTGCATCTTGATAGCGCCATCGGCGGCGGCGATGTGGAAGCTTTCCGGGGCATGGAATGCAGCCGCCGCCACCGCGACCGCCGCGAGACCGACAAGCGAATGAAACGCAGCGACCAGCTGCGGCATTGCCGTCATCTTGATCGAGCGGGCGACGAAGGCGCCAACGCCGCCGCCGACAGCGATCGCAGCCAAGATGATCGCCCAGGTAGTCGCATCCGGGCTGACGAGCGAGAGCGTGGTGGCGATGGCGATAGCCATGCCGACCATGCCGAACGTATTGCCCTGCCGGCTGGTTTCGGGACTCGACAAGCCGCGCAGCGCCAGGATGAAGAGGACCCCGGATACGAGATAAAGCAATGCTGCGAAATCAGCGTTCATGTCAGCCCCTAGGTGGTCCAAAACGGCGATAGCGCGACCAACCCGAAAGTACAGTCACTGCGGGCGCGGCAAAGAATACGACAGCGGCTAGCCAAGCCGGCCAGCCCGCGGCCGTGGCGCCGAGGAAGGCCAGGATATTGCCGACGATCGGCACCCAAGCAAGGAAGAAGCCGATCACCGCCGAAAGCCAGACGTTGTCGATCAGATTCGCGTGAATCCATTCGATCACGAAATTGATCTGGAGAATGCAGAGCGCGACCCAGATCAAACCGATCACGCACCCCGCCCCAGCGCATCCGCGCAGCTGGATCTGAAAGCGGCGCATCTCTTCGCGCGCGCGCGTGCGGTCGAACGTATGCGGCGCGACGGGCGGCTCTTCGCCGAGATTGGCCAGCGCACGCTGGGCCGCCTGACGAAGTTCATCGTCGTTGACAACGCCTTCCTCGCCCGCCTCTAGCACGGCGGCTTCGAAAGCTTCGACTGTCGCCTGCATCGCTGCAATCGCACTCGGCACTGCCGCGCCCGACGTGCGCCAGCCATCGACAAAGCGGCGCATGAAGGCTTCGGCCGAAAGCCGGCCGTCGAGATAGGCTTCGATGAGGGCGCGCCAGTCAGCCGGCGTCACGTCACTTCTTCTCTTTCTTCTTATACATCGCCAGCATGCGTTGGGTGACGAGGAAGCCGCCGAAGATGTTGACTGCGGCGAGTCCCGCGGCGAGGCCGCCCGCACCCTTGGCGATCCAGCCGCCTTCGGCGACGCCGCTTGCTGCAGCGGCGATGAGAGCGCCGACGATGATGACAGACGAGATGGCGTTGGTGACAGCCATCAGCGGCGTATGCAGCGCCGGCGTCACCGACCAGACCACGTAATAGCCAACGAAGATGGCCAAGACGAAGATGGCGAGATAGAAGACGAAAGGATCTACCGCTTCCATAGGCTCCCCTGGACTCGAGTGTGCCGGGACTAAAGAAGCGGAAATTGCGTCAGGTCAACCGATAGTCGATTCCGGAAGGGTGGCGTGAGGGGCTTCGGCGCCGACGATACGATCGAGTGGCGGCCGGCCCTTGCTTGGGTGCTCGGCTGGCTCGCGTTCCACCTGTTTGTTGCGCTGCCATTCCTCCTGCTCTGTGCTTGGCTTGCGGCCCAAGAAATTGCCGGGGCCCCGGAAGACACATGGCCCGCCTACCTGTTTTTTCTTGGCGCATTCGCAACATTGATTCTGGGCGGGTTGACGCTCGCCATGCTGGCTAGTGTCATGGCGCTTGCCAAACTCCTGATCGATCGCCAGCCGATTCTACGCGCAGACCGTCGCGGTATCGAAGTGCGGGCGCCGCTCCGTCCAACGCGCATCGTGCAATGGCGTGACGTCCGCTCGCTGGAAATCGAACGCACCCGCAAGCACGGCCGCTACACTTACATCCTGAACCACATTCTGGTGCGGCTGAGCGACGACGCCGCGCCCGAGTTGTCGATAAAGCCGCAAATGGCCGGACACAGTCTCGAGGACGCCCACGCCAAGCTCAACGCACTCTTCGCGCGTTTCCGTTAGCGTGCAAAACGCGTGCGGCACTCGTTCGCTGCTGCGGCGCGCTCGGCGGCGGGCTGCTCTTGCCAAAAGCCTTTGGCGGCGCTCGCGGCATAACGACCAGTCATCCCTTCCACGCCCTCTTCCCGGTTGAGCGCCTCGAGGATGACGCCGAGCACGGGCGACCACTCGCCGGAGGCCCCGCGAGGATAGTTCAGCACATCGAGATTGGCGTGCGCGGCAACCGCGCCGGCGCAATTGCTCAAATCCTGCGCCAGGCTCGCGGCTGGCGATTGCGCTTGCGCTGATGCGTTGACGAGCGCGAGCGCGCCTAGCGCTACGACAAACACATAACGTGCAGAACCGGCCATGGGCGCCTCCTCGTACCGTTCAGTTGGTACTGTAGGTGGCGTCCGCGCGGATGACGAGGCCGACGCCATCCAATTCATGAGTTTCAGCAGCGCGCTCGCCGCGATGATTGCGGTAAATCAAGGTATGGCCGCGGGCGCCAACCAGGATATCTTCCGGCGTGAAAGTAAGCTGAGGCGCGCGCTCCAACGCCTTCTCGAAATAAAGCCTGAGCAAATCCTTGCCGTGAATGACGCCATCCGAGGAAAAGCCCAGCGCGGCTATATATGGCGACGAGAACTCTATGTCGTCGGCATAGAGCGTCAGGATCGCATCGAGATCGCGCTTATTCCAGGCCTCGTAATAGCGCTTGGCGAACTCGAAGTCGTTCATGCTGCGCCGGCTCTGGTTTCTTGAGCCGCGTAGTGCGGATGGATCAGCGCGCCGCCCCTGCTGAGCATGGCGCCTTTGATGATCTCGTCATCCCAGGCCGGCGCGAACGCCTTGCTTTGCTTGTCGGTCAGCAGCGGCAGCAGTGCGAGCAAGTTCTTGGCGTAGAGCGAAGAAGCGTCGGAGGCCAGGCGCGCGGGCAAGTTGGTGAAACCCATGATCTTCACGCCGCCGGTCTCCACCAACTCGTCGGGTTTCGAAAGCGGACAATTGCCGCCTTGCGCGACGGCGAGATCGATAATCACCGAGCCCGGACGCATAGATTTTGCCTGCGCTTCGGTCACGAGCACAGGGGCGGCGCGACCCGGAATCAGGGCCGTGGTGATGACAATATCCTGCTTGGCGATGTGCTCGCTGACGAGCGCGGCCTGCTTGGCCTGATACTCAGCGCTCATCGCCTTGGCGTAGCCGGCGGCGGTTTCAGCCTGCTTGAATTCTTCATCCTCGACCGCAACGAATTTAGCCCCCAGTGAAGCCACCTGCTCCTTGGTCGCCGGACGGACATCGGTCGCGCTCACCACCGCGCCGAGCCGGCGAGCGGTGGCGATCGCCTGCAAACCGGCCACGCCGACGCCCATGATGAACACCTTGGCCGCCGCCACCGTGCCCGCCGCCGTCATCATCATTGGAAACGCGCGTCCATAGAGCGCGGCGGCTTCGATCACAGCGCGATAGCCGGCGAGGTTCGCCTGCGAACTCAGCGCGTCCATCGACTGGGCGCGGCTGATACGCGGAATGAACTCCATCGCCAGCGCGTCGATCTTGGCTTTGGCGAGCGCGTCGATGGCGCTCTTGTCGCCATAAGGCTCGAGCAGTGCGACGAAGCCGGCGCCGGCCTTGATCTTGGCGATTTCCCCCGGGCTCGGCCGACGCACTTTCGCGACCAAATCGGCGCCCGCAAGGCCGCCGTCTGCGCTGATCTCGGCGCCGGCGGCCTTGAATTGCTCGTCCGGAAAACTGGCGCGCGCGCCTGCGCCCGATTCAATGCTCACCGCGTGGCCGAGGCCGACGATCTTCTTGACCGTCTCCGGCGTCGCCGCCACCCGGGTTTCCCCAGGCGCGCTCTCTTTGAGGACGGCGATCTTCAACGATCAACCCGCCGCGCCGGACAATGCCGGAACGATCAGCCCGCCGAGCCCCAGCAAGATCCAAAGCGCGACCTGAATGGCCCAGTAGACGCCGGAAAGCCGAAAGACCATGCCGACAGCTACGCCGACCAGCACGAAGACCACGAAACCGGCCCACCATCCTGCACCAATGGCAAATGCAAGCGTCATCAAGCCCACGGCTTGGGCGATCAACCCGCACATCCAGACCGTCGCCATGAGAAACCCATGAAACGTCGACTTCTGGTCCTGGATGTCCATGTTTCCGTGCGCGCCGCTCTGCGCCATGCCGTGATCTCCTGTTCGGTGGGCGGGGTTTAGACCGCGCCGCAGGAGCGAACAAGCGGACCTCGCGCCGCGCCTACCAGGCCACCTCGGCGGCGACGGACGAGCGCAGCTGGACGGGCTCAAGGGCGGCCCGCGCGCGCTTGACGTGGTGGAAGGTGACCTCGGCGGCCTCAAACCGCGCGGCGGTCAAAATCCCCGAGGCATAGGCGCCGGTGTCGATCGCGATCCGGCGCCGATCTGCGTACGGTTCATCCACAGGGGTATGGCCGTGGACGATGCGATGGGAGAAATCCCGCTTCGAGGCGATGAACGCCTCGCGGCTCCAATAAAGCGCCTCGTCGGTTTGGTCTTTGAGCGCCCGCGCCGGGTCGACGCCAGCGTGAACGAAAGCGTAGTCGCCGAACTCCACATAGCGCTCAAGGCTGTTGAGAAAGGCATGGTGCAGCGCGGGAATACGATCCCGCAGTTCACGCGCAGCATGGAGCCAGTCGCCCTGACTGCTGTTGAAAGCCGGCGGGCGCACGCCATAGGACAGAAGCGTTTCGGCTCCGCCCTGGAGCAGCCAGCCGCGGTTTGCAGACGGGTCGTCCAGAAACGCTATCAGCGATTGTTCATGATTGCCGCGAAGGAAGCGGCATTCGCAATGCCGCGGGCGGCCCGCGCTCAGCAACTCCAGCACGCCGGCGCTGTCGTGGCCGCGATCGACATAATCGCCCAGGAAGATGACAATCGGGGGACCGCCGAGACGGGTGTCATAAACCGAGCGGGCCTCCAAGAATTGGATCATGTCGGCCAGAAGATCGGCGCGACCATGAATATCGCCGACCGCAAAGCCGACGCGCCCGTCCAAAAATCGTGCGACGGGGGAAGCAGAACGATTGAACAACCGCAGCATAGTCTGCGGCGGAGCAAATCACCGTCGATTCGCCTGCGCAATCGAGTTCCCGCGAGACGCTCATTACGTGCATTCCCGGCTCACGGGACGCGCGAAAAACGAACTAGTCCGGACCGTTTCGGCCTTTGGCACTCGAAAATATGCCGCGCCGCGGAGACCTCAGGTGGCCCTAGCCTTGCTTCCGGGAGGCGATAGCGTAGGAACGCCTCGAGGACCTGCATCCATGACTTCGCCAATCTGGCACAGCCGCCGCGCGTTCCTGCGGGCGTTGACGCTTACCGCCGGCGCCAGTGCGATCGGCGCCTGCTCCACGATGCCGGCCGGGACCGACGCGATGACCGAGCCGGTCGAATATCGGCTCGGTCCGGGCGACCAGGTCCGCGTAACGGTGTTCAACGAACCGGAATTGACCGGGCCGTTCACAGTTGGGGCGCAGGGCTCGATCTCTTATCCCCTGGTAGGCGCCATCCGCGCCGGAGGACTGACGGTTCCGGAATTCACCACCGCGCTGCAGACGGCGCTCGCCACCTATGTCCGCAATCCAAGCGTCAGCGTCGAAGTGACGAACTACCGGCCGTTCTTCATCCTGGGCGAGGTGCAGCGGCCGGGCACCTACCCCTATTCGGCCAGCCTGACCGTCCTCAACGCGGTAGCGACGGCAGGCGGATTCACCTATCGCGCGAACAGGGCGCGCGTCTTCATCCGTCACGCCAACGAGAACATCGAGCATTCCTACCCGCTCACCGTGGCCACCCCGGTGCTGCCCGGCGACACCGTGCGCATCGGCGAGCGCCTGTTCTAAGTTGCGCCATTAACCGCGCCCTTTTCGACACGCGGGCGCGGCGCAAAGCATGCATGTGCAGAGCTGGGTGACGACATTCACCATGCAGCAATGCTAGTGTAATGGCGCTTCCCGGCACAATTTCAGCGGCAAGAACAGGCTGCGCGTGGCCCATATGAACGTCATGGACAAAGAGCCGCCGGTATCGGCAACGCGCCGGCAAGCCCCGCGCGGATTGGCCGACATGCTGGGGTTGACGGCGGCAATCAACATGCTGCGCCGCCGCATGTGGCTGGTCACGCTCACCGCTCTCGCCGCCGCCGCGCTTACGTTCACGATCATCATGGCGCAGCCCCGCGTCTACACCGCCACAGCGCTGCTCATGGTCAACCCGCCGCAGACGCAGCAGACCAACGCTCCAGGGCAAATGACCGCGCTCGAAGCCGAGATCGCTCTGCTTCGATCCCCCGCCTTGATGGGTGAACTCGCCGCCGCCCTCGGCATGCAGGCCGGCGACAATGAGACGCCAGGCCTGGCCGAAGACCTGTCGCGCACGCTCATCATCAATCCGCAGCAAAACTCCGGGCTCATCGAGATCGGCGCCCGCACATCCGATCCGCGGCGTTCGCAGCTGTTCGCAAACACTTACGCCGATGTCTACATCGCCAGTCAGGTCAACATGAGCGCCAACGGAGCGCTCAGCGAGAATTCTTGGCTCTCCCGCCGTCTGGCCGAACTCCGCGAAGACGCGCGCGCCAAAGAGGACGCGCTGCAGGCGTTCCGGGCCGAGTCGGGGCTCGGCTCTCCCGAAGAAGCCGCTGAAATCCAACCTGTCGAAGACCTGTCGGGTCAGGCCCGCGCCGCGCAGAGCGATCTGGCCGTAAGCGAAGCGCGGTTGCGGCAATTCCAGGACTTGCGCTCATCGGGGGCCTCGATCGACGCCATCACGTCGGCTTTCAGCTCGCCAGCCATGAACGCGCTGCGCGACCGCGAGAGCGATATCAGCCGCCGTCAGCAGGATCTCGAAAACCGGTATTTGCCGACGCACCCGGCCGTGCAGGCGATCCAAGCCGAGCGCCGCGATCTGGACAGCCAGATTGCGCGCGAAGTGGACCGCATTTCGGCCGGCCTCGAAATGGACGTGACGCGGACGCGGGCGCGGGCGAACGCGCTGCAGGCCGCAGCGCGCGCCCAGACCCGGCAAGCGCCGCCGGCGACGAGCGCGGCCGCGTCCGAGCGTTTGCAGCAACTCGAGAGCGAGGCGCAGACCGCGCGCGAACTCTATGAGACCTTTCTGCAGCGCTATCAAAACTCGGCCGATCAATCGGAATTCAACGCACCGACGGCGCAGCTGCTGTCACGGGCGACCTTGCCGTCCGAGCCGTCGTCGCCCCAGTTGCGCTTCGCCCTGCTGATGATGCTGGCCGCCGCATTCCTGCTTGGCTTCGGCGCGGCGCTGATCGCCGAACTGTTCGACCAATCGGTGAAGAACGCCGACGACCTCGAAGCCAAAGTCGGCGTGGCGGCGATCTCGTCGATCCCGACGATCTCCAAGCGCATGATGCGCCAGATGCCGCCGGCCGAACGGCATCCTTCGGGCTATCTCGTCGGGCGGCCAATGTCGGCATTCACGGAATCGCTGCGCGTGCTGCGCACCGTGATCGTCTATTCGAAGCTCGACATGTCGTCGAAGGTCGTCGCCGTCACTTCGGCGCTGCCCGACGAAGGCAAGACCACCATCTCGATGTGCCTGGCGCGGGTGGCGGCAATGTCGGGGCAACGTGTGTGCGTCGTCGACTGCGACTTGCGCAAGCAATCGATCAATGACGTGATCGACATCGAAACTGACGTCGGCATCCTTCAAGTTCTGGCCGGCGAGGCGCCGTGGCGCTCGGCGATCGTGCGCGATCCCAACTCCGACGCGCACGTGCTTCCTATCGCGTCGTCGGGTTTCACCCCGCGCGACGTCTTCGGTTCCGACGCGATGGGCAATTTGATCAACGAACTGCGGGCGCACTACGATCTCGTGATCCTTGACTGCGCGCCGATCCTGGCCGTGGCGGAGACGCGCATCGTCGTCGCCCGCGCCGACACGACGGTGCTGATCGCACGCGCCGGGCGCACCGCCATAGGCGCCATGCGCGCGGCGGTGATGCAGACCGAGGCGGCCGGCGGCAACATCCTGGGCATTGCGCTGAACTACGTGCTGCCGCGCTGGCAGTCCTACACGGACTCGCTCTACTTCAACGAATCCAAGTCCTATTACAGCGTTTCATAAGCTCAGCCGGCGCTGCGGCGGCGCACCACGACCCCGCTCGTGCTCTGGCCAGGCTTTCCGCGGATGAAGCTGGGCTTCCACAATTGGCCGCGGTTGCGCAGCGAGCGCACTGCATCCCAAAGGATCAGCGCATCGGTCGAAAGCGCCCACGACATGGCGTAGATCTTGTATTGGCTGGGATCGTCGACCCCGATCAAAGTGCTTACGCCGACGACGCCAGGGCGAGCGCTGAGATAGTAACGGCGCGCCGACTTCATCGGCTCGAGCTGTTCGCGTGTCAGCGGGACTGGGCCGACGAGCGCCATGTCGCCGCGAATCACATTGAAAAGACGCGGCAGAATTTCCAGAGCGCGAAGCCACTTGGATCGCCGCGTCTCCAGCTGACCGGCGACAGCGGTCAAATCGTTCGCGGGGGGCGCTTCATGTTGATCGACCTCAGCGGGCGCGGCCGGGGTCCTCACCCGGAGCCGGAAGCACTTGAAAGCGCGTCCGCCGTAACCGATGCGCTCTTCGGCGAGCAAGACGGGCGCTTGATTGCGAAACTTTGACCAACCGGCCGCCAACAGCAGAAGCGGCAGCCAGATCGGCGATGAGATCAGCACGAGCATCAGGTCGGCCGCGCGCTTGGCGGCGCCTCCCAGCAGGGCATCGTAGGAGACGATCGGAGCGCTGGCGAGATCGCGGCGAAGCCCTGCTTCGAAGGTTGTGGATTGCTCCGCGTTCTGCGGTCCCGGCTGGTCTGGCGACCCGCTGGGAATTTGGATAAGCATGGTTTTTCCCGACCTGAATTCGGCGAGATTAAGAGCCTCCCGCTGGAAACTGCAACGGCTCGCTGGCCGCATCTTGGTTATTTTTCGCCACCGCGTCCGCGTCCGCCACAACGCGCGCCAAAAGCGGGAAAAGGCTGGGCAGTAGAGCCCCGCCAACATGCACGCGGGACTCACATACGAGGTCGAAATCCGGCGCGGTTGGGTTATAGGCTGTGGATTGTCAGGGGAACTGGCGGTACCGCATTCGCGTTTCGCCACGCCTGGGGAGAAGTACACGTGACCACACCCGCGACTGGCGACCGGTTGCGCCATCAGCCGGGTACCCTGGGCGCGGCCAGCCTTCGGCGACAGCCATCGAAGTCGCTGGCATTGGCGCGATTGCGGCGCGGTGTTCGCCGCCAGTGGCTGCTGTTTGTGCTTCTCACCGTTGTCGTCAGCATAGCAGGCATCGCCATCGACCTGACCGGCGGCTCGCCAATTCTGTCTTCCGCGGCTTTCTGGCTGCCGCTCGCAGGCGCCGTCGCGCTGGCGGCCACGCTCGCCCGAGAGATCAGCCGCAACACGATCACTTCGCTTTCGAGTTTCGGGAAACACCGGGGCTACGCCATTCTCGGCGCCGCGCCGGAGCTTACTCCCCGCACGCTGCGCCAGTTGCCGCCCGACAAACGCAATCCGCTCGGTTGCCTGGCGCTGTTGCCGGCATCGCCGTTTGCGACTGCCTTTCGCGATCTGCAGGCGACGGTCAGCAAGGACGCAGTCGTCGCCTTCACCTCTTCCGTCCCCAACGAAGGCAGCACGACCGCCGCGCTTTGCACGGCGATCAGCGCTTCTCAACAAGGCCAAAGCGTCGTCGTCATCGACTGCGATCTCCGGCGCCGGTCACTCACGCGCGCGCTCGGCTTCGATCCCGACGAAGGCTTGCTCGACGCCTGCGCCGATCCGGAAGCCTGGCACAACTTCGTCGGCGAAGAGGACGAGACCGGGGTCCATTTCATTCCCGCAGCCCGCGGCGCCGGGGCGTGGCGCCATCTGGGTTCAATGCCTGGTTTCAAGACGCTGCTGACGCGCTTGCGCCGGCACTACGATCTCATCGTTCTGGACTGTCCGCCCGCCTTGGCGAGCGCCGAAGGCGCGGTGATCGCCGGCCTCGCTGAAAAAACGGTGCTCGTCGCGGGTTGGGACCGGACGCCGCTCAATGCGGTGCGGCGCACCATGGGCATGCTGCAACGCCGCCCCGGCGCGAAGACGGGGGTCTATGTCAATCGCGTCCCGCCCGAATATCGGTTCGGCCGCTTGCGGGGCGGCTGACCGCGCCGCTTGCCGCCAACATGGAATCCGGCGCCAGAGCGCCGCCGATGGCGATGGCGAGCTGCGGAAACACCGGCGCGAGATTGCCCTCATAGACGTTGCCGCGGGCCCAGTCCGGCGTTGCTGGCCGCGGCCTGACGCGCGGCCGCGTCGCCGCCGCTTTGCGATGCACCAATTCCTGGATGAACGGGATCGGCGCGCCGCCGCCGACTGCGATCGCCTGCACTTCCGCCTTGCCGCGCGCGCGTGCATCGTCACGCACCACCGCCAGCGCATGATCATAGGCTTCGCGCAGATCCCGGGTGAAGTCCTTGAGGTCCGGATCACGCTCGATGTCGCGCAAGGACAGCGTGATGCTGCGGCCCTGGCTGCGCAACGTGGCGCGACCGTCGGCGAAAATGGTCTCCTTGATGTCGCCGATCTGGCGCATCAGCACCGTCCACAACTCCACTTTCTGGTCCTGTTTGCGCGCCCACTTCGCTTGCTCCAACACTTGGTTGGCGATCACCCGATCGATCAAGTCGCCAGCCTGACGGAGCGTCACACAGGCCTCGGGAAGCTGGATCGTGCGTGTCCCCACCCGCGCCAGTGCAGCGATATCGGTGGTGCCCGCTCCCATATCGACGACAATGGTATGGGAAGCGCTGTGTTCTAGGCCCACGGAAGTGTACGCTGCCGCCGCAGTCGCTTCGAAGATCAAACCCATCTCCAGCGCCTGAGCCTCTTTCATGGCTCTGGGCAGACCGTCGCTGATCGTGCGCAGCGACAAACCCTCCGCCGCCAACAGGCGCCGGCCCGCCGCTTCGCGAAACATGTCAGCTTCACCGAACAGACGCACGACGACGTCGTGCATGCCGGCGCTGTCGCCGCCGCGCCAAGCGGGCGCTGCGTAGCGGCGCTTGGCAATCTGCGACTGCGCCAGCACTGTATCGCTGGCCACGGCGCGCTCGACCGCCGCGAGGAGATAAGCGAGATACAGCACGATAAGGTCGCGCATCTGAAATACGCGGTGAGGGTCGATTGACGCCGGCGCGTTGGTGTTGAGCGCGCGGTCGAGATCGCTGACGCTCAGCAAGGTCTTGAAAGAGCGCAGCGCCGTCCGCTTGCTGTCGCCGAGTTCGTTTGCCCGTGCGATGGCCGCACGCCCGAAGAGAACGCGGTCGTTGTCGACAAACAATGCGCTATCGAGCAGGAAGGCGTTGCCTTCTTCGTACCCGCCGAGCATCAGCGGCCGCACATGGGCAGGATCGAACCGCGACCACGCGTCCACGGGCGCGACCGCCGCCTTCGAAAAGGCAGTGCCGAAATCGATGCAGAGCGTCCAATCGCTCATGAGCGCTTCTTTCGCTCCGCCGGCGCCACCCGCGGCTTCTGCAGGATATCCTGGCCCCGCGCTACGCCTCGGGCCTGAATAATGACGGTCTTCGGCGTTTTCGCGACCGCTGCATTCATTTCATGCCGGAGCGGGTCGAAAGAGGTCTCGCCGTCCAGTTCGCCGATGCGGGTCAGGCCGCGCTTTCGGCCGGCGCGTGCAAGCGACTGGGCCAGGCGCGCCAAGGCATCGGCCCGTGCGCCTTCGCTCGCCGCCGACTGGACTTCATCGAGGTCGGCCAGCGCCTGAGCCAAGGCAGCGTCAGCCTCGCTCCAGGCCGCTTCAGCAAGAGCGCCGGTCAGAGAAACGTCACGCGCCGCGCGTTGCCGCGCGGCGCTGGTCTTGGACGGCCCCTTCGGGCGCTTCGACTTCACTCCCCTCGCGGGCATGGCCTCACCGTCGCCAGCGCAGCGGCCCGCGTCCGCCCTAGTGGCGAAGCGTCAGGCCAATTGTGAACGCATTGGCCTCGTAGTCGCGGTAGGCGGGGGAATCAACTTCGTCGTGCTCGTAGCGGAAGCGCGCGACCGCGTTGCGGTTGAGCATGTAGTCGGCGCCGAGCTCCCATTCGACATATTCGTCCTCGCGGGCGATGGTCTCGTAATCGCGGTCGCCTTTGCGCACGGCGCCGGTGAGGATCAGGTTGCGACGCAGCTCATGATCGACACGCGCGCCGTATTCCTGGGTGATATAGGGTTGGCCGGACGTGGCGCCGATCTGGTCATCGGCGTCGCGGCGAGCGTCCAGCGTGATCGTCGTGAGCGGGGTAATGTACCATTCCAAGCGACCCGATATCGCGACGCCGTCGAAGCTCTGAGCGACGCCGGCGTATTCGCGTTCGAACTGGCCGACGGCAACCTCACCGCGCATCAGATCGCCATCGATGGTGACGCCGACCAGGTAAGCCTGGCCTTCGGAGTCGAATTGCGGCGAGTTGTCATACTCGCGCTCATCGGTGCTGGCCTGCAGCATCAGGCCAAGGCGAGGCGAAATCTCGGCATCGACCCGACCGCGCAGGGCCGTCTCTTCGTTGTCGCGGAAAGTCTGCACGCCGTCATAGTCGAATTCGCTGCGTGCGGCGTCGGCGCTGACGCGGAAACGCGCGAAGCGATGCGACACGCCGATTCCGGTATCGACACGGTCATACTCAACCGGATCGCCGATGAAGGGCGAATCCGGATCGGTGCGGGGCGTGACTTGGTGTGCGACGCGCGCCGAACCGCGAAGCTCGGTGGAGTCGCCAATGTCGAAACGGCCCTGACCGCGGAAATAATGCTCGTCGGAGTCTTCGTTTGAAAAATCTTCATGGCTGCGGAACGTGGCGCCGCCTTCGATCGCCACCATGTGGCGCGACCAATCCGACTCCAGTCGCGCCGTGGGTGCGATCCGGTAGATTATGTCATCGACGTCGCTCGGCGCGCCATCCGGGGCGGCGAACAGATTGTCGGTGCTGGTGATTGCAAGATCGAGCGATGCGCTCAGGTTGAACGACCCGAGCCGGGTGCCCAGCGGATCGTATTCGGGGCGGTCGCGATCACGGACCGAAACCGGGCGATCGCTGGAGACCTCATTGGTCTGCTGTGTCTGAGCCGCGGCGTGAACCGGCAGAAGCGCGATCAAGGACGCGGCGAACAGCGAAACAAAAGGATTGATGCGCAAGAGAATTTCCCCGCAAAAGGCCCCCCCATCCCGTGGCGAGGCCGTTAAACCATGGGAGAGGGTTTCGCGGATTTGCTCCGCATCGCAACAAGATGCGCGCATGGCGGGAAATGGGGGTTTGAATTGATTAACCCGACGGCGTGGGTGGTTCATTACTTGGCTCCGCTTGGGCGCAGGCCGCGCGCCGGGAAGGCGCGAGCAGCTATTTCGGCGGATCACGTTGCCGCAACGTAGTTAAGGGAAGGCGACCAAACCCGCTTCCGGTTCGTCAGATTTCCGGGGCAAGCGGCGCTTAGACCGACTGCGCAGCCGTCGCCTCGGACCTCTTATTGTATGACCGGTAGACCATTTCCGACGGCGGCCCAACCAGGAACTTTTCCGCGCCATCGCTCAAAGCGCGCGCATAGACCTCCATTGCTCCGTCGAAAGCCTCGATCGTCTCGTCGATGTCTGAATCCTGGTGAGAATAAGAAACCACGATCGACGGCGCGAGCACGCCGCGCTTGATCAATTCCTGGAGCAGCACGCAGCGATAGGCTTGGCTCGGCTTCTTGTCGGGGCCCGTCGTGCCGAACACCGCATTGGAGGGCATGCCCGAAACAGTGATATGTTCATGCACGCCGCGGTTGCGCGCGGCCTGTTCGACGCCGGTCATCAGACGTTTGCCGACGCGGATCATGTGTTCGATCACAGGCTCTTGTCTGTAGACGTCCATCGTCGCGATCATGGCCGCAAGACCGTGGGTCTCCCCGCCATGCGTCGTCGACATCAGGAACACCCGCGGCTTGTCCCATTGTTCGAGATCGCCGAGCCGCATGAACTCCCGCTTGCCAACCAGCGCCGACACCGAGAAGCCATTGGCGATAGCCTTGCCCCAGGTCGAAAGGTCTGGATCGACGTTGTACAGGTGCTGCGCGCCATAGGCATGGACGCGGAAGCCGGAAATCATTTCGTCCAGAATGAACAGCGCGCCGTCTTCGTGCGCGAGCCGCTTCACTTCTTGCAAGAAGTTGTCTTTCGGATCGACGCCGCGCGTCGGCTCCATGATGAAGCCGGCGATCTGTTTCGGATGCTGCCTCAGCAGCGCCTTGACGCTTTCGATGTCGTTGTATTTGAACTTGACGGTGAGGTCGCTGATCGCCTTCGGCACCCCGCCATTGATCGGAGTCGAGCCGATGAACCAGTCGTCGACGGCAAAGAACGGGTGATCCCCGCAGATGGCGATGTAGTCGCGGCCGGTGTAAGCGCGTGCGATCTTCACCGCGCCCGAGGTGGCGTCGGAACCATCCTTCGAGAACTTCACCATCTCGGCGTTGGGAATCATCGAGAGGAATTTCTCGGCCGCCGCGACCTCGATCGCAGCCGGACGCACGAAGTTGACCCCGTTTTCCAACTCGGCGCGCACCGCTGCGAGCACCGGTTCATAGGCGTGGCCCAGAGTGACGGCGCGATTGCCCATGCCGTATTCGATGTATGCGTTGCCGTCGGCGTCCCACGATCGGCAACCCTTGCCGCGCACGATATGCCCCGGCGCCAGCAGCGGATACTGGTCGTCGCCCTTGGCGTAGGTGTGTGCGCCGCCGGGAATGAGCCGCTGTCCCTTCGCGCGCAGCGCATTGGATTTTTCAAAGCCGCGGTGGGCCATCGTCGTCGTCCTATTTCAAGAGCAGTTTGCGCGCGAAAAATGCTTCGGCATATCGCTCGCGGCACTCGACGCCGCGCAGACGCGCGAGCCCGCGGAAGGTCTCGTCGTCGAACCAGGCCTTCGAGCGCTGGGTGCCGAAATGCTTGTGCAGCAGCGCGATCTTCTTTTCGACGACGGCTTCACTGAGCGGCGCGTAAAGGTTTGGCCGGCCGAGATCGCCATCCCATTTCGGAATCTCGTATTCGAGGATGAGGTGATCGCGGAACGTGTTCCAGGCCAGTTCGGAGACCAGCCGATGATCCTGGTGCGCGTCGTCGCGCTGATGGCAAAGCACGACATCCGGCGTCTCCAGCCGCTTGAGCCCCTCGACCCAATCCTTCACTGCCGTACGTTCGGCGGGAAAATAGCCGTCGCGGAAATCACCGAGATGGACATCGGCGCGCACCGCGCCGTTGACGAAATCCGACGCGCTCGCGCGCGCCTCGCCGGCCCGTTCGCCCGGCGCGCTCAGCACGCACCAATCGATCGACACCTCAGCGCCCGAGGCGAGCCAGGAAAGGATCGTCCCCCCGGCGCCGATCTCGATGTCGTCGGAATGGGCGCCGAGCGCCAGCACGCGAAGCGCCTTGCCCGGCCGTGCGAGGTCGAGCGCCAGCATCCTACTTCTTCGGCTTCTTGCCGTTGCCGTTGACCTTCCAGGGCGTCTCGCCCTTCTCCATCATGTCTTCGAGCACCTGACGGTCGCGCAGCGTGTCCATCGAGCGCCAGAAGCCGGCGTGCTTGTAGGCCATCAGCTTGTTCTCTTTGATTAGCCGCTCGAACGGCTCGACCACGAGTTCTTCGCCGTCATTCATGTAGTCGAAGATTGCCGGCTTCAACAGGAAGTAGCCGCCATTGATCCAGATCTCGGACCGGTCCGAGGTCATGAAATGATTGACTTTGCCGTCCTCGGCGATATCGGCGATGTGATAGGTCACCGGCGGGTGCACGGCGAGAAAGCACGCCACCTTGTCGCTTTTCTTGAACTTCGCGATCATGTCGTCGAGATTAACGTCGGAGAGACCATCGCTGTAGTTGGCGAGGAACATCTCTTCGTTCTTGACGTGATCGCGCACCGCCCAAAGCCGGCTGCCGATATTCCGCCACACGCCGGTATCGATCATCGCCACGCGCCAATCTTCTTCGCGCGGTCCCAGCATCTCGATCTTCGAGCCCTGGACGATGCAATCGCCGTAGGTCTGGGTCTTATAATTAAGGAAGAAGTCCTTAACCGTGTTGGCCTTGTAGCCGAGGCAGAGCACGAAATCCTTGTGCCCATACTGGCTGTAGTAATTCATCACGTGCCACAGGATCGGCTGGTGCCCGATCGGGATCATCGGTTTTGGCACGCTTTCGGAATACTCGCGTATGCGTGTGCCCAGACCGCCGCAGAATAGTACGACCTTCATGACCCCTGCTCACCCTGCTCGGAGCGCCTCGCGCATCAGCCGTTAAGGCTGCAACCTCCGTGCCGCATGACGCAGTTACGCGCACCAATTTCGAGGCGCGTCAACGGCTTCGTCCCTGAGGCGGAAAACACAACTCAGCGGGCGTTTTGCTTGACAAGAACCGCGCTCTGACGGCACCTGGAAAATCCCGAAAAAATTTGGACGTCACCACCGGCGCGCAGACCGCCGGCGCGCATGCGAATGCGGCCCGAAACGTGCTTTACGGTGGGCGATCCCGTCGCGATTGAGGAATGTGAAATGCCGAAGATCCGTGAATCCCTGGTCCAGAAGCTCTACGAGCCCGGCATCGGCCAGGAGCTGTGGGACTTCGCCAACGGTATTTACCCTATCTGCCGCTCGATCTCGGGTAATGGCGTGCGCGAAACGCTCGGCCACATCGCCTCGAAGATCGACCTCCAAATCCACGAAGTGCCGTCCGGCACGCAAGCGTTCGATTGGACGATCGCGCCCGAGTGGAATATCCGCGACGCCTGGATCAAGAATCCCCAGGGCGAGAAGATCATCGACTTCAAGAAGCACAATCTGCATGTGCTCAACTATTCAGCCCCGATCAGCGGAAAATTTCAGCTCTCTGAACTGAAGAAGCATATCTACACGATGCCGGATCAGCCTGACCTGATTCCGTACCGGACCAGCTATTACAACATCAACTGGGGCTTCTGCATGAGCCACGACCAGCTGATGAGCCTGCCGGACGGCGAGTACGAGGCGTTCATCGATTCAGACCACAACCCCAAAGGTTCATTGACCTACGGCGAGTATTTCCTGCAGGGCGAGAGCGACGAGATTTTCCTGTTCTCCGCCCATTGCTGCCATCCTTCGCTCGCCAACGACAATTGCTCGGGCATGAGCGTCAACACCCACCTGGCGCGGGCGCTCACCACGCTGCAGGGCAAAACCCGCTACTCGTACCAGTTCATCTTTGCGCCGGGCACGATCGGCTCGATCACCTGGCTGTCGCGCAACGAAGACAAGATCAAGCGCATCAGGAACGGGCTGATCCTCTCGTGCGTCGGCGACCCGGGCGGACCCACCTACAAGCGCAGCCAAGCCGGCGACGCGATCATCGACCGCGCCGTCGAAAAAATCCTGCGTGATGAGGAAACCAATCCGAATATCGTCGACTTCTGGCCCTATGGCTATGACGAGCGTCAATACAACTCGCCGGCGTTCCGCCTGAACGTCGGCCTGCTGCTGCGTTCGCGCTTCGGCCTGTTCCCCGAGTACCACACGTCTGCAGACAATATGGACTTCATCCGTCCGGACTGCCTGGAGAAGTCATACAAGAACACGCTGCAGATCATCGATATCCTCGAGAACGAATATCGCACGGTGAATTTGGCGCCGCACGGGGAGCCGAACCTCGGCAAGCGCGGGCTCTACGGCGCCATCGGCGGCGACAAGAAAGCCTACGACGCCAACCTGCCGGTGTTCTGGATGCTGAACCAATCCGACGGCCAGCACTCCCTTCTGGATGTCGCTCAGCGCGCGAAGCTTCCTTACGAACGCATCCACGATGCGGCCAAGGTCCTGAGCGAGAATGGCTTATTGCGCGTCGAGGAATGACCACTAGCGAGGTGTGGGGAAGAATGGCCGCGGCGCGAGGCAATCGTCGCGGCCATCGTGTATGAGACGCGGATGACGCTGAGCCCCGCCCTTCAACGCTATCTGCGCCTTGCCGTTCTGCTCTGGGCAGGCGCCAGCGCCGCCATTGCTGCGCTCTCGCTGTGCGGCTTCGTCATTGCACCGCTCGATCTCATCAACCAGGCGGCGCCGTTCTGGCTCTTGATAGCCTGCGCGGGCGCTCTGACCGCATGGCTTGCCCTGCCCACTGGCCGTGTCACGGCGGCGACCGTCTTTGCTGCGGCAGCGCTCGCGCACGGCGCGCCGATCGCCGGCGAATTGATCCGTCCGGCGCCGCGCACGGCGGCTGACGCCAGCGCGCCGCGCGTACGCATCATCTGGCTCAATTCACAAAGCGGTTCGTCGCCCGAGGGCGTCACGGACTACATCATCAACGCCGACGCCGATTTCGTGATGCTCGCAGAATATCATGCCGAGGGCCGCGCCATCCCCGAGGAAATCCGCGCGGCCTATCCGTATTTCTCCAATTGCGTCGAGCCGCACGATTGCAATGTCGTCATTCTGTCGCGCCACGAGCCGGTGAGCGAGCGGCTCGAAATGGCCGCGGGGCAAAGCGGACTGCGCATGGTCTGGACCGATTACGCCATCGCGGGGGCGCCGCTGCGGCTCATGGCGGTGCACATGCGCCGCCCCTACCCCGCTGCGCGCTACCTTGCGCATCGCCGGGAGTTGTTGGCCTTCCTCGGCGACAGCGACAGGAATAACTTGATCCTGGCTGGCGATTTCAACGCGACCCCGTGGTCGTTCGCACTGCGCCAGTTCGATGAACAAAGCGGCTTGTCGCGCCATGATCGCGCGATCGTGACTTGGCCCGCGGCGCGATGGACGCGCCTTCGGCTTCCGGCGCCGGAAGCCTTCATGCCGCTGGATCACGTCTATTCCGGCGCTAACTGGCAGTTGGTTTCAGTGCGGCGCGGTCCGCGCACGGGGGCCGATCATTTTCCGATCGAGGCCGAGTTCATTTGGGCGCCATTTGCGGCCGATCCGGAGCGCTGAGCTCTCCGATCACAGGTTTGGCATTCACAACAACGCGAGGCGCCGGCCTGAACACGCGTTGGTGATTGCGCACGGCTTGTGCGCCTGCACGAACGTGCGCTCTGCTTCCGGCGTCAAGAGGGAGACGTTCATGTCCTACAAACGTAAACTCGGTGTAGCGATTGCAGCAGCGGCGTTGGCCTTGCCGACGCTGGCGGCTGCGCAAGATCCTTCCACACGAACCGACATCGTCGTCATCGGCGCGGTCAGCAGCGATAGAATAGAACCCGTCGCCGACACAGACGCGGCGCCCGCAGCTGAAATGCCGGTCGTTTATGAAGACGCGGCCGAGCCCGGCGCCGCGGCCGAAGCGGCCGCCGAGGAGTCAGCCAGCGACGCGAGTGCGAACCTCGACCATGCCGTCGAGTCTGAGTAGGCTCGCCAGCTGACCGGCGGCGGCGATCGAACGTGGATCGCCGTCGCCAATCGTCAGCGCGATGTGGGCGCTGTCGAACTCCCTCAACGACAAATCGAAACTGCGCCAACGGCCGTCCACATAGGCGAGCGTCCAGCTATGCGGAATGAAGGCGTTGCTGACGCCGTGATAGCTTTCGCGGGAGTAGGATACCCCACTCGCCACCCGCGTCGGAATTCCCGCCGCGCGACCGAGGGCGGCGAGCAGCACCGCCGCCTCGGTGCAATCGCCGGAGCGTCGCTCGAGCGTATCGAGGGCGGAATAGTGTCCGTTGAAATCGGCTTCGACGAGATAGGGGATGGCGCGCTCGAGCAACAGCTCCATCTTGCGCGCCTCAGGGATGTCGTAGCCGCGCACGGCGGCGGCCATAGCTTGAAGCCGCGGATGATCGCTCTGGAGCCAGGCAGTTGCGCGCGAGGCGTCTGCGAGCGCGGCGGGATCCGCCGGCAATCCCGGCCCGCACGTATTGCAAATATCGAGCGTGACCGCACCGGCCTCTTCGGTCGCGCGCTGCTCTCCTGTTTGCGGCAACGGGAAGGTAACGCCGTCCCGGAACGCATAACGAAAACGAATATGGCCGCGACGCGCCTCCGGTGAAATGCGGAACGGCGCGCGCTGCGCCATATTCGGGATCACCTGATACGGCGGATGCGCCCGCTCAGCGGTGGCGCGGTCAGTGCGTCGCACACGGAAGGTTTCGCCAAACATTGGCTGGGCAATTTCCATGATGCGCCCGCGCTGCAACACCAGGCGTGCGACGCCGCGAAGCTGATCGCCTTCATAGCGCCAACGAACGGCGTTGAGGCGACCTTCCTCGTCCGCTGGGCCAACCGCCTCGAGAACAACCCGCTCGAGCGCCATTGCATCGGCGTCGAAATTCAAGAATTCGAGCCGCGGCGAGAGCTCCGGAACCCAGTTTCGCAAGAGTTCGTCGCCGTCGTCGAAACGCACGTTGGCAGGCAATTGCAGGGTTTCTTCACTGCGGCTGCTCGGCGTCTGGCGCGCGATCTCGATACTGCCAGCGCCGATCTGTACATTGGTGCGGGCCCAGAATCTGCCGGCGCGAGACGTGGACACGATCGAGACCGCCCTGCCCGCGGCGTCCTCGTGCAGCGTGGTGCGGGTCCGGGCGCGGTGGGGCATGCCGCTGTGTTCGCGCAAATAGATGTGCTGGCTCTCGATGATGTCACGCCCGTCAGTGCGATTGACGACTTCGACCGAAACGTGTCCCAGCGTGGAGCCGCTGTCCGCGACGATAGTGTACCATGTAACGGGCATTTCCGCCGTCTGCGCCGTAGCGCCCGACACGCACGCACCGAAGGCTACACACGCGACTGCCAATCGCCTCATGGGCCAAGCCTAGTCAGGCTCCCCCGCGCGTTGACTCACGTCTGCGCGAGCAACGCCGCAATCACTGCAACGTGAGCGTCACGAAGCCCCAACCAGGCCGACGCGGCGGCTGTCGGCGCGCGAGCGTTCAGGCGATTGCGTCCGATCGGTTTAGAGTGCTTAGTCGCGGCCGGCCGCCGCGGAGCAACCAGGCCCGCGTCAGCAGCAGCAGTTTCGGGGGAAGATATGCCAAAGACTTTCGACTTCATCGTCGTGGGCGGCGGCTCCGCCGGCGCCGTGATCGCTTCGCGGCTGAGCGAAGATCCCAAGTGCGAGGTCGCGCTTATCGAAGCCGGCGACCGCCCGCCGGAGCGCGAGTTGATTCCGGCGGCATGCGCCAGCCTGCAGCTCGATCCGGAAACCGATTGGATGTTCACGGCCGATCCCGGCAAAGCCGGCTTGGGGTTGCACGGCCGGCGCATGCCCGTCCCGCGCGGCAAGATGCTGGGTGGCTCCTCCGGCATCAATTACATGGTCTATGTGCGCGGCCATCCCGGCGATTTCGATAATTGGGCAAGCCGCGGCGCCGACGGCTGGAGCTACGCCGACGTGCTGCCCTATTTCCGCAAGATCGAGAGATTTGCCCCCAGCAATGAAATCACCGTGGACGGTGACGCACACGGCAAGGATGGCCCGTTGAGCGTCACGGTGCGGTCGCCGGTGATCCCAGCCGCGCGGGCTTTTGTCGAAGCGGCCGGCAATACCGGCATTCCGCGCGGCGATTATAACGGCCGCGATCGCGGCGGGCCGGCCGGCGTCGCGTCGCTGATGCAGACGAATACGCGGAAAGGCAAACGCGCCAGCACTTACCATGCCTACCTCGAGGGCGAGGCCGGGGCGCGCCCCAATCTCACCCTGATCACGCGCGCGCAGGTGTCGCGCATCATTCTCGAGGGCGCGCCCGGCAAGCTGCGAGCGGTCGGCGTTGAGTTCATGACCGGCGACGGCAAGACGCAGGCGATTCACGCCAATCGTGACGTCGTGCTCAGTGCAGGCGCAGTGGGATCACCACACCTGCTCATGCTGTCCGGCATTGGGCCGCGGCGCGAACTCGAATCCGTCGATGTCGTCTGCCGGCACGATCTTCCGGCCGTCGGCAAGCATATGAAAGACCACATTCAGTGCGCGATGTTCTTCGCAGCGCCCGGTCTCGGCGTGCCGGTTGCCGAGCTCGGCGTTTCTCTCGGCCCCGACGCGCTGCGGGCGCCGGCCGGGCCGCTGCCGGCTGACCGGGCCGACGACGCCAAACTCGGCGGCGAACTCGCGGCGCTGAAAGCCGAAGCGGAACGGCGGCTGCGGGAATGGCAGGAGACCGGCGCCAGCCTGATCGCGTCGTCGCTGTATGACGCTGTCGCCTTCTATTCGACCGGTTTGGGCGACGCGCATAGCCATGACGCTCAGATCGGATTCATCCCCTGCGGCTATGACGAAGATCTGTTCAGCAATCGGCTGCGAATCGACACTTCCCGCTACTTTGCCGACTCGAAGGCAAGCCTCGCCCCGGACCGCGAGAACATCATTTTGCTGGCCAACCCGGTGCTGCAGCGTAGCGAGGGCGAAATTGTCCTGCAGAGCAGCGATCCAAACGCGCCGCCGGCTATCCTGATGAACTATTTCGCCGATCCGCATGATCTCAAAGTGATGGTGGCGGTGATGCGGCGCGCGCTCGATATCGTCGCCCACTGGCCGGGCCCGAACAAGCCGGGTCCGCTCAACGTCCCCGCCGATCTCGCCAAGAAGCACGGGTACAAGGAAGGCGAACCGCCGAGCGACGCTCTGCTGGAAAACCTCGCGTTACATTATGCGACCACGGTCTATCATCTCAGCTGCACCTGCCGGATCGGCGATGTCGTCGATCCGCGTCTGCGGGTGTTGGGCGTGGCCAATCTCCGGGTCGCCGATGCCAGCATCATGCCCGAGATCATCAGCGGCAACACCAACGCCGCTTCGATCATGATCGGCGAGAAGGCCGCTGAATTGATCGCGCGCGATCACGGCGTGAAATTGCATCAGTTCGTCGGCGCCTAGCCTGCGCTGCCAGCAAAGCGCGACGCGCCGAAACAAAACTCGCGGGCTCGCGGATTTTGCCTTGACGGCGCCACGAACCGGGATCATACACCCGCCCCTTCGCGGGCAATGTCGCGCGCGAAGCACGAGTCGAACGATGAAAAGCGCAGGCAACATTATCCAGCCACTGAACGCGCGCGAGCCTTGGGCTTGCGGCGGCCTTGAGGCGCGCACGTTTTCTCGCGGAGGCGGAACGGGCTGATCCCGTTCCGAAAAGTTCGACGTTTCGAACCCCTCCCGAGCCCATGCTCCGGAGGGGTTTTCGTTTCCAGCCGCTCCGCAGCCTTTGTCATGCGGAAACGTAGGAGAGTTTTCGAGATTCCAGGTGGTGAAGGTGCGGATTTCTTCGTTTTGCCAAACGTCCCAGGCCGCATCGCTCGTTCCCCTGGATACATTATTGTCGGCGCTCAGCGCGGATCCTTCGTTCGGGTGGTTGGAATCAACCACCTATGTCCGACCGTCGTCGACAAAGCCAGCTCCGATCCGGTGGTGAAGAAGTCTGTTACTTCGTAGGTAACGACGAGGCGCGGGTGCAATTCCCGCCAGGTCCAACACGCTCGCGGCGCTGTTTCTCGGCGGAGCGGCGCAATTGCGGGCCTGTAGCTCAGTAGCAGAGCGCGTAAGCCGCTTCGGCGGCGTCACAGGTTTCGCCCGTTCCCCGGATCGGAATCAGTTTGGCGGTGGTGAAGAAATCGCGTTCTTCGGGACTGTGTCCGGGTGCAAACCCGCACAGACCTCCTGCCGAGGAGGGTTCGCGGCTTCGACCGTTCCCCGCCATCCGCCGTCAACCGGTGGTGAAGAGGTCCGTTACTTCGACTGCAAATCGGAAGGTCGCGGGTTCGAATCCCGTCAGCCCCA
This sequence comes from Hyphomonadaceae bacterium, assembly GCA_050250735.1. Taxonomy (GTDB): domain Bacteria; phylum Pseudomonadota; class Alphaproteobacteria; order Caulobacterales; family Aquidulcibacteraceae; genus Vitreimonas. The sequence goes on from JBFWOC010000008.1 coordinate 67,699, forward strand.
AACTGGGGCTGTAGCTCAGTGGTAGAGCATCACGCGGGCTTCGTCCGTTCCCCGGTTGATACTTCGCCGCCATTGAAGCTGGCGGACATTGATGATGGAGTAGGAAGCGTAGGTGAAATGAGATGGTGAAGATCAATAAACCGGTGATCCCGCGCACGCACGAAGGGGCGAAAGCGCGTGCGTTCACGCCCGCGCAGCAACTGCGCCGGGCGTTGATGAACTGTCTGCTCTGGGAGGATCAGTTCTATGAGGACGGCGTCGCCATCGCCGAACGCGTCGGCGCATTGGTGCCGAAGGTCGAGGCGGAAACCGTCGCGGCGATGGCGATCGAAGCACGCGAAGACATGAAGCTGCGTCATGCTCCGCTTCTGGTCGTGCGCGAGATGGCGCGCCACGAGTCCCATCGCGGGCTGGTGGCGGACACGCTCGAGCGCGTGATCCAGCGGCCGGATGAGCTGACCGAATTCCTCGCCATCTACTGGGCCGATGCGCTGGGACCGATGCAGCAACGCAAGACGCGCGCTGTATCGGCGCAAGCCAAGAAAGGTCTGGCGCGCGCATTCGCCAAATTCGACGCCTATCAGCTGGCCAAGTATGATCGCGACGGCGCCGTGCGCCTGCGCGACGTGCTGTTCATCACCCACGCCAAGCCGAAGGACGCCGCCCAAGAGCAGGTCTGGAAGCAGCTGATCGATGGCACGCTCAACGCGCCGGACACTTGGGAGGTCGCGCTTTCGGCCGGAAAGGACAAGAAGGCGACGTTCGAGCGGCTTTTGCGTGAGAACAGGCTCGGCTATCTGGCCCTGCTCCGCAATCTCCGCAACATGGAGAGCGCGAAGGTCGATCCTGCACTGGTCGAGGACGCGATCCTAACGCGCCGCGGCGCCGAACGGGTGCTGCCGTTTCGCTATGTCGCGGCAGCGCGCGCCGCGCCTGGGTACGAGGCGGCGCTAGAGAAGGCGCTGCTGGCGGATCTCGCGCGGCGGCCGAAGCTTGCCGGAAAGACTCTGATCGTCGTTGACGTTTCCGGAAGCATGTATGGCTCGTACATGTCGAAGCAAAGCGAGACGAATCGCGCCACCGCGGCTGCGTCGCTTGCGGCGATTCTGCGCGAACTCTGTGAAGAGGTGCGCATCTACGCAACGGCCGGCAACGATAGTACGCGCGTGCATGCGACGAAATTGGCGCCGCCGCGGCGCGGTATGGCGTTGGTCGATGCGATCTACGGCCAATGCCAACCGCTTGGCGGAGGCGGAATCTTCCTGAAGCAGGTGATGGATTACCTGAAGAAGGAAGAAGGCCGCGCCGACCGCATTGTGGTCGTGACCGACGAGCAGGATTGCGGCGTGGGCTCAGAGGACTCGCCGCAAAACGCCAAGCCGTTCGGCCGCTATAATTACATGCTCAACGTCGCCTCTTACCAAAATGGGATCGGCAGCGGCGTGTGGACGCGCGTGAACGGCTTTTCCGAAAGAGTGATCGACTGGATCGCGGCGATGGAACGGGCCGAGTAGACGAAGGCCCGCGTTCCGTGAGGAGCGCGGGCCTTTCCTGTTCTCGGAGCGAATGGCTAGAACCGAACCGGCATCGAAGCCGGTTTCACGCGGCTCGTTTCCGGCGGCACAAAATCGGGCCAGGCCTTGTCCTTCTCGGACATTTCGCTAACCGGCAGCGGCCATTTCAGACCGAAGGCCGGATCGTCATGGCGATAGCCGCCGTTCGAATCGGGGACATACATGGCCGAGCAGAGATAGCTCACCTGTGTGTCGTCCATCAGCGTTTGGTAGCCGTGGGCGAAACCGCGCGGCACGTAAAGCTGGCGGCCGTTTTCGAACGAGAGGTCGAAGCCCTCCCACTTCATGTAGGAGCTCGAATGCGGGCGCATGTCGATGATGATGTCATGCACTGCGCCCTGCAGCGCACGGACGACCTTCACTTCGTAATAGGGGTCCACCTGAAAGTGCATGCCGCGAACGGTGCCCTTGGTTTTCGAATAGCCCGTATTGTGCTGCGGGAAGCTGATCTCCAAGCCGGCCTCGGCGAATTCCTTCACGCAGAAAGTGCGGCTGAACCAGCCGCGATTGTCGCCGTGCGGCGTCATCTCGATCAAGACGACGTCCTGCAGCGTGGTTTTGTGGAACTTCATTCCGCAGCCACCGCATCCGCCGCCGGGCGCAGTTCATTGTCGAGCAGACGCTCGGCCAGAAGTTTCTTGATATGGGCGATCCGGTTATAGCGGGTGCCTTCGAACTCCTCGACGGTGATGCCGCTCTTCCTGTAGGCGGCATAGAGTTGCTCAGCGCCCTTCACAGCATCCCATTGCGGCTTGAAGTCCGGCAGCGTGTTCTTGATCTTCTCGAAGCTCACTCGATACGAGCGCGGATCCGGGCCGGCTTCGCTGGTGAGTTCGATGGTGGTGTTCGGCACGATGTCGCGCACGATCTCGGCGATCTGCCGCACCGTGTAATTGTGCGGGGTCTGGCCGACGTTGAAGGCTTCGCCACGGACCAGATCGGCCGGAGCTTCAAGCGCCGCGATGAAGGCGCGGGAGATGTCCTCGATGTGCACAATCGGGCGGATCGGCGTGCCGTCGGACTTCAACAGGATGACGCCCTTGGTCATGCCCCAGGCGACGAGGTTGTTGAGAACGATGTCGAAGCGCTGACGCGGGCTGACGCCATATGCCGTCGCCGGACGAATGAACACCGGGCAGAACTTCTCGTCCGCCATCGGCGCCACGTCCCGCTCGACCAGAACCTTCGATTCACCGTACGCCGAGACCGGCGCGAGCTTGCCGGTTTCATCGATCATCTCGTCGCCTTCGGTCTTGCCGTAGTTCGAGCAGGACGATGCGAAGATGAATTTCGGCACGCCGGCCTTCTTGGCAAGTTCGGCGATACGGACCGAGGCTTTGTGGTTCACATCGTAAGTGAGGTTCGGATTGAGGTTCGAAAGCGGGTCGTTCGAAAGCGCTGCGAGGTGGATGATGGCGTCGAAACCCTCGACGTCTTCGAGACGCACATCGCGCGTATCGCGGATGATGGTCGGGATGTCGACGATCTCGCCTCCTTCGGCAAAAGTGCAGCGCGAGTAGAGATCGGCATCCAGGCCGACGACCTCGTGCCCAGCCTGCTGCAGCATGGGCGTCATCACCGTACCGATATAGCCCCGCGAACCCGTCAACAGCACCTTCATGGAACCACTCGCCTCTTTTGGTTGGCCCGCGTGCGGGCGTCTCTATTCTATGCTGCAAGCGCGCCCTGCCCCAAGGCACGACACACCCGATAACCCTCTTTTCGCATGCAAAAAGCGTGGCTCGCGTCGCGAGCTAATTTCGGCTCAAAGTGCGCCGGGATCCTTTTTCCAGAAGAGCAGCGCAACCGTGGCGAAAACGATCTCGACTTCGCGCGCCCAGGTCCAGTTGCGGACATAATCGACATCGTACGCAGTCCGCGCCCTGACCTTTTCCTCGGTCTCCGTCGGCCCACGGCAGCCGTTCACCTGCGCAAGCCCCGTTACGCCCGGGCGTGCAGCGAAGCGCTGAGGGTAAGTCGCGTCGACCTTATGGAAATGAATATCGTGCTCGAGCGCATGCGGGCGCGGCCCGATGATCGACATGTCGCCGACGAGCACGTTGATGAGCTGGGGCAGTTCATCCCAACTCGAGCGGCGCAGGAACGAGCCGAGCCTGGTAATACGGGCGTCGTGGTGACGGGCCTGAACGACGCCGCGGTTCTCGGTCACCGACATGGTCCGGAATTTCCAAATGCGGAAGGTCTTGCCGCCGAAGCCGCCGCGTTCCTGGCGGAAGATCGAGTGGCCCGGGCTGTCCATGCGCACCGCGAGCGCGATCAGCGCCAGCAACGGCGCGAGCAACACAAGCGCGGCGCCGGAAGCGCAGACATCGAAGATGCGCTTGCTCCAGCCGCCGACAGGCGTGGGCCGCTGCAAGGCGCCGGCGCCTAGAATATTTCGTACAACTTCGACAGGACGTGAGGGTGGGCTGGCTACGGCCGGCGACACCGAAGCAAGGCGCTGACGCGCCGTCCGCGCCGCGGGGGCGTAGGATTGGGTTGGGATGCTAGCGCCTTCATCGCTAGGCTTGAAACTCTCTTGCATCACGACCCCGCCTTGGCTCGCTGGCTTCTCCGCGAGCTTCTCAGCGCGTGCATTAAGCGCACTCCATATCTCTATTGCAAGCGCTCACTGACCTCGCGGTTCGAAACTTCGGAGCGCTCGCTTAAGAGGCGAAGGACGGCTCGGAACGAAACGAAATGGCGCGGCGGTTGTGGAAAACCAGCGGAGAACTCGGGCGCTACGTCTTGCTGAAATCGTACGTCGGATACGAATAGTAGCCCGGCACGCTGCGATCGAGTCCGTTGAGCGCGACGCCACGGATGTTGGCGCCGGCGTCATGCAATTGCTGAAGCGCTGCACGCACCGCCCGCATCGGCGTCTTTTGCCACCGAGAGACAACCACGACGCAGTCGGCCTTGGCTGCAGCGACGCGGGTTTCAGCCACGGCGAGGACCGGGGCGCAGTCCAGAACGATGAGATCGAAGGAGCCGCGCAGGTCGGCGATGAGCCGGCTCATGTCCTCGGCCCCGAAAATCTCCTTCGGCGTGAATCCGGACCCGCTCACCGGCAGCACACACATGCCGCTCGCCTCGTCCAGGTAGATGGCCTGACGCCAGTTGGCTTCTCCCGACAGCACCTGCAGCAGGCCTATCGGGGGTTCGATGTCGAGCACTTCCTTCAGCGAGCGCCGGCGCAGGTCGCAATCGATCAGCAGCACCTTCTGGCCCGACAGCGCCGAAACCCGCGACAGGCACAGCGAAACCGTGGTCTTGCCTTCGCCCGGCAGGGCGGAAGTCACGGCGACAACTTGAGTTTTTGGCTGGCCGGCAGCGAACAGGATGGTCGTCCGCAGAACTCGAAACGCTTCCGTAAACGCCGACATCTGCCGCTCGAGAAGATAGGCGGCCGGATGCTGAGTGCTGGAGGCGGACTGGCGCAATTCGCTGCGACGGAGGCGTGGAATACTGGCCAAAGCCGGCGAACCGGTCTTGCGCTCGACGTCCTCCGAGCTGGCGAAGCCTTCGTCGAGCGCTTCGGCCAGGAAGCCGGCTGCCAGGCCCAGGCCCAGCGCCAGCGCAAACGACATCACTAGCGAAATGGACAAGCGCGGCGAGGTCGCCTTGGGCGGTGGAGCGGCGGCCGAGATCAGCTGGGCAGGCACCGTGCTGACCGCACCCTGGTCATCGATTTCATGGGCGCGCTGCAGGAAGGACTCATAGACCGTGCGCGCCGCCGCCGCTTCACGCTCCAGCTCACGCAGTCGAACGACCTGCTCGCCGCCGCCGGTCAGTTGGGCGCGAAGCACGTCCAAATTGCTTTGAAGCGTGTTGACCCGTGTAGCGGCGATTTCCACATCGTTGCGCATGCCGGTTTGAATGCGCCGGATTTCCGCATTGATCTGGTTGCGGATGTCCTCGCGCTCGGCGCGGACATTGGCCAGCGCCGGATGCGCTTCGCCATAGCGGTTCTCAAAGTCGGCCTGGCGGCGCGCCACCGTCGCCTCCTGCGCGCGCAATTGGGTAATCACCACCGAATTGAGGACGCTGGCGATGGTGTCGGGCGAACCGCCGTGAGTGATGAGATCCTGCACCTGGGCATTGCGTGCTTGGCGCTCTGCCAGATCGCCTCGCGCCTGCGTGAGTTGCGCCTGCAGATCGGTGATCTGTTGTTCGATCAACAGCGCGCCTTGTGTGCTGATGAGGCCGGATTCGGCCCGATAGCGCTCGACCATCGCTTCTTTGGACTGAACGTCGGCGCGCAATTCTTCGAGCCGCTGGCCCAGCCAGGAATTCGCCCTCGCCGCCGACTGCACGCGGGATTCCATCTGATATTGCTGAAAAAGTTCGACCAAGCGATTGGCCATTTCCGCGGCCCGCGCGGCGCTCTGGGCTTGGACCGAAACCTCGACGGCATAGGTGAGGCCGCGTCTGCGCACTGAGATCGCGCCGTTCACGGCATCCACCACTTCTTGCCGCGCCTGTGCGGCTGCAGCCGCGTCCAGCCGCGGCGGCGCCTCGCCCTCTTCCACGAGAGCGTTCCACTCGGGATCGTTCATCAACCCAAGCGCATCCACCAGCCGCTCGGCCAGCAGCGTCGAGCGCAGCACTTCCAGTTGTGAATCAACCACCTGTGTTGGGACCACCTGCGTTGTGTTGGTGATCATCTGGTTCTGGGCGAGCACGTTTTCCTGGCCGGCATTGATCATCAGCAGGGCGGTGGCGCTGTATTGCGGCCGTTGCATCAGGAACGCGGTCAGGGCGAGCACAAAGACGACAGCCGCGACGATGCCGATCAGCATGCGGCGGCGCACAAGAAACGCCAGAATCCACTTGAGACTGAACGTGCCCAGTTCGCTGCCATCCTCAGGCGGGAGATTGATCTCACCCGCAGGCTGACGAATGGCGATCACGTTCATTTTTGTATCCTTGCCCCGGTCGGGACGCTCGAGGGGCCCGCCCTCGTAAGCAATTCCGCAGCCAGTTTTTAAGAGGCTAGCACGTACTATCTTGGCACACAGCGCAAGCCTCGAAATTGTACTGCATTGCGCCGCGACCGCGGCGTCCTGACTCCAAATGATCGCTGCGCTAGACCGGCTTGTCGCTCATCACGCTATCGCCTGGCGCGGTATCGGTTTCGCCCGCAACGGGAGTCTCAAACGCAGCACCCGATCAGCCAGCACCTCTGGAAATTCCCCCAAGAGGCGAGTTAGTATGAGGCAGTTGCGACGTGGGGGCGTGGTCCCACGCTAGTTCCCGGAGCGGAACCGGGGCGCGGCAACTGCGTTCACCGCCAGCTAGTCTTGCTATTGACCAAAAATTAACTCGGGAAAACGGAAGCATCGGGCCCATTCAAGTGCGCTCATCAGTGCTCAACAGGGTCGTGAATTTACGGACGGATGTCGTGAACTATTCGGTTCCCCAGGTCCCAACGGCGCCGGTACAGGCCGAGAGCCCTTCGCAACCGCGAGCTTATACCGACCTCCAGCCGCGCTGGCCGCTCTTCCTTTCGATCTTCGGCGCCCTCGCCGTGAGCCTGATGCTTTGGGCGGGGATCATTTGGGGCGTCAGCCTGGCGATCGCCTGGGTAAACGGCGCCAGCTGATATCCCGATGGGACGGCAGGCAGGGCGCTTCTCGGCGGCCCCATTGTTGCTTTAGCAGCCTCCAAAGAGCCTTAAGACTCCGGGGCCTTACGCATGCCTGAAGCAACCGTGCCGGACGCCCGCCCGCTCGTGGCGATCATCACGCCTGTGTATAACGGCGCGAAGCACGTCGAGGCTGCGATCAAGGCAGTCCAGTCCCAGACTTACCGGCCGCTGGTTCACTGCATCGTCGATAACGCCAGCACCGACGCGACACCGGACATTATTGCGCGCTATGCCGACGGCGCGGTGCCGATCATCACCACCCGCAATCCGGAGACGGTCACCTTTCAGGAGAATTCTAACAAGGCTGCGGCTCTCATCCCCAAAGAGGCGACTCACTTCCGCATTCTGCACGCCGATGACGAAATGCCGCCGACGGCCATCGCCGACATGATGGAGCTTGCGCTCACCGGCGACGACGTCGTCCTGGTCGCCGGCGGCGAGCGCATGAACGGCATAGATCGGCCCCACTATTTTCCGCCGGAGTGCTCGATCTTCGAAGCCAGCAACATGCTGGCGCGCATCCTCTCGGATGAGGCCCATGTGCCGACCGCGCACGTCCTGGTGCGGTGCGACGCAATCCGCAAAGACGAGCTGTTCTACCCCACGGAGCTGGTCGAGTGTTACATGGCGGCCGCATGGCGCACGCTCGCGCGGGGCGGCCGCGCCGGTTTCGTGCATGGCTATAACGCCGACACCCGCCGCTATGCCGGTTCCGGCTCGCTCGTCGACACCCTGGCGAGCCGGGTAAAGGCGGTGCTGTGGGAAAAATTGCTGTTCATCGAGTGGTGGGGGCCGGCGTGCCTCTCGAACACCGAGTATAAACGCGTGCATCGTCGTCTGATGCGCACCTATTATCGGCGTCTGCTCTGGTGGCTCGTCGCCGGATCGCGAGATCTTGCGGAACGCGATTATGAACGCCTGCGCTCGCGCGGCCACCGGCCAAGCTTCTGGGACTACGTCGAGTCCGTCGCGGTGTGGCCCTATTACCTGTTCCTGAAGCGGGTGGCGAAGCCGTTCGCCGCTTCGCGGTGGCCAGCGGACGCCAAGCCCTCCAACGTCTAATTTCTCACGCCTTTATGGCGTCCAGGCTGAGCAGCGCCCGGCGCAGGCGCTGCTCCATCGCCGTCACGTTTTCATCGACGATGGCGGCGTACTTGTCGCGCTGACGGGCGATCGCCTCGATTTGCTGCGTGAGCTTTGCGAAGTCCGTCGACTCCACGTCGTGCACGAACTCGGCCAACCCGGCCTGTTCCATCAACGCGTCATTCTTGGGGGCGTAACCAAGCGAGATAAGCGGCCGGCGCATCTTCAACGCCGCGATCTGGACGTGATAGCGCGACGCCACCACGAGATCGGTTTCCGCGATTGCGGCCATCGCGTCGTGGAAGCAATCCATCTTTTCTTCTGCTTCGCTCAGGAGCGGCCTGCCCAGCATCCGTTCGAGCTCACGCACGGCGACAAGATCCGCCGGCGTTTGGCCGATGACGACCTTCACCCTGTGGCCCTGCGCCTCGATCCATCGGATCAAGCGCTCGTGCAGGCCGAGATAGGCGCGAAAGGCTTCCTCGCTGGCGTGCCAGCCGCGATACGTCATGATCCCGACGCCGATCGTAAGCGGCCCGGCGGGACGAGCCGCTTCCGGGCGCCGGGGCAAGAGAAAAGCAAGGTCGGGAAGCACGTCGCTAGCGCTGTCGTCAACGCCAAGACGGAGCATGAAGTCACGCGAATCGGCATCGCGATAAGACCGGCTGCAGCCAAGCTGGGCGGCCCATTTCATCAGCATCCGGCTCAGCGGGTGGACAATTGGACCAGCGCCGACACTGACGTACGACAGCTTTACGCCGCGGGCGCGGGCGGCCAAGCCCCAGCGCAGCAGCCGGCTGGGCCAGCCAAAGGGATGGTCGCGGAAATCGTCGAACACGCCGGTGCCGCAAACCAACACCGCGTCATGCTTTCCCAACACGCCCAGGCAATGAACCCAACTCGCCCAAAGGCTGGGTTGGCGCAGGAGCGCCTTGTCCAGCAGGTTGCCCCACTTCGATTTCGGGCGAATGCCGTTCGGTATCGCCGGCAAGCCATAGCGCCTGGTTACGAAATCCGGCCCGCTGCAGATGCTGGAAAGCTCGGCGTCGGGGCGTTCCTGACGGAGAAAGGTCAAGATCGCCTCGAGCGAGGCGTCGTTGCCGAAGTTGCCGCTGCCATAGCCGCCGAACAGCGCAATGCGGGGCCGCCGCGTTTCGGAGCGGACATCGGTTGCAAGGGTTAGGGCGTCCGGCATTCGGGCTCCGTAGCAGGCATGACCGCTGAGACAGCCAGACCACGACATGCATCGGCCGCGCCGCGCGCGACGTTCACCATGTCATAAACTGGCGAACTGAGTCCCCAGCGCGGGATTTTCGTGAGTCGGCTGCATCGCTCAGCACGTCCCTGATCACATTCCAGTACCTGTCCTTGGCCGCCACCGCATCGAAATGCTTGGCCCGTTCTGCGCCCTTCGCGGCATAGGCGGCGCGGCGCTGCCGATCCTGCATGGCTCGCATCGCTTCGGCCATGGAGGCAATATCGCCGATGGGGGTCAAGACGCCATACGGCGCAAATGTCAGTCCCGAAACGGCGTTCTGAGGCGCATCGGCGAGAATCTCGGACGGTCCGGAATTGCAGTTGGTGGCGATCGCGGGAATGCCCATTGCCAGCGATTCCACCAGCGCGTTGGGAAAGCCTTCCGAGTCCGATGAGAGCACGAACAAGTCCGCACCGCGCAGGAGCGGGTAAGGATTGTTGACAAAACCCGGAAACAGGACGCGCTCGATGACGCCGCACTCGCGCGCAACGCCCGCCAGGTGGTCGTGCTCGGGGCCGTCGCCGGCAATCACCAATCTGCGGTGGTCGCCCGACGCCGCGTAGGCCCGAATGAGCAGTTCGAAGTTTTTGACCTTCACGAAGCGGCCGACGGCAAGGATGTATGGCTCGCCAACGTTAACCGGGTTCGGTTCCGCAGCTTTCGCGCCCAGCGCTTCGATATCCACCGGGTTCGAGATGGCGATGAGTCTGTCGGACGCGACCTTGAAGTCGTTGTGCAATCCCCGCGCGACGCCCTCGGACACGGCGATCACGCGCGTCGCTCGCGGATAGAGCAGCCGAACAGTGGCCCGCGAGACGATATGGCGAGCGCCGCCGCGAAGATGAGCGCTGGTGTGTGCGCGTTCGCTGATGATGCACGGCGCTTTTGCAGTCGCGACACTGGCGAAATTCGAGCGGGTCAGGAAACTCAGCGTGACGTCCGGCTGCAATTTACCAACCAGATCCTTGAGCGCCGAGACGCTGCGCAGGAACGACTTTCGGCAGTCCAACTGGCGCACGTCCAGCCAGTCCGGCGGTTGATTGACACGCGGCTCGTCATCGAGCAAGGCCAGCGTCATGTCGAACTCCGAACGCTCAGGCTCGGAATGACGCAGCAGCGTGCACATCACACGCTCGGCGCCGCCCCCGGTAAGGGAGTTAATCACAAACAGAACACGTTTTCGGGTCGTCATAGTCGAGGTCCTGTACCGTGACGCTAACGCAAAATGCGCGCCGGCGCCTCTGTAAATTCAGACCGCCGCTGCATAGGACTTGCTTCAGAAACGACAAGCAGCGACACCAATCAGGAAGGTGATCTGCTGTCCCAGCGGGCGAAGACACGTGAAATTCGAAGATCCACCGGGTTCGGCTGACGCAAGATGATTTCGAACGAACTCGGCCTTCTATCGCCTTCGCTGCCGGCCTACTTGCTTTATCCGGTCGCGCTGCTCGGCGCGTTAATCATCATGTTCGTGATGGCGCGCACGCGCGATCGCGCCGCGATCTTCGTCATTGGCGCGGCCTGGCTGCGTTACGTCATGTCGGCCTTCCACACCATCACGTACCGGCCGCTGGTTGCGGGAATGTCCGCCAATGCCCTGGCGTCGATGGCAATGTTCGCAGCGGGCCTGCTGGCGATCGACTGGCGCCATCTGGCGCTGCGCTTTCTGCTGCCTTTCTATGTCCTGATTGCGCTGGCTGTAGTGAGCGCAGCGGCGAACGACGGGGTTTCGCCCGGGCTGATCACCGTCATCACCAAGCACGGTTATCTCATCGTCATTTTGCTCAGCGTGTTCGGCGCGATGCGGCGGGCCCGCGCCGGCGATTTCATGGTATCGATGCTGTGGGCGTTTCTGCCGACGATCATCTGGCAGATGCTTTCTGTTGCGCTGGGGATCGGCAAGGCGACTGAAACCGACGCCACCGCCGTGAGCTATATCGGCGGCTATAATCACGAGGCCGCCTTCTCTGTGATCCTCGCGACCTGCCTGACCGTCGCCTGCTTCACCACCCAGATCAACAAGACGCTGCGAACCGGCATCATCCTGCTGTGCGTGGCGGGCATCGTGCTGGCGAACTACCGCACAACTCTGGTTTCGGTCGCGCCGCTGCTGCTCATGTTTTTTGCGTTCTCGTCGTTGCGTCGTTTTCCGCTTCGAGACCGCCCCTTTGTCGTGAGCGCCCTCATTGTCGTCGCTGCGATCGGGCTCGGGCTTGCGAGCCTATTGTTCGCTGAACGCTTTCAGGACGTCACCGTCGTCACCTCGGGGGACGTCAATTTCTTCAAGCCGCAGGAATATTACACGGTCGAGGAAGGCCGGTTGCTTTCGGGACGGCCGCGAATTTGGAGCGCCTACATCTATGCCTGGCTCGAAGGCGATCTCACCGAGCACGTGATCGGATACGGGCCAGAGTCATGGAACGACGTTTTCCCGCTCTACGCCCACAACACGCTGGTAAACTACCTTTACGAATACGGCGTCGTTGGCGTTGTCGTCATTCTGTGGGTCTGGTTTTCGATGCTTGCGGCCGCGCTGCGCGTGCGCCACCCTCAAGCAGGGGTGCTCGTCGGCGCGCATCTGAGCTACCTCGTGCTCAACATGTCGACGATGCCGATGTGGATGATCGAGGGTAACATCCTTTACGGCATCATCTGCGGCTACACGCTCTATCTGCTGTCATTGCAGAGCAGCGCAACGACAAGAAGTTAGAAACCGCGGGCGCTCATCCAAGCCTGCAATTGCAGCACTGCCCAGGCGCGCGCGTCCTCGCCGGTGCCGCCTCGCGCGTAACGTTCCCAGAATTTCCGCACCCGCCGCACGTCGAGCATGCCGTGCCGCATCAACTCGGAGGGGGCGAGCAAATCTTCCGCCCATTGCCGCAATGGACCCAACAACCAAGCCTCGAGCGGCGGCGCGAATCCGGCTTTCGGCCTCTCGAACAGGTTCTCAGGGAGATAGCGTTTCAAGGTCTCGCGGAGGATGAGCTTGCCGGTCGCCTGCTTGAGGCGGAGGTCGTCGGGAAGTCCCAGCCCGAAGCGCACGATCTCCGGGTCAAGCAGCGGAATACGGGTTTCAAGACTGACGGCCATCGAAGCCCGATCGACCTTGGTCAGAATGTCGCCCGGCAAGTAATTGCGCATGTCGTGCAGACAGATCTGATCAAGCACGCCTTCCGGTTTGAACGATCCGGCGTCCTCGAACGGCGCGCGAGCGCCAAGCACGACCGGGTCGTCGCCCGGCCATTTTTCGAGCGTGAGTTCGTGCAGATGAAGGAGCGACGTGGCGCCCAGCCACGGCGCCACCCGCTTCAATGCAGCGCCGACAGAGCTGCCGTCGCCGAATCTCGACGAAAACCCCCGTAAGAATCCCAAGCCGAAATCCAATAACGGCGTGGAAGTCGCCTCGATTGCCCGGCGCACCAGCGGCCGCGCCGGCAAAGCGCGCATCCGCCGCCATAACGCCGGCGTTCCGAAATGACGCCGATAGCCCGCAAAACCTTCGTCGCCGCCGTCTCCGGACAACACCACAGTGACGTGCTTGCGCGCCATTTCGGACAACAGGAAGGTCGGAATCTGGGAGGAATCCGCGAGCGGCTCGTCGTACATGCGCCCGAGCTTGGTCACGACCGAGAGAGCATGCGCCGCGGTAACCGTTTCCTCGATGTGCCGCGTGCCAAGGTGCGAAGCCACGGCGCGCGCATGCCCAGCTTCGTTGAAGCGCGGATCCTCAAAGCCGAGGGTCAGACTGGTGACCGGTTGCGAGGCGCATTTCTGCATCGCCGCCGTGATCAGCGAGGAATCGATGCCGCCGGAGAGAAAGACGCCGACCGGAACATCGGCGACCATGCGCTCGGCGACAGCGGCCTCGATCAAACGGTCGAGTTCATCGACGGCTGTCCGCATCTCCGTCGGGCGCCGTTCCGTGATCGCCTTGCGCGCTGCCTCATCCAGGGACCAATAGGACGTTATCGCGGGCGCCTCGCCCGCGCGCCACGTCATCACGCAGCCTGGCGGAAGCTTGCGCACGCCTTCGTAGATGCTGAACGGCGCCGGAATATAGCCGCAGCTGAAATATTTGGCGATGCTTTCCGCGCTGACCTGCAAGCCGAGAGCCTTCATCGGCTCGAGCGCAGCTAATTCCGAGGCGAACGCCAAGCCGGCGCCGCGCAGCGCGTAGAATAGCGGTTTTTCGCCAAAACGGTCGCGCGCGAAGAACATGCGCCGTTCGCGTCGGTCCCACAGCGCGAACGCGAACATGCCGTCGACTTTTTGCAGCGCCTGCTGAACGCCATCCCGGACGATGAGTTCAAGCAGCACTTCGGTGTCGGATTCGCCGCGCCAGTTGTAAGTTGCGTTCGCGTCGAGCTGCCGGCGAAGCTCGCGGTGATTATAGATCTCGCCGTTATAGGTGATGACATAGCGTTCGCAGGCCGAGAGCATGGGCTGATGGCCAGCCGGCGAGAGATCGACAATGGAAAGGCGGCGGTGTCCGAACGTGACTCCATTCTCGCTCCAGACGCCTTCATCATCGGGACCGCGATGTCTGATTGCAGCCAGGCCAGCGAGGAATTCGGCGCGCGGGACAACGAAGCCCTGTCCCTCAACGATCCCAACGATGCCGCACATTCACTTGTCACCCCGGCAGGTGCGAATATCAACGCAGCAGCGAATGCGATCTCAGGACACTGACAGCAATGCGTCGGTGCGCTCGATCCGCGCCCCCTTGCATGGCGCGATTTGGCGGTAAATGTCCAGGGTGCGCTGTGCGACGCCATCCCAGGTCAGATAGCGACGGGGGTCGACGACGAATGCCCGCGGATTATCCAGCGCGCGTTTGAGAGCCTCACCGATGGCCTCCGGCGAATGGGGATCGAAATAGCAATGATCGGGGAAGCCGAAGTCGCGGTTCTCGGGAATATCGCTCAGCAATATCGAACAGCCTGCGCCGATCGCCTCCAGCACTGCATTCGAGCTGCCCTCGTGCATCGAAGCGTTGATGTAGAGCGCCGCACCGCGATAGAGCGGCGCCATCGCGCTGCGCGCAAATTTGCCCGCAAGCAGCGTGCGTTCGGTCACAAGCGGCCGCAGCTCCTCGACATAGTCGGTCTCATCCAGGCCCCCGGCCACCACTAGCTTCGGCGGCTGGGCCTGCTGGCGCGCAAACAGTTCGTAGCCGCGAATGAGATTGGCGACGTTTTTTTGCGCCGTCACCCGGCCCACGGTCAGGACATAGTCCTTCGCCGGCAGCTCTGCTTTTGCCGACGAAGCCGGCAATGGATCCGCAGCGTTGGCGATGATGTGCACATTGCCCTTGATGCCGCGCCGCGCCAACCGCTCGGCCAAGGCTGGGGTGACGGAAATCACCGCGTCGGCGAAACGCAATTGGTACTCGCTCAGCAGAAACCCCAGCTTGCCCAGCGCTCCCCATTTGCCGACGAGATAGTCGGCCGAACCGTAGCGAACCACGGTCTTTGCGCCCATCAGCTTATAGACCCACAAGAACAGCGCCGAGCCCAGCCCCTGGAAATGCACGATGCGCGGCCGCAGCCGCATCGCCATGAACACGGCGGTGACGTAGTAAAGCAGCTTGTCCGTCTTCAGCATGCGCGAGCGCGGCGCTTTCATCAGACGCACGCCCTTGAACGTATCGCTCTTTATGTTGTCGGCGAGGCCCACCAGTACGACCCGATAACCATTGGCCGCGACCAGCGGAAACAGCATCTCCGCATTTTTTTCAGCCCCGCCCTCTACATCAGGGACGCCACGAGCGCCAACTACGAAAATGAGCGGCGTATCGCTCTCGCGCGCACTGTCGATCGCCGCTGACATATCCGCTAACCAATTCGCGCCGCTGACCGGTTTCAGCTTCGGCCGTTATGCCGATCTGCGGGCTTGGCGCAACATCTCTCACCTACGACGCTATAGGTTCGCGCGCGCGACTAGGCGCTATTCGCTGACCAGCATGCTTGCCCGAATTCGCTCTTCGTCATCGCCCCAGTTCACCCGCGGACTTCTTATGGTTACCCCTCGAATCTCCACGCGCGCCACGTCGTGATCGAACTCGATGATCGCCGTGGCGTCGGCGTCCTCGACGGTGAAATCGGAAACCTCTATCCGCGTCCCCTCCTCGCCGCCGATCCAGAGGTGACACGGGCTCGCCGCCTCTACGGCGCGGCCACGAAAGTTGGGGTTGCGGCTGACGCAACCGGCCAGCGTGGCGCGCTCGCTCCAAATGCGGAAATTGCGTTTATTGTCCTCCGCCACGCAGTCTTGCAGCACCACCGCTTGGCTCTTGCAGTCGAAGCCGCCGTCGGTTGAACCCCGCGCTTCGCAGGCCTCGTACCGGATGTTGCGATTGCCCGGTTCGTCGGAAAAACCGTCGCCGTTCCAATAATCGCCTGCGTTAAGCTGCTGAAATCCGCTCATTATGCATCGCCGATAGGTAATCTGACTGGCGCGATCGTCCAGCGCGCAGCCGGCGGGGATGAAGCCGCCCTGATTGGGCAGGCCTTCTGCACGGCAATCCTCGATCGTCCCGCCCCGGGAATTGTAGCGGATGCGGAGGAAGCCGCGCTCGGTGCGCACGCCGGTGCATCGGCGAACGACGAAATCGCGCAGACTTGCATGCCCCTCGCCGTCGCCCGCCGTGTTTTCGAGGAATCGGTAGACGTTTTCGAAACTGCAATCTTCGATGGAAAGGTTCGAAACCGGCGCGACGACAGCGAACGCGCCATTTCCGACATCGCGGAAACTGAAATGCGAGAAGCGCAGATGGCCGGCCCCTCGCGCGAGCCGGAATGCGCTGGTCCCCTGCTCGTCGCCGCCGCGGTCGCCTTGGATAACAGCGGGCATGGCTTCGCCGGTTTCGCTGTTCACGCCGCGCACGGTGACTTCGAGGTCCTTGATCCCCCCGCCACTGACGCCGATCGGGGCCGACAGCGCATAGACCCCGCGATCGGCCGCCACCAAAATTTCGCCGCCCGGCTCGAGGTTAGCGAGCAATTCCGATAGGCCGCTGAGCGGCGCCGCCTCGGACCAAGATAATCCGGCGCCGGTTCCGCCAGGCGTCACATATAAAGTGTTCGCGCGCGCGCTCGCCTCGCCCGCGCAGCCCAAGAGCGGCAAGGCGGCAATGACGGCGCGGCGAGGCATTCGCATGACCCGACTGTGCGCTACGGCGCCGATTGCGTCCATCGCCCACGCCTGTCGGTCAGACATTAACCCTATAGGCCTTCTCGCCGGGGCGCGGATCGCGCTGCTGGATCGGCTTGAAAACACCGGCGCCGGTTATCAGAGTCCGCTCACCGCTCCAAATCCGGCCGCGAACCATGTAAAGGCTGTCAGTCGTCGACAACACTTCGCTGCCGCCCTCGACCCAGTCGCCAAGACGGGCGCTGGAAAGGAAGTCGAGAGTCAGCCGCACGGTCACCCAATAGGAAGAAGTTTCGACGGAAACGATGTGTCCCCAGGCCATGTCGGCAAAGCTCATCAGCATTCCGCCGTGGGCGTTGTGTAAACCATTGGTGTGCTGGTCTTCGACCCGGAAACCCATTGTGTAGGCCCCGTTGACCTGGCGGCGATAGAGCGGGCCAATCTGGCGCACGAAGCCGCGTCTCCAGTCGAGCGCGATGTAGCCTTCCGGTATCTCGAATTCGGCGGGCGCGGCGACATCGTCTGACATACGCCTACCTTCCGCGCCGAAGGTGACGATGCAAGCGCATTCGAACGCCCGAAATGCGAAGGGCGCGGCCGGAATGACGGCCGCGCCCTTCGCGCTCCGAGACCCGCCCGGGGTCTATTCGAATACGAGGTCGTCGCTCGAGCCGTCGAACTCCTCGACAAAAACGTGCGCCGTAGCGGGCGCGCCGGGCTTCAGCGGCGCGGCGGTCCGGGGCATGCCGTTGATCATGTCGCTGCGGACATCGAAACGCGCGGCGCGGATTGCTGGATGAAAGCCGACATTGTGCAGCCCCACCGTGACGGTGTGGCCCCGCGCGCGCCAATACGCCTCGATCCGCGCTTTGAGCGCTTGTGCACCGTCGCGCGAACAAAAATCGGATTCGCCCGCCGAATGCCGCGGCGCGGTGAAGCCGCTGCCGGGCCCATCGTCATCCAAAAGGTTCGATCCACTCATAAACATAGATCAGTCCAAAGCCGCGAAGAAAGGAAATGCCCGAGCAAGCGCTGCAGGGGAATCATCCAAACGGCGTGGTCGGAGCGCTAGACGAGGATATAGGCCATTCCGGCTATGCCTCGCGTCCGGATGCCGCCGAGAGGCATTCCATGATGTCATGCCGCGAATGTGCGAAGCGCGGCCCTTGATCTTGCTGCTGGAAGACGACGCAGCCGCGGCGGAAGCGCTGCAGCTTGTTCTGCGCGACTGGGGCGCCGATGTCGTCCATGGGCTGGACGCAGGCCAGGTCTTCGCTGCTGCAGGCGCCCGCGCGAAAAACGCCAGCATGATCATCACCGACTTTCATCTCGGGCCCGTCGCCAATGGCGTCTCGCTGGCGCAACAGCTGCGTGAGACCGCGCCGGACGCGCGCGTCCTCGTCCTGTCAGGTTCGGTGAGCGGGGAAGCACAGCGTGCGGCGCGCGAAGCCGGCTATGCGTTCATGCGCAAACCGGCGCCGCCCAACGCCATCATCGACTGGCTCGAGCAACGCTAGGCGCTTGCGGATCCCGCTTGTGCGCGAGACTATCCGCCATGGTCAGCGACGTCGCCCGAACGAGGTTTCTCAAAGCCATCAGTCATGACATGCGCCAGCCGCTGCAGGCGCTGCTGCTCTATCTCGGCGCGCTGGAACGCCGCGTGCACGAGGGTGAAGCGCGCGCCGTGCTCGGCAAGGCCGAACAAGCGGCGCAAGCGCTCGCGTCGATGTTCGACGATTTAGTGGAATTGGCGCGGCTCGACGCCGGCAAAGTCGAACCGGAACTCGGTCGCGTCGCGCTCGAGGAGCTCTTCAACGCCGCCTGCGAGCGCGAACCGCGGGCGAAAGCGGATGTGAGCGCGCTATATGTCAAGTCCGATGGGATGCTGCTTGATCAGATCGTGCGCCGCCTTGTCGCCAACGCGGTGCGCCATGGCGGCGGCGCCGCTCGGCTGAGCGCTAGCCAACGCGACGACGACATCGAAATCACCGTCAGCGATAACGACCCGGGCATCGCCGCAGACCATCACGCGCGAATCTTCGACGAGTTCGAACGGCTTGACGGCGCCTCACCGGAGGGATTGGGCCTAGGACTCGCCATCGTGCGCAAGCTCGCCGGCCTGTTGGATCATGAAATCGAGGTGCGCTCGGCGCCAGGCCAAGGCTCGGTCTTCATCGTGCGCGCGCCGAGGGCTTAGGCCGGCCGGCTCATTTTCGCGATCGCCTCGGCGCGCGTGCGCACGCCAAGCGCGCGATAGATCGCCGCCAAGTGGATTTTCACCGTGCCTTCGGCGATATCGAGCGTCCGGGCGATCTCCTTGCTCGACTGACCCTTCAGCAGCTCCTGCAACACATCGCGCTGCCGCAGTGTGAGCTTGTCGACATCGAGCTTGGTTCGGTCAGCGGCGCCGGCGGCATCCTTCCCGCTCTCACGTTTGCCGATCGCGGCGGGCACGAAAATGCGGCCCTCGAGTATCCCTTGCAGGGCAGAGGCGATCTGCGTCGAGGGCAGCGACTTCGGGATGTAGCCATGCACGCCCGCGCCGAGCGCGGAAAGGATGTCGGCCCGTTCTTCCCACGCCGAGATGACCGCGACTTTGGTTTCCGGGAAACCGTCTCTGAGCGCTGCAAGCGATTCTGCGCCCGACATCCCGGGCATGCGCCAATCGACCAGTACAAGATCGCCAGCCCCCTCGTTCGTCAATATTTCGAGGGCTCTATCCATCGTTTCTGCTTCGCGAACCTCTTCGGCGCGAAATACGTCCACGAGCAATTGCTTCATTCCGCTGCGAAACAGCTCGTGATCATCGGCAACTAAAGCGCGGATCGGCATGATCCTTTGTTCCAAGGCTCCCCTCACGCGGCATGCGCGCCGCGATTTTGCGACGGAATGCTCGCGCTCTCAACCTTGAAAATGATTTCAGGGCGAACCAGCGCCGCGTGCATTTGGGGCACGCAAAGCGGGGCGCAACGCGGCCTGCTGCGCCGGATTCTCGCGCGCCCGGACTTGGCGCAGCGTGTCGATGCGTTCCCGCTCGATCATGAAAAGTTCCAACGCGCGCCCGCTGAGATTGCGTCCGTTGGCGACGCGCAGACTCATCGGGTTCACTTGGCGGCCGCGCAAGCTGACTTCATAATGCAGGTGCGGGCCGGTGGAACGGCCGGTGGTTCCGACATAGCCGATGATCTGCCCTTGGCGAACACGAGTTCCCGAGCGCACGCCCCGCGCGAACCGCGACATGTGCGCATAGGCAGTCTCGTACCCATTGGCGTGGCGGATGCGCACGTAGTTTCCGTAAGAACTGAACGGCCCCGCCCGAAGCACGGTCCCATCGCCCGCCGCGAGAATCGGCGTTCCGGTGGGCGCGGCGAAATCGGTGCCACGATGCATCCGAGAGTATCCGAGGATCGGGTGCCGACGCATGCCGTATCCGGAAGACAGTCGTGCGCCGTTGATCGGCGTCTTCATCAGAAAGCGCCGCGCGCTCTTGCCCTCTGCATTGTACCAATCGGGCCGTGCGTCGCCCGGGGCGAGGAATTGGTAGAACGCGCGCGAGCCGCGGCTCGATTCCAGCGAAACGAACAGCAGCTCGCCTGTGCGAACGGTGTTGCCCTCGTCGTCGTAAAAACGCTCGAACACGAGTTCGAAATTGTCGCCAGGGCGGACGTCGCGCTGAAAGTCGACATCGTAGGCGAAGGCGTCGGCGAGGGCGGCGACCTCCCTGTCCGTCGCGCCGAGATTCAGCGCGCTCGAATACAGACTCGTCTCCACCGGCGCGGCGATGCGGGCGATCTCGAACGTGAGCGGCATCAAGACTTCGCGCGCTTCGAATCCGCCTGCGGTGGTGCGGTTTGCGGTCACCGAAGCCCCGGGCTCGGAGCGGAAAGCGACGCCGGTCAGTTCGGCGGTGTCGCCGGTGCGCTGGAAATAGAGGCTGATCGGCTGACCCGGCCGCAGACGCCGCGGGTTGTAGACGCCGGCGATCGACGTCAGCGCGGCGCTGGTGTCTGCAGAGGTGGCGCCGGCGCGGGTCAACAATCCGGCAAGAGTCTCGCCGGAGCCGACGCGCATCTCGCGGGTCTCGTGGCGAAGGTAAACTTCGGTAAACGCCAATTGCTCGGCCCGTCGAGCCGCGGCCTCGCGCAGCGCAGCGCTTTCAGCCGCTTCGGCATTTGCCGCGCCGCTGAACAGGCCCGCATTCCAGGCCAGCCCAAGACCCACCAAAGAAGCGGCCGCCATGACGCCGGCGGCGGCCAGTCCTTTACGAGCCTTCATGAGCCGATGAGCGAATTCTGCTCTCAATCTCATGCTCCAATAGCTGCCATCGGCAAAAAACGCACT
The DNA here is from genome assembly GCA_050250735.1 of Hyphomonadaceae bacterium. Taxonomy (GTDB): domain Bacteria; phylum Pseudomonadota; class Alphaproteobacteria; order Caulobacterales; family Aquidulcibacteraceae; genus Vitreimonas. The sequence continues at coordinate 88,757 of JBFWOC010000008.1, forward strand.
ACCGACAAGCGTTTTCAGCCGTGTGGTTATCCAGCCAGAAACTGTAGTGGCGTCATCCAGTTAGTCTGAAAGTCGCCACAAAGGACGCCTCAGAACGAGCAAGGACCGCGCCAAGCGAAATAGTATGGCACATAGGTCTAACCAGGCCGTTGCGAGTCAAGATCGGACGCTGCCGCAGCAGCCGCCCGAAGGCCCGCCCCCGCGCCGCCGGCTGCTGACCGGCTGGGCCACCGCGCTTGCCGCGCTGGCTATCAGCTTGATTTTGCTTGGCGTTAGCCTCTGGTTCGTGCGTTTTTCGATAGCCGCCTTCATGCTCAACGCGGCGCTGGCCGAACGCGGGGCGGAAGCGGATTTCCAAGTCATTAACCTCGATTGGAACGGCGCTGCGCTCGCCAACGTACGGTTTGGCTCAGACACTGCGCCCGACGCGGCCATTCCGTTGATCGAGGCCCGCTGGCGCTGGCGCGGATTAACGCCCGATTTGCAATTCCTGAGGCTCGTTCGCCCGCGGGTGCATGTCCGCATCGACGAAGGCGGGCGCGTGTCGGCGGGCGCGCTCGATCGCATCAGCGGCGGTCCGCCGGGCCGGCGCAGACCGCGGCTGCCGCAGATCGAACTGGAGATCCTGGAGGGCCAAATCCTGGTGGAGACGCCTCTCGGCGATCTCGCCGCCTCGCTGGAAGGATCCGGCGCGCTCGGACGCGACTTTTCCGCACTAGGCCGCATTACTCGCACTTCCCGTCCCGGCGGCGACTACGCCATGCAGGATGGCGAGGCTGAACTCGTCGTCGTCTCGCGTGATGAAAATCTGGCCTTCCGTTTGAGCGCCAGCGCTAAGTCGCTGACTTGGGCCAACGCGCGGATCGCAGCGCCTTCGGTGCGCGTGCTGGGCCGCGCGCCGCTCGACCTCGCGCGTTACGACGTCGAAGCCACCGGCGGCGCTGCATCCTACACACGCGCGAGCACACGCGCGCAGGGCGTCACCGCCGCACTGGGCTTCGAAGGCGTAGCCGAAGACAACACGCTGACGCCTACGGTTTGGGCGAGCGAAGCGCGCGCCAGCGCAGCAAGCTTGCGCCTCGCCGAGACAGTCACGCAACATGCGCGCTTCGAAGCACGCGTCGATGGAGAGGGTTCGCGCGGAAACGGCCGCTGGACGCTCGCAGCATCGCGTTTCGACGGCTTTTCGCTGATTTCGGAAGAGCCCAGCGCCGAGGGCGCCCTCCGCTTCGAACTCGAGGGTGATGAGACGCTTGCTGGCCAAGCGCGCATCGTGCTCGCACGATCGCGGCTGACCGCCGCCGCCCAGGACGATCTGCGCGCAGCCTTTCCCAATCTCGCCAATGCGCCGCTCGGTCCTACATTCGCTCAAGCCGAACGCGCGCTCGACGCCGCGGCCGATCGCTTCGATCTGACGCTGCCAATCACGATCGATGCAACCGAGCAGATGCTGCGCTTGCAGATGGCGCAGCCTGCGACCGTACAGGCATCGACTGGAACGACGCTTAGGCTTTCACCGTTGCGGCAAGACGCGCCTGCACTGGTGTTTGAGTGGCCGGGCCCCGTCCTGCACGGCGCTGTCGCCCTCGAACTCGCCGGCGGCGGGGCCCCGGATGCATCGCTGTTGCTCGACACCGTAAGCTGGACATCGGATGCGCCGCTAGAGGCCGACGGAACGTTATCGATCACGAATTGGCGCGCGAACAGCGCCATGATTTCGGCCGACGAACTCGGCTTCAGTTTTGTCGCCCAGCCGGCCGGCGGCGGGCGCATCGAATTGCGCGGGCCGGCGCTGATCACCGGCCCGGTAGGCGAAGGCCAAGTGCGCAATCTGGTCGCTTCGCTCGATCTTGGCCTTGGCTGGGGCGATGGCTGGCGCATCACCACCAATGGCGGCGGGTGTCTGCCGATGCGCCTCGGAGGCCTCGATGTTGCCGGACTATCCTTCGCCAACGGCGCTTTCTCGCTCTGCCCGCTGAGCGGCGCGCTGATCGCGGCCGATGCGGCGCAGCATCTTTCCGGCGGCTTCTCGATCCAGAACCTGGGATTGAACGGCCGGATGGCCGGCGCGGCGGCGCAGCCGGCGCGGCTGAGCGCCGGCAACATAATCGGGCTCTTCCGCGGCCGCACCGGAGATTTGACGCTGGCGCTCGAAGCCGACAACCCGCGGCTCGCGATCGCGATGACCGAGGCGCGCACCATTAATGTTGCCATGGCGCGGATTTCGGCTGACGCGCGCATCAACGACGGATGGAGCGTCGCCGGCGGATTCGAGGCGGGCACTCTGAGCGACCCCGCACTGCCCGGATCGGTTGCCGCCATTCAGGGGGCCTGGACGGCGCAGCCCGTCGACGGCAAGCCGGTCATCCGCGTCACAACCGCCGAGGCGCTGCTCACCGCCGATCGTCCGAGCAGCAACCGAGAACGCACTTTGTTCAATCCGCTTCGCCTCGTCGACGTCAATGGCGAACTGCGCGATGGCGATATCACTGCATCAGGGGGCATTCTGCTGGAGCAGCAGGGGCGGCAACTTGCCCGCTTCGAAGCGCGCCACGATGTCGAACAGGGCGCCGGCGCCGCACACATCGCCGCCGCCAGCATCGTTTTCGGCCCGGATCTGCAGCCTTACGACATCACTGAGCGCGCCCGCGGGCTCATCGAAAATGCACGCGGCCCGGTCGCGGCTGCGGCCGATATCGCCTGGACGCACGAGAGCCTTACCAGCGCAGGCCGGGTGCGCCTCGATGGCGTCTCGCTCGCGACTGCGACGATCCCTATCGTCGACAACGTCCGCGGCGAAATCATATTCGACGATTTATTCACGATGACCACGCCGCCCGGGCAGGAAATCCGCGTCGGCGAACTCAATCCCGGCATAGCCGTTCGGGACGGCCGCGTTCGCTTTCAACTGCTCGAAGATAGCCGCGTCGCGATCGAGCATGCGGAGTTTGGTTTCGCGTCCGGGATGCTGACGATATCGCCGACGACGATCACGCTGGGCGCCGACGAGACGCCGTTCGAGCTCAGGCTGCATGACGTCGATGCGGCAGATCTGCTGCGCACGCTGCAGGTTCCCGATGTCAACGCCACTGGTCAGGTGGAGGGTAACTTCCCGCTCCTGCTGACGCGCCGCAGCGCCTTCATCAATCACGGCGTGCTACGTTCGCAGGGCGAAGGCGGTTTATTGTCCTACACTGGCGAAGCTGGCGCGGAGACCACCGGCGTCACCCGTATCGCGTTCGACGCACTGCGCAGCTTCCGCTACGATTCGCTGACGATTACACTCGATGGCGATCTCAACGGCGATGTCGTGTCGTCGATCGCCTTCAGCGGCCGCAACACCGGCAGGCCTGTCGATCTCGGCCCCATCGTCCCGGCGCCGGGGCTTGGCAACGTCACTGTCCGGGGCGTGCCATTCCGCTTCAACGTACGCGTAACAGCTCCCTTCCGACAGCTGGCGCAAACCGCCTCGACAATTACCGATCCGGGTTCGCTCATTGAACGGGCAAATCCCCAGACCGGCGAAGAAGCGGTTGACCCGGACACGTCCTCGCCAAGATAAAGTCCAGCTTCAGAGCGTATTCAGCTCGGAACGGCTACGAGGGTAGCTAGGAGTTTCGCGTCATGCGGGCACACCTGTTGACTGGCTTGGGCGCGGCGGTTCTCGCCGCGGGATGCATTCCGGTGCAGATTCAGGCGCCGGACGAGCCGATCGAAATAAATCTCAATGTCAACATCCGCCAGGAAGTGATCGTGCGTCTCGAGCGCGACGCCGCACAAGTGCTCGAAGAAAACTCTGAATTGTTTGGAGCGCCAACCCCATGAAACGCTTTGCTGTGCTTGCCGCGTTCGCTGCGACTGCGCTCGCTGCGCCCGCCTTTGGCCAAGCTGGACAGACTCTCGCACAGGCGCGCGCGGCCGGCCTGATCGGCGAACAGACCGACGGTTATCTCGGCTTCGTCGCCGGCGCCGACATCTCGGCCGAGCTGCGCGGGCGCGTGAATCAAAACAACATGCAGCGCCGATCAGCCTATACGCGCCAACTCGACGAAGCGCGCCAACAAGGCCGGGTCGCCACGCTCGAGGAAATCGCCTACGCGGTGGCGTGCGGCGTTTTCGAGAACCGGATCGCGGTGGGCGAATTCTATCGCACCGAGGCGGGCCAGTGGGTCCAGCGCGCGCCTGGTCAAGCGGTGCAAAAAGGGTCTCGCTGCCCGTCGTGAGTTAAACGACGGGGCGGCTGCGACCGGCCGCGCCGCGTCGCCGCAGCGCCTGGAAAGCCCGCATGCGCGAACGCACATAGCATTCATGAAGGTGTTTCTGCTCACCGTGACGCTCGGTGGTCTATTGGCTGTCGTCCTGTTCGGCATCCTGACGAACTGGGACCCCTCCTACATGAGCATCCACGGCTGGATCGCTTTGGGATTGGGCACGTTCTTGTCGCTCGCGGTGGGCGGCGGGCTGATGGCGCTGGTCTTCTACTCAGCGCGCAAAGGCTATGACGACCGGATCGAGATCGACACCGATCCCAACTGACTGCTTATGGTCAGATTGAGCATAATGCTATAAGGCTGGGGCGATGGCCCAACGAAAAGCTCGATCTGGCCCTCTCGGGCGGTTCAATTCGCTCTACACGCACGGCTTTATCCGGGTCGCCGCAGCGGCGCCGGTCGTCGCCCCAGCCGACCCCGCCGCCAATGCCGAAGCGATCCTCAAATTCTGGCGCGAAGCCGATGCGGAGAGCGCCGCACTGCTGCTGACACCCGAACTCTCGATCTCCGGCTATGCCATCGATGACCTCTTGCTGCAGGAACCGCTGCTCGACGCCGTCGAAGACGCCATCGCCAGGCTCAAGGCCGAGAGCGAGAAGCTTTTCCCGATTCTGGTGATCGGCGCCCCGCTGCGCGCGGCAGGATCGATCTACAATTGCGCGGTCGTGATCCACCGCGGGCGCGTGCTCGGCGTCGTGCCGAAGAGCTTCCTGCCCAATTACCACGAGTTCTATGAGAAGCGCCATTTCGCGGTGGCAAGCGACACCGAGAAAGATGTCATCCGCCTCTGCGGCGAAGACGAGTTTTTCAGCGCCAATTTAATCTTCACCGCCGCCGACGTACGCGATTTCAGCTTTCACCTTGAAATCTGCGAAGACTTCTGGTCGCCGATCCCGCCATCGACCTATGGCGCTATGGCCGGCGCCAACATCCTGCTCAACCTCTCCGCCTCCAACATCGTCATCGGCAAAGCGGAAGACCGCGCGGTGTTGTGCGATTCGCAGTCGCGCCGCGCGGTCTCGGCTTACGTATTCGCCGCCGCCGGACGCGGCGAATCCACCACCGACGTCGCCTGGGACGGTCAAATCGTGGCCTACGAACTCGGCGAGAAGATCAGCGAAGGCGAACGCTTCGCCCGCGAACCGAAACTCGTCATCGCCGATATCGACGTGGCTCGGATTGCCCAAGAGCGGCGCAGGCTCTCCAATTTCCGCGACTCCGCCGCACAGAAAAAGCAGCGGCTGATCAAGTTCGGCCACATGGAATTCGAACTTGGCCCAACGCCGGCCGAACTGCCGCTAAAGCGCAAGGTCGATCGCTTTCCCTTCGTCCCCGACGATCTCTCGCGCCGCGACCGCGATTGCTACGAGGCCTACAACATTCAGGTTTCGGGTCTTGCAAAGCGGATCGAGACCACTGGCTCCAATCGCGTCGTCATCGGAGTTTCGGGCGGCCTTGACTCGACCCACGCCCTCATCGTCATCGCCCGTGCCTTCGACCTGCTGGGCCTGCCGCGCAAGAACATTGTCGGCGTCACCATGCCGGGCTTCGCCACCAGCGACGCCACCAAGAGCAATGCGTGGGCGCTGATGAAGGCGCTCGGCATCGACGGGCGCGAGGTTTCAATCGAACCGCTTGCGCAGCGCATGCTCGAAGATCTGGATCACCCGGCGGCGCGCGGCGAGCCGGTATATGACGTCGCGTTCGAAAACGTGCAGGCCGGTCTGCGCACCGATTACCTCTTCCGCCTCGCCAACAAGGAAGGCGGCTTCGTGGTCGGGACGGGCGATCTTTCCGAACTGGCGCTGGGCTGGTGCACCTACGGCGTCGGCGATCACATGAGCCACTACAACGTCAATGGCGGCGCGCCGAAGACTTTGATTCAGTATTTGATCCGATGGGTGGCCGACACGAAAGTATTCGACGCCACGACTTCGCAAACGCTGATCAGAGTGCTCGAGGGCGAAATCAGTCCCGAACTCATTCCGGGCGCTGCGCCGCAAAGCACGCAGGCGGCAGTTGGGCCGTACGAACTGCAGGACTTCAACCTGTTCTGGCTGACGCGCTACGGCTTCAAACCAAGCAAGATTTTGTTCCTCGCCTGGTGCGCATGGCGCGAAAAGTACGACTATGCGACGCTGAAACAGTGGCTCGAACTGTTCATCAGGCGCTTCTTTGCAAACCAATACAAGCGCAGCGCGGTTCCGAACGGACCCAAGATCGTCTCAGGCGGCGCGCTTTCGCCGCGTGGCGACTGGCGCATGCCGAGCGACGCCAGTGCGACGACATGGCTGAGCGAACTCGCGCGGAACACGCCCGATGCGCTGGACTGATTTGAACGCAGTCCGTAAGCCGCGCTAGAATGTTTGCGCACGCAATCTCATCCCCCTCCCCGCGAGGGGAGGAGGCGAGAAGTCAGATGACACACCGACTTCTCGAGTTTCCGTGCAACAAAATGCAAACATCCGGCATCACCCCAGTCCTTCCCCTCGCGAGGGGGGCGTTACACTTGACATACCGGGCTCCAATATATAGATTGGGGTCATGGCTAAGTCTGTTCTCTCCGAAGCCCATTTCCAGAACGCGGAAGCGGCGCTCGAATACATCGAAGCCCGGCTTTGGCCGAACGGTCCCGTGTGTCCCAAGTGCGGCGCGACTTCCGAGCACATCGGCGCGCTGAACGGCAAAACCACCCGCAAGGGCCTGCGCAAGTGCTACGCCTGCGAAGCGCCGTTCACCGTTCTGATGGGGACCATCTTTGAAAGCTCGCACCTGCCGTTGAACCTGTGGCTTCAGGCCATCCACCTGATGTGCGCGAGCAAGAACGGCATCAGCACCCGCGAGCTTCAACGGCTGTTCCAGTGCTCCATGAAAACCGCTTGGCATCTGACCCACCGCATCCGCGAAGCGATGAAAGACGGCGGCCTTGAACCGTTGGGCGGCGCTGGCAAGGTGCTGGAAGCCGACACCAGCTATGTCGGCGGCAAGGAAAAGAACAAGCGCCTTGGCAAGCGCAACGCCGCGAACATCGGCGGCGCTGGCAAGCAGATTGTTCACGCCATTGTTGAGCGCAATGGCCGCGTGCGCGCGCACCACATCCCACGCGTGAACGGCGAGACTCTTCGCGTCGTTCTGGATCAGCACGCCGACCGCGCGTCGGCGTTGATGACCGACACCGCCGGTGGCTATCTGCACGTTGGCCGCCAGTTCGCGCGCCACGAAATGGTCGATCACGGCAAAGACGAATACGTGCGGGGCGACGCCAGCACCAACACCGTGGAAGGCTATTTCTCGGTTCTGAAGCGCGGCCTGACCGGCACCTACCACGCCGTCAGCGAAGCGCACCTGCACCGCTACCTTGCGGAATTTTGTTTCCGCTATTCCAACCGGCAGAAGCTGGGGATTGACGACGTGAGCCGCGCCGAGATCGCCTTGAAGGGCTTCAAGGGTAAGCGGCTCACCTACCGGACAACTCGTAGAGAACGGCGCGCGGCGGCGACCTAAGCGGGCGCTGGTGCGGGTTTGGCGGCGCATCGCGCTCGTTAAAGATGACCCGCAGTTAGTGTTTTTCTGGATGCTGGAAGATTGACGGCGAAGCGGGTTATGCTTCGGCATGACCCGCAAGTCCGCCAAGCGCCCGCCCGACGATCCCGCGCAATACAAGCGCTTCCTCGAAGCCGCCAAGAAGGCGGAGGCGTCGGATGATCCGAAGGCGTTGGATAAGGCGATCAAGAAGATCAGCCCCCATCGCCAGCGGAAGGACTAGGATCATCACCGGGAAAGTCTAGGCGCGGACGATACAGCATGGCATCGACGAGCCTCTCATAGAGAGGCTCCGATTTCTCTTTCCCGCACATGTGGCGCTTGATGATAAACGCGCAAATATCCGCCAATTGCAGCGGGAGCGAGTCAGTCTTGTTGGCGAAATGCGCGGTCTCCACGATACGTTCAACCGGCAGAAACTGCGTCCATTCTGGGTTCAATTCGGCATCGTTCACTAGGTCCGCAACGCTTTTCGCCTTGCGTATCCAGTTGTGCACTTGCTTGACCGGCTTGTTGGCCGGGCCATGCTCGGCGATGAGAATGGCAACCTCGTCTTCCTGAGCGTGCTCGCGCATCAGCTTTTCAACTTGGAGCGCGCATTGGAAATAACAGGAGGCTTGCTCGGCAATCACCTCGTCTGCGGGGGCCAGCGGGTGAACGCCGTCGCCGTGCTCAGGACTCCGAAAAACGTGATCGCGCCGATCATTAATGCCAAGAACCACGGGCAAGGAGTACAGACCCGGGATTGAGATGAGCTGCTCCAATATCTTCCAGCGTTGTTCGCCGGTGAATCTACCGCCGTTTTGCGGGCTGGCGAAATAACCCTGCTTGCTGCCGCTCCAGAGATCGTAGCCGCGAAAGTAGAAATCCTCCGGCGGTCCCTCCGGGAAGATGTCGTCGATCATGTCGCCGAGGTAGCGATCAAGGCCCTTCCATTGGCCGTCGGCGTGAAGGACAAAGCCAGCGACTACCACCCAAGGCTCTTGCTCGGGGTTCGATATTCCAGCCTCGTCCAGATAGACAAATCGGGTCATGCGCTCACCGACCACATCGCCGCCACCCAATGCCCGGGGGCGCGAGTATTCAGAAGCACAACCACTACCAATGGTGTCACGGTATGGCAAGTGTAACGCTCCCCTCGCGAGGAGGGGAAGATGAGCGTGCATCTCGAAGATTTGATTTCCCTCGCGCTCGACGCCGGACGCGAAATTATGTCGGTGCGCGACAAGGGTTTCGACACCCAGACAAAAGTCGACGGCAGCATCGTCACCATTGCCGACCAGCACGCCGAACTGCTCATCGAACAGGGGCTCGCCAGTCTTGCGCCTGAGGTTCCCATGCTCGGCGAGGAGGCCGTGGCCGACGGGCGGATCCCCGAATTGGGGACGCGCTTCTTCTGTGTCGATCCGCTCGACGGCACGCGCGGTTTCGCCAAGGGCAGCGACCAGTTCACCGTCAACATCGCGCTGATCGAGAACGGCGACCCGCTGATGGGCGTGGTCTACGCTCCGGCCAACGGCGAACTTTTTGCAGGCGAACCCGGCCGCGCGCTCAAAGGTCAATGCGACTTGCGGACGGCGGCGCTCAAAGCGCCACCAACGGCGATCGCTGCGCACGCGTTTCCCCCTCCTCGCCCCCGCATCGTCGCCTCCGACTACTCGGGCCGAAATGAGCGGACCACCGCCTTCATCGCTGCGCTCAACGGCGTCAGCACCCACGCAAGTTCTTCGATCAAGTTTTGCCGCCTAGCCGAGGGCGCGGCCGATCTCTATCCGCGCTTCGGTGAAGTCAACGAATGGGATGCTGCCGCTGGCCACGCCATCCTGAGAGCCGCGGGCGGCGACGTGATGCGGTTGGACGGGTCGCCCTTGCGCTATGGCGGGCGCGGATCCGACTTTCTGATCCACGGCTTCGTGGCGTTTTCTGGCGAAGCAGCAAAGCAAGCAGCGCTGAAGGCGCTCTAGCCGTTCACGTTTCCGGGCCGAAGGCCCCGCGAAAGCGGGGCGAGAGCCCGGGCTCAGAAAATGACAAAACGCGATGCATGCCTCTGGATCCCGGATCGCACCACGGCTCAAGACCGGGCGGCGTCAGGAACGTTGCGCGCATCATTCGCTCAACCGCGCAATAAGCTTTCGCATGAACACAGCGCCTTCCTCCAATTGCGACCGCTCGATCCACTCGTCAGGCTGATGTGCCTGCTCGATCGACCCCGGCCCGCAAATGATGGCGGGGATGCCCGCACGTTGAAACAAACCCGCTTCCGCCGCATAGGCGACGGCGCGCGTTTCATTGTCGCCGGTGAGCGCGCGCGCCAGACTCTCCGCCACGCTGTCGCGCGCGATGGCGAGGCCCGGCGTGTTGGTGCGACGCGTGATGTGAACGCCGCCTTCCGGCGCGCGCTGCTTGATCTCCGCATCCAGTTGCGCGGCGCCGGCACGAAAGCGCGCCTCGATCGCATCGGCTTGCGCCAGGTCCGGACAACGGCAATCCCACACGAACGAACAGCGCCGAGCCAGGATGTTCGACGCCGTGCCGCCCTCAACCCTGCCGATCGTCATGGTCGGCTCCGGCGGATCGAAGTGCTCGTGGGTCTCGTTGCGCGCCTCGCGCCCAAGCTCCATGACCAACGTCATCAGCTTCAACGCTTCCGTAACCGCCGACACGCCCCGGTTCGGCAAACTCGAATGCGCCTCGCGGCCGATGACTTCGACGATGAACGATCGCACCCCCTTGTGGGCGGACACCACTTTCATGCTCGTCGGCTCGCCGACGATCACCGCCGCAGGCCTGTTGGTCCGGGTCGCGATTTCAGCGATCATCGACGGCGCGCCGAGGCAGCCGATCTCCTCATCGTACGAGAACGCCAGTACGATGGGCCGCTTCAACGCAGCCGCGCGCGCCGCGTCGACATGCGCCAGCGCCAGCGCCAGGAATGTCTTCATGTCGGCCACGCCGCGCCCGTAGAGCTTGCCGTCACGCTCGGTCAGCACCCAGGGATCGGAACTCCACGCCTGGTCATCGACCGGCACGACATCGGTGTGTCCCGACAATACGACGCCGCCGGCGACATCGGGCCCCACTGTGGCGTAGAGGTTTGCCTTGGTTCCTTCGGCGTTGGCGACACGCCGGGACGCGACGCCCCGCTGCGCCAGAAACTGCTCAACCCATTCGATCAAATGCAGGTTCGAATTGCGCGACGTCGTGTCGAACGCGATCAGCCGCGTCAAAATCTCGAGCGCGGAACCGACATCGGTCACTGCCGCCGCGCCGACACCGGCTGCCCGCCCGGCTCCTGGAAGGCCAGGAGAAGAATGCGGAAACGAAGCGCCGCGTTCGGCGGGATCGGCCCACGTCCTTCGGGGCCGTAACCGAGCGAGCCGGGGAAGGTCGCCGTCACTTCGTCGCCCGGGCGCATGTTGGTAATCGCTTCGGCGAAACCCGGCACCACGCCCTCCAGCGGAAACTCCGCCGGCTCGCCGCGCGCAAACGAGGAATCGAATACTTCCCCGCCCTCGACGAAGCTGCCTTCATAATGCACCAGCACACTCGCATTCATCGTCGGCTGTGCTTGCGTCTGATCGTGACCGCGGCGCGTGAACTGCAGCTCCAGCCCTGACGGCAGCTGCTGCGCCTGCTCTTGCACTTGGCGGCCGACTTCGTCGAACGCCTGCGCCTCCGCCGCGGCGTCCTGCTTCTCGCCACGCTCGATTTCCTCCATGACGCCGCTGTCGCCGCCGCACGCGGCAAGGAGGAGAGCGGCCGCGGTCAACACCATTGTTTTCATCGATAAAGCGCTTCCGTTTGCTCGATTGTCCAGGTTTCGGCTTCGCCGGCGCGCTCCCACTCGCGGAAAGCGTCGTCGGCAAAAATCGCACTGCAGTAGCTTTGGGCAAAATCCGGGGCCGTGACGCGATAGGTGCGCAGCCGCGTGCAGACGGGAGCGTACATCGCATCGGCGATCGAGCGCTCGCCGAATAAAAACGGCCCGCCATTGCTGTCGAGGACCCTTCCCCACAGGTCGAACAATTGAGTCAGGTCCGCCCGCACGGCGCCCCGCCACTCGGGTTCTTTGTCCAAGCGCCGGCGTATGTTGCATGACATCGCCTCGCGCAACGCCACGAATCCTGCGTGCATTTCCGATGACGCTGCGCGCGCTTCGGCTCGCACCAAGGCGTCCGCCGGCCATAGCGAGGGCGCCTGTTCGGCCGCCCACTCGCAGATCGCCAGGCTCTCATAGATCACGCTGCCGCCGACATGCAGCGCCGGCACCCGCCCGCTCGGCGACACCTCGCGCACTTCCTTGATCTGCGAGCGGCCGTAACCTTCCCCGCCCAGCGGAATGATCTTTTCGTCAAACGCTATTCCGCCCCATTTCAGCGCCAGCCACGGCCGCATTGACCAGGACGAATAGTTCTTGTTGCCGATGTAGAGAACGGGTCGCGCCATGGCGCGCTTGTTTCAGAGGCGGCGTGCGAGATCAAGCCGCGCCGGCGCCGGTTTCCCCGCTTGGCGTCGCGGCGTAGACTTGCTCTCGACGGGTGGGAGAATCGGATGCGCCTCATTGCGGCGGCGGCGTTGATCGCAGGATGCATCGCGGTAAGCGTTGCGACCGGAGCGGCGCCGGCGCCGGGCGTTTCCTACGCGCCGCTCGATCTTGACAGGAACTTCAAGCAGCAGCGCGAGGGAAAACCGCCGACGCCAGGTCCACGCGACACCTGCCGCTGGGCAAACGATCACGAGTGCGACGAGCCGGAAATCGGCACCGGTGTCTGCGCCGCCAACACCGACGAGTCCGATTGCCGCGCCATTCGCACCGGCGCTGACAACGATTCCTGTCAATGGGCCAATGATGGGGAGTGCGACGAGCCGACCTTTGGAACCGGGCAGTGCGTGCAAGGCACCGATCGCGCCGATTGCGGCGATCTCTTCGCCATCCGCAACCGGATCGATTCCTGTTCGAGCGCTTTCAACGGCGTCTGCGATGAACCCGGCCGCGGCGGCAGCGACCGCTGCGAACCGCGCACCGATCGATCGGATTGCCAGGGCCGCGCACGCCCTCTCGGCATCAACGACCATTTTTTCGGCAATGACGATCGCGTCCGCGTCGACGTCAATCAAGCGCCATGGCGATTCATGGGCGTGCTGCGGCTCCAGGGCGGCGGCGTCTGCTCGGCCACGCTAGTCGGGCGCAATATCATCGTCACCGCCGCGCACTGCCTGTATTCGGGCGGCGGCACGCTTGACGCGCGCGGGCGCTTTACCAGCGCCTCGGGAGAACACAGTGCGCGAGTCACCGACTATCTGATCGACACCGCCTACAATTACGTCCGCTTCAGCACCACCGAGGAAATCAGCGGGCTCGACTGGGCGTTGCTGAGGCTCGACCGTCCGCTCGGCGACACGCTCGGTCACGCCAGCGTGCGAGCACTGAGCCGTGCCGGCGCGCGCCAAGCCCAGCTCATGCAAGCCGGCTACGCATGGGATACCGGCGAGCATCTGGCTGCGAATCTCTCGTGCCGCATCGTCGATATGCGCCTCGATCACACCTTTGCGCACGAGTGCGATACGACGCGCGGCGATTCCGGCTCCGGCTTCTTGGTGCGTTCGGTCTCGGGCTTCGACCTTATCGGCGTCGATTCCGCTTTCCGGCCAAACGGGACAGGCCCGCAGCACTACATCGCCGTGAGCGCCAGTTCGATCGCCCCGCACGTGCCGGCCTTCGCTGCCGGCCGTACCGGCGTGCCTGTCGATGGCCATCAGCGGACGAAACCGACCCGGTAGGCCCATACTTTGCGACACCTGACGCGTGTATGGCGGAGGGCCAATTCGTGCGTCTCGAAACGATACATCCGCGAGAGTTGAGCGCCGCCGACGCGGCGCTGTGGCAGGCGCACCAGATCGCCGATCCGACGCTGCAGAGTCCCTATCTCACACCTGGTTGGGCCAAACTGATCGGCGAGGTTCGCGAAGGCGCTCGCGTCTGCATAATCGAGGACGGTGCAGGCTTTTTCGGCGCGCAGCGGATGTCGCAATTCACCGCCATGGGACTGGGTGCGCCGATCGCCGACTATCAAGGCGTCGTCGGCCTGCCCAATCTGCCGATCGACCGCGCTGCACTCTGCCGCGCCCTAGGCGTCGGCCGCATCGATATCAATCATGTCCCGGCGGGTCAGCACCTGCTCGCCGGCGCAGCCGCCGGGGCAGAGGGCTCATGGATCGCCGAAACCGCGGGGGGGCGCGATCTCTACGAAGCCGCCCTGAAACAACGGCGCAGCGAGTTCGTGCGGCAGACCGACAAGAAGCTGCGCAAGCTCGAGCGCGACCACGGCCCGGTCGAGTTTCGCGCGCTGTCTCCGGAGCGCGCCTCTTTCGACACGCTGATCGCCTGGAAAGACGACCAGCTCGCCCGGAGCGGTCAACCAAGGATTTGGGCAACACCATGGATCGGCGCCGTGGTTAACCGCTGTTTTGAAACGCGCGACTGCAGCTTCGGCGGCGCGCTATTCACCATTTCGGTGCGCGGCAGACTCGCCGCTGCGGCGTTCTGTCTCCGCAGTGCGCGCATTTTGCACTTTTGGATCGTTGCACACGACAGTGCCTTCGATCCCTATTCTCCGGGCGTCCTGCTCGCGCGCCGGATCGCCGGCTGGGCCGGCGACAATGGCATTGCCGAAATCGATTTCGGCCCCGGCGAGTACCAATACAAGCGTCAGCTCTCGACGACCCAGCGCACGCTCGAGCGCGGTGTTGTCGCCGGCACGACCTGGTCGGCGGCCGTCCGCCGCTCGGCGCTGGCGCTCCGCGCCAAAATAGAACGCTTGCCCTCGCCGCGACTTGCCGAACTTCCGGGCAAAGCGATGCGGCGGCTCGATCTCCAGCGCGCGCTGCACGCCTGACCGCCTCCATTCGCGTGACCTCTCAGTAATCGCGTGGTAAATCTGGCGCCGAGGGAAGCGTTGACGCGCGTCAACTTCGGCGTTCGCGCGCATTGGAGGGTAATAATGCATCGAATTTTCAATGCATTGGCGATGGCGGTGGTCGTCAGCGCCAGCTTCGCCGCCACGGAGGCGCTGGCGCAGGGCGGTCAACCACGCGCCGCTCAGAGCACGACGCCGCAAGTGCCGCGATGCACCCGCAACCTTGGCACGATTTCAATCCAGGACGGCGACACCCACCAGGGCTGGCTAGGGATGAACTTGCAGCCTCCCGCAGGCCTGCTACGCGTGGTTGTACAACAATCAGGCTGCTTCACCATCGTCGAGCGCGGGCGCGGCCTCGATGCCGCGATGCGCGAACGTGATCTTGCCGGCGGCGGTCAATTACAGCGCGGCTCCAACGTGGGCGGCGGCCAGATTCGCGCAGCCGATTACGTGCTGCTCGCCGACGTCATCGCGCAGGACAACAATTCGAGCGGCGGCGGCTTCGGCGCCGCGCTGGGCGGCGTGGTCGGCGGGCGCCTCGGCGGCGTCATCGGCGGCATGGGCGTGCGCAACCAAACCGCACAAACGACCCTCACCCTCGCCAACGTGCGTACGACCGAGTCGTTCGCAACCGAGGGCAACGCGCAGAACCGCAACTTCACCTGGGGCGGCATCGGCTTTCTCGGCGGCGGCGGCGCCGGACTGGGAGGGTACACCGACACCGAAATCGGCCGCGTCGTCACGATCGCCTTCATCGACGCCTACACGCAGATGGTGAACCAGCTCGGCGTGCTGGATACTTCCGGCGGCACAGCCGCAGAAACCGCGCCGCAGCGCACCTACCGGACGACGCAAGCGACACCGCTCCGCTCGCGTGCGAACGGCGGGCAAGTGCTGCGGAACCTGCCGGCAGGCGCCACGGTGTATCCTTCCGGCGATCGCGAGGGGATGTGGTGGCGCGTCACCGACGAGAACGAAAACGAAGGCTGGGTCAACAACGACTTCCTTGCACCGGTCGATTGATCCTGCGCAATCGCTGAAAGCTCGGGGCCGCGCACCATGAAGGTGTGCGGCCCTTTGATTATGGCGGAACGGGCGTTTACGCCCGGCGTTGCGAACCGGAGGAGACTGGAATGCTGCAGAATGGAACCGCCTGGATGCTTGTCGCCGACGGACGCCGCGCGCGCATGCTGGTGGAACATCATCGCGGCGCAGCGCTGGAAGAATCGCCAGAGTGGGAGATGGAGATCGGTCCGGACGAGCTTTACGACGAACAGGACCGCCCGCCGCGCAGCTTCGATCGCACCGGCGCCGGCCGCCACGCGATGGACAAGGGACGCAGCCTGCACGAGCAGGAAGAGGAGAAATTCCTCAAGCGCGTCGCCGATCGCGTGGGCGAAGCCGAAAGACACCGCCAGTTCGAGCATCTGGTGATTGCAGCGCCGCCGCGCGCGCTCGGCGTCCTGCGCAGCCTGCTTACTCCGGCAGCGAAGGCGCGTCTGGTCGCCGACATTTCAAAGGATCTGCTGGACGAACCGATCCCGAAACTGCGCGAACGGCTCACCGACCTGCTGCGTCACTGATAGCAACGAGGCCGCACGGCGGCGGCTAGGCCGCCATCGTATCGACCGGATCGTGCTCGGCGACGTAATGCCCGGCCCCCACCTGGATCCATTGTGGCCGGTATTGCACCGCGTCGGGGCTGTCGATGATGCGAGACTTGAGAAAGCGCAGGGGCGCACGCGTATCGAGCGGACTCGGCAGGTCTCCTATCAGGCGCACGCGTGGCTTGTTGCGCGCGATATCCGGGTCCGGCGTCGGCGCGGCTGCGAGCAGCGCCTTGGTATAGGGGTGACGCGGATCGCGCAGGATCACCTCAGCCGGACCGTATTCGACGGCCTGGCCGAGATAGAGCACCAGCACGTTGTGCGAAATCTCGCGCACCACGGCGAGGTCGTGGCTGATGAACAGGAAACTCGTCTTGTACTCGCGCTGCAGATCGGCCAGCAGCTTCAGGATCTGGGCCTGGATCGAGACATCGAGCGCCGACACGGCCTCGTCGCAGACAACCAGTTTCGGCTTCAGGATCATTGCCCGCGCCACACCCACGCGCTGGTTCTGGCCGCCTGACAATTCATGCGGATAGCGATTGATCAGATCGGGATCGAGCCCGACCTGGCGCATCATTTCTTTCACCCGCTCTTCGCGCTGGTCGCGCGTCAGCAACGGTTCGAACGCCAATAGCGGCTCCGCGATCGAAGCGCCGAGCGTCATGCGCGGGTCGAGGCTGGCCAGCGGATCCTGGAATACGATCTGCAGGTCCTGACGCGACTTGCGGATCGTCTCACGCTCGCTCGGCAGCAGGTTACGCCCGAGAAACGTCACCTGCCCGGCATTGCGCGGCAGCAACTGCACCACCGCACGGGCCAATGTCGACTTGCCGCAACCGCTCTCGCCGACGATGCCGAGCGTCTCGCCTGCGCGCAGCTCGAAACTCACCCCATCTACTGCGCGCAACGGCTTCGTGCCGCCGATGATCGCATTCTTGTTGACCTTCACCGGGAAAGTCACGCGCACGTCATCCACTTTGAGGATCGGCGTCCCCGAATCCGGCGCCGTCAATGGCACATAACGTTCGCCATCGATGCGCGGCACCGCCTTGAGCAGCATCTTGGTGTAATCGGCGCTGGGATTCGAGTAGATGTCGTCCACGGTTCCGGTTTCGACGATTTCGCCGCGTCGCATCACCGCCACACGCTGCGCCATCCGCGCGATCACACCCATGTCGTGCGTAATCAGCGCCACCGCCGCCTGCGTGTCCTTGCGCAGATCTTCGATCAGATCGAGCACTTGCGCTTGCACCGTTGCGTCCAGCGCCGTCGTCGGCTCATCCGCCACTAGCAGCGCCGGTTCGGCCATCATCGCCATGGCGATCATCACGCGTTGACGCATGCCGCCGGACAGCTCGTGCGGATATTGCGACAGCCGCCGCGCCGCTTCCGGGATGCGGACGCGCTCCAGCCATTCGATCGCGCGCTGACGAGCGGCCGCGCCCCGCACCTGAAAGTGGTGTTCCAGCACTTCGCCCATCTGGGTTTCGACGGTGAGATGCGGCGTCAGCGCCGTCAGCGGGTCTTGAAACACGAACGCGACGTGGCGGCCGCGAAACTGATCGAGCTCCTTGCGCGCCATCCCGAGCACTTCACGTCCCTGGAACTTCACCGAGCCTGATACACGCGCATTGTCGGAGGTCAGACCGAATGCGGAGAGGAATGTCTGGCTCTTTCCCGAACCGCTTTCCCCTACGATGCCCAGACACTCGCCCTTGTTGATCGTGAGCGAAATCCCCTTGACCGCCTCGACCTCGCCGTCGGGCGTTTCGAAGGTGACGGCGAGATTGGATATTTCGAGAACCGTTTCAGTCATGGGCGCGGAGACTAGCCAGCGCGCGCCGGATGTCCATTGCCGGTAGCGGTTCCGTTCCGGCTATGGGACAAGGACATCGCGGAGCGTTCCATGGCCCAGATGAACTACCTCACCCAGTGCACTTTCGACTTCGGCGCCACTGCCCAACTGCCGAAGGTGCTGAAGGCGCACGGCGTCGGTCGCGCCTTCGTTGTCACCGATCCCGGCCTCAAGGCCAACGGCCTGCTCGAGACTTTGCTCGCTGCGATGAACGAACCGCCTGCGGCCGTCTTTGCCGATACCCCACCCAACCCGACCGAAAGCGCGTCGACTGCGGCCGCTAGTGTCTACCGGGCATCAGGCGCCGACGGCATCGTCGCCTTCGGCGGCGGATCATCGATGGATCTCGCCAAAGCCGTCGGCCTCCTGGTCACGCATGAAGGTCCGTTCGAGCGCCTCGGCGGGTCGAAGCGCGGCATGAAGTTCATCGGCGAGATTCCGCCACTGATCGCTGTGCCCACCACTGCAGGCACCGGCAGCGAAGTCTCGCCCGGCGCAGTGGTCATTCTCGACAACGGCATGAAGGAAACTTTCGTCTCCCCCCACCTCGTGCCAATTGCCGCGGTGTGCGATCCCGAACTCACACTCGGCCTGCCGCCTTTGCTGACCGCAGCCACCGGCATGGACGCGATGACGCATTGCATCGAAGCGGTGCTCACGCCGGTCGTGCATCCCCCAGCCGAAGCGATCGGCGTCGACGGCGCCGAACGCATCGGCAAATGGCTGCAAACGGCGGTGAACGACGGCGCCAACCGCGACGCTCGCTGGCACATGATGATGGGATCGTTCGAGGGCGCGCTGGCCTTCGCCAAAGGTCTGGGCGCGGTGCATGGACTGAGCCACGCGCTCGGCCGCATCCACGAGCTCAAACTCCATCACGGCACGCTCAACGCCGTCATCCTTCCCCACTCGCTCGCCATGATCGGAAATGCTGTCGAAGAGAAGTTCGCGCGGCTGCGCCGCGCTCTGGGGCTCGCGCCCAACGCCGATCTGGCGCAATACATCGCCGATCTCAACGCCCGCATTGGCCTGCCGCCGAACTTGAGCGCGATGGGCGTCAAGCCCGAGCACGGTGAGGGCGCTATTCCCTACGCCGTGAGCGACATCGCCACGCTGAGCAACGCCGTCCCGTTCGATGCGGACAAGTACAGCGCATTGTTCAGGCGCGCGCTCTAGCCCCGCGCCAGCGCCTCACGGTAGAGCGCGGCCGCCGCTCGCGGTCGGCGCGCCCGCAAGCGCTTCATCGTTCAGCAGATCGCGACGTCGCGGCGTTTCATTCTATGCGCGCCAAAAAATCCAGCAGCGCGTCCCAGGCTTCGGGCTCATCCAGCATCGGGGCATGGCCTATGTTCTCGACCACCACCGTCTCGATCGCCGGGTTGACGCTGCGCATGTGCTCGCTCGCGGCGGCGGTAAGAATGTCCGAGAGAGAACCGCGGACGGACAGCATAGGCTTGGCGCAGAGCGCCTGAAAATAGGGCGTCAGGTCGGGCGGCGGCGCGTCGGCGTCGAAGTCGGCGAATGCGAGCGCAATGTGGGGATCGTAGTCGAGCTCGATCTGGCCATCGTCGCGCGCCCGGTGCGTGCGCCGGGCGAATGCCATCCAATAAGCTTCGTCATCGAGCCGGTCCGGAAACGCCGAGCCGTTGACGGAGCGCGCCGCTTCGGCCGCCTCTTCCCACCCCGCCACCGGTTGAACGTGACCGACATAGGAGGCAATCCGCGACAAACCAGCCGGGTCGAGCCTTGGTCCCACGTCGTTCAACACGCTCGCTGCGACACGGTCCGGCGCCGTCGCCGCAACCACCATGGTGATGAGACCGCCCATCGAAGTGCCCACGAACACCGCCTTCGCCGCCCCTAGCGCATCCATCAGTTTCAGCACGTCCTGCGCGTAAACTGCAGGCACGTAATGCGCCGGGTCCGGATCGTTCGCGCTCCTGCCGCGCCCGCGCATGTCGGGAACGATCACGCGCCGCCCCAGCGCTGCGATGCGTGGCGCGATCACTTCGAAATCACGCGAATTGCGCGTAAGACCGTGAAGGCAGATGACGGGCAAGCCCGTCTCCGGCAGCAGCGGCGCGTAGTCGCGCGCATAGAGCGCCAGTCCGTCGATAGTCGCGACAATGCGTTCTTCGAAACCGCCGATCTTGACCGCCGCGCCGAAATCCATGCCGCTCGCTCCGCTAGCCCGGCGCGCGCTGCTGCGTCACCGTGGCGTTGACATCGACATACTCAACCGTACGCATGGCCCGCAACCGCGCGCCCCAGCGCTGCTGCACGACGCTCCGTTCACTCGCCGCAACGGCTTCACACGTACGCAGCACGATCTCAGCGCCGCCGACCGTGAACCGGTCGAAACACAAACCGCTGAACGCGCTTTGCCGGCGCAATTGCAATTCGACTTGACGCTGCGCTGGGCCGGTCAGTCCACGCGCCGCTTGGGCTTGCGCGCGCGCAATCGGCCCCTGGCCGCGGAACCGGACAATGAACCCCACCGGCGCCGGCTCAATGTCGGCCTGCGCCGTCTGCGCAGCGCGTTGCGGCCCCGCCACCGCCGGCGCCTGTGGTTGCCAGGCGATCGCCAGCGCGCCTGCCAGCATCGCGCCACTGACAGCGATCCCCCATGTGCGCATGGCGTTCACATCCATGTATCCGTCCTCACGGCAACGCCGGCGCTAGCGTCCGCGCAGCCAGCGCAAGATCCAGACGGCCGCGCCCGCTCGGCCGTGCGCATGTCGGCGAGCCTGCTGCGATCGGCGTGGCGTTGCTCGAGCGCGCGCATTCGATCTGGCCGAAATTCTCGGCATGCGGGGAAACCGCCCGCGTGAAAAGCGCATCCTCCAGTTCACCTCCGCGCAAGCCGGTTTGCGCGGCGAGCAGCGCCAAGGCGGCCGTCACGTGCGGCGCCGCCATCGACGTGCCTTGCAGGAAGGAATAATAGCAGCGCTCGGTCGAGTTCGAGTTCACCGGGTCATAACAACCGCTTTGCGTCGCCCGCGTCGAAAGCACGCCGTCCGGACGTCCGTCATTGTCGCTGTCGGCAAAAATGTCGCCGCCAGGCGCCAGCAGATCCACCTGCGGCCCGAAGTTCGAATAGAAGGCGAGCCCGCCGCGCGCATCGTTGGCGCCGACAACGACCACATTGTTGCAGTTCGCCGGCGCGTAGAGCGAAGCCTGGTTCGCCTTGTTGCCGGCCGCGACCACAACCACGACATTGCGCGCAACCGCCGCATCGATCGCCGCCTGCATCGAGGCAGGACATGGCGCCTGGATCGTCAGACTCATATTGATGATGTCGGCCTGCGTGCGATTGACGATCTGCGCGTTGTTCGGCCCGATCGCGGGCGCGACGCCGGCCGCCCAGCGAATGCCGGAAACGATGTCGGCCAACTCGCCGCCACAGCGGCCGAGCACGCGCACCGGAATAACGGTGACGTCCCATGCGCCGCCGGCGACGCCGACGCGATCGTTCGTCGCCGCGGCGCCGATCGTGCCGGCCACATGCGTGCCGTGATACGAATTCTCGGTGGCGGCGCCGCAGCGGTCGCCTGCATCGTTGGCGTCGGCATCGACACCATCGCCGTCGCCGCCGCGCTCGGGATTGTTGATGAGGTCAACGCCCGTCGTCACATTGCCGGCGCCGCGCAGGTCGGGGTGTGAAGTATCCAGTCCGGTGTCGAGCACGGCCACGCGCACGGCGCGCGAGCCCAGCTGTTGCGCTTCCCAGAAGGTCACGAAGCCGGCGCCGCCCGGAGAGGAATTCTCACCAGCGCTCGCGCGATAATTCCATTGCAGTGCGTAGAGTGGATCGTTCGGCGGCCCGCCGACGCGCGCAGGGGCGGTTGGCGTCGTCGGCTGGCTTGGATGCGTCGATGGTTGCGAAGGCTGAGACGGCTGCTGCGCAGGAGGTTGCGTCGGTTGATCGCGACGCGGCGGACGGGTGAAGCCGCTGTCGGCGATATAGTTCGGCTCGACATATTCGAACTGCCCGGAAGCCGCCAGCCGCTGGATCGCGCAGCGCGTCGCCAGCGCAATATCGTTCTCCAGCTGAGCTTGACTGACCAGACGCGGGCAGCGGTCGGAGGCGCTCCATTCGATGGCGTCTGGAATCTCGCCGCCGCTCTGAACTTGCTTGCGCCCATACGCGGTAGGACTGACGCCGCCAGTGAGATCAACCGTTACCACGCCGCCGGGCCGCACGCGAATTTCGCCAGTAATGCCCAACCGGCGCAGCGCATCCTGCGCTGCATCGGTCGCGGTCGCGGACGCTTCCGCCTCCGCGCGCGTACGCACCTGCTCCGCGAGGTTGTCGGGCAATTGCTCCAGCGCTTCGAGGCCGTCAGCGCGCAATGCGCGCGCGAAATTCGTCGCTATTCCCATCTCACTCGCGGTTTCGGAAAGCTCCTGCTCGACGCGGGCGCCGACGAGTATCTGTCCCGGTGCGATGAGCACCGGATCGGGCGCCAGCATCGCAGCCATCTCCGCTTGCGGCTGCACCGCGCCCGAAAGGGCGCGCGCTTCAAGCGGCACGTCCTCGAGCGGTGTCGGTCCGGGTCCTTCGGCGCTGCGTCCGCCTGTCATGCGCTCCCAAATGTCGCTGACTTGGTCACAAGCGCCCAGCGCCAGGATCGGCGCAAACGCAAGAGCAGCCAAGCTCCACCGGCGTTGCGACATCGCTTGAACTCCCCACCTAAAATTCTACGACAAAGCGACGTTAGCTTGGCGGTCCCCGATGACAAGGCGATGTCCAAGGCCAGCCGTGGAGAAGGGCCAAAGCCCCAGGATATGAGCATTTTCCCTTTAGCGGCGAACCTCGCGGCGGCGCGTCAACCGGACGTTCCACGGGTGCGGACGGAAGACGAGGCCACCACCTTGGCCGGCGGTCCCGTTTTTCTTGCCGTCGAGGAACTGCCGGTTCAGTTCGAGACGCCGGCCGCGGCAGAGGAAGCCGTGCCGGATCTCTACGGTACCGGGCTCTATGAACTGATTTGGCGTGACGGCGCCTGGCGGGTGACCATGCGCTACTGGCGCCCTGCCCCGCCAGCGCCGGTGGCGCGCAGCGGCGGCGGCGCTGCGAAGAAACCGCTGGGCCATGCCCGCACGCCGGAAGAGGCGCGCAAGCTGCTTGGCGCCCCGGCGGAACTCGCCAGCGAAGTGCTTCCGAATCTCTACGTCGACCACAAGCAGCTGATGAAGCGCTGGGGTAAGCTGATCTCGAACGGGCTGGGTGAAATTGTCGAACGTGAAGGCAGATTCGCCATCTCACTCACCTATTGGCGTCCCATTCATGCGCCTGGCGTCGCCGCGCCGCTCGCGCCAGTGGAGCGCATTGAACTGGCCGAGCGCGTCGCTGCGCCGCTGAGGCCACAAGCGCCACAAGCCGAGCTCGATATCGGCCTGTTCGAGAACCAGGCGCCGGAAAACCCCAACGTCGTTCTGGTTACCGAAGAAGGCGACGGCCGCTTCCGCGGCAGCGAGTAGTCAGCGCTGCGTCAGGAAATAGAAACGCGAGTCGCCATAGAGCCGCTCATGCTGCAATGCGAATGCGTCCGGAAAAGTGATGTGCTCCTGTTCGCCGACGTGCCCGACAATCAGCGCATCGGGCGCGATCCAGCCCGCGTTCGATAAAGCTGCGAGCGCCGGCAGCAGCAGGTTCCTGTAATAAGGCGGCGACAACAGGACGAGATCGTGGGCCGCCGCAGGCGTCGGCGGCGAGGTGGCGTTCGCCTTAAGCACGCGTGCGCGTTCCGTAAGCCCCAGCACCTTGACGTTGTCTTTCGCGACCTGGACCGCGCCCGCATCGATGTCCATCAGCGTCGCCTCAGCGGCGCCGCGCGACAGCGCCTCGAGCGCCAGTGCGCCGGTGCCGCAAAATGCGTCGAGCACACGCGCGCCTTCAACATGATTGCAGCGAGCCAAATTGAAATCGCGATGCTCGAGCACGTTGAACAGCGCCTGGCGAATACGGTCGACCATAGGGCGGGTAACATCGCTGGCCGGCCCGGTGATGCGCCTGCCGCGCAGTTGTCCGCCGATGATTCTCAAGCCGTCCTCCGACAGCGCGCCGATAGCACGTTCCTTCGTCCGAAACAAAAACGCGGCGCCTGGGCGCCGCGTTGAAGTGTCGGTCAATTGCCGCGCTATTGGCGGTATGTGAACCGGATGTACCCGAACCGGCCCGGCGGATCGTAGGTCGTCGGGTCGAAATTGTTCAGTCCGCAGGTGAAGCATCCCGGCGGGTCTTCGTCGGTCACGTTGTTGACGCCGAGCGCGATGGTGATGCGATCGTCGAGCATGGCCGGCGACCAGCGCGCCTGCAGATCGAAATAGGTCATTGCGTCGAGCGAGTTCGCTGCGCCCGCTTCATCCACTTCCGAGATGTAGCGCGCCGTGGCCGTCGCGCCCCATTCACGCCAATCCCAGTCGAGCGAGAGCGTCGATTTCACTTCGGGATAGGCCTGGTCGGGGCTGCCGCGCTCCGTGCCTTCGCGCGGAATGGCGACGGTTCCGGTCGAGGTGGGCACGATTTCGTTGAACTCCAACAGGAAGTTGGTCGACCAACGCGCGGTGAACGTACCGCTGGACCAATCCGGCGAGGTCCAGTCGACGGTGAAGTCGATGGCGCTGGTTTCGATGCCGCCGATGTTGATCAGCGGGTTGGCGATCGCCGAGACGGTGCCGGTCGCGGTGCGCGTGATGGTGGCGCATGCAAGGGCGTCGCCGGTCTGCGCGCAGCGATCCAGCAAGGACTGGCCGTCCTGAGCCTTGATCGCGCCGTCGAGTTCGATGTTCGAATAATTCACTTCGAACGAAACCCGATCGGACCAGGCCGTGCCTGACCACATCGACGGCGCCCAGACGACGCCGATATTGTAGCCTTCGCTGGTTTCTGGCTGGAGGCCCGGATTGCCGCTGGTGATCACCGGCAACTGCGGATTGAGCTGAACATAAGAGCCGTTGGCCGGCACGCCGGCGTTGATGCAATTAGCCTGCACGTTCGCGGGCGCAACCGGTCCGCCGGCCAAGCCGAGGAAATCCGAGCACGGATCGACGACTTCCTGGTCAAACCGCGAGGCCGTTCCGAAGAGTTCGCCGATTGACGGGGCCCGGAAGCCCTCGGCCCAGTTGAGCCGAACCAGCAGATCTTCGATCGGCCGCCAGCGCAGGCCGGCCTGGAAGGTCGAGTCCTGACCGGAGGTGGAATAATCGAAGATGCGCGCTGCAAGCGAAGCGGTGAGTTCATGTGCGAACGCCGCGCCATCGAGCAAGGGGATGCGGAATTCAGCATACGCCTCGCGCACTTCGATCTCGCCGCTCGCCGGCTGTGCGGGGATGTCGGAAGAGAAGCCTGCGGCCACGATCGGGTCGGGATCGAACGAACCTTCGGTGTGCCGATTTTCAATGCCGAACGCGGCGCTGAGCGGACCCGCCGGCAAATTCATGATGTCGCCGGTGATGTTGGCGCTGAAGTCCAACAATTCCTGCTCCGAGCGATCGCGTTGCGTGAAGCCGATATAGCCGAGCATGTCGGGCGTGATCGTGCCGGCGCCGCCGAAAATGTTCAGCGGCACGCATGGCGCCGTGCAGCCCGCCAGCGGGCCGAGCGCTTGCACCACGCGCTGAGCGTTGACGTTGCCGGTGAAGGTCTGTTCGGCGCGATTTTCCGACCAGACCACATTGACATCCCAATCCCACGGGTTGCCGAACAGCGAGGCGGGCCCGCGCAGCGTTCCCGTAAGATTCCAGGTGTCGACGTCCTGTTCGTAATGACGCGGACCGGCCTCGACCAAACGGCGGCCGATGAAGGTCAGTGTGCCCGGTCCAAGCACGAAGCCGAATGGATTGAACGGATTGTCGGCGGCGATCACCACCGTATCGAGCAGATTGCCGTTGCCTGCGTCTGGCCCCACGAACAGCGGCAGCGGCGCTGCCTGGTTGGCCGATTGGCGATTGACGAAGGTCGCCCGCAGCCGGAATTCCATGTCGTTGTTCAATTCCTGGACCCATTGCCCGAAAGCGCTGAAGCGCTCGGAGGGGGTGACGACGAAATTGAACGGCTGGAAGTTGAACCGCGACAGCGTCGTGAACGCCACGAAATCCGGTCCGCCGTTGGCCAGCGCCGGATTGTAGGTCGGGAAGCCGCCGGGCGGGAACGCCGCGGCCAATGTCACATCGAGATCCTGCAGCGTGTTGGGATCGCTGATGATGAAGCGCCCGAGCGGCGTGCCCGAGCTGCAGCCGCCCGCGAGGCACGAGGTCGCGCCGGGCTGCGGAAACGCGGCGATGTCGCGATCGGCAGCCAGTACGTCATCCTGGTTCACATAGCCGGCGCCGACAATGATGTGGGTGGTGGCGTTATTGACGCCGAACGAGGCGTTGTATTCCTGGACCACGCCATCGCCATAGTCGAAATATCCGCCGTACTGCGCCGACGCGATCAGGCCCTCCTGCTGCTCACGCATGATGATGTTCACAACGCCGGCGATGGCGTCGGAGCCGTAAATCGTCGAAGCGCCTTGCTGCAGCACTTCGATGCGGTCGATCAGAGCGGACGGAACAGTGTTCAAGTCCACCGAACCGGGCACGCCGGAAGCCGAAGCCCCATTGACCCAGCGCAGACCATCGACGAGCACGAGCGTGCGCGGCGTGCCCAAATAACGCAGATCGACTTCGGCCGCGCCGGCGCCGACGCCACCGCCATCCGGCGGGTTGCCGAAATTGCCCGAAGAGTTGAAGCGCGTGTTGAGGCCGCCACCGGAAAGCGGAACGCGCTGCAGAATGTCGGCGGTCGAACTCAGGCCCGTGCGCGCAATGTCTTCCGAGCCAATATCCGTAATCGGCTCGTCCTCCGCCAACGGCGAACGAATGCGCGAGCCGGTGACGACAATCGGCTCTTCTTCTTCAACGGAATCCTGCGCCCGCGCCGGCGCAGCGCTCAGCGCCAAAAAGCCGAACAGCAGCGCCGACATGATCGGACGCAGCATCGAACTGCTGAGCAAACGGGTGCGGCCTGGTGACATGCGAACTCTCCCCGCCGGCGCGTGTCGGCGCCGGCACGGGCGAGCCTAGGCTTGGTTAATTACACCCGGCATCCGCACGCGTCCGGCGCGTGTAGCTTAGCGCGTCCGCTCGCGTCATGGGAGAAAATCCGCGCTAAGTCGGCAA
Source organism: Hyphomonadaceae bacterium (assembly GCA_050250735.1). GTDB lineage: Bacteria > Pseudomonadota > Alphaproteobacteria > Caulobacterales > Aquidulcibacteraceae > Vitreimonas. The sequence goes on from JBFWOC010000008.1 coordinate 116,124, forward strand.
GGTTACCCGCACCAAAGCCCCCGCTTCGGTGTCCAGGATGGCGATGTCGCCGCCGTGTGCGCGTGCGATAGAGCGCGCCGCAGCAAGGCCCAGGCCTGCGCCGCGCGTGCCTTCGTCATTGAGGCGCACGAACGGCTCGAACACAGTTTCGCGCTGATCGGCGGGAATGCCTGGCCCGTCGTCCTCGACGTCGATCACCACCGCACCCTCTTCGCCGCGAAGGCTGATGTGCGCGCGCGCGCCATACTTGAGCGCGTTCTCGACCAGATTGCCGAACAGACGCTTCAGGCCCAGCGACTGACCGGTCACGATCAGCCGCTCGGCGCCGTCGAAGGTCACGTTGCGCCCGTGTTCACCGTGATCGTCGGCAATGCTCTGCAGCAGCGCAGCGAGATCGAGCCGCACACGCGCCTCCTCGGCCGGATCGTCGCGGGCAAAAGCGATGAAGCTCGCGACCAGGGCTTCGACCTCGCCGATCTCCTTGGCCATCCGCTCGCGCTGCTCGGCCGGCGCATTCTCCGCCGCGAGCCGCAGGCGCATCAGCGGCGTGCGCATGTCGTGCGCCACCGCAGCCAAGGTCTTGGTGCGGTCGGCGATCAGCGCCCGCAGGCGGGCCTGCATCGTGTTCACTGCACGCGCGGCGCCGCGCAATTCCTGTGGGCCGGCTTCGACGACCGGCTCGCTCTGCGGATTGACGCCCACGGCTTGCACTGCGTCGGCGAAGCTACGGATCGGCCGGGTCAAATAGCGCGCGAAAAGCACCGCCAGAATGGAGAGCAGCAGCAGCGTCCCGCCGATGATGCCGGCCGCGCGTGCGATCCAGCCCAGTTCGGCCCAGTTGCGCCCCTGCTTCATCACCAGCCAGCGCCCATCCGGCAGCTGCGCGCCGATCTCGAAACCGGAGATCAGCACGACACCAGCCGGCGCCGGTGCAAACATTGGCGGCATCGGCGTGGACGGCGGCGCAGCGGGGGCAGGCATCGGCGTCCGGGATGGCGCGGGCGCCGCGGGGGCCGGGGGCGCGTGCGGGGTCGGAGACACCGGCGGAATTGGCGGCGTCGGGACCACGATGCCGGGCGACTCGACCGCGCCGGGCGCCTCGACAGCGTCGACCCCGTCAGCGCCTTGGACGTCGAGCGTAACGACTTCGCCGTTCTGGCGGCGAACGATCACCCGGCCGTTTTCGACCCGCACGCGCTGTTCGAGCCGCTCACGAAGACGCTCCGCGGCAGCTGCTTGTCGTTCTGCCAGACGCTCCGCTTCGAGCGCGTGGCGCTCGACGGCAAGCGCTTGCCGCTCCGCCTCCCGTTCGGCCCTGGCCTCGTCTCGGGCCAAGCGCTGATCCTCGCGTGCGGCCTCGAGGTCTTCGCGCGCTCTCGCATGATCTTCTTCGGCGTCACGGATGCGATCGCGCGCCGCCTCGATACGTGCGGTCGCTTCCTCATGTGCGAGCTGCACCTCCTCGGCGATCCGTTCGGCCTCTTCGGCAGCGCGTTCGGAACCCTCCATCCAGGATTCCACGTCCTGCACGCGAAACACGAACACGTCGCTCTGCACGACGTTGGCCGCCTTGATGCGGACCTGATCGGGATCGAGCTCGAGCGCGTGCGCCAACTGGTGCTGCACCGGCATCATCGCTGCGGAGTCGATTTCCTCGGGCGGCTGGTTGCGCACTTCCCAGTTCATGCCGCGTTCGTTCATGGTCCGGCCGAGCGCGATCATGTGGTCGTAACCGGCCTGGAAATTGTCGGCGACGATGTCCGTGCGCATCACGTCCGGCGGCCGCGGCGGCAGAAAAATGACGATCGCCAGCGTGGCGACGAACGCCGCCGCCAGTGCGATCGCCACCAGCATGCCCAGATAGGCCGCAATCGGGAGGCCGCGGTCGCGCATCAGTTCGTCGGCTTCACCGCGAAGAGATAACCCTCGCCGCGCACGGTGCGGATGATCTCGATACCGCCGGGCCGTTCCAGCTTGCGGCGCAGGCGGCTCACCTGGACGTCGACAGCGCGGTCGAAGACGTCGCTGTCATTGTCGAAGGCGTAGTCGAGCAGCTGCTCGCGGGAGAGCACACGCTGGGGACGCTCAACGAACGCGCGCAGCAATCTGAATTCGCCCGCCGACAGGGGAATGACGACGTCGTCCGGATCGATCAATTCGCGGCGGGCGATATCGATGCGGAAGCCGGCAAACCGCACCGACTCGCCAGGCGCGCCGCCTTCGCTGTCGCGCCGGCGCAGCACTGCCTTGGCCCGAGCGACAAGTTCGCGCGGATTGCACGGCTTCGACATGTAGTCGTCAGCGCCAATCTCGAGCCCGACAATGCGGTCCGCATCGTCGCCGAGCGCGGAGAGCATGATGATCGCCGGGCGGCCCTTACCCGAGAGACGCTTGCAGGCGGAGAGACCGTCCTCACCCGGCATCATCACATCGAGCACGATCAAGTCGGCGCCCTTTGCGTTGAGCGCCTTCTCCATTGCCGGCACGTCGCCGGCGGAAGCCGCGGCAAATCCGGCGCGCTGAAACACTTCCACCAGGCCTTCCCGAATGGCGGCGTCATCGTCCACGATCAGGACTCGCGGCGGCTGGGCGGTATCGGTCATGAGCGCCATGTTATGTTGGCCTCGGTCCCGCCAACAGAGGGAAGACTGCAGCGCCGATGGTCTCGCCGGCAGGCTCGTCGAAATTGGTCAGGACGATCACTGTCCAGGCGCCATTGCCGAACACCAGGGTATTCACGCCCGGCGCGCCGCCTGCAAAGCCGATGCGCGCCGTGGCGCGGCCAGTCTGCGGTTGGCCGCGCAGCACCTGTGCGGTCGCATCGGGGCCGAGCAGGCGGTGCTCGCGCAATGCAGTGTCGAACGCCAGCAAGTCGCGGACCGTCGAATACGCGTTCCCGGCAGCACTCCCCGCGACGCCGTGAAAACGCGTCACATCCTGCAGCGGTGTTCCGGGTCCCATCGGCCGGCCGGTGAAGCGGGCTGCACCTTCGGGCAGTTGGTCGTGCCGGAAGAAGCCCGACCGCGTCATCCCCGCCGCTGCGAACACATAGTCGGCGATGTATTGCTCGTAAGGCGAGCCGGTGATCGTTTCGACGATCTCGCCGAGAACTACATAGCAGCCGTTGCAATATTCCTGACCGGCACCGGGGGCAAACAACGGCGGCAGCGTGCTGACGACTTCAAAATAGGCGTGATTGGAGACGAATTGCGATTTCGGAATAGCGCGTGTGGCCGGACCGAAGAAATCGGCGACGCCAGCGCGATGGTTCAGCAATTGATCGACCGTCGCCGTGCGCGTCACGGGGTTCGGATAGTCTGGCAGCACATCGGCGATGGTCGTCTCCGGCGTCAATCGGCCCTGCTGAATCAGCTGCGCGACAGCGACGTGCGTGAACGCCTTGCCTATCGAAGCGATCGCGAAGCGGTCGTCGGTGGTCAGGGGCGCGTTATCGTCCGCCCCGCGCACGCCATAGGCGCGAGCGTAGATTTCCTGGCCGCTGCGGGCGACCAGTAAGGCGCCGTTGAAGACACCCTCCCGGCTCAAGGACTGCAGCCAAGGATCGAGCGCGCCGCCGATCTCGGCGTCGCTCATGCGAGCATTGATGGCGAGCGGCGGCAGCTGCGGCCGCGGCGGGCCATCCTCAAGCTGCGCCGCCGCAGGGCCGGCCAGGAGCGCGGTGAAGAACACCAAGTATATGAGTTTTCTAAACATTTGTCGCAGCTCCCAGCCCTGCGCCTGGAGCGGCAGAGATACGTGCCCACTGTTTCGGCAATGTTTCAGCGCTGACGTATTGGGGAAACGTAGCAGTCCCATGGTCCGCGCCGTCGAACAGCCCGGCGCCCCGGGCGATAAAGGGGAATAATCATGAAACTGCCTGTGGCACTGGGTGTCGCGTTCGCCGCTTTGACGGTCGCCGCCGCCAGCGCGCAATCGAGCAGCCGGCACGTGATCGTCCGCGGCGGCCATGCCGATGTCGAGATCGATTCCAACGATGACGGCTGGATCACGCGCGCCGAGGCGTCCTCCGCCTTCGAGCGCATCTTCGCCGACCTCGACAGCAACGATGACGGCCGCCTCGACCGCGACGACCGCCGCGCGATCCATGTCGACGTCGATGGCCCGGACATCCGGGTGCTTGAGGGCGGCAGCGACGGCCAGCGCGTCCGCGTTATTCGGAATGGCGAGGAAATCGTCGACGAGGATCAAATCGAGCGCGAAGTAGAACGCGCCATGGAAGAGGCCGAACGCCACATGGAACGCGCCGAGCGTGACGCGGAACGGGCCGAGCGGCACGCCGAACAGGCGGAGCGAGAAGCCGAACGGCACGCCGAACGCGCGGCCCGCCACGCCGAGCGCGCCGCACGTGACGCGGAGCGCCACGTGCAACGCTATGTTTATCGCGACGGCGAGGGAGACCGCGAAGTGATCGTCATCCGCAGTGACGGCGGAAGCTGGTCGAGCGCCGAGGGCGACGTGCACGCGATCCCGCCCGTTCCGCCGACGCCGCCGGTCCCGCCAGTCGCGCCAGCGCCGCCCGCGCCGCACTTCATGATGCTGATCGCCAACGCCGAGGAAGCCGACCTGAACGGCGACGGGGCTCTAAGCCGCGAAGAATTCGTCGCCCAGCACCTGCGTTTCTTCGACGCCAGCGACGCCAATGGCGATGGCCGGGTCCGCTTCGAACGCCCCGTCCCGCCCACGGCGCCGGAACCGCCAGCTCCGCCTGAACCGCCGCGTCCGCGGTAGTTCGGGTCCGGCTGGGCCCCCCCGGCCGAGAGCCCACCGGTGAGTGACAAAGGTCACGGCAGCCGGTGCATCCAAACCGTACCTTGGCTGCATCAAAGGTTCAGACGAACCAAACGCCAATAAGGGAGCCGCAAATGTCCAAGTTTATCTGCATCGCCGCCGCGTTGGCTCTCTTCGCCCCGGTCGCGTTCGCCACTCTGAACCAAGCTGCTTTGATCGTCGCCTGATCCCCCAAACCCGCCTGCGACGGTCAATTAAGGAAGCCGCGAACCACCCTAGAGGTTCGCGGCTTTTCCTTTGGCGCAACGCGAGTGAGTCCGAGTTCTCAGCGCTGTGTTGCACGCGAAAATTTTCCCGAACGCGCATCCAAACCTGCCAACCCCGACATCTCTCAATCAACCAAGTCCGAACATCGAGGGAATTGAGATGACCAAGAATGAAGCCTTCGCCGCCGCGTTCAAAGCCGCTTCCTTGGCTGTTGCGTTCGTACTGTTCACACCGGTCGCGCTGGCGACGTTGATGCAAGCTGCCCAGATCGTCGCCTAACCTCTCCCGATTGCGACGACGTTTAATCGCGGCGCCCCCGGGCGCCGCGGTTACGTTTGTGTGGCTGCGTCCAAGGCCCAGACGGGACGCATCCAAACAATGGGCAACGAGCCCAGCGAAGCGCCGCGCCACTTTCCCTCTCTTGCGGCGACGCGGGTGAAAACGCGGATCCGAGGTCACTCAGATCCGCGTTTTTGTTTGCAGCGCATTCGAGCGCGGAAAAACACCTACGATGCATCCAAGCGCGCGAGCGGCGGCATCTCCAAGTCAACGAGCCTGAAATACGAGAGGGAAACTCAGATGACCAAGATCGCCGCTTTCGCCACCGCCTTTGTTTTGTTCGCTCCAGTCGCCGTCGCGATCCTCAACCAAGCTGCCCTGATCGTCGCTTAATCCTGCCTGCCCCCAACGAGCGGCGATTCGAAGCGAAGGCGCGGACCTCAGGTCCGCGCCTTCTGCTTTTGAGCCCACGCTGTGCATCGAAAAAAATCTGCGGCAAGCGCATCCGTCGAACGGCGTCGCGGCATCTCTTAGTCAAACACCGCAGCAACCGAGCCCACGGAAGTCAGTCATGAGAAAGTTCGCTTTCATCCTCGCAGCGTTCGTCCTGTTTGCCCCGGTCGCCTATGCAGCACTGCATCAAGCTGCTCTGATCGTCGCGTAATCCTCCCCCGAGAACGCGAGCTCAAGAGCCTGGCGCGGATCGTCCTCCCACGATCCGCGCCGCTTTCGTTTCAGGGCCAAAGCCGCCCGCGCCACAGCATCAGCGGCAACGCCATGAACAGGCACAGGGTCCCGAGATAGATGAAACCTGGCGCCGTGCGGAGATAGTCGAAATGCGATTGCACGGTTTCGCCGGCGGCGAGGATCAAACCGAACTCGGCGACCTGTTGGAGCGCCAAAGCGAACAGGCCGATCGCAAGCAAGGCAGCCGGGCTCGTCGGCGGCCGCGGAAGCGGCACGACATAGCGTGCCGCAAGATACATCGCCCCGACCAGCAACGGCGCCTCGGTCGCCACCGCCCAGGTTTCGCCGAGATGCGGGGTGAGCCAGAACGTGCGGACAGCGCCAAGCGCGAACGCTGCGACAAACACCGCGGCGAAATACGCAGCGCCCGCGGACAGCATGCGCAACATCAGCCGCTATTGCGAATGCGCACGCGCGTGCTGACGCTTTGGCCGTCCGCATCGACCACGGTGATATCATAAAAGCCGGGCGCCGACGGCCGCCAGATCGCGCGTCCGCTGGTGGGCTCGCTCTCCACCCGTCCGCCTTGGGCATACCAAGTCAGAGGAGCGCGCCCGCCGCGCGCTGAAAGCGAGAGGCCGCGCGATCCGGCGCCATAATCGAGCACGAGCACTTCTGCGCCTGATGGCGGGAAGAGAATGGACAGACCCTCGCGTTCGCCGCGCTCGAATCTTACCAAAGCCGGGGCGACAGGTTCGCGTTCTTCGATCTGCCGCTCCGGCGGCGCGGGCGTACCCAGCAGATCGAAGGCCTCGAACAGCGCCGGCAGCGCTTCGCTGCGTCCGGTCGCCCCTGGCCGCGGCGCGCCATCGGGCCGCCCGACCCAAACCCCGATGGCGTAGCCGTTCGAGACGCCAAGCGCCCAAGCGTCGCGGAAACCGTACGACGTGCCTGTTTTGAACGCGACTTGCGGCGCGCCCAACGCGACCTGCGCCGGCACGCGGCCCGCCGGATGGGGCGACGTCGCCAAGATTTCCAGCACCCGCTCCGCGGTTTGCGGGCGCACGAAGCGGCGCGCGAACGCGAATGTCCCGACATCGCCGGTCACCAGCGGCCGCGCTTCGCCGCGATCGCCGAGCGCGGCGTAGAGCTGCACCAGATCTTCGAGCGTGAGCCCGACCCCGCCCAGCGCCAGCGCCAGGCCAGGCTCGCTGTCGGCGCGCCGCGGCATCCGGACGCGCGCGCCGGCGCGGGTCAGCGCCGACTGAAAACGACCAGCGCCGATCCGCTCCAGCGTCGCCACAGCCGGCAAGTTCAGCGAATGGCGCAGCGCATCCTCCAGCGTCACGTCGCCATGGAAGCGCCGATCGAAATTCTCCGGCAAATAGCCGCCGAACCGCCGCGGCGCGTCACGGACCAGCGTCTCCGGCGCGGCAATGTTCTCATCGAATGCAATTGCATAGAGGAACGGCTTCAACGCCGAACCCGGCGAGCGCACCGCGCGCGTCATATCGATATAGCCGCCGGCGCGCTCGCGCCCGGCGCCGCCGACACGTGCGCGTACTGCGCGGCCCTCGATCTCAACCGCCAGAATGGACATCTGCGCGTCGCGCTCGAGACTTGCCGCATGCCGCCGCGCCAGCGCTTCCAGGTCACGCTGCAAGGTAGCATCGAGCGACGAACGCACGACCCCATCACCGGGATTAGCGGCGACAAGCGCCTCGGCCGCATGCGGCGCCGAGTAGGGGAATGGCGCGCGCGCCGGGATTGCGCTCTGTTTGCCCTCTTCCGCACGGCGGCGACTGATCAGGCCGGCATTGACGAATAGGTCGAGCACGCGGTCGCGCGCGGCGCGCGCTGCTGCCGGATGACGATCGGGACGACGCGCCTCGGGCGCCTGCGGCAACGCGATCAGCAGCGCCATTTCGGCGTCGTCCAACCATTGCGGATCGCGCTGGAAATAGGCCCGGCTGGCGGCGCGCACGCCCTCGAGATTGCCGCCATAGGGCGCAAGCGTCAGATAGGCCGACAGAATCTCGCGCTTCGACAGCCGGCGTTCGATCTGCAATGCGCGCACGATCTCGATCAGTTTCGATTGTATCGTGCGCGGCCGCGGCTCGAGCAGCCGGGCAAGCTGCATCGTGATGGTGGAGCCGCCCTGGGTCACCCGTCTCGCACGCAGGTAAGACACGCTCGCCCGCGCCAGTGCGATCGGATCGACGCCCGGGTGAAACCAGAAGCGCTCGTCTTCAATGGCGATCAGCCGACGCTGAAACTCCGGGTCGATTTCGTCGAGGCGAGCTTCGAGCCGCCAAGTCCCCTCACGCGTCGTGAACGCCATCAGCCACTCGCCGTTGTGGTCGACCACAACTGGTGAAATTTCGCGCACGTGCTCGAGCGGCGGCGCGAACGCCTGATCCATCGCAAACAGCGTCAGCATCGCGCCGAGCAGGACGCTGGCCCAGCGTTTGCCGCGCGGCGTGAGTGGAAGCGGCGCGCGCGGACCGCGGCGCCTCGCCCTCCCCACGAAGGGAGGTGACCTAGGGGCGGGGTGAGGCTCGACGTTCGACGTCATTGCTTCAATGGACCACGACAGACGACGGAGGTTCACCCCGCCCTCTGCCCCCCTCCCCTCAAAGGGAGGGGATGGTGATCATCCTCCGCGCGGCGCGATCTGAATGGCGCCGGTGCTGGTGCGCGCCATCACGCCCGGGCGATACATATCCTCGACTTGCGCCGCGGGCATGGTGTAGCGGCCCGGCGTCACGGCGCGCGCAATATAGGCGTACCGATAGGCGCCACGAAGATTCGCCGAAGCCACGAAGCGGTCGTCACGCGATTCCTGCACCTGCGCGTAGCTGATCTCGCCGACCCAAGCGAACGGGCCGTTGCGGTACGAGCCATCATAGTTCTGGCCGCCCGCACCGTCGCTGGGATTGAGCAAGGTCTCGATCTCGAGACCAGCCGGCAGCAGATCGACGAGCACTGTCGGGAAGTTGCGCGCCCCCTCGGGCTGGCCGGAGAGCACAACGACCACCCGATCGCCCTGGCGGATCGAACCGAGATCGGCCACCGATCCATCGAGGCGATAAACGGTCTTGTTGACCGTGTACCCTGACTGCATAGCCGGTGGCGCCTCGCGCGGCGCGCCGGATAGCGCGAGCGTGCGCCACACCGGTCCGCGCGCTGCATTGCGGAACACCAAACCGGCGGCCAGACGTTGCGCGTCCGCCATCACGCGGCGCTCCGCCATTTGCTGGCCGTTGAGCGTCACGTTCACGGGGCCGGCGCGCTCCAGCAGCGAGTTCGCGGCAAGCAGCAATTGTGTCTGCTCCTGCGTCATGAGCTGATCGGCATCCGGCGCGTCGCGTTCGAGCCGGCGCCGCAACCGATCGACCAATTCGGTCTCGCCTGCTTCCGCCGCCAGCGCCAACACGCCGGAGAGATCGCGCAACGGCGTCTGGTACCAGTCGCCGGTGTTGCGATAACCGAGCGCCTGTTCGGCCATGCGGAATGCGTTGCGCGAACGGGCGCGGTCACCCATGTGGGCGAGCGCAGCGCCAATCTGCGCACGTGCGAGCGGCGACGGCTCATTGTTCAGGCGATTGTCATGAAAATAACGAAGCTGGCCGATATCGGCTTCGCCCGCTTTCGCCAGCACATAGAGAGCATACGCGGCCGCGCGCGAGCGCAACAGCTCGGTCGTGTCGTTCGAGCCCGGCCAGCGATAGACTTCGAACTCGTAATTCACCGAGCCGAAGTCGTTGAGCCGTGCAACGCGCCGGAGAGCGTTATAGGCCTGCTGCATCGGCTGGCGCGGCACGGCATAGCCGGCGCGTTGCGCGCGCTGCAGGAAGTCGGTCGCATAGGCGCCGAGCCAGGGCGAAGCATGGCCGTCACCCGCACTCCAGAGCCCGAACGAGCCGTCAGGTGCTTGGCGATCGAGCAATTGCGTCGCCGCTTCCTGGACGCGGCGGCGGATGCGCGGGTCGACATCGCGTCCAGCTTCAGACGCCAGCGTGTTGTAATACAGGAGCGGCAACGCCACCGACGTCAACTGCTCGGTGCAGCCGTAGGGATAACGATAAAGCGAATCCAATAGCGGCGCCGGGTCGATCCCCGCGAGGTTCGAGAACGAGATCAGCGCCTGCGCTTGCGACTGGAAGCCAGCCAACGCGTCGACTGGCGCCCGCCACGAGTCGCCAGCCGCCTGCGGCTGCGTCGTCGTGATCGTGATCGGCAGGAACGGCGCGCGCGATTGAATATCGTAACTCCGCTCCACGGGCGTGAACCCCTGCGGCCCCTCGAGACGCAGATTAATTTGACCGACGCCCAGGGGGCCGCCGGTGATCGGGATCAGCGCCGTCTGCCGCGCACCGCGATTCAAAGTGAAGCGCCGCGGCTGCGGCTGAATTTGCGCCGTCGACGATCCGCTTACCGTTACCGTGTAGGCGCCGCTGGGGCCTTCGACGTTGTCGATGTTGAGTGCGCCTTGCGCCTGGTCTCCCGGCGCCAGGAAACGGGGCAAGATCAACTCGGCGACCACCGGGTCGCGAACGACGATCTGCTCAGCGTCCTGACCGAGCGAATTCTCGCTCCACGCCACCGCCATCAACCTCAGCGTCCCGTTGAAGTCGGGAATGTCGACGGGAATGCGCGCCACGCCGCCGCGGACTTCGACGATATCGGAGACAATCGCGACCGTTCGGGTCGGCACCACGGTGAGGCCTTCGCCCCCGAGCGAGTCGCCGCCCTGCCGCGCCGTCGCCGGCGCGCCGAGGTTCGGATTGAGCAAGCGTCCGTAATCGTCGCGAATATCCACGCCGAGCGCGCGCCGGCCGAAGAAGTAGTCGACCGGGTTCGGGCTTTCGTACTTGGTGATGTTGAGGATACCCTCGTCCACCATGGCGATGGCCACGCGCACGCGTTCGCCCGCACCCCCGCCACTGACCCGCACCGGCACTTCGATGTGGGTTCGCGGGCGCACGCTTTGCAGACCTTCGCCGGCCGCCACCGTGAGCGTGCGATTGCCCATGTCGACGGGAACGTAGGCCACGCCGATGGCGCGGCGCGGCACCGGCAAGTTCACCGGATCGCGCGGCGTCATCACGGTCACGAGCATATAGGCGCCCGAACCCCACTCAGCCGTGACCGGCAGATCGATATTGGCGCCGTCGCTGCCGACATGGACCGTACGCGTTTCGATCACGCGATCGGTCGCAACCACGATTTGCGCCTCGCCTGGATATGGCGGGCGAATCTGCACACGCGCCCGCGCACCGGGCCGGGTCGGATTTTCCGGCGCCACGACGCTGACCATGTCCGGCGTCGCGTCATCGTCGGCGGGACCGCCCCAGCCGACGCCAAAGCGCTGCGACGTTTCTGTTTCGCCGCGGCGCACGATCAAGCGATAGGAGCCGGAGCGCAGGCCATCCTGCGCGATACGCAGCGGTTGGTTCGCGGTGATGTCGACAGTTGCGCCATCGACGGGAATATCGCGGCCGGTCCGGCGCCAACGCCATGTGCCGCCGTCGAGATACCAATCGTAATTCCAATCCTCGCGCACGAGTTGCCATTGCACGCCGCGCGCGGCGACGCGCTGGCCGTTGCCGTTGACGGCAATGACGTCGTAGGCGACCCGCTCACCGGCCCCTGCACGGCGGTTCTCGAACGTCGGTTTCAGGCCGATATAGAGATCGCTCAGCCGCACCGGCACGGTGAAGCTCTCGCGCACGACCCGGCCGCCCGGATCGGCGACGCTGGCGATCATGCGCGCGCGCAACGGCAATGTCGTCTGCGGCTCTTCCGGCAGACGGAACGCGAGCTGGGCCGCGCCGGCGCCATCTGTCACCGTGCCGGGAAGCTGGAAGTAGCGCTCATCGAAGCTCTCGTCGGCGCGGCCGAAGGCAAAGCCCTCCTGGTCGGGGAAAGGATTCGGATCGATCATCAGCCGGCCTTCGGCTTCCACGGCGAGGCCGGAACCCGGCGCGCCGTAGAGGAAGTCAGCCTGCACGTTGATCGGACGCGCTTGGCCGCGGCGCAGCACTTCTTCGCTGGCCTCGATTTGCACGCGCAAGCGTTCGGGCACGAAGTCTTCGACCGACCAACTCACGTAGCCGGCAGGCGCTTCCTGTCCATCGACGATCAGCTGCGCGCTCCAGACGCCGCGCGGCGATGATCGGTCGAGTTCGATGTTCTTCGCGATGGCGCCGCCATCGACGGCTTCGGTCATGCGGATGCGGCGAGCCTCGGTCCCGTTTGGACGATAGACCACGAGTGTAGACGGACGATCGGCGATCGCCCGGCCGACTTGGTCGCGGATGAGCCCGATCAGGCGCACCCGCTCGCCCGGCCGATAGATGCCGCGCTCGGTGTAGAGATACGCATCGACGTCGCCCGGCGCGCGCCGGCCATCGACACCGCGATCGGATAGATCCAGTCCCGGACGCTGCAGATCGAGCGCAGCGAAATCGCCCTCAGCGCCATAGGCCATGACGTAGCGCGCCCGTGCCGGGCCATCGCCGTTCACCAGCGCTTCGTTGAAATGGACCCGGCCATCGCGGTCGGTGCGCGTACGCGCCAGTTCCTCGTTGTTCTGGGCGATGAGCGTGAGCGTCACGTTGCTCATCGGCCGCGCCGTACGCAGTGAGCGTACGACGACATCGAGGCCGGTGGCGCCGGAATAGCTTTGCAGCGCCATGTCGGTGTACATGATCCAGCGGTACGCCGAGGCGCGCGATTCATTGTCGCTCTCACCGCGCTGACCTGCGCTGGGCGAGGCGTCGCGAACTTTGATGACATAGGCGCCGGGTCGAAGCTCACGCAGAGCCGCGCCCAGCGCGAACACTGTCGTCACCGCATCGTTGCGGACGCGGGTGTCAACGTCGATTTCGCCCTTGTAAACCGAGACGCCGACATCTTCGGCGGCGCTGTTGAAACTCCAATAATTCCAGCCGCCCTCTTCATTGGTTTCGCCTGGCTCGACGCTGTGTTGCGATAGGATTCGGTCGGGCACGCGCAGCACTTCAATCTCGAGCCGCGAGACATTGACGGTTTCGATGGCGATGCCATCGGCTTCCGACCGCGGCAGGATCACGCCACCGCCAGCAAAACCGACATAGGCCGGGCGATCGCCGAAAGTGAGCGTGAAAGTTTCGTCGTACTCGGTGCGCTCACCGGACTGCGAGGGCAGACCCTGGCGGATCGTCACTTGCCGTTCCGGCTCGAGCGGCAGGCCGCCGAGGCACAGCAGATTGCCCGAAACATCGACCTGGAACGGCGCCGCGGGATCGAGCGCGACGTAGTCGGCGAAGTTCACCGACGGATCGGTGGAAAGATTCTGCGAGAACTCCAGACACGCACGCGGTTCCGGCCGATCGGTTTCCGCGCGCAGGCGCACGAACGCCATGCCTTCGACTTGCGGCAAGCCCGCCCGCGGCGCGCTGGCGTCACGGGCATTGCCGCCGGCGCCGATCGAACCGAGCTGGGCAAAATTGAAAGCCGGCGCGCCAAGCGATACCCGCCCGAGAACGGCGCCGCCCCACAATCCGACCAGCAATGCGATGGAAGTCGCCATCACGGTGTTGCGGTTTGCGACCGCCCAGTCGCGCGCCGGCGCCAACCACGACCAATTCCATTTGCGCGGATCCATGCGCCCCGCGAGCGCTTTCCAATCCATGGCCATGTCTGCGCGTCTCCCATCCCGCCTGGGCGTCCAGCATCATGCTTGCCCGAGGCTCGCGCGGGGAACAAGTCACCATTAAATTCCGGCAAAGTTTAGCTCGGCGCTGCTGTTGCGGCCTGCGCGGGGGCGTGTTTCAACAGCTGCAAGAAAAATGACGCTGACGGCGCCTTCGCCGCCAAGCGCGGGAGGATTTGATGAGCGACGGGAAGCCGGCTTTTCCGGCCATGTCCATCGAACAGGCGCACAAGCTCCTCACCGCGCCCGGGACGATGCTGGAGGTAGGCGAGGAAGAAGTGCGCGGCGTCCGGATGAAAGTATGGAAGGCGGCGCCCTCGACGTTACGTGAAGTCTATGCCCTGGGCGCCATGTTCGGCGCCCGCGATCACCTGGTGTTCGAGAACGAACGCGCGACCGTAGCCGCTTTCCAGGCGGCCGCCGCCAGGTTTTCCCTTCAGCTGATTGCCGACGGCGTAAAGCCGGGCGACCGGGTAGCGGTCATCATGCGCAATGTGCCGGAGTGGCCGGTGGCCTTCTGGGGAGCGGTCCTCGCCGGGGCCATCGCCACACCTTTGAACGCCTGGTGGACCGGCCCGGAACTTGAATTTGGGCTCAAGGATTCCGGCGCCTCGATCGCCGTCGTCGATATCGAGCGCTTCGAGCGGCTGCGCGAGCACATCGACAAGTGCGCGGCGTTGCGCAAGATCTACGTCTCCCGGGCGCGCGAGGAGATTGCCGATCCGCGCGTTGTGCGCCTTGAAGGCATTGTCGGCGCCACTAACGATTGGGCGGCGCTGGCGCCGGCGCAGCCCCCGGCTCTGCCGGCGAAGCCCGATGACGATGTCGCCATCTTCTACACCTCCGGCACCACTGGCAGTCCGAAGGGGGCGGTGATTTCTCACCGCAACATCATCTCGAACATGTTCAATTCGGCCTCCGCACAGGCACGGGCGTTCCTGCGCCGAGGCGAAGCCCCGCCCGCTCCCGACCCGACCGCGCCGCAGAAGGCATTCCTGATCTCGGTCCCCTTCTTCCATGCCACCGGCTGCTTCGCGATTATGATCCCGTCGCTGATGGCGGGAAATAAGATCGTCATGCAGCGCCGCTGGGACGTTGATCAGGCGCTGCCGCTGATGGAGCGAGAACGCGTCACCCATTTTGGCGGCGTGCCGACGATTGCGTGGCAAGTGCTCGAACATCCGGATATCGACAAATACGATCTCTCATCGGTGGAAGGCGTCGCCTATGGCGGCGCGCCGGCTGCGCCCGAACTGGTCAAACAGCTCAAGGCGAAGTTTCCCAAGTCCTCACCCAGCCAGGGCTGGGGCATGACCGAAACCTCCGCCACCGCGGTGTCGAACACCGGAGAGGACTATGAGCGCAAACCGGCGAGCACCGGAGTGCCCGCACCCACCGGCGAAGCCAGGATCGTCGATGAGCACGGCAAGGATCGGCCGCGGGGTGAAGTCGGCGAGCTTTGGTACAAGGGGCCGATTGTCGTCCGCGGGTACTGGAAAAACGAAGCGGCCACAGCCGAGACGTTTGCAGATGGCTGGGTAAAAACCGGCGATCTCGCCAAGATGGACGACGAAGGCTTCATCTACATCGTCGATCGCGCCAAGGACATGCTGATCCGCGGCGGCGAGAACATCTACTGTGTCGAAGTCGAAAACGCGCTCTACGATCATAACGCGGTCATGGACGCCGCCGTCATCGGCAAGCCGCACCCGACGCTCGGCGAGGAACCGCTCGCAGTCGTCTACCTGAAGCCGGGCGCATCAGCGACGAGCGAGGAATTGCGCCATCATTGCGCCCAGAGGATCGCCGCGTTCAAAGTCCCGATCGACGTAATTTTCTGGCCCGAGACGCTGCCGCGCAACGCCAACGGCAAGATCGTCAAGACCGAGCTCAAGCGGCGGATCGAAAATCCGCAATTCTAATCATGCTCGTTCGCCACTTCCTGCTCGTAGGACGCTGAGTCACCCGCCGGCGAAGCCATCATCAGGCCGATCGATGTCGCTACGCCGAGCAAGGTCGCGACGATAGCGGCGGCCAGAGGGGCGCGCTTTGCATTACTGCCCGCCTCCTCTGCGCGGCGCGGCTTCCATCCTCGCACCATGGCCGGAACCAGCGGATCCCTCGCTTTGAAGGTTTCGAAAACCACGCCAAGAATGTGAATGACGACCAGCGCCTGAAGCATGCGGAACGCGAGTTCGTGCACCTCGCTGAAATCGCGCCCAGCGCTGGCGAACGGCCCGCGGATTTGGTCATCGCCGCTGAACAGGCCCGTGCCGACAACGGCGACGAGAACTCCAAGCATCAGCAGAACTGCGACGCCGCCGAGCGGATTGTGGCCCAAATGCCGGTGCGGGCGCGCGGAGAAGAGGTCGCGCACATGAGCCAAGATCGCATTGGGACCAACCGCGAAATCCGAAAATCTGGCGTGCTCGCCGCCGACGATTCCCCAGAACAGTCGAAACACGAGCAATCCGGCAATTGCGCTCCCGGCCAGCATGTGCACGCCGCCCTCTTCTTCACCGGTGAACCAGGCGACGACAATGAGGATGACGAGAGACCAGTGGAAGATGCGCGTCGGCAGATCCCAAACGATCACGCGCCGCTCGCGACCTTCTGCATTGCTCATGCTTTGCTCCTTCTGAGCATCGAAACGATCGGCGCCCGGGGCAGACATTGATCCAACTCAAAACGGCCTTGCCAAACGCTGCGCCGGCGCCAGATTTCCCCAAGGAGCGAGGTCATGACCAAGATCGTCTATGAGATCGTCCGCCACGACGGCGGCTGGGCTTTCAAGCTCGGCGACACGATCTCGGCCACCTACCCAAACCATGACGCGGCCTATAACGCAGCCAGGCGTGTCGCCCAGGAGCAGATGCGTCCTGGCGAAACCGCAGGCATCTCCTGGGAAGACGCGCGCGGCCGCTGGCACGACGAGATTTCGCCGGGCGACGATCGCCCCGATGTGGACGTCGTCGACCAGGATTGAGCGCCCGAATGGCGTCGCTCGCTTGCCGCGCTCGGCCGTTCCGCCGGCGCATTTCGCACGCAGTGACGGTCACGGCATCCGTTGTCGCGACTTGGACGAGACGCTGAATTTCCTCGACGCGCGCCTGCGCGCTTGAGTACGTGAGCGCGGGAGAGCGCCATGGAGAATCTTCGCAAATGGGCAGTGCGCGCCGCCGAATGGGGCGTCGATTATCGCATGCGGCTGCGCGATTTGCCGGTGCGGCCACACGTGAAGCCTGGCGATATCGCCGCCAAGATCGCGCCTTCGCCGCCGGAGGCGGCAGAAGCGTTCGAAAGCATTTTCGCCGATTTCGAACGCGACATTGCGCCCGGCATGACGCATTGGCAGCATCCGCGCTTCTTCGCCTATTTCCCCGGCAATTCTGCGCCCGCCTCGGTTGTCGCCGAGCATCTTGTTGCATCCATCGCCGCGCAATGCATGCTGTGGCAGACCTCGCCCGCCGCGACCGAACTCGAAACCGTGGCGCTCGACTGGATGCGCCAAGCGCTCGGACTTCCGAACGTCTTCACCGGCGTCATCCAGGATACGGCGACTACGACGACGCTTACCGCCGCACTCATTATGCGCGAACGCGCCCTCAATTGGCGCGGCAACTTGCAGGGACTTTCGGGCGCGCCGCGGTTGCGGGTCTATTGTTCGGCCGAGGCCCATTCCTCCATCGATCGCGCGGTCTGGTTTTCAGGCATCGGCGCCGAAAATCTGGTGCGTATTCCGATCAAGGGCAGCGCCCGCGGCGCCGATCCGGAGGCGCTGGATACGCTCATTCGCGCCGACCTCGCCGCCGGCTACAAACCGGCGGGAGTCATCATCAATGTCGGGGCGACCGGAGTCGGCGCCATCGATCCCGTGGGCGATCTGGCGGGCGTCGCCAAGGCGCATGACCTCTACACTCACGTCGACGCTGCCTGGGCCGGCGCGGCCATGATCTGCCCCGAGCTGCGCGCGGCTTGGGCTGGCGTCGAAGGCGCCGACAGCATCGTCGTCAACGCCCACAAATGGTTGGGCGCGCAATTCGATTGCACATTGCATTACCTGCGCGATCCGGCGCCGCTGCTGCGCACGCTGGCGATGCGGCCGGACTATCTCGTCACGCCGGGCCACGACGAGATCGTCAATTACAGCGAATGGTCGATCCCGCTCGGGAGGCGCTTTCGCGCACTGAAGCTTTGGTTCTTATTGCGCGCCTACGGACTCGAAGGCTTGCGCAGCATGATCCGCAACCACATCGCCTGGTCACGGGCGCTGTGCGAACGGCTTCGCGCCGCCCCGGGTTTCGCGATCGTTACCGAGCCATCGTTCTCACTCTTCAGCTTCCGTTATGCGCCGCAAAGCGCCAGCGACGCCGACGCGCTCAATCTCGCCCTCGTCGAAGCGATAAACAGCGACGGTCGCATCTATCTCACACAAACGCGCGTCGACGGACGGGTCGTCATCCGGTTCCAAGTCGGCCAGTTCGAATGCACCGAAGCCGACGTGATGAGCGCCTACGATGTGATCACGGAAATTGCAGCACGGTTTTGATCGCGTTTGCGGCGGGAGTTCGTGACCTCAGAGCGTAGCCAGCCAATCGATCAGCAGCCCCGTCGTTTCCTGCGGCGCCTCTTGCTGAGTCCAGTGACCGATGCGTGGGATCAAGTGCGAGCCGCGGTGATCCGATGCGTTCGCAGCCATGCGTTCGAATGCGGCTTCGGCGTTGCCGCCGAACATCTTCAGCACCAGGTCGTTTGCGCCGACGATGAACAGCGACGGCTGGTGGATCATGCGATCGGCGATTCCGCTCATGTAATCGAAATCGCGCGTATGGTTGCGGTAGCGGTTGAGCGGCCCGCGAAAGCCAGACCGGGTGAACTCACCCACGAAGTAATCGATATCGTCATCTGTCATCCACGCCGGGAATGGGTGCGGGTCGGGCAAACCATCGAGCAGCGCATCGCCATGCTTTTTGTCGATCCCGCCCCAATAGCCCGCTGAATCGCCGCTGCCGGCGAAATAGAGCTTGCGCAGGCCGCCGCGCACATCCGCTTCGAACGCCGCTTCGGCGAGGCCTTCTTCCTTGAAGTAGGCTTGATAGAAGAACTTGCCCTGATCGGTGTACATCGCCTTGATCAGATGATCGAGCGACATCGGCGGAAGCCCGAACCACGGCACGCTCAAGCCCGCCACGGCGCGCACCTTTTTCGGATGCAGCACCGCTGTGTGCCAGACGATCGGAGCGCCCCAATCGTGCCCGATCAGCACCGCGGGTTTGCCGGGCGACAGCGCCTCGACCACGCCGGCAACGTCGGCGGCGATTTCCTTGATCGCATAGGCTTCGACAGCGTGCGGCTTGTCGGAGCCGCCATAGCCGCGAACGTCGATGGCGCATGCCGTGAAGCCTGCGGCGGCAAGCGGCGCCATCTGATGGCGCCACGAATACCAGCTCTCGGGAAAGCCATGCACCATGACCACGAGAGGCCCTTGGCCGAGTACGGCAGCGCGGAGCCTGACGCCGTTTGTGTCGATCATGCGGAAATCAGGCTTCATCGAGCTTCTCCCCGGCCGCAGCTTAGCAAGCAAGTCTCCCGCGCGCATCGGGCGCCGCCGCGTTAGGCCTCTTCGGCTTCGCCGATTATGGCTTCGGTTTCCTTGTTGAGCGCGCGGCCTTCCTGGCGCGGCACGGTGAACGGCGTCGGCTGCGGAGTTTCGGTGTTGTTGCGCCAAAGCCCGCGCCCCGCGGCGATGCCGCCGGCGAGCTGCAACTCGAAGCGCTCGGCGTCGCGCTCACGCACGTCCTCTATGGTTTCGGCGATCTCCAGGTCGGAGAAACCCAGATCGCGAAGCACAGCAGCGCTGAATGTCAGCGAAGATTCCAGCACCTCGCGCAATTGATAATCGACGCCGGCCTTGACCAGCCGCATCGAATGACCCCGATCGAACGACCGGGCGAAAATCTTGGCATGCGGAAATTCCGACTTCACCAGCGCAACGATGCGATCGGTAGTCTCCGGCTTATCGACGCAAACCAGAATCGCTTCGGCCGCACCGGCGCCGGAGGCCCGCAACACGTCAAGGCGCGTACCATCGCCATAATAGACCTTGAAGCCGAAATTCGCCGCCGCCTGAATCATCTCGACATCGGTCTCGATCAAAGAGATGTCCACCCCCCGCGCCAGCAAGGACTGGCTCACCACCTGCCCGAAGCGGCCAAAACCCACGAACAGCACGCGGCCATTGAGATCGCGGGCTTCCTCCACCCCGTCGAGCGAAACTTGCGGCCTTGGCGCAAGCCGCCGCTGCGCCATGACCACCAGCGGCGCCAACGCCATCGAGAGAATGACCACAGCCGTCATGATCGAGGCGATGCGTGCGTCGATGATTCCGACAGCGAGCGCGGCGGCATAGAGCACGAATGCGAACTCGCCGCCTTGGGCGAAGTGCGCCGCCCGCTGCAGCGCTTCTGCGTGATCGGCTTTGAAGGTCCGAGCCGCCAGATAGACCGCAGCGCCTTGCGCGGCCATGAAAGCGACGACCACCAGCAAGATGGTCCGCCAATCCTGCATCACCACCGGCACGATCAGCGACATGCCCACGCTCATGAAGAAGAGCCCCAACAGGAGGCCGCGGAACGGCTCGACATCCGCCTCCAACTGATGCCGGAAAGAAGATTCCGACAGCATCACGCCGGCCAGAAACGCGCCCATCGCCATCGATAGCCCGCCCCATTCCATGAACAGCGCCGAACCAAGGACGACCAGCAGTGCCGCTGCCGTCATCACCTCGCGCGCGCCGAAGCGCGCCAGCAGACCGAACAACGGGTTGAGCGCCCATCGTCCCAACACGAACACGCCTCCCACGGCAGCGACGGCAAGCCCGGCGCTCTGCCACCAGGGCCTTGCATCCTCCAGCGCAATGCCGCCGAGAGAAGCGAGAACCGCGACCAGCGCCAGCAGCGGCACGATCGACAAGTCTTCAAACAACAGGATGGCGACGGCGCGCTGACCGGCAGGCGATGCGCTTTCACCGGCGTCATCGAGCATCTTCATGATCACAGCTGTCGATGAGAGAGCAAATCCCGCCGCGGCGATCAGCGCGGTCTGCCAATTCCATCCCCAGAGAAGTCCGGCGGACGTGACGACCGCCGCGCATGCAAGCACGTGTGCGAGCCCCAGTCCGAAGATGTCGCGCCGCAGCGCCCACAATTTGGCCGGCCGCATCTCGAGACCGATGAGGAAAAGGAACATGACGACGCCGAATTCGGCGACGTCGAGAATCGCCTGCGGATCCGTGATGACGCGCAAGCCATAAGGGCCGATCGCCAGGCCGGCGGCCAGGTAGCCAAGCACCGAGCCCAGACCCAGTCGCAGGAATATCGGCGCCGCGACCACGCCCGCCGCCAGCAGCGCCACGGCGTGCTCGAGACCCAATCCACCGTCGGCCACAGCTTCACCGGCCATGTGTGAACCTTTTCAACGAGAAGCATCCCATGTGGCGCCATCGAAGCGGGCTTTGAACCCCCTCCACCGGGCTCGAATCGTTTATGTTCACGGCTTCCCCGATTCGGAGCGCGCCATGATCGAGAACACGAAGCTGACCGCGCTTGTCGCCTCGCGCATCTGTCATGACATGGTCGAGCCCATGAGCGCGATCATCCAAGGTCTGGAAATGATCAAGGATGGCGACGGCAAAGCCGATCCTGACGCGCTGTCGCTGTTGGATCACGGCGTCGGCAAGGCCTGGGCCAAGCTCGAATTCTTCCGTTTCGCCATGGCCGGCGCCATCGCCGAGGGCGAGAGCGAGCTCGAAGAGGGCCGCGCTGTCGCGCTCAAGCTCTACAGCGTGCTGAAGCCGGAATTGGTGTGGAGCGTACCGGCTGTCGCGATGCCGCGCCCGGCTGTGCGGGTGATCGTCAACTTGTTGCTGATAGCCAACGAATGTCTGCCGCGCGGCGGCCGCGTCGAGATTACCGCGTCGAAACAGGACCAAGGCGGCGAGATCGTCGTCACCGCCACGGGCCCCCGTGCGAAACTCAAAGAGGCGACAGCGCAGGCGCTGCGCGGCGAAGGCGAAGAACTGACCGGCCATACCATTCAGCCGACCCTCACGGGCCTGCTAGCGCGCCAAGGCGGCGTCGAACTTTTCGCACGCGAAACGACCGGCGAGCCGGAAGGCAAAGTCGAGCTGATCGCCCGCTCGGCCGCGTTCAAGCTCTAAACATCGCCTTAAGAATTACAGCGGCAAAGTTCGGGAAAATCCGGACGGAGCTTGAGTCATGAGACGCTGCCTTGTCGTCGACGACAGCCGCGTGATCCGCAAAGTCGCGCGCCGCATCCTCGAGGACATGCGCTTCGAGATCGAAGAAGCTGCAGATGGGCTCGAAGCCCTGCAGGCATGCCGGCGTCGCATGCCGGATGCGATCCTGCTGGATTGGACCATGCCGGTGATGAGCGGCATCGATTTTCTGCGCCAGCTTCGCCAGGAACCCGGCGGCGACAAGCCGACAGTGGTGTTCTGCACCACGGAAAATGACGTCGAACGCATCTCGGAAGCGCTGAAAGCCGGCGCCGACGAATACATGATGAAGCCGTTCGACGGCGACATCCTTCAATCCAAATTCGCCGAAGCAGGCCTGGTCTGATGCTGAACGACGCTGAGGTCGCCCTGATCGCCCGCGAAGTGAAGTTGCGCTCGGGCGCGGTGCTGACCAAGGAGATGGCCGGAGCGATAGCGATCCGGTTGCAGCCGCTGGCGCGCCGCGAGGGCTTCGCCAGCGTGCCCGAATTGATTGCCGCCGCGCGCATCCGTCCCGACGGTGCGCTGTGGAACGCAATTGCCGATAGTCTTGCCCAAAGCGACACCCGCTTCTTTCGCGACCGTTCGCAGTTCCAGAAGCTGCGGTCCGAGCTGCTTCCCGCCGCGCTGGCGCGGCGCGGACATGAACGCGTGCGAATCTGGTCGGCAGGCTGCGCCACCGGCCAGGAAGCCTATTCAATCGCCATGATCGTCGATGAAAAGCGCGACGAGGGCCTGAACCCAGCTGTCGAGATTGTTGCCACCGACTTGTCCGAGCGCTTGCTCGATAAAGCGCGTGCAGGACTCTACACCCAGTTCGAGATCCAGCGCGGTCTGCCTATTCGCAAACTGATCGCCTATTTCGAAAAGGCCGGCGACCTCTGGCGCCTTTCCGATCGACTCCGGGCCGGCGTCCGGTTCGAGCGGTTCAATCTATTGAAAAATCCCAGTCAGCTCGGCCAATTCGACGTCATCATGCTTGCCCACGTCCTGCCGGCATTCGATTCCGCGACGCGGCTGGAAGTGCTCGCCGGCGTCGCCGATGCGCTCGCGCCGGATGGCGTGCTGCTGCTGGGCGCCGGCGAGACGCTGCCGGACAGCTGCGAGAGCTTCACTCTGGAGAATGGCGTCGCGCGCAGACGGATCGACCGGCGCGTCGCCGCCGCTTAGGGGCTCAATCGGTTGCAGTGCGCACCCGCGTTCATACGGTGATCGTTCCATGGGACGCAAACAACACCGCAACCATGAAGTACATCACCGCCACGAGCACCAGGCTGAAGAGATATTTTTCCGCTTTCATCACGTCACCATCGAGGAGACGTATTTAGCCCCCGGGGGCTAATGCGAAGGTGACGCCTGTCACGCCCGTACGGGCGGCGAAGCAATTTCAGCAACAAGACCGAGGCGAACCACGCACCGCAGCCGATAACCGCCGCCGCTACGGCGGCGAGGATGCGCGTTTTCTTCCAGAACGCGGCTGCGCCCAGGACTGCGCCGATGATCAGTCCGGGCCAGCCCACCATCACTGCGATCGCAACCCATTCGAGCCAGCTGATTTCAAGCGAAATGTCCGACATGACTCACCGGTTCGCGCTCGCGCTATAGCCCGTACGCTGTCTTCATGTCCGGTTCCTTCGCCGCCACGAGGCGCGCGAGATCGACGATCACCTTCGCCTGCTTCCAGGTGGCGTCGTCCAGCATCTTGCCATCGACGAGCGCCACCCCCGCGCCGTCGGGCATCGCGTCGAGCATCCGCCTCGCCAGCTTCACCTCTTCGACATCCGGCGTGAAGACGCGCCTGGCGATGGCGATCTGCGAGGGATGCAGCGTCCAGGCGCCGACGCATCCCATCAGATAGGCGTTGCGGAATTGCTGTTCGCAGGCGGCCTCATCGCCGAAATCGCCGAAAGGACCGTACATCGGCTTGACGCCATGCATGACGCAGGCGTCGACCATGCGCGCGAACGTGTAATGCCAGAGATCCTGCTGGGCGGCGTCGCGCGGCTGACCATCGACAGCATCGCTCAGTACGCGGTAGCCAGGATGGCCGCCGCCGACGCGTGTGGTCTTCATTTTTCGCGAAGCGGCGAGATCGGCGGGGCCGAGGCAGATGCCGTGCATGCGGGGCGACGCGCCGGCTATGGCTTCGACATTGGCGACGCCCTGGGCGGTTTCGAGAATGGCGTGCAGCAGGATCGGGCGCTTGACGCCGTGCTTGGCTTCCAGCAGCGCCAACAGCTGATCCATGTAATGAATGTCCCAGGGCCCCTCCACTTTGGGCACCATGATGACATCGAGCTGATTGCCGACATTGGCGACGAGTTCGGTGACATCGTCCAAGTGCCAAGGCGAGTTGAGCGCATTGATCCGCGACCAAAAGCCAGCGCCCGCTTTGGCGAAGTCGCAGCTTTTTCCCATCTCGATGGCGCCGGCGCGCGCAGCTTCTTTCGCGTCGATGGGAATGGCGTCTTCGAGATTGGCGAGGATGACATCGACCTGTTTGGCCATGTCGCCGACACGGGCGCGCAATTTCTCGTTATGCGCCGGCACGAAATGAATCATCCGTTCGAGTTTGACCGGCAGCTCCCGGAGCGGCTCGGGCGCGCCCGAAGCCAGGGGCGCGTAGAAATGGCGGGGCGGCTTGGTCACCGAAGTTGATCCTGTTCTGTTCGCGTCCGCAGCATGATCTGCGCCGCTGCCATGCGCAATCGGGGTGAGCGTGGATGGGGCTTTACCTTGATGGAAGGCGCCGGGCGGGTATTGTCCGGCCCTCTTTGGTCCGGGCACAGGCGTTTGCGCACTTATCTCGATTTTGAAAAGTCGGTGGCCGAGGTCGAGGCCAAGATCGAAGAGCTGGCGGCTCTGTCGGAGGCGTCCGGCTCCGAGGCCTTGGCCATGGGCGCGGAGCTTTCGCGCCTCAAGGTGAAGGCCGAAAAACAACTCGGCGAAATCTACTCCAAACTCGACGCTTGGCAGAAGACGCAGGTGGCGCGGCATCAGGACAGGCCGCGCTTTCGCGATTATGTCGGCGCGCTGGTGACCGACTTCATCGAGCTTTCCGGCGACCGCAGTTATGGCGAGGACGCAGCCATCCTGGGCGGCACGGGGAAATTTCTTGGGCGCCCGGTGCTGGTGATGGGCCATGAGAAAGGCCGCACCACCGCCGATCGTCTGAAGCACAATTTCGGCATGGCGCGCCCCGAGGGCTACCGCAAAGCGGTGCGGTTGATGGACCTGGCGGATAGGTTTTGCTTGCCGGTGGTCAGCTTTGTCGACACTGCCGGCGCCTATCCAGGGATCGGCGCGGAAGAACGCGGCCAAGCCGAAGCGATCGCGCGCTCGACCGAACGCTGCCTCACGCTCGGGGTGCCGATGGTGGCGGTGATTGCGGGCGAAGGCGGCTCCGGCGGCGCAATCGCGATCGCAGCAGCCAACAAAGTGCTGATGCTGGAGCACTCGATCTATTCCGTGATCAGCCCCGAGGGTGCGGCGTCGATTCTATGGAAAGACGCCGCGCGGGCCAAAGACGCGGCTACCGCTATGAAGATCACCGCGCAGGATTTGCTCGAACTCAAGGTCGTCGATGCCATCATCGCCGAGCCAACCGGCGGCGCGCATCGCGAGCCGGCTGCGGCGATCGCTTCGGTCGGCGCCGCAGTGGCCGAAGCACTCGATGAATTCGCGCCGCTATCCTCCACAGACATGCGCTTGCAGCGGCGCGACCGGTTCCTCGCGATCGGGCGCTTTGAGGAAGGCGGAAGTCCGAGCGCCTAGCCGCCGCTCAGATATCGCCCCAGCCGGCGCCCGGATTGCCGACGATGCCGGCGGAAAGCACGTTGAAGCCGTTCATCGCCCACACCGCGAAGGTGCCGTCCGGTCCCTGCCACAAGATGTCGTCGCGGCCGTCGCCGTTATAGTCGCCGATGTCGGAGACGTTCCAGGCGGTGTCGGAAACGGCGAAGGTGCCGACAGAGGTGACCGTGGTTCCGTCCATGTGCCAGAGCGCCATCACCCCAGACGTGTGCCGCCACATGATGTCTTCCCTGAGATCGCCGTTGAAGTCGCCCGTGCCGACGATCTGCCAGGCCGTGTCGGAAATGGCGAAGACGCCGAGATTGGTGGCGGCGAAGCCGTTCAAGGACCATTGCGCCAGCGCGCCTGAGCTATGGCGCCAGAGGAAGTCGTCGCGCCCGTCGCCGTTGAAATCGGCCACTGCGGCGAGCGCCCAGGCCGGATCGGACGCGGCGAACACGCCGACCGCGGACACTGCGAGCCCGTCCATCTGCCATTGCGCCAGCAGGCCGGAGGAATGGCGCCACAGAATGTCGTCGCGATGGTCGCCGGTGAAATCGCCAATTCCGGCCAGCG
>JBFWOC010000009.1:0-141053 GCA_050250735.1 Hyphomonadaceae bacterium
CCGCGCTTCCGCATCGGCCTCGATGAAAGCGTCGACCACGGTGTCGGAAATCCGGTCGGCGACCTTGTCGGGATGGCCTTCCGAGACGCTCTCGCTGGTGAACACGTAATTGCTGCGGGCCACGCGGGTTCTCCGGAAACGCACAAAACGGAGCGCCCTCATAAGGACAACCGGCCAAAGAGGCAATTTGCCAAACGCCGCGGGCTCAGCGTTTTCCGTCGCCAGTGTCTTCCGTCAGCGTCTTGACCAGATCGACGACCTTGCGCCGGAGTTTCGGGCTCTTGATCGAGGAGAACAGGTTCATCAGCTGAATTCCTTCGGGCGTGGCCAAAGCGTCGTCGACGTAGTCTTGCCGCGCTTCCGCGACACCCCGCGTCCCGCCCACCCCGTCGAAGAAGCGCGCGACCGGCATCTCCAGCGCGCCGGCAATGTCCCACAGCCGGCTCACCGCAATGCGGTTCACCCCCTTCTCGTACTTCTGAACCTGCTGAAACGTGACGCCCAACAATTCCGCCAGCCGTTCTTGGCTCATGCCGATCTCGAGCCGGCGGGATCTCACGCGCTGTCCGACTCTTCTGTCGATGGCGTTCGCCGCGCGCTCGTCATTCATGGCTGGAGCCCTCCCGGCTCCTGTCTTCCGGCAGGCAAGAACCGGAGGCCTAAAATCAATACAAATAAAGCGGCGAGCAATATACTACCCCAATGCACCCAGGGTGTTTCCGGCAGCGCCGGCGGCAATTGGGCTTCCGCAAACAGCGTCTCGCCGCTGGACTGCAGTTCGCGGCCAAACGAATCCACTATGGCCGACACGCCCCCCGACGCGGCGCGCGCCACCGGCAGGCCCTCCTCGATCGCACGATAACGGGCCATGGCGTAATGCTGATACGGACCGGATCCGCCGCCGAACCAAGCATCATTGGTGACCATCACGATCCAACCGGGCCGCTCGTCGCCATGTGGAATCATGCCGGGAAAGATCGCCTCATAGCAGATCAGCACCACCGCGGGCGGCGCGCCCGGCACGATGAGGCGGCTGGGACGCGGGCCGGATTCGAAGCCCGCGCCAATGCGCTGCAGCGGTGCGATATTGAGATTGCTGACCAACGACCACAACGGGATGTACTCGCCGAACGGCACGAGGTGGTTCTTGTCGTAGACTTGGCTGACGCGCGCTTGGCCGCTGGTCGCGTCGATGACCGCGGCTGAATTGAACAGGCGCAAACGGTCGCCGCTGACTCGGCCCCTCCAGTAGTCGTCGCAGAGCGGGCGGGGTTCGCATCGCACCAAGCCCGTCACGAGCACGCGATCCCCTAGTCCCCGTCCCAGCGCCGACAGGAACTCTTCGTTGTCGAGCGGGAAGAAATGTTGCGTCGGAACGGCGCCCTCGGGCCAGACCAGAATCGTGGTCGCGTTCTCGTCGCTGGGCGCGCCGCTCGCGTCGAGAAAGCGGCCGAGCACCCGCCATTCCTGGTCGGGGCTATTGCGCCACTTCTCCTCCTGGCCGAGGCCGGAGTCGGCGACGCGTACGACCGGTTGTGCGCCCGGGGGATCTATTGGCGCCCCGGCAATGCGCTGCGCGCCCCACCCCCACGCCATGCCCACCAGCAAACAAGCCGCGAGCACAGGTCCAAAACGCCGGCCCGCCGTGCGCCTCCCATCGGCGATTGCGGCGGGGGTTGCGGCGATGAGCAGCGACAGCAAGGTCAGACCGTAAATGCCGATCACCGAAGCCAGTTGCGAAATCGGCTCGCCCGGCGCCCAAATGTATCCCGCCAATAGCCAGGGAAAGCCGGTGAGGATGTGGCCGCGCAGCCATTCCGAGACGAAGAACCCGGTGGCGAATGCAGCGATGCGGCGAACGTCCCGGGTCCAGAGCAACATCGACAACACCGCGCCGACGCCGAAGAACAGCGCCAGACCGGCAGCAAGCGCCAGCGTCGCCGGCACGCCCCAAACCGGACCCCACGCCTCGCTATCGACATTGAACGCCGCCGACACCCAATAGAGTCCAGTGGCAAAATGGCCGAAGCCGAAGAACCATCCGATCGAGAACGCCGACCGCAGCCGCCGTTCTTGCGTCGCCGACACATCGAGAAGCCACACAAGCACAACCGCCCCGACAATGAATGCCGCGACCAGCTGAAATGGCGCATGGCCGAGCGTGGCCAGCGCACCGGCGATCGCAGCCAAGCCACGCCGTTGCCACGGCGTGCGCGCCGCGAACCAAGCCTCAATCCGCGAGCGCGGGGCGCTTGCGTTCGCAACGTTCAATGCGGGATCTCCCTTCCGGCGCGCGGCGACTGGAGCGTGCTTGCGTCCCAAGGTCAACACTCGAGCCTCAAGCGTTGCGCTGACCGGCGTTTTCCGGGCCGGCGCCAACGGCCCGCGCGCTTGTAACGCCGCCTTCGCTGGCTGGTTTGATGCGCAGGCGTTTCACCCGGCGCGGATCGGCGTCGATGATCTCGACATCGAATCCCGCCGGATGACGCAGAATCTCACCCCTCTGCGGCAAGCGCGCAGCCAGCGCCGACGCCAGTCCGGCAGCAGTGTCGAACTCGTCTTCGTGTTCCGGCAGCGCCAAGCTGGCGCCGAGCTTCTGTTCGAGTTCTGCGATCGGGGCGCGGCCATCGGCTTCGAATGCGCCGTTCGGCCGCTCCACCACAAAAGCCGACTCGACATCGTGCTCGTCGTCGATGGCGCCGACGATCTGCTCGACCAAGTCCTCCATGGAAACCAGTCCATCGGTGCCGCCGTACTCGTCGACAACCAGCGCCAAATGAATGCGGCTCGACTGCATGCGCAGAAACAACCGCGCCAGCGTCATCGACTGGGGGACAAACAAGATCTCGCGGCGAATGCGCGGGAGCGCCCGATCGGCGTAGTTCGCGCTGGCGGCGCCCTCCTCGTTCGGCGCCAACTGCGCCAGCACATCGCGCACGTGGATGAAGCCCTGGGGATCGTCGAGCGTCTCGCCGTAGATCGGCAAACGCGAGTGCTGGCTTTCCGAGAAAATGCGCGCAGCCTCACCCAGCGTCGCCGATGCTTCGATCGCCACGATCTCGGCGCGCGGGCGCATGACATCGGCGACCTTGAGTTGATCGAAATGGGCGGCGCGCAGGATAAGATCCTTGTGCGCGAGTTCCATCTGGCCGCCATTGGCTTCGCGTTCGCGCAGCGCTTCTTCAACGGCTTCCGCCGATCCAAGCTTCCCGCGCGCGAAAATGCGAGACAAGCGGTGAAGCAGGCCCGCACGCCTTCGCGACGAAGAGTCGGCGGGTTCGTTGGTCGTCTCAACCATAATAGTTTGTGTCGCACTCCAAAGCCGGCCTCACGCGTAAGGGTCTTCTATGCCCAGCGAAGCGAGGATCGCGCGCTCTCGCGCCTCCATCGTTTCGGCGTCAGCCGGTGTCTCGTGATCATATCCTATCAGATGCAGAAATCCGTGTACTGCCAGATGCGCGGCGTGGTGTTCGAACCGTTTACCCTGGAAATTCGCTTGCTCGACAATGGTTTCCGCCGCCAGTGCGATGTCGCCCAGAAATCCGGGGTCGGTTTGCCCAGCGGCGGGCGGGAACGAGAGCACGTTGGTTGGGCCCTGCTTGCCGCGGAATTGCTGGTTCAGCGCAGCGACCGAAGCATCGTCACCCAGCAACAGCGAAACCGTACCGGACTTACCTTCGACCTGCGCCGCAGCGGCAAGCGCGTGTGAAAGCATGTCCTCATGCCCGCGCCAAAGCGCAGATCCTGCGAGGATATCGACCTCCAGCTCAGCCACCGCGAGCGCCTTCATCGCGATGATAGGCTTCGACGATATGTGCAACGAGCCGGTGGCGGACCACATCCTGGGCGGCGAAGCGAATGACTTCGACGCCGGCGATGTTTTCGAGAATGGAGATGGCGTGCGCGAGGCCCGATTGATCGGGACGCACGAGATCGATCTGCGACGGATCGCCGGTGACCACCATACGCGAACCTTCGCCGAGCCGCGTCAGCACCATCTTCATCTGCAGGATAGTGGCGTTCTGGGCTTCGTCGGCGATGACGAAAGCGTTGGAGAGCGTGCGTCCGCGCATGAACGCCACCGGCGCCACTTCGATCTGCCGGCGTTCGCGGCGCGCCTTGAGATCGTTCTCCGACATCTGACTCCGGAACGCATCCCAGATCGGCTGCAAGTATGGATCGACTTTCTCGGCGAGGTCGCCCGGCAGATAACCCAATTTTTCCCCCGCTTCGACGGCGGGGCGCGTGACGATGATCTTGTCGACGCGCTCCTGCTTGAGCGCCTCGACTGCCGCGGCGACGGCGAGGAAAGTCTTGCCGGTGCCGGCCGGGCCAACGCCGAATATGAGATCTATGTTCTCGTCGCGCAGCGCCTCGACATAATGCACTTGCCGCGGCGTCCGCAGCACGAGGCCGCCAAGCTGCGGCAAATGCATCGGCCCCGGCGTATTGGTCTGGCCTTCGGAGAATGAAATTGCCGCCAGAACTTCGCCTTCGCGCACGCGACCTTTGCGGCGCGCAAGCTCGGCCAAAGCGTCGACAATGCGCTGCACGCGGATAAGGTCGGCTTCCGCGGTTTTGCCGTTGGCGCGGGCGATGATCTGATCGCCTTGCACATCGAGCGTCACGCTATATGCCGGGGCGCCGCGCGGCGCGTTTTGATCGCGAAACGCCTCCTGAATCTGGGCGACATGGCGATGCAACGGGCCGAATACGGCTTGAGCGGCCTCTCCGAGCGTAATCGTGCGGGCGCGTGCGTCGCTCATGCCGCGGTCACGACCGGCGTCTCGCCGGCAAGCGAGTTCTGCGACGACCCAGTGATGCGCACGTCGACCACATCGCCGTTCTTGGCGCTTGCGTCATCGAAGTGCACCGCCTGCAGATAGGGCGAACGGCCGTGCTTCTGGCCGGGCCTGCGTCCATCGCCGGTGACCAGAACGGGCAAGATGCGGCCGAGCTGGCTCGCATTGAATGCGCGTTGTTGTTGGGCGAGCAAGGCCTGCAGGCGGCTGAGACGCTCGGCTTTCTCGGCCTCGCCTACCTGTCCGGCCATGGCGGCGGCCGGCGTGCCCGGGCGCGCCGAATATTTGAAAGAGAACGCCGAAGCGAAATTCACGTCGCGTGCGAGCTGCATGGTCGCTTCGAATTCGTTCTCCGTCTCGCCCGGGAAACCAACGATGAAATCCGTCGAAACCGCTATGTCCGGCCGCGCAGCCCTCAGGCGGGCGACGATGTCGCGATAGAACGCGACGTCGTGCTTTCGGTTCATCGCCTTGAGAATACGGTCGGAACCAGACTGCACCGGCAAATGCAGGTATGGCATCAGCTTGGGCTGGGCGCCGTGCAAAGCGATCAGCTCCTCCGTCATCTCGACAGGGTGCGAAGTCGTATACCGGATGCGGGCGATGCCGTGGATGTCCGCAAGCGCGGACAGCAAGTCGGTAAAGCTGGCGCCGCCGTGATAGGCGTTGACGTTTTGGCCCAGCAAAGTGATCTCGCGCACGCCCTTTTCAGCGAGCGACCGCGCCTCGGCGACAACGTCCGCTAGCGGACGGGAGAATTCGGCGCCGCGCGTGTAAGGCACCACGCAGAAGGTGCAGAACTTGTCGCAGCCTTCCTGGATCGAAAGGAATGCGCTGACGCCGTCGGGCGCGCGCGCCGGCAGCGCGTCGAATTTTTCCTGCGCGGTGAAATCGGCGGCGAGCCGATCGCCCGTCTTGCGCGCAGCGCGCGCGATCAGTTCCGGGAGTCTGTGATAGGCTTGCGGGCCGACGACGAGATCGACCGCAGGCGCGCGCGCGATAATCTCTTCGCCCTCGGCCTGCGCGACACAGCCAGCGATGGCGATGGTCATGTCCTTGCCTTCGGAGCGGCGGCGCGCCTTGTGCGCACGTAGCCGGCCGATCTCGGAATAGACCTTTTCCGTCGCTTTTTCGCGGATGTGGCACGTATTCAGGATGACCAGATCGGCGTCGTCGGGCCGTTCGGCGAGGGCGTAGCCTAGCGGGGCGAGCACGTCGCGCATGCGCTCGGAATCGTAGACGTTCATCTGGCAGCCGTAGGTCTCGATGAAGAGACGCTTCAGCTTACGGACGTCAGACATGCTATTTCCTGCCTGCCTTGGCCTTGTCGTCCATCGGAATGCCGTAGAGTTCGAGCCTGTGATCGACGAGCCTGTAGCCCAGGCGCTTGGCGATTTCGTGCTGCAGGCGCTCGATTTCCTCGTCTACGAACTCGACCACCCTTCCCGTCTTCATGTCGATCAGGTGATCGTGGTGATGTTCCGGCACTTCTTCGTAGCGTGAACGGCCGTCTCGAAAATCGTGGCGCTCCAATATGCCGGACTCTTCGAACAGGCGCACCGTGCGATAGACGGTGGCAATGGAAATGCCGGGATCGACCGCCGCCGCGCGGCGGTGCAGTTCCTCCACGTCTGGATGATCATGGCTGGTCGAGACCACGCGCGCTATGACGCGGCGCTGCTCGGTCATGCGCATGCCCTTCTCGACACAGAGTTTTTCGATGCGATCCATCGGCCTCAATTACTCCCTGGCGCGGCGCCGTGTCCACCGCCGGGATCAAACAATCGGGCGTGGCAACTCACGCCGCATGACAATCGCGTCAATGAAACCGCCCTCGCCGGCATAATAGCCGTGACGCCGGCCGGCCTCTGCATAGCCGAGCTTGCCGTAGAGAGCGCGCGCGGCGGTGTTGTCTTCGGCGACCTCGAGATGCATCGACGATGCGCCGCGCACGAGCGCTGTTACGCCCGCGGCGGTGACGAGAGCGGCGCCGAACCCACGCCGGCGGGCCTCGGGGACGACAGCCAGCGTGAGCAACTCGGCGTCGCCCCCCGCAGTCCAAGCCATGACAAACCCTTGCGCCGCGGCGCCGTCGCCATGGATCAGCGCAAACACCGCTTGGTTTTCCATGAGCTTGCCGATTTCGGCCGAACTCCAAGACTTTGCGAACGCGCGAGCGTGCAGCGATGCGAGCAAATCGCTGGCCGTGGACGGAGCAGCTTCGATCATGCGCCCTCAGGCGCGGTGACGTGGGGAGCGCGAAGGTAAGTTGGATTCGGCGGATAGAGCGCCGGGTGGAGCCGGCCCGCCCGCACCGCCAGCGCCGCCGCGTTCACGGTGACATCCGGTCCTTTGAGCACGGCCTCGCCGCGCAGCGCTTCGTGTTCGCCGCGCGCGATGTTGCGGGGGGCGATCAGCGGCGCGCCGTTTTCGTAAAGCGCAAAGTATGAGGCGCCAGGCGTTTCGATCACGGCGGCGCGCGCGCCCTCCTCCCCGTCTTCGAGCGCGAGCGCTTCGAGGGTCGAGACGCCTATGCACGCCTTTCCAATCGAAAGCGCCAGCGCGCGCGCGAAGGAAAGGCCGACTCGGACGCCGGTGAACGAGCCCGGGCCGGTCGTAACAGCGACCCGGTCGAGCTGATCGAACGCGACACCCGCATGTTGCGCGGCTTGCTGGACCATGGGCGCAAGACGCTCGGCCTGGCCGCGAGCCATCGGTTCGTGCAGGTGCGCGAGCATATTCAAGTCGCGCACGATGGCGACCGAGCATGCGTCCAATGCTGTATCGATGCCGAGCACGATCATGCGCTCAGACTCACGCCACCTGCTCCACCGCGTTCACTTCGGGGACGTAGTGGCGGAGCATGTTCTCTATGCCCTGTTTCAACGTCAGGCTCGAAGACGGACAGCCGGCGCAGGACCCGCGCATGTTGAGGCGAACTATGCCGCGCTCGTGGTCCCAGGAATGGAACGTGATGTCGCCGCCGTCGCGCGCCACCGCCGGGCGCACGCGGGCGTCGATGATTTCCTTCAGCTCTTTGACAATGCCGGCCGCCTCGCCTTCGTAGACGATATCGGCTTCGTCAGTCTCATCAACCGGAGCAACGGCATCGAGCACCGGGCGGCCGGACACGAAATGGTCCATGATCGCGGCCAGCACATGCGGCTTCAAGTGCGGCCACTCGATCGATTCGCTCCTGGTGACGGTGATGAAATCCCGTCCCAGATAGACACGCTCGACGCCCGCCACCTCGAACAACCCCGCGGCCAAAGGCGAGCCCGCTGCGGCGCTGGCGTCCGCGTATTCGCGGCTGCCTTGTTCCAGCACGTCGCGGCCGGGCAGAAACTTCAGCGTGCGCGGATTCGGCGTCGATTCCGTTTGAATGAACATGCGCTTCAGGTGGGCTTTCAAGCCGATCGGGTCAAGCTGGCGGGGGCTGCGCGGGCGGTTCTTCTTCGCTTTCGACCGACACGGCCGCGGCCATAGGCAGAGCGATAGCGCGAATCTCTTCTCGCGAAAGCGCGCCCGGCACAACAACCACCGGCACCGGGCGCTGTGAGAGGCCGCCGCTTTTTCCGAGTTGGCTTATGAGCGGGCCCGGGCCGCTCGGCGGCGAAGCGGCGGCAATCACCACGAGTTTGATCGAAGCGTCCTCTTGCAACAACTTTCGTAGTTCCGGCTTCAGGTCGCCATCGCGCAGGATCGGCTCAGCAGTGACCCCGCATTCCGCCCAGGCTTCAGCAGCGAAACGCTGGGTCAGCGACTCGGCGGCGTCCCGCGCCTGGCGCCGCATTTCCTCGGTGATCGAGGCCCACGGCGCGGGGTCCGACGGCTCGATCACACGCAGCATCAGCAGGCGCCAGCCGGTATAGCGGCAGAGTAAGCCGGCATAGATCAGCGCGTCGGGGAACTCCTCGCTCTCGTCAGCGATCACCAGGCAGCTGAAGGCTTGCAGATCTGTGCTCATCCGAGGCGATGCTGGCTCAAACCTTCGCTTCCATCAAGCGCGCCAAAGGCCGATGACGTCGCGAACCTCCGCCATGATCGGCTGCGCGATGGCGCGGGCCTTTTCCGCACCGTCCTTCAAGATCGCATCGATAGCCGCGGAATCGGCGTTGAGGCGGCGCATCTCCGTAGCAATCGGCGAGAGTTTCGAAGCGAGGGTTTCCGCGAGCGCGGGCTTGAACACGCCAAAGCCCTTGCCGCCGAATTCGGCAAGCACGTCCTCAATGCTGCGTTCGGTGGCGGCGGCGAAGATGCCGACCAGATTCTCCACCTCGGCCCTGCCGGCCAGCCCTGCCTTCGACTCCGGCAGCGGCAACGGATCTGTCGTCGCTTTCTTGATCTTCTGCAGGATAGTGTCGGCGTCGTCGGTCATGTTGATGCGTGTCATATCGGACGGATCGGACTTCGACATCTTCTTGGTCCCGTCGCGAAGGCTCATGATCCGGGCGCCCGGGCCTTGAATTAGCGGCTCGGGCAGCGGGAAAAAGGCAGGCGCGTTGTGGTCGTTGTTGAACTTCTGCGCGATGTCGCGAGAGAGTTCCAAGTGTTGTTTCTGATCTTCGCCCACCGGAACGTGCGTGGCCTTGTAGAGCAGAATGTCGGCGGCCTGCAGGACCGGATAGTCGAACAAGCCGACGCTGACGCGCTCGCTGTGCTTGCCTGCCTTGTCCTTGAACTGCGTCATCCGCTCGACCCAGCCCATGCGGGCGACGCAATTGAAGATCCAGGCAAGCTCACTGTGCTCACGCACCGCCGACTGCACAAAGATGATCGAGCGTTTCGGATCGACGCCGGCGGCGACGTATGCCGCGGCCACTTCGCGGCACCGCCCGGCGAGATTCTCGGGATCGGGTCCCGTGGTGATCGCATGCAGATCAACGACGCAATAGATGCAGGCGTAGCTCTCTTGCAGTTTCACCCATTTCTGCAACGCGCCGAGATAATTGCCGAGATGCAAGCCGTTGGTCGGCTGCATGCCTGAAAACACGCGTTGCGGGCCCTTGTATTCGGGCGGGGCGGCGTCGGTCATTGGAAACTCCAGAACATGAGAATGGGCGCGAGCGATGCCTCACCGGACTCGCGCGAAAACGGCGTCAGATCAGACCCGCCATCGCCAAAACTGCATTCTCGTGTTCATCTTCATGGCTCTCTTGCCTGGCTTCTATCAGCCGTCCAAGCCCGGCGGCAAGCCGCCTCCCCCGCCAGCAGCGCCGCGTTCGCGCCTGAACGCGCCAATGACTTCGCGGATCGAGACCGAGCCGGTCAGGAACAGGAAAATGAAATAGCTCGTGCCGCCGCCCAGGATAAGCGTCAGCACGGCCACCTCTTTCGAACCAAAGGTCGCAATCAAGAAGTCACGGTTCGCCACTGCTGCGAACCACATCGCCGCCCCAAGCGCGGCAGAAACGATGACAATGCGGGTGAATCGCCACGTCGCCTTCGCCGACGGCGCATACGCACCCTGGCGCACGAGCGCAACAATCATCAGGCCGACATTCACCCAAGCGGCGGCGCTTGTTGCAATCGCCAGCCCGGGAAACCCCAGCATGCCCGCAGATTGCAGCGCAAAGAACAACGACGCGCCAAGCACGACATTGATCGCCATCGAAATAAGCGCAAAGCGCATCGGCGCTCGCGTATCCTCACGTGCAAAGAACGCAGGCGCATAGATTTTCGCCAGCACAAACGCTGGAATGCCCCAACCAAAGTGGAACAGCGCCAAGCCCGCGTCATGCGCGTTCTGCGTCGTGAACTCACCGCGCACGAACAGGCCCTCGAGCAGAAACCCCGGCATCGCCAGCATCGCCGCCGCCGCCGGCAAGGTGAACGCCATCGAGAGATTTACCGCCTCGTCCAGCGCGCCGCGCGCACCGGCCTCGTCCTTGGCCTGCACCAGTCGCGACAAGCGCGGCAACATGGCAACGCCCACCGCCACGCCGATCAGGCCAAGCGGCAATTGGTAGAGACGATCGGCGACGTTCAGAAGCGTGATCGCGCCCTGCTCGAACGACGCAATCGCCGTGCTGACCATCACATTGATCTGCAACGCGCCGCCCGCGATCGCGGCAGGCGCCGCAAGCACAAGCAAACGCCTCACGTTCTCGCTCAGCCGCGGCGCCTTCGGCCGCGTCCGCACGCCCGCGCGTCGCGCGCCAAGCGCGACCCACAATGCCTGCAGCGCGCCCGAAACCGTCACGGCGATCGCGGCCGCAAACGCGGCTTGGGTTTGATCCTCTCGGAAGAACCAGACGCCCACGAGCAGCGACAGATTGAGCAAGCTCGGCGCAGCAGCGGCGGCAAAGAAGCGTCCGCGCGCATTGAGCGCGCCGGCAAATAACGTCGCGACGCTCATGAAAATGAGATACGGCATGGTGATCTGCGTCAGCAGGGTACCCAGCTGGAATGTTGCCGGATCGTCCACGTATCCGGCAAACAGCACCAAATTGATCCACGGCATCGCGAAAATCGCGATCGCGCTCAGAACGCTTGTCGCCAGCACAAGTACGGCGAGCGCTTCGGCCGCGAGCGTGTCGGCGGCCTTCTCGCCCTGCTCCGCCAGCGTCTTCGAATACACAGGCACAAACGCTTGACTGAAGGCGCCTTCCGCAAACAAGCGGCGGAACAGATTCGGGAAACGCAGCGCCGCGTTGAATGCGTCCGCAACCGGACCGGCGCCGAGTGCGGCCGTCAGCAAGATGTCGCGCGCAAAGCCAAGCAGACGCGAAATCAGGGTCAAGCCGCCGATGACAGCGGTATTGCGGGCAAGGCTCATGCGGGCGGGCGACTCAGGCTGTGGAGCAGACTGGCTAGCGCGCCGTCAGCGCGCCGTCGAGGCGCGCGCCACAGCAAGCTTTGAGGGATCGGCAGGCTCGGCGGCCCGCAGCACCTCTTCGAGCTTGCTGCGTACGGCGGACATGCGGCGCGCGCCGGCGATTTGTCCACCGCCCTCCTCTTCCTGGACGTAGAATACGTCCGACGCACGTTCGCCGTAGGTATCGATGTGTGCACTGACGATTGACACTTTCGCTTCCGCACAGACACGCGCGAGATCAGCGAGCAGACCCAGCCGGTCACGGCCGGAAGCCTCGATGACGGTGGCTGAAGGCGTGATGTCGTTGTCGATCCGCACCCATGGCTCGATGTTGAACGCTGCGACACGGCGCGACGGCGGCGGTGGCGTCGGCGCGGCGTGATCGCTCAGGGCCGCGCGCGTCAGCCGGGCTGTCAAGGCTTCGAGCAGGCGTGGATCATCTCTTCCGAACGGGCGATGATTTGTCGTCTGGATCGAGAATATGTCGAAGGCTGCACCGTCCTTCGACGTATGCACGCGCGCGCCCACGATATCGGCTCCGCTGGCTGAGATTGCCGATGCCAGACTCGCGAACAGGCCGGGGCGATCGCCGGCATAGACCAGTACTTCGGCGATCCCCTGCGCTTCGCGAATGCGCGTTGCGACATGCGGGATGGCTCGCTCGGTGCGGGCGCGCATCACTTCGAGCGCATGCCATTTGAGCGCATCCGCATCGTGATTGAGCCAATAGCCGTCTTCGAGTGCGGCAAGCCAGGCTTGCATGGCATCCGCGCGCTCCCCGCCGATGTCGCGCAACAACTGCTGTTTGGCGGCGCCGGCGATCTCAGCGAGATGCGCCCGCACGCTCTCGGCGTCGGAGCGGCCGCCGTGCAGCGCCGCCTCGGTCAACCGATAGAGATCGCGCAACAACTGTCCTTTCCAGTCGTTCCAGACGCTGCCGACGGCGCGGATATCGGCCACGGTGAGTATGAGCAGCAGCCGTAAGCGCTCCACGCTGCCCACCGTTTCGGCGAACTGAGCGACCGTACGCGGGTCGCCGATATCGCGTTTCTGCGCGACGTCGCTCATCACCAAGTGATGACGCACGAGCCAACCGACGAGATCAATCTCCTCGGCGGGCAGCCCCAGCCGGTCGCACGCGGCGCGGGCTGACTTTTCGCCCTCTATCTGCTGATCGCCGTCGCCCTTGCCGGTATCGTGAAGCAGCATGGCGAGATAGAGCGCGCGGCGATTGATGATCTTCGGAAAGAGCGAACTTGCGAGCGGATGCTGATCCTTGTGGCGTCCGCTCTCGATCTCCGCCATCGCATCGACCGCGCGCAAGGTGTGCTCGTCGACGGTGAAATGATGGTACATGTTGAACTGCATGCGCGCGACGATGCGGCCGAACTCGGGCACGAATTTTCCCAGCACGCCAGCCTCGTTCATGAGCCGAAGCGCAGCGCCGGGATGGCGTTTGTCGCCGATGACATCGAGAAAAGCTGCACGCGACTCGGGCCGCCGGCGCCATTCCGGCCCGAGCGCGCGCGCGCGCCGTGAAGCCTGGCCGAATGCATTCGGATGAATGTCGAGATCGTGTTTCGCCGCGACGGCGAACAGGCGCAGCACGTTCTCGGGCGCCGTCAATACATCGTCCGACTCGACATTGAGCCGGCCCCCATCCAGGCAGAATCCGGGCTCGATTTGCTGGGTCCGCCTGCGCGCGGGTGAGAGAAAGCGCTGCAAGCCCCTGGGGCTTTGCTTGGTCTGATCCGCCTCGAGCTGTGCGCAAAGCGTTCGCGTCAGCGCACCCGTCTCTTTCGCCACGAGGAAATAGCGCTTCATGAAGCGCTCCACTGCACTGTGCCCCTCGCGCGCGCCGTAACCCAGGCGCTTAGCCATCTCCGGCTGCAGGTCGAATGTCAGCCGTTCTTCGGCGCGATCGGTGATGAAATGCAGATGACAGCGCACCGTCCATAGAAATTCGAGCGAGCGCCGCAGCGAACTGCGTTCTTCATTGGTGAAAACGCCCGCTTCAACATAATCGCGGGGCCGCACGAAACCATAGCGGCGGCGCGCCATCCAGAACAATGTGTGCAGGTCGCGCAGCCCGCCCTTCCCTTCCTTGATGTTCGGTTCGACCATGTAACGCGAAGCGCCTTGGCGGGCGTGGCGTTCATCGCGCTCGCTGAGTTTGGCTGCGATGTATTGGGCGTGGTCGCGGCTCACGACGTCCTTGTGAAAGCGGGCCAGGAGCTCATCCGAAAGCGCTTGGTCACCGGCGATATGGCGCGCCTCGAGCAGCGCGGTTTGCACCGTGTGGTCCTCGCGCGCCAGCTTCAAACATTCGTCGATATTGCGCGCCGACTGCCCGACCTTCAATCCAAGGTCCCAAAGCATGTACAGAACATATTCAGTCACGCTCTCGTCGAACGGCGTCGGCTTGTAAGCGCGCAGAAACAGGAGATCGAGATCGGAGAACGGGGCGAGCTCGCCCCGCCCGTAACCGCCGACCGCCACGATTGCGAGTCGCTCGCCTTCGGTCGGATTGCGCGCGCGGAAAATGTGCGTGGTGGTGTAGTCGTAAAGCGCGCCGACGATTTCGTCGGCCACTTGCGCCAACAGCCGAGCCACGGCGAGGCCGTTCTCGCCTGCCTCCAGGCGCTCGCGCACGATAATGCGCGCCCGAAACAAGGCCTCCCGCAGAATGGCGCACACGTTCGAGCGCGCGTTCTCCCCACGCTCGGCGTAGGCGGCGCTCAAGTCAGCGCGCAGCTTTTGACCGTCGATGACCTGCTCGATGCTGATCGGTTTCAGCCGTTGCGCGATCATCTCATTGCAATTTCGTCATTCTGGGGCGCCGGCGCCACTGTTTCGGACTGTCATCAGTGACTTCTTGGTTAATCCACTAACTCAAACTTGCCTCATTTCGCGGGCACAGCCACAAATGTAACGGGAGCGGGCGCTTCCCGGGAGAGCCTACGTATGCGCAAAAGCGGCAAGACCATCCGCCTCAACCCCGTGGACGACGATCACCAAGTGCACGATCACCCCGCCCGCGCCGGCCTCGAGGCGATCATGGATCAAAAGCTGTTCGCGCAGCGCATCAAGAGCGAGCGCGCATCGGCCTACTGGTTTGCCGCCTCGCTCTGGGGCGTGACCGGACTGGTGCTCGGCGGCATCCTCGGCGCCTACATGATGTTCGTGGCGATGGATTCTTCTTTGCCGCTGGCGTCTGAAGCGGTGTCCCGCGGCATGGCTGTCGAGCAAGCGCGCCAGCGCGTCGATGAGCGCGAGCCGGCGCTCAGGGATCCTGCTGAGCAACAGCCTTAAGCTTGTAGAGCAGCTCCAGGGCTTCTTTCGGCGACAGCTGATCTGGATCGATGTCGGCCAGCGCTGCCTCCAGCGCCGACGGCGCGTGTTGTTCGATCACTTGCGCGAAGAGCGGCAGTTCGTCCGCGATCTCCAGTCGCGTCGAACCGCCGCTGGCCTCGAGGCGCTGCAGGACTGCGCGCGCGCGTTCGACGGCGCTTTTGGGTAACCCTGCAAGCTTCGCAACCTGAATGCCGTACGAGCGGTCGGCGGCGCCCGGCGCCACCTCATGCAGGAAGACGAGGTCGCCTTTCCATTCCCTGGCCCGCAAGTGGGCATTGGCGCCGGCATCCAGTTTCTCGGCCAGCCGGGTGAGTTCGTGATAGTGCGTGGCGAAGACGACCCGGCACCGGTTGGCTTCGTGCAGATGCTCGGCCACCGCCCAGGCGATCGCCAAGCCGTCGAAAGTGGCTGTGCCGCGGCCGATTTCATCGAGCACGACGAGCGCGCGCGCGCCGGCCTGATTGAGGATCGCGGCCGTCTCGACCATTTCCGTCATGAAGGTCGAGCGCCCGCGCGCAAGGTCGTCCGATGCGCCGACGCGCGCGAAGACGCGATCGACCACGCCGAGGCGGAGCTTCTTGGCCGGCACATACGAACCGGCCTGCGCCAAAACGGCGAGCAGCGCGATCTGGCGCAAATATGTGCTCTTGCCCGCCATGTTGGGCCCGGTGACCACAAGCAGGCGAGGACCCGACCGGCCCTCGCCGTCGAGGCGCGCGTCGTTTGGCGTAAAGCCCTGACCGTCCCGGCGGACGCCCTCCTCCACGACAGGATGGCGCGCGCCTTCTGCAAGCAGAGCTACGGTTTCATCGATAGTGGGTCGCGTCGCCCCGGTTTCGTCTGCCCATGCCGCCAAGCCCGCGGCGACATCGAGCGACGCCAGCGCCTCGGCTGCTGTGCGTATCTGAGTTTCGAGCGCCGCCACTGAAGCTGCGAATTCCTTGAAAAGAGCAAGCTCACGCGCCAGCGCCGTATCGCCAGCGCGCGCGATCTTGGCGTCCAGCTCAGCCAACTCCGTCGTGGTGAAGCGGACCGAGCCGGCATTGGTTTGGCGGTGGATGAAACGCGCGTTCAGTGGCGGCGCCATCAGAGCTTCGGCCTGCTTCGTGGTGGCGTCGATGTGATAGCCGAGCACGTTGTTGTGCTTCAGCTTCAGCCCCGGGATGCCGGTTTCTTCCGCATAGGTCGCTTGCAGGGCGGCGATGATTTTGCGGCTGTC
The DNA here is from genome assembly GCA_050250735.1 of Hyphomonadaceae bacterium. Taxonomy (GTDB): domain Bacteria; phylum Pseudomonadota; class Alphaproteobacteria; order Caulobacterales; family Aquidulcibacteraceae; genus Vitreimonas. The sequence continues at coordinate 16,193 of JBFWOC010000009.1, forward strand.
GTCGCGGAGAGCGCGGGCGTCATCCAGCATCGCGTCGAAGCCCGGTGCGATGAAACCGCCGTCGCGGGCAAGCAGCGGCAAGTCAGACGCCAACGCATGCGCCAACGTTTGCGCGAGCGCAGCGCTTTCGGCATGCGCGGAAAGCGCCAGCGCCTCACAGGCGGCGGTTATTTCGGCAGGCGCTTCCCCACCGCCGGCTAAACAGCGCGCGGCAGCCCGGTCGCCGGCGCCAAGCCCATCGCGCAGGCAGGCGAGATCGCGCGGACCGCCCCTACCAAGCGCCAACCGCGTAAGCGCGCGTGCGATATCGCCGGCCGCCCGAAGTTCTCCTCGGACACCGTCGCGGCGCTCGCATGTTTCGAGGAAGAACTGCACCGCGTCGAGGCGCGCGTTGATCGCGGCGACATCCGTGAGCGGGCGGGAAATGCGTTCGGCCAGCATCCTCCCGCCCGCCGGCGTGACCGTACGATCCACGCAGGCGAGCAACGAGCCTTCTCGGCCTCCGCGCACGGTTCGCTCGATCTCGAGCGCAGCGCGAGTGGCGGCATCGATGGCCATGAAGGCGCGCTCGGCGTTGCGCCGCGGCGGTATGAGCCGCGGCGCGGCCCCGGCCTGGGTCAGCTCGACATAATCAATCAGCAGGCCCATGGCCGAGAGTTCCGGGCCGGTGTAGTCGCCAAAGCCGTCGAGCGCGGCAACCTCGAATACGGCCTTGATGCGACGGGCGGCGGCTTTCGCGTCGGCCTTTACGGCGGGGCGCATTGTCAGCGTCGCCCCGGCGATTCGCGCCACTTCGGTTACAAAGGGTGCGTCAATGTCGACGGCCAGCAGTTCCGCCGGCGCCAGCGCAGCGATCTCCTCTTCGACTTGTTCGCGTCGCAGCGAACGGATTTCGAACGCGCCGGTTGAAACATCCGCCCAAGCGATCGCCACGCCATCACCGGCGAACGCGACGGCCGCCAGCCGGTTAGCTGCCCGCGCGTCGAGGAGCCCCTCCTCCGTCAGCGTGCCAGGCGTAACGACGCGGACGACGCCGCGCTGCACGATCGTCTTGCCGCCCCGCTTCCTCGCCTCCGCAGGATCTTCGAGTTGTTCGCAGACCGCGACTTTGAAACCGGCGCGGATCAGCTTCGAAAGATAGTTCTCCGCCTGGTGCCACGGCACGCCGGCCATCGGTATCGGTTCACCCCCGTGCTGGCCCCGCTTCGTCAGCGTGATGCCGACCGCGGAGGATGCCTTCTCGGCGTCCTCGAAGAACAATTCGTAGAAATCGCCCATGCGGAAGAACAGCAGCGCGTCCGGGTGCTCGGCCTTGGCGGCGAGATACTGCGCCATGAAAGGGGTCGGTTTCGGCGCCGGATGAGAGGAATCAGCCACCGCTCTGCTTTAGCGAGTCGGCCGCCGGACTTCCATTGACGGGCTGACACTCAAAGCTAGGGTGCGGCTCGAATTTCCGGACATCTCTGAGCCCATGCCCGATATCAAGAAGTCTTTCACCGACGCCGAAGCGTTGGATTTCCATCGCCTGCCGACGCCGGGGAAAATCTCGATCGCGCCCACCAAGCCGATGGCGACACAGCGCGACCTTTCGCTTGCCTATTCGCCGGGCGTGGCGGTTCCGGTCAAGGCGATCGCGGAAGATGCCGATCGCGCCTACGACTATACCTCGAAGGGCAATCTGGTTGCGGTGATTTCCAACGGCACCGCAATCCTGGGGCTTGGCAATCTCGGCGCGATGGCGTCGAAGCCGGTCATGGAAGGCAAGAGCGTCCTGTTCAAACGCTTCGCCGATGTGGATTCCATCGACATCGAAGTCACGACGCAGCAGGTCGAGGAGTTCATCACGACGGTCCGCAACATCGGTCCGACGTTTGGCGGCATCAATCTCGAGGACATCAAGAGCCCGGAATGCTTCATCATCGAAAGCAGACTGCGCGATGAGCTCGACATTCCGGTATTCCATGACGACCAGCACGGCACCGCGATCATCGCAGCCGCCGGTTTGCTGAACGCCTGTGAGCTCACCGGAAGGCGACTGCAGGACATCACCGTCGTCTGCAACGGTGCGGGCGCCGCCGGGCTCTCGTGCATAGCGCTGATCAAGCAGCTTGGCGTTCCGCACGACAATGTGGTCGCGCTCGACCGCGAGGGCGTGATCTATCGCGGCCGCGAGAAGGGCATGGATCAGTTCAAGGCGGCGCACGCCATCGACACCAAAGCGCGCACGCTCGCGGATGCTATGAAAGGCGCGGACGTCTTTATGGGGCTCTCGGTCGCCGGTGCGGTGACGAAAGAAATGGTGAAGTCGATGGCGAAGAAACCGATCATCTTCGCCATGGCCAATCCAGATCCGGAGATCACGCCGGAAGAGGTTCACGAGGTGCGGAAAGACGCGATTGTGGCGACCGGCCGTTCTGACTATCCGAATCAGGTCAACAATGTTCTTGGCTTTCCCTATATTTTCCGCGGCGCGCTGGATGTACGCGCCCGCACCATCAACGAAGAAATGAAAGTGGCCGCCGCGCGCGCGCTGGCTGAATTGGCCAAGCAGGACGTGCCGGATGAAGTCGCCGCGGCCTATCACGGGCGGCGACCGAAGTTCGGACCCAATTACATCATCCCCGCCCCGTTCGACCCGCGGTTGATCTCGGAAATCCCGCCCTATGTCGCGCAAGCGGCGATGGACACCGGCGTCGCCCGCCAACCGATCGAGGACATGCAGGCATACAAGCAAAGTCTGGCGCAGCGTCTGGATCCGACAGCGGCGATGATGCAGCGCGTTCAGACCGTGGTGCGCCGCAAACCGAAATGCATAGTGTTCGCCGAAGGCGAAGAGCCCTCGGTGATCCGCGCCGCCTATGCATTCCGCGAACTTGGCCTCGGCGACGCAGTGCTGATCGGACGCGAGGAGACAGTCCGCGCGAACATGGCGCAAGTTGGCGTTTCCGATAACGCAGCGCTGCGCATCATCAATGCTCGGCTTTCCGAGAACAACGAACTCTACGCCGATTATCTCTACAAACGGCTGCAGCGTTTCGGCTATCTGCAGCGCGATGCGCAACGGCTCGTGAACTTGGATCGCAACGTTTTCGGCGCCTGCATGGTCGCGCTCGGTCATGCCGACGGCATGGTCACCGGCGTCACCCGCAATTATGCAACGGCGCTCGACGATGTGCTCAAGGCCATCGATCCGGCGCCGCGCGAACGCGTCATGGGCATGTCCATTATCCTGATGAAAGGCCGCACGCTTTTCATCAGCGACACCGCCGTGGCCGAGTTTCCTAATCCGCCGGAATTGGCGCAGATCGTGCTTCAGTCGGCGGCGATGGCGCGGCAATTCGGAATCACGCCGCGGGTGGCGCTGATTTCGCATTCGACCTTTGGCAACCCGAAGATGGAGCGCTCCGAGAAAATCCGCGACGCCGTCACCTTGCTCGACCGGCGCGAAGACATCGAATTCGAGTACGAGGGCGAGATGAACGTCGACGTGGCGCTGCATCCCGACATGCGCCAGTTATATCCGTTCTCGCGGCTTTCCGAGCCCGCCAACGTGCTGGTGATGCCGGCGCTGCATTCCGCCTCGATCGCAACCAGTCTGCTCACGACCGCAGGCGGCGCAACCGTCATCGGCCCGGTGCTGACCGGGCTCGCCAAGCCGATCCAGATCGCGCCGCTCGGCGGCACGGTCTCCGACATCGTCAGCTACGCGACGCTGGCCGCGTTCCAGGCGGCGGAGGCCAAGAGCGAGGCAAAGCCAGCCTAGGCGGGCGCCGGCTCTTCTTTCGCTTCGTCCGTCGCGGGGGGCGACTGGCGCATGACGCTTATTGCGAAGATGAGCGCGAGCGCGCCGATGACGCCGGAGTAGATGAAGAACGTCATGTAACCGGCCGCGAAGGCCTCCGCGGGGCGGCCATATTCTTGTTCGGCGTGCGCCAGCGAATCCGGCGCGATGTTCGTAAACCAGCCGCGCAGCCAATTGCTCTCCCCTGCCGCTGCGGCGGCGGTCGCGCCTTCGACAATGCGTCCGGAAACCGCCGCCAGGATCTTACCGGGCAACGCGTAGAGCGATGAGAACAGCGCGTACTGCGTCGCTGTAAAGCCGCGGCTGGTGAGGCTCGACATGTAGGCGATGAGCGCGGTGCCGGCGATGCCGGCGGAGATATTGTCGATGGCGATGCAGATGTAGAGGCCAGGCAGCCACGGCCCGGTGAAGATGAGGCTGCTGAACGCGATGTTCGACAGTGGCTGCACGATGGCGCCGACAAGCAACGAGCGCATCAGGCCGAAGCGCGCGACCAGCCAGCCGCCGAGCCCGATGCCGAGCATCGACATCACCACGCCGAACAGTTTGCGCGCGCCGGCGATTTCATCGAGCGAAAAACCGACATCGACGTAGAATGCCGTCATCAGATTCAGCACGAAGTCGGCTATTCGGTAGACGCAGATCATCGCCAAGATCAGCGCGCCGACATTGACGCCGTAACGCTTGAAAAAATCCTCCAACGGTTCTTTCAGCGTGCCTGCGAAGTATGCGCTCGGCCGCGACTTGAACATCGGATAGGTCGCGAAGGCGACAACACCCAGGCCGAACGCGACTGCAACCACCTGCCACACAGCGCCCCATGGTTTGCTGGCCCACACTTCCGCGAATGGCGCCGTCGCGTCGACGAGGCCGATCCACGGAAACATAAAGCTGATCGGCTCAGGCTTGCCCGAGAGCCCTGCGCCGATGAAACATGCGGCGAACGCCATCAACGCAGCGCGCGCGATCCACTCGAGCGCTTCCATCCAGGCCGGCGTAGTTTGCGGCGGCAAGGGCTTCGGCTCGACGCTCTGCTCGCGCGGCGCCAGCAGCACGCCCACAATGCCAATCGCCATCACAAGGGCCATGGCCGAGTAGGCCGCGGTCCAGCCGATCCGCGAAGCCAGGAAGAGCGGCGCGGCCCCGGAGACGACAACCGCGAGCCGGTATCCCCATTGATAGGCAGCCGCCATGGCGCCTTGACGCTCAACCGCCGCCACTTCGATACGCCAGGCGTCGATAGCTATGTCCTGCGTGGCGCCGAACACCGCGGTCATGGTGGCGAGAATGGCGACGACACCGATAAGATCCATGTTCGGATCGGGCTGCACTGCCCCCTCCGCGCCGCCTGCAACACCGGCGGAGACCGCTGGCATGTTCACGGCGATGGCCCAGATACCGAACACGATGCCGATCTGCGCCAGCAGCATCCAAGAGCGGCGCTTGCCGAAGAGTTGGTAGAGCACCGGAATCTTCAAGCGATCGACAATCGGCGCCCAGAGGAACTTGATCGCGTAAGTGGCCGTCACAAGGCTGAAGAGCGTGATGACATCGAGCGGCAGTTTCGCTTGGCGCATCCACGCCGATATCGTGTCATAGAGCAGCAAGTTCGGCAGCCCAGCGGCGAAACCGAGCATGAGCATCACCAGGCTGCGCCGTTCCAGGAAAACGGCTATCGCTTCCCAGGTAGAACGCTTGGGCGCAGCTGTCGCGGCGTTGGTTTCGGCCATGAGCAGGTCTCCGCCGTCTTAATCGCGCCGGAAAGTGGCCCCGTTCGGGCGCTCGGTAAAGCGCGCAGCGACTGCGAGCAGCCGGCTGGCGTCGATCGGTTTGGTGATGAAATCGTCCATGCCGGCCTTCGCCGCGCGGACTCGTTCATCTTCGCCGGCGTCGGCGGTAAGCGCGACGATCGGCGCCGCCGCCGACGGCCCTGCCCCGCGGCGGATGCGCGCCGCCGCTTCGAATCCGTCAAGGCGCGGCATGCGGATATCGAGCAGAATGAGGTCGTAAGCTGCAGCCGCAGCCGCAACCACAGCCTCTTCGCCATCTTGCGCGCTGGTAACCAGGCAACCGGCGCGCGTGAGCAAAGTGCGCGCGAGCAACGCGTTGATCGGGTTGTCCTCCGCCAGCAGCACGCGTAGGCCCGGCAACAGCTGAGGCGCCGCCGGTTCGGGCTGAGCAGCCGCCGGCGCCGCAGCGCCGCCGAGCGCCGCGCGCACCCGTTCGGCGAGTGACGCGCGGCGGACCGGTTTCAGCGTATAGTGTTCGACACCGGCGGCGCGGCACGCATCGATGACGTGGCGATGTTCCTGAGGGGCAAGCGCGATGACGGCGCGGGCGATGCGTTGCAGGGCATGGATCTCATCGCCGTCGAGACCAGCGTGCCAGTCAAGCAATACGACATCGGCAGCGGCGCCGCGCTCCACCGGAATTCCGCCGAGCGAGACTACGACGCCGCGCAAGGCCTGCGTCAGCATGAGCGAGGGGCTGACGATAGCGATGCGAACGCCAGCAAGCGAAGGCGGCGGCGGCGCGCTGGCCGATGTCGAAAGCGGCAGCTCGACCCAGAATGTAGCGCCGAAGCCGGGTCGCGAAACAAGACCTGCTTCGCCGCCCATCGCCAGCGCCAGCCGCTTGACGATGGCGAGGCCGAGGCCGGCCCCGCCGTGGCGACGCGACACTGTGGCGTCGGCCTGGGTGAATTCTTCGAAGATGAGTTTCTGCTTCTCGGGCGCAACGCCTGGTCCGGTGTCGCGTACGCTGAAGCGCAGCCGTCCGTTCGGCCGCGGCGCAAGTTCGATGACGACGCCGCCCGCTTCGGTGAATTTTACTGCGTTGCCAGCGAGGTTGAACAGAATCTGGCGCAGGCGTCCGTCATCGCCGGTGACGCGCGTCGGCGAGTCGGAGCGGACGGAGACAACGATCTCCAAGCCTTTGTCGCGCGCCTTGGGCGAGAGCAGTTCGGCCACGCTTTGCATGGTCGCTTCGGGATCGAACGGCGCCGATTCCAGTTCGACCCGCCCCGCCTCGAGACGCGAATAGTCGAGAATTTCAGTGATCAGTTCGAGCAGCAATTCGCCCGACTGCTTGATCGCGCCGACATAGCTCTTGGCGTTGGGCTCGAGTTTGCCGAGTTCGAGCAAGCCGGCCATACCGAGAATGCCGTTCAACGGCGTACGCAATTCGTGCGTCAGCGTTGCAAACAAAGTCGTCTTCGCCCGCAGTGCATCCTCGGCGGCCCTGACGTGGCGCGTGATGTCGCGGGCAATGATGAGACGGGCACCGTCCGCAAGTTCGCGCTCCACCCATTCGAACCGGCGCCCGTCCGGGGCCGGAGCGTCGAAGCGACGCTCGCCGTTTTCGAATGCAGGCGGCTGCGCCCTGCCCCAGGGCGGGCGGTTGGGACCGATCCAGTGGCGAAAAACAGCGCGAAACGCCGGATTGGCCCGAACCAGGACGCCATCCGGCGCGAGAATCGCGACGGGATCGGGCAGCGCCTCAAATGCGTCAAAGGCAGGTACGGCGGCCGGCTGAGCCATCGCCCGATCAAGCCCGCGCCGCGTTAAGAAACCTTCGCTAATCCGGCCTGATTGGGCGTCGCCCATTGTCGCTTCAGACTGAGCGCCTCGGCGACATGAATGCGCCGCACGCCATCGCCGCCGTCGAGATCGGCGATGGTGCGCGCAACTTTGAGCGTGCGGTGGTAAGCGCGCGCCGAAAGCGCCAGTGTTTCGGCGGCTTTCGCCAGCAACGCGGCGCCCGGCGCGTCGGGCGCGGCCAACCGCTCCAACGCATCCAGATCGAGCGTGGCGTTCAAGCCCGCGCCTCGCCCGGCTTGCGCCTCGCGAGCGCGGTTGACGCGCGCTGCCGCTTCGGCGGTGCCTTCGATCGGCGGCGGCAGCGCGAGATCGGCGGCCGTCACCGGCGGCACATCGAGTTGAATATCGATGCGATCGAGCAGCGGACCGGAGAGCCGAGCCTGATAGTCGACCGCGCAACGCGGCCCGCGCCGGCACGCACCGGCGCCCGCGCCGCCGCCGCACCGGCATGGATTCATCGCCGCTGCAAGCAGAATTCGCGCCGGATAGGTGACGTGGTGGTTTGCGCGAGCGATAAGCACGCTGCCGTTCTCGAGCGGCTGTCGCAGCGCATCGAGCGCCTGCTGCGAGAACTCCGGCAATTCGTCCAAGAACAAGACGCCGTGATGAGCCAGGCTGATTTCGCCGGGCTTGGCGCGCAGACCGCCGCCGACGAGCGCCGCCATCGAGGCGGAGTGATGCGGCGCCCGGAACGGGCGCGTGCGCGTCAATCGCCCGCGCTCGAGCAATCCTGCAACCGAATGCAGCATCGAGACTTCGAGCAATTGCTCCGATGACAGCGGCGGCAGCAACCCCGGCAGGCGTTGCGCCAGCATCGACTTGCCGGCGCCAGGGGGGCCGACAAACAGCAGGTTGTGTGCGCCCGCTGCGGCGATTTCGAGCGCGCGCTTGGCTTGCTCCTGTCCGCGCACGTCGCGCAGATCGGGGACGTTGGCGCCATCGATGAGGTCGCCGCGCTCCGGCGGCTTCAGCGTCGCGCCGCCACGGAAGTGGTTGACCAGCGACAAGAGCGACGGCGCCGCAATCACTTCCCCGCCGGCCCATGCCGCCTCGGGGCCGCAAACTTCGGGGCAAATGAAAGCGCAGCCCATGCCATGAGCGGCCATCGCGGCGGGCAGCGCGCCAGGCGCGGACGCAAGCGCGCCGTCCAACCCGACTTCGCCGAAACAGAGCACGCCATCGAGCGCATCGCGCGGCAGTGCGCCGATCGCCGCCATCATCGCCAGTGCAATCGGCAGATCGTAATGCGTCCCCTCTTTCGGCAAGTCCGCGGGCGCGAGATTCACCACGATGCGATCTGGCGGGATGGCCAAGCCGATGGATGCAAACGCTGCGCGCACGCGCTCGCGCGATTCCGATACGGCTTTGTCGCCGAGACCGACGATGACGATCCCGTTCGTGCCGCCCGTCAGTTGAACCTGGACTTCGATCCGGCGCGCCTCGAGCCCAGCGAAGGCGACCGTTGTCGCATTAGCGCAAGTCTGCATAACGCCCGCCTTTTATCCACAAGCGAGGCCGACCATCGTACAGAATTAGAACAAATGCGCAACAAAAAACGAACGCCAGCGCGCTCGCCAAACGGGTATCCGGATTTACGCCTTCCGGCCCAGGCGCGCCAAGGAAATTGCGAAACTCAGCAGAAAATCAGGTGCGCCCGCCGGGCCGCTCGTCGCCTCAGGGCACGCCATCCGGGCCGCCGCGATATTCAGGGGTCGCCGGCGCTTGTGCATAATACGGCCGCGCGGACGCGCGCACCTGCATGAAAGAGACGACGCGACGGACGCCGCCCACGACGCTGGCGATTTCGGCCGCCCGGCGCAGTTCGAGCTCGGTGCGGGCCGTGCCCATAAGATAGACGTTGCCGTGAAACGTCTCGATGTTGACGTTGATCGCGCGCACGTCGGGGCTTGCTGTCAGCCGCGCGCGAATTTGCGCCGTGATCAATTCATCTTGTGCGCTGACCAGAAACGAAGACGGCTGGCCAACGAAGATCTCGTTGTAGACATTGTCGATCGTGCGAACGCTGCGCGCGATCGTTTCCGCGGCTTGCCTGTGTTCTTCGGTCGGGGCCGTGCCTGAGAGCAGCAGATTGCCGTTTGCGACTTCGACATCGACTTCCTGAAAGGCAATGCGATCGGCGGCGAGCAAGCGCACTTTAACCTGCTGCGACGCGGCGGCGTCGTCGATGCCTTCGCCAATCGTGCGATCTTGTGCAGCGTACACGCCGACGCTTGCCGCGGCGCCGAGCGCAGCCGTGGCGCAGCCGCTCATGGCGGCGGCGGCGGCAAACACCGTGAGTATAGCGAAAATCCTACGCATCCGCGCTAGTCTGCGCCCGGATCGTTTCGGCACGCTTAATATCAGGCGCCGACACGATCATCGAACCAGGCGCCGCGTTCATGCCTCGGCAACAGACCTGAACCAACCACTACCAAGTCGAAGCGGATGGGTGCTGACATGAGCCGCCAGCGCCCGGCCAGCGTCTTCGCGGCTCGGCCGATCCGCTGTCGCGCCGTCGGCGTGACCGCAAAAACGCCCGCATCGTAGGTGGCGCGCGCCTTGACTTCGACGATGACGAGCACGCCATTCTTCCACGCCGCGACGTCGACTTCGCCGTACGGCGTGCGCAGGCGATGACCGAGAATGCGATAGCCCTTGCACATGAGATAGAGCATGGCGGCCCATTCGGCCGTGCGCCCGCGGCGCTCGGCTTTGGCGCGGGTCACGTTCGGTCCTTGAGTTCTAGCGCACGGGCGTAGGCGCGCTTGCGCGAGACGCCGAGCTCGCGCGCAGCCTCGCCGGCGGCCTCTCTGACACCGCGCGAAAGCACGCCTTGCAGAAAGGCTTCGAGCTCAGCGTCGTCGACCTCACCCCGCGGCAGCGGCGGACCGACGAGCACGACGATCTCTCCTTTCGGTCCCCCGGCGTCGCGGTAGTGCGCGGCCAATTCGCCGAGCGAGCCGCGTCGGGTCTCTTCGAACAGCTTCGTTAGTTCGCGGGCGACGGCTGCGGACCGTCCGCCGAGCACGTCAGCCATGTCCGCCAGCGACTCGGCCAAGCGCGGGCCGGTTTCGTAGAAGATCAAAGTCGCGTCAGTGTCGGCAAGCTCAGTGAGCGCCCCACGGCGCGCAGCGGATTTTGGCGGTAAAAAGCCCGCGAACAGGAAACGATCGCTGGGCAGTCCGGAGACCACAAGACCCGCGAGCAACGCGGATGCGCCCGGGATCGGAAACACGCGGTGTCCCGCCTCGATCGCTGCGCGCGCCAGTTTGAAGCCGGGATCGGAAACGAGCGGCGTGCCGGCGTCGGAAATCAGCGCCACGCTCTCTTCGCGCGATAGCGCTTCGAGGATAAGGTCGCGCACCGCCTCCGCATTGTGCTCGTGGTAGGCCGCCAATTTCGGCTTCAACCCGTAGGCCTGCATCAGCTTCATCGCGACGCGGGTATCCTCCGCGTAGACCCGATCGGCCGCGGCCAAGACATCCAGCGCGCGCAAGGTGATGTCACGGAGGTTGCCGATGGGCGTGGCGACCACATAAAGGCCCGCTTCCAAGGGTGGACTGGATTCGCGGGCGCCAATACGGTCGCGGCCGCTTTCCTTGGGGTCAGACGAAGGGTTGCTCATGGCTTCCGCCAAATCATCGGCGCGGACGCTCGCCGCGCCAAGTGTGAAGACGGCCGCCGCCATCAGCCTGGCCGCTTTCATGGCTGCCTGCGCCACTGCCCCGTCGCCCGGACCGGCCCCGTCGCCGCCGCCGCCGCCCGGGCCGGCGACCCAGCCGGAGCAGCAGGTTCAGACCCGCGACGGCGTTACGCCCCCCTTTATGCGCGGGCGCGAAATCGTCCGCGTCGGTCTGTTGCTTCCGTTCACGCTGCGGCCTCAGGAGGCCACAGCCATCTATAACGCAGCCGAGCTGGCTTTATTCGAACTCGGCAACGAAAGCACGCTCCTGATTCCAAGAGATGCGGGGATCGACAGCGCGTCGGCCGGCGCCACCGCACGATCGCTGGTTTCTGACGGCGCCGATATCATTATCGGACCGGTCTCACGGGAGGGCGTATCCGGTGCGGCCAGTGTCGCCCAGAGCAACAACATTCCGATGATCGGTTTGTCGTCGGATCGCACCGTGGGCGGCAACGGCGTCTATCTGCTGAGCTTTCAGCTTGAAGATGAGGTTGCCCGCCTGGTGTCGTATGCGGCGTCGCAGAACATTCAATCGATCGCGCTGCTGGCGCCGACCAACGAGTACGGCCGCCGCGTCGAAAGCGCGTTGCGCGCCGAGGCCGCTGCTCACGGCGTGACCGTCGTCGCTTCGCAGCTTTATAATCGCACTGATGCCGATGCGACGGCGGCCGCGAACGCGCTCGCAGCCCTGTTGCGCGCGCGTCCGGCGCAAGGCGTCATCATCGCCGAAAACGGCGCGCCGCTGCGGGCGATCGGCACGGCTCTCGTACAAGCCGGCCTCGACACCAGCCAGGTCCGCCTGATGGGAACGAGCGTCTGGGCGGGCGACGCCGAACGCGAACCGTCGCTGGCGGGGGCCTGGTACGTTTCGCCAGACCCAGCGGCGCGCACCGAGTTCGAGAACCGCTATCGGGCCGTTTTCGGCGAAACGCCCGGACGGCTGGCAAGCCTCGGCTACGACGCTGTGGCCCTCGCCGCTTTGCTGTCGCGCGACCGCGGCGCGGCCGGGTTCTCGCGCGGCGCGCTCGAATTGCGCGATGGCTTTGCCGGTTCGGACGGCCTCTTCCGCTTCAACGCCAATGGCGCGATCGAGCGCGGCTTGGCGATCATCCAGGTCGGCCAAGGCGCCAACAGCGTGTTGCAGTCGGCGCCGCGGCGGTTCCCTGAAAGCGGCACTTAAGACACCAACTCAGCGACGATCCGGTTGGTCAGCAAGCGACCTTGCCTCGTCAACCGCAAGCGGCCTCCATCGCGCGTCACAAGCCCCTGCTCCACCAGCCACGCCAGCGCTTCGGTATTGAGTGGTTTGCCGCGCAGAGCTCCGACGGCGGCGACGTCTACGCCTTCTTCGATGCGCAGGCCCATCAACAGCATTTCATCGCCGGCCTGCTCGCCGTTGAGGCGAGCTTCGCTGATCCAGCCAACACCGGTTTCGCGCACGGCGTCGATATAATCGGCGGGCCGTGGTTGCGCTTCGAACGCAAGGCGCGCGCCAGCCTCGCTGATACGTCCGTGCGCGCCCGGGCCGACTCCAATCCAGTCTTGGCTCCGCCAGTAGAGAGCGTTGTGGCGCGAACGGGCTGAATCTGCCCGTGCGTGATTCGAAATCTCATAAGCCGGGAAGCCAGCCGCATCGCAGATCGTTTGCGTCGCTTCGTAAAGTTCGGCCGCGCGCTCGTCATCCGGCGGCAGGGTCTGGCCGCGCTCGACCCGACGCGCCAGCGCCGTGCCGGGCTCAATTGTGAGTTGGTAGAGCGAGACGTGCTCGATCGGCAGCAAGAGAGCGCGAGAAAGTTCTGCGCGCCAGGCGTCGACGCTTTGGCCTTCGCGCGCGTAGATGAGATCGAGCGATACGCGCTTGCCGGTTTCCGCTGCCGCGTCGATGGCGTTGAGCGCCGCACGCGCATCGTGCTTGCGGCCGAGCGCGCGCAGGGCTTCGTCGTCCAAGGCCTGCACACCGATTGAAAAGCGGTTGATCCCGACCGCCGCCTGCTCCGCGAACAGGTGCGCGTCTTCAGGATTGGCTTCGAGGGTGATTTCGCAGTCCTCGGCGAGACTGAAGCCGCGAGCAGCTGCCTCGACCAAAACTTCGATTTCGCCGCCGCGCAGCAAGGACGGCGTGCCCCCGCCCAAAAAGAGGCTGACAAGTTCGCGCTTTCCGAACCGCTTCGCGTAGGCTGCGATGTCTGCGCTGATCGCCTCGATCAACGGTGTGTTGTCGGCGCCGCGAGCGCGATACACGTTGAAATCGCAATACGGACAGATGGCGTTGCAATACGGCCAGTGCACATAGAGGCCAGTTTCGCTCATTTGAGCGACGCCACCAGTTTCTCGAACGCGCGGGCGCGATGGGTGAGCGGCAGCTTCTCGTCATGGCTCATCTCGCCGAACGTGCGGGTATGTCCGGTCGGCTCGAAAATCGGATCGTAGCCGAAGCCTTTCTCCCCTCGCGGCGGCCAGACGATGCGCCCGCGCGCCTCGCCTTCATACACCTCGACGCCGGCGCCGGGCGTCGCCAGCGCGAGAGCGCAGACGAAGCGCGCCGCGCGATCTTCCCCGCGAGCGCTCAGTTTCTCCCACACGCGCTGCATCGCGGCGCGAAAGTCCTTCTCCGGCCCCGCCCACCGCGCCGAGTAGACACCGGGCTCTCCGCCGAGCGCGCGGACTTCCAGTCCCGAATCGTCGGCCAGCGCCGGCAGCCCCGAAGCGTCCGCTGCGGCACGCGCCTTCAGCGCGGCATTGCCGGCGAAGGTGGACTCGGTCTCCTCCGGCTCCGGAAGCCCCAGTGAGGCGGCCGACACCGGCTCTAATCCAAGCGGACCGAGCAGCGCGGCGATCTCGCGGACCTTTCCAGCATTATGGGAAGCGACGACCAGTCGGCCGCACAGGCGGGGCATGGGCGCAACACTTGTTTGACTACCTGCGCGCGGGTCTATATCGTTTATCAATAAACCCAGGCTACACTCGGCCTGAAAGAGGTTTCCCGCCGCATGAAGGCCCTCGGCAAAGGCTCAATCGCGTCCGTCATCCGGATTGGTTTGATGATCGCCTGGGTGATGCTGTGGATTGCCGCCGTCGCGGTCGGCCTGGGCGCGATTTCCTACGGTGTGCTGCTGGCGCTTGTCGCCAACGGGGTGATCGACCCGGCTTTGCTGCAAGGTGGGGCCGGCGATGTGAACCTGGGCGGCGACGGCGGCGGCAATTTTCACGTCACCTATGATCAGCCTGGCGGCGGCACGTGGCCTGTCGTCGTCCCGGCGCTCTTGATCGCGGCCGTCGCGGTCGCCGGCGCGTTGGTCATCGTGTGGCGGCTGCGCAAGCTGTTCGACGCATTCTCGACCGGCCAGCCCTTCCGCCGGGAGAATGCGCAGCATCTTCGCGTCATCTGGATGACGATGCTCGCCATCGAAATCTCGCGCTACCTGCTCATGGCCCTGACCGGCGTGCTGGTGACGATGTACGGCGGGCCCGAGGTCGAGGCCAACTACACTTTCGCCGTCGATTTCTCGACGTGGGGATCGATCCTGATCCTGATCGTCTTGGCCGAAGTGTTCCGCGAAGGCGCGCGCCTGAAGGAAGAGCAGGAGCTCACCATCTGATGGCGATCCGCGTGACTCTCGACCGCATCCTGCTCGACCGGCGAATGTCGCTGACGGACCTCAGCGAGAAAGTCGGCGTGACGCTCGCGAACCTCTCGATCCTGAAGACCGGCAAGGCCAAGGCGATCCGTTTTTCGACACTCAATGCTCTGTGCCGCGTGCTGGAATGTCAGCCCGGCGAATTGCTGAGTTATGAACCGAGCGACAACGACGCGGAGTTGGAAGAAGCCGCCGATCAGGCGGCGGAGTAAGGCGCACCAATGACAAGGCCGAGAGGCTCGTTCTCTGCGTCGCTCAATTCGTTGGCGGTAATGTAGTCGGCGTCGCCAAAAAGCGCGAACTGGCGGCCATTAACATCGAAAACATAACCTACCTCGACGGTGTACGGACGCGTCATCGCAAGCCGCCGCGGATTGGAGAGCGTTGCGCCGGTCAGCCATGGCAGATCGATCGCTTCGCTCGACCAATCGCGCTCGATTGCGGCGAACGTGTCGGGCTCCTCGGCGCGGAGGTGACCGTACGCCGTTTCGAGCATGACGCCGGGACGGATGATGACATCGGTCGCGCTTTCGAAGCCGATATCGACGTTGAAGACGGCCCCGTTTGCGAACTCGATCTCGATCGGGTCGTCGCCGGCCAGCGGCAAATAGCCGACACGTCGCAAACGGGCGACCGGACCGGCGTTCAACAACGCGCCGATCATATTTCAGCCTGCAGCTGCGCGCTGCTTCTCGAACAGCTGCGCGCAGCCGAGTTTAGCCAGGCGCATCAGTTCGTCGAACTCGGCGTCGCTAAAGGGGCGCTGTTCGCCGGTCGCCTGCACTTCGATCATGCGGCCATCGCCCGAGAGGATGAAGTTTGCATCGACCTCGGCGCCCGAGTCTTCGGCGTAGTCGAGGTCGAGCACCGGCGCGTCGCCGAACACGCCGCAGGAGATGGCGGCAACCTGGCCGCTGATCGGATTTTGCTTCAGCACTTTTTCCTCAACCAGATACGCGCAGGCTTTCGCCAGCGCGACCCACGCGCCGGTGATCGCGGCCGTGCGTGTGCCGCCGTCGGCTTGAATGACGTCGCAATCGAGGGTGATGGTGCGATCGCCGAGAAGCTTCAGATCGACCACCGAGCGCAGCGATCGGCCGATGAGGCGCTGGATTTCCTGCGTTCGTCCCGATTGCTTGCCTTGCGCCGCTTCGCGGCGGCCGCGCGTATGCGTCGCGCGGGGCAGCATCCCATACTCGCCGGTGACCCAGCCCCGCCCCTGCCCCTTGAGCCAGCCTGGCACGCCCTGCTCAACGCTGGCAGTGCAGAGTACGTGGGTTTGCCCGAAGCGCGCCAGACACGATCCTTCAGCATAGCGCGAGACGGCAGTTTCGAGTGTGATCTCGCGCAATTGATCGGGCGCGCGGCCGGAAGGACGCATGAGAACTCCTGAGCTTGGCTGCTAATGACGGATCGGCGCAGGCCCGTCCAGGCAGAGCTCAGCGTGATCTCGCGCGCACGGCCTCGCCACGACGGAACAAGGCGTCTGGGAGCCCGCGGCGGCGCTTGCGCACGCGCGCGCGGTCGCTACCTAGAGCCGCGAATGCCGCATCCTAACCCCCCGGATCTTTCCTCGCTCGATGCGCGGGCGCGCGAGATCTTCCGCGAGATTGTCGAGTCGTATTTGACGACGGGCGAGCCGGTCGGGTCGCGAACGCTCTCGAAGCTCGGCGGCGTCGGTCTGTCCCCCGCCTCGATCCGCAACACCATGGCCGATCTGGCAAGCCTCGGCTTGCTCGAAGCTCCGCACGCGATGGCAGGGCGGTTGCCGACCCACCTCGGTCTGCGCTTCTTCGTCGACAGCCTGCTGCAACTCGGCGACGTGCCCTCGGAAGAAAAACGCGAGATCGACGGGCGCATCTCGGCCGCCGGCTCGAATCCGCAAGACGTCATGGGCGCCGCTTCTGACTTGCTGTCCGGATTGGCAGGGGGCGCTGGGCTCGTGGTCACGCCGGAGCGCGATGCGCCAGTGCGGCACGCAGAGATCGTCAGCATCGGGCCGGGCCAGGCCTTGCTGGTTTTGGTGTTCGAGGACAACCAGGTCGAGAACCGAATCATCAGCACGCCGGCTGACTTGACTGCCGGCGCGCTGGCCGAGGCCGCGAACTACCTCAACGCACGTTTTAAGGGGCGCACGCTCGCCGAGGCGCACGCTGCGGCGGCAGAGGCGCTGGCGCGCGACCGCGCAGCTTTGGATCGGGCGGCGGCGACCCTGGTGGAGCAGGGTCTGGTCGAGTGGTCCGGAGAGGATCCGCAACTCGGGCGATCGCTGATCGTGCGGGGGCGCGGGAACCTATTACAGGATCAGCAGGCGATCGCCGATCTCGAGCGGGCGCGCAAACTGTTCGACGACCTGGAAAAGACCCGCGAACTGATCCAGGTGCTGGATTTGGCTAAGGCCGGCGAAGCCGTGCGCGTCTTCATCGGCTCGGAAAACCCGTTATTTTCGTTGTCGGGGTCGAGTCTGATTGTCGCTCCCTATATGAACGCGGAGCGTAAGGTGATTGGCGCGCTCGGCGTGATCGGCCCTACCCGGCTCAACTACGCCCGGGTGATCCCGGTGGTTGACTATACGGCGCGTGTTGTCGGGCGCTTGCTCGACGGGCGCGGCGAACGGTGAGGATGGAATGACGAACGAAAGCGACGGACAGGGGCAGAATCAGGAATCGGCGCCGGAAGCATTCGACGTGTCAGCGCTGCAAGCCGAGCTTGCAAGAGCGCGCGACGATATGCTGCGCGCGCTGGCGGAAGTGGAAAATACGCGTCGCCGCGCCGAACGGCAGAGCGCCGACGCCCGCATGTATGCGATCGATCGTTTCGCCGCGGATCTCCTGCCCGTGGCGGACACGCTGACGCGCGCGCTGCAGGCTGCCTCGCGTGACACCGCGGACGAAACGGTGCGCAATCTCATCACCGGTCTCGAACTCACCGAGCGGTCGTTGATCGATGCGTTTGCGCGTCATGGCCTCAGGCGCGTCGGCGCCAAGGGCGATGCTTTCGATCCCAAGCTTCATCAGGCGGTAGCCCAAGCTCCGGGCGATCAACCTGCCGGTGTGATCCAGGAGGTGATGCAGCCAGGCTATGTGCTGGCCGACCGCACGCTGCGCCCGGCCATGGTGCTGGTGTCGGCCGGCCCGGTGGGGGCGCCGCCGGCTCATGTCGACATCAAGGTCTGACACGCCAACAAAGAGTCTTCTCTCGCCCCTGCTCGCGTTGCCAGCTAAGGCGAAACCGTCCATCGCTGCGATGGGCAAACGGCAAGAAGGCCGAAATTCGCCTGGATTTCGCTATGCGGCGGACATGACAGATAGTTAACGTTATCTGTCAGCGATTTTGAGGGGAGACGACATGAGAAGCATACTCTGGGTGGGCGCGGCTTCGGCTGCGTTGATGGCGCTTTGCCTTGTCCCAGCTGCTGCGCAGGAGGCCGACCAGCCGGGCGACGCTTCGACCCAAGCCGTGCTCAGCGGTGATGTCGAGGGCGAGATTTCGCCGGCCGGCGACACCGACTGGTACCGGCTGCACGTCGAAGTCGGCCAGCGCTACAATCTCGCTCTCGCCGGCATCGCGAACGCAGACGGCCAAGCGCTCGATCCGATGCTTGCCGTTTATGACGCCCAGGGCAACCAAGTCGCCTTCAATGACGACGCCAACGAGTCTCTCAATTCGGCGCTGCGCTATGTTCCGGCGCAAAGCGGAGAAGTCTTCGTCGAGGCGCGCGCCTTCAGCGAGGAAGCGACCGGACGCTATCGCCTCGGCCTGTCGTCCGAGCCGTTGCCGGCTGATGATGTGGGAAATGACGCTTCGACGCGGGCGCGCATCGGCGCCGGACGGACTGTGAGCGGCAATCTCGAGTTCGAGGGTGATTTCGACTGGTACCGGCTGTCGGCGCGCACCGGCAACCGCTATCGCATTCGGTTGGCTGGCTCAGGCGAAAACGGGCTCGGCGACCCAATGCTGCGCATTCTCGACGGCGAAGGCAATGAACTCGCCGCCAACGACGACATGGAAGGCAGCCTGAACTCTGAAGTGGAGTTTGTCCCGAGTGCAAACCGCGACGTCTTTATCGAAGCGCGCGGCTACGGAGACGGCTACACCGGCCGCTATGATTTGAGCGTTGCCGCCGAGCGGCTTCCGCGCGACGGCGTCGGCAACTCGCGCAACACCGGGGCCAGCATTCGGCCCGGCCAGACCCACACTTCCACGCTCGATTTTCCCAACGACCGCGATTGGTACCGCATCCGCCTGGTCGAAGGTCAGTCATACCGTTTCGCGTTGGGCGGTTCGGGCGACACGCCGCTCGGCGATCCCTTGCTGCGCCTTTATGATTCGCGCGGCGAAGAGGTCGCGACGGACGACGACGGCGGCGACGGCCTGAACGCGTATCTGGAGTTCACCGCGCCGAGCAGCGGCGGTTATTTTATCGAGGCGCGCGGCTTCACCGACGACGCCGTCGGCGGCTACACGTTGACGGCTCGTGACGGCGAGATTCCGGGCGACAACACCACCGACGCCACACTCAGCATAGACGGCGACTATCGTGAAGCGATGCTCGGTCCGGCAGGCGATCGCGATTGGTATCGCCTCGACCTCACCGAAGGCCAAGGCGTGCGGCTGGGGCTCGCCAACGCGATGACGCCAGATGCGCTGCAAGATCCCATGCTCGTGCTCTACGGGCCGGACGGCGCCGAAGTGGCGCGCGACGATGACGGCGGTGACGGCCTCAATGCATGGCTTGAATATCAAGCTACTGCGGCCGGTCCGCACTATGTCGAAGCGCGCGGCTATGTCGAGGAAGCCGAGGGCCGCTACGCCATTTCCGTAACACCCGGCGAGATCGGCGCCACGCCGGACGGCGCGGAAGCGCTCTCGGCCATCGGCGATCCGCGGGTCGCCACGATCAACGCCGACGGCGATGTCGACTGGTTTGTGGTTGAGCTGGTCGAAGGCCGTCCCTATCGCATCAACATCGAGAGCATGGATCCTGATCCGCTCGCCGATCCGATGTTGACCCTCTACGACGCGCAGGGAAATCAAGTGGCCAGCGATGACGATGGCGGCCGCGGCCTCAACGCCTACCTGAACTACGCGTCGGCGACCGGGGGCCCCTATTTTCTGGCGGTTTCCTCCTTTGGCGACACGGGGACAGGCCGCTACCAGATTCGCGCCACCGACACCGACGTGCCCGGTCATCCCTACACCGATGAAATGCTCGATGCCGCCGACGATGCTCGTGTCAGCCGCATCGAAATGCCCGGCGACCTCGATAATTATCGGGTGTCGCTCGAGGGCGGCGCTTCCTACACGATCGATGTCGCCGGTGTCGGCGAACACCCGTTGGCCGATCCGTTCCTCGCCATCGTCAATGACGAGAACACCCGCCTCACCTCCGACGATGACGGCGGCGATGGTCTGAACGCGCGCTTGCGGTTCCAACCGGAAGCTTCGGGCGACTTCCTGCTTCAGGTGAGCGGGCTCGGCGGCTCGACGGGGGATTACGAGGTCAAGATCGTGCGCCGGTAACAGCGGCAACGCTGGGCGGGGACGCACGCGGGAGCGGCGGCGCTGGACAAGAGCGCCGCCGCTTTTCTTTGCGCTCAGCTCAGATTTGAGCTCCGTTCGCCGCCCTGACGCTCGAGCATCCAGCCTGGGTATTCGGGTTTCAGCTTCGACACCTGATCCAGCCGGTTCAACTCATCGCTCGACAATTCGACGCTCGTGGCGGCGAGGTTGTCCTTGAGCTGCGCTTCAGTCTTGGCGCCGATGATGACGCTGGTGACGTGCTTTTGATGCAGCAGCCACGACAGCGCGATCTGGGCGACCGAAACATCGCGCGCATCGCCGATTTCCTTCATGACGTCGATAATGTCGTACGCCCGCTCCTTGTCGACCGGCGGGAAATCGAACACGGCGCGCCGCGAGCCATCCGTTGGCGCGGCAGCGCGTGTGAACTTGCCGGAGAGGAAGCCGCCGGCGAGCGGGCTCCAGGGCAGTATGGCGAGCTGCTGATCCTTCGCCAGCGGCACGATCTCGCGTTCGAGATCGCGCCCGGCGATCGAGTAGTACATCTGCAGTGACTCGAACCGGGCGAGACCGTTGCGCTCAGAGACGCCCAGCGCTTTGGCGATCTGCCACGCCGCGTAATTGCACAATCCGATGTAGCGCGCCTTACCCGATTTCACCACTTCGTCGAGCGCTTCGAGGGTTTCTTCCAGTGGCGTCACCGGATCGAATGCGTGCACTTGATAAAGATCGACATAGTCGAGCTGCAGACGCTCCAGGCTGGCCTCGATCGCGTCGAACACGTGCTTGCGCGAAAGACCCCAGAGATTGGAATTCGCAAAGCGGCGCTCGGCGTCGGGCGTGCGCTCGCCGCCGCCGTAGGCGCCCATGCGGCCGAACAGTTTCGTAGCGATAACCAGTTCGTCGCGCGGCAGGCCCTTGATGGCCTGACCCAGCACTTGCTCCGACAAACCGTTGGAATAGACGTTTGCGGTGTCGATGAAAGTGACGCCCTCTTCGAACGCCGTCCGCACCAACTGGGTCGAGGCCTCCTGCTCCAGCGCGCCGATGACCTTCCAAAATCCGTCGCCGCCGAAGGTCATCGTTCCGAGGCAGATTTCGGAGACGGCAAGGCCAGTGCGGCCGAGTTTGCGATAGCGCATGGTGGCTTCCCTCAGCCGACGCCGTTGGCGCGGAACCAGGCGAGAGCGCGCGTCCAGCCGTCGGCGGCGGCCTCGGCATTGTAGCTCTCGCGATAGTCGGCATGAAAGCCGTGACCAACGCCTGGATAGACGATGATCTCCGACCGCGAGGGATTGTCGGCCGCCTGCAATGACGCGCGCATCTGCTCGACCGAGTCGAGCGGGATGCCGCGATCGTTCTCAGCGTAAAGGCCAAGCACCGGCGTCTGCAGCGTGCCGCCGATATCGTAGGGCCACGGTCGCTGCTCGTCGGCGTTCCAGCTGCCCGGCAGCGGCCGGACCAAGCGTCCGTACCAGGCGACGCCGGCCTTGATGTCGGCGAAGCGCGCCGCAGCCATCCACACCACCGTGCCGCCCCAGCAGAAACCGGTAATGCCGACATCGTCGTTGGCGAACGATTGCGCCTTGAGCCATGCGATTGCGCCCTGAGTATCGCCCATCACTTGTTCATTATCGGCCGTCTGCACGATGGCGCGGATGGCGTCCATGTCGGTCAGCGGTGCAGGGTCGCCGGCGCGATCGAAATAGTCCGGCGCAATGGCGGCGTAGCCCTCGCGCGCAAAGCGGCGGCAGACATCCTTGATGTAATCGTGGATGCCGAAGATCTCATTGACGACGATGATGCTGGCGTGACGACCGCGACCTGCCGGCCGCGCGACATAAGCCGGCAGCGAATAACCGCCAGCGCCGGTGAAATGCACGTCTTCAGTGATCAGTTCGTCGCTGGGTGTGGTCACAGGGCTCGCGCACGAGGCCACCGCCGCCGTGGCGTAACCGGCAAAGAACAAGGACGCCGCCATGCTGCGGCGCGTGGGCGGGAAATTGCCTTCCGGCGTGTCGAGCCTCATCCGTTGGTCTCCTCAACAAGCGCGTGCAACGCGCCGCCTCTTGCCTGTGATGTGACGCGGGAGCAGGCTCGCCGCCAGAAGAATCTCGGGGGAGATGACAGGATGCGGTTTATTGGCTTCGCGGCGTTCGCCGCGGCTGTCTTGCTTGCCGGCCCCGCCTTCGCCGCGGCCCTGCCCTTCGACCCCGACGAAGCGACACGGCAGTGGCTCGCCACCATGGGACCGGAGGCGACCCAGCGCTCCAATCGGTATTTCGAGGGCGGTTACATCATCCAGTTCGTCGGACCGTTGCTCAGCATCATCATTTCTTTTGCGCTGCTGGCGCTCGGCTGGGCCAGGGGCGTGCGCAGCTGGCTTGAGAAAACCGTCAAGCTCTACTTCCTGGTCGTGCTCGGCATGGGCCTGTTCTACAACCTCGTGAGCAGCGCCCTGACGTTCCCGCTCAGCTACTATGTCGGATTCGTGCGCGAGCACGAATTCGGCTTGGCGACGCAAACGTTCAGCGAGTGGTTCGGCGAATATCTGATCGCCAACGCGATCGGCCTGGTGATCGGCTCGATCGCCATCGTCCTTCTCTACCTCATTATACGCGCCTTGAAGCGGACCTGGTGGCTCTGGGGCACAGTGGCGGCGATCGCCTTCGGCGCCGTGTTGCAGGTCGCCTATCCGGTCTATTTCGCGCCGATCTTCAACACTTTCACGCCGATGCAAGAAGGTGAGCTGAAAACCGACATCCTGCACATGGCGCAAGCCAATGGCGTGCCGGCGAACGACGTCATGGTGTTCGATGTGTCGCGTCAGTCGAACCGCGTCACCGCCAACGTGTCAGGCTTTCTCGATACGACACGTATCTCGCTCTCGGACACCTTGATCCAACGCGCCAGCACCGGCGGCGTACGCGAAGTGATGGGTCATGAGATCGGGCATTATGTGCTCAACCACACCGTTTCGATCCTGCTGATGGGCGCGGTGCTTTATGCGATCGTGTTCGCGCTGGCCAACATCCTGTTTGGCGTTTTGAGCAAGGGCGAGCGCTGGGGCGTGCGGGATGTGTCCGATCCTGCCGGCATGCCGTTGCTTTTCGCGATAATCACCTTGCTATTCACGCTGGCGACGCCGGTGCAGAACAACATGATCCGGTATCACGAGCACCAGGCCGACATTTTCGGACTGAACGCCTCGCGCGAGCCCGACGGCTTCGCCGAGACGGCCCTGCTCTTGTCTGAGTACCGCAAGATGGAGCCTTCGCCGCTGGAGCTCTGGCTCTTTTACGACCACCCCTCGGGCTATCAGCGCATCCACATGGCGATGACCTGGAAAGCACATGAGATGGCGGCCGGCCGTTACCCGTTGGGCCCGGGCGGACCGCGGCAAGGATGGCGCCCGGATTTCGTCGTGTTGCGTGAGCGAGGTGAAGCGCCGGCGGCTCAGGCGCCGCCTACGCCGGCGGAACCGTCACCCGCCGCGCCGTCAAATTGAGCCGCCCGCCTTTCGGCAGCAGGCGCGACGTGCCGGCGAGGATGCGGTCGACGCCGTGATAGGCGCGCCGCGCCGCACCCGCGAGCATGCACACATCGCCGGAGGCGAGGCGCACGCTTCGGGTTGGGTCGGAGCGTAAGCTGCCGCCGATACGGAAGATGGCGGTGTCCCCGAGCGAGATCGAAAGCACCGGCGCGTCCCAGGCCTCTTCATCGCTGTCGACGTGCAGTCCCATGCGCGCGTCGCCTTCATACAGATTCACCAGACACGCTTCCGGCGGCGCGCCATAACCGCTGAGTTCGTTCCAGAGTTCGAGCACTTTCGCGGGCATCTCGGGCCATGGACGCCCGGTCTCGGGATGCGTCGGCTGATAGCGGTAACCCTGCTCCTTGTCCGTCACCCAGCCCAGCGTGCCGAAATTCGTCATCCGCACCCGCATCGGCTGACCCGACTTCGGCATGCGCGGGATGTAGAGCGGCCCGCCGCGCATGCGCGCGAATACCTCGTCGCGAAGAGCCTCCTGCTCGGCGCGGGTGAGCAGCGCCGGCCAGAGCCGGAAGCCGTCGAGGTCGGAGGCGGGGCGGGCCATCGTTGTCGGGTCTATTTAGGCATTCGGTTTCTTTTTTGTTCCAGGGGCTGTACGGCCGGGGCGCACGGTCCCTCTATTTCCCTGCGGCGAATGCGGATAGCGGGACAGAAAGTCTTGCACGTCCTAACGCAACCACCACATGACGGCGTAACGATTGCGGCTTGGAGCTTGGGACGGGGCGCCAGGCCGCTAGATCGCTAGCGTATGAAAACAGGACGCGCCTTCCGCGGACGCCAGCACATGGGTCCCCAAGCCGGAGCCGCGCCGCTGAAAGAGAAACGAGGACAGGACCAATGGGCAAAGTGATCGGCATCGACTTGGGCACCACCAATTCGTGCGTCGCCGTGATGGAAGGCGGCTCACCGAAAGTGATCGCCAATTCTGAAGGCTCAAACACAACACCGTCCGTAGTGGCGTTCCGCGACGATGGTGAGCGCTTGATCGGTCTCACCGCCCAGCGCCAAGCCGTAATGAATTCGGAGCAGACCTATTACGCGGTGAAGCGCCTCATTGGCCGCTCGTTCGACGATCCCATCACCAAGAAAGACATCGCCCTTGTCCCGTACAAGATCGTAAAAGGCCCCAACGGGGATGCCTGGATCCAAGGCCGCGACAAGCAGTATTCGCCGAGCGAAGTGTCGGCCTTCGTGCTGCAAAAGATGAAACAGACCGCCGAGGACTATCTGGGCGAACCCGTGACGCAGGCCGTCATCACTGTGCCGGCTTACTTCAACGACGCGCAGCGACAGGCAACCAAGGACGCCGGCAAGATTGCCGGCCTCGAAGTGCTGCGCATCATCAACGAACCGACCGCCGCCGCCCTCGCCTATGGACTCGACAAGCAGGGCGCCAACAAGACCATCGCCGTCTACGATCTCGGCGGCGGCACTTTCGATATTTCGATCCTGGAAATCGGCGACGGCGTCTTCGAAGTACGCTCCACCAACGGCGACACCTTCCTCGGCGGCGAAGATTTCGACATTCGAATCGTCAATTACCTCGCCGACGAATTCAAGAAGCAGACCGGAGTTGACCTGCGCCAGCAGAAGGACGCACTGCAGCGCCTGAAGGAAACGGCGGAGCAGGCGAAGAAAGAGCTGTCTTCGCGCAGCGACTACGAGGTCAATATTCCGTTCATCACCCAGGATCCGAGCACCAAGAATCCGCTTCACCTGGTGATGAAGATCACGCGCGCGAAGTTCGAAGCGCTGGTCGATGACTTGGTCCAGCGCACCATCGGCCCCTGCAAAGCAGCGCTGAAAGACGCTGGCCTGTCGCCCTCTGACATCAAGGAAGTCGTGCTCGTGGGCGGCATGACGCGCATGCCGAAAATCCAGCAGGTCGTAAAAGAGTTCTTCGGCCGCGAGCCGCACAAGGGCGTGAACCCGGATGAGGTCGTGGCGGTCGGCGCCGCGATTCAGGCCGGGGTCCTGCAAGGCGATGTCAAGAACGTGGTCCTGCTCGACGTGACGCCGCTCTCGCTCGGCATCGAGACGCTCGGCGGCGTGTTCACACGCCTGATCGAACGCAACACCACGATCCCGACCAAGAAGAGCCAGATCTTCTCGACCGCCGAAGACAATCAGAACGCCGTGACCATTCGCGTCTTCCAGGGCGAACGCGAAATGGCGGCGGACAACCGTCCTCTCGGCCAGTTCGATCTCGTCGGCATTCCCCCTGCCCCGCGCGGCATGCCGCAGATCGAGGTCACCTTCGACATCGACGCCAACGGCATCGTTTCCGTTGGCGCCAAGGACAAGGCGACGAACAAAGAGCAGAACATGCGGATTCAGCCGTCCGGCGGTCTCTCCGATGACGACATCAAGCGCATGGTGCGCGAGGCCGAGGAGCATGCGGGTGAAGACAAATCACGCCGCGCGCTGGCGGAGGCGAAGAATCAGGGCGAAGCGCTGGTGCACGCGACCGAAAAGCAGCTGCAGGAAAACGGCGACAAGATTCCCGCGCCTGACAAGGCCAACATCGAAGCTGCGATCGCCGCGCTGAAGGGCGTGCTCGAGAGCGGTAACACCGCGGAGATCGCCGCCAAGACCCAGGCGCTCGTTCAAGCATCGATGAAGATCGGCGAAGCACTCTATGGAGGCGCGCCAGGCGCGGCGCCAGGCGGCGGCGATAACGCCGGCGGCGCCGGCCAGGAAGGCGTTGTCGACGCTGACTTCGAAGAAGTCGACGGCAACAGCAAGAAGAGCGCTTGAAGCAACTCGACGGTTGAGGTCGGCCGATGCTGCGGCGCTGCTCCCACACTGAAACCCGGCGGCCTTCCTCCTTGCGAGGAGGCCGCCGCTTTCTCATCTGGGTGGCGCCATGAGCGCGCCTCGCGACTATTATGAAATTCTGGGCGTCCCTCGCGACGCCGACCAAGCGGCGATCAAGGCCGCCTTTCGCAAGCTGGCGATGAAACTGCACCCGGATCAGAATCCGGGCTGCAAAGTCTCAGAGGAGAAGTTCAAGGAGATCGGCGAAGCCTATTCGGTGCTGTCCGATCCCGAGAAGCGCGCCGCTTACGACCGTTACGGCCATGCCGCGTTCAAAGGCGGCGCCGGCGGCGGTCCGGGCTTTGGCCCCGGTGCGGCCGGCTTCAGCGACTTTTCCGATCTCTTCAACGAAATCTTCGGCGGCGGCTTCGAGGAAATGTTTACGCGGGGCGGCAGTCGCCCCCGTAACGGCCCGGCGCGCGGCGCCGATCTCCGCTACGACGTCGAGATCACGCTCGAACAAGCATTCCGCGGCGACGAGCGGCAGATCGTCGTCCCGCGCGCGACCGCGTGCGAACCGTGCAAGGGCTCAGGCTCGGAAGGCAATGCTCCGCTCGAAACCTGCTCGACATGCCAAGGCGCCGGCCAAGTGCGCGCCCAACAAGGCATGTTCCGCATGGTCCGCACCTGCCCCCAATGCCACGGCCGCGGCCAGTCGATCAAAACCCCGTGCCGCTCCTGCGGTGGACGCGGCCAGGTGCAGAAGGAGCGGACACTCTCGGTGAAGATTCCGGCCGGCGTCGAAGACGGCACCCGCATCCGTCTCGCCGGCGAAGGCGACAGCGGCGTGCGCAACGGCCCGCCTGGCGATCTCTACCTCTTCCTCTCCGTGAAACCTCATCCGCTGTTCGAACGTGACGGACCCGACCTCTATTGCCGGGCGCCGGCGCCGATGTGCAAAGCCGCCCTCGGCGGCGACATGGAGATACCCACGATCGAGGGCGACCGGGCCAGGATCGCGATCCCTGCGGGCGCGCAAACCGGCCGGCGCTTCCGCGTCAAAGGCAAGGGCATGACGCATTTGCGGGGTAAAGACCGCGGCGATCTGCATGTCGAACTGCTGGTGGAAACACCGGTCAATCTCACCGCCAAGCAAAAGCGCTTGCTCGAAGAGTTCGCCAAGGATTGCGGCGAGGAAGCTCATCCGCAGACACAGAACTTCTTCGACAACGTGAAGAAGTTCTTCGACGCCAATTCGCCTAGCCGCTGACTCCTACCCAGCGCGGACCGCGCGCCCCGGCGCTCTCCTTTCGGAATTCGGTGTTCTGGAATCGGGGATCCTGCGTTGGCGAGCTCGCACCCGCAGCCAATCACGCGGGCAACGTCTATTCGCCATGCGTTATTAGCCCTATGAGGAAACCATGAGTCTCTCCATCGCCATCGCCGGCGCCGGCGGGCGCATGGGCCGCGCTTTGGTGCGCGCGGCCTCGCACGACCCACGTTTCCTCGTCGTCGGCGGCACCGAAAGAAGCGACGGCCAGTTCCTCGGGATCGACCTTGGCGCCCTCGCCGGCGTCGCGCCTTTGATGATGAACACCTCCGACACCGCAAACCTCGCCGCCGGCAAAGCCGAAGTCTGGATCGATTTCACTGCGCCGGAGGCGACCGCCGCCGCACTCGACGCGCTCGACGGCACGCCGGTGCGTGCCGCTGTGATCGGCACCACGGGTTTGACGGCGGAGCAGGAGGCCAAAGTCGCCGCCCACGCCGAACGCATCGCCATCGTTCGCTCCGGCAATTTTAGTTTGGGCGTGAACCTGCTTGCGGCGCTGGTCGAACAGGCGGCGCAGCGGCTCGGCGCAGAATGGGATATCGAGGTCACCGAAGCGCATCATCGGCGCAAGGCCGACGCGCCCTCGGGCACCGCCCTGTTACTCGGAGAGGCGGCGGCAAGGGGCCGAAAATTGGAGCTCGCGGCCGCGCGAATGGCGCCGCATGACGGCCTCACCGGCCCGAGAAAACCAGGCGGCATCGGCTTTTCCGCTATCCGCGGCGGCGGCATCGTCGGTGAGCACGACGTGCGTTTCATCGCTGAGCGCGAAGTGCTCACGCTTTCGCATCAGGCGCTCGATCGCGCGGTATTCGCTGACGGCGCGCTGGCGGCTGCGCTCTGGGCCGCGCGCAAGCCGCCGGGACTCTATTCGATGCGAGATGTGCTCGGCTTCTAGCCGCCGCGTTTTGCCTTGTGCAGCGCTGCCTCGAGCGCTGTGGCGAAGCTTGCGCATTCTTTCGGAGACAGAAACGCGCCGACGCGCATCTGCCCCTCCCCGTCGCGGATCAGAACGCCTGGGCCATCTTGCGCCACACGCGCCCAGACAGCATTGAGCACCCAATGTGTCGCCGCACCGCGCCGGTCGATGGCAGCGATGTGCACGCCGCCGGGCGCAACGCGGACATACTCGGCGATCTGCGCTGCGCGGTAATTCCAGCGAAACGCCAGCCAGAGCGCGAGCACGTCGAGCCCGAGAAATCCCGCGACGGGAAAGGCGCCTTGCAGCCAGAAGAACAGTCCGACCACGGCATTCGCCGCAATCGCTGCGATCAGCATGTATTTGAAAGCTCCGGCGCTCAGGCTGCGGTGCGGGCGCAGCACCGCGTCCATCAGAAGCGGGCCGTCAAGCTGCGGCGCCTCGGGCGCACGTTCCCACCTCGGCTTCATGCGGCTAAGCTTAGAACGGCCGTTGCGGCTGCCAAGGGGACGAAGCACGTGGCCAAGCGGCTGACCAAGGCCAAGGCGGAAGAACTTTACGCTCGTCTGGCCAGAGTGCGCCCGGCGCCCAGCACCGAGCTCGATTATAAGAACGCCTACACTCTGTTAGTAGCGGTAGTGCTCTCGGCGCAGGCGACCGACAAGAGCGTCAACCGGGCGGCGGGGCCGTTGTTTCAGGCAGCCGACACTCCAGCCAAAATGCTCGAGCTGGGCGAAGCGCGCGTCGCCGATCACATCAAGACCATCGGCCTGTGGCGCAACAAGGCCAAGAACGTGATCGCCCTCTCACAAGCGTTGATCGACCGTCACGGCGGCGAGGTCCCGGGCGAGCGCGCGGCGCTGGAAGCATTGCCCGGCGTCGGGCGAAAGACGGCAAACGTGGTGCTGATGGAAATCTTCGGCGAAGGCGCGATTGCAGTCGACACGCACGTCTTCCGCGTCGCCAACCGAACCGGACTGGCTGACGGCAAGACCCCTGCGGAGGTGGAGGCTCAACTCATGCGCATCACGCCGCAGAGATATCTGCACGGCGCGCATCACTGGCTGATCCTGCATGGACGCTATACGTGCCTGGCGCGAAGGCCTGAGTGTCCCCGCTGCGTGATCGCCGATATCTGTCTCTATCAACCCAAGACGCGCGCGATCGCCGCCACGAAAGCCTCCGCGCCTTCGGGTGCGAAGTCCAAGAAAAGATAAGGCTCGATCGCTTCGATCTCGATCACCCGCCAGCCTCCATCGTCGCCGAGAACGAGATCGATGCGCACATAAAGCAGGTCCTTCGGCGCGCGCGCACGTGCTGAGTCGGCCGCTTCGACCGCGGTCTGGGGCGCCGCTTCGGCGACGAACCGGGTCTTGCCCGGCACATTAGCCAGCCAGTCGCCACCTTGCGGCACTTTGCGGACCGCATGCGAGAACACGCCGCCGAACCAAAACAGCGAGCGCTCCCCTTCCGTTTCAATCGACTGCAGGTAGGGCTGGATCATCGCAGCGCCCAGCGGCCCGTGGATAAGTTCCGCCTCGCTCCAGGCGTTGCGCTTCAGCCGCAGCGTGCGTATCGAACCGGCGCCGATCTGCGGTTTGACCACGATTTCGTCAGCCTCGAGCATATCGAATGCTTGGGCCACTGCCTGCGCATCGGCCGTTTCGACCCACACGGTCTCGATCGCCGAGGGGCCAAGCTGTCTGAGATAGGTCTTACGGGCATTCCAGCGCACGACGCTCGACGGATTGAACACGCGCAAGCCTGCTCGTTCATGCGCCTCGAGCGCCGCGATGAATTCGTCCGCGCGTTCGTGATAATCCCAACAGGCGCGGATGACCGCCGCATCGAAGCCGCGCCGCGCGAGATCGGGGCTGTCCCAGTACACGGATTCAAACTCGATCCCGTGCGCTCGCCCTGCTCTGACGATCATCGCCCGGCTTGGCTCCTCCAGCGCCGGCGCCGCCCCTGGCGCGACCGGCTCTCCGCGGAAGGAACGCGCCGTCAAATAGGCGACGCGCATTGTCAGGAACGCCGGACGCTGGCTTCGGCGGCGCAATGGTCGATTGTCGGCGTCGCTTCGCCGGGACTGCGCGCGCTGGCGTGCGCCTCGGCGAGTCGCATTTCCCCGCGCGCGTCGGCGGCGAACAGCAACAGCAGCGCGCAGTTTGTCAGCCGGTACGTCCAGGCCGCGCCGGCGCCTTCGCTGCGCGTAATATCGGGCGCGCCGATGGCGCGGCGAATCTCCGCCATGTTCGGAGCGTCGGCGCGCCCCGCGGCCGCAAGCAGCTGAGCCGCTAGCGAGCTGGTGTTCGGTGTGGCGACTTCGCGTTGCGACTCCGCGGGACCCGTGGTCGGCGAGGTCGCGCACGCTGAGAGCAGCAGCAGCGCTATGAGGCAAGCGGTGAATCGCATGAGTGCGAAGATGCCGCTTGCGGGAGGCATCTGCAATGCTTGCCAGCCGCCGCCGGCATGCTTAAACGCCTCGTTTCTCAGCGAGGGGTGGAGCAAATGGCCAGCTATGACGTCGTCGCCGTAGGCAACGCGATCATCGACATTCTGAAGTCGGTGCCCGATGCGTTTCTGGCCGAGGAGAACATCGCCAAGGGCGGTATGACGCTGATCGACGAAGCGCGGGCCGACCATTTGACCGCGCGGATGACCGAAGCTGTGGTTGCAGCGGGCGGGTCGGCCGCCAACACCATGACCGGCGTTGCGAGCTTCGGCGGCAAGGCAGGCTATATCGGCAAAGTCGCCGGCGACGCGCTTGGCGCACGCTTCACCACCGAATTTCGCGCTGCCGGCGTCGCCTTCGGCACGCCGCCGCGTCCCCTGCCCCCCGGGACGGCGCGCTGCCTGATAGCGGTGACGCCTGACGGCCAGCGTTCGATGAGCACGTATCTCGGCGCCTCGACGCTCTTGGCCGTGGACGACCTGGATGCGGATCTGATCCGCGCCGGAGAGACGCTTTTCCTCGAAGGCTATCTCTTCGACCGCGACGAGGCCAAAGCGGCGTTCGTGCGCGCGGCCGAGATATCGCGGGCGGCCGGGCGCAAAGTGGCGCTCACGCTGTCCGACACCTTCTGCGTCGATCGCCATCGCGACAGCTTCCGGCATTTGGTGTCGGGGCATGTCGATATCCTCTTTTGCAATGAGGCCGAAATTCTCTCGCTCTATGAAAGCGACGATCTCGGCGCCGCCGTCGAAGGCGCGCGCCAGGCTTGTCCTCTGGTTGCAGTAACTCGATCCGCTGTCGGCTCGCTGATCTTGACGCCCGAGGAAACCATCGAAGTGCGGGCGCAGCCGGTCACACGCGTCGTCGATACGACCGGCGCCGGCGATCAGTACGCCGCCGGTTTCCTGTTCGGCTACGCGCGCCAGCGTCCGCTCGCCGAATGCGGGGCGCTCGCCTCCCTGGCGGCAGCGGAAGTGATCTCGCACATGGGCCCGCGCCCGGAAACCAGCCTTCGTGAGCTTGCGCGCGAGAACGGCATGACCGTCTAAAGGATGAAGCGGGAAAGATCGGTGTTCTTGGCCAGATCGCCGACATGCTTGCGCACGTAATCGGCATCGACACGAACGGTTTCGCCGTTGCGGTCGGGCGCCGAGAAACTGATTTCGTCGAGCAAGCGCTCCATCACGGTTTGCAGGCGCCGCGCGCCGATGTTTTCAACTGTCGAGTTCACCTCGGCGGCAATTCTGGCGATGGCTTCGACGGCGTCTTCGGTGATGTCGAGGATCACTCCCTCGGTCTGCATCAGGCCTTTGTACTGAGTGACGAGGCTGGCCTCCGGCTCGGTGAGAATGCGGCGAAAGTCATCCCGCGTCAGCGCTTTGAGCTCGACCCTGATCGGCAAGCGGCCTTGCAGCTCCGGCAACAAATCCGAGGGTTTGGCGACGTGAAACGCGCCGGATGCTATGAATAGGATGTGGTCGGTCTTGACCGGCCCGTGCTTGGTGCTGACGATCGTGCCTTCGATCAGCGGCAGCAGATCGCGTTGAACCCCTTCCCGGCTCACATCGCCGCCGCCGGCCCGCTCGGAGCGCGACGCGATCTTGTCGATCTCGTCGAGGAAGACAATGCCGTCCTCCGCCGCCGACGCGAGCGCTTCCTTCACCAGCATATCCTGGTCGATCAGCTTGTCGCTCTCCTCACGCACCAGCGGTTCGTAGGCTTCGTCGACGGTCATGCGCACCCGCTTCGTGCGTTTGCCGAATGCTTTGCCGAAGATTTCGCCGATATTGACGACGCCGACTCCGGGTTGGCCGGGGATGTCGAACCCGCCCATCGGATTGGCCGCGTCCTCGACCTCGATTTCCACGGCTGATGCGCCGAGTTCGCTATTGCGCAGCTTCTTACGGAAGGACTCGCGCGTCGCCGCGCTCGAACCCTGTCCGACCAAAGCATCGAGCACCCGTTCTTCGGCTGCGGCTTCGGCGCGGGCGCGTACTTCACGACGGCGGCGTTCGCGCGCCATGTTGAGCGAGACTTCGACGAGATCGCGCACGATCTGCTCGACGTCGCGGCCGACATAGCCGACCTCGGTGAACTTGGTCGCTTCGACTTTCAGGAATGGCGCCCCGGCGAGCCGGGCAAGCCGTCGCGCGATCTCGGTCTTGCCGACCCCCGTCGGTCCAATCATCAGGATGTTTTTCGGCGTGACCTCTTCGCGCAGATCCTCCGCCAGCCGCTTGCGCCGCCAACGATTTCGCAGCGCGATCGCGACCGCGCGTTTGGCTTCACTTTGGCCGATAATGAAGCGGTCGAGTTCCGATACTATTTCACGGGGAGAGAAGTGGGTCATGCCGCCCTGATGTAGGCGGGCGTGGTCGTCCCGTGAAGACTTGCCCGGCTAGGCCGGAGCGATGGATTCCGGCGGGAAGATCCGCGCCCAGGCGCCGTTCGGCTGGACCCAACCAAGCAGAGCACGGCGCGCCGTGTGCCAGCTGGCGCCGAGAATCAGCACGAAGGCGCCGAGCACGATCAGCGTCGAGGCCGCAAGCGCGCTGGCGCCCAGGCCCGCTGCATTCATCAATATGCCGATCGCCGCACCCGTGGTGATAAGCGCCGACACGATCAACACCCGCCGGTTGATGAGCAGCGACACCAGGCCGAGCAAGAGAACCACGATGAGCGTCAAAGCGGCTTGCAGCGTGCCAGCCATCCCGCCATCGACCGCCGACCGGATCAGCCCGGCCGACGGCGAAGCAGCAGACAGCCCGTTGCCGAACATGAGTCCGATCAAACCGAACGCGCCGTTCAAAATGAGCGGCGCGGCAGCAAAATGCAGCCAGAAGCCGTTGTCGGAAAAACGCGTCGTCCGCCCTGGATCGCGCGCATCGAAGGCAATGGCGGCTGCGAACAAGAGCAATCCGAGCAACAGATAAAGCCCGGCCAAGAATCGCACGGTAACGTCGAAATTGGCGATCATCGCGGCGACAATGACGAAGAACGCCAGACCCCCGCCAGCGAGGCCGAGCGAGAACGGCAGCCTGAAGCGCAGGTAAAACGCCAATGGGGCGATGCAAGCGAACGCCGTCGCGATCAGAATGCCGATCCGCACTTCCTGCGGCATGGTCGAGAAATCCCAATTGTTCTCGTCGAAACCGCGGCCAACCAAGATACCGGTATAAAGCAGGGCCGCCGCGATCACGATAAAGATGGTCAGCGAACAGACGATGGCGATCGCAGGCAGAAACAGGCGGCGTCGGCGCGCGAACAGCTCGCCCAGCAGCCACATCACCGCACCCGCTGCCGCAAAAAGCGCCCCCGTCAGCACCGCACCCTGCCCTGCGTTGTCGAGCCCAGCGGCCGAAACGTAGGCGCCGATGCCGACCATGAAACCGATCGCCAACAGCACGATGCCGATGGCCAAGAACACGTCGTGGAAATTCCGAATGAAGCGAAGGTCTTCTTCTCCGCTCGGCGCGGCGGTCACGCCGGCAGCGCGTGCAACGAGGAAATCGTGCAGAGGCGCAACCTGTTCCGGTTTGATGACGCCGGCGGCGGCCGCCGCTTCGAGCGCGCCACGATCAGCCATCGAGCTTCTCCACAGTCAAATTGCCGTTGGTGTAGACGCAAATCTCGGCCGCTATCGTCATTGCCTTGCGCGCGATCGCTTCGGGATCGTCGACGAAATCGTATAGCGCCCGCGCCGCCGCAAAGGCGAAATTTCCGCCAGAACCCACAGCAATTACCTGGTGTTCGGGCTCGAGCACATCCCCGGCGCCGGTAAGCAATAAGGTTTCGTCCTTGTCGGCGACGATCAGCATGGCGTCGAGGCGGCGCAGGGCCCGATCGGTGCGCCAGTCCTTCGCCAACTCCACGCAGGCGCGCGCCAATTGCGTCGGGAAGCGTTCGAGCTTTTGTTCCAGACGTTCGAACAACGCAAACGCGTCGGCCGTCGCACCGGCAAAGCCAGCGATCACGGCGCCGCCCGCCAGCGGACGCACCTTGCGGGCGTTGCCCTTGAGAATGGTTGGCCCGGCCGAGACCTGGCCGTCTCCCGCGATCACGACCCGCTTGCCCTTCCGCACGCAAACGATCGTCGTGCCGTGCCAGCTTGGCTCGTTGCTCATGGACTAAGATGTGGCTGAGCGGGGCGCGCCGATCAAGCCGCGTCTTCGGCGCCGATCTCTTCGCCGGCCTGGCGGCGTAGCAACTCGGCGAATTCCGGCGCAGATACCGCCGCGCCAAACAGGAAGCCTTGGATCCAATGGCAACCGCGCGCGGCCATGAATTCCATGTCTTCGCGCCGCTCGACCCCTTCGGCCACGACTTCCATATCGAGCGTCCGGGCGAGGGCGAGAATCATCTCGACGATGGCGCCCGATTGCGCGTCGCCGCGCTCCAGCGCGCGCACGAATTGCTGGTCGATCTTGATCACGTCGAACGGCAATTTCGATAGCGCCGCCAAGCTCGAATGGCCGCAGCCGAAATCGTCGATGGCGAGGCGGACCCCGGCGTCGCGCAGCGGCTTGATGATGCGGAGAGCGCGATCCGGATCGGCCATGATCACCGATTCGGTAATCTCCAATTCGAGGTTCTGCGGCGCAAGCCCCGCATGCGCAACGACGCGCAAGACGTTTTCGGCAAAGCGGTCGCTGCGGAACTGCAGCGCCGAGACGTTGACCGCCACTTTGGTCGAATGGCCCGAGCGCGCCCAGGACGCGCCTTTCCAGCAGGCCTCGCGCATGATCGCGTCGGACAGCGCGCCGATGAGTCCGCTATCCTCGGCCACCGGAATGAAGCGGCCCGGACTGATGATGGTGCGATCGGGCCGTATCCAACGCGCCAGCGCCTCACAGGCTTCGATCCGGCCGCTGGCGAGGTTGATCTTGGGCTGGAAGTAGGCGCGAAACTCGTTGCGCTCGAGGGCGCCGCGCATTTCGCGCTCGAGCGTGAGGCGGGCGACAGCCTCGCGATCCAACGACTGGGTATAAACCTTCACGCGCGCGGGGACGGCCTGCGCCGCCGCCATTGCCATGCGGGCGTGGCGAATGGCGGTATCTGCGTCGCAACCGTCGCGGGGCGCGAGGGCGACGCCGCAGCAAGCGCCGACGGTCAGCTTGTGCCCACGCCAGTCGAACGGCTGGTCGAGAGCGGCGTTCAGGTGCTGCGCAAAACGCGCCGCGTCGGCGGCGGCGGCAAGATCCGGAACGAACACGGCGAACTCGGAGGCCCCGAGCCGTGCCGCGATGGCGCTGCGCTCGCCCTGCCCCCGCAGACGCACCACCTTGTCGACCGTGCGCGTCGCCGAAGTGAGTCGCTCCGCGACCACGCGCAGGAACTCGCGCGCCGCATCGGGGTCGAGCGTTTGCGTCAACCGCGGCAAACGCGTCAGGTCGATCACGATGACGGCCGCGCCGCACACGTTCGTCCGGTTCTGCAGAATGAAAAAATCCACTTCGCGAACGAAGCGATCCTGGTTCGGCAGGCGCGTCGCGGGATCGACGAACGCGATCTCCTGGATTTGCCGCATGGACGCTTCCAAGCGCCCTGTCATGTTGTTGAACGCCTTGGCCAGAGTTTCGAACTCGTCGCCGGTCTGCATCGAGAGCGGTTCGACGCGTTCTTGTTCGCCGACCCGTTCGGCGTAACGCGCCAGCTGGTCCAGCGGCGCGACGGCGCGGCGCACGGCATGCGACGTCAACGGAATCGCCGCCAGCGCCAGACACGCGACTATGAGCAGGAACGGCGCAAGCGACGGCACGGCGTCGAACTTGTAGGCCTCGCGGGTCCAGTGGCGGAGCGCCACCCCGATCAGCCGCCCCTCGCGCACGATCGGCGCGGCCACGGCCACGCTGCCATCCCCTGCCCGCGCATAAACAGGTTCGCGGTCCTCGAGCGCCCGCTGCGTCAGCCCGTCCAGCAGCGCTGCGTCGGGCGCGCGGCCGGCTTGCGCCATCACGGCGCCATGCGCATCACGTATCGAGATCGCGCGGACGTTTTGCTGTCGCGTTGCGCCCTCGATCATCACCGACAACACCTGGGTATTGCCGCGCGCCATGACATCGCCGGCTCGCGTCGCCAGATGCTCGGTCAGATCATGGGCGATTGAGAGCTGCTGGCGGTTGCCTTCGCTTTGCACACCGAAAATGATGATGACGGCGGAGAGCAACGCGGTCACCGCCATGATCATCGCCGTGAATACGATGGCGCGCGCCTGCAGACCGCGCGGACGGCTGAAGCCGGGCAGGTTCGGCAGGCGCAAAGGCATCGTCTCTCCCCACGTGCGTCACGCACGCGCGCGAGGAGATTTGCGTGGTTTGGTTATCATGGATTGAAAGCGCCTGATTTTTTCCCGCGTTTATCCGTCAACGCTTCGTTGACGTGGCTTAAGCAGAGGTTTCAGCAGACCGCTTGAGGAAGACGTAGAAGGCGCCCGCCCCGCCATGCGACCGATGCGCCGGAGCAAAACCGGATACGAACTCGGCAAGGTCGGGTTCGGCAAGCCAATCCGGCAACATCCGCTTTAGAACCCCCTCGCCCGCGCGGCCGACGCCCGTGATCACAATGACGGTGCGC
Source organism: Hyphomonadaceae bacterium (assembly GCA_050250735.1). GTDB lineage: Bacteria > Pseudomonadota > Alphaproteobacteria > Caulobacterales > Aquidulcibacteraceae > Vitreimonas. The sequence goes on from JBFWOC010000009.1 coordinate 54,027, forward strand.
TCGCCGCGGCGCCGCGCAGCGCGAAGAAATCTGCCCAGCGCCGCGCGCCCGCTTGCCTGCGTGTGGCCGTGCAAATCCAGCTTGGCGCCGATGTCGAGCTTGCCGCGGCGAACCCGCTTCTCGTTACCTCTGTTTGCAGGCGGCGGCGGATTCATGCGAGCGGCGGTTTTCACAGTTTGTGGGCTGGGCTCGGCGGCGCGACGCTTCGCAGGCGCCGCGGCCGAGCTATCGCCTTCCGGCGCCGGCGATGCGCCGCGGCGCGTTCGCACCTCTGCAGCGACGCGGCGCCACAGCGCTTTTTCATCTGCAGTCAGATCGCGGTGTTTCTTGCTCACGCCGCCTGGACGCGCGCCAACAGCCAGTTGGGATCCTGCGAGCGGACGTCACGTTCGAACGTCCAGCGCTCGCGCGCATCGCGGACGCCGTGAGCGCCTTCGGCCAATTCGGCTTCAAACTTGACGGTAATGCGCGCAGTGTCGCCGCGCAGTTCCGCGTCGCTGATTTCCGCCGATCTCAAACGCACAAGTTCGGGGCCGGCGTCGCCGGTTTCTTCGCGCTTGGTAATGGCGGCGTCGTAGGAATTGTAGACCCGCGGAGTCAGCAGACCGCTCAAGGCATTGCGGTCGCCTTTAGCGAAGGCGCCGACGATCAGTTCGTAGGCGGCGCGCGCACCCTGCAGGAAATAGCTCGCCTCGAATGCGGGGTCGGCCTTCGCGATCGCAGCAACGCCTTCGCCCACGGCGCCGCCGGCGACGGCGGCGGGCGCCACGGTCGGCGCCGGTTCGCGCGGCAATTCGCCTTGAGCCGGCTGCGGCTCAGCCGGGCGCTCTGCGCCGGTTCGCCTGCCCAACGTGGTGTAAAGGCGAAACAGCACGAAACCCGCGACGAAAGCCAAGACGAGGATTTCAATCATACTTTGGTCCAAACAGCAGTGCTCCGGAGTGTCGGCAATACGGCGCGACGGGAGTCAAGATAATGCCAACAGCCTAGTTCTACCAGCGCGGTTGCGTTGTGGGCGCGTCCGCCGCATGTTAGCCGCCGATTTTTCGGCCCCCCAAGCACGAGTTCGATGCATATGAACACGCAAGCCGACGGCGCCGCGCCAGCCGATTCCCCTCATTTGCGCGTGCTCGCGCAATACGTGAAAGAGCTGTCATTTCATAATCTCACGGCGGCTGGCGCGCCTGCCTATGACATCCAGCCCACGATCGACATGGGCGTCGAGGTGAAATCGCGCCCTGTCGGGCAAGGCGAGGCCACTGAGGTCGATCTTTGCATCAACGTGCAGGCGCGTCGCGGCGAACGGCCGATGTTTTCGGTGAACCTCGTCTATTCGGGGATGTTCCAGTTCGTGAGCGTGCGGCCGGAAGATGTGGAGCCGCTGATCTGGATCGAATGCCCTCGCCTGCTGTTTCCCTTCAGCCGGCAAATCCTCGCCGATACGACACGCGAAGGCGGATATCCGCCGCTGCTGATCAATCCGATCGATTTTACCCCGCTCTATTGGCAGGAACTGCATAACCGGCAGGGCCGAGGCGATGTTCCGCTCTCGTCAGCGGGCGGCGCCGGCGCCACGGCCGCCAGCTTCTAAGCCAACTTGCGCCAAAGCGCGTGAGCGCCGAGGCCAGCGATGAATGCGGCATGCGCGGCTTCTTCTGCGGCAGTAATCCGCGGCGCCAATGGCGTTGCGCGCGGACTGCGGCGCGCGAACGCAACGGCCCGCAACACCGCAGCTTCGGCCACCACGGCGTCGCCGGCGTCGAACGCCAAGCGCTGTTCGCGGCCGCCTTTGAGATGCAAATAAACTTCCGCCAGAATGCGCGAATCGATCAACGCCCCGTGTCCGCCGGGGCCTTTACGGGCGGCGAGATCGAAACCGTAGCGGTCGAGCTGATGGCGGCGCGCAAGCGCATCGAGCGAGCAGGAAGCGCCGGGATATTTCTTGCGCGCGATCTCCAGCGTGTCGACGAAGCGTTCGCTGTCGAGCAGCGGCAACCCGCAGCGTTTGAGCTCGGCATTGATGAAGGCGCGGTCGAACGCCGCGTTGTGCGCCACTAGCGGAGCGTTGCCGACAAACTCGATGAAGCCGGCCGCGACATCGGCGAACCTGGGCTTGTCGCTGAGAAACGCCTCGTCGAGCCCGTGCACCCGCACGACTTCGAGCGGCACCGATCGGCCCGGATTGACGTAGGCATGAAACTCCCGGCCGGTCCGTTCCAGGTTGAATACCTCGACGCAGCCGATTTCGACGATGCGATCGCTCAACCCGTCGTCGTCCGGATGCTCGGGGAAAACGCCGGTGGTTTCCGTATCGAACAGAATCTCGCGCACGGATCCCGGCTAACTCCGTTCGCCGAGCGCGTCCAGCACCGCGCGTACCTGGGCGCGGGTATCCTCGAGCGCGCCGCCGGTATCGATGACGAAATCGGCCCGCGCGCGCTTTTCGGCGTCCGGCATTTGCCGCGCCATGATGGCGTCGAACTTCTCTTCCGTCATGCCCGGCCGCGACAGCACGCGGGCGCGCTGGACCTCGGCCGGGGCCGACACGACGACAACCTTGTCTACAAAAGCTGCGCCACCGGACTCGAACAGCAGCGGGATATCGAGGACCACCCATGGCGCACCCGCCTCGCGGTGGGCGCGTAGAAATTCGGCCTGCGCCTGACGCACCAGCGGATGCACGATCGCCTCGAGTTGTAAAATCGCCTCGGCATCTCCCACGACCAGCCGCGACAACGCGGCCCGCTCGATTGCGCCGTCCTTGACTGCGCCCGGAAACGCCGCCGCCACCGCCGCCACCGCCCCGCCGCCCGGCGCATAAAGCGCATGCACCGCGGCATCGGAGTCGAACACGGGCGCCCCCTCCTCCGCGAACATCGACGCCACCGTCGATTTGCCCATTGCGATCGAGCCGGTGAGGCCGATGACGATCATGTCAGCGCTGCAACCAGACGCGCACGCGCCTTGGCCGTATCCGGCTTGATGCCGAACCAGATCTCGAACGAGCGCGCTCCTTGATGAATGAGCATGCCCAGTCCGTCGACGGTCTGCAGCGCTCGGCCGCGGGCGGCGCGCAACAGCGCCGTTTCCAACGGGCGATAGACAATGTCGGCGACGATCGCGTTCGGCCGGCAGAACCAAACCGGCCAGTCGATTTCTTCCTGCCCCGTCATGCCAAGCGTTGTCGTCTGCACCACAAGATCGGCATGCCCGAAGCCGCGCTCGAGATCGTCCCAGCGAAGCCCGCGCCCGTTCGGAATCGCAGCGACAGTGCGCTCGCCACGCGCGGCCGTGCGGTTGGCGACGTGAATCGTATCGACATAAGGCGAGAGCGCCTGGCCAATGCTCAAGGCTGCGCCGCCCGCGCCCAAGATCAGTACGCGGCGCACACGCGCGCGCCAATCCGGCGCTTGTTCGTTGAGCGAGTCCATGAAACCCGCGCCATCGGTGTTGAAAGCGGATAGCGCGCCGTCGTCTTCCCGTCGCAAGACGTTCGCCACTTCGCCGCCGCTTGGCGCCGCAGCCTTGGCCGCGGCCTCCTTGTGCGGCACAGTGACATTCATGCCGGCCAAACCGCTCAGCGCGCGGATCGCCGTCACCGGATCGCTGGTCTGCAACGGCAGCGCGACATAAACCGCGTCAAGGCCGTGATCGGCGATCCAGCCATTGTGCATCACCGGTGAAAGCGAATGACTCACCGGATCGCCGACGATGGCGTATACTTTGGTGGCGGCGGTGACGTTCATGGCTGGGCGACGCCGTGTTCACGCAAGAAAGCAAGCAGCGGCAACAGCGGCAAGCCGAGCACGGAGAAATAGTCGCCCTCGATGCGCTCGAACAATTGCGCACCCAATCCCTCTAGTTGATAGGCCCCCACCGAGCGCAGCACGCGATCCCCTGCCCGGACCAGATAATCCTCCAGAAAAGCCTCGGAGAACGCGCGCATCGTGAGTTTCGGCGTATCGACGCAGCGCCAGATCACCGCGCCATCTCGCGCAATCGCAACCGCGGTGAGGAGTTCGTGCGTCCGTGCGCGCAGCCGCAATAGCTGTTCGCGAGCTTCTGCGGCGCTTTTCGGCTTATCGAACGTGTCGTTGCCGACCGCCAGCATCTGATCTGCGCCAATGACCAGGCCGCTATCGCTGGGGGCGATGCTGAGCGCCTTCAGTTCCGCAAGCGCGACGGCTTGCTCGCGCGGCCTCAGCCCTTCCGCCCGGAGGCTTGCCTTCGCCGCCTCTTCATCGACGCGTGGCGATTTGACCTCGAAGCTGAGGCCGACGGCTTCCAGCATTCGCCTGCGGGCTGGACTGGCGGAAGCGAGAACGAGGCTCACGCGATCCGATGCTCCCCGCGATGCTCGCCAAGCAGGTTGAGCACAGCCGCAGCCGTCTCTTCGATCGAACGGCGTGATACGTCGATCGTAGGCCAACCTTCGCGCTCGAACAGTTTCTGCGCTTCCATGACTTCGCGGCGCACGGCGTCCTCATCGGTGTAGCTGCCTGCCCGGGTTTCCTTCATCGACGCCAGGCGATTGCGCCGGATGTGAATCAGGCGATCGGCCGAGATGAGCAGCCCGACTACAAGCGGACGATCCTCGATGAACAATTCCGGCGGCAACGGCACGCCCGGCACGATCGGCACATTCGCCGCCTTGACGCCGCGGTGAGCCAAATAAACGCTGGTCGGCGTCTTCGACGTGCGGCTGACGCCGACCAGAATCACATCGGCGTCGCTGAGTTCGACATGCTGCTGGCCGTCGTCATGGTACATGGCGAAGTCGAGCGCATCGATCCGCTTGAAATATTCGGCGTTGAGCTTACGCGGATTTCCGACCCGGTGATTGAGCTCCACCCCCAGATACCGCGAGGTCGTGTCCAAGATCGGGTCCAGCACCGCCACGCAGGGCATTGCCATCGCCTTGCACGCTTCCTCCAGCATGTGGCGGTGGTCGAGGTTGGACAGCGTGAACATCACCACCCCGGGCGCTGCCTCGATCTCCTTGATCACCCGTTCCAACTGCCGGCTGGAACGAACCAGGAAGTAGGAGTGCTCGACCGGCATAATGTTGTCGAACTGGGCGCACGTGGCGCGCATGACGCCCGCAAGCGTCTCCCCGGTTGAATCCGAAACCAGGTGAAAATTCGAATAAATGCCAAGCCGCGTCATTGCTCACATATCAGCCCTGTGGCGAATGTGGACAAGCTGTTGGCGCTGGCGCTGGAAAACCGCCGAAATGGAACGAAATGCCAATACCGCCCGCTCGTAGCTTCTCCTCCGGGGCGATTCCCCCAGCCTTTGCTCACAACGCGGTATCCGCGCTTGGATGGAATCGGCTGCGCCTCAGATGCCCCCTAGCCCCTTCACGGCAAAGCAATTTCCTTCCTTCCCTGAAGAGGACAAACGCGTGGATAAGCTGTGGGCAAAACAATTGTCCCGCTTTCTTGGTCGCATCAACAACGAGTCCTCCTTAATCAGGATTCAAATATAAGTTTGGAAGGGGTCATGGCCGGTCGGGAGAATAGTCCCGCACTTCTACGCGTTTTGAACGGAGAGAGGCTGGATCCTCCTCCGCTATGGATCATGCGTCAGGCCGGACGCTACTTGCCGGAGTACCGGGAGCTTCGGACCCGGGCGAAGACCTTTCTGGATTTCTGCTACTCCCCTGCTCTGGCCACCGAAGCGGCACTGCAGCCATTGCGTCGTTTCCCGTTGGATGCAGCAATCCTGTTTTCCGACATTCTGGTTGTTCCGGAAGCGCTAGGCCGCAAGGTCTGGTTCGTCGAGGGCGAAGGACCGCGGCTCGATCCTTTGCTTGAGGACGAGACTTGGCGGTTCGATGATCCAAGCCGGGGTCTGCAGCGCTTGGCGCCTGTTTATGAGGCGGTCGAACGGATCAGGGCGGCAATCCCGAAGAGCACTGCGCTGATCGGTTTCTGTGGCGGACCTTGGACGGTGAGCACCTATATGCTGCAAGGCAAGGGTGGCGAGAAGGAAAGAGCTCGCCGCGCGATCTATGATCGCCCGACCGATGTCGATGCGCTGCTGGCCACGCTGGTCGAGATGAGCGCACAGCATTTGGCGGCTCAGGCAAATGCCGGCGCCGACTGCCTTCAGCTTTTCGAAAGCTGGTCGGAGGGTCTCTCCCCGGCGCAATTTCAGCGGGTAATCGTCGAGCCCACCCGCCGACTCGTGAACCGTGTGCGCGAACTCGGCGTAACCGCACCGATAATAGGATTTCCGCGAGGCGCCGGAGCGCAGATCAAAGTCTATGCCCGCGAGACCGGCGTCACCGCGCTCGGAATTGATACCCAGACACCGGCGAATTTCGCCATCGAAGCCACGCCGGAGCACATGCCGCTTCAGGGCAATCTCGATCCGCTGGCGCTTGTTGTCGGCGGAGAAGCGATGGATCGCGCCGCTCGCGCCGTGCTCAGCGCATTTCGGAGCGTCCCGCACATCTTCAATCTTGGTCACGGCATCACGCCGGACGCTACGCCCGAAAACCTTGCGCAACTCGTGCGAACAGTAAAAGGCGGCGCATGAGCGTTGCGGTGCTCGAAGACGACCCGCTCACGCAGCCGGACGAAAGCCCGGGACTACGCGCGATGACGTCGCGCCGCGTCGCGGTTATCCTGTTTAATCTGGGCGGCCCCGACAAGCCGGAAGCCGTGCGCCCGTTTCTGTTCAATCTGTTCAACGACGAGGCCATCATCGGCCTCCCCCAGCCGTTCCGGTTTCTGCTCGCGCAGCTGATTTCGCGCTCGCGCGAGAAGCTGGCGAAAGCGAATTATGCCTTGATGGGCGGCGGTTCGCCGATCCTGCCTGAGACCCAAAAACAGGCTGACGCGCTCGAAGCGGCGATCTCCAAGCGGGTCAGCAACGTCACGTTCAAATGCTTTCCGGCGATGCGCCATTGGCGGCCGTTGGTGAAAGACGCGGCAAAGGCGGCCGAGGCCTGGGGCGCGACCGATGCCCTATTGCTGCCCCTCTATCCGCAATTTTCGACAACGACGACCGCGTCTGCCTTGCGCGCATGGGCTAAGGCCTCCCGCCTGCCGGCCTCGACAATCTGCTGCTATCCGACCGGAGTGCAGTTCGCGCGCGCCCACGCGGACGCAATCCTCAAGACCTGGCGCGACGCCGGTTCGCCGCCGAGCCCCCGCCTGCTATTTTCCGCGCACGGACTGCCCCAGCGCGTCATCGATCGCGGCGACCCCTATCAGTGGCAGATCGAACAGAGCGTAGCCGCCGTGCGCAAGGCCTTGCCGTCCGAGTGGGACAGCCGAATCTGCTACCAGTCGCGCGTCGGACCGCTGAGATGGCTGGGACCGTCGACGGAAGAAGAAATCCATCGTGCTGGACTGGACAAAGTTGGTGTCCTGCTCTCCCCGATCGCCTTCGTTTCCGAGCACGTCGAGACTTTGGTCGAGTTGGATATTGAGTATGCGCAATTGGCCCGGCGGCTGAATCTGCCATTCTACCTGCGCGCGCCAGCTCTCGGCGCCACCCCGCGCTTCATCGACGCGCTGTCGGAATTGGCCGAGCGCGCGCTCGACGCTCCGGGTAAGGTGCAAAGCGAATCCGGCGCCCGGCTCTGTCCGGCCGCCTTCAATCTCTGCGCACAAGGGAAGGCGCGCTGATGGATCACGTGATCGGCTACGATCTCGCGCGCGGCCTGCACATCATTGCGGTGATCGCATGGGTGGCGGGCCTGCTCATGCTGCCGCGGTTTTACGCCTACATTACCTCAGCGCAGCCTGGCGGCGAGCTTGAGCAGACGATGCTCAAGGCAGCGCGAAATCTCCGCATCATCATCTTGTCGCCGGCCTTGGTTCTGTCCTGGGCGTTCGGCGTGTTTCTGTTGGCCACGTACCTGGTGGCCGATTGGTCGCGCCCGCTCGCGGAGCTCATGGCGGCGGTGCCGCCATGGTTTTGGGCCAAATTTATGCTTGTGTTAGGCTTGTCCGGTTACCACGGCTACCTATCTGCGCAGGGGCGCAAGCTCGCCTCTGGGCAACGGCGCCATTCCGAACGTTACTGGCGGCTCATGAGCGAAGTCCCCTTCCTCGTCGCCATTGTCGTGGTTCTGCTGGCGACGCTGGAACCCTAAAGGACGCTCGAGGCGTTCAGCGGCTTGACGCTCCCGGCCCGGTGTGGTGTGGCTGTCCTGGCGTGCTTCGGCATGCTCGCGACGGCGGCGCAAGCCAACTTCTCCTAACCGCCGGACCTCCTTCCATCTGACGTCCCTCCCGGCGCTTTCCTGCGTCTGGACGCAAGGGACCACCGAGAAAATTTTATGACAGACGAACAAGCAATCGAAGAGCTCACCTCGCTCACCCTGCAGGAGCTCAAGCGCAAGCCGCCGGCCGAAATCCTCGAGTTGGCCGAATCCCTCGAGATCGAGGGGGCCAATACGCTGCGCACGCAGGACATGTATTTCGCCATCCTGAAGCAGATGGCCGACCGGGGCGTCGAGATCGGCGGCGCCGGCGTGGTCGAGATTCTTTCAGACGGCTTCGGCTTCCTGCGCTCGCCGCAATCGAATTACCTGCCGGGCCCGGACGATATTTACGTTTCGCCGCAGCAGATCCGTAAATTCGGCCTGCGCACCGGCGATAGCGTCGAAGGCCAGATCAAAGCCCCGAAGGACGGCGAACGTTATTTCGCGCTGACCAAAGTCAACTCGATCAATTTCGAGGACCCGGAGCGGGTCCGCCACAAGGTCCATTTCGACAACCTGACGCCGCTCTACCCCACCGAGCGGCTGAAGATGGAAATCGAGGACCCGACGCTCAAGGACAAAACCGGCCGCGTCATCGATATCGTCGCGCCGATCGGCAAGGGCCAACGTTCGCTGATCGTCGCCCAGCCGCGCACGGGCAAGACCGTCATCATGCAGAACATCGCCAAGGCGATCGAGGCCAACCATCCGGAAGTGTTTCTCATCGTCCTGCTGATCGACGAACGCCCCGAAGAAGTCACCGACATGCAACGCAGCGTGAAGGGCGAGGTGATCTCCTCTACCTTCGACGAGCCGGCCACCCGTCACGTCGCCGTGGCCGAAATGGTAATCGAGAAAGCCAAGCGCCTGGCCGAGCACGGCAAGGATGTCGTCATCCTGCTCGACTCCGTGACGCGCTTGGGTCGCGCCTACAACACGGTGGTGCCCTCTTCCGGCAAAGTGCTGACCGGCGGCGTCGACGCCAACGCGCTGCAGCGGCCGAAACGCTTCTTTGGCGCGGCGCGCAATCTCGAAGAAGGCGGCTCGCTCACTATCATCGCGACGGCGCTCATCGACACCGGCTCGCGCATGGACGAAGTCATCTTCGAAGAGTTCAAGGGCACCGGCAACAGCGAGCTCCAGCTCGACCGCAAGGTCGCCGACCGCCGCATCTTCCCCGCCATCGACGTGCTGAAATCGGGCACGCGCAAGGACGAATTGATCACGCCGAAAGAGCATCTGCAGAAGATGTACGTGCTCCGGCGCATTCTGAGTCCAATGGGTACGCAGGATGCGATCGAGTTCCTGCTCGACAAGCTGAAGAGCTCGAAAAACAACGAGGACTTCTTCCAGAGCATGAATACGTAAGGCGACGACAATCGCATTGAGCCCTGCTCGCCCTTGATGGGCGAGCTGTCAGCGCGCGATAGCGCGATGACTGAGTGGGTGATAGCTCGGTCCCATCTGGACGCGCCTACGAAGCCACCCACTCCGTCTCGCGTGCGGAGCACGCGATCCACCTCGCCCATCAAGGGCGAGGATGACGACGGGCCGAGCGGGCGCTAGTGTCACTCCAACGCCGGAGGGACGCCATGCTCAAAATCTATCACTCGCAAGGCGCGCGTTCGCTGCGCGTCCTCTGGCTTTGCGAAGAGATGGGCGTGCCCTACGAAACGGCGGAAGCCTCGTTCTTCAAACCGAGCGACGAGTTCAAGACGGTGAACCCGCTCCGCACCGTGCCTGCGATGGTCGACGGTGATGTGCGCATGATCGAATCCGTGGCGATGATGATCTACATCATGGCGAAGTACGGTCCGACCGATCTCGAGGTGAAGCCAGATGAGCCGGGCTACGCCGCTTACCTGCAATTCCTGCTCTTCGGCGAAGCCGGCGTCGCCGCCTACGGCAATCCCCTTGTCGCGACGCGCTTCATGGCGCCCGATGACCAGAAGCAGAACTGGACCGCCGGCTATCTGAAGAGCGCGATCGTGAAGCGGCTCGAATTCGTCGAGCAATGCTTGAGCGGCAACCCCTACATCGCCGCCGACCGCTTCACTGCTGCCGACATCTCGGTTTCTTACATCGTCACCGGCGCGAAGTTCGCCGGCATCGAGGGCGACATTCCGAGCGGCGTGCGAGCTTACGTCGAGAAGCTATGGCAGCGCCCGGCTTTCCAGCGCGCGGCGGCGGTGAAGTAGTTCACGGCGTCAATATCAAGCTGCCCGTTGTCTTGCGCGCCTCGAGATCGCGGTGCGCTTGCGCCGCTTCGGCCAATGCGTAGCGCGCCGGCGGCGCAATCTTCACCGCGCCCTGCTCGATCACGTCGAACAAATCTCGCGCCGTCTCATCGAGCATCTCTGGCGTCGCCACATAGTGACCGAGGGTCGGCCGCGTCAAGAACAGCGATCCTTTCTGCGCCAGCAACAGCGGACTGATCGGCGCCACCGTGCCGGACGCGTTGCCGTAGCTGACCATCATGCCGAGGGGCTTCAAGCTGTCGAGCGAAGCCTCCCATGTGTCCTTGCCGACGCCATCGTACACAACATCCGCGCCGCCATCGGTGATCTCGCGCACGCGTTTGACGACATCGTCGCGCCCAAGCACGAGCACGTCGTCAGCGCCAAGATCGCGCGCAATCTGCGCCTTTGCTTCGCTGCCGACAGTGGCGATCACGTGTGCGCCCAGATGTCTGCCCCATTGTACAAGAATTTGGCCGACGCCGCCGGCGGCCGCGTGCACTACGATCGTGTGGCTACGTTCCACGCGAAACGTCTTGCGCAAAAGATAACGCGCAGTCATGCCCTTCAGCAGCGATGCTGCAGCGATATCGAACGGGATCGCTTCCGGCAGCTTCACCGCGCGGCGCTCATCGACGACATGAGCTTCTGCATAGGCGCCGATGGGTCCGCTTGCGTAGGCAATACGATCGCCACTCTTGAAGCGCTCCACGTCTTCGCCGACCGCCTCGACGATCCCGGCCGCTTCCTGACCCAGTCCGCTCGGCAGCGCGATCTTGTACAAACCGGTGCGGTGGTAGGTATCGATGAAGTTCACGCCGATCGCATGATGGCGCACGCGAACCTCATGCGCCCCAGGCGCGGGCGCCGGGAATTCGGCAAGCATCATCACTTCCGGTCCGCCGTGCGCATCGATGCGAATTGCTTTCATTGCGCAGCCCCGTTCTGTCCCGACGTGTGTCCGGGATCGCCCGCGCATTGCCCGCCCACGTAACCACCGTCATCATCGGCGGGGCCGAGATCGCGTACCGCTTCCGCCGGATCATCCACGGCGATGATTTGTGCGCCGGATCGGGCAGCATGACTGTAGTCGCGCTCCTCGCCGAACATGCCGAATCGGGTTTCCACGCTGCGCGCCGCCAGTGCTTCGACCAGCGCGGCCGGCGGTGCATCGGACCCAACCCAGGCGACGACGCGATTGAGCTCAACGCCGCGCCGTTCCAGCGCCGCCAGCTCGCGCGCGTCGGAGATCGTCGTGTAGATGATCGCCTGCGGCGCCAGGCGCGCGAGCCGCGCGGCGCCGTCGACACTGTAGGTGACGAACACGACGCGGCCCATCGCTCCGGCGGCATCGACCGCGCGGATCACGTCTTCATAGGCCACGCCGCGTTTGATATCGAGTTCGAGCACCGCCCTGCCATCCGCCCATTCGAGCGCTTCCGCCAATGTGGGCACGCGTGCATCGACCGGGCGGCCGCGCTCATCCTCGAGCTGAAACGCCAGCAGCTGCTCCATATCGAGGGCTTCGATCGCCCCAGAGCCGGTCGTGGTCCGCTCCGCGCGGTCGTCATGCATGAGCACAAGCACCCCGTCGGCCGTCTCTGAAACGTCGACTTCGAGAAATACGCCGGGGGCAACGCTGCGCGTATGCTCGAATGTCGGGATCGCATTTTCGGCGTAGCCGGGCGCTGGTCCGCCGCGGTGCGCGGACACGGCGGCCAAGCCTTGTTCGCGCAGACAATCGAAAAAGGCGGGCAGGTCGCCAGGCGGCGCGACCGTCGGTTCTGTACGCGCTGGCGTCGCTTCGCATGCCGCCATCGCCAATGTCGCCGCGATCAACACCCGCCTCATGCGAGATTCTGATTCAAGAACGCGATCGTGCGCCCATCGGCCAATTGCTTCGCCGCCTCGTCATAGTGCTTGCCGCCTTCGCGCGTGAAGGCGTGATCCTGCTCGGCATATTCGTAGATCGTCACCAGCGGGTTGGACGCCAAAGTCTCGCGGATGGTGTTGAGCGCCGCGACGGGAATGAAGCTGTCTTTCATCGGGTTGTGCAGCAGCACCGGCTTCTTGATCGCGCCGGCTTCGCCGAGGGCGGTATGGATGCCGCCGCCATGGTAGCAAACGCTGGCGTCCGTATCGGTCCTGCAGGCCGACAGGAAGGCGATGTAGCCGCCCATGCAATAGCCCAGGCAACCGACCTTCTTTGCGCCCCAGCCGCGCACGGCGGTCATTGTGGCCTGCACGTCTTCGACAGCGGCGTTCTTGTCGAGCGCGTTCATATGATCGATAGCCTGCTTCCATTCGCCATCGGTTTGATCGGTCAGCTCGATGCCGGGCTTGATCCGCCAGAACAGGTCCGGCGCCACCGCCCAGAAGCCTCCCTCAGCGAGCCAATCGCACTTGCCGCGCATCACGGCGTTGACGCCGAATATCTCCTGGATGACCACCACCGTGCCCTTGGCCTGACCGGAGGGCTTGGCCACGTACGCCCGGAACTCGCCGTCCTTGCCCTTGATGTTGGTCCAATCGCCCATGCGCCGATCTCCTAAGCTGTCCCGCCGCGCTGGGCCGCGTTATAGACCGCGGACAGCCAACCGCACGTCAGGAATTTGAGCCATGAAGTTCACCGTCAATGTCGAATGCTCGCCGGAGGAAGCGCGCCGCTTCATGGGTCTGCCTGACGTCACCCCAATCAACGAACAGCTCGTTGCCGAGATGGGAAAGCGCATGGACGCCAACCTGAAACTCATGAGCGGCGAAGGCTTGATGAGCTCATGGATGAGCGTCGGCACGCAGGCACAGGACGCTTTCGTGAAGCTGATGACCTCCGGCGTCGCCGCCGCGGCCAATGCCGCTTCACGTGAAAAGCCCTAAACACGCCTTAGCTGTTTTCACATGAAACCGGACACCATCGTTGCGCTGGCGTCCGGCGCTGGCCGCGCCGGGGTCGCCGTGATCCGGCTCAGCGGGCCGGCCGCCGGCGCGACGCTTCAGGCGCTGACGGCGCGCGACTTGCCCCCGCCGCGCATGGCGGCGCGCGAAGCTTTCTGTGACCCGCGCACAGGGATCTCCCTCGATGATGGCTTGGCGCTCTGGTTTCCCGGACCTCACAGCTTCACCGGCGAAGACGTCGCCGAACTGCACATCCACGGCGGCCCGGCTGTCATCGCCGCGATCATCGACGCGGCCTTGAGCCAGGCTGGCGTGCGGCCAGCCGAGCCGGGCGAATACACCCGCCGCGCCTTCGAGAACGGCAAGCTCGACCTTGCCGAAGCTGAAGGCCTCGCAGACCTGGTGGACGCCGAAACCGAAGGCCAGCGCCGCCAGGCCCTCCGCCAGCGCCGCGGGGCGCTGAGCGCAGTCTACGAAGGCTGGCGCGGACGCCTGATCGAGGCGGCGGCCTTGATCGAAGCAGAGATCGATTTTCCGGACGAGGACTTGCCCGGCGCGCTGGCGCAGCGGGCCGGGCCAATCCTCCAGGCTCTGGCCGACGACATGGGCCGGCACCTCGATGATGCCCACCGTGGCGAGCGCATCCGCGACGGCTTCCGCATCGCCATTATCGGCCCGCCTAACGCCGGCAAATCGAGCTTGCTGAACGCGTTGGCCCGGCGCGAGGCTGCCATCGTCAGCGATTTGCCCGGCACGACCCGAGATGTCGTCGAGGTCCGTCTGGTGCTGGCCGGTTATCCGGTCTGGATCGCCGATACTGCGGGTCTCCGCGAAGCCGCCGACGCGATCGAGGCAGAGGGTGTCCGCCGCGCGCTTGCGCGGGCGGAGGAGGCCGACCTGCGGATCGGCGTGGTCGAAGCGGACAACGCCACCGTGCCCGCCCTGCTGACTGCTCTGGGCGAGAGCGACCTGGTGGTGAAATCCAAAGCCGATCTGACCGGCGAGTCGGGTCACCTGACGGTGTCCGCCAAGACCGGCCAAGGCATGTCTGAGCTGGAGGCGCTGATCGCGGCGCGAGTCGTGGAAGCGCTCGGCCGCGGAGAGGCGCCGGTGCTTACCCGCGCCCGCCATCGGCGCCTGGTGGAACAGGCGCGGGCAGCGCTCTTGCGCGCAATCCCGGCGCTCGATTCCGGCGCGGAACTGGCGGCGGAGGACGTGCGTGTCGCCGCTGATCAGATCGGGCGTTTGACCGGACGCATCGACGTTGAAGACTTGCTCGACGAGATTTTCTCGAGCTTCTGCATCGGCAAATGAATCGCGCAAAAACCCACGTTTGGCGCGGGTTTCACGCGAAACTGGTGAACCAAAATTAGCGGATTGCACGTGAAGCGCACGCACACGCTCACCCATTCCCGGATGCGCGAAGCGCAGTCCGGGACCCATAGACACGATTGCTGAACGGCGACGCGCGAACGGCGAACAGTCGCGGTTGTGGGTCCCGGGCTCTTCGCTGCGCGAAGTCCCGGGAATGGGTGGTGCGTGTGGGTTCGTGACGCGCCCGCACGCCTCCTATATGTAGCCCCAGCACATGAGTTCTGAGCGCTCTTTCGACGTCATCGTCATCGGCGGCGGCCATGCTGGCTGTGAGGCCGCGGCGGCTGCTGCTCGTCTTGGCGCGCGCACGCTGCTCTTGACCCACAAGCTTGAAACCATAGGCGAGATGAGCTGCAACCCGGCCATTGGCGGGCTGGGCAAGGGGCATTTGGTCCGCGAGATCGATGCGCTGGACGGGTTGATGGGCCGTGTCGCCGACGCCGCCGGCATCCAGTTTCGGCTGCTCAACCGGTCCAAGGGCCCGGCTGTCCGCGGCCCTAGGGCGCAGTCCGACCGTAAACTCTATCGCCAGGCCATGCAGGCGGCGCTGATGGCGCAGGCCAATCTCACGATCATCGCTGCTGCCGTCGAGGACCTGACCACCGTCGTCATTCCGGGGCGGCCGGAGGCCGAACCCGGAACCCAGGAGCAAACGACGGAGCTTGAGGCGCCTGGGTCCCGGGTCTCGCTCCGCTCGCCCGGGATGACGAAGGTAGTGGGGGTGCGAACGGAGAATGGGGAAGAGTACCTAGCTGAGCGGATCGTTCTCACCACCGGCACCTTCCTGAAGGGCGTCATCCATATTGGCGATAAGCGCATTCCCGCTGGCCGTCACGGCGAGGCGCCGGCGATAGGGCTCTCGGATCGCCTGTACGGCGCCGGTTTTGCGATGGGGCGGCTGAAGACCGGCACGCCGGCGCGGCTCCAGTCCAGCTCGATCGACTGGGCCTCGCTCGAAAAGCAGTACGCCGACGATGAGCCGTCGCCGTTCTCGTTCCTGACCGAGAAGATCACCAACCCGCAGATTCCGTGCGGGATCACCCACACGAACGCTGAAACGCATCGCATCATCGAAGAGTCACTCGGCAAGAGCGCCGTCTACTCGGGCGCGATCAGCGGACGAGGGCCGCGCTATTGCCCGTCGATCGAAGACAAGGTCGTGCGCTTCGCGGAGAAGAACGCGCATCAGATTTTCCTCGAACCGGAAGGGCTAGACGACGACACCGTCTATCCAAACGGCATCAGCACGTCGTTGCCGGAGGATGTGCAGGAGCGCTTCATCCGCACCATCGCCGGGCTCGAGAACGCCGTCATCAAGCGCCACGCCTATGCTATCGAGTACGATTACGTCGATCCGCGCGAGCTGCTGCCCACGCTGGAGACCAAGCGCATCGGGGGCCTCTACCTGGCCGGTCAGATCAACGGCACCACAGGCTATGAGGAAGCCGCCGCGCAGGGTCTGATCGCCGGACTCAATGCAGCGCGTGCGGCGGGAGGAGGAGCGCCGTTCGAGATCACGCGCGCGGAGGGGTACATCGGCGTGATGATCGATGATCTCGTGACCCGCGGAGTCACCGAGCCCTATCGCATGTTCACGTCGCGCGCCGAATATCGGCTGAGCCTTCGCGCCGATAATGCTGACCAACGTCTGACACCGAGGGGTATCGAGCTTGGTTGTGTGGGCGGCGAGCGGGCGCGTGGTTTCGCCGATAAAATGCGGGAAATCGAGCAAGCGCGCAAAATAGCGCGCACGCTCAATCTCACGCCACAGCAAGCCGAAACGCGCGGCCTCAAGGTCAACCAAGACGGCCAGCGCCGCGACGCGCTGCAGCTGCTCGCATATCCATCGATCGCGTTCGCCCAGATCGTCGCGATCTGGCCTGAGCTGAGCTCGCTTTCGCGCCAAGCCCGCGAGCAGCTGGAGATCGACGCCATGTATTCCGGCTACCTGGAGCGCCAGGCGCTCGACGTCGAGGCCTTCAAACGCGACGAAGATTTGCGCATCGATCCCGCGCTCGATTACGCCGCCGTCGGCGGCCTGTCGCACGAGGTGCGCGAGAAGCTCGCCGCCGGCCGTCCGGTGACGCTCGGCCAAGCCTCGCGCATCGAAGGCGTCACCGCCGGCGCGCTCACCGCCTTGCTCGCGTACGTGAAGCGCGACAACAGGAAACGTGCATGAAGCCAACTCGCGATACGCTTTTCATTATCCGGGCGCCGTTTGAAGATGCTGCGCTGGACGGGACGTGGTTCTGCACCAGCTGTGCGACCATGGAAGGTGCGCTGCTCGCCAATCCGCACTGGGCTACGCACATCGAGGTGAAGCGGATGCCGTATCCGCGGCCGCGCACGGACATCGTCGCGCTCATCGGCGAAGACCACCAATCGATGCCAGTCTTGGTGCTTGCAGCAGGTTCAACGCCGCCAGCGGACGCCAAGGAGATGGACGGCGTCTTCTTCCTGGATGAACCCAAGCCGATCACGCGATACTTGACCGCCGCTTATGGCGGAGCAGGGCCGCACCCGTGAGCCTCGGCATTTGGAGGTTGGAGCGCGCGGCCTTCGGCCGAGCATGCGTTGCCGGAGGCGCCGCGCTCCCTGTGGTTCGGCGGTGGTGATGCCTTACGGGCCCGGCGAGTTTCAGCGGGACCTGGATCTCGCCGTTCCCCGTGAAACACTCGCCCGGCTCGAAACCCACCGCCGGTTGCTGGAGGAGTGGTCCCATCGGATGAACCTCGTGGGCCCCCGGGAACTGGACCTCTTCTGGTCCCGCCACGCCCTCGACAGCGCTCAGCTGATCAAATTCGCGCCAGAGGCGAAGCGCTGGGTCGACCTCGGCGCTGGCGCCGGTTTTCCAGGCCTGGTGATCGCCGCGTTTCTCTCTGCGCAACCCGATACCGTCATCCACCTCGTTGAATCTACCGGAAAAAAGGCGGCCTTCCTGCGGGCGGTGGCCGGGGAGGCCGCGTTGCCGGTCAAGGTGTTCAACCAAAGGATCGAGGATTTTGGCGCCGGCGACGGCCGGTACGATGTGGTTACCGCCCGCGCCCTCGCGCCCTTGAACCGACTCATCGGCTATGCGAAGCCGATTCTAGATCGCGGCGCGATCGGGCTCTTCCATAAAGGCGCAGACGTTGACGCCGAGTTGGCCGCCGCGAAGGACGTCCTGAATGGTGGGGCGTACCGGGCAGACGTGCTGGAGAGCCTTAGCGATCCGCGCGGCCGCATAGTTCGTGTCACGAAGGCTGCCGCGCGACCCTAGGGGCTCTGGAAGGAGACGAGGGACATGCGCGTTTTGGCGATCGCCAACCAGAAGGGCGGCGTAGGCAAGACCACCACCGCCATAAATCTCGGCACCGCATTGGCGGCTGCCGGGAAGGGCGTGCTGATCTTCGACACCGATCCGCAGGGCAACGCCTCGACCGGCCTCGATATCCACCCCCATGACCGCAACGTCACCAGCTATGACGTGCTCGTCGGCCAATTGCCGCTTGCCAAAGCAGTGCTGCCGACCAAGGTCCCCGACTTGTACATCACGCCAGGCGACGCGCGTTTGTCCGGCGTCGAAGGCGAGCTGATGGGCGAGTCGCAGCCGCAATTCTTCCTGCGCAACGCCATCGAAAAATTCCGCGCGGAATCCACGCTGGGCATCGATTACATTCTCGTCGATTGCCCGCCCTCGTTGAATGTTCTGACTGTGAATGCGCTCACCGGCGCCGATGGCGTGCTGGTGCCGCTGCAGACGGAATACTTTGCGCTCGAAGGACTGGCGCAATTGCTGGCCACCATCAATGCAGTGAAGGTGAACCTCAATCCGACGCTCGACATCCAGGGCGTCGTACTCACCATGTACGACAAACGCACCACGCTCAGCGATCAAGTTGCGCAAGAGGTGAGGGCGCATTTCCCGGACAAGGTCTACGAAACCGTGATCCCACGGAACGTCCGCATCAGCGAGGCGCCGAGCCATGGCCTGCCCGCGATCATCTACGATCAGAACGCCACCGGTTCGAAAGCCTACATCAAGCTTGCCAAAGAACTGATCGAGCGCGAGCGGATGCGCGCCGCAGCATAGCTGCAGGCCGGAAATTTTTACCCACCGGCAACGATTGCCGATCAAATTGTTAAGCATACCGAATCGGGTCGGGCGAAAGGGCGAGGGCGAAATGAGCGATTTGCGACCGCGAGGATTGGGCCGGGGCCTTTCTGCTCTGCTCGGCGAACCGGTGAGAACCGAAACACCGAAACCCGCCAACACGTCTATTCCGTCCGCGCAACCAGAACCGCAGCGCGCGCCGATCGAGCCGCCGCGCAATGTGTTCGAACTGCCGGTGGCGCAAGCCGCGCCGCAACCGCCCGCGCCGGCGCCGCAGGTTTCATCGCCCGCGCCCGCGCAAGCTGCCGCTGCCGAAAGCGGCCCGCGATCGATTCCGATCGATCTGGTGCAGCGCAATCCGCAGCAACCACGCAAGCATTTTGACGACGGTGAACTGACTGAACTGGCCAACTCGATCCGCACGCATGGCGTATTGCAGCCGATCCTCGTGCGCCCGATCGCTGGCGGCCAATACGAGATCGTCGCCGGCGAGCGGCGCTGGCGCGCAGCGCAACGCGCCGGCCTGCACACCATTCCTGCCGTCGTGCGCGAGCTCAACGAAGTTGAAGTGCTCGAGATCGCCATCGTCGAGAACGTGCAGCGCACCGACCTCAATCCGCTTGAAGAAGCCCAAGGCTTTCAGGCGCTGATCGATCGCTTCGGCCGCACCCAGCAAGAGATTGCGGACGCCGTCGGCAAGTCGCGCCCGCACATCGCCAACATGCTGCGTCTGTTGGCGTTGCCCGACGATCTGCAGGAAATGGTGCGCGACGGCCGCCTTTCGGCAGGCCACGCGCGCGCCATCCTGACCGCGCCCGATCCGCGCGGTTTGGCGCAGCGGGCGATCAGCGAAGGCTTGAACGTGCGCGACGTCGAGCGCCTGGCGCAGCAGGCGAAGGACGAGAAGCATGGACCGCGCGCTTCGTCGTCCGCGGACGCCAAGAGCGCCGACACCCGCGCGCTGGAGCAATCGCTCTCCAACGCGCTCGGCCTCGAGGTCACGATCAACGACAAGGCCGGCGCAGGGGAGGTGAAGATCTCCTACAAGACGCTTGAGCAGCTCGACGACGTCATCCGGCGCCTGCGCGGCGGGTTCTAGCGCAGCACGCGCGCCGCATCGACGATGCGAACGTCGCTCATCATCGAGAGATAGGCGTCGAGCCACGGCTTGTGCGCCGAACCGGTGATGACGAGAATGCGCCCGCCGGGATGTAGCGCCGCGACTTCGCGTATGTTTGCGGCCATGCGCAGATTGCGCACCTCCCACGCGGCGACGCGAGCACGGCCGACATCGCCGGGACTGGGCCGATTGATCATGTTGAGCCATTGGCCGTTGGCGTCGGTGCGGCCTGCCCGTGGTCCGTTGAGCATGCGATAGGTCGCGAGCGCCTCGTCGGCTGACGTCAAATGCTGCGGCGCTTCGCGTAATGGCGTGAAACCGGGATCTTCCATCAATGCCGCGAACCATGGCTCGGCCATGAACGCCGTCATGTTCGGTTCGAAGTCGGGAACGACATCGTCGCTTTGATCGTCCGTCGGATGGACGCGCTCGTGGCCGAGACGAGCGGCGAGGCGGGATGCAATGAGGTGATTCTCGTTGCGCCGCGCCGGCGCTTCGTATGCTGCGAGCTGCTCGGCCAGCAGCCGCGAAACACTGTCGTCAGCCACACGCTCGGCCGGATCCAGCCGCTGCCATTGCACCAGCGCCGAGGAAGGATCGCCCGCGGCGATGAACAGCGCCGCGAGCCGTCGGCGTTGCGCCGGCGTGGGCGAGGCGGGCCATGTCGCGAGCGTACGGCGGATCTCCGCATCCGCCTGCGCCATGTCCATGCCCAGCAGTCCGCGCGAGATGCCGGCAAGCGCCATGGCTCTACCGCCGTATTGCTGCGCCATTTGCGGATAGCTTTCGCGGAACGTCCACATCTGCTCGATGCTGCGCCCCGGCAGCGCTTCGATGGCGATGGCGTCGGGGTCAAACGCCTCGAGCCGCTGCAGCAGGGGTTCCAGCACTGCGGGGTCGAACGTGTCGGGCGCGGCGCTGAGATGAGGAGTCGCCAGCACCAGAATTTGTGTCGGTTCGCCGATATGGCGATCTTGATACTCACGCGGATCGAATGGGCGATTTTGCGCTGCAGCAGGAGCGATCGCGGCAAGCATCGCCGCCGCGGCGAGAATTAGGTGTTTCATCCATTGCCTCCGCATGAGAGGACGCTTGCCGCACCCCGCTTGGATGCAAGCCGTGTCTGCTGGGAGGACGAATTGTGAACAGTGTCTACGCGTCGCTAGGCACGACCGTGTTCGAAGTGATGTCACGCCTCGCCGCCGAACGGGGTGCGGTGAATCTGGGCCAGGGTTTCCCCGAAGAGGACGGCCCGCGCGACATCCTGGAAGCGGCAGCGCGCGCAACGCTTGAAGGCCCGAACCAATATCCCTCCATGCGCGGCCTGCCTGAACTCCGCCAGGCCGTCGCCGCGCACTATCGTGTTCAGCAAAACGTCGACCTCGACTGGCAGCGCGAAATCACCATCACCTCGGGCGCCACCGAAGCGATTGCCGCGGCGCTGCTGGCGTTCATCGAACCCGGCGACGAAGTTATCGTCTTCGAACCGCTCTACGACGCCTATGTGCCGATGGTGCGCCGGGCAGGGGGCGTGCCGCGCATTGTGCGGCTGCACCCGCCGCACTGGCGCTTGGAGCGCGAGACGCTCGCCGCCGCCTTTAGCGCGAAGACCCGCGTCGTCGTCCTCAATACGCCGCTCAATCCGAGCGCCAGCGTCACGAGCCGGGCGGAACTCGACATGCTTGCCGGGCTATGCCGCGCACACAACGCAATCTGCGTCAGCGACGAAGTGTGGGAGCATGTGCTGTTCGATGGCGCGAGACATATTTCGATGCTGGAGATGATGCGCGACCACACGCTGAAGATCGGTTCTGCCGGCAAGATGTTTTCGTTGACGGGCTGGAAAGTGGGTTTTGCCTGCGGCGCGCCGGAGCTGATGGATCAGTTCGCCAAGGCGCATCAGTTTCTGACCTTCACGACGCCGCCGAACTTGCAGCGCGCGGTGACGTACGCCCTCTCCAAGCCGCGCGCCTATTTCGACGAGATGAGCGCAGGGTTTCAGCATTCGCGCGATCGGCTGGTGCGCGCGCTCGCAGGGGAGGGCTTCGCCACCCTGCCCGCGCACGGCGCCTATTTCGTCAGCATCGATTTGCCGGCTTCCGGCATCGCGATGAGTGACGAGGCCTTCGCGCGCCACGCCGTCGATTACGGAGTCGCGACGATTCCCTTCTCCGCCTTCTACGCTTTGCCTGGCGCCCCGGCGCTCGTGCGGCTGTGTTTCGCCAAGCGCGACGAGACCCTTGACCGGGGGGCCGAGGCGCTGATCCGGGCAGGGCGCGCGGCGCGTTGAGCGGCCCCGGCGCCGCCAAGATGGAGACGCCGGTGTCAATGACGGGCTTTCGGAGAGGAGCTAGTTCGTCGCCACGGCCGCTGGTTCATCCGCCGGCGTCGTTACCGGATCTTGCTCGCCGCGTGAAACGACGGTTGCGATCACCAGATCGCCGGTGACGTTAAGCGTCGTACGGCACATGTCGAGGAAGCGGTCGACGCCGAGGATCAGGCCGATGCCTTCCGCCGGCACGCCGACCATGGCGAGGATCATCGCGATCACCGGAAGCGATCCGGCCGGCACCCCGGCAGTGCCGATGCCGCCCAGAATGCAGACGAGCATGACGACGACCTGTTGGGTCATCGAAAGTTCGATGCCGAAGAACTGCGCCAGGAACAGCACGGTGACGCCTTCGAACAGCGCCGTTCCATTTTGATTGGCGGTGGCGCCCACGGTGAGCACGAAGCGCGCGATCTTGCGCGGCAGCTTCAGCTCGGTTTCCGCGGCCCGCAGTGAAATCGGCAATGTCGCGTTCGAGGACGCGGTCGAGAATGCGACCACCATGGGTTCGCGGATTTGGGCGAAGAACGCGAACGGGTTCTTGCCGCCGAGCAGCATCACCACCAGCGGATAGACCACGAACATGTGGATCGCCATGGCCCCGACGGCGACGCCGACGAAGGCGGCGAGCCGCGCCAGCAAGTCCCAGCCGAACAGGGCAGCGAGATTGAACATCAGACAGGCGATGGCGATCGGCGCCAGCCCGATGACGACACGAAGCAGCCGCATCATCACTTCGAAAATGCCGGTGATCGCCAGCTGCAACTGATCCGTAGCGCGGCTCTTCACCATCACCAGGCCGATGCCGAAGAACACGGAAAACACCATGAACGGCAGCACTTGGTTGTCCGCCGCGGCGCCGAACACATTGCGCGGTACGAGGTCGAGGAAGAATTGTCCGAGGTTCACCTCCTCCGGTGCGTTCTCGACGATGCCCTGTGCGCCTTCGGCGTACTGGGCCAGCAATTGCTGCGCGATCGCCGCATCGACGCCATCTCCGGGGCGCAGCGCGTTCACCAGCCCGAGGCCGATCAGCACGGCGATGGTGGAGATCACCACCGTCATCAGCAGAGTCTTCCAGCCGATGCGCCCGAGCGCGCCGAGGTCGCCCATCTCGGCGACGCCGACAATGATCGCCGAAAACAACAGCGGCAACACCAGCATGAACAGCAGGCCGAGGAAGATCTGGCCGATCGGCCCGGTGACGTTGGAGGTCACCTGTTCGACCCAGGGCGTATCGGCTCCGACGTTGAGATTGACCCACAGCCCTGCGCCGAGCCCGATCGCGAAACCTGCCAGCATAAGCAGCCAGAATGGAATGCCGCCGCTCTTGGTCGTTTCCATGCTTGGCTCCCTTGCTGGCGCTTGCTGTGGCTAGCGGCGCGCGACGAGACGATCAAGCCAATGATTTGCGCCGCTTTAGCTGAACCGGCGCACGAAGGGCGCGCCGGAGAGCGAAAGCCCGGTGGGCCGGCCGCCGACGAAGCCCCGGAAGCGGATCCGCTCCGGCGACCAATCCTCCGCGCCAACGCGGAATGAGCCGTCGTCCAGTAGCGTCAGCGGTTCGGCGTTGTTGAGCCAAAGCTTGCCGGAGCGTGCGATGATCCAGAGCGGCCCCCACCATTTGTCGTCGCTGTCATAGATTCCGGCGAGGCGTTGCAGCTCGGCGCCCGGCGGCGCTTGATAGGCGCTGCTCGGCGCCCGCAAGAACTCGACATCGTCCGCCCAGGCGCGAACGACCTCTTCCTGCTCCAACTCGAACAAGAGCCCGGTCGCGGCGAAGCGCGCGTTTTCGCAAACGAAGAACGGCCCGCCTATCGCCTGCATGCGGCTGTCGCCGCCGGCATCGCGCATCGCTATCTGATCGGCGCCGGCGGCGACGATCTCGAACGCCTCACCGGAGGCAGCGCGATACGAACCGGCGAATTTCGCCGGCTCAGCCACTCGCGGCCGGGTCGGCGGAGGCGAGGGCGGCGCTGCGCCTTCGCGCACGCTGCGGAACAAGTTGCAGGCATGCAAGGTCACATCGCGGGGGCGATAGCCGAGACTGACGCCGATGTTCGTCGACGCGAACGCGGCGACGCCGGCCTCCGGGTCGGCGTGTATTGCCGAAGAGAACGACACCATGCCCCCGGTGTGGTGCAGATAGTTGCGCTCGCCAATAATAAGCCGCGCAAGTCCGTTGCCGTATTTGGCGCCCGTGGCCCAGCCGGGCGCGTCGGCCGCCTCGGCCATGAACGCGGCGGCGCTCGCGTCCGAAAGCACCGGGCCGCCGCGGCCGGCAGCGAGGCCCAGCAGAAAGTGCAAGAACTTGATCACGTCGCCGGCGGTGGCGGTGATGTTGCCGGCGCCGCTTTCGACATTCACCCAAGCCGCCGGCGCAATCGGCCCGGGCCGGAACGCCGGCCGGTCGGCGCGCAACAATTCGTAACCCTGCGCATGGCGCGCGCGATCGCCGCTGGAAATCGCTGCGCGCGAATTCGTCATCGTCAGCGGCGCCAACACCCGGTCTTCGACGACTTGCTGAAACAGTTGTCCGTCGGCCTTGGCGATGGCGCGTGAAATCAACTCGTAGCCCGTGTTGCTGTAGTGCCAGTGGACGCCCGGCGCAAAGGCGCTCCACAAACCGCCTTCCGCCAACACCGGCGCGTTGCCGGGCAGGCCGGAGGTATGATTGAGCAGGTGCTGCATCGTGATCGCGCCGCCATCGGCGATGCGGATATCGTCGAAAACATCCCGCACACGCGCGCTCGGCGCGAGCTTTCCCTCTTGGTGCAACGAATGCAGCGCCAGCGCCGTGAACACTTTGCTGATCGAACCGATCTGGAACAGGTGATCCGGTCCGACAGGCGTACGTCGTTCCACATTGGCGTAACCAGAGGAGATGAAACCGCTGAAGCCGTCGCGGTCGACGACGCACACGATCATGCCTGGCAGGCCCCAATCGGCGCGGTGCTGCGCGACGTAGCGGGAAAGCGCCGAAAGTGCGGAGCGCTGGGCGCGGCCGCCGCCGCTGCTACGCGTTGCCGCCGCCGCGCTTGCGCCGCTCACGGCGATCGCCGCTGCACCGGCGCCCAGCACAAGCCTGCGATTGATGTTCATGGCCCACTCCCCAGTGGGCAAGCCTATCTGCGCGTCCAGTCGAGGCCAAGACGGATCTGACCATCGGCCAAGAGCCGCGGTGAGCGTCGCGCGCCAGCGCGGATGTCGACACCAGCCACAAATTCCGTCGCCTGGCTCAGCCTCCCACCAACTTTGCCACGCTTCGATAAGCGTCCGCGGCGATCAGTTCCTGCGGCGCGCCCGCGGTCTTCGACCGCAATTCCGCATGCCAGAGCAGGTCAAAGGCGGCGGCGAGTTTCTTCGCCGTCCAGACGCGCGCTTGCGAAGCCACGGCGTCGCGCTCCTTCCAGAACACCGGCGGACGGAGCTTGGCCACGGCGTCTTCGGCGCTGGCGCCCTGGTCGATCAGCGCACGCGCATCGCGCAATTGGTGCAGCCGGCGCAGCAGCGCCCGCAGTGCGGAGACGCCCGAGAGCGCATCGATCCGGGCCAGGGATTCCACCGCGTGCGCCGCTTTACCCTGAGCCGCGGCGAGGCTTGCCGCGTCGAGCGCGCTCTCCGCCTCGCTCGCCAGCAGCGCCTCGATGTCGTTGGCGCCCACTGCGCGTCCGAGGTCGTGCGCATAGAGCGCAAGCTTCTCGATTTCCTGCCGCGCTAGGCCGCGGTCGCCAGGCAGCGCCGTGAGAAAAGCGTTCTCGCCGTCGCGATCGAAAGTGACGCCAAGCTCTCCGGCCAGCGTTTTGGCGAAGGCCGCCCGTTCGGCGTCGCTCTCTTCGTAGAAGGCGATCGCCGCCGCGCCCGCCGCTGCAGTGAACTTCTTCACCAGTTCGGCTGTGCCGGCGATGTCGCCGGCTTCGACGATAAGAAAGCCGCCGGGCTCGCCGCGCTCTATCGACGCGAGCGCGCTCAGAACAGCGTCGTCGGCCGCCTTGCCGGTGAGCCGCACCCAGACGATGGTCGGGCCGCCCAACAGCGATTGCGCCGCCAGCGCGTCGGCCAAGCGGGCGCTGTCGTTCTTGATCTCGGCGTCGCTGAGCTTGGTGATCGCGTATGGATCGTCGCAACTGCCCAGAGCCCACGCCGCCAGTCTCTGCGCCGCTTCGTGGCTGAAGCTCTCGTTGGGTCCGTAAAGCAGCACGGCGCGAACGGTCTTGTCCGGCTTGTCGAGGAAGCGTCGGATCGCTGCGCCCTTGATCTGCACGGTCGGATGCCCCGGCGGCTAGTTGGCGACGATGTTGACGATGCGGTCGGTGACGACAACAACGCGGCGGACAGTGACGCCCTCGAGGAACGGCTTGACGGCGGCGTGCTGCAACGCCAGCTCGCGCACATCGGCTTCCGCCGCGCCCTTCGGCGCCTCGATTTCGGCGCGCTTCTTGCCGTTGACCTGGATCGGCAGCGTAACCGTCGTGCGTGCGGCCAGCGCCGCATCGGCGCGCGGCCAGGGCGCAATGGCGACAAGGCCTTGTCCGCCCAACTGCTCCCAACATTCTTCGGCCAGGTGCGGCATGAAAGGGGAGATCAGTTGTGTCAGGATGCGCAGCGCTTCGCCGCGCGCGAACACGGCGCCGTCGTCCTCGCCCTTCAGTTTGGCGATCCCGTTCACGAGTTCGTAGCACTTCGCCACCGCGACGTTGAATCGGAAGTGTTCGATGTCGTCGGTGACATGCTGGATCGCGCGATGGGCGAGCTGCCGCAGTGCCAGGGCCTCGCCTTCGTTTGCGGAAGGCGGCGCTTTCGCGTCGGGCTTTGGCGCGGACTTTCCGTGCGCCTCCGTCAGCGTCCACACCCGCTGCACGAAACCCCAGGCGCCTTTGACGCCGCCGGCCGTCCATTCGACGTCGCGTTCGGGCGGGGAGTCGGAGAGCACGAACCAGCGCGCAACGTCGGCGCCATAATCCTTCACGAAGGCATCGAGATCGACGACGTTCTTCTTCGACTTCGACATCTTCTCGACGGGGCCGACTTCGACGGCTCTGCCGCTCGCCAACTCGATGCGCTCGCCGTCTCTTAGCTCCGTCTCTTCGGGCAGGAGCCAGGCGCCTGAGGCGGATTTATAGGTCTCGTGCACGACCATGCCCTGCGTGAACAAGCTCGCGAAGGGTTCGCCATCGGCGGGGCCGTCGAGAAAGCCGCAGTCGCGCATGCCGCGGGTGAAGAAGCGCGCATAGAGCAAATGCAGCACCGCATGCTCGACGCCGCCCACGTACTGATCGACCGGCAGCCAATAGCCGGCGAGCTGCTTGTCGAACGGCGCGTTCTCGTTGTGCGGATCGGTGAAGCGCGCGAAGTACCAGCTCGAATCCACGAACGTGTCGAGCGTATCGGTTTCGCGTTCGGCGTTGCGGTTGCACTGCGGGCACTTCACGTGCTTCCAGGTCGGGTGATGCACGAGCGGGTTGCCCGGCTTGTCGAAAGTCACGTCCTCCGGCAGCGCGATTGGCAGGTCCTGCTCCGGCGCCGGCACGACGCCACATTCGCCGCAATGGATCGCCGGAATAGGGCAGCCCCAATAACGCTGGCGTGACACCCCCCAGTCGCGCAGGCGCCATTGCGTCGTCGCTTCTCCCGCGCCGAGCTTTACGAGTTCGTCAATGGCGCGCTTGATCGCATCGGCCGTCGACAGGCCGTCCAGGAACCGCGAATTATAGATCGTGCCGTGCTCGGTGTAGGCTTTGTCGGTGATGAGGTGCGTATTCGGATCCGCGCCCGGAGGCAGCACCACCGGCTTGAACGGCAGCTTGTACTTGTTGGCGAACTCGAGGTCGCGCTGATCGCCGGCGGGCGAACCGAAAATGGCGCCGGTGCCGTACGTCGAGAGCACGAAATTCGCCGCCCAGACCGGCAAGCGCCAATCGGGATCGAACGGGTGCTTGACGTGGAGGCCAAGCGGAACGCCGAATTTCTCGGCCTTCTCGATGTCGGCTTCGCTGGTGCCCAATTGCCCGGCGCTGGTGATGAAATCGGCGACGTCGGCATTTTCGATAGCAGCCTGCTTCACCAGCGGATGGTCGGGCGCCAGCGCGACGAAGCTGGCCCCGAACAGCGTATCCGGCCGTGTCGTGAACACTTCGATGAAATGCTCGCCGCTTGCGCCGCTCGCATCCTTGTCGACGATCTCGAACCTCAGTCGGGCGCCCGCGCTCTTGCCGATCCAGTTCGATTGCATCAGCCGAACTTTGTCAGGCCACCGTGCAAGCTCATCGAGCGCCGCCAGCAAGTCCTCGGCATAGGCCGTGACCTTGAACATCCATTGTTCGAGTTCGCGCGTTTCGACCGGCGCGCCGGAGCGCCAGCCCTTGCCGTCGACCACCTGTTCGTTGGCGAGCACAGTGTTGTCGACGGGGTCCCAGTTCACTTTCTGCTTCTTGCGGTAGACGAGCCCCCGTCTCCAGAACGCAAGAAACATCGCTTGCTGGTGCTTGTAATAAGCGGGATCGCAAGTCGCGATCTCGCGTGACCAATCGATCGCCAGGCCGAGCAGTTTCAACTGCTCGCGCATCGCCGCGATGTTGTCGTAGGTCCAGCCCTTGGGGTGGATGCCGCGTTCCATGGCGGCGTTCTCGGCCGGCAGGCCGAAGGCGTCCCAGCCCATCGGGTGCAGCACGTTGTAGCCGTTGGCGCGGCGGAAGCGGGCAATGACGTCGCCCATCGTGTAATTCCGCGAGTGGCCGACATGGATGCGCCCCGACGGATAGGGGAACATCTCCAGCACGTACGCTTTCTTCTTGCCCTTGGCGGCGTCGGGCGAGAGCGCGCGATCGATTCCGGCAGCGGCCCAGCGTTCACGCCACTTCGGCTCGACTTCGCGGTGGTTGTACCTGGACGACATCGGTGATCACGCCCCTGGCTCCGGAGCGTTTTGGTGACGGCAAACGCTCGGTGTGTCTAGCGGACGTTGCTAAGTCGCAGTTCGCGGGCGCGCGCCAGGATCTGGTTCTCGATCTGGATCTCGGTGTCGGGATCGACCGAGGCATCGCCCCACTGACCATTGGTATTGGTCTGGCGGAAGATCGAGACATTCAGCGCATCGGCGCGCAAGCGCGTATCGAGGATATAGACCGTAGCCTTGAAGCGCTCGTTCGGCGTGGTCGGAGCCGAGTACCAGTCGGTGATGATCACGCCGCCGAACGGATCGGCCGAGGCCAGCGGCATGAAGTTCAGCGTGTCGAGCGACGCACGCCACAGATAGGCGTTGACGCCGATGCCGGCTTCAATGTCTCCGCGATCGGCGCGGGCGCCTTGACGGTCGTCGTCGCCGCGGAACAACGAGCAGGCGGAAAGCGACAGGGCTGCGATCATGAAAATCGCACCCTTGAAGAGTGTCCGCCCAAGCTGACTCATTTCGCCATTCCTCCACCGCCGCCCGCGCAATCCCCGCCGCGCCAGCCGCCCGTATATCATGGGCCCGGGACTGGGCCAGGGGGTCCACTGCGATGCTGGCTATGTTGTGGCGCGGCCTCGCCTTATTGGTTTATCCACATGTTCCGCCTAGGTTTTGCCGCAATATTCGCCGGCGCTGTGTCCTAAAGTTCACTGCGGATCAGGTCGACCTGCGTTATATTCATGGGCTACGGGCCAAGTGCTGAGGGGTAGATTCGTGTCTCGGGCGTCTGCATGGCTGATCGCGGGCGTCGCCGTTCTGGCGACGACTGGCGTCGCGCACGCCCAGGACAACCAGGCCGCGGCGGCTCCTACAGTGGAAACAACCAGTTCCGGCGTGCCCTGGTATCAGCGGTTTACGACATCGAACGGCGTCACCGAAACAATTACCGGCCAAGCCGAGAATGACCGGCTCGCGCCGGCCTGGACGCTGAATCAGCGCTGGGGCATCACCGTCGATGTTCGCGAGGCGCAACGAATCGAGCGCCTGCCCGACGGCCGCGGCGACCAGACATCGGTCGGCGCATTCTATCAGTTCACGCCGAACATCAGCGTCGGCGGCGAGTTGAACCTGGAGACGACGCCGGCCCCTGGTGCGGTTGCCACCCCACAACAGGAAGAGCCGCGCGCTGACGTGCGGATCGAGTCGGCGTTCCGCTTCTAAACCGGCGCCAAGGCGTCCACCGCAGCCAGTCCAGCAAAACCGCGCCCAGCCAGCCTTGGCGCACGCCGTCCTCGCACGCCGCCCAAGGCAATGACCGGGATCGCGGAGGCGCGCGCGATTTGGCTGGCGTGGAACAGCCCCAGCGGGCTGCGCGCCGATCGGCTCATGGTGGCAAATACTGGGCTCAACACACAGGCGTCGAGCCGAGCCGTTGCGGCGGCGCTGACGGCGGCGGCGCTGTGCGCTGCGGCGGTGACGAAGCGAAACTCCGCACCGCGCTGCCTTGGCATGAGATGCTCCGGCCAATGCACGCCATCGGCGCGGCAGCGCCGCGCGAGCTCGACATCGGCGCCGATCAGCAAGGCGAGGCCGCGCGACCGGCAGACGGCGCTCAGCCGGCGTGCGATCCGGAAGCGTTGGGAATCGCCGAAATGACGATAAACCACGGCGCTCCCGCGCGGCAGCCGCCGCGCTACGGCCACCGGATCCGGCGTCCGTTCCGGATCGGTGAAGAAGAACAGCGATGGGATCGGCGGCGCCCCTGCCTCGCGGTTGAGCTGGGCAGCGAGCGAAGCTAGCACTCGATGAGATCGCATGAGCATCGCATCCGATATTGCCGTGGCCCGCGCCGCCGTCCTCGAGCGCATCGCCGCCGCTGCGCAGGCGGCGGGGCGCGCGCCGGAAAGCGTGTCGCTTACTGCGGTATCCAAACTACAGCCGGAAGAGCGCGTCGAGGCCATGCTCGCCGCTGGCCAGCGCAGATTCGGTGAAAACCGTGTGCAGGAGGCCCGTGCGCGTTGGCGTCTGCGCCGCGAGGCGCTGCCCGATTTGCACCTGCGCCTGATCGGTCCGCTGCAGTCGAACAAGGCGGCCGAAGCGGTCGCGCTCTTCGATGCAATCGAAAGCCTGGATCGCCCGAAGCTTGCCGCGGCCCTCGCCGATGCCGCGCAACGGCAAGGCCGCAGCCCGCTCATTCTGATCCAGGTTAATACCGGTGAGGAGCCGCAGAAAGCCGGCGTTGCGCCGTCTGCGGCGGATGCATTCATCGAGGCGGCGCGTGAACGCTATGGCCTGCCGGTCGCGGGGCTGATGTGCATCCCACCGGTCGACGAAGAGCCCGCAATGCATTTCGCGCTGTTGGCCAAAATCGCCGCCCGCAACGGATTGCCGGCCCTTAGCATGGGCATGAGCGACGATTTCGAGATTGCGATCCGCTTTGGCGCGACCGACGTGCGGGTAGGTTCGGCGCTGTTCGGGCCGCGGCCGGCCGCCGCTGCGCGGGGGTCAGAGGTTGCAAAGTCGTGATCTGCCATGGTCATTTCCGAACCGGTAGGCTTTAAGCCTGATGCTCGGATGGCCATGTCACGCGAAATCACGATCCTGATCATCGATGACGACTCAGACCTGCGACAGGCGCTGGTCGAGCAATTTGACCTGGAAGACGGTTTTGGCGCGGTGGCGGCCGCCAGCGCCGCGGAGGGCTTTGCCGCCGCCGCGGAGCATCGGCCCGCGGCAGTCGTCCTGGACGTCAGTCTGCCGGACATGGATGGCTTTGCCGCCTGCAAACAGCTCCGCGACCAGGGCGTCAAAGCCCCGATCATCATGCTCACCGGAGCAGCGCAGGAGGAAGAACAGCAAGTTCAGGGGCTCGACGCCGGCGCCAACGACTACGTGTTGAAGCCGTTCAAATTCTCCGTTCTTCTCGCCCGCATCCGCGCACACTTGCGCAGTCACGAAGCCAGCGAAGACGCCGTCTACCGCATCGGCCCTTACGAATTCCGGCCGGCCATGAGGCTTCTCGTCGATCCGGCCCAGAAGAAGGTCCGGCTCACGGACAAGGAAGCGTCGATCCTGCGCTATCTCTATCGCTCGGGAGAAAAGCCGGTCGGGCGCGAGGAGCTGCTGCGCGAAGTGTGGGGCTACAACGCCAACGTCACCACCCACACGCTGGAAACCCACATCTACCGTCTACGCCAGAAGATCGAGCCGGATGCGCAAAGCCCGAAGCTGCTGATCACCGAAACCGGCGGCTACCGGCTCCAGGTCTAGCGCAAGAGAGAAGGCCCGGATTGCTCCGGGCCTTCGGGTCTTCCGAGTGGGTCGTTGCGCCACGCAAGCCGGTGCGCGGTTAAAAGTGGCCAGCGCGGTTGCGACCGGGAAGATCACGGCGCCTGGAACGGTCAGGCTTTAGAACTGGTATTGGCCGTTCCCTCATTCCGATGAAGGCTAGGTGGTGACGCCGTCACTCCCGCAGTGTGCCCGCGGTCACGCTGCGGCAACGGCGAAAACCAGGCGATTTCAACCCGCCGTAAGCCTTGGCCGCCGGCGGCTCGCGCCGCTGGAGGGCCACAAGGCGCGCTTAAGCGCAAATGCCTATAACTGGCAGGCGCATGAGCGGTGGCGATCCGATTTTCGAACCGGGGGCGGGGTCGATGCAGACCCACGCCGTCAACGGCGCGCTTGCCATCGGCATATCGCAACTCATCAAGCTGCCCTTCCAGGCCGCGTCGTTGCTGTTGCTGCCGCGGCTGCTGCAGCCGATCGATTACGGAATCTACGCCATGATCGATCCGCTGGTGACGGTGGCAGCGCTCATTCTCAATTTCGGCATCGGCCAGGCGCTGATCCAGGCCCCAGCCTTGCGGCGCGCCGACGTGGGCGGGGTGTTCTGGGTGATGGCGATCTCGGGCTGCGCCGCGGCGCTGTTGATGTTCGCTGCGTCGCCCTTGGTCACCATGTTCTACGACGATCCGCGCGCCGGCATGGTCGCCGCGGCATCCTCGCTCTTCCTGATCATCGCGGGACTCACCAACGTCCATGAAGGCCTGTTGAACCGGCAGATGCGGTTCGGGTGGATCGCCATCATCAGCGCCGCCGGCGTTGCCGCGGGTTTGATCGTCAGCGTGATCGCGGCGCTGCTGGGGGCAGGCTACTGGTCGCTCACGCTCGGCTATGGCGCTACCTCATTGGTGCAAGTCGCGGGCGTTTGGCTCGGCGTGGGATGGGCGCCGCGGGAAAAGCCCGAGTTCAGCAAAGTCGCGGGCTTCTACAAGTTCGGCGGCGCATTGATGGTCGGCGACGGCGCCATCGTGATCGCGCGCGAAGCCGATAGCGTGCTGCTCGGCCGTTATACCGGCGCAGCTCAGCTCGGTTTCTACGATCGCGCCAACAAGCTCGCGATCACGCCGGTCGAGCGCATCAACACACTGCTGCAATCACTGCTGCTGCCGATTCTGTCGCGCTTGGCCGAGGAGGGTGAGCGTTATCGCTACGCCTATCTCCGGGTCATCCGGCAGCTCATGCTGTTTACCAGCCCCGGCATTGTGGCGATCGGCGTCACTGCGCCCGTACTGGTGCCGTTCTTGATTGGCGAACAATGGGCGCCGGCCGCGCCGATCTTCGCGTGGCTCACACTCGCCGCCATCCACCGGCCGGTCAGCCTGACCATGAATCTGCTTTTCATCAGTCAGGGCCGCGCGCGGGCCTATTTGGCTTGGAGCATTTTCAGCGCCGCTATCAGCGTCGCCGCCTTTGTCATCGGTTTGCGTTGGGGCGCCATCGGCGTGGCGGCAGCCTTTGCGCTGAACGATCTTTTCGTACGCCTGCCTGCGCTCTGGTGGGTGGTTACCCGAGTCGGGCCGATCCGCATGGCCGATCTCTACATCGCCGCCGCGCCGTTTGCCGCCGGCGCCCTGGCCTGCTTTGCCGTAGTGTCCGGGTTCCAGGCGTTGCCGATCCAAAGCGACTTCGTGCGGCTGGCGCTCAGCGCCGTGCTTGCCTACGCGACCGCATGGGCGACCGCGGCGCTTTTCAGGACGGGCCGAAAAACCATGGCCGACAGCATTCAGCTCATGCGCACCGAATTGCCGCGTCTGCTGCGGCGCAGGGGCGGCGCGAGCGCGAGCTAGGCTTCAGGTCGCGGTCGCTTCGGGCTTGGCCGTCGCGCGGGGCGCATTCGGACCGCGTGCGGCGGCCGCTTTCATCGGCTTGCCGGCGCGCGCAGCGCCAAGGCGCTCCACCAATGCGGCGTATTCGTCCCACAGACGCTGCGGCAGGCGCTCGCCGAATTTTTCATAATGGCCCGGAATGAGATCAGCCTCCTCGGCCCATACATCGAGATCCACGCTGATCAGCAAATCCATCGCTTCGTCGCTGATCTTGAGACCGCTGACATCGAGCGCGCCCTTCGCCGGCACCAAGCCGATTGCGGTTTCCTTCGCCTCGACCTTGTCGTCGAGACGATCTGAAATCCATTTCAGCACCCGCGAATTGTCGCCAAAACCCGGCCAGATGAACTTGCCGTGCTGATCTTTCCGGAACCAGTTGACGAAGAAAATCTTCGGCAGTCTCGCGCCCTTGCGCTCGCCGACGCGCAGCCAGTGGGCGAAGTAGTCGCCCATGTGATAGCCGCAGAACGGCAGCATAGCGAACGGATCGCGGCGCAGTTCGCCGACCTTGTTCTCGGCCGCCGCGGTGCCTTCCGACGCCACGTTCGAGGCCAGAAACACGCCATGCGCCCAGTCGAACGCTTCGGTCACCAGCGGCACGGCGCTGGCGCGGCGTCCGCCGAACAGAATGGCGTCGATCGGCACCCCTGCCGGATCTTCCCATTCCGGCGCGATCACCGGGCATTGGCCCGCGGGGACGGCAAAGCGTGAGTTCGGGTGCGCGGCCGGGAATTTCGGGTCCGAGGCGACATAACGCTGGCCCTGCCAATCGGTGAGGCCGGCCGGCGGCTGCTCGGTCAGGCCTTCCCACCACACATCGCCATTGTCGGTGAGGGCGACATTGGTGAAGACGGTGTTGGCGTAGAGCGTGTCGAGCGCGCTCTTGTTGGTCTTGGCGCTGGTTCCCGGCGCGACGCCGAAGAAACCAGCCTCCGGATTGATGGCGTAGAGCCGGCCATCGTCGCCGAAGCGCATCCAGCAGATGTCGTCGCCGATGGTCTCGGCTTTCCAGCCGGGAATCGTCGGCTGCAGCATCGCGAGGTTGGTCTTGCCGCATGCAGACGGGAAGGCGGCTGCGATGTACTTCGCGTCGCCCTTGGGGTTTGTCAGCTTCAGAATGAGCATGTGCTCGGCAAGCCAGCCCTCATCGCGCGCCATCACCGAGGCGATGCGCAGCGCAAAGCACTTCTTGCCGAGGAGGGCGTTGCCGCCATAGCCGGAGCCATAGCTCCAGATCTCGCGCGTTTCAGGGAAGTGGACGATCCACTTTTCCTCATTGCACGGCCAGGCCACATCTTTTTCGCCGGGCTGAAGCGGTGCGCCGAGCGTGTGAACCGCCGGAACGAAGAAGCCGTCCGCGCCGAGTTCGTCCAACGCGCCTTTACCCATGCGCGTCATGATCCGCATCGAGGCGGCGACATAGCCGGAATCGGTGATTTCGACGCCAAGCTGCGAGATTTTCGAACCCAGCGGACCCATGCAGAACGGGACCACGTACATCGTGCGGCCGCGCATGCAGCCATCGAATAGCCCGTTGAGCTTGGCGCGCATTTCGGCGGGCGCAATCCAATTGTTGGTCGGCCCGGCGTCCGCCTTCGCCTGTGAGCAGATGAACGTGCGGCTTTCGACGCGCGCGACGTCCTTCGGATCGGAGGCGGCGTAGAATGAGTTCGGCCGCGCCTCAGGGTTGAGCTGTTTCAGCGTGCCGGCGGCGACAAGCTCTTTCGTCAGCCTCTGCCATTCGGCCTCCGAGCCGTCGCACCAATAAACCCGGTCCGGCTTCGCCAGCGCCGCGATCTCTTCGACCCAAGCGATCAGCTTCTTGTGCTTCGTCGGAGCGGGGTGCAGGCCGGCGATGTCTTTAGTCACGGAATCCCTCCAGGCGCCGAATTCCGCAGGCGCCGCTCCAGTCAGACGTTTCATCCCAAAGGTCGTGGGCGTGGTCTTTATGTCAAACTCGTTCCCTGAGCCACTGTGACCTACCCGCCCACGGGCGAATAACACCGCCGAATAGCAGCCCTGCGCAGCTGGCGGCGCGGCCAACTGGCCGTGGGCCGCTAACTGCCCGAAGCCCAATCGGCGAGGATTCGCTCCAGGACTGAGAGCGGGACCGCGCCATTCGCCAGCATGGTGTCGTGGAAGCTGCGCAGATCGAACCGCGCGCCCAGGCTCGCGGTAGCCTGCTGCCGTATACGATTGATGGCCTGGCGGCCGATCATGTAGGCGCAGGCCTGGCCGGGGTTCACACAATAGCGCTCGATTTCGGTCGTCACCGACGATTCCAGATCGCCGGTGGCTTCCATCATTGATCTGATCGCTTGCTCGCGCGTCCAGCGCATGTGGTGCAGGCCAGTATCGCACACCAGGCGCGAGGCGCGGAACGTGGCCGATTGCAGATAGCCGAGTCTGCCCAGGCGATTGTTTGCGTATACGCCAAGCTCATCGGCGAGTTGTTCGGCATAGAGACCCCACCCCTCACTGAACGCCGAGAACCCGAGCATGGCGCTCCGAATGAAAGGGATCGAACCGGACTCTTGCTGAATCGAGATCTGCCAGTGATGCCCCGGCACGCCTTCGTGATAATTGAGCGTCGGCAGCGTGAAACGCGGCCACTCACTGGTGTCGCGCAGATTGATGAAATAGGCCCCTGGCCGCGAACCGTCGAGCGCGGCGCGCTGGTAGTATCCGCCGGGCGCGCCCGCTTCCGTGAAAGGCGGCACGCGCCTGATCTCGAGTTGAGCGCGCGCCAGCGTGTTGAAGGCTCGCGGCATCAGAGCTTCGATCTCGCGTGTTTGCTGATTGAGGTCGGCCAGGATTTGTTCGCGCCCCGCGTCCGTGTTCGGATAGAGCTGATCCGCGCGCCGCGAGAGTTCCTGCACCCGCTGCGCCACGGTTCCTCGGGTCATGCCATCCGCGCGGAGGATCGCATCCATTTCACCGTTGAATTGCGCGATGAGGTCGAGGCCGACGCCGTGAATTTCCTCGGGCGACATCGTCGTGGTTGTGCGTGAACGCAGCGCCACCGCATACATCTCAGCCCCGTGCGGCAGACGCCAGATGCCGGCGTCATGCACCGCGCGCGGCCGCACGCGCTGCAGCGCCGCGATTTGCCGCTGCACCGCGGGAACAACGCGGTCGCGCACCGCCGCCTCGGCGGCGCCGATGTAGCCGGCGCGCGAGGCTTCCGGAATCGCGGTCGCATCGGGCAAACGCCGGATCAGCGATTGCACCAGAATGTTTTCTCGAGGCGCCCCTTCGGCAAGGCGGCCCAGCTGCAGCAGCGCCTTGTCGATGGCGAAATCCGGCGGGATGACGCCCGCGCTTGCATCCTCGGCCACGATCGCGGTTTCCTCGTCGAGTTGTCCGACGAAGCCGTCGATGCGCGCGAGATAGCCGTCGGCTTCCTCCACCGAGCGCAGCGGATGCTGCTCGTTGAGGAAATTCGGCATCGAGCGGTAGGCGCCGGTAAGTTGGGTCACGACATAGGGCGAGCCCGCCCCGCCGCCGGCTTCGAAGGCGCTACTGTCGAGACTGTTGGTCCAGGCCGTTGCGACGACGTCGTAGGTCACCCGGTCGCGGGCCGGCAGCTCATCGCGGTCGAGGGCGCGCAAGTCGTGGAGCGATCGCTGCAACACCGCGCGCGACTCGCGCGCCGCCGCCTTCGAGACATCGCTCACTTTGTCGATGAAGCGGTATCCGGCGCGCTCCTCGGTCAATCCCAGGCTGGTGCACCGTTCGGGAGAGCGGCGGAGCGTGTTGGCGACGGCTGCATCCAGAATTTCATTGAGGCGGGCAGCCGAGTCAGCGGGCGCGCTCGGTGGCGCGCCATTCGAGGCGCAGCCGGAAACAAGAGCCGCGCCCGCCGCGCCGGCGCCGAGTACGGCGCGCCGTGAGATGTGCATGTTCGGTCCCCTCCGTGATATGCCGCGCAGTTTAGCGGCGGCGCCGCGCGCCTCAATCTGGGCGCGACGAATTAGAGCCTAAATCCGGCCACGACCGGAACGTGATCGCTCGGCCGCTCCCACGAGCGGCAGGGGACATGGATCTGAAACGCCTCGGCGCGTGAGGTCACAGCGACGTCGCGCGTGGCCCAGACGTGATCCAGCCGCCGGCCGCGATTGTTCCTGGTCCAGTCTGGACTGCGATAGCTCCACCAAGTGAACAGCTTTTCCGGGTCCGGCTTATGGGCGCGCGCCAAATCCACGAAGCCGCCAAGATCGCGCACCGCGTCCAATCGATCCGTCTCGCCCGGCGTGTGCGACACCACTTTGAGCAGCTGCTTGTGGCTCCAAACGTCGAACTCCCCAGGCGCAACATTGAGATCGCCGACGAGAACCGTCGGCGGGCCTGCCCTGCGTTTCCCGTAAAGCATTTTCATGCGGTCGAGGACTTTGAGTTTGTGCACGAACTTCGGGTTGGTCAGCTCCGGCAGGTCCGCGCCGGCTGGGACATAGAGATTGTGCACTTCCACGCCATCGATCTTA
The DNA here is from genome assembly GCA_050250735.1 of Hyphomonadaceae bacterium. Lineage (GTDB taxonomy): Bacteria > Pseudomonadota > Alphaproteobacteria > Caulobacterales > Aquidulcibacteraceae > Vitreimonas. The sequence goes on from JBFWOC010000009.1 coordinate 92,837, forward strand.
ACCGCGGCGATGCGCGCCTCTTGCTTCGGACAGATGCGCGGCGCTTCGACGGGCTCGAGCTTCACACGTGAAACAATGGCCACGCCATGCCAGCCCTTTTGGCCGGCCACGTGCATGTGCTTGTAGCCGGCGTCCTTGAACGCCTTGGCTGGAAATTCGCCGTCCCGGCACTTGATCTCCTGCAGACACAGAACATCCGGTTTCGCTTCTGCAAGGAAGCGGCAGACCATGCCGATGCGCAGGCGCACCGAATTGATGTTCCAGGTCGCGATTTTCAGCATTGGCCCTGTGTCTGGCGCCCACGCAGAAATTCAAAGAGGCCCGATCGCAGTCCGCGACCGGGCCTCGATGTCGCGCCTTGAGGAGGCGCTTATGCGCCGGCAGGGGAGTCCGGCAAGACCGTCGCGCTGGATCCGTCAGCGGGGGGAACGACGCCATCCAGGGGGATAAGCGGCGGCCTACGTTGCATATACGCCACAGGGGCGAAAAAATCAAGGTTTGGTTAAGTGAAAATCCTTGCGTCACCACGCCTTAATTCGGTCACCGGCGCCGATTGGAGAGCATGTCTTCAAGCCGGAACAGGCTGCGATCCAGGCTTGCCGGATGGGTAATATCCGACAGCGTGATCCGCGTCCGCGCGCCAGTCGCATCGATCACGTCCCAAGAGCGCAGCTCGGCCTCCGGTCCGAAGAATTGCAGCGTGATCTGACCGTCGGTCTGCCCGCCGCGATCGCGCGCGGTGATCAGAAGCCACGGACCGGCCCGAGACACCCGCAGCACGCGCGCATCTCGCTCGAGATTGATAGTGCGCCCAAGGATGATGTTGAGCGGCGTCGAACGCAGCGGCGTGCGCTCAGTCGTGCGCAATTCGCGGTCACGCATGGCAACGACGCTGCCGTCCGAAACGATCAGCAACGTCGCCGGCGGATCGTATTCGAAGCGCAATTTGCCGGGACGTTCGAGATAGAACATGCCGCTCGAGCGCGCCCCGCCTGGCGAGCTTTGGATGAAGCGGCCCTGCAGCCGCTGAATGCCGTTGAGCGCCTGGTTGGCCTCGGCGATCCCCGCCGCGCGGGCGCCTCCCTCCAGCACTTGGGGCGCAGTCTGGGCGTAGGCGGACGGCGCGAGCAGAAGGGCGGCAAGGCCGAAAATGAGGGAGCGTCTGATCATGTGGGTCATGTGCCGAAAACGCGTGGCGAAAAAAAGGGTTCGCCTTGCCCAGAAATAGCCTTTTCGGCTCAGCTTCGGTTCATGTAGTCAGCACCGGACAAAGCGCTTGATAAAAAGCGGTTCGCGGGGGCTGAAGCATGTTTGGCGATATGACGCGGGAACTGCCCTCCATCGGCTGGGCGGGTTTCCTCGATTCAGAGGCCATGCTGCAGTCGTTCCTGTCTCTGGTGCTCGCGGTGTTTCTGGGCGCCGTCATCGCTTTCCACCCGACGACGGTTCGAACAGTCGATACCCGCGAAGAAGCCGAGCTTCCAAAAGTCATGATCATGTACGCGCTCGTCGGCGCCGTCGTGGGCGAGATCGTGCTCGCTTACGGCATGGTCGTGGGTTTCGTGATCTTCGGCCTCGGCGGCTTGATGCGTTTCCGCACCGACGCCAAAACGACCCGCGACACCGGCCGGCTCATCATGGTGACATTGGTCGGTCTCGTCGCGGGGCTCAACTTGCCGCACTTTGCGGTGATGGCCACGGCATTCTCGTGGGTGCTGATCTATGCGTTCGATGGGCATCCGGTGTGTCAGCTCGAAATAGATGAGATACCCAAGGGCCAGGTGAAGACGGCGTCGGACGCCTATCGCGCATTGCTTGCCGAACTTGGCTGCAAGATCATCAGCGAGGACAAATCCTTTTCCAAGGGCCGCATCGACTATGTCCTCCGCGCGCCACGCGACAAATCGCACGCGGTTCTGCATGCGGTGCTTTGCGAGCGCATCCCGGCGGAGGTGCGCGGCGAGATCAATTGGGAAATCGAATAGGGCTCACGCGCTCGTCGGGCTGAGGGACCCATGTGGCGCGGCCTCGGCGGTGGCGCGCTGCTGCTGCACGTAATACGCCGTCGCCGTCACCAAGGCGATGAGCGCTGCCGCAACACGCAGCAAGCCCGACGATCGTCTGCGCTGCGGTTCGACGGGCGTCTGCAGAGCCAGAAAACCAGTGCGCGCCGCGCGCCGTTTTGCCAATGGCGCGGTGACCGCGATTGGCGGTTCATTCGGGACTTCGATTACGAGATCGAGGATCGGCGCCTCGGGCGCGCTTTGCGGTGAAGCCGCCGGTGCTTTGGGCTTTGGCTGCGCCGCTGTGTTCTCGAACGGTTTGGCGCTCGCGCGCCGCGCCGGCTCGAAACGCGGCGCGCGCCCGGTCAGCAACGACGCCAGCGTGTCGAGCTGCAGCGCCGCTTTTGCGTCCGCCATGGTTTCGTAGATCATCTCCCCTTTGGCCTGTGCGCGGCCGAACAAGTCCGGCTCGAACGCAAACGTCATCGCCGGCTTGACGTGGAGCGCTTCGGCGAAGTCTTTGAGCGGAATTTCCGGCCGTCTGGGGACCCCCGCCATCGACAACACCACTCTCGGCGCGCTCACCTTGACGCGCTCGGAACGCAGCAGCTTCAGCATGTTGTCGGCGTTGCGCAGGCTGGCGAGATCGGGGGCGGCGACGATGACGATTTCGTCGGCCTCGCACAGCGCCTGCCGCACCCACGGCTCCCAGACGTGCGGCAGATCCAGCACAACATAGGCGCTCGCACGACGCACTTCGGCCATGGCGCGCGCGAATGCGTCGAATCCGATGTCGACGCACTCGACGCGATCGGGTGCGGCGACGAGGCCGAGACGCGGCGTGATCGCAGTCAGCGCCTGGGAGAGCGCCGCATCGACATCGTCGCCCGCGCTCAACACGCCGGCGATCGAGCCGCCAGGCGTCTGCCTGAAATTGAAAGCCGCCGAGCCGAAGGACAAATCGAAATCGGCCAGCGTCGTACGCAACTGCTGACGCTCGGCGATCGAGAAGGCGAGGTTGTGGGCGATGGTCGAAGCGCCGACGCCGCCTCGCGCGCCAACCACGGCGACGACCCGCGCGGGCGAAACTTCGGCGAACAAGCGGCAGAGAGAGACGGCGACGTCGTCGGCGCTGGCGGGAGCGACGATGTAGTCGCTGACCCCGCGGGCGCCCAGCTCGCGCAGCAGCGTGATGTCGTTGACGCCTCCGAGCACGACGACGGCCGCGCGCGGGGCCGCAGCGCGAAGCCGGTCGAGGCCATCGAGCAGCGCCCGGCCCTCGAGAGCGCTCTCGAGCAGCACCAGGTCCGGCGGCTGGTGGGCGACGCAATGCGCAACGGCGCCGTCGAGGCCGCCGCTGGCGATGCGCATTTCAGCGCGGTCGAAGCGGCGATCGGCGGCAAGCCCGGCGAACAGAACTTCGCCCTCGGAGCGATCCCAGCTCGCATAGATCGAGATCGCCGGCAGCGGCCGTTCGCGCGGGCGCGAGGGTTCTTCGCGATGCGACGGCGCCGGCGGGGGCGGCGGCAGCGGAACGCCGAGCTGGGCCGAGGCGGGTGGCGAAAACACGGGTTCGGCGTCGAATTCCGGCGGGTCGAACGGGACGTCGTCTTCGAACTTATCGACTGCGGCTTCAGCCTGTGGCGCGGTCGGCGTGGCGACGAACTCGGCGACTTCCTCCTCGCACTCGCCCAGGCCGAAAATGTCATCGGCAGGCGGGGGGGCGAACGGCGCTTCGTCAGCGTCGTCGCGCACGACGTCAGCGGCGGTGAGCTCGAGCGGCGCGGGCGCGGAGAAGCAGACGACATTGTCGTTGGCCGGCGCAGCCGGGCGGCTGCGCTGGCGTGCGCGCGCCTTGGCTTTCTGAGCAGCGGTGAGCAAGACGCGATTGTCGCCTGCGTTCGAGATTGACCCCAGCTGTCAATCTGGCGGTCATTTCTTGAAAACACGTCAGCAAGGAGAGTGAACGTCGGATTAGGCATCAGTGCTCTCAGCCTGCGCTGTTTTCCGATTCCGGCGCGAAAGCTTGCACACACGAGCGCGGCGCGGCGCGGTCATGCTCGAGGCCGCCGGCTTCGCGGCTGGCGGCGCAAACCCGGCCGCCCTCGGTCCACCAGTTCGCGGTGGGCTCGAAGCGGAAAGCCGAGCAGCCGGCGGTGAAGCCAAGCGCGGCGAGGGCGAGAAGTCTGGCGCATCGCATCGGCGCCAATGTGGTTTGCCCGTGGTTTCCGGCCCGTTGCGTCATGGCGGTTCAGAACCTGCGCGCAATGGAGAAGACCAGGCCTGCGTCGCCGCGATCGTCATCGAGGTCGTTGTCGACGTAAGCCAAGCCCAGTTCGACCCCGGCGACGTCGGCGCTGACGCCCACCGACCAGTCGAGCTTGGTTTCCGCCCCCATGGCGAATTCGCCCTCCGACCAGCCGACGCTGGCCGAAGCCGTCAGCGGCGCGCCGTTGAGGCGCCCGAGCGGCGTGCGCGCGCGCAGATTGACGTTGGCGCCGTGTTGGTCGTTCAACGATTCCTGCGCCGGCGCGTAATTCACGGCAAGCGTCGCATCGATCGGGCCGAAAGGACGGCTGACGCTGGCCTGGGCGATGCTGAACGGATCGGCGTCGCCGCCGAAAAAGAACACCGTGCTGGCGCCCAGGCTCAACGTGGTCTCGCCGAGTTCGATGCGCTTGGCCCCGAACAGCGCAAGCTGTGCGTTCGAGCCCTTGCGCGCGTGCATGCTGGTGGCGAAGGCGCCGACGCTGAAGCCGCTATCGTGGCGAATGTCGATGCGGCCCTGGATGGCGGGATCGCCCCGCGATTGGGTGACGCCGTTGCGGCGATAGTCGGATACCAGCACCAGTTCGGCGGAAACCTGGAAATGCGGGGGCGGAGGCGGCGGGCTCTCCCCCGCGCCGGCGGCGCAGGCGGCGGCGCCGCTCACGACAAGTGGTTCAAGCACGGAAGCGTCCCCCGACGGCTTGGCCGGCAGGCTAGCCCACCGGGCAGACAGGCGCGAAACAATTCAGCTGCGAGCATGCATGCCGAACCGCGGCACGCCACAATGTGGGCGGCGGAGCGGCTCATCTCGGACGGGCGGCCCCGCGCGCCGCTTCGGCCCACGCTGCGCATGGACTTTTGCGCCGCCAGCGCCCATATCAGCCGCATCGATCCTCGACGCGTCACGCTTTCAACCCTCGCTGTCGCGCCGGATGTTTGCTGTTTCTCTTCGATTTCGGTGTCCGCCGTGGAAGGTCCACGCGGGCAAATTTTGTGAAGGAGACGGCAATGGCTGTCGGTACCGTGAAGTTCTTCAATATGGCCAAGGGCTTTGGCTTCATCGCCCAGGATGGCGGCGGCAAGGACGTGTTCGTCCATATCTCCGCCGTCGAGCGCTCGGGCATGAGCGGCCTCTCCGACGGGCAGAAGGTCAGCTTCGATCTCGAGCGTGACCGTCAGGGCCGCGACGCCGCGACCAATCTGAAAGCGGTGTGACGGCGATGGCGATCGCCGATCGCATCCCCGACATGAGCGAGAAGGAGCTGGAGAGCCTGCACGCGAACGCCGTTCGTCTGAAGGATACCGGCTCGGCGATCCAGCGGCAGCAAGCTCTCGAGCTGCTGCCGCTGCTTGGCGCAGCATTGGAAGAGCGCCGCCTCGCGCGCGTCGCCGCACAGACCGAGACGCGCCGCGCCGCCACCGAGAAACGCGCAGCGGCGCGGAGGGCGAAGGCGGAATAGCGCATAGCGAACCGGGCCGCGGTTCGCGCTCGCACCGCCGGCTTTCCCACTCGCCCTTCGCTGCTCGCCGCCCTCGCATTAAAGCTGCCTAATCCGTGGTTCGAGCCGCGGCGTGAGCATCAGATCCGAGAGCGCCCAGATGGCGGCGTCGGCGCGGTCGGAATCATGTGCGCCCTCGCCGGCGCCGAGCGCCATCAGTTCTTCCTCGAGCTGCGCGAGCCCGCTGACGTGGACGATGCGACGTTGTTCATAGAGCAGCGCGATGGGTTCGGCGCGGGCGCGTTTGCCTTCGCTGGCGTGCACGAGTTGGACCGGGCAGGGCGGGCCGGCTTGAGCGAGAATTGTGCGCACCATCTCGCCGCCCTGGTTGGCTTCGGCGATGATGGCGTGCGCGTTCCAGCGGCGCGCCGCTTCAACAGCGCGCGTGGCCCAGCCGAGCGGGGAGAGGCCGGAGGCGGTGCTGTCTTCCAGCACATAAGCGGTGATCGGTTTTCGGTTCTCGGTGATCGGGGGCGCAGCACTTTCATTCCCGATAACCGAGAACCGATCCCCGATAACCGATCCCGCCACGACGATCCCGCACGCAGAGCCATTGCGTCCCGCCGGCGGATCGACGGCGACGACGATGCGGTCGAATTCGGGTGGCGCAGTCGCGCGCACGAAAAGCTCGGCGGTGAACAGCGCGCCTTCGTTTTCGACGATGAGCCCTTCGAGTTCCTGAGCTTCGAGCCGGGTGCCGCCATAGAGCGCGCGCACGTGAGCCAGAAACGCCGGCGACAGATGCGCGGCGTTGAGCGCGGTCGGCGCTTGCGTGGTGACGCAATGGGGCTCGGCGCGCAGATGGCGCAAACTCTGAATCGGTTTCGGCGTGGTGGTGACGACGAGTTGCGGATTGGGCCCGCGGCGGAGCGCCAGGCGCAGGTTTGCAAGCGTTGCGGCGGGCTTGGGCCAGACGCAGAATTCGTCCGCCCACGCTGCTTCGAATTGCGGCCCGCGCAGGCGTTCGGGTTCTTGTGCGGAAAAGCAATAGGCGACGGCGCCGTTGGGCCAGACGAGACGCTGGCGCGAGGCTTCGAAGCGCGGCGCGGCGCGATTGGGCAGGCGCATAAGGCCGGAGACGCCGTCGATCATCACCTCGCGCACGTCGTGTTGCGTCGGGCCGACGAGGGCGAAAACGCCGTTCGGCGTTGCTTCAGCGCGCGCGGCGAGCCATTCGGCGCCGGCGCGCGTTTTTCCAGCGCCGCGCCCGCCTTGAAAGAGCCAGGTGTACCAGGGTTGGGTTGGAGGCAGTTGCGCCGCGTGGGCGATGGCGCGCCAGGCGCTGGATGCGGTTTGTGACGTTGGCGCGTTGCGCGCGCGGCGCGCCGCGCAGGGCGAGAGTTTGCGATGTGCGGCGATGGCGGTGGGCGTTCGGTGCATGTGTCTCCTGGTGTGGCGATGCTCGCCCTCGATGGGCGAGCTGTCAGCGCGCGAAGCGCGATGACAGAGTGGGTGGCTGCTCCGTCTTGCAGGCGATGGCGCTGCCACCCACTCCGTCTCGCGAACTTCGTTCGCGATCCACCTCGCCCATCAAGGGCGAGGAGGGCTGTGGCGCAGGCGTGCGCCATCCTTGTTGATCCGACGGATCGAAAACTGGCTCCCGCAAAAGCGGGAGGCGGGGCGCGTGGATGCGCCTAGTTCAGTACTCGTCCTCGCTGTCGCGAGGCTTGCGCGTTCGCACGCGCCCCGTGCTCGGCCGTTTGTCCCGGACTGGATTAGGACTTGCGCTGCTCACCCCGATGGAGACCAACAGGGGGCATTAGGTCCGAGTTCACCAGATTTCACCGGTTCAGCGCGTCGGCAGAGCCCGACTCTGCTGGACCTCGCGGTTTCATGCCCCGCGAGCAATGCCTGCGCCGTTCGCTTCGCCCGCTTGGATTTGGAGCTTTCGAGAAGCCTCCACGTCCCGCGGACTTTCTCAACGATGGCGGAGAAAAGCGTCGGCGACGGCGTCAGCCATGCTTCGACCAGCTCAGCATGACGCTGTCTTGCCTGGCATGTGCTTGTCGCCGCCTTCACCTTCCCCTCCCATCGAAGCGACGCCTGCCGCGCCGGCCGATGTCTCCACATTCCAAAGGTTCGGAGCTCTTCGAAATCCTCCCGTGTGGAGACGAGGAGAGTGTACGGGCGGTGGAAGAGGGGGTGGATAGGAAATTTTCGTAAGCTTTGCCGGGCGCTGCCGTTGCTCGGCGTCGTAGACGGCGCCATGTTCGATGCATGGCCGAGCAGCTGATTACACGCGATCCGGACATTCTCGACGGCACGGCCGTGTTTGCCGGCACGCGCGTGCCGGTGAAGGCGCTGACCGACTATCTCGAAGCCGGCGACTCGATCGATGTGTTTCTCGACGACTTCCCGACCGTGAGCCGCGCGCAGGTGGTCGCGTTTCTTGAGAACGCGCGCGAGCAGCTGATCGCCGCGGCGGAATAGTGCGGATCCTGCTCGACGAGTGCTTGCCGCGAAGGCTCGGGGCAAAACTGGTTGGGCATGTTCTTTTCACTGTGCCACAGGCGGGATGGGCGGGCGTCAGCAATGGCGCTTTGCTGGACCGGATCGAAGGTGCGTTTGACGCTTTCATCACAATCGACAGAAACTTGCCGGCGCGGCAGCAGGTTGGCGGGCGAGGGTTTGGCGTCGTGGCGATCCGCGCAGTGTCGAACCGTTTCGAGGATTTGGCGCCGCTTGTGCCGGAGATTCTCGCGGTGCTCGCGAGCTTGAAGCCAGGTGATGTGGCTCATGTGCCGACGAGCTGATGGGCCCGCGCGCCGGGCGCGCTCGCCCGCAATGCCCCCGATCCGATACCGGTGATCATTCTCGCCCGGCTCGGCGTGCATGCGGATGAGCAAAGGCAGGGCATCGGCCGCGATCTCTTGGCTGACGCCATGCGGCGGACGCTGCAGGCCGCGCGGATCATCGGCGCGCGTGCGCTGCTGATCCATGCGCTCGATGCGGAGGCGGCGCGGTTCTACGAAGGTCTGGGTTTTGCGCGGCTGAAAGCGCCGGAAAACGCGACGTTCTTCGTTACGATGAAGGAAATGCGGGAGGGGCTGGGGTAGCGGTCCCCGAGGCTGAAGCCGCTATCGCTGGAGAGCGGGATCTTCGTCCGATTGCGTGGCGCCTCGGCGCAGCGCAGCCACGAGGCGAGCAGCTTGTGCGCCTTGGCTGTCAGCGTGTGCTCGGTCCCTCCGGCGCGCCGAAGAGCCCGTGCAGCGTATGCAGGAACGCCTCTGCGACGCGCCATAGCGCCAGGGGCGCTGTGCGAGTGGGAGATGAGGCGGCGGCTGACATGGGGAAGCCATGATACACCCGGTGCGGAGGGGGTCGGATAGATTTTTTGGGGCACAACGCTGCCTATCCCGGCGGACTGGCCGGTCGCGCGCAATCCGGGTGGATGCGCAATACCAAGCGACTGACGGTTTGCGGCGAACCCATAAATCTTCGTCGCAGAGATCAATCCCCATTGACCCTGAATTAGCCGACGGCATCAGTATACGTAGACTGTATGATGCGCACCGATCGGCTCGAGTACGCCAGATATGGTGGTTTGAGCGGGACGCGACGCGCTATAGTAGGGAATCAGAAGGGCCGCCCTTTCGAGCGGCCCCCGATGTGAGCAGGTGGCAGAATGGTTATGCGCCTGGGCCTTGCAAGCTAGGAGACGCGGGTTCGATTCCTGTCCTGCTCTACCTCACGGCCCGCTCCGCAAGGGGCGGGCCGCTTTCCTTTGCCTACCAGCCATTTCGACTGCGAGTCGAATCAACTTGCGCGGCACCTATGACCCTATATGTCAGCACTTGCTTAGCAAGTGATAACCATGCCGACGACGAAAGTCCCAGTTGAGAAGGAGCCCGTTTCCTTCCGGTTGTCAGCGGACGTGCTGGCCCTCGTCGATAGTCTGATCGGAACCATCTACGGAAGCACCCGGACTGACGTCGTGCGGTCTCTCGCCCTAGACCGGCTCAAAGAGATATTTCCGACGGGCCGACTACCCGGCTCCTAAGAAACGCGCACGAGGGAGCGTCGGAATATTCCGGGCACGGGGCGAAATGGGTCCGCCCTAGGCAGGTCTTGCCTGCATCAGGACGGGATTCACCATCCAGGTTGCGGACCGCCGATAGAAAAGGCCTACTGGATCAGGATCCTAGGGCGTGGCCCCGCGTTTGCTTGGTTACGTTGCGGGAGATTTCGCAGAATTGAAGAGGCCCTAAAAGGTTAACGACTTGTTGATGCCCACATCGGGCTTTAACTTTCTGTTCCATGGGAGGTCCCGGATGGGACCACGCGCCCTCAAGGATAGGATGGAAACGTGCTCTACAAGGTCATCATCGGTTGGAACGAGGCTGATCGGGTCTTCTATATCGTGGAAAGCGATATCGAGGGCTTGTGGCTGGAAGCTTCCACAAAGGCTGGCCTAATCGACAAATTGAGGGACGTGGCGCCTGAATTGGTTGGCCATAACCAAGGCGAACGCGGTCGCTTCAGCGTTAGGCTTCTCGAGCAATTTGGAGAGCCGCTCGCGCTTGAGTATGCTGCGTGAGTGGCATCACCGCTCTATAGAAAATTGACAGCGATTCTGAAGGAGCATGACTGCTTCTTCGTGCGCGAAGGCAATGGCGATCACGAAGTCTGGGAAAGCCCGATCACTGGCAAGCGCTTTACCGTCGATAAGGGTGGAAAGAATCGCCACACCGCGAACGGCGCTCTCAAAACCGCTGGCATCGATAAGAAGGTCTAAGAGCGCTTCTGCATCGCTCGCGATGCTCGGGTGACACGCCCCAGCGATCAGTTGTGACGCTCGACCGATACTTGCGCGGCCCCTCGAACACTCGAACGCCCTTCAATCCTCGTCCACCTCATCCACCAGGATGTCGCGTTTGCCGGCGGCGTTGGCCTCCGAGATGATGCCGGCCTTTTCCATCTTTTCGATCAACGTTGCGGCGCGGTTGTAGCCGATCTGCAGGCGGCGCTGCAGGTAGGAGGTCGATGCCTTGCGGTCGCGGCGCACGATCTCGACGGCGCGTTCGAACAGTTCGCCGTCGGCGCCGCCTTCGCCGTCGAACAATTCCGGATTGTCTTCGTCGCCGCCGTTTTCGTTGGGCTCGGCGGTGACGTCCTGGCGATATTGCGGCGCGCCTTGCGCCTTCAGCATGTCGACGACGCGTTCGACTTCGGCGTCGGTCACGAAAGGCCCGTGCAGGCGGCGAATGCGGCCGCCGCCGGCCATGAACAGCAGGTCGCCTTGACCGAGCAATTGTTCGGCGCCTTGCTCACCGAGAATGGTGCGGCTGTCGATCTTGCTGGTGACCTGATAGGAGATGCGGGTCGGGAAATTGGCTTTGATCGTGCCGGTGATGACGTCGACCGACGGACGCTGCGTCGCCATGATGACATGGATGCCGGCGGCGCGCGCCATTTGCGCCAGACGCTGCACCGCGGCTTCGATCTCCTTGCCGGCGGTGATCATCAGATCGGCCATCTCGTCGATGACGACGACGATGTAGGGCATCGGCTCTAATGGCAGTTCGCGGGTTTCGTAGATCGGCTCGCCGGAGGTGGGATCGAAGCCGGCATGGACGGTGCGCTCGAGCCGCTCGCCGCGCTCCATGGCGTCGGTGACGCGGTCGTTGTAGCCGGTGATATTGCGCACGCCGAGCTTGGACATGCGCCGATAGCGGTCCTCCATCTCGCGCACGGTCCATTTCAGCGCGACGACGGCCTTCTTCGGATCGGTGACCACCGGGTGCAGCAGGTGCGGGATACCTTCGTAGACCGAAAGCTCCAGCATCTTCGGATCGATCATGATGAAGCGGCACTCGTCCGGCGTGTGCCGGTAGAGGAGCGACAGGATCATGGCGTTGATGCCGACCGACTTGCCCGAGCCGGTGGTGCCGGCGATCAGCAGGTGGGGCATTTTGGTGAGGTCGGCGGCGAAGGGATCGCCCTCGATGGTTTCGCCCAGCGCCAAGGGCAGATCGCCCTGGGTGCCGGCGAAGGAGGCGCTGTTCAGGAGCGAACGCAAGAATACGGTTTCGCGCTTGGCGTTCGGCAGCTCGATGCCGATGGCGTTGCGGCCGGGAATGACAGCGACGCGCGCGGCGGTGGCGTTCATGGTGCGGGCGATGTCGTCGGAAAGGCCGATGACGCGGCTGGATTTCACCCCGGCGGCGGGCTCGAACTCGAACAGGGTGACGACCGGGCCGGGGCGGGCGGAAAGCACTTCGCCCTGCACGCCGAAATCGGCCAGGACGCCCTCGAGCTGACGGCTCATCGCGTGCAGCGTCTGCGCATCGGTGTGGGCGACACGCTGTTTCGGCGTCGCCAGCAGATCGGTGTCCGGCAGCTCGAACTCGCCGCCGAACGAAAACGAAGCGTGCGGCTTTTCTTTTTTCGGCTTCGGCCGCTGCGGCTGATCATGGGCGCGTTCGCGGCGCTGCGCTTCGGCCGGCTCGCGGGTTTGCGGCATTGGCCGCGGCCGCGGCCTGGCCGGGCGCTCGGCGGCTTCCGCAAGCGCGGGACGGCGTTGTGCTTCGTCGGGTTCGCGGCGGGTTTTCTCGGAGACGTAGCCGATGGCGCGTTGCGTCGCCTGCGCGCTGGCGCCGGCGGCGCGGCGCGCGACCTGCGCCGCCTGCTTCACGTCCTGGGCGCGCAGCTGAAACGCCCAGCCGCAAACGAGCACGCCGCCGACGGCGCAGACAATGCCGGTCAGAATGCGCGGAAACGGCAGGCCGGGCATCGACGCGAGCCCGGAGATGAGCCCGGCGAGGCCGTCGCCGAACACGCCGCCGAAACCGGTAGCCAGCGGCCAGCCTTCCGGCGTCGGGATGGTGGTGGCGGCGGCGGCGAGCAACAGCACGCCGAGCGCGGCTGCGCCGACGCGGCGCTTGTCGATGCGCGCTACCAGCTGTCGGCGCATGACGCGCAAGACGCCGGCGGCGAGCAGCGCCAGCATCAGCAACGGCGCGGCCGCGCCCAAAGCTTGAATGGCGAGATCGGCGAGCACCGCGCCCGGGCCGCCGAAGAGATTGTGCGCGGTCCCGCCGGCGGCGGTGTTGAGCGAAGGATCTTCCGGCGAATAAGTGAGTACGGCGCCCAGACCGTAGGCGCCGAACACGCCCGCTCCGATCGCCAGCGTCGCGCGCTTCAAGGCCAGGCGCGCTGCGGCGGAACTGGTCGCGGCGGGGATTCTTCCCCGTTCGGTGTAGGCGTCGTCAGTCATGAATTGGAGCGCTCGTTTTGGTGCCCGAGGTTGAGCGTGGAATGTTCTCTCTCCCGGTAAACGAGGCGTGAAGTTTCGGGGCCGAACAGGGTTACTGGGTGTATAAGAACAGTGGGCAGTAAGGCAGTTGGCGTAGCCGCTAATTGGCGGGCTTCTGTGCTGCGCGCTGCTTCATTTCAGCCAGTTCTCGACGTTGAGGCCGCCAACCCGCCTGAACTCGCGCTCGTTGTCGGTCACAAGAACGAAGTTCAAAGCGAGCGCTTGAGCTGCGATCAAAAGATCGTTTCCTCCGATCGGCGTCCCCGCCGCTTCAAGCGCAATGCGAACATCTCCGTAGGCGGCGTCCGCGGGCGCCTCGAAAGGGATGACTTCAAGAGCGTTTAGGATCGTTTCGAGTTGCGTCGCCAGCCGCGTCGATCCCTTCTTCGCAGCGCCGTAGCGAAGCTCGGCGGCGACGATGACGCTTGTGGCAACCGCGTCCTCGCCCAGTTCGGCGATTTTCTTCTGCGTCCGCCCCTGCGGGTAGCGCACGAGGTCGGAGACGATGTTGGTGTCGAGCAGGTAGCGCGCCGTCACAGGTCGACCGGCGCCGGCGCCGGATCCGGTACCGGTGCAAAATCTTCGTCGATCGGCTTCAGCGTCTTGAGCAGCGCGAGCAGCCTTTGCGGCGCGGCCGGCTCGATGATTAGGCGCTCGCCTTCCTTGCGCATGACCGCGTCCTCGCCCGACAGCTCAAACTCTCGGGGGATGCGGACCGCCTGATTGCGGCCGTTCTTGAAGATTTTCACTCTACGCTCAGCGCTCATGGGCGACTCCGGAATGGCATATGCCTTAGCATATGCCGTCCGGAGGCGCAAGTTCGCGCGCGCAGGGCGCGTCCCTACGAATGATACGCCACCTCGCCGTGCTCGGCGTGATCGAGGCCTTCGTGCTCGATCTCCCTGGAAACCCGGCCGCCGGCGCTGACGGCGCGGGCGATCGTCCACACGATCAGTGAACCGATGCCGGACCAGATTACGGTGACGAGCACGCCGAGCGCTTGCCGGCCCACTTGCGCAACGAAGCCGGGATATTCGGCAGCGCCGGTCGCGTAATTGACGATGCCGGCGCCGCCCAGCGCCGGCGCGACGACGATGCCTGTACCGAGGGCGCCGACAATGCCGCCGACGCCGTGAATGCCGAACACGTCGAGGCTGTCGTCGTATTTGAGCCAGCTCTTGAGACCCGAGCACGCGAACAGGCAGATCGGACCTGCAACGAGACCTAAGGCCAACGCGCCGACCGGGCCGGCGAAGCCCGCCGCCGGCGTGACGGCGACGAGACCGGCGACGGCGCCCGAGGCCAAGCCGAGCAGGCTCGGTTTGCCTTTGGCGATCCACTCCGTCAGCGTCCACGACAGCGCTGCGCCCGCCGGCGCCACGAACGTGTTGATCAGCGCAAGCGCTGCATAGGCATTGCTCTCGAGATTGGAGCCGGCGTTGAAACCGACCCAGCCGACCCAGAGCAGGCCGGCGCCGATGACGGTGAAGGTGAGGTTGTGCGGCGGCATCGGTTCGCGGCGATAGCCGGTGCGCGAACCCAAGAGCAGCGCGCCGGCGAGCGCGGCGACGCCGGAATTGATGTGCACGACGGTGCCGCCGGCGAAATCGAGCGCGCCGAAGCTCCAGATCAGGCCGGCGCCTTGCGCCAGCGCCTCGGCGTTGGCGGGGTCGGCGGCCATCACCGGCCCGCCCCACCACCAGACCATGTGCGCCATCGGATAATACACGACGACCGGCCAGAGCATGGCGAACACCACCACGGTCGAGAATTTCACGCGCTCGGCGACGCCGCCTAGAACGAGCGCTGCCGTAATGCACGCGAACGTCATCTGGAACGCGACGAAAACCAGTTCCGGTATGGAAATTCCGACCGAAAAAGTTTCGACCAAGGACGACGTGGTGACGCCGTTCAGGAACGCCTTGCTGAAGCCGCCGACGAAGCGGTTCAAGCCGCCGCCGTCGGTGAAGGCGAGCGAGTAGCCGACGAAAAGCCACATCACCATGCCGATCGCGGTGACGACGAAGACCTGGCTCAGTATCGAGACCATGTTCTTGGCGCGCACCAGCCCGCCATAGAAGAGCGCCAGTCCCGGAATGATCATCGCCAGCACCAGCACGGTGGAGACGAGCATCCAGGCGGTGTCGCCCTTGTCGACGATCGGCGCTGCGGCTTCTTGCGCGAAGGCGAGTGAGGACGTGAGTGCAAGCGCTGCGATAAACGCGAGCGCCGCGAAGATCCATCTCTCGTCATTCCGGACGCGCGTCGCTCGATCCGGAATCCCTTCAATGCTTCGCATTGCCCCGGAATGACGATGTTGTTGTCGGCGCATGAAGACCCCCGTGAACTCGAGGGCCGAATTGGGTTGAGCGTCGCGCCGGCGAGCAAGCTCAGGAGCCCGCGTCTTTGTGCAGTGCAGCCGCTTCGCTCAAAAAACCGGCGCCGCTGCCTCTTGCTTGCGCGTCCGCGCCGCATCGACGCCAGGCCGGGCGCGGGTCTATCGTTCGGGCATGGCCAATAGACGCGGTTTCGACGCCGACGTAATCCTTTCCGGCGGCGGGCTGGTGGGACAGACGCTGGCGCTGGCGCTGGATCAGGCCGGTGTTTCGGTCATCGTGATCGATGCGTCGAAACCCTCCGACACGCTCGCGCCCGCGTTCGACGGCCGCGCCTTCGCGATCGCATTTGCGTCTTACCGGATGTGGCGCGCTCTCGGGTTGGGGGAACAGCTCGACGAGGTGGCGCAGCCGATCGAGCAGATCATGGTGACGGACGGCAAGCTCGGGCGCGGACCGTCGCTGCTGCATCTGCATTTCGACCGCGCCGAGATGCGCGACACCGACGAGCCGCTCGGGCTGATGCTGGAAGCGCGGCACGTGCGGCTGGCGCTCGATAGCGCCGTGAAGGCGCGCGCCAGCATCACTATGATTCAGCCGATGTCCGTCGCGGCGATCGAACGCGATCCGGCAGGCGTCGCGGTGACGCTTGCCGACGGCCGCAAACTGCGCGCGCCGCTGCTGGCGGGCACGGATGGACGGCGTTCGTTCGTGCGCAACGCCGTGGGCATCCGCACCATCGGTTGGGATTATCCGGTAACGGCGATTGTCGCCACCATCGCGCATGAAAAGCCGCACGAGGCGGTGGCGCATGAGTTCTTTCTGCCGAACGGGCCATTTGCAATTCTGCCGCTCAAAGGCAATCGCGCCAACATCGTCTGGGCCGAACCGCGCGCGGCCGCTGAAGCGCTGCTCAACATGAACGAGGCGGATTTCCTTGCAGAACTGCGCCGGCGTTTTGGTGAGTTTCTCGGCGAGCTGGCGCTCGAAGGGCCGCGCTTCGGCTATCCGCTCTCGCTGCAATTGGCCGAGCGGATGATCGACGATCGTGTCGCGCTTGCCGGCGATAGCGCGCACGGCATCCATCCGCTCGCGGGCCAGGGATTGAACCTCGGGCTGAAGGATTGCGCCGCGCTGGCCGAATGCATCGCCGACGGCGTATCGGTCGGTCTCGATCCGGGGGATGTTTCGAGCCTCGAGCGCTATCAGCGTTGGCGGCGGTTCGACAACGTCACCATGGCGCTCGGGATGGAATTCTTCGACAAGCTGTTTTCGAACGATATTCGCCCGCTCCGCGCGGCGCGGACATTGGGTTTGGCGGCGGTCAATGCTGTTGGTCCGGCGCGGCGCTTCTTCATGAAATATGCCGGCGGCGGCGCCGGCGATCTGCCGAAACTGCTGCGCGGCGAGAGCTTGGCGGCTTAGGCGGAGGTTGTCCGCTCTTACCCGATGGCCCCAAGCGCCGCTCTGGTAAGCGGCGTTTCAAGCCGCTAGCTTCGATGCGGGTAATGAAAATCCTGAACACACGGCGCTGCATCGGTTGCCGCGAAGCGTTCAGTTGGGGGAGCTTGGCGGGGGCGGCCATGGCGCGGGAAGCGATCTTCATCGGCTATCGCCGTGACGACACAGCGGATGTTGCGGGCCGAATTTTCGACGCGCTCGAGGCGCGGTTCGGACGGGCGCGGGTCTTCAAGGACGTCGATAACATTCCCGTTGGCGCCGACTTTGGCCAATACATCAAAGGCATCCTACCCCGCTGTAGGGTCGCGCTCATCCTGATCGGACCGCACTGGGCCGATGCGAAGGACGGGTCCGGAAGGCCTCGCCTGGAGGACCCGAGTGATTGGGTCCGCATCGAGGTCGAGACCGCGCTTGCGACGCCCAAACTGCAAGTGGTTCCGGTTCTCCTGAACGGAGCGCAAATGCCTCGCGCCGAACAACTGCCGGCGAGTTTGCAGCCGCTTCTAACCCTGAATGCCGCAGTGATCCGGCGCGATCCGGACTTTCGTGACGACATCGATCGCCTCGGCGCTGCGTTGCGCGCGAGCCTGCGCACCGGCCTGCTCGATCTCGATGCTGTCAGCAACGATCGAAGGCCGCCGCCACCATTGAGCCGTGCGCCGAACTTCAGCGCAACTGGCCGAAGAATCTTGGGTTGGCTGCTTGTCGGCGGGTTGACGCTGGCGACGTCGGCCATTGCCGTCGTTGCATTCGTCGGGCGCACAAACGCCGATCAGCGCCTGCACAATCTACAAGGTGTGGCCATCGTCGGATATCCGGCGGTGGCGGTGTTGGTGTTCGGCCTCATTGTCTCGGGGACCGCACGACGTGCGTTGCGGGCGATTTGGCTCTACGCGATCATCGCCGCCCTTGGCGGCGCCATTCTCAACCTCGCGCTTTGGGGCGCCAGCGTCTGGGCGATACTCAGCCTCCGCGGGTTCGTTGCCCCGTTCTTCGAACAACCGCTCGACCCTGTGATGTCGCGCAACATCGTCAATGCGCTGCTTCCCGTGCTTCCTACGCTTGGCCTCGGTCTCTATTCGGGTTTCATCGGCGCCCGGTTACGCCGAAATTGAATGGTACGCGCATGCGCTGCCGGATGATCCAGGCTGCTACGCGCCGATCGTCGAATTTCTGACCGGGCGACGGGCGGAGGCTGCTCGCTGGGGACCGCGCTCGCCGATCGCCACCGAACTTAACGGGCTTCGCCGCCGCAATTATTGCGCGGCGAGAGTTGGGCCAGTTAGCGGTCGCGCAGCACATGCGCGCGATTGTGCGGCGGGAGCGCGCTGGTAGCGTTCGCGCCAGGGACGAAAATGTCAGCCGAACCGGAACAGCCAGACACAGCGGCCTTGCCGCTGGCCGTCGATCTCGACGGCACGCTGATCCATGCCGACACGTTCTTCGAATCGATCCTCGGCTATCTCGCCGCCAACCCGCTGGGTGTGATCCCACTTGCCGGCTGGTTCACCAGGGGCCGCGCCTTCGTGAAAGCGAAGCTCGCGGCTTGGGCGCCGAAGCCGGATGAAATTCCCTACGATGCGCGCGTGCTCGCCTGGCTGCGGGAAGAGAAGGCGAAGGGGCGGCGGATCGCGCTGGCGTCGGCCACCGATCGCAGCGTCGCCGAAGCGATCGCCGCGCATGTCGGCGTATTCGATGACGTGTTTGCCTCCGACGGGGTCACCAACCTGAAAGCCGCGCGCAAGGCGGAGGCGCTTGCCGGCGCCTATCCGGGGGGGTTCGTCTATGCCGGCAACGAGCCCGCCGATCTCGATGTCTGGGCGCGGGCAAAAGCCGCGGTGGTGGTGAACGCGGAGGCCTCGCTGGAGCAGCGCGCGCGCGCGCTGGTCCCGATCGAGCGGGTGCTCGCCGATGAACGCAATGTCCGCGAGGCGCTCGAACTGGCGCTGCGGCCACGGCAATGGGTGAAGAACATTCTCGTCTTCATTCCGCTGATCGCCGCGCAAGGCTGGGGCGATGCGGAGGGCTGGAGCAATGCGTTCCTGACGTTCTTCGCGCTCTGCTGCGCGGCGTCGAGCGTCTATCTGTTCAACGACGCCTTCGATATCGCCGCCGATCGGCGCCATCCGCGCAAGCGGCATCGCCCGTTCGCCAGCGGCGCGCTGTCGCCGGCGCGCGGAATCGGCGTCGGCGCCGGGCTCTCGGCGGCGGCGCTGCTGGTCGGATGGGCCGCAGATGTCCTGGCTTATGTGCTGATCTATCTGTTGCTCTCGAGCCTCTACACGCTGTGGCTGAAGCGGCTCGTCGTCATCGACATTTTCGTCCTCGCCGCACTTTACGGCTTGCGCGTGCTGCTGGGCGGGGAAGCCTCCGGCCATATCGCTTCATCCTGGATGCTGGCGTTCTGCGGCTTTTTCTTCCTCAGCCTCGCTTTGGTGAAGCGGGTCACCGAGATCGAGGGCGCCCCGGAAAACATCCGCCGCGGCTATCAGCTCGCCGACGCGCCGGTATTGAAGGCGATGGGGATCGGCTCGGCGTTTGCCGCGAGCGTCGTGCTCGCGCTCTATGTCCAGAGCGATGTTGCCACTTACACTTACGCCGCGCCGGGATGGCTCTGGCTGCTGCCGGCGGCGTCGATCTTCTGGCTCAGCCGCGTGTGGCTGCTCACCGGGCGCGGCGAAATGCCGGACGATCCGGTGGTGCACGCCGTCAGCGACCGCGTTTCGCTGCTGATCGCCTTGGTGGCGGCGCTCGCCTACGCGGCGGCGGTGTTGCTATGAGCCGTTGGCTCAGTCCCCGCCGCCGGACACGCCGTCAGTGGGAATTGCCGCCAGCGCGGCGAGAATGACGAGATAGGGGGCCAGCGCCAGGATCGGCGTGATGAAATCAAGCATGGGGCGCTCCATCGCAAGCGCCGGGTCAACGGCGAGGCGGCAGCAGCGTTCCGCGGGAACAACACAAGGTGCGATGCTGCCGCTTCAAAAAGACGAAGGGCGCGGAGGGGGAGCTGCCTCCGCGCCCTTCTCTTCAGAGCCGCGCTGCTGGGGCTCGGCGATCGTTAGCCTGGGAGCTTAGGCGACGATCTGCGCGGCTTGGTTCATCACGCTGAAGGCGACCGGAACGAACACGGCGCATGCGGCGATGAGACAATAGAATTTGGTCACGAGCTTCAGTCCTTTGAGCGGGGTTCAGACCATTTGCGCGGCTTGGTGGAGGGTCGCGTAGGCGACAGGCGCCAAGACCAGCGCCGCCAGGATCAGGGAATAAAACTTGGTCATTGCTCTTGCTCCTCTTCGGGGTGGAGGCGATTGCCTCGCTGCGATGAGGAGAAGGTAGGGGAGCGCTTACTATGGCGCTGTGACCGGAGTCACGGGCGGGTCATGACAGCAGCAGCGTGCTTCTGCCCTGTTGCCTCAGCAGCGTGACGGCGCTCTTGTCGAAGGAAGCGAAGGTGTCGCCGCCGAGCTTCGTCCCTTCGGCGGCGATCACGCCGTCGGCCGCCCCGGTCGAGCATGGCCAAGCCAGCCTCGATAACCGGCCGGTCCGCTTCGACTTTGGCGCTGCCGACAAGCGTGCGAATGGCGTTGCCTATTTCGAGCGCCGAGATGCCGTAGCCACGAGCGAGCACCCACGCCATCTCGCAAAGGGTTGTGGATGGGATCGCGACCAGATCCGCCTCTTCGAGCGCCGATTGTGCGATGCGCGCCTTCTTGGCGTCGCCACGACAGCGCTTCACTTCTTCTTCGCTATGCGGCCAGACCAGCCTTGCCGCGCGACTTCGTTGATCTGCTCAATTGAGAGCCGCCGGCCGCCCTTCCGCTTCAACAGCCCGAAGGCTGCCGTGATTTCACCGGCGGGCGCTGCTCGCACTTCGATCCGTCCGTCAGGCAGCTTCTCGACGAGCACTTGTGCGCCGGTAGCGACGCCCAAGTGCTCGAGAATGTCCTTCTTGAGTGTGATTTGTCCCTTGGCCGTGACGGTAAGCTTGCTCATCCCGCCACAGGTAAGGCCAATATGCCTTACCTCAAGCCTCGTCCCGCGCCGAGCAGTGCGCAGCTATTCGGCGCCAGATACCGCTTGGGCGGCGCCCGGATTGGGCGAGGCCGTCGGAATGCCCGCGACATGGGCCGCTGCTGTGAGAACGCTCTTTAAGTGCTTTCGGCGAAAGGCTGCCCTTACGCCTCATCTCGCAGCGCCCGCAGCCGCAGCGTTTCGCGATAGGTGCGCAGCTTTTGGTCTTTGTCGCGGCCGAGTTCGTAGAGCAGGTCCCAGGAATAGAGCCCGGTGTCGTGACCGTCGTCGAAGCTGATGCGCACGGCGTAGCGGCCGACGGCATCGGCGCGAACGACGTTGACGTTGGCTTTGCCCTTGACCGGCGGCGGCGCGCGATCGCCGTGTCCCTTGTTCTCGGCGCTGGGACTTTCGACGCGGAGCAGTTCGAACGGAATCTCGAACGTCTCGCCATCGTCGAAGGCGATCATCAGCGCTTTCGCGGCGCGGTCGAAGACGAGGTCGGTGGGCCAAGGGCGGGATACTGGCTCGGCGCTCATTCATCGGCTCCGAGTTCTCGGGCTTCGTCGATCAGCATGATCGGCACCCCGTCGCGCACCGGATAGGCGAGGCGCGCGCGTTCGCTGATCAGCTCCTGGCGTTCGCGGTCATAGCGCAGCGGCGTGCGCGTCTGCGGGCAGACCAGCACTTCGAGCAGCCTCGGATCGACGTCGGTCATTGCAGCGGCCGCTGCTCGTCGCCGGCGGCGCGGTCCCAGGCAAGCAGCGCGAGCAACGCTTCGGCGCGATCCTCGAGCGAGACGGCTTCAAGCATGGCTTGCTTGGCGGCGGGATCGAACGGACAGATCTGGGCGGCGACGTTGACGATGGTTTCCGTCGGCGCCTGCTCGACCGAGTCCCAATCGACGACGAAGCCGTGCAGCGAGGCATAAGCCCTGAGCGAATGGATGAGCCCGTCGCGATCGATGCGCTCGCCCGTGGCCGGGGTGAAATCGCCGGCGAACGCCTGATAATCGACCAGCGCTTGGCGATAGGGCGCGCCGGCCTCCAGTTCCTGGCTGAGATCGAAACGGCAGATGCCGGTCAGGGTGATGAGATAGCGCCCGTCATCGGTTTCGGAAAAAGCGGTGATGCGGCCGACAGTGCCGACATCGGCCAGATCGGGCGCAGGATTGTCTTCGTCGCCGGTCGCCGGCTGGATCATGCCGATGAGCCGATCGCCGCCCAGCGCATCGTCGACCATGTTGAGATAGCGCGGCTCGAAAATATTGAGCGCCAACACGCCGCGCGGCATCAAAATCGCGCTGGCCAGCGGAAACAGCGGGATCGTCTGCGGCAGATCCGCAGGCTTGCGATAACCGAACGCGCTCACGAGAACAGAATCGCCGACAGCTTGCGGCGGCCCTGCTTGGTGACATCCGACAACGGGCCGGCGGCTTCGAACACTTTCAAAAGTTGCGCGCGCGCCGCACCTTCGTTCCACTCGCGATTGGTCTCGATGATGGCGAGCAATTGTTCGCTCGCGCCTTCGAGATTGCCCCGCGCCGAAAGCGCCTCGGCGTAATCGAAGCGCGCCTGCAGATCGGCCGGATTGGCGGCGACCCTGGCGCCGAGTTCGTCCTTGTCGCCGGCGTCATCGGCCTTGGCGGCCAAATCGAGCGCCGCGCGCACGCCGGCGACCTCCGGATCGTTGGCCTTGTCCGGCGCGACCATGTCGAGAATTTCGCGCGCCTGATCGGCGTCGCCGGCGTTGAGCGCAATCCGCGCCATGCCGGCCAGCGCTTTGGTGTTGGTCTGATCGAGCTGCAGTACGGCGGTGAAGGCTTGCGCGGCGCCGCCAATGTCGCCGAGCTTCAGCGAGTCGGCCGCTTGCGTCAGCAGCGGTTCGATTTCGGCGGTCATGTCGGCGCCGGCGAGGCGATCGACGAAGAGCTTGATCTGGCTTTCGGGAATGGCGCCCATGAAGCCGTCGATGGGCCGGCCCTGGTCGAAGGCGTACACAGCCGGGATCGAACGCACGCCGAGCTGGCCGGCGACGCCGGGATTCTCGTCGATATTGATCTTGACCAGCCGCACTTTGCCCCCGGCGTTGCGCACCGCTTTCTCGAGCGGCGGCCCGAGCGTGCGGCAGGGTCCGCACCAGGGGGCCCAGAAATCGACGATCACCGGCGTCTGCCGCGACCGCTCTATTACGTCGGCCATGAAAGAATGGTCGGCGCCGTCTTTGACAATGTCGGTCTCTGGCGGCGCTGCGCCGTCGATAAAGGCCATGGGTTTTCCTCGTTCGCGCCTAAACATGGGCCGGGGATGGGCCGGGTTCAATTCTCGCCGGCGTTCCCGCGGCGTCAAAGCTGAGCCGGATCGGCGCATGACCGAGAGCGCGGATGAATTTCAGCATATCGGCTGGGCTGATGGCGGTGGTGGCGTCGTTCCGCAGCGGGTGGAAATTGACGTGCTCGTGGGCGAACAGCGCTTCGTCCAGCACCAGGGTCACCGCCCGCTCGGGGTCGTTGATCAGCGCAAACAGCGTCACCGAACCCGGCTCGACGCCCAAATGCTGCAGCAAGCGCTCGGGAGAGCCGAACGAGAAGCGGCCCGCGCCCAGCAGTTTCGAGACGGCGTTGAGATCGATGACGGTGTCTGAAATGGCGCTGATCAGGAACAGCGCGCCCTTCTTGTCCTTGAGGAACAGGTTCTTGGTGTGCCCGCCCGGCATCGCCGCCTTGAGGTCGCGGCTTTCCTCGACCGTGAACACGGGCCGATGCCGGTGCGTCACGTGGCCGATGCCGAGCGCATCGAAGCGGGCGAAAAGATCCTCTGGCGTGGCGGGCATAAGCGGCGTGCGGGACTGCTTCGCCCCGACCATGCCTGCCGGCGCGCACTTTGTCCCCTTGGCGCTTCGCCGCGCGAGCGTCTAGGAGAAGGTGATGAAACTCATCTGTTATCAAGTCGATCCGCAGCCGGCCGAACTCGTGCCCGGCACGCCCGACCGCGACTGGATGGACAAGTTTTCCGATCGCCACCCCTATCGCTGCCTGCCATTGGTGGTGGCCAACACGACCGGCTGGCAATTGCTCTCGCCGGTGAGCTTCACCGCGACCTGGAATGGCGGTCCGCGCATCGAAGATATCCGCCTCGATCCCGACGGCGACACCACGCGCGGACAGCTCGACCGCTGGGCGGTGTCGCATTTCTCCGGCGGCGTGCTGACTTTCCACACCGGCTATCTTTTCCGCACCGAGGAAGGCTGGGATTTGTGGTGCGGCGGTCCGCCCAATCACATCAAGGACGGGATTCAGCCGCTCGCCGGCGTGGTCGAGACGTATTGGCTGCCGTTTCCGTTCACGATGAACTGGCGCTTCACCCGGCCGGGGATGATCTCGTTCACGAAGGGCGAGCCGTTCTGCTTCATCTATCCGTTGCCGCACGAGACTTTCGATGAAGTGCAGCCGATCGTTAAATCGCTCGAATCCGATCCGGACCTGAAGCGGCAGTACGAAGCTTGGGGCGCCAGCCGCACCAACTTCTTGAACAAGCTCGGCGACAAGGACGCCGAAGCGATCAAGCACGGCTGGCAACGCGATTATTTCCGCGGCCGCACGCCCGAGGGCCATCTCGCGCCCGACAGTCACG
Source organism: Hyphomonadaceae bacterium (assembly GCA_050250735.1). Taxonomy (GTDB): domain Bacteria; phylum Pseudomonadota; class Alphaproteobacteria; order Caulobacterales; family Aquidulcibacteraceae; genus Vitreimonas. The sequence continues at coordinate 117,302 of JBFWOC010000009.1, forward strand.
TCAACCGCCGGCGCTTGAAGCCGCCGCGCAAGGCCGAGCCCGGGGAATAGCGGCCGTTCCGCGGCAGCTGTGGACAGCGCCGCGAACGCCGCGCGCGATGTGACGCCTGTCGCAGGGCGGCGCAGCCGCGCCCGCTATCTCTTCGCCATCGCAGGCGGCGCGAGACCGCGCTCAGCCCGCAGGAGTTGGAGAGAGCAAAATGGCGCAAGCATACGAGACCCGTCACCGCCGCAATGGCGCAATCAATCTGCATGACGACGTGACCGCGCTGCAGAAGGATTTCTCGAAACTGACCGGCGACATCGGCGGCGTCATCCAGTCGGAATGGAACGGGATCGGCGCCCGCATCAACAAAAGCGCCGCCGACATGGGCAAACAGGTGCGCGCGCGCCCGATCGCGGCGGTCGGCGTTGCGGCGGGCGTGGGGCTGCTGGCGGGTGTCCTGGTTGCCGGTCTGGCCCGCCGCCGCCGCTAATGGCTTGAACTGAATGTGCGCTTGGCGGCGATCTGCGCCGCCAAGCGCTGTTCGCCTTTTTTTTTGGAGGAGAGAACCGGAGTTTTTCGACCTGCCCTCAAAGCTCCCTAACAAGAGTGCAATGATGTCTCAATGTTAACTCAGCATGACGCTGGGCATAGCACGGGAGGCTGAGCAAGTGCCGGGTCCGCGGCACTTAGGTCCGGAGGGACATCATGAAAACCTTTGCTACCTTGCTGCTCGTCGGCGGCGCGCTCGCGCTCGCAACTCCCGCCGCCGCGCAGGCGCAATGCGGGTATTGGGAGACCGGCAGCTCGCAACGCATTCGCTGTCTGCAAATGGAAGCTGATCGAGCGCGCGAAGAGGCGCGTGCGTATCAAGAGATAGAGCGCGACTTGCGCCGCACGCACGAGGGCGTTGGCAGTGGTTTGTTCATCGCCGGGCAGCAACCCGGTCCGCACCAAGCGCTTACGGGCGTTGCGTCGGGAGCGTGGAACGCGCCCCGCTACGCCTATGACGGCTATAACTATCTCCAGGATCGAGGACGCGAAGCGCGCGCCGAGCGTGAACGCGAGCGCCAAACGCGCCGGGAAAGACGCCGGCGTAACTAGGGCGTCGAGGGCGGGGGGATTTGTCCTCCCGCCCCCTTGCGCCTGTCTGACGCCTCTGCGATAGGAGCGCCCCTCAGGCGCGGGTCTCGGACTTGGCGCCACCCAGGATGCGGGCGTAGCTCAGGGGTAGAGCACAACCTTGCCAAGGTTGGGGTCGTGAGTTCGAATCTCATCGCCCGCTCCAATAAAATCAACAACTTAGACGAGGAATTCGGGCGAGGCGGTCCGATTTTCCACAGGCGGGTCACCAGTTGGTCACCACGGAATAGTTGTGGATAAGAAAGTCGGACTGCCGAGCTGCGAGCGGCAACGAGCGCCAACGTGCGGTCATATCTGCTGATGACGCCCAAGAGCCTCAGTCACCGTCCGAGCAGCCCGCGCAGATTTTCGATTGGTTTCTGCATGCCCAGCGAGTGCGCGCGCTCATGAATGAGGCGCTTACGAATATCGAGGTGCAGCTCCATCGCGTTGAGCGCTTCGCGCCAGTCCGCCCGGAACGCCAAGACATTCCTCTTCACTTCAACCGCGAGCCCCATGCGCTGCAGCTCGCGCGCGCGTTCCTTCAAGGCGCGGGTCGTTGACGGGTCACCGTTTGCCGCATCCAGAGAGGCAACGCGTATCGTGCGATCCTCGGGAAGCTGCTGCGCAATCATGCGATCCAGGCGCGTGGGCGCATGCCGGATTACTTCGCGATCGAGCGCGCGGCGCTCGTCGGCAGGGGACCGGGGTCCAAGCCACTCGGTCGCCACATCGCGGGCGATGCCGCTGAACCCGTATTTGATGAAGTCCTTGGGGATGACCAGATCCTGGCCGTTGCCGCGCCGGCCGCGGATGATGAGATGGGTGTGCGGGTTGGCCGTGTCGTGATGGTCGGCGGCGATCCATTGCAGCTTGGTCCCCAGCGCTGCCTCGGCGCGCGCAATCACCTGGCGCGTATACGCGGGCAAGTCATGCAGCCGGCCAGAATCCTCGGCGCTCAGAATGATCCGGAAATGGCGTTTGTCTGACCGCGCCCACGCCTCTGCACGCGCTGCGCCGTCCACGCCTTCGCCATGCGCGTCGTAGAACACTGTCCGCTCCACTTGCCCCTCACGCGACAGATAGTGTGCATGCGCGCGGGCTTTCGCCTCCCGCGCCTCGGTCTTCTCTTCTTCGGGCCCCTGGGGTGCCGACGGGTCATCGCGGGTCGCGGCGTCACGGGCGACATAGCGCGCGTGTGCCTTCAGCGCCGCGCCCCCTCCGCCTGCGTGATTGAAGTAATGCACCTTCACAATGGCGCGTTGGCGGCTGTCAAACGTCATCGCCGCGTGGGCGCCGCTCTTCTCGGCGCGCACGCCGAAGCGCTTCATCGGCGTGCGCTTGTCCATCTTGGCCGACAGGCCGGGACGTTTGCCGCCGCCGCCGCTCGCCGGCGGCCCTCCGCCCTTGATCTTTCCTTCGAGTCGGTCGCGATCTGCGCGCGTCATGCGGATGGAGCGATCAGCGCTGATGCTGTCCTCACGTGTCGCCGGCAAAGCGAGAAGTGAGCCGCGCAACAAGCGATCGAAGCTCGTCGTGTTCATGATGCCGTGCTCGTCACTGGCGAAGTGCGCGCTGTTCGCATGACAGGTCGTATATGACCTGTGCGCTGCGCCGCGGGTCGTGAAAAAGCCATGCGCTGCAAGCGTTTTGCGTGGCCACAGGTCACGCCTTTAACTTGCTCTCCAACCTTTTGATGACCCGCCATGCCTTCTTCGTAACATGAACGATCAATTCAGGCGCCTCGATACGTCTCAAAGGCGAGAGCGAGTGTGCGTCAGGAATTGCTGCCGTCGCGATCCGTACAAGACCCGTCAGAGAGTCAAATCGGGGTCCACACGCCTTCGATCAGGTTCCTTGTGACCGGCCCCCAATAGCGGCCATCAAAGGAATCGACTGTGTCGCCGAGCAGAAACAACTCGCCGACGGCGAGCCTGCGGCAACCGCTCCATGTAGGCAACGGACGCCCGCCGAGGTCGCGCTCGATGCGTGTGGCAACCTGCACGCCGTCGATCGAGATCATCTCGTCCTCGGCGCACACGAGTTGGCCTTCCGTGGCAGCGACACGTTTTAGGAAGCGATCGCTGCGGTCGGCGTAGTCGCGCAGCGCCGCGTACTCGGGCGCCACCTCAAATGCGGCGACGGTGACGAAGTCGCCTTGTCCTGGTGGCTTCCCACTGCGGAGATAGAAGCCCGACGGCACGCTCTGAGACGGATTGTAGATCACGACGGGCTGCGCATGGGCCGTCATCAAGGCGGCGCAAGTGAATACGAGCAGCGAGAGAGCGAGAACGCGCTTCATATGCAACGCGATGCAGTCGCCATGCCATGACCCGTACAAAGGTCATGGCATGGCGGGACCTCAAGCGGCTTGTGAGGCTACTGTGTCGGCGGGATGGCCGGCGCGCGCGATCAACCAATCGACAGCTGCTTGCGCCTTGGCGGCAGCGGATAGGAATGCGCGTGGGTCTGATTTGAGCAGCTTCAGCCAATCAGCCACGTAGGCTGCGTGGTCTTCTAAGTGATGCGGCGCAAGCCCGGTCATGGCGCCGATGATGGCTGCGCCCAATTCGGCGCGGAGCTCTTCGCGGGCGCGGAGTGCGCGATCCGTGAAATAGCCCTTGAGCGTATCCAGGCGACTCTCATGGCCAACCCAATGCACGCCTTCATGCGCCGCCGTTGCAGCGGCGTGTTCTGGCGTCACGAACGCCGCTGGCGGCGGTAGATGGATTGTGTCGGTGGTGGGGGAGTAGTGCGCGCTTGCCCCACCGATGCGAATATGCGCGCCGGCGCGCTCCAGCCAGCGTACGATGGCTGGAGCGTCGATCGGGGTGGGCGCCATCTCGGCGGCGAAGCCTTCGGGCAGGTCCTCACACTGTTCTGCGTTGAAGACGTAGAACAGTTTCAAGAACCGATAGGGTCTGGCGTCGTCGTCGTCTTGATGCTGCGGCTGAGTACGGGGCGTAGCGCTCCCGTAATAGATGACGGGCGTGGCTTTCTCGCCCTTCCGAATGTGGGCGCCGAGCGACTCGGCGTTGCGATAGGTAAGCCAGGTGCGTTTGGAATAGCCGCGCGCAATCTGCGCGGTCCAAAGCAGAAGCACGTTGGCGCCCTTATAGGCTTCGCCTGTGGCGCGAAGCGGCAAGCCCGGCGTCATGGCGTGCGCGCGTGCGGCGTCCCACGGCGCACGCCAAGGCATGACGCCGCGTTCGAAGAAACGCGCGATCTCGGCGGTGACGTGGGCTGCGGCATCTTCTGCGCCACGGCGCGATGTTTTGGCTCGAGTTGTCATAGTGGATTTCTCCGCGCGATGGCGCGCATCGCGCGCTCGCGTCAGCTGAGCTGGAAATGAAGGAGCCGCCTTGCGGCGGCTCCAGGGAGATCAGGCAGCGGCCTCGGCGGGCTCGCTCTTGGCTTTGCCGTTGGCCTTCGGCTTCGACATCCGGTCGAAACGTACGACGACGAAGCTGTTGTCGTAGATCTTGATGTCGCCGACCGGACGCTTGCGCGGCTCGATGCGGCCCTCGAACTTCACCGACTGGCCAATTTCAAGCTCGGTCAGCATCTTGGTGTTGAGTTCGGCGTCGAACGAAATGACGGAGAGCCATTCGGTCTTGGTCCATTGGCCGTCTGGGCCATCGACCAGGCGGTCGGCGGCGACGGAGATGCGAAGGCCGCCCTTCTTCAGTTCGTCGATGCGGCCGATGCGGCCTTGAGCGGTGAAGCGATACATTTTCTCTTCCTCATATGCCGGAGCGCTCCGGCTGGCGCCGCGGGGCCTTCCCGCGATGGGAAGCGGCGCGCATGAGGGTGATGAGGTCGCCTGCAAGGGGTCGCGGGACGCGACCGGAGGCTCGCCCCTTGCAGGCGACCGCCCTCATGCGAAGAGCTTGACCAAGGAGCGGAAGGTCTTGTGGCGATGGACGCGTGCGCTTTGTGAGGAGAGAGAACAGCGCGAACCGTTCGAGGGCGTTCGTGCAATTCGTCCAGCGGAAGGAGTCGGACCTCCGCGCTGGGTGTTGCCTCTACTCTGCAGCGATCGCTTCGGTCGGTGTTTGGACCGAGACTGAAATTGTCCGCAACGGCTCAGGAAGCCATGTCGAACCTTTGAAGATGCGTTTCGTGCGCGAGACCAGTTCGGCCTTGGAGGCTTTCTCGAGTTTCGGCAGTACGAGGCCAGGCTTGTGCTCGCGTATGGCATCCAAGATCACGTCGCGCTTGACGTGAGTAAAGTAGGAGTCCGCCGAAGCACTCCACCAACGGCTCATATCCAGTCCGACTGCTTCTATGAAGAGATTGCCGATCCGCGTCTGCGCATCATGCCCAGACGTTCGCGCATCCATTCTCAGGTCGAGGCCCGGCGCTATCAGCACGGCCAGAAGATTAAGCAGCGTCTGCTGCTCGGCCTCAATGACGAAGCGCCAGAGGTCTTTGCGCTCGGCGGGAAGCCGGTCGCGCCAAGAGGCAGCGACGGTCTCATAGGCCTGGGGCGCCTTGCTCTCGCTCCGCGTGATCGAGCGCGCGACATCTGCTTCCTCGACACGCAGATCGAGGGGAGATGCGCTGAAGCCGCCCACGAACCGCTCCGCAAGCGTGAAGACGAGGATGCGTAACGCTGCGTCTGGCCGTTCAACGAGTTCAGCGCGCAACGCCAGCGTCTTGTGCGCCTGCAGCTCGTCAACCAACTTGGCCGAGAGCCGCATGGCGGCCGACGATGCGCTAGTGTGGCCGTCTTCGGCGTCCTCATCCTGCGGCGCGTCGGCCCGCTCTGCGTTGCGACGCAGTGCCTTCAACGCCTTGACGTCCTCATCACGCACCAGTCCGCGCTCGACCTTCGGAACACCGTCACGGGTCAGTGTGACGATCGCGCCTGCGAGCTTTACTTCTTCCGCCGGCCAAGTGGTCGGCGCCAGCGCATCGATATCCGCTTCGATCTTTTCGATCTCGGCCGCGTCTTCGGCTTCGTCCAGTTTGGCATAGAGGCGTTCCAGCCGTGTCTGCTCCTTCTTGTTGAGCATACGCCGCTCGTCGCGCACGCGCGTCGGAAAGCGCTGCCAGCCGATTTCGTCGATGGCGATTTCGACCCAGGCCCAGCCTTCGCCGCGTGTCTGCTCGGCGATTGGCTGAAGTTTGGCTTCCGCTAGACGCGTGAGGAGATCGCGGTCGGTGAGCCAGAGCGTCGTGTCGCCGTTTTCTTCGGCGAACAGGTCTGATGTCACGCCGCCGCCTTCAGCCTTGTAGGCGTCGATCCCGACGAAGCGCGCCAGCTTGTCGGTGTCCGGCACATGCGCCTGCGTGATCTGCGCGCGAAGGCGTTCAGGGGTTCGCGCCCAATCTGGGGCGTCGAAGAACGCGGCGTCCTGACGCGCATGGTCGTCGGTGAGGGCGAGCGCTGCAAGTTGGTCGAGCGTGGCTTCTTCCTTCCTTAGCGCCTCAATGAGACGTGGCGAGACCCGCGCGAGCTTCAGGCGGCGAACAACGTGCTGGGGCGAGACGCCAAAACGTGCAGCGATGGTTTCCGGTCCTTCACCGCTGTCAATGTGCTGCTTGTAGGCTTCCAGCTCTTCCCAAGGCAGGAGATCGCGTCGGCTGATGTTCTCGGCGAGGGAAAGGTCTGTTGCGTTGTCGTCGCCGGAGATAACGCGACACGGGATTGGTGCGTTCTTCTCGATGTCGCCGGCCTTAGCGAGAAGGCGTAGTGCGCGCAGACGCCTTCCGCCGGCGATGACGCCGAATTTGCCGTTGCCGACGTCCTTGACGACGATTGATTGGAGAAGGCCGATTGCCTTCACGCTCGCGGCCAGTTCGGCGATGCCCTCCTTACGGTTAGAACGACGAACGTTCTCCTCGCTCTCCACGAGCTTGGTGAGCGGGATCATGGCGATGTCTGTCATGGACGATTACTCCAATCGCCCGTACGCGACCATCGCGCCGGGCGGGAGCTCGCCTGCGCGGCCGACGTCGAGGTCAAGGGCGAAGAGCGCAGCGCCCCTTGACCTCATGAAGGCGGCGGCCGTGCGATATAGTTTCGATCGGTGCGATGGTCGCCGCATTTTTGCGGGGGGCCCGCTCGCGGCGTTTTTCAATGCAGCATCCCAAAGCAACTGCCGAGCGGACAATATTTTAGGACTATGTACGCCCGGTCAGGCCACGGAGAGGCTGCAGTATTCCTTGGAAATGTTATGGCGAAAGCGCGAATGCTCACCAGCAGGCAAACCCGGTGAAAACTAAAACATCGTATTTGTGTTGGCGGATTTTTCGGGAGCGGCCATCCAGACATCCCAATGCTCAACGATTTTTCCGTGCTCCAACCGGAAAATATCGACATAGGCGCGCCCAAGATCGTCGGCACCGGTGGTTCGATGGCTGTGAAGGAAAACGAGGTCGCCTTGAGCGGCGCTCCGAACAAATCTGAACTTTAGATCGGGATTGTCGAGATAGTATTTAGGAAGGGCGTTGATGAGCGGCGCGCGTCCGTCACTCAGCGTGGGATTGTGCTGAATGTAGTTCTCTACGAGATATTCCTTCACGGCATTGATGTCCTGCCTGTTGAAGACGCGATCGTAAAACTCAAGGACAATTGCGAGGTTCCGCTCTTCCTGCGCGATGTTGCGTACAGGAGCTGAAACGTCCGTGGGCTTCATTGTACACCTCCTTCGACTTCCTGATGATTATGGAGCGCCGGCCAACAGCGCGATGGCGTGCCGAATTGACGGCTTCTGTTCGAGAGTGGCGCACCAGCGCGAAAGGTTCGGCAGGCCGGAGATGTCAACGCCAATGAAATCCCGTCGCCAGAACCAACCGAAATGGGCGATATCCGCGATGCTGAAATCTTCCCCCGACACGTAGCTTCGCATGGCCAAGAGCGTGTCTAGACGGTTCAAGATGCGCTCGGTCTCCGTGCGAAACCGGTGCAGGGCGGCGGGATCAGACCCTGCCGAGCGACTGAAGTGGGTCAGGTTGGAGAAGGTCGGAGCTAGACTCGAGGCGTGGAAAAAGAGCTGCTCAAACACACGCTCTCGCGCAGGAGAAACGGCTGGAAGGAGCTGACCCGTTTTCTCCGCAAGGTAAACGAGGATCGCCGCGCTTTCGGACAAACTGAAGCGCGTTCCGTCGGCAAGCTCGTCGACAATGACGGGCACTTTCCCGTTTGGATTAAGCGCCAAGAACGTGGGCGTATTTTGCGCGCCTTGCCGCAGATCGACAGAGTGCAGCATGTAGGCAAGCGAAAGTTCCTCCAGTGCGATCAGCACTTTCACGCTGTTTGGCGTTGCAAAGGCATAGAGCTCGATCACGCATGGCTCCCGCGAAGGCTGAGTTCGGATGGGTCAGGTGACAAAAAAGAAGCCGCCTCGCTTAAAGCGAGACGGCTCCGAGGGGAGGAATGGAGTCAGCATGCGCTCCGATTAGCGCATGCTGATAGCCGTCTCAGAATGTGTAACGGAACTCGACACCGAACTCCTGAGGACGCCCCACATCCAACATTTCAAATCCGAACACGGTGTCGTGCAGAGCACCGGGGACGCCGGGGACCGGCTTAGTCGCCGGCCCGGCTGGATCGAAACCATTGGTGAGGTAGAACTCGTCCAGGAGGTTGGTCCCCACGAGCGCGACGCTCCAGCCGCTAACGGCCCGCAGCTCGACCCGTCCGTTCAGGAGCCCGTACGAGGGCAGGATGACCATGTTGCCCGGGCTGGGATAGCTCGCCTGCTCGTCCTTATAGCCATAGTTCAGGTCGAAGATCACATCGCCGACGTTGTCTAACGGCATCGTGTAATTGATCCCGACAGAGTAAGAGAGTTCTGGGCTACGGAAATATGGAGTATCCGGGGTAATCGCTACAGCGCCGCTACGACCACGAATCACTTGGTCGTAAGACGCGTCTACCCATCCCGCATTTGCGCGCAACAAAAATTGATCCGTTATCGCTGCCAGAAATTCGAGTTCGACGCCTTCAACCGTCGCGTCGCCATTGGTCGTGTATTGCAGTGGCGGCGGGCCGGAGTCGATGAGTTGGATTTGTTGGTCTTGGTAGGTGGTGCTGAAGTAGGTGGCATTGAAACGCAGGCGGTTGTCGAGCCAATCAGAGCGAAGGCCCGCCTCGTACGTCACGAGATTTTCTTCGGTGAATTCCGACAGACCGCAATTGAAGAGGGGGTCGCCAGGCAAAGCTGCCAAATTGCAGGTCGACTGCAGCGTATCGTTAAAGCCGCCGCCCTTGAAGCCTTGGGCTGCCGACACATAGGTCATGATGTCTGGCGTCCAGCGATACTCAAGACCAATGCGCGGTGAAAAATTCTCCCACTCGCCTGATACCGATTGCGGCCGAGGCGTGAGGACTGGCGGCGCGCCCACAGGAACACGCCCGCGACCGTCACGGAAGGAGGTGTAATCCTTCTCGTCCTGAGTCCACCGGACGCCGAGCGTTGCGCTCAGCTGATCGGTGAAATTGAAAGTCCCTTGTGCGTAAGCGGCCAAGCTCGTCGTTGAGATGAACTTGTTTTCGACCTGACCGCGGCCAATGCCAGCTAGACCTTCCGAGGCGCTATTCCCGCCACCTGAGGGATCGAAGCGGCGGCGGAAGTCATCTGCTTGGTCATCATAGTAGAACACACCTGCTTGCCAGTGCAGGCGATCATCGAACGACGTTCCGATCAACTGAAATTCTTGAGTGAAGTACTCAATGTTGATTGTCTCGCCGAGCTGCACCAGCGGGATAGGCGTGCGGTCCCAATCCTGGAATTGGAATTGATCTGAGGTTCGATAGCCTGTGTGCGAGTTGAAGGTGACTGTGTCGGTTAGGTCATAGGACACAGACAGGGCGAGGCCGAGGCTCTCAAATTCGTTGATGTCAGGCGTACCCCCATAGACCGAATATTGCCCGTCGCGGTCGTAATAGGACTGCAGATCACTTAAGGCGCAGGCGCTGACGCTTGCCAGCGTGACAGGGGCCGCGAGGACGAGGCCTTGGCCGCAATAATTGGACGGTGACACCGACGCCGGGGCGAGTGCCCGCATGGAGTTGACGTTGGCGACATTGACTGGAGGACCGCCGGGGATTTGAGCGCCGTAGAGGGCGGCAGTGTAAATGTCCGTGGCGGAGTACTCGCCGATAATTGTCGCCGAACCATTGTTATTGGTGCGGATGGAATCGACCGAGAAGTTGATATCGAGTTGATCCGTCGGCTGAGCGCGCAGCTGTAATCTGAACGTCTCAGAGTGCTCCGCGCCCGTCGCACCGCCGTCGATGATACGATCAATGTAGCCTTCGCGATCCTTGTTTGCGAACGAAATTCTTGCGGCGAGGGCGTCTCCCAGCGGGATGTTGAGCACGCCGGAGATGTCGCGTCGGTCATACGAGCCTAAGCCGACACGGAGATTGCCTTCAAGATCCTGACTTGGCTGATGAGACACATATCGAACCGCGCCACCAGCTGTGTTGCGCCCAAACAGAGTGCCCTGCGGCCCACGCAGCACTTCGACGCGTTCGACATCGAGCAGGTCGAGCAAGGCGCCGTTCGGGCGTGCGAAAAGAATGTCGTCGATATAGACGCCTACGGAACTCTCTTGCGTAACGAACCCCGACGGAGCGCCGCCGATGCCGCGAATTGCAAAGTTGGCGACTGCGCCACCTTGTCCGGCGGTGCCGCCGATGCTGACGTTCGGTACGAAGGTGTCGAAGCCGCTGAGGCTGCTCACGCCGAGCGCGTCCAATTGCTCAGCGCCGACGGCGACAACTGAGAGTGGCGTCTCCTGCAAGTTTTGCTCGTAGCGCTGTGCGGTGACGACGATTTCGCCGACACCGGATTCGTCGTCCTCAGCATCTTGTGCAAAGGCCGCGCCGCCAAGGCCGCTTACCGACAATGCCGCCACCGACGACAGCATAATGGACGCAAACTTTCTCCCGCTAGCGCGGTCCGATTGAAATAGAGCCACGTTTCTCTCCCTTGCCGTCGCTTGCGGCCGCTGTTTGTTGGGCTGGGTCTGACGCCAGCCACCCCCTGGTCACCCGCAGGGTCGTCTTGTGTGCCCCGCAGATTGTCGGACATTAATCGACGGTAGGGCTCGCGACAAGGGAGGAATCGCTATCGTCGGACAATATTGCGCAGAGGTGTGGCGTTCGGGGCGCGTGCGTTTCAAAGCATTGATATACAGGCGATAAATGTAAAGAGTCCGGGAGCTATTGCGGATTGAGCGACCCAAAGTCCTGCGGGCGGGGCTTCGGTTGTCGGATGACAAAGAATGAGCTCGCCTTCTTGGTGTGTCTATTGTCTGACGCTCGTCTCGCCGGCGCGGGGCCATCGAGACCAACCGACTTGGCGGTCTTTGCGAATGGTTAGGTAGGTTCGGAACTAGGCGTTTGACGCAGGGGTGCGCGGCTCTGGGCGTTGCCTGCGTCAGTGGTCTTGACGAGCAATGCAAGCAAGGTTTGCCGCTCTTGGGCGCTTAGTCCCGCGAGGATGCTTCGTTGCAGACTCTTCACGATGCGCGCGGCCTTGCGCGTCTGCTTGCGCCCTTCTTGTGTGATCGCAAGGCGGCGGGCACGTCGGTCCGCTGAGTTGACGGAGCGGGCGACAAATCCTTTGGCCACGAGACGATCGACCACTCCGCCGATGGTCACGCGATCATAGGCGATCAAGCCTGCCAGCGTCATTTGATCAATGTCAGGGCATTGCTCAAGCGCACGCAGCGCCGCGTATTGCACTTGTGTGAGCTCAATCCCGTTTGCCGCCATTTCCTGTTCAAACACTGACATCGAGATTTGGTGCAGGCGCCGGATGAGAAAACCGGGTGCGCGGTAAAAATCGAGCGTCATGACTGGCCTGAGGTGAGAGTATTTCTACTCGCAATAAATGGGCAGTTCGCCGCCTTCGTCTAGCTCGACTGGTTGACCATGCGAAATAAGTAGCATACTACGTAATAAGTGATGCACGTATGGTGAGGCGATGACTGGATCCCTTGGCACGCTGGAAGACCTGCCGCCCGAATATCGCGAGGCGTTGGCCGCCGCCGGCGTAGCGCCGCTTTGGCCGATGTTGAGAAATTTGCTGCCTCATCATCAACCGCAACCGGTGACCCAATCGCATTTGTGGGCATTTGCGCAGTTGCGACCGTTGCTGCTGCGAGCTGGCGAACTGACGCCAGTGGAAAAGGCTGAGCGAAGGGTCTTGGTGCTGTCCGATCCGGGCCGTGGTGTGGGCGCGATGCAAGCGACCGCTTCAATTTATCTAGGACTGCAATTGTTGCTCCCTGGGGAGGCGGCGCCAGCGCACCGGCACACGCCGAGCGCTGCCCGCATTATCGTAGAAGGGGCGGGCGGCTTTACGGTTGTGCAAGGCGAGAAACTGCCGATGCATGACGGAGACCTCGTGCTTACGCCTGGCGGCTATTGGCACGATCACGGCCACGAAGGCGATGCGCCGGTCATTTGGCTTGATGCGCTGGACCTTCCGATTTTTGTTTATTTGGAGGGGTCTTACGCGCAGGAGGCGCCGTTGCAGAGCCGGCGCAATCGGCCGGATGCGTCAGAAGTGGAATATCTGGCGGCAGGACTTCGGCCAAGCCGAGCGGCGGGCGCAAGCGCGCCGCAGTACCCTTTAATGCGATTTCCCTGGCTGCGTACCGAAGCGGCTCTGCGCGCGATGGCGCACCATGGCGGCCCTGGGGCGGTCGAACTCGATTACATCAATCCGGAAACCGGTGATGCGGTTTTGCCGACGCTCGGCTTTTCTGCGCTGATGCTGCGGTCGGGCGACACGCTACGTAGTCCGCTGCGATCTACCAGCGAAGTCTATCATGTTGTCAAAGGCCGTGGCGAGGTCTTGATCGACGGGGTTCGCACGCGGTGGAACGACAAGGATACGTTTTCCGTCCCGGTGTTTTCGGACCTTAGCCTGAGCGCGGACGCAGAGGCTTTTCTGATCCGCATTCACGATCGGCCTTTGCAGGAAAAGCTCGGATATTATGAGGAGCGTGAACGGTGACGCCGACCTTTCTTTTCCCCGTTGAGATGCCGGTTTGGGTTCGCGTGCTGGGGGAGACGGGCGTGTACCCCGTTCGGCGAATATTCTGTGTGGGACGCAACTACGAGGCTCACGCTCGCGAGATGGGCGTAGCCGTTGATCGCGAAGCACCCTTCTACTTCACCAAGCCTGCGTCCGCCATTGTGCCAAGCGGCGAGCGCGTCCCTTATCCGCCTGGGACGAGCAATTACCATTACGAGATGGAACTTGTTGTAGCGCTGGGCGCGCCCGCGTTTCAGATCAGCGTAGATGCAGTCGAGCGGGTCGTCTTCGGCTACGCGGCCGGGCTCGACATGACGCGCCGCGACCTGCAACTCGAGGCGCGCGCGAAACAACGACCGTGGGATCTCGGGAAGGCGTTTGAGCAGTCCGCGGTCATCGGTCCTATCACCAAGGCCGCTGAATATCCGCCGCTCGGTCCTCAGCGCATCATGCTGAAGGTCGGGGAGACAATCCGTCAGGATGCTCATCTTTCCGATCTCATCTGGAGCGTGCCTGAGATCGTGTCCCACTTGTCGCGATACTATCATCTTGGTCCAGGCGACATCATTTACACGGGTACGCCTGAAGGCGTCGGACCAGTGTCGAGCGGCGACGAAATTGTCGGAAGCATTGAGGGTCTTTCGCCGGTTCGACTTTCCATAGGGCCGTCGGAATGATGCGGCTATTCGGTTATTATCGGAGTTCAGCCGCCTATCGTTGCCGCATTGCGCTTAATCTGAAGCGTGTTCCTCACGAACAAAGCTTCATCCATTTGCGGCGCGGTGAGCAGCGCAGCGCAGAGTTTCTCGCTCTCAACCCGCAGGGCTTAACTCCGGCGTTGGAAACGGGCGACCTGGTCCTCACGCAATCACTCGCCATCATTGAATGGCTTGAAGAGAACTTTCCCGCTCCCGCGCTGTTGCCGAAAGAGCCTGGCGCGCGCGCGAGGGTGCGCGCATTCGCGCAGCTGATCGCCGCCGATATCCATCCGCTCAACAATCTGCGTGTGCTCAACTTTTTGCGGCAGGACCTGAGCTGCGATGAGAACGAGCTTGAAGCCTGGCGGCGGCGGTGGATCGTCGATGGCCTCAACGCCTGCGAGGCATTGCTGGCGCGCAATGGTGAGTCGGGTGCATTCTGTTTCGGCGAAGCCCCAACGCTCGCCGACGTTTGTCTTGTGCCGCAAGTGTACTCTGCCGAGAGGTTCGGGATCGACGTGCAAGACTGGCCGCGCCTAAGCGCCGTCTGCGCCGCCTGTAGTGCGGTCCCCGCATTCGCGGATGCGCACCCGAGCATGCAAGCGGACGCCGAACTCTAGTTCGGTGAAGAAAGGAGCACGAAAATGGCCAAGAACTTGCCTATCATTATCGCGGGGGGTGGTATCGGTGGTCTCGCAGTTGCGAGGGGTTTGGCGCAAAAAGGGTTTCGATCGATTGTGCTTGAGAAGTCGCCAGAACTCGGCGAAATCGGCGCCGGCATTCAACTCGGCCCTAACGCATTTCATGCCTTCGACTATCTGGGTGTAGGCGATGCCGCGCGCGCGATGGCTGTGTATATTGACAGCCTTCGGCTGATGGACGCGCTCAGTGGGGAAGAGATTATCCGCATCCCGCTTGAAGCGGAGTTTCGAGGCCATTTTGGGAATCCCTACGCTGTCGTGCACCGCGGGGATATTTTTGGCGTGTTCCTCGAGGCGTGCAGAAACGACCCTTTGATAGACCTTCGCACAAGTTCTGAGGTCGTGGACTATGAGCAGGATGGAGCAAGCGTCTCGGTAAAGTTGTCGAGTGGTGATGCGATTGTTGGAGAGGGGCTCATCGGCGCGGACGGGCTCTGGTCGAATGTACGTAAGCGGGTCATTGGCGATGGTGCGCCTCGAGTGTCCGGCCACACGACATATAGGTCCGTGATTCCGACCGACCAGATGCCCGAAGACCTGCGCTGGAACGCGGCCACGCTTTGGGCAGGCCCCAAATGCCACATCGTTCATTATCCGCTGTCAGGTTGGAAAGTGTTCAACCTCGTGGTGACCTACCACAATAATGCACCAGAGCCTGTTGCCGGCAAACCGGTCTCGGCTGAGGAGGTTCAGCGCGGCTTCGAGCACGTGCATGAGCGTGCTCGGCAAATCATCCATCATGGCCAGAACTGGAAATTGTGGGTGTTATGCGATCGCGATCCGGTTGGAAATTGGCGCGACGGCCGTGTTACCCTTCTGGGCGACGCCGCGCATCCGATGTTGCAGTACTTCGCCCAAGGCGCCTGCATGGCGATGGAAGACGCGGTGTGCTTGGCTGGGCAGATGGAAGCAGCCGGCGGCGATGTCGAGCGTGCGTTTGCCGCCTACCAGGATCTGCGTGTTTTGCGGACTGCGCGGGTGCAGCTGCAATCGCGCTGGATTGGAGACAATGTCTACCATCCGTCGGGCCCCCACGCAGCGCTGCGTAATCAAATCATGAAAGCCAAGACCGTCGGGCAGTGGTTTGAGACGCTGCAATGGCTTTATGGTGGCACTGGGCTTTCGGGTGGCGCATCGACCGTGAACTAGAGGCTGTGAGGCAGCGCCTCCGCAAACTGGCGTCCCGTTTGTGCGACAGCGCGGCGCAGGGGCTATTGAAGTTCAGGACGTCTTTGGGCGCAAGTGCGCCCGGTGATGTGTTAGACCGCCATGCCGACGCGCTTGTACGCGCCGTTGATGTAAAGCAATGGATCGATTGATTCGCCCAGCACCACTTTCTTGACGTTCCCCACGATGATGTCGTGCGTGCCGAACGACAAGCGTCGCGCCTGGCCGCAAAGAATGGCGGCCTGTGCGTCGGCCAGCACTGGAACGCCCTCCTCATCCCTCCAGACGCCCATAGCGAACCTATCGGGGCCTTTGATCCGCCCGCCGCATGCTTGCGCGAGCGCCAATTGGTCGGCGCCCAGAACATTGATGCAGAAATTGGCGTCCTCGCGAAGAATGCCGTAGATCCACGCGTCTCGGTTTATGCACACAAGCATCGCCGGAGGATCGAAAGTGAGCGAGGTTGCGGAGGTGGCGGTCATCGCTGCGCGTTGACCGTGTTTGTCGCCTGTTGAGATGATCGAAACCGAACTAGCAAGGCCGCGCATCGCCGCCTTCAGCGTTTCTGCAACAGTTGGCTCAAGATGCGATTCAGCCACGGACGAGGCTCCGGCGTTGGTCAAAGGTCAAGTACGAGAATAGGGGTCTTTGAACGCGAGCAGCATGCGGTTATGCGGTCGTTGCGAGCATGCTCGTCGTCGGTAAGTACGAAGTCGCGATGCTCCGGCGTGCCCTCAAGCACCGGGACCACGCACATCCCACATATGCCCTCTGCGCAAGAGGTCGGCACTGAGACGCCCTCTGCTTCAAGCGCTTCAACAATGCTGACGCCAGACGGCACGAGCACGTTTAGACCTAATCGCGCCAGCACCACTGTGAAGGCTTCGTCAGCGCTTGCGTCACGTTCGGTTGCGGGTGCGGAGAAAAATTCCCGGTGGACTTGGGGCTCGCGCCATCCGTTGGCTGTCGCCGAGGTCAATGCCGCTTCGATGAAACCGGCGGGACCGCATACGTAAAGCTGATCGCTTTGCGCCGGATTGGCCAGCGCGGCGCCCATGTCGAGCTTCTGCGGATCAGGGCCGTCATCGAGGTGGAAGATGCAGTATGGTGCGATTGCGCTTTGTTTGATCCGTTTTGTAAACGCCATTTTCGCCGCAGTCCGCGCGCAATAGTGCATCGCGAAGGAACACCCCTCACGCAACGATTGGTGCGCCATGCTCAGAATCGGCGTGATGCCGATTCCGCCGGCGAGCAACACGCGGCGCCCCTTTGTTGGGTCGAGCGGGAAGTGGTTCCTTGGTGCGCTGATTTCGAGTGTTTGCCCCACCTGCAGCGTGTCGTGCACAGTGATCGACCCGCCGCGCGAGTTCGGCTCGCGCAAGACGGCGATTTCATACAGCCCCGGTTCCGCGAGTGGTGGGCAAAGTGAATATTGCCGAACCAGTCCCGGTCTCAGATGTACATCAATGTGTGCGCCGGCTTCATACGCAGGCAGGTCGTCTCCGCGAAGAACAAGACTAACAATGTCCTCGGCCTCGAGCCGTTTTTGTATGATTTGAACCTTTATAATCTGCTCAGCCATAGGTGCGGCAGCTTCCTTTGGTGTGGAGACCCCAGCGTCCTCACGGGCTGACGCTGGGTGGCCTAGCGCAACCGCCTGCGTGGGCGGCTGCGCTTCCATGCGCACGCGGCTCGACGCCTCGCTCCTTAAATTGTCCGACGATCGGATCATCGCCCATACTTACCGACGCGCGCCTGTCATTGTCAATCAATCGAGCCGCATCGTCGCATAAACGGCCCGCAGGCCGGTTCGGAACGCCGCAATTGCGCTGCTTGACATGGAAGTCAGCGTCAGTGAGATTGTCGGACAAGGTGTCGAAAACATCTCTGGGAGGAGCGGTCATGGGTATCGCCGACGCATTTGGGCTCAAGAAAGAAAAATTGTCTGACGCTGGTGCAGTGCGGCCTCCTCAATTGGCTTCCACCGACGAGGCGCTGGCGGCCGTTCGGCGGCTCCTGCCAGGGTTTGCGGAGCGCGCCGCGGCCACGGATCGGGACCGTTGCGTGCCGCGATCATCGATCTCGGAGCTGGAGCAAGCAGGCTTATTCGGCATTCTCACCCCCCGTGGTTATGGCGGTTCCGCCCTGGGTTGGCAGGCGTTCTTTCAGGTTGTCTCTGAAATCGGCACGGTGTGCGGTTCGACCGCTTGGGTGTTCGGGGTGCTGACCGGGCACAATCACATGGTCACGCGCTTCCCTGAGTCCGTTCAGGAGCGCGTGTTGGGCAAGCCGGGACAGCATATGTCGGTTGTGTTTCGGTTGTCCGAGCCGTGGGCGGCTACACCCAGTGATGGCGGCTTCGTGCTGAGCGGCGGGCAGGGGCGCTATTGCAGCGGTGTAGACTACGCGAAGTTTGTGGGCGTGAATGCGATTGTGAACAGCGGACCGAAGGCGGGCCAGCTCGCGTTCTTTTTGATCGAAACGGAACAGCTTAAGCTTCTGGACGACTGGCACACGATAGGCATGCGCGGCACGCAAAGTCGCTCCATCATTGTGGACGACGTCTTTGTTCCAAATGAAATGGCGGCGTTTGCGGTCGACCTTGAGGGCCCGGCGCTGGGGCCGGCGGCGAAAGAGGGGGCGGTTTTCTCGTGGCCGTACTTTGCGATCGCGCCTTTTGCTATCGTTGGCGCGCCGCTTGGCGTCGCGCGCGGTGCGCTTGCGACGACGCTCAAGTCGGTCAAGCGCCGGGTCGAGGGATGGGATGACGAACTCGTCGCTACGATGGCTGCGGTGTTTTCACGCTTGTCGCATTGTGAGCAGGACATTGAGAGCGCGCACGATATGATCCTGAAGGATCTGCGGGTTGTGGACTCGCAGCACTTCTCGGAAGTTCATCCTGTTATTTTAGCGCGCTTCCGGCGCGACCTTGCGGCGTCGGCGCAATTGGCGCGCTACGCAGCCACCCGCCTATTTGAAGGCGGAGGCGGCAGCGCCATCTACAGCAGCGGGACCATGGAGCGGATGTTGCGAGACGTCAGCGCTGGCGCCGCGCATTTCGCCTTCACGGACGATGTGGCGGCGCCAAATTATGGCCGCGCACTGCTTGGATTGCCGCCGGCGAAATCAAACACCTTTGTGTAGGACGTGACGTCGGCCAAGGGCCAGCGCACGCACTAGCACCGACTTCTAAACGTACACATCAATTGGAGGGCTTTATGCGCGTTGCGTGTCTTTCCACAAACGGCGCCAATCATTTTAGCTTTACGGCCCCGGTGGAGCAATTGTTTGTCGCGACGACAAACGGTGTGGTGGTCATTGAACGGACTACAAGCGGCGCGTGGCGTCGCATCCGCGACGGACTCTCTGGATCGCACGTCTCTGGGATGGCGGTTCAACAACGTGCGGGCAAGATTCTGGCAGCGTGCATGCCGGGCACTTTGATGGGGTCTTCCGACGGCGGCGTGACCTGGGACGCTCTAATACCCGATCTTCCGGAAGTGGGCGCGTATTCGGTGCGTTGCTTTGAGGGGGCAGATAAGACGCGGATCTACGTCGGCACTCAGCCTGTTGGTCTTTACCGAAGCGACGATGGCGGTGTGTCCTGGGTTGATCTAGCGAGCGTTCGCAGTGCGCCGATGCATGACAAGTGGCGGTTTCCCGCGCCGGGTCATCTGCCACATTTGAAGACGCTCACGGTGGATCCGCGCAACAGCGACGTTATCTATGCCGGGGTTGAACAGGGCGCTCTCTTGAAGTCCATCGATGGTGGGCGCACGTGGGTCGACCTCGACCAATTCGTCGACTACGATAACTTCGTTTATAAGGACATCCATCAGGTGGTGCTGCGGCCAACGAAGCCGAACGAGGTGTTCATTACAACGGGTTTGGGCCTTTATCACAGCCAGGACGAGGGCGCCACTTGGCGGCAGTTGACCGATGACAAGTTTCGCATCGGCTATCCCGACCAATTGCTGTTCGCTCCCGACAACGACCAGCATCTTTTTGTCTCGGGCGGCTTTGCCATCCCTTACCACTGGGTTGAGGCGAAGTCGGCGAAGGGGACAATCATGTTGTCCAAGGATGGCGGAAAGAATTGGCGCGCACCCGCGAAGGGTTTCCCTGAGGGGCGTTCGAACGTGGAAGCGATGACGATCTGCGGTCATGCGGACGGCTACGACATATTCGCGGGTACAACCGACGGCGAGGTTTATATGAGCGCGGACCGCGGAGAGAGCTGGGCGCTTATTGTAGAGGGCTTGGCGCCTGTAAGCAAACCCACCCACGACGTGCTTATCAACGGCGTAGCCTACGAGAATGATCTGCGTCCTTGAGATGCGACGCGCTGCAAGCGGCAGGAGAGTTGAGATATGAGCAAACAAGCGGAACTGAAGGAACGTGGCCGCGCCGCACCAGCTGATGCGTCCGCCGCGCGTCCTTCTTCCCAGGAGGCTCGTCCGCCAAACGGCAAAGAATATCTCGCGTCACTGCAAGATGACCGCGAGATTTGGATTTATGGCAAGCGTGTAAAGGACGTAACCACCGACCCTTGCTTCCGCAATTCCGCCCAGAGCGTGGCGCGACTTTATGATGCCTTGCACGCGCCCGAAACCAAAGATGTTTTGACCTGCCCGACCGACACCGGCAACGGCGGCTACACACATTCCTTCTTTCGCGCCACCAAAACCCAGCAGGATCTTGCGGCATCGCGCGACGCCATCGAATGCTGGCAGCGTATGGTCTATGGTTGGATGGGGCGCACTCCGGACTACAAGGCCTCGTTCACCGGCATTTTCGGAGCAAATCCAGAGCATTTCGCGCCGTTCGGCGACACGGCGCGTTCTTGGTACCGAAAAGCGCAGGAGCAGGTTCTCTTTCTCAACCACGCAATCGTCAACCCTCCCGTCGATCGGAACCGGCCGGTTGATGAGGTTGAAGACGTATTTGTCCACGCAGTCAAAGAGACGGACGCGGGGATCGTGGTTCGTGGCGCCAAGGTCGTCGCCACTGGTTCTGCGCTCACTCAGGCCAATTTCTGCGCGTCCAATCGGGGAACGCTGCGCAAGCGGGAGTATGCGCTCGCCTTTTTTGCGCCGATGACCACGCCAGGCGTTAAGCTCATTTGCCGACACTCCTACGAACTTGCCGCGGCGGCGACCGGCAGTCCCTTCGACTATCCGTTATCCAGTCGGCTCGACGAAAATGACGCCATACTGGTGTTCGATAACGCGTTCATTCCGTGGGAAAACGTGTTCTTCTACGGCGAGGTCGATCGCGCCGACAAATTGTTGCAGAACGCCAACACGATCGGCCGCGTTTGTATTCAAGCCTTCACGCGCTTGAAGGTGAAGCTCGATTTTGTCATTGGTCTGACGCTGAAGGCGAGCCGCATCGCGGGCACCTCGGAAATGCGCTCGGTGCAAGCGTTGATCGGCGAGCTCATTATGTATCGCAATACGGTCAAAGGCTTGACGGACGCGATGATCGCGCATCCGGAGCCTGTGCACGGCGACTACATTACCTTTAATGAAACTTATGGGATGACGTTGCGCGGTTTGGGGCCACACATCTACACGCGCATGCGAGACATCGTACAAAAAGTGTCAAGCTCCAGTCTCATTTATCTGAACTCTAACGCCGTGGACTTCGACAACGCGGAGTTACGGCCATATCTCGACACCTATCTCCGTGGTTCAGACGGCATCAGCGCAGAGAGCCGATCAAAGACGATGAAATTGCTATGGGATTCCATAAGCAGTGAGTTTGGAGCTCGCCACGAATTGTACGAGCGCAACTATCTCGGGGGACACGAGGATGTGTTGATGGGGCCGCTATTTAGGGCTCTGTCGACTGGCGATGCCAAGTTGTTCACCGAGTTCGCCGATCAGTGCATGGACGAGTATGATTTGAGTGGGTGGAAGCTTCCGGGATTCCACAATGGTGACGACGTACGCATCGTTGGCCGATGATCAGATTTTCGCCGGCGTGGGCGCTGCGGCTAAATCAATGTGGGCGCCATTGGCGCGGGTAGACATTTCCATCGCAAGCGCGTGAGCGTCTGCTTACTCTTGCTCGTGATGCCGAACCGCACTTCCGCGGAGGCGCGAGGAGAAGACGCGTCTCTGAGTTGGTGTTCGAGAAAATGACTAAACGAACCGGTTCCGTCGAAGTCGAAATCGCTCCGACTGAGGATATCATCGACGAAGCGCGCAATGGCCGAATGTTCGTTCTGATGGACGATGACGATCGGGAGAACGAGGGCGATCTCGTCATTCCAGCGCAGATGGCGACGCCAAACGCCATCAATTTCATGGTTACGCATGGGCGCGGTTTGGTTTGCCTTGCGCTGAGCCGAGCGCGAGCAGATCAACTCAACCTGCCCATGATGAGCGCCAAGAACGAGACTCGTCACGAGACGGCGTTTACCGTGTCAATAGAAGCGCGCCACGGCGTGACAACAGGCATATCGGCGGCCGACCGCGCCCGAACAATCGCCGTCGCGATCGATGCGGGCAAGGGGCCGGAGTGTCTGGTTTCGCCTGGCCATATGTTTCCGTTGGTTGCGCGGGACGGCGGCGTTCTAGTGCGGTCTGGACATACCGAAGGCGCGGTCGACATTGCGCGTCTTGCCGGACTCAATCCGTCTGGCGTGATCTGTGAAATCTTGAAGCCAGATGGCTCGATGGCGCGTTTGCGCGACATTGCTCCTTTCGCTGCGCAGTTCGGACTGAAGATCGGCACTATTCGCGACTTGATTACGTACCGCCTCCGCTGCGATCATTTGGTCGAGTGTGTGGCGTCTTCGTCGTTTTTGAGCGCGTTTGGCGGCGCGTTTGTCGCCAAAGTGTATCGCAACGTGCTCGATGGCGTGGAAAGCTTGGTTCTCATGAAGGGCGGGGTGCGTCCTGGCGCGCCAACTTTGGTGCGGATGCACGGGGTTTCGCCTTTCCATGACATGTTGGGTCAGCCGGGGGCGCGAAACGGTCTTCTGCAACGCTCCATGTCTGCGCTCGGCGAGGAGGGCGCAGGAATCATCGTGCTTCTGCGCACCGATGACCGGCACACGCTCTCCCAGGGCGTGCTGTTGGGTGAACAAGCGCCAGAGTTTGATGGTCGTCTGATAGGCATCGGCGCACAAATACTGGCGGACCTCGGCGTTTCGGACATCGTATTGCTCAGCAACTCGGATCATCAATTGGTGGCTCTAGACGGATACGGTCTCAAGGTCGTGGGCCGTCAACCAATTCCGGATTAAGTACGAGGGGCTAGGCTTCGATTGCTGCGATGCATGAGGCGCTGGGAACAGCGCAGATTGGGCCCAGAGGAGCGAGGCTTCCGTTGTCTCCAACCGAGTAACAAACAATCTCTCCGCTCAGCTGATTGGCGCAGAAGGCCAAGTCGCCTCTAGGCGATAGCGCGAAGTGTCTGGGCGTGGCGCCCAGGGAGGGTACGAGACCGCGTAAAAGCAGGCGCTCGGTTTCTGGGTGGATATCGAACCACGCAATACTATCTGAGCCCCGGTTGCTGACGTAAAGATTGCGACCGTTGGGCGAGACGACGACCTCAGCCGGCTGATTGTTGCTGATCGCCTCGCTCTCGGGAAGCGTGCTGACGGTCTGCTTGCACACCAAAGCGCATATTGCGGCATCGTAGTCGAACACCGAAACCGTGCTGTCGAGTTCGTTTGCCACGAAAGCCGTACGCCCGCTGGCTGACCAAGCCAAGTGTCGCGCGCCGGCACCCGAACTCACTTGAGCAAACGGCTGTGATGCTGGCTGGAGCGCGCCAGATCCACGATCAAACTCATAAACATATATCCGATCGAGCCCGAGATCACAGACCAATAATCTCGTTCCGTTCGCGTCAAAGGTGGCGCTGTGGGGCCACGGAGCGTTTTGCCGTGGGCGGGCGCCTTTGCCGAAATGATGCGCGGTTTGCATCGGGCCGAGTGGGGCGCCGTCCGGTCCAAGCAAGCAAAGCCCCACCGTCGGACCCATGGGATTTGCGACCGCGAGCGTTGAACCGTCACGGGAGATATTGATGTGCGCACATGAAGCGCCGCCCGAATCGATCTTCC
>JBFWOC010000010.1:0-103187 GCA_050250735.1 Hyphomonadaceae bacterium
GGAGCGCAAGATACTCGGCTTGCGCAGCGGTCCATTCAGGCACGCGGACATCGACGATGGGCGCGCCTGCTTGGACGACATCGCCGACGGCGCGTCCATAGGCGCGCTCGACAAAGCCTGAGGCGCGCGATTGCACGACCGCGCGGCTTCGTTCGCTGAACGCAATGACGCCGGCGCCGCGAATTGTGCGCTCAATGACGCCGCGCTCGACGAGCGCAGTGCGAACGCCAAAATTCTGTGCAACGCCCGGATCGATGCGCACGCCCGCCTCTTCGCTCGCTTCGTCGGCGTAACGCGGCACGAGCGGCATGCTCATGAACGGCGACTGGCCCGGTTCGTCGAAATGCACGTCCGGGCGCATCGGATCGTACCAGTAGAGCACGCGCCGGCTATCTTCATCTTGCGTTCCCGATGCGGGCCCGCGCGCCGCGCCCAGCCAATAACCACCCGCGCCAACGACGACGAGCGCTGCGGCGACAGCGATGAGCCGCGCGTGGCGGCGCAAGAATTCAAGAACGTGTGTCATGGATTGGTCTCTGCAAACTGCAGCGTGAGCGAAGCGCCGATGAGCGCGCGGCGTTCTTCGAGGTCGAGCACGTTCATTTCCGCTTCGAGCGCGGCGCGGCGCGCCACAATCAGCTCCGGTGCTGTCATCGTCCCCGCCGCGAACGCGCCGGATGCGGCCTCGGCGCGCCGGCGCGCGAGGGGCAGGCGCGTTTCTCGCGCGCGATCGAGGTTGGCGCCGGCGGCGGCGTATTGCGAGAGCGCGGCATCGAGCGCAGCGGCGTACTCGCGCTCACCAGCGCGGCGCTCGGCGGCGGCGCGCTCGCGGTCGGCGCGGCGCGCTTCAATGAGCGGTCCCTGCCGCCAAGGCTGGAACAGAGGCAGCCCGACCCGCACCTCAACCGAAGCCATGTCGCCAAAGGCATCGTCGCGGTTCTGGTACATGAGCGACCACGACCAGTCCGGCATGCGCTCGGCGCGGGCCATGCGCAATTCCGCCTCCGCCGCCGCCGTTTCGGCGCCATAGGCGGCGAGCGCGGGATGAGCGGGCAGACGCACGCGCAATTGCGCGTCGTCGAGGGTAAATTGCGGCGGCGTAAACGCGAGATCTTCCTCGGCGGCGTCGCCGATCCAGCGTCGCAATTCGGCGCGGGCCGCCAGAACCGCGGCCTGCGCATCAGCGACCTCATCTTCGATGCGAGCGGCCTCGACTTCCGTTTCGATCGCGGCGTCCACCCCGCCCGCACCGCCCGCCAGGCGCGCCCGCGCCGCCTCGACGCCCGCCCGCGCTTCGCCCGCAATGCGTTGCAGCACAGCAATGCGTCGTTCGGCGTAATAGCGGTTGATCCACGCGCGCGCCGCGCCGAGTCGCGCCTCGAGCCGGGCGATATCGATGTTGGCTTCTGCGCGCGCGAGATCGGCGCGCCTGATGGCTCTGCGCGCGCTCCGTTCGGCGCCGCTCGGCATCTCCTGCATGATGCCGATCGACCGCATCGTCATGAAATCGCGGTCAAGCCGATAAGCGTCGGGCCCCTCAACGGGAACATTTTCGAGGCCCAGCACGAGTTCTGGATCGGGCAGTTGCGCCGCCGGGCCGATCGCGCGCTCCGCCGCGCGCGCCGCCGCGATCCTTGCTTCGACGATCGGCGCGTCGCGGCCGGCCGCCGCCACGGCGTCGGCAAAGGACAAGGGATAAGCATGAGCGGCTGGCGCCAAGCCAAGCGCACAGGCCATGAGCCATGAGACTCGCATTTACGTCTCTCCTGAACACGTGGGAGATGCGATGCGCCGCACACCCGAGGGCGCCAGCCCGCATCAGTCAATTAGCGTTCAGTGCGATCGCGGAGGTCGGAAAACGCCGTCCACGGAGGCAAGGCGGGGCGCAGCTTGGATGAGCGGCGCGGCTTCCGTCATGACGATAGAGATTGGCGCGGAAGGGTCCGCGGCTTCGGTTGCGACTGCGGGCGCCGCGCGGCAGAGCTGCATCAAAGCGCAGTCCATCGCGCTCTTGCCAGGCGCGTCTCCATCGTCGGCGGGCCCCTGATCCGGACAGCAATCATGCGCTGGCGCCTGGCTCAAGATCGGGCACGTAGCAGCGGCGCTGACGGTGATGAACCCGCCAGCGGCGACGGCGAACGCCAGAAACAGAGTTAACAGAACTCGGCGCATGGAATGATCATAAATCGTCCGGGTGATGTTTCCGTCAACACCACTCTCTTATACGGCCGTGGCGGGCCCTTCCCTCACGCCGGCTGCAGAAGAACTCGACGGCGCTTGATCTCCATCAAGGCGCGTGAATCTCAGGAGCAGCGCGTTAACCGCGACGATGACGGAACTTCCCGACATCGAGAGCGCGGCGATCTCCGGGC
Organism: Hyphomonadaceae bacterium; assembly: GCA_050250735.1. Classification (GTDB taxonomy): domain Bacteria; phylum Pseudomonadota; class Alphaproteobacteria; order Caulobacterales; family Aquidulcibacteraceae; genus Vitreimonas. The sequence continues at coordinate 2,373 of JBFWOC010000010.1, forward strand.
TCAAGGTAAACGGATAGAACACGCCCGCCGCCAGCGGAAAGGCGATCACGTTGTAGCCCACGGCCCACCAGAGATTCTGATGCATCTTGGCGAGCGTGGCGCGCGACAGTTCGATCGCGCGCACGACGTCATAAGGATCGCTGCGCATCAGCACGACATCAGCGCTCTCGATCGCCACGTCAGTGCCTGCGCCAATGGCAAAGCCCACATCCGCTTGCGTGAGCGCAGGCGCGTCATTGACGCCGTCCCCCACCATGGCGACCTTGCGCCCGCCGGCCTGCAGCTCTTTCACCTTGCTCGCCTTCTGTCCCGGCAGAACATTCGCCAGCACGGTGTCGACGCCAAGTTCGCCAGCGATGCGCCGCGCAGTGGCTTCGTTGTCACCGGTGATCATCGCCACTTCGACGCCGCGCTGCTTGAGACGCGCAACCGCCGCGGCGGAGGTTTGACGTGCGGCGTCGGCAATCGCGATGAGACCGACGAGCTTGCCGTCTTCGGCGACATGGACGATCGTGCGTCCCGAGCCCTGCAGCCGCTCGATCTCGCTCGCCAGCGCGCCGAAGGCGACGCCATTGTCAGCCATGAACATTGTGTTGCCAGCAAGGATCGCCCGCTCGCCCACACGCGCGCGCACGCCCTTGCCCCCGAACGCGACGAAGTCAATGGCGGCGAGTTCCGGGAGGCCCTTCGCGCGCGCGGCGACGGCCTGTGCGATATGATGCTCGGAGCCGCGCTCGACGGCTGCCGCCTTAGCCAGCACGTCAGCTTCTTCATGACCCGGTGCAGTGATGACCTCGACGACTTCGGGCTCGCCCATGGTCAGCGTGCCCGTCTTGTCGAAGATGACGACGTCGAGCTTGGCGGATTCCTCGAGCGCCACTGCATTCTTGATGAGGATGCCGTGCTGGGCGCCGATGCCGGTTCCCACCATCACAGCCATGGGGGTGGCGAGCCCCAGCGCATCTGGACAGGCGATGACGACGACTGTGATCGCGAGCGTCAGCGCAAAGAGGATGGGCTGGTTCAGCAGGAAGAGCCACACGGTAAAGGTCGAAAGCCCGATCGCAATTGCGGCGATCACCAGCCATTGCGAGGCGCGGTCGGCTAGAAGCTGCGCCGGTGCTTTCGAGTTTTGCGCCTCCTGTACGAGCTTCACGATCTGCGCGAGCGCGGTGTCGGCGCCCACCTTGGTCGCGCGATAACGGATCATGCCGCCCTTGTTGATCGTGGCGCCAATGACGGTGTTCCCGACCGTTTTGGTCGCCGGCAGCGATTCACCCGTCAGCATGGATTCGTCGACGTCAGAGCGGCCGTCCGTGACCTCGCCATCGACCGGGATCTTTCCGCCCGGTCGAACCACGACAACGTCGCCGACCGCAACTTCGGCCGTTGCGATTTCCTTTTCGACGCCGTCCCGCACGACGACCGCCTTTGGCGGCGCAAGATCCATGAGCTTACGGATCGCTTCGGAAGCGCCGGCGCGAGCGCGCATCTCGAGCCAGTGGCCGAGGAGAATGAAGACAAGCAGAACCGAGGCCGCTTCGTAAAATTGTGCGCCGCCCCAGATGAAGGTCGAGCCGAGCGAAAAGAAGTAGCCAGCGCCCACGCTCAAGAGCACGAGCACCGCCATGTTGAAGACGCCGCGCTTTAGCGCGCGGATCGCGGCGGTGAAGAACGGCCAGCCCGGATAGACGATCGCGCCGGTCGCGAGGACAAAGAGCGCGATGTCGCGGTCGATGCCGAAAGGGGGATCGATCCGGATCGCTTCCATGCCCATTGGCGCGAGCAGAAAGACAGGGATCGCGAAAGCGAGCGCTATCAGGAATCGGTTGCGCATGTCGCGGGCCATCTGGGCCATGTCCATGCCGGCGCTATGACCCATTTCGTGCGCCATCTCGTCATGAGCCGCCTTGCCAGGCGTATGTGCGGCCGCTTCCCCGTGCGCGTGCTCGTGAATAGAACCCTCGTGCGGGCACAGGTGGGCGGGCAAGGCAACCCCGCGGCAGTGAAAGCCGCAGGCCGTCACGACCTCGCGCAGCTCCTCGATGGTTGTCATCTGCGGATCGAATTCGACCGTCACCGTGCCGGAGCCGAAATGCGCCGAAGCCCCGGTCACGCCTCGCTCACGCTTCAGGCTCCGCTCGATGACCTGCGGATCGAGCGGGGTCACGACATCGTCGAGAACGAGCGTCTCGGTTCGCATTCCGGCTTCTCCGCTGTGTGGGGCTGACGGTCGCGCAAGAACACGGATCGGCCCGGCGTCCGTCTCAACGCCGATCGGCGGACCAGGACTCAGCCCGCCATTCAACCGGGCCGGGTCTTCGCGCCACTCAGCCTTCGTCATTATCCCGCTCTCGTCTTTGTCTCCAATACGCGCCAGAAACGCCCATCCCCTCACGCCCGGCGCCGTTGAGCCCGGCTTTGCGCGCGCACCGCCTCATGCGTCGCGCGGGACTGGAAAGCAGTCCGCCCCTTCAAGGCTCATGGGCCGGCACGGCGTAATGATGCCGTTGACCCGGTTGCCGCGGCCGACCTTTCCGTCATCGCCAGCATCAGCAGAGGTGCCCGTGACCGGCCCGAGATCGAGGCCCTGGTTGGCGCCGTGTTGAACGGGCTTGCTGAAATCACGCGCGCGGCGCGTTTGAGCGCCGCTCGAGATAGCGCCGCGTGCGCGGGACCGCGTCCTGGCGCCGCGCGAGCTGGATCTGAAAGACGGCATGGCCGCCATGACGGAACGCCGCCTCGCTGGCGGCGAGATAGAACCGCCACATGCGGCAGAACCGCTCGTCGAACATGGCGCGGACATCATCGATGCGCGCCTCGAAGCGCTTGCGCCAGGCGGCGAGCGTATAAGCGTAGTGCAGTCGCCAGACCTCGATGTCCGTCACATGGAGCCCGGCCCGCTCAATAGCGGGCATGATCTCGGAGAGTGCGGGGGTATAGCCGCCCGGGAAGATGTAGCGATTAATCCACGGACTGGTCGCACCGGGCCCGTCGGCGCGCCCGATCGTGTGCAGAAGCGCAACCCCGTCCTCGGCCATGAGCGCGGCCATCTGGGCGAAGAACTCATCGTAATGTCCGCGTCCGACATGCTCGAACATGCCCACCGAGACAATACGATCGAACACCCCCTTCGTCTCGCGATAGTCTTCGAGCGCAAACTCGGTTTGACCGGCGAGCCCTCGCGCCGCTGCTCGCACGCGCGCGACCGGCAGTTGCGCCTGGGAAAGCGTGATGCCGCGCACGTTGACGTTCCGCGTCTGGGCCAGGTGCAGCGCCAGTCCGCCCCAGCCACAGCCAATATCGAGGACCGACAGGCCAGGACGCAGGCAGAGCTTTGCAGCGATAAGCTCCTTCTTGGCCTCTTGCGCCTCTTCCAGGCTCTCGGCGCCGGTTTCGAAATAGGCGCATGAATACTGCAGGTCCTCATCGAGGAAGAGGCGGTAGAGTTCGTTGGAAATATCATAATGGTGCGCCACGTTGCGTTCGGCGCGCCGCCTGTTGTTGATCTCGCGCCGCGGCGCCTCGAAGAGGCGCATGCCTGCGGGCGCCGCGCGCGCGCGGAAGTCGCGCTTGCGCAGGTTCTGAAGGATGAGGGCAAGAAGACCATCCACGTCGTCGCCGTCAACGCTAAGGAGGCCGTCTGCGTATAGTTCGCCCAGCGTGAGCTCGGCATTGGCCATGAGCCGCCGCGCAGCGCTCCCATCCCTTAACCAAACGCGTACAGCCTCCGCACTCGCTTGGCCGAAACGGCGCTCGCGGCCGCTCGCGAACTTCACCACGAGCGCCCCTTCTCGGATGAGGTCTTTGAGCGCTGCAGTCAGAACTTCCTCGGATGCGCTGAAAGGCGCGCTCTTTGCCTCAACGCGGGTTTGGGTCTCAGCATCGGTGTCGAGCATGTAAGTCGCAAGCCTCGGCGTTTGCAGAGGACGACCGGCGCTCGAACGCCCCAAGCCTGCGCAAGGCGGCCGCCCGAGCGCCGGGCGCCGGCGCACTCAAGAATTGAGGCGCTCAAGTCTTGTTACGCACCGACGAGCCGCCCCCCTGACACCGTTGCTGTGAGCGTCTCCAGGGAAAGGCGTTGTCCGTGCGTATCGAGAGGAGGCGCAGGGCTTGGCCCGCGCGCAGCGAGAGGAGGCCGCAATGAAATGGGCGCTGGCCGCAATCGTCCTCGCGAGAGCCGCGTTTGCATCTCCTGCGCTCGCACAATCGCAGTTGACGCAGCCGAACCGATGCAACGTCCATGCGCGCGCGGTGCTTGCTTGCGGCGCTCGCGTGTTGAGCCTGGGGGGTTTCCATCAAGACCCGATTTTCAAGCGCACGAGGTGCTGACGGTGACACGAGCCGCCTCCTTTTCACTCCTGGGCGTCAGCATCCGGCTCGACGCGAGCTGGATTCTGCTGGCGCTCCTCATAGCCTGGTCACTCGCCTCAGGCGTCTTCCCCAGCCTCTATGCCGGACTACCCCAATCCAGCTACTGGGCGATGGCGGCCGTCACGGTCGTAGGCGTGGCGGCCTCCATTATCCTTCACGAGCTCGGTCACACGCTCGTCGCGCGCGCGTTCGGACTTCCCATCAAGTCGATCACGCTTTTCGTGTTCGGCGGCGTCGCTGAAATGGAGGGTGAGCCGAAGGCGCCCATGGCCGAACTGCTCATGGCGCTGGCGGGCCCGCTTGTGAGCGTAGGACTGGGCTTTGGCTTTGCCGGTGTCGCAACTATCCTACCGCTGAGCACGCCAACCGAATTTCATGCGGTTGCGCATTATCTCAGCATGCTCAATTTCACGCTTGCCGCATTCAACATGCTGCCTGCGTTTCCGCTCGACGGGGGACGCGTACTGCGCGCGATCGTCTGGCTTGTGAGCCGCGACCCGCTCAAAGCGACGCGCATCGCCGCGCGCTCAGGCGAAGTCATCGCCATTCTCCTGATGGCCGCGGGCGTGCTTCAAGCCTTAGGCGGCGCTGTCGGCCATGGACTCTGGTGGGTGGTCTTGGGCTGGTTCATCCTTTCGATGGCCGGCGCCCACCGCCGCGAAGCAGAGGCAAAACAATTGCTCTCCGGCGCGCGGGTGCGCGACCTCATGACGCCCAATCCAATCACGGCGCCGGGCGAGATGAGTGTGGAAGATTTCGTCGAGACCATCTTGGCGCGCCATCCCCACGATCTCATTCCGGTCATTGCCGGCGGGGTCGTGATTGGCGGCGCAGGCTTTGGCGAAGCCAAAGCAACGGCGCGCCAAGCGTGGGCGAGCACGCCCCTTTCCCGCATCGCAACGCCGATCGCGCAGATTCCCACAGCCGATCAGAGTCTTGAGATCGAGGCTGCGCTTGAGCGCATGCAGAAGGCCCGCTCCAGCCGGCTCATCGTGACCGACGGCGAGCGGCTCGCTGGCATCCTCACGCTCAAGGACCTCATGCGCCATCTGCGCTTCAGGAGTGAACTCGCTTCTCGGGCGACCACATGAGCACACGGAAGGGCTGTCGTCGGATATTCCCGTCAGGGGCCGCTCGCGAGCGTGCGTATAGACGATAAGAGTGCGCAAGGTCGGCGGGAAACGACCTCCACCTTCCCCCGCAACGGCGTTTTCGTTGGCCGCGCGCGCTCGTCACTTATCGCCCTCAGAGGAGTGTCCGCATGACGAGCCATCACGACGCCCATAGCGGGCGGGCGCCGCAATCACGGCGAGGCGATGTGCCCCAATGGATTGTGCGAATCCTGATGATCGCTCTCGTGGCCGTGGGCGCTTACTACATCATCGCCGAGCACGGCGCCCATGTGCTGGCAGCCTGGCCACTCCTTATCCTGCTCGCCTGCCCGCTCATGCACGTCTTCATGCATGGCGGCCACGGCGGCCATGGGTCGCGCAGCGACGGGGAGCGTCGCTAATGGATGAGCATTCCGCCTTCGAGGGCTATGGCCTCTGGCTCCCGGTGATCGTCAACTCGATCTTTTTCATCGTCTTCGCCTTCAGCTTCGCCAAACCCCAATCGGCGCGCGACTGGCGCAGCCTGGGCGCGTTCTCGGCCTTCATCGTCGCGCTCTTCACCGAGATGTACGGCTTTCCGCTGACGCTCTACCTGCTGGCGCCCTGGCTGCAACAGCTCATTCCCGGTGTCGATCTCATGACCCACAATGCCGGCCATTTCTGGCCAGCCTTGCTGGGCTGGCAGGGCGATCCCCATTTCACGCCGATTCATTGGCTGAGCGACATCCTCATCATCGCAGGGCTTTGGATCCTGAGCGACGCCTGGCTCGTGCTGCATCGAGCCCAAGCGGCGGAGAAGCTCGCAACGAGCGGTCCCTATAAGCGCATTCGCCATCCCCAATATGTCGCCTTCATCCTCGTCATGATCGGCTTTCTGGTGCAATGGCCCACCATCATCACGGCGATCATGTTCCCGATCCTTTGGCTCATGTATGTGCGGCTGGCCAAGGCTGAGGAGAAAGAAGCGGAAGCGCGCTTCGGCGAGGAATGGCGGGCCTATGCGCAGGCGACGCCCGGATTTGTGCCGCGTTTTTTCCAGCGCGCATCGGCGCCCAGCTCAGCGCAACCGAGGTGAACGGCCATACTTGACTTCAATCAAGCCCGGCGGCGCATGCTCAAGATAGAGTTCGCCATGCTCATCGCGCCAGCATTGAAGGGCGTGCGCCGGCCCCTTGTGCTCGGACTTGTCGCAACTGGCATTGTCGGGGCGCTCGCTTCATGTGCTCTGCTTGGGGGAGCCGCAAACCTGCCCGCAGGCATCGCGAGCGGCAATGGCCAGCTTGAAGCGCGCCAGATCGACATTATCGCACGATATCCCGGGCGCTTGCTCGACATCCGCGTTGAGGAAGGCGACGTCGTCGAGGCAGGCCAAGTGCTCGCCGTGCTGGACACACGGGAATTGGAGGCCGCATTGCGCGCGGCTGAAGCGCGCGTGGCGCGCGCCAGGCAAGGCCGCGTGGTCAGCGCCGCCAACATCGCCCAGAGTCGCAGCGCGCTCAGCCTCGCCTCGATCGAGCTTCGACGCGCTGAGACCCTGCATCATCGCGGGTTTGCTCCCGACCAATTCCTCGACCAGCGGCGAACCTCTCAGCAAAGTGCGACTGCGGCTCTCGCGGCGGCCCAAGGAGGCCTGTCCGCTGCAGATGCAGACATGGCCGCCGCCAGCGCCGAGGCCGATCGCATCCGCGAGCAGATAGCCGAGGCAACGCTGCGTGCGCCTAAGGCGGGGCGCGTTCTCTATCGTCTGGCGGAAACCGGCGAACTCGTGGGCGCGGGCGGACCGGTTGTGACCATGCTCGATCTCTCGGACGTTTACATGACGATCTTTCTGCCCACGCGCGAGGCAGGCGAGCTTGGCGTTGGGGCCGAAGCGCGCATCGTGCTGGACGCGACCGAGGAGGAGGCCCTGCCGGCGCGCGTTTCGTTCGTCTCGCCAGAGGCGCAATTTACGCCGCGCCAAGTGGAGACGCGAACAGAAAGAGAAGCTCTGATGTATCGCGTGCGGGTGCGTCTGCCGCAGTCGCTTGTCGCGCGGCGCCTCGCTACCATCAGGACCGGCGTTACCGGTGTTGCGTATGTGAGACTCGATCCTGACGCCGAATGGCCGGCGCGGCTCGCCCCCATCCCCACCGGCGACTAGGTGGACCGGTTGGACGCAAGCGCCGTACGGGTTGCTGGCGTGCGCCACGTCTATGACCGCGCTGTCGCCGTCGATGGCGTCGACCTCGCCGTCAAGTCCGGAGAATCGGTCGCGATCGTGGGACCCGACGGGGTCGGCAAGTCGACGTTGCTGGCGTTGATTGCCGGCGCCAAACGCATACAAGCAGGCCGCGTCCAGTCGCTCGGGGTTGACCTTGCCAACGCCCGCGCCCGCCGCAGCGTGCAGCCGCGCATCGCCTTCATGCCGCAGGGACTGGGGCGCAACCTTTATGCCTCGCTCAGCGTGCGCGAAAATGTCGCCTATTTCGGCGCACTGTTCGGCGGAGCTAGCGAGGCTCGCATCGAGGCGCTGCTTGAAGCGATCGGACTGGCGCCTTTTGCCGACCGGCTGGCGGGCAAACTCTCCGGCGGTATGAAGCAGAAGCTCGGGCTCTGCTGCGCGCTTGTGCATGATCCGGACCTGCTTGTCCTCGACGAACCGACCACCGGGGTCGATCCCCTCTCGCGGCGCCAGTTCTGGGAGCTGATCGATCAGATTCGCGCCGCAAGACCGGCGATGGCGGTGATCGTCGCCACGTCGAACATGGACGAAGCACAGCGATTCGAGCGCGTCTGCATCATGCAAGCAGGGCGCATCGCTGCGGAGGGGCGTCCCTCCGCGCTTCTCGCCAAGCACGGCGCTCCAACCATGGAGGCGCTCTTCTCCATCGTCACCGGCGCCGATGCGCCCGCGCCGGCACGCCCGCGCGAGGCGCCCGGGGACAGCGCGCCAATCGCCGTTGAGGCGGAGGGATTGACGCGGCGCTTCGGCGACTTCATCGCCGTCGATCGCGTCAGCTTTCGCGTACGGCGCGGAGAAATCTACGGCTTCCTCGGCTCCAATGGCTGCGGCAAGACCACGACGATGAAGATGTTGACCGGCTTGTTGCCGGCAAGCGCAGGCACGGCCAAGCTGTTCGGACAGCCAATCGATGCGCGCGATCTTGAGAGCCGGCGCCGCGTCGGCTACATGTCGCAAGGCTTTTCGCTCTACGGCGAACTCACGGTGCGGCAGAATTTCGATCTGCACGCTGACCTGTTTGAAATTGAGGGCGAAGAACGCAGCGCGCGGATCAAGGGACTTACGGAGCGCTTCGATCTCGGCGCGCACACCGATGCAGTTGCGGGCGCGCTGCCGCTTGGCGTGCGCCAGCGCCTGTCGCTCGCGATCGCCATCTTGCACGACCCCGAGGTGTTGATCCTCGACGAGCCGACCTCGGGCGCCGATCCTGCCGCGCGCGCTCGCTTCTGGGCCGAACTCGAGCGCCTGGCGCGCGAGCGGGGCGTCACCATCTTCATCTCCACCCACTTCATGACCGAAGCCGAGCGTTGCGACCGCATCGCTTTTATGCACGCGGGCCGGGTTCTCGCCGAAGGCGCGCCTGAGGCGCTGCGTAAGCAGGAGAATGCCGCAACGCTCGAGGACGCTTTCATCGCCGCCATGCAGCGCGGCGGCGCGGGCGACGCGCCGCTCCAGGCGTTGACGACGGCTGCGACATCGGCGCCAGCCCCGATGACGAAGGGCTTTCGCGTCGAGCGCATGATTGCCGTGGCCCGGCGCGAATTGCTGGAAATGCTGCGCGAACCGGTGCGCTTTGCCATGGCGCTCGCCGGCACGCTCCTGCTGGCGCTGGCCTTCGGCTACGGCATCTCCTTTGACGTGGAGGATGTGCGCCTTGCCGTGCTCGACCGCGACCGCACGCCCGCAAGCCGCGCTTACATAGAGGAGTTCGAAAGTTCACCTTACTTCAGGCTGACCGCCGCGCTCGAAGAGGAGCGGCAAGTTGAGCGTGCGCTGCGTGGCGGGCTCGCGACACTGGTGCTTGAAGTGCCGCCTGGTTTCGGTCGCGACATTGCGGCCGGCAGACGCCCGGCCATCGCTGCCTGGATCGACGGTGCAATGCCATTTCGCGCCGAGACCGTGGCGGGCTACGCCGATGCGCTCCACCAGCGGGCGCTCAGGGCGCTCGCTGGCCCTGCATCGACGCACGCGCCGCCGTACCGGCTCGAACCGCGCTTTCGTTACAATCAGGCCTTCCGCAGCTTTGACGCCATCGTGCCGGTGATGATCGGCATCCTGTTGGCGATGATCCCTGCCATCCTCACCTCGCTCGCGGTGGTGCGCGAGAAGGAGCTCGGCACGATCACCAATTTCTTCGTGACGCCGGTCTCGCGCGCGGAATTTTTGCTGGGCAAGCAGGCGCCCTATATCGCGCTCGGCTTCTTCAATTTCCTCATTCTTCTCGTTCTGTCGATTGCACTATTTGGTCTGCAGATAACCGGCAGTCTTGCGGCTCTTGTCACCGGGGGATTTCTTTACGTCGCCGCCACCAGCGCCGTCGGTTTTGTCGCTTCGGCGATGACGCGGTCGCAGACCGCGGCGGTGTTCGGGACCGCCATTGTCATCATGGTGCCGGCGGTCGAGTTCTCCGGGCTCATGCAGCCTGTCGCCAGCCTTGAGCCCGTGGACCGGTTGATTGGAACGCTGTTTCCGACCGCGCACTTCAATCTCGTCAGCACCGGCGTGTTCGCAAAAGGGCGAGGCTTTCTAAGCCTTCTGCCCACGCTCGCCGTTCTTGCCGCCTTCTGGGTCGGACTTGTGGCCCTTGCTGTCGCGCTCTTGCGCAAGCAGGAGCGCTGACATGAACTGGCGCACGGTGCTTGCGCTCACGCTCAAGGAATTCATGAGCCTGGCGCGCGACCGCTTCCTGCTGGGCTTCGTCATCTACGCGTTCACCGTCTCGGTCTATGTGCAAGCGACTGGCAACACCCAGGACATTCGCAACGCCACAATCGTCATCGCCGACGAAGACCGCTCAGCGCTCTCGCGGCGCCTGCAGGACATGCTGCCTCAGCCGCATTTTCGCGCGCCGCGCCTGGTCGACGCCACGCAGATCGACCCGCTCATGGAAACGGGCGAGGCGACTTTCGCACTGCGCATTCCGCCGCGTTTCGAAGCCGACGTGCTGGCCGGCAGGAGCCCCTCCGTGCAGCTCCTCGTCGATGCGACGGCTATCTCCCAAGCGGGCCTTGGCGCCCAACACATCGCAGCGAGCCTCGAACAGGAAATGGCAGATTTTCTGCGCGGGCGCGCGCCTTCGTCCGTGGCGGCCGCTGCGCCCCTTAAGGTGCGCACTGCGTTCAATCAGGGCCTGGTCAGCACCTGGTTCACCGGCGTTGCCGAACTGCTGGACGCAACAACGATGCTGGCGATCCTGCTGGCCGGGGCGGCGATCGTGCGAGAACGCGAGCACGGCACCCTCGAGCATCTCCTGGCCATGCCAGTGCGGCCCTCCGAGATCATGGCCGCAAAGACCCTGGCCAATGGGCTCGTCATCATTGCCCTGACCGTCCTTTCGCTCGGCTTCGTCGTCGAAGGCGTGTTGGGCCTTGAGCCTCAGGGCTCGGTGCTGCTGTTCCTTGCCGGGGTCGCAGCCTACCTCTTCTTCGCCGGCAGCCTCGGCATCTTTCTGGGCACGATATCGCGATCCATGCCCCAGCTTGCGCTCCTCTTCATCCTCGCCGTGCTGCCCATGCTGCTTTTGTCCGGCAACACGACCCCGCTCGAAGGCATGCCCGACTGGCTGCAGCGAGCCATGCAGCTCTCGCCGTCGACGCATTACGTCGCGCTTGCGCAGGGCGTGCTCATCCGGGGCGCCGACCTCAGCGTCGTCTGGCCGCATTTCGCCTGGACGCTGGTCATTGGCGCGCTCTTCTTCATCTACAGCCTGGTGCGCTTTCGCCGTTTTCTGGCCGCCCAGAACTGAGCAGCTCTTGCGCGCGGTCGTAGCGCAGGCGTTGCGGCGGCGACATTCAGGGCAGACGGAGTTCCATGCGTATTCGTGTTGGCAGGACTGATTCACGACGAATGATCATTGCCTTCGGGTCGCGGTGAGGGATCATCGTAGCGGGAACCCGGGCGCCCCGCGGAACACCCATCAAGGCCGGCCCGTTCAACCAGACCATGACACACGATGCGCATACCGACGCGCCGCCGCGCCCGCCAGGACGCGATCGGCCGATGGGCCAACAGTCCAAACATGGCGCATACGCCCATGGCGAACACCGCCAAAGGCCCTACCTGCGCCTTGCCGTTATGGCGCTCGCTTCGTTCGCAGCCATGTATCTGCTCATGTATGCAATGGTGGCCCGCTTCACAGACGTCTATGCGAACGTCAACCAGGGCTACATGGCCGCCTTGATGGCCGCGCCCATGGTCGTGATCGAGATTCTCGTCATGTCTCACATGTATCGCAACCAGCGCGCCAATGCGCTTGCGCTTGGCTTGAGCCTGGCCGTGGGGCTCTCCGCCTACTTCGCCCTTCGCCAGCAAGTCGCGGTGGGCGACCGGCAATTCCTTCTGTCCATGATCCCCCACCATTCATCGGCGTTGCTCATGTGCCAGCAAGCAGAGATCGGCGATCCTGAAATCCAGCAGCTTTGCTTCGGCCCGGACGGCATCATCGCGAGCCAAGAGCGCGAGATCGCGCAGATGAAGGAGATCCTGGCGCGCAGCTAATGCTGCCGCGGCTCAATGAGATCGACAACGCTCACAGCGTTCGAGGGATGGGGGATCGCATCGGTCGATATGATTTGCTCGGCGAGCGCGCCGAGTTCGGTATAGGCTTGATCGGCGAAGAGCGCGTGGACGGCAAGGCATAGAGGCTTTGCCATGCCTCTTGCGGCAAGCTCGCGCGCCGTCTCGATCATGGTGCGGCCCGAAGAGACGATGTCGTCGATCAGTACAGGGCGCCTATCGCGCCACGGCGAGAGGTCGGGAACCTCGACTTTGACGTTTCGGTCGCCGAGGCGGGTCTTTGCGGAAACCACATAAGGGGCGCCTCCTGCGCGTTCAGCCACCGCCGCCACCCATTGCTCGCTCTCGACATCCGGGCCGATCACCAGCGGGCTGGCCACATTGGTCCTGATCCAATCGGCCAAGAGCAGCGCTGCATGCTCCACTCGCGCCGGAATGGAAAAGATTTCGGAGAGGTCGCGCCGGCGGTGGAGATGGGGATCGACAGTGACGAGGCTGTCGAAGGATTGCGAAATGAGACGCGCGAAGTGAGCGGACGAAATAGCCTCGCCCTGCTTGAAGCTCTTGTCCTGGCGCATATAGGCGAGATACGGCGCAACGAGATTGACATGGGTCGCGCCAAGTTCGCGCGCGGTTTCGGCGGCAAAGATGAGGCTGAGGAATTGCGCGTCGGGATGGGCGAGCGTGCAGACGATGTTGAACTCTTTTCCTTTCACGTCGCTTGCGATCCGTACATAGGCCTCGCCGTCCGGAAAACGGCGCGTCTCGATCGCGCCGAGCTCCGCGGCAGTCCGCGCGGCGAGCCTTTGCGCCATGGTCTCATTGCCGGGCATGGGGGCGTAGATGCGCATCAGGCCTCGATCTCAAACATGTCCGCGTTGGCGCGCGCATAATCGAGCGCGTAATCGAGCTGGCCTGGCGCTTCGGCGTGGATCGTAACCAGCGGCGCACCGGCGACGACTGCCTCGCCAAGATGGGCATGCAGCACAACGCCCGCGGCCGCATCGTCAGGCGCGCCCGCGAGCTTGGCGAGGCGCGAGATCTTGCGGTTGTTGATATTGACGAGGACGCCCGAACGCTCAGCTTGCCAGGCCTGGGTTAGCGGCGCGGTCGGCGGATTGCGCATGCCGCCCTGCGCTTCGCAGATGCGCTCGAATTTCGCATAGGCGCGCCCGTCGGCGAGCGCGGCGGCCGCGACCGTCTCGCCGTCGCCAGCTTGAGCTTTGCCCGCCAGTTCGAGCACAGCGCCAGCGATCGTGATGGCGCGGGTGCGCAGATCCGATGGCGCATCGGGTTCATTCTTCAACACCGCGAGCACGTCGTTCGCTTCGAGCGCGGGGCCAATGCCACGCCCGACCGGCTGGGCGCCGTCGCTTAGAATAAAGCGGGTTTTGAGCCCGAATGCCGCAGCTACCGCCTCCATGTGCCCCGCGAGCGTCTCGCCTGCCTCGTGCGTGCGTATCTTCGCCGTGGGCCCGATGGGCAAGTCCAGCACGACATGCGTCGAGCCGGCGGCGATCTTCTTCGACAGCACTGAGGCGATGAGCTGACCTTCGGTGTCGATGTCGAGCGCGCGCTCGATGCGAATCAGCATGTCATCGGCGGGTGAAAGCCGCACCGCCCCGCCCCAGGCGATGCACCCGCCTTCGGCCTCGACGACGCGGCGCATGTGATCGAGGCTGAGATCGACCGGCGCCAGCGTCTCCATCGCGTCGGCGGTGCCAGATGGCGAGGTGATTGCGCGGGAGGAGGTCTTGGGCATGGTGAGCCCGAGGCTTGCGGCGATGGCGACAACGATCGGCGTCGTGCGATTGCCCGGCAGGCCGCCAACGCAATGCTTGTCCGCCACCATTTGCGCGGGCCAGGAAAGCTGTTCGCCCACCTCCACCATCGCGCGCGTGAGCGAAATGATCTCGTCCACATCGAGCGGAAACGCTGAGCACGCGGCGATGAAGGTGGCGAGATGGATGTCGACATAGCGGCCTCCGGCGATGTCGCCGATGATGCCGCGGAACGCGCGCTGATCGAGGCGGCCTCCGTACATGCGCCGTCGCACATCGGCCAAAGATTCGAGCGGCGGGGCATGGCTTACCCCGACATGTTCGCCGTCGGCGACGCCGAGCCGCTTGGCCGCCGCATCGGACAGTCCCGCCTCATCGACAGTGAGCCAGTCATTGTCGATCTGATAGAGCGTGGCGATGACCTGCCGGCCGCCGGCGCTCAAGCGCACCCGCGCGCGCGAGGCGAGGCCTTCCGATTTGCAGACATGGCAGTCCGTACGCATGAGCACGATGGCCTCGTCCTGCGTCAGAAGCCCAAGACGTCTGACCCTGAGATGAGTGGCGTGCTCGCCCTGTCCGATCGCTTGCGAAGGCGCGGTCATGAGATCTCGTACCTGCGCGCATCATCGACAGCGCTCGCATCCCAGCCGAGTTCACGCCCGATTCGCACGCGGAGTGCGTCAGAGGCCTCCGGCTCGCCATGGACAATGTAGGTATGGCGCGGCGGGCGCTCGAACCCTTTGAGCCAGCGGATGATCTCTTTGGCGTCGGCATGCGCTGACAACTCTGGCAGATTGGCCACCTCGGCGCGGATCGGGATCCATTGGCCGAACATCTTGATCTCGCTCTCGCCGGCGAGCAGGCGCGCGCCGCGCGTGCCGACGGCCTGGTAACCGGCAAACAGGATGGCGTTCTTGGCCTCAGGCCCGAACGCCTTGATGTGATGCAGGACCCGCCCCCCCGTCGCCATGCCGCTGCCGGCGATGACGACCTTGGGCATGGGATTGGCGGTGATCGCTTTCGATTCCTCGACATCTCGCGCGTACGTCGCGATTGCACACGATTGCTCGCATACCTCGGCCGAAAAGCGGTGGTCGCCCAGATGGCGGCACAAGAGCTCGGTTGCGTTGATGGCCATCGGGCTGTCGAGGAAGATCGGCACGGACCTGATGCGGCCTGCCCGCTTCAACATCCAGAGATGATACATGAGCACCTGCGTGCGACCCACCGCAAATGCCGGAATAACCACGGTGCCGCCTCTGCGCACAGTTCGCTCGATGACCGCGCCCAGAGCCTCCATCGGGTCGGTCTTCGGGTGCATGCGGTCGCCGTAAGTGGATTCGACGATGACATAGTCGGCTTCCGCGACGAGCTCGGGATCAGGCATGAAAACATCGTCGTAGCGGCCAAGATCACCGGAAAAGACAAGGGTGCGACCTTGCCAGCGCAGCTCGGCCGTCGCCGCGCCCAATATATGACCCGCGCGCCTGAGGCGCAGTTGGGCGCCAGCGCCAACCTCGACCTCCGCTGCGAAATCGATTGGCTGGATTTGCTTCAACGCGCGTTCGGCGTCGCGCACAGTGTAGAGCGGCAGCGCCGGCTTGTGCTTGGTGTGGCCTCGGCGGTTGGCGTATTCAGCATCCTTCTCGGCAATCTGGGCGCTGTCCTTGAGCAGGATCTCGCACAAGTCAGCCGTAGCCGACGAACAATAGATCGGGCCGGAGAACCCCTCGCGCACGAGCTTAGGCAGATAGCCGCTGTGATCGAGATGGGCATGCGTCAGGACGACCGCTTCGATCGAACGCGGATCGATCGGCAACGGCGCCCAGTTGCGCTCACGCAGGACTTTAAGGCCCTGGAAGAGGCCGCAATCGACAAGAATGCGCCCGCCGTTCGCTTCGACAAGGTGCTTCGATCCGGTAACCGTTCCGGCGCCGCCGAGGCTCGTCAAACTGAAGCTCATCAGGATTTCCTATTCTGGCGCGCGTCTTATAGTGTTGGGATCGCCGCGCTCTTCGACCGCGGCCAACTCGTCCGCCGACAAAAGATCGCCGGCGGGCTTGTTAAGGAGCTCTGCAGCGCCTTTCACAGCGTGCGCCCATGTCGTGCGGTTCGCGAACAGCATGCCGAAGACGTCGAGTGTGCCGCCGCGATTGATGAAGCCGAGCGCGCGCGTGCGCCGCACGCCGCCGTCGAGCCGGCGCAGCAGCCCCAGCATCGGTTCCGGGCGCGTGTGCGCCAACATGATCCGCGCCGCCGATGGGGGAAACAGCGCGTCCGCCGCTTCAGCGCTGACGACATGCACCGCTTCGATTGCATCACGGCCAATGCGGAATCGTCCAGGCTCGATGATCGCGATCACGCACGATTTGATCCCGCGCGCGGTAAGCCGGCGATGGGCCTTGAGCGCTTCCTGCGCCTGATAGGCGCCGATCGCCGCGAACTGGACCTGAGCGCCTTGCGCTTCGCCGGCGAGCGAAACCGCCCCGTCGCGCAGTGCGGCCAAAGCACCCTCGCGCGATAGCAGAACGGGCGCCGCGCGCTTGGGTACGACGAGGCAGGCGATCTGCCCGTGCGAAGCATAGACCGAACGGAGCGCCGCGACGGCGCTGTTGGCGTCGACGGGAAAGAGCACGCGCGAAGTGTCCGACATCTCGCCCAGAAGCGCTTCCGGCAGCGTCGGATCCTGGTGTGATTGCTCGTTCTTGGAATTTTCCCACGTATGCGAGGTCGCAATGAGCGGGACGCTGATCCAGCCGGGCGGGCGGCCGATCTCGCGCTGGCGGCGTGCGAAGATGATCTCTTGCCGGATGGCGCCCAGCATCTTCATCGCGAAGGCTTCGTAGCTGACGGCGAGATTGAGCCCGCCCTTATTGCCGAGCGCGGCCCCGATCACCGCTTCTTCGTTGAGCGCGGTGATGATTGCGCCGTCGACCGCCTCGGGTGCGCCCTCTTCGGGAACGTTGACGCGATGGCGCAGCGCCTCAAGCGAGCGGCCCATCGAATTGCTCTTCAGCTCATCGGGATTGCCGACACGTACGCGCAGGCGCGGATTGGCCTCTACGATCTCAACGAAATGCTCATCGAGCGCATCCATCGGCGAGCGTGTCTGGCCCGCGCTGTCCGTGCAGCAGCGCGTCGGCAACACCGGCAGATCGACTTGGCGGTTGGCCAGCGCGGTCTGGCTTTCGCGCGGCCTCTTCTGCTCTTGGTGCACGGCGAACGCTTTGAGCGCGGCGTCGAGTTCGGCCGAGGGCACAAAGAGGTGGCGCGCGCCGGCGTGGAATTCGTCGCGCGCATGCGCATCGGTGCGCGAATTGCCGCTGAGTGGAAGATTGTGTGCGCGCCGCTGTCCCGCGCCCGGGAAGCCAAAGCCTTTAACGCACTTGGCGATGATGTAGGGCAAGGGCGCCGGATAAGGACGCCCTGACCGCGCAAAGCGGCCAAGGCTCGCTTCCGCTTCAAGGATGGCCCAAGCGTAAGCGACCGGATCGTGGCCATCGATGACGATGGGATCGAAGCCGCTCATCTCAAGATGCGCTTCGAGCCATTTGGCGCCGCCCTCCTGGCCGATCTGCGTGCGCTGCTCGATGCGGCGGCCGTTCAAGATCATCACGGGCGTGACGAAGCCGCAATCGCTGGCGCGCCACCAGCGCGGCGACCAGTCGGCGCCGCGCTGTTCTTCGAATGCGCCGTCGCTCAGGAAGGCAACGAGGCGCTCGCCGTGAAGGGCCATGTGTGCGTACTCGACTTCGGCGAAGCCCAGATATCCCCCTTCGGAGATCCCGCCGGCGGTGTGCGCGCTCACGTGACTGCCAAGCGGGGCTGCCGGGCGCCCGTCCGGGGTGATGGCGTAGGAGTAGAAATCAGCGGCAAGCCGCGAGAGCCCCGCTTGCGAGCGATCGTAGCGCCCTGCCTGCGCCGGCGAGACATCGCCTGTAAGCGCATTCACCGCCTCGATCGCGGCGACGCAGTGGCCCTGGCCCAGCAGCCAGCTGCGCGTCGTCCCCGACAGCGCGTTCGCGGTCAGATAGCCGACAAACGCTATCGCCATGTTGAGCGAGCCGCCCATATGCCCTTCGGGCGTCTCCTTGAATGCTTCGCCAGGAAGATCGGCCCCGGAAAGATCGACGCGGGCAGCGTAAGTCATGTGGGCCACAACCCACATCGCCGCATTCGCCAAGCGATCGGCGGCGCTGAAGAGCGCGTGCGCCTCATCGGGATGGGCAAGCGCCCCCTCGCCCCAGTGGCGCTCCACCAGGTTCTCGGCGCGCTCGATGGTCTCGGCGCTGTGCCGGATAACCCCGTATCCGTCCCGCCAAGCTGCGCAGGCTGTCATGCGCGTCTCCTTATGCGCCGCCGGCGCCTTCCGCTTCTTCTCCTACGCAGGGCGCGGCGCAATCCCTGATGAAACCCGGCTTCAGGCTCGTCCAAGCAGATTCCGCACGTGCGCGGCGATGACAGCTTCCTCGTCGGTCTGACGCGCCTCGATGACGACGGATGCGCGCTTTCGCGAGAGCCGCATCTTGCCCGTCCGATTGCGATCTGCGTCGAGCTCGACGCCTAGGAACATGAGGCCTGTGCAAATTTCTTCGCGAACCTCAGCCGCGTTGGCGCCGATGCCCCCCGTGAAGACGAGCCGGTCAATACCGCCAAGGACCGCCGCCAAGGCGCCAATATGGCGGCGCGCATGATAGCAAAAAAACTGAATGGCGGCTGCAGCAGCAGGTTCGTTCCTGCGCTCCAAAAGCTCCTTCATGTCGCCAGTCAAACCCGACACGGCAAGAAGCCCGGACTGCTCATAGAGCGTCCGCTCAAGCTCAGTGACAGAGATCTTGCGCTCGCGCAGCACGTGAATGAGCGCGCCGGGATCAAGATCGCCGCAGCGCCCGCCCATGGGAAGGCCGGACAGGGTTGAGAAACCCATTGTTGTTTCGACGCTTTGCCCGCGCCCGAGCGCGCACATGGAAGACCCCGCGCCCAAATGGGCGATCACCACGCGCTCGCGCCCAAGGTCGGCGCCGTCGGTTTGGAGCGCGCGCACGATGGATTCGTAAGACAAACCATGAAAGCCATAGCGGCGCACGTCTGCGCCCAGAAGCGACGGCGGCAGCGCCACGGTGCGCGCGTGTTCCGGCAGCGTTGCGTGAAACGCAGTGTCGAAGCAGGCGACTTGCGGCGCCTGCGGCCACATCGTGCTGCAGGCGGCGACGCCCGCGAGATTCTGCGGCATATGCAAGGGCGCAAGCGCCGCCATGGCGGAAAGCCGCGCTTCAACACGCCCATCTATGCGCACGGGCCCCAGAAAGTCTGCGCCTCCATGCACAATGCGGTGGCCTACGCCCAGCCAGTCTGTCGGGCGCGACGCAGCCGCCTCAAGCGCGATGGCGAGGGCTTGGCCGTGATCACGGGCCTCCACCTGCTGGCGAAGAGGCTTGTTCCCCTCGCTCTCGACGCCGATCCGCGCGCGCTCGAGCCCAACGCCTTCGACATGCGCCGACCAGACGCGCGCGAGCCCATCGGCGTCGAAAGCCGCGAGGCGAACGCTCGATGAGCCGCTGTTGATGACAAGGATCTCGCCGCCCGCCAAAGCGGTCACCTCGCGCTTCTGAAGTTGCCGGTTTCTAGACTTGAACCATCAGCGCGCTGGCGACAATCTCGCGCGCGCGGTGCACGCGATATTCGATGGCCTTGACGGTGCAGCCCAGCGCGTCCGCCGCCGCTAGCTGCGACATGCCATCGATGGCGGTCAACGTGAGCGCCTCGCGCAAATGGCGCGGCAATCCGTCAACGGCCTCGCGAAGCTTCGAAAGATCGTCGCGCGCGATGATCTCCTCTTCCGGAGACGGCGCCTCGTCGCGCAAGCGTTCTGCAGCGCCGTCGGCGCACGGGCGCCAAACGCCGCTGCGGACACTGCGGCGCCGGCCATGATCGCGGCATTTGTTAAGTGCGATCGATCGCAGCCAAGCCGAGAACGGACGCTCTGGATCGAAGCGCCCAATGGCGCCCCACGCCGACACAAACGCCTCTTGCACAATGTCATAGGCCTCATCTGGATCGCCGATGCGGCGGCGAACAAAGCGGTAAAGCCCCTCCTTGTTCTGGGCCATGAGTGCTGTAAAGGCGTCACGGTCTCCGCGCTGGGCGCGGTGAGCGAGACTATCCGGGCGCGCCGCCGTTACCGGCCCTAAAGTCAGGCCTGCGCCGCCGACCAGGACTTGGGCCGAGGCCATCGGAATTCTCCTTGCACCGGCGAATTCCTAGCGCCCTCGCGCCGCCATGGTTTTGATGCAGGTCAACAGCGCCAATGGCCAGAAAACAGCGCCTTGTTCGGCCCGACCTCTTCACGCTATCCCTCCCCTCAGGGACGAGCGCGCGGGGCGCGTATCATGAGTGAAACCAAGAAGGAGGTCCCGTGAAGGACCTGGACCGCCGCCTGGCCGCCCTCGGGCGCGTCGAGATCGACCGCGACCTCACACGCCTTGAGCGCGATGTGTGGGCGAGGATTGATGCGCGCGCAACTTTAAGGCCGATGCCGCGCCGGCTGGCGGCCGCGCTCTGCCTTGGGGCAGCGATCCTCGCCTCCACAGCGGGCGCCGGCGTTGCTGCTGCGTCAGCGGGCGCAAAGGGGGGAGAGATCGTCTCCGCCCAGGCCCCGTTTGCCCACGCCGTCCTGCTTTCCAACTGACGCGCATGACAAAAGTCTGGCGCACCTTCATCGTGACGGCGCTCGTCGCTTTCGCCGCCGGCGCCGCGGGCGTCTATCTGGGGCAAAAGTTCTTCTCCGGGCGCGCCGATCACGGCTCGCTCGACGCCGCCGTCCATCGCGAACTCGATTTGAGCGCAGACCAGGAAGAAAGGCTCGAGGCGATCGAGGCGCGTTTCGCCGAGCGGCGCGGCGCACTCGAGACCGAGATGCGCGCAGCGACGCGCGAAATCTCCGACGCGCTCATGGAGGACAAGGCCTATACCCCGCGTGTTCAGCAAGCAGTCGATCACTTCCACGAGACGATGGGCCAGCTCCAGCACGAGACAATCTTGCACGTGTTCGAAATGCGCGAGGTGCTAACACCCGAACAGCAGGCCGAGTTCGACGAGATCGTTCGTCGGGATTTGCTGCGCTCAAGCGATCAATCAGACTAACGAGCGCGGCCTTCGAGATGAAAGCGCCGCAGCGCGCACCCCGGCAGCACGAGGGTGTACAGTAGCCAACACCCAGATGGCGACGTTGATCAGGGTCAATTTCAAATCCAGGTGCAAGGCGCAACAGGGCAACACCTTGCGGCTGCGTAAGAGAGCTGAAGGCGTAAGTGTTCGCCTTGTTCTGGAGAAATGATCATGAACGTGTTCCAAGGTTTGGCGACCGCCGTTGCGGCCGGCGCCCTCTTCACCCTCGGCGGCTGCACAACCTCCGCCGACACCCATCATCACGGCCCGCGCCAAACCATGAGCGACGCAGACATGGCCGCGGACACGCGGGAGTGCCCTTATGACACGGCGAGCCACGACATGAACCGGCCCCATGACAACGGCCGCATGCTGACTGCCGCTCACCCAAACTGCCGCGATCAAGAGGCAGCAACGGCGACGGAAGAGACGCCCGCCGAACCGGAGCCGCAACAACCGCAGTGACAAGGCGAGCGGCCCAAAGCGCGCTTCGCGCGTAAGTTCTGACCGCTCGCTTGCGCGCGCGACGTAAGTGCGCGCACACTCGCCCGGCCACGCCAATGAGAGATCCTTCCTGCTCGTCCGCCGCCGACGCTGATGCGCGCTTGGCCGCGGCCCGGCTCAATCGCGAATGCTTTTGCGTCACGCTGGATGAGCCGGCGTTGCGGCGGGCGTTGCGCGAAGAACTCGGTGAGGAGCAGATGGCTGCATCCATCACGGCGCGGCCAAATCTTTTTGCGGGCGCCCCGGTATTCGTCCCAACGAGCGAGCTTGCGGCCATGCAGGCAGTCGTCGCGGCGATCGAAGCCGCGACGGCGCTCCCCGGCTATCGGCAGGCCGTGCTGGCATGGGCGCCCGACATTGCTCTTCATGATTTCGGCGCGCGCGGAGCTTTCATGGGCTATGACTTTCACGTCGGCGACGATGGACCCAAGCTCATCGAGATCAACACCAATGCAGGCGGCGCATTCCTCAACCTGGCGCTTGGACGCGCGCAGAGCGCCTGCTGCCCGGCGGTCGAGCGCGTTCTCGCGCGCGACAGTCTCGATCGCTTCGAGAGCGATGTCATCGCCATGTTTGAAGCGGAATGGCGCTCCCAGCGCAGCAACGGCGTCCTCCGGAGCGTCGCCATCGTCGATGACGCGCCCGAAACCCAATATCTCCATCCGGAATTCGTGCTGGCGAAGAGACTCTTAGAGCGCAATGGCTATCGGGCCAGCGTTATTGACGCTCGCGCTCTGAAATTGGAAGGCGGCGCTCTTCAAGCAGACGATCGCCCGATTGATCTTGTCTACAACCGGCTCGTCGACTTTGCTCTCGCTGATCGGGCGCACGCATCGCTCCGGGCCGGGTACAGTGAGAACGCGGTCGTGGTGACGCCCAACCCGCACAACCACGCTCTGTACGCCGACAAGCGCAACCTGACGCTTCTATGCGACGCAGTGTCGATGGCGCGACTTGGCCTGGCGCCCGAACATGCGATCGCCCTTCGGGCCGTGCCGCACACCGCCTTGGTCAAGCCGGATAATGCGGCCGCACTCTGGGCGGAGCGAAAGCGGTATTTCTTCAAGCCCGCCTCGGGATATGGGAGCAAGGCGGTCTATCGCGGCGATAAGGTCACGAAGGGCGTGTGGGAGACCATCGTCGCCGGCGCCTACATCGCACAGGAATTCGCCCCGCCCAGTGAACGCACCATTCGCATTGGCGAGGACCTGGCCAAGCGCAAGCTCGATATTCGCCTCTATACCTATCGGGGCGAAGTGCTGCTCGCCGCGGCTCGTCTCTACCAGGGCCAGACGACAAACTTCCGCACGCCGGGCGGGGGCTTTGCGCCGGTGTTCTTCGTTTAGGACGAGCGGCGCGGCAGCCGGTCCGGCAGTTCTCAGTCTTGAGCCAGCTCACGACCTCTGCGTCCACGTCCTTCGGAGACGCCAATCGCACGTCTTGGCGCAGCGGTTCTTTGAGACCTGCTCTTGCGCGCGAACGCGAGCGCTCTTGATGGGCTTCTCGCCTCGAATGGTCAGATCAGCGGGCGGCTCGGGACCAGGAGCGGAAGGCGCTCAGCCCGAACTCAGCAGATCTGACGCCATTCGCGCCACTCTGGAACGTCGCTGCGCTCCCGGCGTTCGTCCCTCATGGACGCTCCTTACCTCATCGACGCGCGCCGGCTGATCGACGAATTCGCGGAAACCGACGCCATCCTGCCACCGCTCGTGTTTGCGCTGCTCAGCCTTTATCTACGCGACGGGCCGTTCGAGTTCGACGCCAGCGCGCTGGCCGAGAAGCTGACGCTCGTCAATCCAGCCGTGCGCGTGAACGCCGAGCGGCTCGCGGCGCTGCAGCCCGAACTCGAACGCTTTTTCGAACTGGATGGCGCCGCCTGGCGTCCGCGCACAGGCGTGCTCAGCTACGAGCGTGGCGAACACGGCGGCGAGCACGCCGGTGAGATTCCCGGCGAATCCGCACACCCGCCGCACTGACGTCGAGCGGCGAAACGCGCCGTGTACGCAGCGCGCTGGCTTTGGCGTGCGGCTGCTCTGCTAGAACCGGAACCGGATCGCAGCGTTTATGCTGTGGCGCTCGATCTGGTCGCCGAACTCGCCTTCATAGCCGAGCGAGAAGGTCGAATAGCCGTTCGACGCGTCAAAGCCGATGCCGACTAACGGCCCGCCTTCGCCAACGCCTTCATCGGTCAGCGTGAACGGCGCGCCGCCGGAGACGAAGCGCACCGTGCGTTCGGTTTCATCGTCGATCAGATTGGCGCGATAGCCGCCATAGAGCCGCGGCGCCACCACCGCATTGGCGCCAAGCTCCCAGCGGGCGCTGAGTTCGACGCCGACATCGCCCCAGAGGCGCTGCGAGAACGCGCTATCGACCTGATAATCGATTACGCCCCCGCCCTCTTCGGTGTAGCCGTCCTCGCTGATGCCGACATAGGTGAGCGCCGCCTGCGGCGTGATCGTAACCCAGCCTGCCGACATCGGCGCCGAGGCGCGCACTGCGCCATGGCCTTCGTACGCCAGCCAGTCAGCTTCCGAGAGCGCGCTGAACGCCACCGGGTTGCCGATCTCGACGAAACGGCGCGACTGCATCTTGCCCGCGCCCGCGCCGATGATGAAGTCGAGGTCGATCGCGCCGACCGCCGTCGCATAATAGGCGTTGGCCTGACCGAACCACGCCGAGATCTCGCCTTCCGGGCGGCCCGGTTCTTCCACTTCGGACGCGATGAACGACGCCGAGAGCCCGAAGATGGCGCCGCCGTTCGTGGGCCCGTCGATGCCGCCGGCGAAGCCGAAACCGTTGCCGCGGAATTCCTGGGTGTTGGCGGAGGCCGGATCGCGATTGAGGCCGTAGGCGATCTCCTGTCCCCAAACCGACACCTCATCCAAGCCGTGCATGCGCGTCGCCGCCATGCGGTTCGACGTGGCGCTCTGCATCTGCTGGATCGCAGTCGCGGCGATTTCCGTCGATGCCGAGGAATAGTTCGGCAACAGGTCTTCGTAGGCGTCGAAGAATTCGTACTCGGTGGTGATCGCCGCGATCGCTGCCGAAGCTTCCGGATCGAGCCGCAGCGCAGTGAGGATCGGTTCGTAGGCGATCGATTGGTTGGCCGAGAGGCCCAGTTCGGTCGCCGTCCGCAGATCGAACACTGCGCTGAGCGCGTTCGGGGCGCTCAGTACGATGCTGATGTCGTAAAGGAATGGCGTGCTGGCGCCGGCTTGCGGACCTGTGACGTTGGCCGCGCCAACGAGGCCGCCTGCGGCGGTGAGAAAGACATGCGAGCCGGCCTGCGGCAGGCCCGCCGGCACGATCGGCGTCACCACCGCGCCCGGCGCAAACGTCACCATCCCGGATGCCTGGATGTTGGTGCTGTCCGCCGGCACGTCGGATAACAGCACCCCTAGTTCGGCGCCGGCGCCGAAGGTGGCGCTGGCGATATTGAGCGCGCCGCCCTGCACGTTGAGCGCGCCATCGACAACATTGATCGCCAGCGTGCCGTTCGTATCGCTGAGCTGCCCCGAGAACACCGCACCGTTATTGATGGTGAAGCTGTCATTGCCGAGGCCGAAGGCGATATCGCCGGTGATCGAGCCCGCCAGCAGATTGACCGTGTCGTTCCCGGCGCCCAGGCGGATATCGCCGATAATGCTCGGCGCAGCGGCGACATTGTCGTCGACGGCGTCATCGTCGGTGAACGCCGTCGGCGCCACTTGCTGCAGCGAGACGTTGGCGGCGGAGGTCGAAAGATCGATCGCGGTGGCCGTGCCGGTCACGGGCGGCGGCGGCACGTCGTCGGTCAAGTCGGCATCGGTGGCGATGACGCGCGCGATGATCTGTCCGGAATTGGTGATCGAGTTCAGCGTGCCGGATTGATCGACGATGGCGACGGCATTGCCGGTTTCGCCGAGATAGTTCGCCGTGATCGCGCCGCTGTTGTTGAAGGTGGGCGCATTGGCGCCGGCGCCGATGAAGACGCCGTAGCTGGTGAAAGCCGGATCCGAGAACACCTGCGTCAACACCGTGCCGCGGACGAGAATCTGCGGCACGATGGCGCCGGCGCCGAGGTAGAGCGAATAGGCGTCAGCGGCCGCTGCGCCTGCGGACAGGCTGTTGTCGATGGCCATGCCGCCGGTGAGCGTGGCCGTCGCGCCGAGGCCGTCGCCCTGGATGCGGACGCCGGTCACCGACACGCCGTTGAAAACGCCGCCGACACTCACGGCGCCGCGCTGATGATAGGCAAATCCCGCAGCATTTGCGCCGATGAGCAGATTGCCGCCATCGGCCTGGATCAGCACAGCCGGGGCAGAGCCGAAATGATTGAGCGCGAGCCCGGTATTGTCGTCGGCTTCGTTGGCCGTGCCGTCGCCGTCGTCGTCGGGATCGTTTTCGACGCCGATGCCCTCGAGCGTCACGCCGCCGGCAATATTGTTGTTGATCTGCAGCGACGGACCGGCCTGCTCCATGTCCTCGGCTTCGAGCGCGCTTGGATTGGCTGGCACGCTTACCGAATGATAGCCGGTCACGCTCCATGCGCCGCTCAGACTGAGTTCGCCGCCGATCGGAGCGTCGACCAGCACGCCGATGCTGTTTTGACCGCGCATCGTCAGCGGCCCCAGTAGCGAGACATTCCCGGTCACGCCGCCGCCGGCATTGATGGCCATGCCGATCGAGTTTTCGCCGTTGATGGTGATGGCGCCGGTATAGTTGACGGCGCCCGTCAACAACGAGTCGAGTCTGATCCCGGCGGAATTGTTACCCTCGATGGTGATCAGGCCGTCGCCGAGGATATCGCCGGTGAATGTCGGGCCGGCCTGCAGGAAGATGCCGTTGCGGTTGAGGCCCTGAGCGAAATTGCCGTCGAGGTCGCCATCGCTGTCGGTATCGGTGAGGGTGGCGTCTTCCTGCAGCAGAATGGCGCCGGAATTCCTGATCGTGCCTGAATTGCCGCCGACGATGCGAATGCCGACAGAGTTGTCGGCGTTATTGGAGATCAGATCGCCATCGAGGATCGCGTCGTTGCTGCTGTTGACGGTGATGGCGGACTGGCCGGCGCCAGCGGTGATCGAACCGGATTCCGCGACGGTAATGTCGCCGGCGACTCCGCTGCCGTCGGGATTGGAGGTCGACAACGGCGTTGTCGTGTCGGTCGTGATGGTGACGTCGCCGGCGTGCGCAGCGCCGGCGCCCACGCCGGCCATCACCATGGCGATGCCTGCGAGTTGAATCTTCCGCTTGATGCGCATCCCGGCTCCGTCCCCTGTGTTCGGTGGCGGGCGGCGCCTCAAGCCGCCTCGTGAGCGCCCCCCGGGGTGCGCCCAGTCCTCCCGCTGGCGACCGCCCTTGGGGGCGGCGTACTGGGGTTGGCATGCCGACTTATCGGAATTTTGTCCATAGCCGCGCGCATCCCCGAAAGCTCTGGATATCGGAGGAATTTGTCACTCTGCCGCAACATTCCGGAGTGCGGCGATGGCTCTGTTGCACCGCGGCAAAGCTAGACCGCGGTCGTGCTCACGCCGCGCGCGCGGTCAGAAACACCATCCCGGAATAACCGCTGCGAATCTCCTCCGCCATGGCGCCGATGGCGCTGAGTTCCAGGCAATCGGTCAAGCCTTCGAACGCCCGCCGCAGCGCCTCCGGCGTCACGCACACCGCCGGATAGTCCTCATTGGCGACACGATAGCCCCGTGACCCCGCGAGAAAGGCCGCCGCCAGCACGCCCCCGGGTTTCACGGCCCGCGCGAACGTTGCGCACGCGCGCTCGAATTCGTCTTGGCGGGCAGTGATCGATTCGGCGCAGAAAAACATGGTCGCGCCATCCCACTGGCGCTGCGGCAGATCGAAGATCGATCCCCGCACGATCTCGACTTTCCCGGCCAGTGCAGCAATCGGATTCGCGGGCGCCTGCCCCGGCGCGTGTGCATCGGCGGCCACACGCGAAAAGTGATCCCATGGCGGCCGCAATTCGCCATGTCCGAGTTCACGCCGCAACCAATCGATGTTGCTCTGGGCGTATTCCCACACGGTGATGGTGCGCGCCAGCGGCAGCGCAGCCAACAGAGGAAACAGGTTCGGACCTGTACCGACATCGACAACATCGAGGTCTTGCCGGCCGAGCACAGCCAGACCCGCAACAGTCCGCCGCACGACTTCGTCGTCATCGGGGTGCGGATCGGCGTAATAGTGCTCGACATAGGCGTCCGGGTCGAAACGATCCCAGGCGAAGTCATCGTTGGCGCGTTTGGTCACGCGGGCCTCCTGGCGCCGCGGCTTAAGTCAGAATCGCCGCGCGACCAACTCTCGCGGCTTGGGTTCAGCCTTGCTGGCGCCTCGCCGCTGGCGGCTGCAGCTGCACCGGGCCGGCCTTGGCGTCGCCCATGAAGGCGGCAATCTGCGGCGCCGGCACCGCTGGAGAGAAGAAAAACCCTTGCAGCTCGGTGACGCCGACCAGGCGCATGACCGAGGCTTCCGCTTCGGTTTCGACGCCCTCAGCGACGATCTCCATGCCGAGCCCGCGGCCCAGCGTCACCACCGACTGGATGATGGTCATGGCGCGCTTGCGCTCGTGGATGCCGGTCACGAACGCACGGTCGATCTTGATCTTGTCGAAGCGGAAATCGCAGAGATAGCGCAGCGACGAATAGCCGGTGCCGAAATCGTCGAGCGCGATCTTGAACCCAAGCGCCCGCACCGCATCGAGGATCTGGCGATTGCGATCGGTCGATTCCATGAGCACGCCTTCGGTGACTTCGAGCACGACGCGGCTCGGCTCGATGGCGTGCTTGGCCAACAGATCTTCGAGCAGTTCCACCAGATCGACGTGACGGAATTGCACCGGCGAGAGATTGATCGAGATTTCCAGTTCCGGCCAGTTCTTGGCTTCCTCGAAGGCGCGCTCGAGCACGAAAGCGCCGAGCGCCGGCATCAGCCCCGCCTCTTCCGCGATCGGCACGAACACGCCGGGCGAAATGTCGCCCTTGGTCGGATGCGACCAGCGTAGCAGCGCTTCGACGCCTTTGACGCGGCCGTCGCTGCACGAGATCAGCGGCTGGTAGTGCAGTTTGAGTTCGCGCGCATCGAGCGCTGCGTGCAGCTCGACTTCGACTTCCCGCCGTTGCTCGACTTCCGCCGCCATCTCGGCGCAAAACACCATGGCGCGGTCGCGGCCCTGGTTCTTGCCCTGATAGAGCGCGATGTCGGCGTGACGCATGAGCTCCTGCGGCGACATGCCATGATCCGGGCTCATGGCAATGCCGACCGAGGCCGTCATGCGCACGTGCTGGCCGTAAACATCGAAGCTCTCCTCGAAGGCTTTGCGCAGGCGTTCGGCGAGTTCACCGGCGGCTTCGGGACTGCTTGAGCGGCGCAGGACGGCGAATTCGTCCCCGCCAAAGCGAGAAAGAAAATCCTCACCCGACAAGACCGCGCGCAGCCTCGTCGCTACTCCCATGATCAGCGTGTCGCCGGCGGCGTGTCCCATCGTGTCGTTGACGTCCTTGAAGCGGTCGACATCGATATAAGCGACGATGACGCGGGCGTTGTTGCGGGTCTGCACCTGGCCATCGAGCGCCTCTTGCAGTTGCTCGACGAAGTTATGGCGGTTCGGAAGGCCCGACAGCGAATCGTGCAGCGCCTGATGGCGCGAGAGTTGCTCACGATCGGCGAGTGCGCCGGACGCCTTCTTCAGCCGCAGAATCATCAGCCAAGTCAGCGCGCCCGCGCCGATCACGCCGAGGGCGACAAGCGGCAGGATGAAGATGAGCAGGGTTCGGCCGGGTTGACGCGGCGTCCAAGCGAGATAGCCGGTGGTGACACCCTCGTCGGTGACGAACGCTTCGACCAAACGGTCGTCGCCCCGCGGTGGCGCCGGCAGCAAGGCCAAATCGTTGATCAGCAGCGAATGTCCGATGTCGGAGATGAACGGCTCATCGATCGGCGCCACGCTCACCAGCATGTAGGGGCTGCCCTGGATTAGGTTCATGTCGATGTTCGGTACGATCGTGATCGCCGTCACCACGCTCGGGCGTCCATCGATGGAGAGGATGTGTCCGCCCCACAACGCGACGCGCGCGCCCAACAAGTCGCGATACGCACTTTGGCTCTCAACGAAGTCCTGGTCGCGTACGCGCGGGTAATGACGCTCCCCCGTGCGCACCTCCGCGATCAGCGGCGCAAACTCTTCGCGTCGCAACGCATAGGCGGCAGGGCCGACGCTCTCCGCGTTTCTCCAAGCATAGACCGGGCGATTTGAGCCATCGAGAATGTAGATTTCGGCGTGGCCGTACGTTTCGCTGAGGTACAGACCGAAATTGACGTCGGCCCACTCGAGATTGAGCCCGCTTTGCGCGACGTTCGTGACCGCGTCATCCCACCAAGCCACACTCTTTTGCTCGTTCAGGACCCGGATGATGCTCTGGTCGAGGGCGTTCTGAACCAATTGCCGCTCGCGCACGATGGCGGTGCGGTTGGCCGACCACCCCGCATACGCCACAACGCAGACGAGCAAGACGCCGAACAAAACCAGCGCCACGCCGATCGTCGCCGTGAGCCGTTGCAGGTCACTTTTGTAGTGTTTCGCGTTGCTCGGCGCCATGACTAAGCCAAAGTAAACTCGAGATGAAGACGGTCGTCGCCGATATGATCTGTCACGTTATACCAAAATAATGTTACGTACCGCACTAATTACTTGAAATATCGCCAGTTAATACTTGAGTAACTATATTGCCAGGGTCAGCCTTAAGGCTGATCGTGTTCATGTTAACCTTGGTAAATATGCTTTTACGCTTGCTTTTTTCCAATTTACGCTTTATTAGGGAACTTCGCGCTGCCAAGTGGTGCTGGGGACAAGCTTGGTAATGGCTTCGGTGGCGCAAGTATAGTTAACGAGACTTGGGTGGACCATGACGCGGTTCGTCGTGAAGACGCGCGCCGACAGCCCCGAATTGCGCAAAGCCGCGATGGCCATTGAACAGGCTGCGTGGGGCGCGCTTGGCTTTCTCAATTTCACCAAGGCGCATTTCGCCTTCTACCAGCAGTTGCTCGAGCAATTCGCCGACTACCAATTGTGCCTGGTGGACGAGGCCACCGGCTATCCCGTCGCCGTCGGCAATTGCGTGCCCCTCGCCTGCGATTTCGCCAACCTCCCGCCCGAAGGATGGGACTGGATTGTCGAGACTGCGGCCAATGCCAGCCCTCGGCGCAACGCCGTCGGCGCACTCGCGATCTCGGTGCCGCACATCCATCGCAACAAGGGACTGGCGCGGCGCATGATCGATGAGTTTCGCAACCTAGCGATCAGCAAGGGACACGACGGCGTCATCGCCCCCGTGCGCCCCTCGGCCAAGCATCTGCATCCCTTCATCCCAATGCAGGAATATCTCGGCTGGACCGACGACAAAGGCCGCCTGTTCGATCCCTGGCTGCGCAGCCACACAGCCGCCGGCGGCAAGATCATAAAGCCGGCAGAACGTTCAATGACCGTGGAAGAGCCGGTGGCGTTTTGGGAAATGTGGCGCGGCAGCGCATTCCCCACCACCGGCGATTACAAGATCGAAGGCGCGCTCACGCCGGTCTCGATCGATCTTGAACGCGACAGCGGCCGCTATGTCGAACCGAACGTTTGGTTCGCCTACCAGGCGGCTTGATCAGGCGGTGGCGCGCAGTTTGTGCGCGGCGTATTCCGGCAATTCGATTGCCGCGCCATAGAGAAAGCCCTGCGCGAACTCGCAGCCCATCGCCCGCAGCGCCTCTGCAGTGGCGTCGTCTTCGACGCCTTCGGCAGTTACCTGCAGCCCCAAGGCTTTGCCCAGGCCGACCAGCGCGCCGACGATCGTCGCGTTTTCGCGGTCGCTGGTCAGGCGCGCCACGAACGAACGATCGATCTTGAGCTTATCGATCGGCAATTCGCGCAGCAGAAACAGCGATGAATAGCCGGTGCCGAAATCGTCGAGAGCGATACGCACGCCCTGGTTCTTCAGCGACAAGAGCGACATCTTCGCTCTCGCGACGTCGCCGATCATCGCGCTTTCGGTCACTTCAATTTCCAGCCGCTGCGCCGGGAATCCGGTTTCACGCAGAGTGCGAAGCACTTTTTCCGGGAACCATTGATCGCGCACTTGGCTGGGCGAAATATTGACTGCAAGCACGAAATCGCCCTGCGCGTCGAGCGCCCGGCGGCAGGCCTGCGCCAACAGCGCCCAGAACATCGCATCGACCAATCCCGCCTCTTCGGCGACGGGGATGAAGTGCGCCGGCGAGATCATGCCGCGCGCACGATGGGGCCAGCGGGCCAGCACTTCGAACCCAGCCAGCGCGCCGGTGTCTACGCGCACGACCGGTTGGAAAAACGGGACGATGTCGCCATTGGGAATGGCGGCGCGCAATTCCGTTTCGAGGGCCGCCTTCGACTTGAGTTCTTCATCGATCGAAGAATCGAAGAACTTGTAGGCGCCGCGGTCTTCCTTCGCGCGCAGCATCGCTGCATCGCCGCGCTGCAGCAGCTCGGCAGAGTCGCGGCTGTCTTCCGGGCAGAGTGCAATGCCGATCGAAGCGCCCACGGCGAGCTTTAATCCGTTAACCAGGATCGGTGCGGACAATTCGTGCAGGATGCGCCGCGCCGCCGAGGCTACGGCTTCGCGCCCGCCCGGCCCCTCCAGCAACAGCGCGAATTCGTCCCCGCCCAAGCGCGCCGCGAAACTGTCGTCGCGGATGCAGCTGGTAAGGCGTGTAGCGATCACTTGCAGCAGCTGGTCGCCGATGGCGTGGCCGTGCACGTCATTGATCGGCTTGAAGCGGTCGAGATCGACGAACATCAGCGCGAACGCGCTTTCCTCCTGCCCCACCAGCGAAAGACGGCGGTCGAGTTCTTCGAGAAAATGGCGGCGGTTGGCGAGGCCGGTCAGCGGATCGTGGCGCGCCAGCGACTGGGCTCGCGCTTCGGCGGCCTCGCGTTCGCTGATCTCCGCGGAGAGCGTTTCGTTGGCGCTGACCAGGTCCTGCGTGCGCTGTTGAACGGTTTTCTCCAGACTGTCGCGGATCGCATCGAGTTCGAGCACAGCCTGGCGGCGGTCGAGCTGGGCCTTCACCCGGGCGGTGAGCACACGCAGGTCGATCGGCTTGGTGATATAATCGTTTGCCCCGCCCTCGAGCGCCTTCGAGACGATGTCGCCGTCGTCCAGCGCGGTTACGACAATGACCGGCACGTGCTCGGCGTCGAAACGCCGGCGGATGCCGGTCAGCGCATCGAGACCCGAGCGTTCCGGCATCATCCAGTCGAGCAGCACTAGTTCGATGCCCAGTTCGGCTATGACGTCTTCGACGCCAACCGCATTTTCGCGCAGCACGACATCGTAGCCGCGACGCTCGAGCCTGCGGCCAAGCATGTCGCGGTTCTGCGCTTGGTCATCGACCAGCAGAATACGGCCAAGGCGCGTCGATGCGGACGCGCCATCATCGCCTTGCGCCGAGGACATCTGATCCCCTGGACCCGTTGAACCCAATACCAGAGGGACAATTTACCCTGACGAGGGTTGAAGCCGCGCTAATAGCGCAGAGCAGTTTCAAGTATTTGGATGGTTTACGCAGGCTAAGGCTAATCACCGTTAATCGCTCTCGATGCGCGGAATGCGAGGCGCCCGCGCCGGTGCACGCATCGGAAGGATTGCCTAAGCCGCGTATTTCTCGATCAACGCCACGAGCCCAGCGAAATCCACCGGCTTGGTCGCAAAATCATCGCAGCCAGCCTCCATGCATTCCCTGCGTGCGCTTTCCATGGCGTGAGCGGTCAGCGCCACGATCTTTACGTTGCTGACGTCGGGGGTCGTACGGATGACCTTGGTCGCTTCTATGCCCGACATCACCGGCATGGAAATGTCCATCAGGATCAGGTCCGGTGCGCAGCTCTTGGCCTTCTGCACAGCTTCGGCGCCGTTTTCAGCGACGTGCACCTCGTAGCCGCGTCGCTCGAGCCGGCGGGTCAGCATTTCGCGATTGTCGGGATGATCTTCGGCGATGAGTATGCGCATTTCCCTGGCCTTTCACGCGATCTTGGCTTGGGTGATCGCCGGCGTCTGCTCCGGCATGGCAATATCGGGCGCGCGCGCGAAGCGCAGCGCGGCGGCGGCGAGCACGTCACGGTCAGCGGGCTTGACCAGGTGCTCGCAGGCCCCGGACGACAACGCGCGCTGACGATTATCGTCAATGGAGTGGATGATGACGGGAATGTCGGCGGCGTCGCCGGTAGTGAGCACGGCCAACACGTCCCAGCCGCAGACGTCGGGGAGATTGATGTCCAGGAGAATGAGGCTTGGGCGCAGCGTGCGCGCCAGTTCCAGCCCCTCCGCAGCGGTTTCAGCGCAGCGCACGTCGAAACCGAGCCGCGTCAACGAACGCGCAGTGAGATCGCGGGCGTTTTCCTCGTCGTCGATCAACAATGCGGTGCGCTGACCGCCCTGGCCGGCCGCCGCCTGCGCATCGACGCGCGCCGGCGCCGGTGCAGCCGCGAATTGCGCCGGAAAGCGTAATGTGAACGTCGAGCCCTCGCCGGGCGCACTCGACACCGTGACTTGCCCGCCGAGCATCTGGATGATGCGGCGGGTGAGCGCGAGGCCGAGGCCGGTGCCGCCGTAACGGCGCGCCGTAAGCGCATCGGCCTGGACGAACGCAGCGAACAGGCGGTCCACCTGTTCCTCGGTCATGCCGATGCCGGTGTCGGCCACTGCTATTTCGATTTCATCGCCGTCGCGCAGCGCTCGGACCGTGATTTCGCCGTCATGGGTGAACTTGGCGGCGTTGGAGAGCAAATTGAGAATGCACTGATTGAGCTTGAACGAATCCGTGCAGGCCGCGCCGACATTGGTGTCGAGCTGCATCTTCAGCACGCTGCCGTTTTTCCCGACATTCGGCCGCACGCTCGCCGCAGCTTCATTGATCAGCGCCGCGACGTCGAACTCCGAGGCCGTGACCTCCATTCGGCCGGCCTCGATCTTCGAGAGGTCGAGAATATCGTTGATCAGATGCAGCAACTGGCGGGCTGAGCTCAGCACGCGCTGCAGATCGGCGATGTCGGTGTCGCGGCCGTCGGCCTCGGCCTCCTCCAACAGCATTTCCGAATAGCCGATTATTGCGTTGAGCGGCGTCCTCAGTTCATGGCTCATCGAAGTCAGGAACTGGGATTTCGACACGTTTGCCGCCTCGGCGGCTTCGCGCGCCGAGCGCAAGCTCGCCATCGTTTCCGCGAGCTTCAGATCGCGCGCGTTCATCTCGGCCATCAAGCTTTCGAGCCGCTCGTACATTTCCGCGACATTGACCGCGGCCTCGTCGATCGCCTGGGCGGCGGCGGCGCTTTCGCCGAACAGGGCGCGCCGTGATTTCAGCGTGTCCTCAGCCCTATGCATCGCGGCAATGAAGGCCGCTTCCTGCCGTTTGCGCTCGGTAATGTCTTTCGAGATGACGACGATGCGACGCACCCCGCCCGATCGCCCGAGCACACGCTGCGCCCATGCCTCGACCCAGCGAGTTTCGCCGTTCGGGTGCAGCACGCGATGCTCGACGCAACCGCCGCCGCCATTACCGACCGCGATGAAATATTCGCGTAACGCCAGCCGGTCATCCTCGTGCAAGTAGCCGGTCGTGCTGTCGGCGAACTGGTTGAACGTGAACGGCTGCACGTAAACCGCCTCGACATCGCCGTGCCAGCTGATCGTGCGCTTCTTGAAGTCCACTTCCCACACCAGGCTGCGCCCGATCTGCAGCGCCACCGTAAGGCGTTGTTCATTGGCTGCCGCCGCTGCGCGCGCCTGGACCAGCTGGGTAATGTCGTTGCCGTGGGAAACGACGCCGATGATCGCGCCGTCTATGCTGCGCCACGGCCGCGCTTCCCAATTGAACCACAACACGCCGTCGGCGGTGCGGGTTTCGTCCTCCTCGAAGCGCACGACCTCACCACTGAGCGCGCGGGCGAACGCATCGCGCCAGCGATCCGGCGTCCAACCGATCATATCCTCGAATTTCTTGCCGATCGGCGCGGTTTCGTTCAGTCCGTCGCGCATCGCCTTGCTCATGGCGACGACACGGCCTTCGCGATCGATCAGCATCGCCGCAGCAGCCCCCTGCTCGAATACGAGTTGGGCCAACGCGCCCTCCTGGCTGACGCTCAGCTTCTTTTCGTGCAAAGCGCGCTCCGCTGCGGCGGCGCTTACGCGCGCCTGCGTGACGTAAGCCATCAGCGCCCCGCCGCCGATCGCGGCAATGAAGGCGAGATCCCAATCGGGCTGCCTCGTCACCGCCGCCAGCATCAAGGGCGAGGCGAGCAGCGACAGCGCCGGCGGGGCCGCGCCCGCAAGCGCGATCGGCAGCGCGCCGGAGGCGCCGGGGCTGAAGTGGCGCACGACTGCGGCCACCCAAAGCAGCATCGCGGCGGCCGCGCCTGCAGCAGAGCCGTGCAGCCAGAGCGTGATCGGCAGGATGGCGTAAAACCCCGAGCTGAACGCGGCCCAAGCGGCGAGGCCGGCCATGGTGCGGCCTTCGACGCTGATCTCAGCGGCGTCGAGACGGCGGTAGAGTTCGGTGTCGAAGATCAGCAGCAAGGCCATAATCGCCGACCAGCCGACTGGCCACGGCCCGCCCATGATCGCTGCCGCAATCCCCCCGGTAAGAATGATCAGCGCAATCGAGGCGGGCATTTCGCGCCGGCGCGTCTCGGCGGCGCTGGCGAGCGCTGTTGGCGGCTTAGGCATCATCGTTGGCTCGGGCTCCCGCGCGCCATTCGGTGTCGGGTGACGCTGCCAGCGCAGGGTGAATTTAGGACTAACCGGGCCCGGCGCCGGGCCGGCAAAATCCCCCGCCCGAGCTCGGCCGCTGCACCCTCAAATTGCGCGATGGGCAAATATGATGGTGACGTTGGCGATCAGGCAGAACACCGAAAACGCAAACAACCACGGAAATCCGTGCCGGTGCTGGCGGCGCGCGTTCAGTTCGAGCCAGCCGCCGAGCCCCACTAGCGCGGTCGAAACCACGAGGATCCAGACCTCGTGCTGATGCAGGAAGCCATGCAAATTCCCTGTGAAATCAGAGAATAATACAGTGCTGGCGGTCGCCCCTGACAGCGCCGCCGCCATCAAGGCCAAGGCGGGTAAGCCGCAGCAGAGCGCATGCAGTCCCATGACTGCGGCGTGGGCCAGGTGGGCGCCGCGGCCGGTACTGTTATGTTGTAACGTCACGGGGCCTAATTAGCGCCAGCTCTGGCAGCGTCAAGCCACTTCGGCGATAGCCGTAGCGTCGAATTCACTTTTTTCGGACACGGATCCGGGTAGAGCTTGTCGTTGCGTGCGTGCGGGCGCACATGTGTGCTGCTTGCATTGAGGTAGAGGGCGATGTTGGCGTTTCTGGTAATGGTGCGCGATGCGTTGATCGCAATGGCCCTGGCATGGGTCGGCGTGACGCTCGAACAGCGCAACGTCGAGCAACAAAGCTGCGCGGGCGAAGCCTGCCAAACCAACGACCGCTGATCGCGACAACGACGGCGCGAGCTTTCTGATCGTTAGCTTGCGCTGATGCGTGTTCGCCCTTGAATGGCCGCACTTATTTCGTTTCCGTTTACCTAACGCGCGGCCGTCGTCGCGCCTGCGGGATGAGTGCTGCATGACTTCGACCACAGCCGACGCCGAACGCTCGCGCGACCCGGGCGCGATGATCGGCCTGCTGGGTCTCGCGGTCGCGATTCTCTGGGTAATCGGCAGCCTGGCCGGTGCGGTCGTCCTGATCGGCCCCGCCAACATCCAGTCGCTCACTATTCCGGAGATCGGCGCGGTCGGCGCAGTAGCGGTGCTGCCGGCCTTGATGTCGGTTTTCTCCGGCATCGCCGCCCGCGACAGCGCCCGCGCCCGCGCCGAGGCCCGCCGCCTCGCCGACGCCGCCGACCGGCTGATGAACCCGGAGCGCAGCGCCGAAGACGCCGCCCGCCAGCTCGCCGAAACCGTGCGCGGTGAAATCAACCAGCTCGATCAGGCGCTGCTGCAAACGCTGAAGCGGCTCCAGGACGTCGAAGGCCAGATTTCGCGGCAGTCGAAGGCGGTCGAGGACATGGCCGACCAGGCCAAGGCGGGCGCCAATCAGATGATCGTCGGCATGGAACGCGAACGCGATGAGCTCATGCGCATCTCGCGCGATCTGACCCAGCAGGCGCAAACCATCGGCGACTCGATCGGCAAGCACACGCACTCGATCTCGGAAGCGGCGCGCGTCGCCGAAGCTGAAGTGCGCGCCGCCGATCAGGCGCTCGATCACAGGCTGACCTCTTTCGGCGCCGCCGCCGCGCTGATCTCCGACCGCACCAATGGCCTTTCGACCGCGGCGCAAGCGAGCGCAGACTCGGCGCTGCGTCTGGAACATGCCCTTTCCAACGCGCTCGACATTCTCGCTAAAGCCACCAGCCTCACCGACGCCGCGCGCCAATCTGCGGAAGCGGCGTCGCACGCGGCCAATTCCACGGCGGGCGCCGTGCGTGAAACCACGCACCGCGCCATCGACGACGCCAAGCGCGCCGCTGAACTCATTCGCGGCGAGGCGGTCAACGTCGAACGCGAAGCGGCGGTCGCACTCGAGCGCCTGCGCGACGCCGCCGAGGCGGCCCGTCACGCGGCGCGCGGCGCACGCGACGCCGTCGCCGATGAGCCGCAGATGCGCGCACGCAAGCGCGCGGGCGGCCCGACTGAGAACGAAACCGCGCCAGGCTACGACCGGTCCTGGCGCGACGAAGCCAACGATCCGCTGGAACTGCCGCCTGCGCGAGGCCGCAACGATCCCCCGCCGCCGATGTTCGGCGACGCGCCAGCGCCCCCGCCGCCGTCCCGTGCGCCGGTCGCCGATCGCCCCGCCCCGGCGGATTGGACCTGGCGCGACTTGCTCTCCAACGTCGACGGTCCCGCGGCCGAGCCGCGCCCCGCCTCCGCGCCGCGCCGCGAGCCGGCGCCCGATCCAGTCGCGCATCTGCGCCGCCAGATCGCCGAGCCGCGCACTGTCGTGCCGCCCATCGTCGAAACCATCGAACACGCGGGATTGCGCCTCGATGCGGTCTTCTCGCCTTCGGCGCTCGAACGTATCGCCCAACGCGCCCGTTCGGGCACGCAATCGCGCCGCCGCGCTGTGCGGGACGCCGCGCCCGAAGCGGCGCGCCGCATGGCCGACCACCTTGCGCGCGACGTTCACGCCAATCAGGAAGCGATGCAGTTTCTGCGCAACGACGGCGCCCGTATCGCCGAACAGATCGGGCGCGGCCGCGCGCAGATGAACGCTGAACTCACCCGCGCCTTCCTGCTCATCGACGCCGCGGCGGGCTAGTCCTGCTTGCCGCGCTCTGAGTCATGGTCTCGCGCTGGCGCCCGCTAACGCGGCTTCGGCGCGGGCGATATTGGCCCGCGTTTCCGCTTCAAGATCGGCCACACCCTCGGAAACAAAAACTGCGAGTGCGGTTTGGTAGAGCTCCAGCGCCGCTTGATAGCCGGCGGCATCGTTGCTGCGGCGAGCTTCCATTTCGCGCACCCGGCCAAGACTGTCCTGGGTTGCCGCCCAGCCGACGGCGTCGGCTTCACGCGGCCGCAGGCTGAGCGCTTCGAGGCAGGCCTGCGCGCCGTCCGCCAATGCACGCTCCGCCGCCGCCTGGCTTTGCGCCCGTTCGCCGGCGAATGACAAGGCAAAGCAAAGCCCGTTGAGCGCGCTCGCACGTTGGTCCGGCGCCGCTGCGGTCGTGAACACTTCAAGCGCGCGCCGATAGCCGGCAATCGCCTCGTTCAGGGCGCGCGGTTCTTCGCGTTCATGGTGCTGGCCCAGATCGCTCAGAACGCTGGCCAGCCTGCGCTGGTTTTCGGCCCACGACGCCGGCGACTCCTCTCGTCCCGGCGCGTCCGCGACAGTGATGAAGGCGTCTCTGGCCGCGCGCAGCGCTTCCAAACGTTCGGTCCCGTTCAGATCATAGGCAAGTTCGCGGAGAGCGAGGCCCCTGCCCCGCAACGCTCTCGCCCACGGGACCGGTTCGGACGCACGTGGCCTGAGCGCTGCCGCAGAATTGAATGCTGCGGCGGCGTTGCGCAGCGCATCGCGCCGTTCCTCTCCCGCGACGGCAAATCCGAGCGCGTACAAGGAGTGCCCCAAATTCTCCTGCGTCGTGGCCAGATCGTTCGCGTTCCCTGCGCCGCTATAGACCTCGAGCGCCTGCCGAATCGCCGCGACAGAGTCTCTGAGGCCCTGCGCCTTGGCGGCGCCTTCCACGCGTTCGGCTCGATTGCGAAGCGCCAAACCAACCTGCAGTTTGGTGGCGGCCCAGTTTTGCGGCCAAGCCTCGCGCGTATAAACTTCGAAGGCGCGGTCGAACTCGCTCAGGGCCTGGGTTTCCAGTTCGACCCGCTCTGCGCCTTCTGCGCGGCTCGCCGCCAGTCTTAGCGAACGGCCAAGTCCGAATTGCACCGAGGCCCAGCGCGTGCCGTCGAACTGGGCGGTGAACACTCCCTGCGCCGCGCGATAGGCGGCGATGGCTTCAGTCAACGACGGCTCGTCGCCTTGCCGGGCCCTCGCGGAAAGCGCATCCGCCAAACCCATTTGCGCCAGGCCCCAGCCCAAAGGATTCTCGGCGCGTGGCGTCGCTGCAAGCGCCGCCCTGTAGCTCGCAACCGCTTCAGCCAATGATTCTGCATCGCTACGCAACATCAGTGTTGTCGCCAGATTGGTCAGTGTTCGCGACGATGCGCGGAGATCGCGGCCCATCGTGACACTCAAGGCCGCCCGAAACGCTTCGATCGCCGCCGCGCGCGCAGTCTCGTCTCCGGCCGAGGCAGTCCGATAGAGCGCGTTGCCGAGGTCGTTCTGCAGTCCCGCCCACCCTGGCTCATCTCGCTCGCGCGTCCGGAAGGAAAGCGCCTCACGCAGCGTGGCGACGGCCTGCGCCGCAGCGGTCGCGTCTCCGAGATCGGCCTTGTGGCCAAGAGTATTGGCCATGTTGTGCAGGGCAATCGACCGGAAGTGAGGATCGGTCTCTGCAGTGAACACCTCCAGAGCGCCGCGAAATGCCGCAATCGCCTCGTCAGCCGCCTGCCGGTCGCCGGTGTCGGCGCGTTCATTCAATGCGCGTCCCAGGTTGATTTGGACGATCGCCCATCCGCGGGGATCGCCGGTTCGATCGGCGCGCGCCGAGACCGTTCGATAGATCTCGATCGCTTCCGCCAGCGCCGCGCGATCGCCCGCCTGTCCTAGCGAGGACAGAATCGCGCCCAGGTTCGACATCGTCGTCGTCCACTGTTCCGGGGTCGCCTCCGGCGTCCAAACGGTCAGCGCGCCGCGCAAGGCCGCCACGGCCTCTTGGGCGGCCGCCACGTCCCCCATTTCGGTGCGACGGACAAGCGTAGCCGCGAGATTTACCTGCGTTTGCGCCCAGCCGAACGGATCGTCCGTCCTGGTGCGCACTTCGAGCGCGCTTCTGTAGGCGGCGATTGCCTGCGCGAGCGCCTCGTCGTCACCGCGTTCGCCGAGCACGCTCAGGGCGCTGGCCAGCGAGTCTTGCGTGCCTGCCCACGCTCCGGGGTCCGTCGCGCGCGGCGTCAGCGGCAAGACCAGATCGCGGTAAACCGCCGCCGAGGCGCGAAGATCGCTCGGCTCTCCAAAGCGCTCGCCAAGGACGTACAATGAATGCGCCTGCTGGCGCCTGTATGCCAGCCGCTGGGGTGAGCCGTCTGGCGCCAATTCCGCCGCTTCTCCATAGCGCGCCGCAGCCGAGCGGAAATCCGACGCCGCAAAAGCCAACCTCGCGGACTCGGCGAGGTCTGTCGCGTCAGCGAGGTCTTCCGCTTCTCGCTGCAGACGCCGAGCATTGTCTTCCGCCTCTCGCTGACGTTGCCGTGCATTGCGGTTGCTGTTGATCAGCAGATCGTAAAGACGCCTCGCCTCGGAGAGTTGGCCTGTCTCCGCCGCCGCCAGCGCCTGAGCCCTGAGATCCGAGACTGCAGTGTCTGTCTCGACCCGGTTCCGGGCCTCGCTGATGTAGGTCCTGATCTCGCGGGCGCCGCTCTCGATGAGATCAGCGTAGCTGTCAAAGTCGAGATCTGGCCGGGCGCCGAATATTTCTACGGCTATGTTACGAATGGCGAGATCGCGCAGGGCGGTTTCCGACGCCAAGGCCTGGAACCTCGACTGTAACCGCGTCAGCCGGCGGTTGAGCTCCTGCTCCTGCGCCACCGTTAACGGAGAGGCGCGCAGCGTGTCGGGCAGCGGCCCCTGCGCCTGCGCAAGCGGCGAAACCGTCAACAGCACGAGACACAAGAGCCAATGTCGCATGAACATGCCCTCCGCCGGTCCCCGTTCTACACGAACTCCGGTAGTCTGCTATCGCTTGTGTGGATTGCGCAGCCTCTGAGCCGATGGGATTGGTAACTATCCCCGCCATTTGCGCGGCAACCGCCGTCCGCCCTGTGCAGCAGCGGCCTGCACGCCGCCGGTCGCGCCGCCTCCAGGAGTGAAACACCTCCCGCGACCGCGACGGCGAAAAACAGATCACCGGGCGCCTGATCCGCGACAGACCGCGCCGGCGACAACGCAAATTTGCCGGGCGTTGAGCCACCGCGTTCCGGCCGCCCTTGTTTTTCGCGCAGACGAAAAACGAACGCAAAGACTCTGGCGCGAGAGTGCAGCAAGGATAACGCGCGCCCAACGCAACTCGTATGCGGTTCGCAGAACCGGAATTGGGATTTCGTCATATTGCCGCGCAGCTGACGCAAACGCGAAACCAGGTTCGGAGAACACGACACGATCAGTAACCTTACTCTTCGCCGCAGACGCGCCATTGGCGCCATGTTTGCCCCGATTTGGCGCACGCGTTTGGCGGGAAATGCACTCGCCTCGCTGGCATGGGCGTTGCAGCCGTCGGGTTAACGCCTCATCCCAAGGGCGCGCGGGAGTTTACGATGTACTACGGACAAGAGGACGACGAACGCGATCCGTTCGAAGTCTTCGGCGAAGCCGAAGACGCGAATGATGATGTCGCAGACGTGTTTACCCGAGACGAATTCTCGGCCACGCAGATTCATGAAACCTCGGTGATCGAGCCTCAGCGCGAGATCAAGGTGAAGACCGGTTTCTCATGGGCGGGTTTCGCCGGCGGCGTAATGGCGCTGGTGTGGATCGCCGGCGCCATTGCGGGACCGCTGACCTATTTCGGCGTCGAGGCGGTGACAGCGATGGATCCCGCGATGCAGGCTGGCCTGATTGCGCTTGCCTTCGGCCCGGCGCTGCTCTTCTGGGTCGCCGCGTCGGCAGCCGGCGAAGCGCTTAAAGCACGCAAGCTCGCGACCGAACTCACCCGCATCGCGCGTGAAGCCGCTTTACCGGCCGAGGCGGGCGAAGCCCAGGCGCAGCGGCTGACAGCGACGGTCAAGAACGAGATCGAACAATTGAACGACGCCGTTGCCTCCGCGCTGGACCGCTTGTCGGAACTGGAGACGGCTGCGCAACGCAACGCGGCGCTGTTCGGCGACGCGGTTAAGGCCTCGCGTGAGAACACGCAGGCGATGGCCGATACGCTGGTGCGTGAGCGCGAAGCGCTGGTCGAAGTCCGCGCTGACATCAAGGATCAGACCGACGTCATCGCCAATTCGATCGGCCGCCAAGTCCGCTTGATGCGCGAAGCTTCCAAGCTCGTCAAAGCAGAGGCCGGCGCCGCCGAGCGCGCGCTGGAGACCCACCTCAGCTCATTCTCGGCTTCGGCGAACCTGATCGGCGATCGCGCGGCGGAGTTCCATGCCGCTGCCGACACGGCAAACACCGCAGCCGCTTCGCTCAACGGTTCGATGACGGAAATGCTGCATGGCCTGGCCGAGGCTACCCGTCTTACCGAGACGGCGAAGAAGTCGACCGCCGAGGCCGTGCTCGTCGCCAACGAAACCGCCGCCGCCGTGCGCGAAACCACCCGCAGCGCGGTGACCGAGTGCAAGCGCGCCGCCCAACTCATCCGTGCGGAAGCACAAGCCATGCAGGAAGCCGCCAACGAAACGATGGCGCGTCTGAATGAAATGGCGAGTTCAGCGCGCACCGCATCGCAAGAAAGTCAGGCGGCCGCCGAACGTCACGCCAACACGATGGAAAAGCGGCTTGGCGCACTTGCGTCGGCGGCAGGCGCGAAAAAGCCGCCTGTGCAAGAGCCGGTCGAGCGCGTCGTCGAGCGCAAAGCCGCGACTGTTGCCTATGCCGAATCGGGCGAAATTCACTCGCTGCATGCGGCGGCTAACGCCGCGGTGGCGCGTGGCGGGTCACGCCGCAGCGAGACGCGCGCCGATATCGTCGAAACCCAGCCAAAGCGCGTGTTCAAAGGCTTCGGCTCGTGGGGCAACTTCGTACCGCAGCGTGAAGAAGCGCCGGTCGCCGCCAATGAAAGCGCCTTTGAGCTGGCCGATTTCGGTTCGCGCGCGCCGGCCCAAGCCGATGCCGAACTCAAGG
The DNA here is from genome assembly GCA_050250735.1 of Hyphomonadaceae bacterium. Lineage (GTDB taxonomy): Bacteria > Pseudomonadota > Alphaproteobacteria > Caulobacterales > Aquidulcibacteraceae > Vitreimonas. The sequence goes on from JBFWOC010000010.1 coordinate 46,514, forward strand.
CTGGCGCGATCGATCTCGTCACCGACGCCGGCGTCGATCTCGACGAGGTGTTGGACGCAGCGGATCTCGAACGCATCGCCCGTTGTTCGCGCGAGGGTGCTTCGGCCCGGCGCCGGGCGGTGATCGACGCGGCGCCAGGAGCCGTCACCCGCATCTCGCGTCACATGAAGCGCAACGAGCGCGCGCACGACGCCGCGGTCCAGTTCCGCTCCCGCCCGGATCTCGCCAAGAGCGAGAAGAAGGGCGAAGGCGGCGATCTGGTTCGCGCCTATCTATTGATCGACGCCGCCTTGGCGTGATCGCTCCTCGGCGGCTGTCGCCATCGCTTCAGCCGCCGCATTTGCCGCAAACTCCCCAATGCGCGCGCCGCCTTCCCGGGCGGCGCGCGCAAGCGCTTCAGCGGCGACCGACGATGAACGGGTCGAAACCGGCGCGGAGGTTTCCACAAGGCGCGACGCCACGATCTGACGCCCCTGCGTGACCAGCCGGACTTCGGCGCGGAAACGCGCGGTCATGTCTTCTTCACGCACTTCGAAATCCAGCACCTCCCAGCGAATCTCGAATTCAGCGCGCGCCTCCCCGCTGCGCGTGGAGGATCGGAAACGGCCCTGGCGGATCACCGTTTCAGCCAGCATCGCCTGCAACGCGTCGGCGGCCCGGTTCGACCACTGGGTTTGCTCGACATAGGCGAGCGTGTCGCCCGTGCGCCAGACGAGATCGAACCCGAGAATGGCGCGTTCCCCCGTCGGCTGCGCGATGGCGATGACGGCGTCGATCGGTTCGCCGGCGAGCTCGCCTACGTCCTGCGCTTCGAGCACATAGGTGCGCGGCGGCGGCGGCGGCTTCGGCAGCAACGAGATACAGCCGCCCAACAGAGACGCAGCGAGCACTAAAGTTGCGGCGCGGATCATGGGTCTAGCTCCACGGTCGGCCGCGGACTGCGCGGCGTGAGTACAGACGGATTTTCTTCGAGATTACTGGCGACGCGATTGATGCTGGCGGCTGCGCGCCGGATTTCTTCGGCGGCAAGCGCCAGTTCGGGCAGCGTCTCGCCTGCAGCGACGCCGGCGGCGTCGTTCACTTGCCCGATGACCTCGTCCAGCTCGTCGAGATCGCGTTGCATTTGGCGCGCAAGGGTTGCGATCTCGCGCGCGGCGGCGCCGGATTGTGTCACCACCGAATCTTGCGCCGCGAGGCGGTTAGAAACATTCTCCAGGTTCTGCACGATGCGGGTAACCCGTGCGATGTTCTGATCGGTCAGCAAATCGCGCACGGCGGCCATGGCTTCGCTGGCGCGCAGCGCCACCTCCTCGCCGCGCGCGACAATGACGTCGATCTGACTGCCCCTGCCCTGAATGCGGGGCGGCGGGCCGCCGAAGGCGCCGCGCAACAGCTCGGCGTCGACGCTGCCGGCCGAGAGCTGAATCAGCGTGACGCCGGTAAGACCGATCGGCTCGAGTTGCGCTTCGGTGTCGACCTTCACCGGCACGTCGGAGGAAACACGAATGCGGGCAATGACGCGATTGGTGTTGTCGGGATCGATGCGCAGAGAATCCACTTCGCCGACCTTGATGCCGTTGAAGCGCACTTCCCCGCCTTCGGTGAGGCCGCGAACCGGGTCTTCGAACACCACGTCGTAGGTGTTGAAACCGCGACGCAGATCGCCGGTGGTGATCCACATCGCGAACAACATGATCAACAGGGCGCCGACGATCGTGGAAGCGCCGATCAGCACATAATTGGCTTTCGTTTCCATGGCCCTACCCTCCCGCTGCGCCGCGTGTCGCCGCGCGGCCGCGCGGTCCTGAAAAATATTCGCTTACCCAGCCTTGGGCTTTGACGGTTATCTCCGGTATCGTGCCGATAGCTGCAACCTTGCCGCCGAACAGCACTGCGACGCGATCGCAGATTGCGTGCAACGTGTCCAAGTCGTGAGTGACGAGAAAAACCGTCAAGCCAAGAGAACGCGCGAGTTCCTTCGTCATTTGATCGAAGTTTTCGGCACTGATCGGGTCCAATCCGGCCGTTGGCTCGTCGAGAAACAGGAGCTCCGGATCGAGCGCGATCGCGCGCGCCACCGCCGCACGCTTGCGCATGCCTCCGGAGATCTGCGCCGGTTTCTTGTGATGCGCATCGGCGCCCAACCCCGCCATGGCCAGCTTCAGGCCCGCAATCTCTTTGCGCAGATCGGCCGAAAGATGGGTGTGCTCGCGCAGCGGCGCTTCGACGTTTTCCAGCACAGTGAGGTTCGAAAACAGCGCCCCGTCCTGGAACATCACGCCCAAGCGCGGCGCCGTACTGGCGGCTTCGAAAAACGGAAACGTGATCTGCCCGGCGGTCGGTGGGTCGAGACCGACGATCTCGCGCAGTAGCACCGATTTGCCCGTGCCGGAGGGACCGACGACGCCGAGAATCTCGCCGCGGCGCACGTCGAGATCGAGTCCGTCATGGACCGTCTGCGTCCCGAAACGCGTAACCAGATCACGCACGGAGATGGCGATGTCGTCGCTCACCAGCCCATCTCCAGAAACCAGATGGCGAACATCGCATCCATCAGGATGACTATGAAAATGCCCTGCACCACCGAGGTGGTGACCCTTGCGCCGAGCGACGCGACGTCGCCGCCGACAGAAAGCCCTTGCTTGCAGGCTATGACCGCAAGCGCGAGCGCGAAGGCCGGTGCCTTGGTGATGCCGACCCAGAAATTGTCGGCTGGCACGACTTCGGCAACGCGGGCGAAGAACATGGCCGGACTCACGTCGAGCGCGGTCCAACTTACCAGCACGCCGCCAAAGATGCCCGACATCATCGCACCGAAGGTCAAGATCGGCGTCATCACCAGCATAGCCACGGCGCGCGGCACGACCAGCGCGTCCATCGGATCGATGCCGATGACGCGCATGGCGTCGATTTCCTGACGCATCTTCATTGCGCCGATTTCGGCGGTGAAAGACGAATTGGTGCGGCCGGCGAGGATGATTGCGGTGATGACGACGCCGAATTCGCGCAACACCGAGATGGTCACGAGTTCGACGACAAAAACGGTGGCGCCGAAGTCCTGCAGGATGCGGGCGCCGAGATAAGCCACGACCATGCCGATGAAGAACGACAGCAGGCACACGATCGGAAGGGCGTTGAGGCCGGCTGTTTCCATGACGTGCACGATCGAAACCGTGCGGATGCGGCGCGGCTGCATGATCTGACGGCCGATGATCACCAGCGTCTGACCGAAGAAGCCGACAGTCTCGACGACCTCGTCGCCGATGCCGACGACGGCGCGGCCGACAAAATCGGAAAAGCCTTTGAGTCCGCCCAAATGGTGCGGCGGCGGCGCGGGCGCAGCATAGGCCCTGCGCGCCGCCTGCAGCAGGCGCATGGCGTTGCCATGCTCGCCACGAACGGCGACCCTGGTCTTGTCTCCGGCGGGGCTTTCGCGGAAAGTGCGATCGATCAGATAGGCGCCCGCGACGTCGAAACGGCCGAGGGCGCCTACGTCGACCACCGCACCCGGCTTTAACCTCTCCGAAACCTCGGCCAATGCGTTCTCGAGGCCGGAGATGGTATCCACCGTCCAGTCGCCGCGCAGCACCAGAACGGGCGCGTCGTCATCCTCGCGGAAATCAAATGCGGCCGTGGCGGCCAAACCAGTCCCCTTCGAGCTTTCTGCCCGTCAACCGATAAGAGCTAACAGAAAATATTAGGCAAAGAAGCCAAGGGCCGCTTCCAGGGCGATGTTCCCGCGCCAGGCGAATTCGTTAATGAGGTGTTGCTTTTGGCAGTCCCCGCCGAGGCGGCACAAGCAACAGCGCAAGCCCCCCGCCCAAAGCCGCCATGAGGGCCATGACCCAATAACCGCCCGCCCCGACTAGATCATAGAGGTGGCCCGAAAGCAGCGTGGCTATGCCCATGAGCAAACCGGCGGACACGCCAGCGTAGAGCGTCTGCGCCATGGCTGAGGAATGTTCGGGCGTGTCGCGATAGAGTATCCGCATCGCCCCGACATGCGCGGCGGCGAAAGTAAGAGCGTGCAAGGCCTGCAGCGGCCACAACACAGCGCCAAGCGGGCCGAACCCCATGGCAAGCCAGCGCGCCACGCCTGCGCCAGCCCCGATCAAGATCAGCGCCTCGGGGGTAATGCGCCGTTCTATCGAAGGCAAACTCCATAGGAAAGCCACTTCGATCGCCACGCCGAAAGCCCACAGCAGGCCGACCGTCTCCGGCGACAGGTCCTGCCCGCGCCAGACGATGGTGGAGAAGTTATAGTAGAAGCCGTGTGCGCTCTGGATAAAACCGCATGCGAAGAGAAGCACGATGAAGCGGCGGTTGCGCAGGAGATCGGTCAGACCGCTCCAACGCGCGGTTTGCGGACGCGGCGGCGCGGGATCGCGGCGGAGGCCGAACCACGATGTCGCCGCGGTGACGCCGAGACCGCACAGCACCCAGACGATGACGGCGTCCAAGCCAAACCGCGAAATTGCAACACCGCCGAGTACATTGGCCAGGATGAAGGCGATCGAGCCGAGCCCGCGCGCGAGCCCGTAATTGATCTTGCCTTCCGCTGTTGCCCGCAGCGTCGCTGCTTCGATGAGAGGGGTTATGGCCTGCGTCGTGGTCAGCGCGATGAAGCCAAGCGCCAACAGAGTCCAAAAGCCCAAGTCAACGAAGAAGAACGCGGCATAGGCTGCGATTGCGATGACCGAGGCGATCTTCAGAGGCCCCGAACGATCGGACGCTGCGTCAGCAAGATAGGCGATAGCCGGACCGATCAGAATGCGGGCGAACTGCGCCAGCGAAAGTATGAACCCGATCTCGGCGCCTGAAAGGCCGCGCTCCACTTCGAGCCAGCGCGGCAGGAAGACCAGGATCATGCCGGTCGTCCCGAACAGCGCCGACATCACCATCGTCACGCGCGCAGCGCGGGTAGCGAAGATCGATGGTTCGGTGGAATGGGAGGTCAAGGACAGCCGCGCGTTGGTCGCATTCGAAAGCGGGAAGCCCGCGGAGAATCGGAACTTACTCGGAGTGCGGCTGGTTAGGCGAGTGGTGACGATCCCATGCCAAAAAAATCCGTGGCGGCTGCAACTTCCGCGATACGGATAAGATCAACTTGGTCGAGATTATCCAGACACATCACGAACGCCTGTCAATCGGAAGCGTCGAGGCCTGCAGCTAGCGCACTTGCTTGGAAGCGCATGCGCACGTAACCAAGCTGCCATGTACGGACAAACGCCCCCGCCCCGTCGCGATCTTTATCCGGCGATCGAGGCCTATGCGCACGAAATGCTGAAGGTGTCGGATTTGCACACGATCCATGTGGAGCAGGCGGGCAATCCACAGGGGCGGCCGGCAGTGGCGCTGCACGGCGGGCCGGGCGGAGGGCTGTCGCCGGAAATGCGCCGCTTCTTCGATCCGAAGCGTTTCCGCATCGTTGCAATGGATCAACGCGGCTGCGGGCGATCGACGCCGCATGCCGAACTCAACGCGAACACCACCTGGGACTTGGTGGCCGATATCGAACGTGTGCGCACACGCTACGGCATCGAAAAGTGGACGGTGTTCGGCGGTTCCTGGGGTTCGACCCTGGCGCTGGCCTACGCCGCAAAACATCCCGAGCGCGTGGCCGGTCTGGTGCTGCGTGGCATCTTCCTTCTGCGAAAAAGCGAGATCGACTGGTTCTACCAGGAAGGCGCCAGCCACGTTTATCCCGATGCGTTCGAACGCTATGCCTCGGCGATTCCGGTAGGCGAGCGCAGCGATTTTCTGCGCGCCTATCACAAGCGGCTGACGTCGCCGGATTGGGCCGAGCGCGTGCGCGCGGCGCGCGCCTGGGCGCGCTGGGAGGGCGAGACCATTTCGATCGCTGGTCCCAGCGCGCTGCCGTCGCGTTTCAACGAAGACCGGTTCGTCGAAGCCTTCGCCCGGATCGAGAACCACTACTTCATGCATGGTGGATTTTTCCAGAGCGATGGCTGGTTGCTGGATCAAATCCCGCGCCTGCGCCACATCCCCTGCCGCATCGCCCAAGGACGCTACGACATGTGCACGCCGATGCGCAGCGCCTGGGAGCTCAAGCAGCGCTGGCCGGAGGCGGAATTGGAAGTGGTCCACGATGCGGGGCATTCGAGCCTCGAACCGGGCATCATCGACGCTTTGGTCCGCGCGACCGATTGGATGGCGGATCGCGCGGATTGGTAGGATTTTGGTTGTCGAATGTGCTTCGCGAGCAGCGAAAACCGAGCCCGATAAACGGCCCTCACATCACCACAGCCAGCCCCGTGCGCCGTGCTGGTCACGGTGCAGGTCCACGCTCAGCACGATGGCGTAGCCGGCCATCAGCGTCACCATCGCCGTGCCGCCGAAGCTGATGATCGGCAGCGGGATGCCGACCACAGGAACGAGGCCGATCACCATCGCGGTGTTGATGAAGACGTAGCAGGCAAGTGTGGCAGCGACGCCGCTTGCGGCGAGTTTGCCGAACAGCGAGCGCGCGCGCAGCGCCACTTGTATGGTCAGCGCCATCAGCGCGCCGAACAGGCCGAGCACCAGCGCGCCGCCAATCAAGCCAAATTCCTCGACGATCATGGTGAAGATGAAATCGGTATGCTTTTCCGGCAGGAAGTCGAGCTGACTTTGGGTGCCTTGCATCCAGCCGCGGCCGAGCAGCCCTGCCGAGCCGATGGCGATCTTCGACTGCATGACGTGATAGCCGGCGCCGAGCGGATCCTGAGTGAGACCGAGGAACACATCGACACGTTGGCGCTGGTATTCGTGCAGCAGGCCGAAATAGGCGAAAACGGCGCCCCCGACGGCGATGATTGCGCCCGCGGCGATGATGCGCCAGAGCAGACCGCCCAGGAACATGATGCAGATGCCGGCAAACAAGATCATCAACGACGTGCCGAGGTCCGGCTGGTGCATGACGAGCGCCACCGGCGCGACGATCATGAGGAACGGCGGAATGACCCAGAGCACCGTGCCGGTCTTCCGCGCGTCGATCTGATAATAATAGCGCGCCAGCGCCAAGACGATCGCGACCTTCATCAGCTCGGATGGCTGCAGCGACAGCGGGCCGAGCTCGAGCCAGCGTTGCGCGCCCATGCGCGTGGCTCCGAAGAGTTCCACGCCGATGAGCAGGATGAGCGCGCCGGCATAGAGCGGGTACGCAACAGCGAGCCAGACCCGCGTATCGAGGAACATCGCCGCCAGCAGCATGACGACCAGCAACACGGCGAAGCGGATGCCGTGCGTCAGCGGCATTTCCGTCCATGCCCCCGTGGAGACCGAGAAGTGCATCAGCACGCCGACGAAGGCGAGCGCGATGAGGATGGTGATGATCGCCCAATTCAGTTTGGCGAAGCGGTCGAACAAGGTGTTCGGCCCGGCGGCGACGGCGAGCGTCATGCGTTCCTCGCCGAATTTTGCTCGAGTTGGGCCAAGCGCGCGGGCGCGCGCCGCGACGGGTCGCGCATTAACGTTTCGCGCATGATCTGGCGCGCGATCGGCCCAGCGACGCCCGAGCCTGCGCCGCCGTGCTCGACGACGACGCCGCAGGCATAGCGCGGCTCATGCCAGGGACCGAAGCAGCAAAACAGCGCGTGATCGCGGTACCTCCACTCAATCGTGGAATAGTGGCGCCCGCGATTGCCGCCGAGCGCGCGGACCTGCGCAGTGCCGGTCTTGCCGGCGATCTGCACCGGCTGCCAGCTGCGGTTTTCCGGCGTCATCGCCACTGCCGCGCCGGTTTCCGGATGGCGCACAAGCTCCAGGCGCCCGGCGCTATTTGCGGTGCCGCCCGGCTCGTTACAGACGGCGAACATGCCTTCCCGGACGCGCGCGAGGTGCTCAGCTTCGATGCCCGACATATGCGGCGGTTGCCGCGGCTCACCGATATTCGGCCCTTCCCGGATGAGCCGCGGGACCACCGCATAGCCGTTATTGCCGAGCCGCGCGGCCATCACCGCAAGCTGCAATGGCGTGACGCCCATCGCGCCCTGACCGATGCCGTAATTGACGGTGAGACCGCCGGTCCAGCCTTCGTTGCGATTCTCCCGCCACCACACCGGATCCGGGATGAGCCCGTCGCGGATGTTGGGGACATTTACGTTGAAGTGCTGGCCCAGCCCAAATTGGCGTGCGACCTCGGCAATGCCTTCGGGCCCCGCTCGCAGCGCCGCCTGATAGAAATAGACGTCGCACGAGTGCTTGATCGCGCCGTGCAGATCGACACTGCCATGACGGTTCCAGCAGTGCCAGGTGCGGCCGCCGTAATAGAAACCGCCGGAACAATGCGTGCGCCAATTGTCTTCCAGGCCCGCCTGCTTGGCCGCGATGCCAACGATCATCTTGAAGGTCGAACCCGGAGGATAAACGCCGGTCACCGTCTTGTGGTAGAGTGGTTTCTTCTCGTCCTCGTTGTAGCGGCGGAAGTCTTCGTGGCCGATGCCGTTGACGAAAAGGTTCGGATCGAAGCCGGGCGCCGAAGCCATCACCAGAAGATCGCCGGTGTGAATGTCCATGACGACGGCGGAGCCTGATTGCTCGCCGAAATTCTGCATCGCCGTGCGCTGAAGCTCGTGATCGATGGTGAGCACAAGGCCGGCGCCGCGAACCGGCTCTTGGCGCTGGCTCCCGTCTTCGCCTTGCTCGACGCCGCGCGCGTTGACGATGACCTTGCGATAGCCCTGCGTGCCGTGGAGTTCGTCCTCCATCGAGGCTTCTAATCCGGCCTTGCCGACGCGAACCTGAGGGTTGCGATAATACATCGCGCGCGTGGCGCCTTCGCCCTCATCCTCGATGACGCGATCGATGTCGCGTTGCGTCGGCTTCTGCACATAGCCGATCGGATGACCGTAAACGACATCGTAAGGATAGGCGCGCACATCCGACGACATCGCTCTGATGCCTTTGAGCTCAGGCAGACGCACGTTGATGGCGTTGAATTCTTCCCAGGTAAGGCCTTCCTTGAGCGGCTCCGGCTCGTAGCGCGAACCGCCGCGCACCTTGATGATGGCGCGGCGGGCCCATTCAGCGTCGAGGCCGAGGATCTGTGCGACCCGGCCCACGACCTCTTCCATATTCTCGACTTCGTTCTGGACCACCGCGACCTGGTAGTCTTTGGACGTTTGGGCGAGGATGATCCCAAAGCGGTCATAGATAACGCCTCGGGGCGGCGCGATGATGCGGGTGTCGAAGCGATTCTCGTCCGCCGCCAGCGAGTATTGCTGATTGAGGATATTCTCGCCCTGCAGCCAGGTCATGCGGGCCAGGATCGTGCCCAGCACACCAACGCCAACATAGGAAAGCAAGACCGCACGGCGATTGAAAATCGCCGTGGCGTCGCGCTTCGGCAGCGTGGAGCCGACCTTCTTGCCCTTCATCGCCTGGCCCCCGGGTGAGGACGCATGCTTGGAGCGGCGCTCATATAGAGCGGACGCACGAACGGAAAGATGATGGCTGTGATGACAGCCGCCTGCGCGTACGGCAACACCGAGACGTTGCGGCCAAGACCCAGCCGCGCCAACACGTAGGCGATGGCGATGGTGACGAGCGCGGTGACGATGAACCCGCCCCAGAGCGAAACCAGATTCGGCGATGACATGAGTTGCGCGGCAAAGCGGCCAATCAGGTAGGTCGACAGATAGATCGCGGCAAACAGGCCGTAAGGCCCGCCGGCAAGCTGATCGTGCAACAGGCCCAACGCCGCCAGCGTCATCGGCGCGCGCCAGCCGCTTTCATCCTCGGCGGCCCAACCATAAGCGGCCCACAGCACGGCGAGCGGCATCGGCGGCTGAGAGAATAGCGGTCCGAGCGGCAGCGCCGGCAGGATCACGCTGGCCAAGGCAAGCGCAAAGCCCCAGCCGCGCAAAGCGCTGCGGCTCTTGCCGGGGGCGATGAAAGAAATCACTGGGGCGGCGGCGCCGGCGGTTCGGGCGGCGGCGCTTCAGGTTGGGGTTGAGGCGTTTCCGCCGCGGGCTGCGCGGGCGTTTCATTTTGCGCGGTTTGCCGGCGCGGCGGACGCGGCGCCGGGGCGGCGGTCGGGGCCGTGGGCGGCGGCGCCATCGTCTCGCGGCCGATCACGGCGACCGAAGACGACGAACCGAGCGGCGGCATGGCGTCTTCGTCCGCAGTCGGTTCCGGCGGCTCGACGGGAATGAAAGGAATGATACGGACAAAATCGATCGGCCGTTGCGCCGCGGCGAGCGCAACCCGCCAGGCGCCGTCCCCCTCGCGGTGGGCGATCCCTACCGGGATGCCACGCGGATAAAGACCGCCATCGCCTGAGGTGATGACGCGCTCGCCTTCCCGCAGACTTTGCGCGCCGACGATGAATTCCATACGCGGCGACTGGAGCTGATAGGGATAGAGCGAGAGTTCGGGTCTGCGCGTCGCCTGCCCCGCGAGCACGGCGCGTACGCGCGAGTCCTCCCCCATTACGGGGATGCGAGAATTGTAATCGTCCAACATCAGCACGCGCGACGAGCGCTGACCGACAGAGACGACGCGGCCGACGAGACCGTTCTCGTTCACGGCAAAATAGCCGACCTTGACCCCGTGAGCCTCGCCGGCATTGGCGACGAGCGTGCGCATGAACGGGCCGCCGCTGTCGAGCACGAGTTGCGCGGCGATGGAGCGCTCAATGTCGGCGCCTTGGCCGAAGCGATCTTCCGGCATGCGCAACAGCGCTTCGTAGCGCGCGTTGCGTTCGGCCAAGCGTTCGGCAAGGTCGCGCCATTGCTGCAATTCGCGGTTCTCGGCCTCGAGCGCCTCGATGCGGGCGGCTGCGTTCCAGCCGCCGAACAAGCGATCGAAGAAACCCTGGCCGGCGCGGGCAGGACCGGTCGCCACTCGGCCGGCGGCGGCGGCCCCGTCGTCGCCGGCCTGCATCACCACTTCGGTCTGCGAGCTTCGCCCCGCGCGAATGCCGATCAGCACGACGGCGCCGATCAACAAGGCGATGCCCAAGGCGACGCCCGGAGGGATCCGCCTTCCGGCGCCTGCGCGCCGCACGCTGCTTCTGCGCCTGGCCACTTATGCCGCCTCTTTTGACCGCAACTCGCCGATCAGACTTCTTCCTTGAGCACCTGGCGCGCTTCCGGAGAATTCATCGATTCGAGGGCGATGCCGCAGCCCTTCACCACACATCGCAGCGGATCGTCCGCCACCGAAACGCGGATTGAAACACGTTCCTGCAGAACAGTGTCGAGATTGCGGAGCAAAGCACCGCCGCCTGTCATCATCAGACCGTGATCGTAGATGTCGGAGGCAAGTTCGGGCGGCATCGTCTCGAAAGCCTGGCGCACGGCGTCGACGATGCGGGTGACCGGCTCGGCCAGCGCGTCAGCGACCATCGCCTCGGTAACGGTGATTTCCTTCGGCACGCCCGAGAGATTGTCCCTTCCCTTGATCGGGAATGACATGCCCTGGCCGACGTCGGGCGCCTTGGCGGTGCCGATCTCTTTCTTGATCCGCTCAGCAGTGGATTCGCCGATGCTCAAATTCTCCTGCCGGCGCAAATATTGAATAATGGCTTCGTCCATCTTGTCGCCGGCTTCGCGCAAGCTGCGCGACCAGACCAGGCCGCCCAGCGAGAGCACAGCGATTTCAGTGGTGCCCCCGCCAATATCGACGACCATGCATCCGGATGGATCCTTGATCTGCAGGCCGGCGCCCAGCGCGGCGGCCACAGGCTCCTCGATGAGTTTCACGCGGCGCGCGCCCGAAGCCTGGGCGCTTTCGAGAATGGTGCGGCGTTCGACCGGGGTCGCTCCCGTCGGCACGCAGATGACGATTTGCGGCGAGATCAAGGCCGGGCGCGGCAGCACCTTGCGGATGAATTGTTTGATCATCTCCTCGGCGACGTCGAAGTCGGCGATGACGCCGTCGCGCAGCGGCCGGATGACCTCCATGTTGCGGTGGCTTTTGCCGAGCATGGTCTTGGCTTCGGCGCCGACGGCGTAGACGACCTTCCGGCCGCCTTCGTTCACATAGGCCACCACCGATGGTTCATCGAGCACGATGCCGCGGCCCTTGACGTGGATCAACGTGTTCGCGGTGCCGAGATCGATCGCGAGATCTGGCGCAACTAGACCGAACATATTGCCGAGCATTCTGTGACAACCCTCGCCGCTAAACCGTCGGCCGAATCAGCCCTGCCTGGGCTTAACGCGGCAAACTTAACAATCTTGAGAAGGCGCCAACCTGTGGGCTGGAAAGAGGCGTTACGGGGCGCGTGCGCGGTGCTGCATCGCAGATCCGCGCTCATGCCGACCGACCGCCCCCGTTCGCCGACGGACTGGACTTGCCGTGATTGCCGTACGGGATGCAAGGGCTAGACCGCAGAGCGCCGTTCCGCCGCCGCAATTGTTCTGAAAGACACATAACGGGGGGCGACTGGCGCACGCGCTTGCGGGGGACGGGACGGCGCCCGATTATCGTATGGGATAACACCTGGAACGGGCGGGGAAAGGCTTGATCGGCAAGGCATTAAGGTTCTTGGCGGCAGCGCTGTTTGTGGCGCTGGCGAGCCCCGCGGCGGCGCAAACCAGCGTCGACGAGTCCGCGCGCGGCATCGTGCGCGTGGTCGTCATTCTGCAGACCGGCGAAGGACGGATGCTTTACGGCTCCGGATCGGGATTTGTCGTCGCTCCCAACCTTGTGGTGACCAATGCACACGTGGTCGCGCCGGCCCGGCAGCGGGCGGAGTACGAGTTGGCGATCGTACCTCCCGAGGGCGACGGGCTGATTCCAGCTCGGATCATTCGCTTCTCGCCCCTGAACGAATTGGCGCTGCTGGAATTCAGCGGCGGCCCGGACTTGCCGGCGCTGTCGATCTCCACGGTTCAGCCCAGTCCAGGCGACGGGGTAGTAGCGATGGGCTACCCGGACGTGGATTACCAAGGCGCCACCGGGGCCGATCTGCTCCGGCCGGCGCCGCCGTCGCGGACATCCGGTCAGATTTCGTCGCTTCGCGAAACCGCGCCGACCGGCGAAGCGATTCCGTCCATCAACCATCAAGCGGTCATCTCCTCCGGCTCTTCCGGGGGACCGTTGCTGGACGAATGCGGCCGAGTCATCGGCGTGAATTCGTGGCACGTCTCGGGCGCCGACACGCGCGAGACGCGCGGCGTCTCCACCCGGACAGGTCAGTTGCTGGAGTTCCTCGACGAAGCCGGCGTCACCCCCGTGCTAAGCGATGAGCGCTGCCTCTCCTTCACCGAACGGATCGAAGCCGAGCGGGCGGAGACCATCAGCGCGCTGCAGACCCAGAACGAGGAACTCGCCAGCAAGCTCGATACCGCAGACCGGCTGACGCGCATCGCCGTCGTCATTCTTATCGGCGGCACTCTGGCCTTGTTCGTGGCCGTCTGCGTTCTGGGCGCGGTGGTGCTCTCACGCCGGCGCGGGCGCCATCATGAAACAGCACCGGCCAATAACGCCCACCCGCGCCAACCGCATCCTCAGGTCAGCGATCCGGAACCATTCGAAGCGCCGGCGCGGCGGCGCATCGGCGTTGTCGCCATCGTCGGGGGCGCTGCAGTGGCGGCCGTGCTCATCGTCAGCGCCGGCATCGCGCTGCTGCGGGCGCAGGGCGGCGCGACCACGCCAATTCCGGATCCGCCCGCTTTCAGCGGCGCCATCTCGTGCACGCTCGACCGCGAGGCCAGCGTCGGCGCGCAAGGCGTTTCCGACATGAGTTTCACGGCGTCGGGGCGCCTTTGCGTGAACGAACGCACGCTCTATGCGCCGCTCGACGGGGAAACGCCGCGCTTCCGGCGTATGATCGTACTCGGCGAAGCGCGAGTGCTTGACGTGCTGACGATCGACCCTTCGACGGGCGAATTTCGGCGCGAGCGTTATCCGCTCGATGACGAAAACTTTGCCGCCGCCAATCAGGCCGTGGCTGAAAGCAATGTCGGACGCGGATGCGACGGCGATCCCGCCGATGTCGCGCGACGCAACGCAGCGCTTGTGCAGTTCGCTCAAGGCGAGCCACGCCAAAGACTGGTGTGGCGCTGCGAAGCGCGGCACTAGGGGGCCGTCTCTCCCGTCGGCGCCACGCGCCATACAATGTTTCCGACGTCGTCGGCGACCAAGAGCGCGCCGGTACGATCCATGGCGACGCCGACAGGGCGGCCCTGCGCCTGACTGCGCTCATTGAGAAAGCCGGTGAGAAAATCCTCGACGCCGCCGCTGGGTTTGCCCTCGGCAAACGGAACGTAAGCGACGCGATACCCGACAAGGGCGCTGCGATTCCATGAGCCGTGCTGGCCGACGAAGGCGCCGCCGCGATAATGTTCGGGAAAGGCATCGCCAGAGTAGAACATGAGGCCAAGCGAAGCGGTGTGGGCGCCGACGGCAAAATCGGGCGCCGTTGGCGTCTGCAAGCGCACGTTCGGGGGAATTTCGACGCGTTCGTCGCGGTGATCGCCCCAATAATAATAAGGCCAGCCGTAGAAGGCGCCGGCCCGGACACCGGTGATGTAGTCCGGGACTAGATTGTCGCCGATCATGTCGCGCTCGTTGACGGCGACCCAAAGCGTATTGGTCGCGGTCTCGAAATCCATGCCGACCGGATTGCGCAGCCCCGTCGCGAAGAGACGGATCTGCGTGCCATCCGGATTCATCTCCCAGATCGCAGCGCGGCCCTCTTCCGCCTCCATGCCGTAGTCGCCGATGTTGGATGCCGAGCCCACGGCGATATAGAGTTTGGCGCCGTCGGGGCTCGCCACGATGTTGCGGGTCCAGTGACCATTGTCGCCCTCACGAAACGGCAGCCGCAGGACTTCTTCGGGGCGTGCGGGAGCGCGCACCGAGTTCGTCATGTATGGGAAGCGCACGACCGCATCGGTGTTGCCAACGAAAAGACTGTCGCCCACGAGCGCCATGCCGAAGGGCTGATTCAAACGCTCGGCAAAGACGTGACGTGCATCGACATCGCCGTCGCCGTCGCTGTCGCGCAGCAGCGTGATCCGGTCGGCGCTTTCGCCGAGCGCGCCGGCGCCGCGCTGGACGCTATTGCGGATCCAACCCATGAGCCCGCCGCCCTGCTGTGCTTCGGTGGAAACCTCCGCGACGAGGACGTCGCCGTTGGGCAAAAGATATAGCCAGCGCGGGTGATCGAGATTTTCCGCGTAGCGCGTCACCGTGAAACCGTCAGGCGCGCGCGGCGCCGCGCCATCGGGCCAGCCCACTGCGTCAGCGGTGTTGACCGTGGGCAGCATGCCCGATTGCGGTTCCGGCAGCTGCGGCGCTGCGCCATAGCCTGGCTCGGCCGGAGGCGCAGGCTGTCCGCAAGCGGCCGCCGCAAAGCCAAAGGCGGCAGCGACGACAAACTTCATCATCAGCAAAGCGTAGCGACGATTCCCTGACGCGTCTCCCCCAAGTGGATGGAGCGGTGATGTCAGTCATCGCTCTTCGTGTCATAGCGGCGCATGAGCCGGCGCACGACGAGAGCGATTACGACTGCAACGACGACGGCAAGAACTGCCATCACAGCGGCTGCAATGAATTCACCCTGGAGGGCGTCCATGATGCTGTCGCCAAAGAAGGCGACCATCATCGTCTTCGGCAACACGCCAACGCCAAGCCCGACAATGTAAGCCCAAAAATTTGCTCGCGTCGCGCCGAAAGCCATGTTGGCGACAATGAAGGGGCCAGTCGGGATGAAGCGCACGAAGAAACTGGCAAGCAGCGTGTTCTTGCCCATGAAGCGGGTAAAGCGCCCGCCAGTGGCGCCGCCGAAGCGCTTCTGCGTCTGAGCGCTGGTCAGGCGGCCGGTGAAGTAGGTTGCGGCGCCCGAAACGACTGTGGCTATCCAGGCATTCCAAAATCCGGTTTCCGGGCCGAACGCCACGACGCATGCGCTGATGAGAACAATTTGCGGCGCGCCGACATAGGCGGTGAGCGTGAACACCAGGATGGTCGCGATCAGCCCCCAGTGGCCGCGATTGGCTTCGCCGAGAGTCGTATCGATGAAGCGTTCGATTTCATCGCCGAAATAGAACCGGCCGACGATCAGAAGCGCGAGCAGCAGCACCACACTGCCGACCGACACGATCACGGCGCGCCAGGCGCGGGCGTCCATGTTGCTGACGAAATCGTCGAGGCGCGCACGCAGCCCCGGCTTGCGGCCCGGGGGATGAGGTTCGACGGTTTCGTTCATCGGCCCGCCCTGTCGCGCGGCGAGCCGCTTGGGTCAAGCAATCACGCCCGCTGCGGCCGGCGGCCAAGCAGCGCGGAAAGATCGAAGGCGCGCGCCGCAGCGGCCGTACGCCTGGGCTTTGCCGCCTTGGCCTGCGGAATCTCCATGTCGTTCATACGCGGCTTCAACCCCCTGATCAGGTCTTCCTCGATCCGGCGGCGATCCACTTCGTCGCGGATGGGGCCGAGCACATAGCGTTCGGTGGCGCCGTAATACCAATAAGCGCGGCCCCATTTTTCGTGGCCAAGCAGCCGGCTGCGCAGATCCGCAGCTTTGCCGACATAGAGCGGCTCCAACAAGAACGCCCAGCGGCGGCGGACGAAAACATAAATCCCGCCAACGCCCTCTGCCGGAAGACCTTGCTTGGTCAGAACGCACTTGAAACGATAGCGGCGGCCGCTCTCGCCGCGCCAGGAATGCGGTCCGAAGAAGAGCATGGGCGTCTCCCGTTGCGAACGCCGACGCTCAACCCAGAATCGTAAACGCGACGTTAAGACATTGAGTGGGCCGCCGAAGCGGCGCAGTTTGCGCCCATGTCGCTTGCGGCTCTCCCCGCGCTCTCGATGCGCGACCGGCGCTCCAATCCCGAAGGGTTCGCGCAGGCGATGGGCGAGAGCTATGCCCGCTTCGGCTTCGCCGTGGTGAGAGATCACGGCCTGGATGCAAGCGTGATCGAGAGCGCGCTCAAGGCGGCGAAAGCTTTCTTCGCGCTGCCCGAGACCACGAAACAGCGCTATCACATCGCGGGTGGCGCGGGCCAGCGCGGCTACATTCCGTTCGGCGTGGAGGCGGCCAAGGGGGCCGAGAGAGTCGATCTGAAGGAATTCTGGCATGTGGGACGCGAACTCGGCGAAAGCCACCGCTATCGCAGGTTCATGCCCGAGAACATTTGGCCTGACGAGATAGCCGGGTTCCGCGAGGCCGTTTATCTGCTCTACTCGGCGCTCGATGCGCTGGGTTTGGACTTGCTGGAATCCATCGTGCAATTCCTGGGCCTGCCGCACGGCTTCTTCCGCGAACCGGTGCGCGAGGGGAACTCGGTGCTCCGCTTGCTGCACTATCCGCCGACGCCGCCAAAGCCTGCAGGCGTGCGGGCGGAGGCGCACGAGGACATAAACGTGATCACCCTGCTGCTGGGCGCCGAGGAGGCCGGCTTGCAGTTGCTGACGCGCGAAGGCGCGTGGCTGGATGTCGATCCGCCCGAGGGCGCGCTGGTCGTCAATGTCGGGGATATGCTGCAACGGCTGACCAACGATCGCTTGCGCTCGACGACCCATCGTGTGGTGAACCCCAAGCCGGAGCGCGCGCACCTGCCGCGCTATTCGATCCCATTCTTCCTGCATTTCGCACCGGATTATCTGATCGAGACGTTGCCTGGCTGTGTCAGCGCGAAAGAACCGAACCGCTATCCTAACCCGATCACAGCGCAGGATTTTTTGTACGAACGGCTGCGGGAAATCAGGCTGGCTTGAGCGCCATTCCTATGGTCGGCGCGCCTGGGGGCGCGCATGTCTTCCGACTCTCGTTTCTCGTCCAAGCGGAGAAATTGGGTTCCCACCGACAACGCCGTCTGAGCGTTTTCGTTAAAAAAATTCTTCCGCACGGGAAACTTCGCATCGGGCCGCTCGTTTTGGGGCCAGAAGCGGCGCGCTTGCCGCGCTCGCATCGGAGACCCCCCGCATGTACCGCGCACATCAGTTCGCGTCGAAAGGCGCATCGTCATTCCGTTCGCTTGCCGACCGCTGGAGCGAGCCATTTGACACCGACTTCGGCGCTTCTCGTCTGGATTTGATGCAAAGCACATCCGCCGGCGCTGTACCTGGAACGCTGGAAAAGGTGCTGTTGGGCGAATGGTGCCTGTTTCCCGAGTCTCCGATGAAGGGATATGACAGCATGACCGCCGGCGCGCCCGTAACGAACGCGGCGCCGAACGTGCTGCTGGTGACGGGCGACGCGCAGCCGGGCGACATCAGCACAACGGCGACGCTCGTCGTCGACGCCGCACCCGTGGTTTCGACCATCGACACGATTGGCGATTGGGATTTCTTCAAGGTCGAACTGGTCGAAGGCCAGCACTACGAAATCGGCCAATATCTGACCGTTGGCGGCCCTTCCGGCGTGCCGCTTTCCGACGCCTACCTCGAACTCTACGATGCCGACGGCAATCTCATTGTCAGCGCCGACGGCGGCGGACCGAACACACCGTCAGGGCTCGATGCGCTGCTCTCGTTTCAGGCCGATTACACCGGCGCTTACTACGTCAACGCCCGCGCGTTCGATCAGGACGGCGCCAACGGCACGGAAGGCGATGGCGTCGGCGACTACGAACTCTTCGTCAACAATGTGAGCGACGATCCAACCGCCTACGTGCCCCGCTATTCGCCGGATCAGCCGATGCACTCGATCGACTGGGGTTCGCAAATCGATCGCACGTCGCGCAATCCGGACGGCGACAACGGCCCGCGCGACAATGGCGCGCCCGACACCGGCACTATTTACAACTCGACGTACAATATCGCCGGCAAGAACGTGATCACCTATTACTTCGCGAAGACGGGCGACGTCTTCGTCGACGAGGATCTGACTTCGGCCGGTTCGACCGACACGATGATCGCCAAGGGCTTCGAGCAATGGGAGAAAGACGCCTTCCGTCTCGCGCTCGACCAGTACGAGAAAGTGGCCGACGTCCTCTATATCGAAGTACAGGAGCGCAATGACGCCGACTTCAAGTTCGTCACCTACAATGGCACGCCGGGCGCGGGGGCAAGTCTGCTCGGACGCATGAGCCCGCCGAACGAAGACAATGAGGGCCAGGCCGAGTTCAACGCCGGCGATGCGCGCTGGACGCAAGAGGGCCTGCAGCAAGGCGGCTTCTACTTCCCCACCCTGCTGCACGAGTTCGGGCATGGTCACGGCTTGGCGCATCCGCACGACAATGGCGGCAATTCCAGCGTCATGCCCGGCGCCGGCGGCGGCACTGCCGGCATCGGCGGGGGACTGGGTGACTATCAGCTCAGCCAGCAGGTTTTCACCATCATGTCCTACAATGACGGCTGGCAGACGTCCCCGTATGGCCAACCGAGTTCCGGCGATCTGCTCGCCATGAACGCCGACAATTTCGGCTGGCAAGGCACGCTCGCGGCGCTCGACATCGCCGTCATCCAGGACAAGTACGGCGTCAACGAAGAATGGGCGACCGGTGACGACGTCTATACGATCAAGGACGTCAACGCCGCGGGCACGTTCTACCAGACTATATGGGACGCCGGCGGCAACGACGAAGTCAAATACATCGGCAGCAAGGACGCCAATATCGATTTGCGCGCGGCGACTCTGAAATACGAGTTCGGCGGGGCTGGATGGGTTTCCTACGCTTATGGCGTGCACGGCGGCTTCACCATTGCCAACGGCACAACCATCGAGAAGGCTGCCGGCGGCGATGGCAACGATGCGCTGATCGGCAACGATGCCGCCAACACGCTCGATGGGGGCGCGGGAAATGACTGGCTCGTCGGCGGCGCGGGCGGCGACTCGCTGGCCGGCGGCGCCGGGGCCGATACGGCGAGCTACGATACCTCCACGCTCGGCGTGACCGCCAGCCTGGCGAAACCGTCGCAGAATGCGGGCGACGCCAAGGGCGACACTTACTCTGGCATCGAAAATCTGAGCGGCTCGAACCAGAGTGACAAGCTCATCGGCAACGACGCCGCCAACACGCTCTCGGGTCAAGACGGCGCCGATACGCTCCTCGGCGCCGGCGGCATCGACCGCCTCGAGGGTGGCGCTGGTGACGATCAGCTCACCGGCGGCGCGGGCGCCGACACGCTCGATGGCGGCGAAGGCGCCGACACCGCACGCTACGACGACGCGACCTCAGGCGTAAGCATCGACCTCTCCGCCCACAGCGCCAGCGGCGGCGCCGCCTCCGGCGATCAGCTGATCTCCATCGAAAACCTGACCGGATCCGGCTTCAAGGATATGCTGAGCGGCGATGACGGCGCCAATGTCCTGCAGGGTCTGGCCGGCAATGACCTGTTGAGCGGACGCGGCGGCGACGACTTCATCTATGGCGGCGCCGGCGCAGACGAGCTCGTCGGCGGCGACGGGGCGGATACGTTCGTGTTCAAACGCGGCGAAGGCGGCCGTGACTCGGTGTACGATTTCGACGGCGGCGCAGGCGACGTCTTGATGTTCTCCGGCTACGGCACGCTGGAACAAGGCGCCAGCTTCACCCAGATCGACGACACACGCTGGATGGTCAACTCGGCCGATGGCCGTGTTCACGACATCATCACGCTCGTGAACGGCGCGACGATCGACTCGAGCGACTATCTCTTCGGCCCATGAACCATGAGCAACTTCAACCGCCGGTCAATTGACCGGCGGTTGAGGTGCGTCAGGCAGCCTTCACAGCGCTGGCCGTGGCGGCGGGAACGCTGAGGCTGAAGGTCGAACCGGCTCCGGCTTCGCTGGTCAAGGTAATGTCGCCGCCCATCGCCCGGGCAAGATCACGTGAAATCGAAAGCCCGAGTCCGGTCCCGCCGAAACGCATGCTGATGCCGGCGTTGGCCTGGCTGAACGGGCGAAAGAGATTTTCCAGTTCGTTCTTGGCTATGCCGATGCCGTCGTCGGCGATGTCGAATACGACCATCGCACGATCGCCTATCGTGGCTGCGCGTGACTTGACGGTTACGTGACCATCGGGGGCGAACTTGATTGCGTTGCCGACAAGGTTGAGCAGACACTGCCGCAACCGCATATGGTCGGCGACGGCAAAAACCGCGTGCGGGCTCGGCGCGAAATCGAGCGCGACATTATTGGCCTTCGCGGCGGGACGCACCAGCCCCTGCAATTCGGCGAGCAAACCCGCCACCGGCAACACCTCCTTGTTGATCTTGATGCGCCCGGCGTCGAGCCGCGACTGATCGAAGATATCATTCAGCAGGTGGCCGAGGTGACGTGCGGCGGCGATAATGCGATTGCAGTCGTCGCGCAGACCCGACTCCTCGTGCTCTTCCTGAATGATTTCAGCATAACCGATGACGGCGTTGAGCGGCGTGCGCAGTTCGTGACTGACGCGGGTGAGGAACTCGGACTTGAGCCGGCTCGATTCGAGTGCAGCATGTGCGTGCGCCATCGCCCGTACCTGGCGCGCGACGATGAGGCGCGCCATCAGCACCGCGAACAGGCCGATAATGAGCAGCGCCAGAACGACGGGGCCAATCTGGCGCTGAAACGCCGCCAGCCCGCGATGCTGATTGGGCCACGTCAACGCCCCGGCCGCAGCGGCGCCCGGCGCCACGAAATCGAGCGCGATCCGATCCGGCGCCAACGCGCCGCCCGCTGGCGTGAACGCAACATCGCCGAGCGCCAGCGCCGTCCCCATTTCCGAGAGTTCGTCGGCGCTGACCACGTCGATCAACGCCAGATACGTGTCACTGCGCTCACGCGACGCCACGCGCTCCGTGTTGTCCTCACGGGTAACCGGCGCCAGTGCAACTAGAACGAACTGACCGTCGGCGAGCGCGTAGGTGCGCGCAACGGTATCGGCGACGTCTCTTGCTCCCGAAAGCTCGCGCAGCTCGGGGGTGGCGATGGCGGCCCGAACCGCTTGCGCAGCGATCGCCGCTTCCATCGAGGCCGCGGCGGGACCATACCAAGCATAGCGAACGTCGCCGTCGGCGCGAAACACGAGCATGCTGTCAGCGACGCTCGAATAGAGGTTGCCCTCCACCCATTGCTGATCCCAGCCGCGGGCGACGGCCTGGTAGGCCGCGTCCCAGTTGGCGTAGTCCAGCGTTATCGAAGCCAGCGCCCGCGAACGGCCGTCAACGGCGCTGGCGACGAGGCGGCGGCTGTTTTCCTCGAATATGCGATCTTGGTCGCGGGCAAGCCCCGCGAAGGTGGCGATGGCCAGCAGAATTGTCACGACCACCAGCCCGAGGATCGGCGCGCCGACGCCAAGCCAGGCGCGGCGCACGCCATCATCGGCGGCGATGTCGGTCTGCGTGAACATTCTACTCTTGGCCCACCGCGCTTTTATCAGCGCTTGCCGCGAGATTAACGGAGCGGGCTTGCCGAAGCGTTGACGGCGGCGCCGGCAACACAGTGAATAAAGTCTGATTGCTCAGTCCGGCGCGAACCGGACGCCGGTCATGTGTTCGCTCAGCGTCCAAAGCCTGTCGGCAAGCACCGGATCGACGGCCCACGGGCGGACGCCGCTGAAGTCTTTGAAATCCGCCGGGACGAGTTGGGCGATATCGCAGTCTTCGCAATATACCCCGCCTTTACCATCGAGTTGGCTGTTGACGGCGCACCAGACGCTCGTGGCGGCGCCCTGTGACGGCGTCTTGAAGCGCTCGTTGATGTTGCCGTGCTCATCGATCCAGCCCATGGCCCGCTTTTCTTCTTCCGGCATGTAGCGCTGCAAGTCCGTCATGATGCCGCCGGGATGGACGGCGAAGGCGCGGACATTGTGCGGTTCGCCGCGTTTATCGAGACCGACAGCAAAGAGCGCGTTGGCGCTTTTGGCGCGCCCATAGGCCAGCCATTTATTGTATTCGGTGCGTTCGAAGTTCGGATCATCGAGATCGGGCGGACTGATGCGATGTCCGATGGAGCTGAGCGAAACCACGCGCGCGCCCCTGGCGGCCTTGAGAGCGGACCAGAGCCGGGCGGTGAGCTGGAAGTGGCCGAGATGGTTGGTGGCGAATTGCGCTTCGTAGCCGCGCGCATCGCGCAAGAGCGGCGAGGCCATGATGGCGGCGTTGTTGATCAGGATGTCGAGTCTTTTGGTCCGCGAGAGGAAGCCGCCGGCGAAGGCGTCGATGCTGGCGGGGTCGGCCAGATCGAGCGCGGCCTGTTCGACCCGGGCGATGCCGGCAAGCGCTCTCTGGGCTTTCTCGGCTGAGCGTGCGGGCACGATGACGATGGCGCCGGCGCCCGCAAGCGCCTTGGTGGTCTCGAGGCCCAGTCCCGAATAGCCGCCGGTGACGATGGCGACTTTACCGGAGAGTTCGCGCCCTCCGGTGGCGTCGCGCGCTTCGGTGCGCATGCCGTAACCGGAATTGAGCGGCTTTTGTTCTGTGGCCATTGCGCGCGTCTCCTCGGGTGCGCAACGCTAGACCGGCGCCCTGCTCAGCGCCAGGGGCTGTCACTATCGCTCGGCTTCAGCGGATCGTGGCCCCAATTCATCAGCGCGTAGCGCCAGCGCGAGGTTTCGCGGTTCTGGCGCGGCGCCTGCACGCTGAGGCGGCGGACGAAGCTGATCACGCGGCGCATGTGCTTGATGTCTTCGCCATTGGGCGCGCGTTTGATGCGCAGCAGCTGGATCGTGCGCCGCCCGGCTTTCACCCCAACCGAGACGCCATCGCCGGAATCCTGGCCAACCGAGGCCGACTGCACGGTCTTGTGCCAATCCTCGATTTCGCGCGGCGACATGTTGACGATCTTCGCAAAAGCGGCGCGGACTTCGGTGTCAGTGGCTCTGGGCATCGCGATCCGGCTGCACGATCTACGTGGAGTAGGCAAGCGCAGATCAGGTCAGCAGCGCGCGCAAAAAGGCGCCGTCGGAAAAGCGGGGTCCATCGCGACGGCCCAGCAACGCAGCGACCACGCCGCTGGCTTGGCGTGCGATGACCAGTTCGAGGCTCGGAATCAGATACAGCCTCTGGTCGCCCGCGCCTGCGGCCATGCTGATGCGGCCGAAGCGGCGATCGAGTTCGGGATCGACATCGACGCTTTGGATGCGCCCGGGCGGCACAAGTCCCTGGCGCAACAGCCAGAAGGACAGGCCATAGCCGGGATTGGCGCGGCTGGGCTCAAAGCAGCCGCGCAGCGCCGGCGCATCCACGCGCCCCTCGCCCTCGCGCAACACGAACCAACCGAACTGCGCCCAGTCGCGCGCGGTGAGGCCGGCGCCCGAGGGCATGTGCGGATTGCCGTCACGGCCGCGGCGCCAATGCGTCGGCGCGATAGAGAGCGGATCGAAGACACGGCGCTGCAGATAGGCCTGCGGATCGCCGCCGAGCTTGCGGCGCATGATCTCGCCGAAAATCTGGAACGGCGCGGGCCCATAGGCGAAGCGTTCGCCCGGAAGCGCGTCGGGGCGCTGCGCAATGGCGTCTGCGTAGGCGGGCGGACGGGCGATCGGGCCGCCTGCAATGCCGCTGGTGAGTGAAAGCAGGTGGCGCAGGGTGATGTGGCGGCGCTCATCGTCACGCCATTCGCTCAACGTGTCCGCGCAGGATTCATCCCACGAGCTGATGATTCCGTCCTGGATCGCCGCAGCGCCCATGACGCCGGTGAAGCTTTTCGTGCCGCTCGCCAATTCCCAGCCCTGACCGGGAGCGCCTTCGTTGGGATAGTCTTCGAACACGATTTCACCGCTGCGCATCACCACAAGCGAAACGCCGTGCCGTTCGGCGGTGTAGGCGGCGGCGCGATCGTAGCTGAGGGTTTGCGCGTAAACCGGCGCAGCGGCGCAAGCGGCGGCGGTCGCGGCAAGGAAAGTACGACGGTTCATGCAGGTCTAACGCGCGTTGTGTGTATCTCCGTCGCTACCGCGTGACAGCCTTCACGTCGGCGGCGGCCGTGAAGGATAAAGCCGGTCGAAGTGATCGAACAGCACTTGGCGATCTTTCGGCTGGCCCTGCACCAGCAAGGCATCCGGCGCAAACTGGACCGCCTCATCGGCTCGCTCGACCCAAATATGCGACGTCGGAACGACCCAGCCGGCATCGTCGAGCGCGCCCGCGCAGATAAAGATGAATTGCGGCGCCTGCACGGGCTCGTGCCAAAGCCGGGTTCCGCACGCCGCGCAACGCCGGATATCCATCTCGCGGCCGCTGTCGGCCCGCTTGCGGCAGACCTGCGTTTCGCCGGTCTGCGCGAAATGAAGCCTCTCGCCGAGCAGCATCTTTACATAATCAGATCCTGTGAGGCGCTTGCAGTCATTGCAATGGCAGGCGTTCAATGCACGCGGCTGCGCCTTGTAGGCATAGCGGACACGGCCGCACAGGCAGCCTCCGACATAAGGCGGCGGCGGCAGCGCCTTTCTCACGGCG
Organism: Hyphomonadaceae bacterium; assembly: GCA_050250735.1. Taxonomy (GTDB): domain Bacteria; phylum Pseudomonadota; class Alphaproteobacteria; order Caulobacterales; family Aquidulcibacteraceae; genus Vitreimonas. Next base: position 71,780 of record JBFWOC010000010.1, read on the forward strand.
CCACCGGCCGGACTGCCGCGGCGGCCTGCTTGGCCCGCCTGCGGGCTTCATCCGTATCCGCGCCGCGCGCGAGAGCGACGCCCATGCGGCGCTTTTTGAAGCTTTCGGGTTTGCCGAAGAGGCGGAGTTCGGTTTCGGGAATGCTCAGCGCTTCGGCGGCGCCGTCGAAGGCGATGGCTTGCGCCTCCATGGCGCCATAGATCACCGCCGATGCGCCGGCGGCGCGGCGTGATGTGTCCACCGGCAGGCCGAGGATGGCGCGGGCGTGAAGCGCGAATTCGCTCTGGTTCTGGCTGACGAGCGTGACGAGCCCGGTGTCGTGCGGGCGCGGCGACACTTCGGAGAACCAGACCTCGTCGCCTTTGACGAAAAGTTCGACGCCGAAGATGCCGTAGCCGCCCAGCGCCTCGGTGACTTTGGCGGCGATATCTCGCGAGCGTTCGAGCGCTTTCGTGCTCATCGCTTGCGGTTGCCAGCTTTCGACGTAGTCGCCATCGACTTGGACATGGCCGATCGGGTCGCAGAAATGCGCGCCGCTCGCCGCGCGCACCGTGAGCAGCGTGATCTCGCAATCGAACATCACCTGCCCTTCGACAATGACGCGCGGCTGCTTCACCCGCCCGGCGCTCAGGGCGTAATCCCAGGCTGGCGCAACATCGGCTTGCGATTTGAGACGGCTCTGGCCTTTGCCAGACGATGACATCACCGGCTTCACGAAATTGGGGAAGCCGATGCGGTCGATCGCCGCTTGCAGCTCTTCGAGCGACGAGGCGAAGGCATAGGGCGAGGTCGGCAGCTTCAACTCTTCGGCGGCAAGCACGCGGATGCGCTCGCGGTTCATGGTGGTGTGCGCAGCTTTCGCTGTCGGAATCACGGTGGCGAGCCGGTCGGCTTCTATGCGGACGAGTTCGTCGGTGGCGATGGCTTCGATTTCCGGCACGATGAGGTGCGGCCGCTCCTGTTCCACCAAGGCGCGGAGCGCCCTGGCGTCGGTCATGTCGATGACATGGGCGCGGTGGGCGACTTGTTGCGCCGGCGCATTGGCGTAACGGTCCACGACGACGGTCTCGACGCCCAAGCGCTGCAACTCGATGACGACTTCCTTGCCCAATTCGCCGCCGCCAAGAAACATGACGCGGAGCGCGGAGGGAGACAGCGGCGTGCCGATGCATGTTTGAGCCATGGGACGGTGTTTACGCGCTCTGCGCGATGAACGCTACTAATGGCGTCCGCGCCGGATCCAGCGCCATCGCTTCAATTGCCTAATCGCGTTTGCCGCCGCGCTGATTTGCCTGCGTTGCCAGCAACGCGCGAACCCTGTTTCCGGCCGCTTCAATCGGATGGTTCGCCGCCGCCTCGCGCAGTTTGGCAAGGTTCGGCGCGCCGGCGCGGTGCTCGGCCATCCATTGCTCCGCGAATTTGCCGCTTTGCACATCCGCCATCACCGCGCGCATCGCATCCTTCACCCGCGCGTCGATGATACGCGGGCCGGTCACGTACTCGCCCCACTCGGCCGTATTCGAGATGGCCAGATGCATGCCGGCGATGCCGCGTTCGTGGATGAGATCGGAGAGCAATTTCACTTCATGCAAGCAGTCGAAGTAGGCAAGTTCGGGCGGCGCGCCAGCTTCGACCTGCACTTCCCAGGCGGCGCGGATAAGATGTGCGAGACCGCCGCAAAGCACGACCTGCTCGCCGTAAAGATCGCCCTCCGTTTCGACCTTGAACGACGAGGGTATCATGCCGGCGCGACCGCAGCCGATGGCGGCGGCGTACGAGTATGCCAGCGCTTCGGCGCCGCCATTGTCTTGCGCCACCGCGACGATGCACGGCAAGCCGCCGCCCTTGGTAAAGGCTTCGCGCAGCGCCTTCCCAGGACCTTTCGGCGCGACCATGACGACATTCACGTCAGCCGGCGCTTTGATGAAGCCGTAATGCCAGGCGAAGCCATGCACGAACATCAGGGTTTGGCCGGCGCGGAGATGTGGTGCGATATCCGCGGCGTACATATCCGGCATCACTTCGTCCGGCGCACACATGACCAGGACGCCGGCGCCCTGCACCGCCTCGGCGACTGAGATCGGTGCGAAGCCGTCGCCCCTCGCTTGCTCGGCCCGGCGTGCGTTCGCATGCAGCGCCACACGCACATCGACACCGCTGTCGCGCAAGTTGAGCGCGTGTGCGTGTCCCTGAGCGCCGTAGCCGATGACGGCGACCCGCTTTGCCCGGATCAGCCCCAAGTCCGCATCGCGCTCGTAGAAAACTTGCATTACATCCTCGCGCCGCCTGTATTGGCGGCTCACCAGCCGGACATCTAGAGGATGCGCCGGCCCGGCGCCATAACGGGGGACCTGATGCGCTACGACGTGATCTTCATCTGCACAGCCTTGCTTTGTCTGTTGGTAGGCGAAGGGCTGGGCGTCTATATGGGCATAGCGCAGAATTTCCTGCTTTCGCCTGCGCACGCCCACCTCAACCTGCTCGGCTGGGTGACGCTTGCCGCCTTCGGCCTGATGCATCGCGCTTACCCGGCGCTGGCGGCGTCGCGCTTGGCCGGCGCGCAATGCGTGCTTGCCATCGGCGCGAACATCCTCATGCCTACCGGCCTGGCGCTGATGCTCCTTGGCTTCGATCAAACATTGCTTGAAGTCGCCTCGCTCGGCGTGATCTTGGCGACGGTGCTCTTCGTGATCATGTTTGTGCAAAAGGCGGCGCCGGCGCGCGCTGCCTGAAGGAGTTGGCGATGGCAAGTGCGGCGGAGATCGTGCGCTTTTGGCGCGATGCGGGCCACAGGGCCTGGTTCACCAAGGACGAGACGTTCGACGGCCGTTGCCGCGCTTTCGAGGCCGAGCACCACGCAGCTGCGCGCGGCGAGCTGGCGCACTGGGAGCTGGAGAGCGAAGGGGCGTTGGCGCTGATGATCCTGCTCGACCAGCTGCCGCGCAACATCTTCCGCGGCTCTCCTCACGCCTATGCAACCGACGGCCTGGCGCAGGCGGCCGCGGCGCGGGCGGTCGATCGCCAATTCGACGCCGCAACCGATTCAGGACTGCGGTTCTTCTTTTATATGCCGTTCGAGCACGCGGAAGACCCGGTGCTGCAGGAGCGCGCGGTCACTTTGTTCACCAATCTGGGCGAGCCCGAGTTCCTGAAATACGCGGTCCTGCACAGAGACATCATCGCGAAGTTCGGCCGCTTTCCGCACCGCAATCCTATCCTCGGACGAAAGTCGACGCCGGAAGAATTGGCGTTCTTGGCCGAAGGCGGATTTGCGGGCTAGCGGATGGGCGCGTCGAACGCGAACCGCCAGCGGCCGTCGATGTCGCGCGTCCACACCGAGACGTAGCGGCCCGGGCGGCGTACGCCATCCGGCGCAGTGTAGGCGGAATTGCCCCAGGTCCAGCCCATGTCGCCGCGCTGCGATACGCGCGCGGTCTCGGGCGCCCATTCCAGCCGCGCCCCTTCGGGCCAGTTCTGATAACTGGCCGCCACCCCGGCGCGACCGTTGATCACTTCGCTGCTAGTGACGATGAGTGCGTCGGCGGCGGCGTACTCGTTAAACGCCGCCGGCACGCCATCGGCCTGCGCCTTGGCGGCGAAAGCGCGGTCGACCGCCATCAGTTCGGCGACCGCTGCGGCCGCCAGTTCTTCTTCGGTGCGCGAGCCGGCGAGATCGGAGAGCCGCAGCGCGAGGCGCCCTGCCGCATCGGTGTTGGCGACGCAGGGGCGCGAGAACGAAGTCGCGCGCCCCTCGAATGCAACTTCGAGATAGGCTTGTTGACCGCCTTCGCAGACTTCCTCCGCCCCGCCAATGCCGCCGGCGACTCCCATGACGGCGCGGATCAAGGCGGTAAGCTCGGTGCGCTGGGCGACGGCCACAGGGGTGACGCGCGGCGTGTCGGCGCCCCAGAGCAGCCAAGCGCCATTCGGCTTGGTGAAGCGATGCACCGCGAGCGTCGCTTCTTCGCCGCGGACGTCGTAACGGATCACGCGCGCAACGCCGCCGCTGCTCGAGGGCGCGATGGTGACGCGCACCGCCATGTCGATGCCTTGCGCGGCGATGGCGGGCCGTCCGCCATTGGTCTGGGTGATGTCGCTGATAATCAGCGGCTGCGCCCATTGCGGCGCACGCAGCGACAGATTCTGCGCAACCGCCGGCGCAGCCAGCGCGAGCGTCACACAGCAAGCAGCCGCGGCCCGAAGCATATTCATGATCCCCACCCTCGAAGTCCTTGGCGAAGCTTAGGGCGCCCCAACCCGGTCCGGAAGCCTTACGGCTGCGGACGCTCCGTTACTGGCTGGCCATCGCGCAGCACCCATTGTGCCGTTCCTGCCACACGATCGATTTCCTCTTGCAGCTCACGGACGGCGCGCGGCATGCCGGCGCTGATGCCGCCATAGTCCACGACTGTTTTCCTGCGCCCGCCGCTGACGATCGTAACGCTGTAGGTGGGCAAGTCCGTCACTTCTGACCGATACGTATCCGCCAGGTCGAAGAACCCTATGTCCGTGAACCGCTGCGCCAGGCGCGCGACATCAGCGCGCGCGATCGTCGCCGTGCGCTCACCGACGACATTGACGAAGCGGCGGCCTTGGTAGCGCACCTGGCCGTCGCCATTGATGGTCACGGTGTAGGCCGGACAAAAACCGAAGCAGACGCCGCGGCTTAGCGTGATTTCGATGTCATCCATCCGTGGCGTCTCCGCCGGCGTTTCGACCGGCGCGCAGGCAGTGAGCACTAGAACCCCGGTGGCGATCAGATACCTGCGAACAAAATTCAAGCTGCAACTCCATCGCGTATACGCGCTTGAGCGGCCAACCAGACCTGCATGACCGGCAAGCCGGGATAACGCGCATCCAGCGCCTTACCCAAATCGTAAGCCACATCAAAGTTGGACTTTGTGTCATCCATTCGACCGATCGCCAGCCGTTTCAGCATCGCGCCGCGGCGGCGTGGATCGACGGCGTTCTGCGCCTCTGACACCAGCAGCCGGCGGCACTTGATCAGGAACTCGGCAGCCGGCTCGAACGATTGTCCGCCCGCTTGCGCCGCGATCTGGGCCATCTGACAGCACGCGAAGACGATTGCGTCCAGGATAGGCGGCCGAATCCCTTGGAATGCGCCTTCGTTCTGGACGCCGTGCAGATGCGGGTTCTCGTTTGGAAAGAACAGCCTGCCGCGGTCGGCGAGCGCGGACAATTTGTGTTCGCATGCGATGGCCAGACGCTGGAACTCGTCCGGCTCATGCAAATGGGCGCTGCGAGTCAAGGCGACGCCTTGCGACACGGCGTCAATCGCCTCGTGTGACCACGCGAACACCTCGGCGTCCATCTCGACCTTGAGCGTCTCGAACTGAAGTTCGGTTTGGCGGCGGACGATAAGCCAGTTCAGCGCCAGCGACGCGACGGCGATGACGGCCGAGACCACCGCTATCCATTCGTTTATGCCCCAGGTCATGGCTCTCCCCTGTTCCCGCGGTGGTAGCACGCCGCCTGCCGTCACGAAAACGTGCGCGCGCGGGTGTGGGGACAAGGGTAGGATCGGGCGGAATCCGGGGAGGACATCATGGGTTCGAACGCAAGACTCTACATCGCAGCCGCGCTGTTGGCGGCAGCGTTCTTAGCCCCGTTTGCAGTCGCCGCACCGAGCGGCGGAGGCGGCGGCAGCATGGGCGGCAGCGCGCCCTCCTCCCGCCAAGACCCTCAGGCCGCCTACCAGGCCGGCGTCGCCGCGATGGACGAACAGAATTATCGCGAAGCCGTTCGTCAGTTTCGGATCGTGCGGCGAGCTTTGCCGGACAACGGCATGGTCAATTTCGCCCTTGGCCGCGCCTATGAGGGCGCCAACGAGCCGGACGAGGCCCAAACCGCTTACGAACGCGCTGTCGTTGCCGACGATGCGCCGGCAGGCGCTTATCTGCAGCTCGGTTTGCTCCACCTGCATGCCGGCCGGCGCGAAGAAGCCGTCGCGATTCAAACCGACCTCGCCCAGAAGATCAGTGCATGTGATGCAGCCTGTGGCGATGCACGCCGTGCGCAACTGAACGCGGTCCTGACGCAGCTCACGCAAGCGCTTGAAGCGCCCGCGACGCCGGCCGCCGATCCAGCAACGACCGGCTGGAATTTCCCCAGCATCGAGGAAGGCCGTGCCGCGTACGCCGAAGCGGTCGGCCTGATCAATCAGGAGCGTTTCGCCGAAGCGTTGGCCGCGCTTGAACGGGCCCAGGCCGCAGTGGGGCCGCATCCGGATGTGCTCAACTACATGGGCTTTGCTTCACGCAAACTTGGACGGCTCGAGACGGCGCTCGGATATTATCGCGAAGCGCTGCGCCTCGATCCCAACCACCTCGGCGCAACCGAATATCTGGGCGAACTCTACATTCAGATGGGTGAGCTCGAGCGCGCGCGGACCCAACTGGCCCGCCTCGATCGGCTCTGCGCCTATGGTTGCGCGCAGCGCGAAGAACTCGCACGCTGGATCGAGAGCGCTTCCGAGTGAAAGCGATCGCGGCGGTCGCGGCGATACTGACGGGCGCCGCCGCCCTGCCGCCGACCATCCTGTTGCGCGCGCAAGCGTGGACGCCGCAGACCGAGGCGCGGGCCTTGCTCGAAGAACCCAGTGAGTGCCTGGCTTCTCGCGATGCAACGGTCGAGGCCGGGCGCGCCTTGTTCCGATCTCCGGTACTGTTGGGCGGGCCCGCCGCGCGCGCAGGTCTATCGTGCAACGCCTGCCATAGCGGCGGGCGACGCAATTCGCACTTCATGTTGCCGGAACTCACCGACCGTCCAGGCGCGGCTGACGTGACCTCGGAATGGTCGAGCAAGCTGCGTGGCGACGGCGTCGCCAATGCGATCGAGATTCCCGACCTCAACGGCGTCACTTATCGAACGGCATATGGCCGAAATCGCGATCCTTCGCTGCAACACTTCTTGCATGGGGTGATCGTCGAGGAGTTCCAAGGCGCAGAACCGAGTGCGGCGGCCATGGCCGCCATGGTCGCGTATCTTCGCGCCCTCGATGACGGCGAGTGTCTCGACGCTCTAGCCCCGATCACACTGGCTTCGTCGGCCGAAGACGTGCGCCGCGCCGTCAGCGCCGCCGAGGAAGCTGACGCAGACACGGCGCGGCTGGTGCTGCTTGCGGCGCAAGATGCGATAGGGCGGATCGTCGAACGGCTGCCGCCGCCTCGGTTTGTGCAAGACCGCAGGCGACTCGAGACACTGGCGCGCGAGCTTGGCGTGCTGCGCGGCGCCGCTGACCTGAGCGCTGCCATGGACACGGCCCTGCCAGGCTGGCGCGTTCGCTTCGACGCCGCCATAGCGCGCGTGGCGCGGCGCGAGCAGCAGACCTACTTTGACGCGCGCACGCTTGAGCGGGCGGGTCAAAGACAGCGCCAACGATAATGAGACCGGGCAATCATGCTTTCCCCAGCAGTTCCAGCGCCGCCTTGACACGCTCCGGAAGTCCGGGCGCCGCCAGCCGCGGCCAGTTCGGCATCTGATTGGCGATCCAGGTGAATTGGCGCTTGGCGTACCGGCGCGTATCGCGTTGCGCGGTCTCGCGCGCCTGCGCGAGCGTTGCTTCACCGCGAAGATGTGCGCTGAGCGAAGGCGCGCCGTGGGCTTTGGCCGCCGGCAATGTGGGATCGAGGCTGCGTGCGACGAACGTTCGGACTTCGTCCAGCGCGCCGGCGGCGAGCATGCTCTCAAAACGTGCATCGATTGCGGCATAGAGCATTTCGCGATTGGGCGTGAGCGCCAGACCACGCCACTCGTCTATGGTTAGCGTCGGCTTGGTATTAGCCTGAAACGAGGCGATGCTTTCGCCGGTCGCTTCCATGACTTCCAGCGCGCGAATGATGCGCGGCGCATCGTTTGGATCGAGCCGCGCAGCGGTCAGCGGATCGCGCCGTGCGAGTTCAGCGTGCAAAACAACTGCGCCTTCATTCGCGGCGCGCGCCTGCAGCGCCGCGCGTAATTCGTCGTCGACCTCGGGCATCGCGGCCAAGCCTCGCGTAAGCGCCTTGAAGTAGAGGCCCGTGCCGCCGACCAGAATCGGCGTCTTACCGCGCTCGCGGACGTGCGCGATGGCGGTAAGTGCATCGCTGAGCCAGCGGCCGGTGGAATAACGCTCAGCGGCGTCGACGTGGCCGTAAAGGTGGTGGGTGACGTGCTTCTCCTCTTCCGGCGTCGGACGGGCGGTAAGGACGCGGAAATCGCGGTACACCTGCATCGAGTCGGCGTTGACGATTTCACCCCCGATTTGCTCGGCAACGGCGAGCGCCAGCGCCGACTTGCCGCTGGCGGTCGGGCCCATGATCAGAAGCGCAGGGTTCATCCGGGTGCAGTAGCGCAAGCCCGCGCCCTGCCCTAGAGGGTAGAGCAATGACGGCGCACGCCCTCGTCTTTGTCGCCTCTCCCGAGGACAAGCCCGCTTATCGCGAGGCGCTGTTGATGCTGGGCCGCGTCGCGCTATCGCGAAAGCTGCCTCCGCCGGAGGTGCTGAGCGGGTGGGAAAGCGCCCAATGGATCTATCCCAGCATCGACGGCGAGTTGCGGCAGGAAGCTGCGGCGGCGGTCGCCGAATTGGGCGTTGACTGGGCGATCGTGCCCGTTGCGGCAAGGCGCAAGAAACTTCTCGTTGCCGACATGGATTCCACCATCATCAGTGTGGAATGCCTCGATGAGCTGGCGGATTTCGCCGGCCTCAAGGCTGAGATCGCAGCCATCACTGAACGCGCGATGCGTGGCGAATTGGAGTTCGAGCCGGCGCTGCGCGCGCGTGTGGCGAAGCTGAAAGGCTTGTCCGTCGAAGCGCTGCATAGAACCTACGATGAGCGCGTGCGCTTGAACCCGGGCGCGGCGACATTGGTGAAAACGATGGCCGCGCATGGCGCCCGATGCGTGCTGGTGTCCGGCGGCTTCACCTACTTCACCTCGCGGGTCGCGGCAGCGGCCGGATTTCATGCAAACCGGGCGAACGTTCTGCTGGATGATGGCGCCTCATTGACCGGCCTGGTGCAGGAGCCGATCCTTGGCCGGGCGGCGAAGCTGGACGCGCTAAAGGGCGAGTCCGCAGCGCACGGGATCGGCGAGATCGATGCGGTAGCGATCGGCGACGGCGCCAACGATCGGGACATGATCAAGGCGGCGGGGCTGGGGATAGCCTACCGCGCCAAGCCGCTAGTGGCGGCCGAGGCGGATGCGAAGATTGATTACATGAGTCTGGAGGCCGTATTGTTCTTTCAGGGTTATCGGCGGGCGGAGTTTGTCACATGAAGCGATTCTGGATTGCTGCGGCGTTACTGGCCTGCGCGTGTACGCCGCCGGCGGCGGAAAGCCCTGCCGCCGCCTCCGAAGAGCCGTCGCTGGCGCCGCTGACGCTTCCGGTCGCCGATCAGGCCGGCAATCGCATGGAAGTGCTGACGCAAAGCAGCGAGCGCTGGTGCACCGAAGACGGCGTCTGGTGCGCAGCGCCCGGCGAATCGCATGTTGCAGTGACGCGCGGCGATCAAAGCGCCGCAACGATATCGATCGCGGATTTGTCCGAGGGTGACGAATGGGCGGTGTGGCCGCAGATCATCCGGCTTGGCCGCAATGGCGACGCCGCGCTGGTGGGCGTCACGCGGCTCACACGGCAGATGTATTCCGGCGGCGGCGGCGAAGCGACCCAGCTAGTACTTTACGAAGTCGCCAGCGGCGCGGCGCGGGAAGTGCTGCGCATGCCGTTCGGCGCTTCGTCCATGATCCGCGCCTGCTTCGACGAGGACGATGAGCAGCAGCGCGCCGGCGCCTGCCACGACCAGTACGAATTCGTTACGCGGATAAGCCTGGACGAGGGCGTCGCGGAGGGCGCGCCGCGAATCATGCTCGAGACCGCAGCAGGCAGCTTTCCCGGACTCCTGACCCGCAGCGCCGATTCCAACGAGCGCCCGGCGCTGACGGAGGCCGATCTCGTGTGGGCGTCGAGCGAAGCCTGTTCTTATCGTCGCACTTACACGCGCGGCGCCGACGGCTTATATGCGCCGGACCAGCCGTTGCCCGCGTGCGCGGATTATCTGGAGCCCTGATTGACGCTGCCGCGCAAGCCGGCGGCCGTCGTGTTCGACCTCGACGGCACGCTGATCGACTCAGAGGCCTTGGTAAAGGAAGCGCATTTCGCCGCCTGCGCCGAACTCGGCGTGACCATGACGGATGCGCAATTCCTCGGACTGGTGGGCATGCACCGCGAGGCCAACGACATGCAGCTCAAGCGCTATTACGGCGAGGATTTCCCGCTCGAGCGCTTCATCAACGCAACGCGCGCGCATGTCGGCGATCGCGTCGCCCCGCTGAAACCCGGCTCGCTGGAACTGATGGATGCGCTCGATGCGCTCGCCTTGCCGTTTGGGTTGGCGACGTCATCGCGCCGGCCCTGGGTCGAGAAGCACTTCGCCGCGCACGACTTGGCGGCCCGGTTCCAGGCTGTGGTGACGCGGCAAGATTGCATCGAAGGCAAGCCGCATCCGGAGCCCTACCTTAACGCGTCGCGCCTGCTCGGTGCTGCGCCGCAGAACGTGCTGGCGCTGGAAGATTCCTATGCAGGGGTCGCGTCTGCGCATGCGGCTGGCTGCATGACGATCATGGTGCCGGACCTGCTTGCGCCCGACGATGAGATGCGCGCCAAGGCCATGGTGGTGGCGACATTGAACGACGTGCGGGCGTTGCTCTGACGGCGCGCGTCAGCTTCGCGCCAGCAAGCGCCGGTAGGTCACCCCGCCGTTGCGATTGATGCGGGCGACGATGGCGTGTTCGCCGACAGCCGCGCGTCCGGCTACGAGGCGCGCGGCGACGATGCTGTCGGTGAGTTGCGATCCGATCGCTTCGATCACGTCGCCCGGGCGCACGACGCCTTCGTTGGCGGCGCCGACATCGACTGCGAGCACGACTAGGCCTTCAATCTCCGGATCGATCTGAAACTCCTCGCGCAGGCTGGCGTCGAGTTCGGACAGCGCGATGCCGAAGATGCGCCCGCCACGGGGGCCGCCGTCGCGGCGCGGGGCCGAACCGCCATCGTCGCTGGCGATCCGCGCGCCGCCGCCCTCGGTCTCTTCCAAGCGCTCGATCGTGGCGGTGATCTGCATCCGCCGGCCGTCGCGAACGATGTCGATCGCAACTGTCGATCCAACCTGCGCCTCGCCCACCATGCGCGTCAGCGCCCGGCTGTCGGCGATGTCCTGGCCGTTGAAGCGGAGCACGACATCGCCCGGGCGCAAGCCGGCCTGCGCGGCCGGTCCGTTCGGCGTGATGCGCGTGACCACAGCGCCACTGGCTCCATCGTAGCCGGCGCGATCAGCGGCAGCCCTGCTCATATTGGCCAGGCGTACGCCGAGCCAACCGCGGCGGGTCTCGCCATAGCGTAGGATTTGCTCGACCACAGGACGCACGATCGATGTCGGCGTGGCGAAGCCGATGCCGACGGAATTGCCTGTGGGCGAAATGATTGCCGTGTTGACGCCGATGACCAGGCCATCGGTATTGAACAGCGGCCCGCCCGAATTGCCGCGATTGATGGCGGCGTCGGTTTGGATGAAATCGTCGTAGCGGCCGGCGTCGATGTTGCGGTTGCGGGCGCTGACGACGCCGACGCTCAGCGAGCCGCCAAGCCCGAACGGATTGCCGATCGCCAATACGATGTCGCCGACGCGTGCAGCGCCGCTATCGCCCATATTGACATAAGGCAGCGGCTGGCCGGCGTGAACGCGCAGCACGGCGATGTCAGTGGCCGGATCGCGGCCGGCCACAGTGGCGTCGTAGCGGCGGCCATTTTGCAGGATGACTTCGATTGCGTCGGCGGATTGGATCACGTGATTATTGGTGATGATGACGCCGTCAGGCGAAACGATGAACCCGGAACCGAGCGAAGTGATCTGCGCGCGCCCTTCGTCCTGCCCCTCGTTCAACCGCTCCATCGGCGAGCCCGGCGGGAAACGCGGCAGGTCTTCGATGCCCTCGACGCGTTGGCTGGTTGCGATGTTCACCACGGCCGGCGAAAGCCGCTCATTGAGATCGGCAAAGCCCTCAACCGGCAGGCGCGATTGCGCCAACGCCGGGGCGGCGAGAGCAAGTACGGCTATGGCGGAGACGATGGCGCGCATGAGTCGAGAGCGTAGCGGGCCAACGCGGCAGTCGGCAATCGGCACTCGGCAGTCGGGAACGCGATAAATGGCAGCCGATTGCCGAGCCTCAGCCGCCCCTGCGCCGCTGCATGTAGCGGAAGAAGTCGCTGTCAGGCGGGACCACGATCGGCGTGCCCTGGTCGAGGGCGTTATCGTAGGCGCGCATCGAACGGTAGAACGCGGCGAATTCGGGATCGCGGCCATAGGCGCGGGCGAAGATTCGGGCCCGTTCGCCGTCGCCCTGACCGCGCAGCCGCGCGGCCTCTTCGTTGGCGGTGGCGCGGATGATGGCGGCGTCGCGCTCGCCTTCGGCGCGGATTCGGCCGGCGACCTGCTGGCGTTCGGAACGCATGCGCTCGTATACGCGCTCGCGGTTTTCGTCCGGCAGATCGGCTTGCCGGATGCGCACATCGATCACGCGCACGCCGAGTTCGCTGGCAGCGGATTGGTTCAAGTCGGCTTCGATCGCCTGCATCAGGGCGGCGCGCCGGCCGGAGATGATATCGTTCGAGGTTGCGGCGCCGAGGGCGCGGCGAAGTGCTGCTTCGGTGAAGGTCTCGAGCCGTTGCGCGCCGCCTTCTTCATTGAACGCGCTTTGATAGAATCTGCGTGGATCGACGATGCGCCAGCGCAGCATGGCGTCGACCACGAGGCGCTCCTGATCCGAGGCGACGATGGGCTGGCTGTCGAGAGTGAGGCCGAGATTGCGTTTGTCGTAGATGACGACGCTGTCGATGAACGGGATTTTGAGGTAGAGCCCGGGCCGATCGGCGCCTGGCTGATTGACGACGCCGACATATTCGCCAAAGCGCAGGATGATGGCCTGGCGGTCCTGCCGCACGATGAACATCGATTGCAGCAGGACGATCAGCAGCAGCACCGCGGCGCCGATGAGGAAGGGCATGTTGCGCGTCATTGATTCGTCCCTCCCTGCGTCGCGGCGGGAGCGTTGCGGCGGATCATGCCGTCGAGGGGAAGATAAGGCACAGCGCCGCCGCGCTGATCGAGGATGATCAGGTTGCCGCGCTGATACACACGTTCCATGGTTTCGAGATAGAGCCGGTCACGCGTGACCTGCGGCGCCGAGCGATATTCGGTGTGGACGGCGACGAAACGTTCGGCTTCGCCGGTCGCCTCGCGCACGACCTGCTCGCGATAGGCCTGCGCTTCGTTGACGATGCGTGCGGTGTCGCGATTGGCGTTGTTGATCAGCGTCTCGGCGTCTTGGCCGGCGTTGACGACATCGTTGAATGCTTCGATGACCGCTTGCGGCGCGGCCGCGCGCAGCAGTTCCACCTGCAGCACCTGAACGCCTGCTTCGTATTCGTCCAGCACCTGCTGCATGAGTTGCTCGACCGCAAGTTCGACTGCGGCGCGGTCGGTGGTAATGATCGGCTCGAGTTGGCGTTGCCCGATGACTTCGCGCATTGCGCTTTCGGCCACCTGGCGGATCGCGCCGGGGCCGTCCTGCGTCGTGACCGGACTGCGGACGTTGAAAGCGAAATCCTCTACGTCTTTGATGTTGTAGACGATGCGGAAATGAACCTCGACGATGTTGCGATCGCCGGTGATCATCAGGCTCTCGTCGGGGTTGTCGGTGATCACGTTGGCGCGCGGGGTGGTGAAGCCGATTTCGTCGGTGCGCTGGCCGGTGACATTGATGACTTGCGCCGCTTCGAACGGCGCGGGCATGTGGAAATGGATTCCGGGGCCTGTAGTGCGGTTGTAGTCGCCGAGCTGCGTCACCACCGCCTGCTGGCCTTCGTCAACGGTGTAGACGCCGGTGGCGAGCCAACCGATCACCACCACGCCCGCGATCAACGGCCATTGAATCCTGCGCCGTCCGCCGCCGGGCCCGCGTCCCCCGCTCCCGCCGCCGCCGAACATGCGGTCTCGGAAGTCACGCCACATTTCTTCCAGATCGGGGCCTTGCGGAGATTGCGGCTGGCGCGGCGGTTGTGGACCCCAGGGCCGGCGCGGACCGCCGCCCCATGGCCCCTGGCCGCCACCTTGCGGGCCGCCCGACTGGTCATTCCAAGGCATTGATCGCTCTTCCCGCCCCTTCTGGAGACTTTCGCGCGCCGCTTCTTGGCCGCCGTGACGGGCGCCTTGCCGCGCTCCCGTGCGCGCCGATATGTGACCCCTGTGCTAAAGGATCAAGCATGAACAACCGGTTGGCGCTGCTTCAAGAACGCGTCAAAGCGTGTCTCGACGCGATTCCGGACCCGATCACCGGCAAGGGTTTGTTCACTTCCGGACGTGTGACGGGGCTGGATGCGCGCGAGGACGGCAAGGTCTCGTTCACGATCGAAGCGCCGGCAGGGGTGGCCGAATTGTACGCTCCGGTGCGCGATCGCGCGGATGCGCAAGCGCGCGCCATAAAGGGGGTGACGAGTGTTACCGCGGTGTTGACGGCGGAGAATGCGGCGCCAGCCAAGGCCGCCGGCGGCGTCGGCCGGGTGCAGCGGATCGTCGCCGTCGCCAGCGCCAAGGGCGGCGTCGGCAAGTCAACCGTCGCGGTCAATCTCGCCTGCGCATTCGCCTCGCTGGGGATGAAGACAGGATTGCTGGACCTTGATGTGTACGGCCCGTCAGCGCCGACATTACTCGGCACTGGCGCAAGAAAACCGCGCATGCGCGACGACAAGCTGCTCGAACCGCTGGAGGCGCATGGGCTGAAGACGATGTCGATCGGCTATCTGGTCGATCCCGCCGCCCCGATGATCTGGCGCGGCGCCATGGCGACCAGCGCCGTGCGGCAGATGATCGACGAAGTCGTCTGGGGCGATCTCGACGTATTGCTGCTCGATTTGCCGCCCGGAACCGGCGACGTGCAGGTGACTTTGGTGCAGCGTGTGCCGCTGGCGGGTGCGGTGATTGTATCTACACCGCAGGAGATGGCGCTTGCGGATGTGCGGCGCGGGCTGGCGATGTTCGAAAAGACGCACGCGCCGGTGCTCGGCGTGATCGAGAACATGGCCTATTTCGAAACATCCGATGGTCAACGCGCCCACATCTTTGGCGAAGGCGGCGCCAAACGCGTCGCGGCGGAAGCCGGCGCGCCGTTCCTTGGGGAGATTCCGATCGACGTCGCCTTGCGCGAAAGCTGTGATGCAGGCGCGCCACTGGTGTCGACGCAACCGGAGCACCCGGTATCGAAGCGCTTCCGCCAGATCGCTCAGGCGGCGCTGGACAACGTGGCGCGGATGAACAAGCCGGCGCCCGCGATACGGGTGAAATAACCTCCTCGCCCTCGATGGGCGAGGTGGCCGCGAGCGTTAGCTCGCGGACGGAGTGGGTGATAACTCACACGTTCGGAAACTGCGTTGCCACCCACTCAGTCATTCCGCCTTCGCCTGCGGCGGACTGACAGCTCGCCCATCAAGGGCGAGCAGGCTTGATAAGATCGCCGGCGCATCGCACCGTATCGATGGAGCGGGTCATGGGCAGCACTCGCAGAACAATTCTAGGCGCGGCGGCAGCAGCGCCGCTGACCTCGTGCGCGCGCCGGCGCGCGATCGTGGTCGGCGCCGGTGTGTTCGGATCTTGGACGGCGGAGCATTTGAGGCGCGCCGGCTGGCGCGTCTTGCTGGTCGATCAAATGGGACCGGCGAACGCGCGCGCCTCGAGCGGCGGCGAAAGCCGTATGACGCGCAGCGATTATGGACCGGACGCGATCTATACCCGTATGGCGGTGGATTCCCTGGTGCAATGGCGGCGGCTGTCGGAGCGGTCGGCGTTGCCGCTGTTTCATCAGGCCGGTGTGTTGTTCTTCTTCGAGCAAATGGTCGATTACGCCCGCGCTTCCATCGATGTGCACCGGCAACTGCGCCTGCCGCTGGAGGTGCTTGATCATGCGCAGCTGACGGCGCGCTGGCCACAAATCGACTTCAGCGGCGTCGAGCTTGGTCTCCATGAAGCGGAATTCGGCGCGTTGATGGCCCGGCGCGCCGTGCAAGAATTGGTGCGCGGCTTTGTCGAACGCGGCGGCGAGTATCGCCTCGCCCGTGCCGCGCCTGGAGCGACCGGCAACGAAGTGCTGCTTGATGGAGAAACTGCCGGCGCCGACGCCATCGTCTATGCCTGTGGGCCGTGGCTTGGCAAAGTCTTCCCCGACCTGCTGGGTGAGCGCATTTTCGTAACCCGGCAGGAAATCGGCTTCATCGGCATTCCTGCCGGCGACGAGCGCTTCGAGGTGGGGGCCCTGCCGGGTTGGGCGGATTTCAACGGCGGCGATCTCTATTATGGCTTTCCCAACCTCGAGGGCCGCGGCTTCAAGATCGCGCGCGACACGCATGGCGGCGCCTTCGATCCCGACACGGGCGACCGACAGATGAGCGAAGCGGGCGCGGCACTGCTTCGCACCTTCGTATCGCGGCGCTTCCCTGGCTTGACGCAGCAGCCGTTCACGGAATTTCGCGTCTGCCAGTATGAGAACTCGTCGAACGGCGATTTTCTCATCGATCGCCATCCGGCCCGCGAGGGCGTGTTTCTGCTCGGCGGCGGCTCGGGCCACGGCTTCAAGCATGGCCCCGAAGTGGGACGGATGATGGCGGAACTGGTGGCGAATGGCGCAGCGCCGGACGTCCGCTTTTCGCTGGCGACGAAAGCCACTGTACACAATCGCACCGTGCTTTAGGGCAAGGCAAACCTGATCCCCGCTCGGCGGGGCGGCAGCAATTCTTCCAACAAAATTCGCGTTCCGCGCCGCGCTGGAGCGCATCCGCATGTCCCGTGCAACCCGCGCGCCGCGGGGCTTTGCGCTTGCCGCAACCTCGCTTGCGTGATTAGCCTTGATCCCGGGGGAAAGCACAATGCCGGCACTTCGCGCGATCTTCGCCGCTCTGTTGGTCCCAGCGCTCGGCGCGGCGATCGTTCTCTACATCATCAACGCCGCTGCGGCATCCGAGGGTGCAAGCCTCCGTGACATCGCGCAGCTCTGCCTGCCGCAAACGCCTGGCCTGACGCTCTCCCCGCTCTGCTCCAATCTGCAGGACCATTACCTGTTCCTGCTGGGCTGCGCAGCAACCGCCGCCGCCGGCCTCGCACTGATCGTCGCCTTCACGCTGGCGAGCGCCGCGACGGGCTCGAACCGCGTGCTGTTGAGCTTCGTGTTTCCGGGATTGTCTTTCGCCGGGCTGCTGCTCGTCTCACTGATCGTGACGGCGCAGATCGGAATCGTGGCGGCGACCGCTTACTTTGCCGAGGCGTTCTGGTTCGGCCAAGTCCACGTGGCGGTGCTGGGCGGGCTGGCCGTTATCGGTTTGCTGCTGGGTGTCGGCATATTGTGGCGCACCGTGCGGATGTTCCGCCCCGCCGTCGGCGGGGTAATCGGCGTGCCATTTTCGCCCATCGAACAGCCCCGCCTCGCCCTCATGGTGCAACAGATCGCCAAGGCGACCAAGGCGCGCATGCCCGACAACATCATCCTCGGGCTTGATCCCAACTTCTTCGCCACCACCGCGCCGATGCATACGCCGACAGCGCGCCGGCTGCTCACCGGCCAGACGCTCTATCTGTCGCTGCCGCTCATGCGCGTGCTCTCGCTGGAGGAAGTCAAGGCCGTGGTCGGCCACGAGCTTGCGCATTTCTCGGGCGCCGACACTATCTACAGCCGGCACTTCGCGCCGATCTATCGCGGCCTCGAGGAAGCTGCGCACGCTGCCGACGAAAACAAGAAATACGACAAGAACCCGCTGCTGCTGCCGGCCCGCCTGTTCCTGCGCTTCATGATGGATTGCTTCGCCCGCAACGCCGCCAAAGCCAACCGCGCGCGCGAGTTGCGCGCCGACACGATCGGCGCATCGGCGGCAAGCTCGGCCGACCTCGGCTATGCGTTGATCAAATGCGGCATCCTCTCCCACCTCTGGCATCGCGAGATGGAGGATACCGTGAACGACATCGCCCGCGGCAAGTTCCGCCGCAACATGTCGGCCAGCTTCGAGGACAAATTGAAGTACGATGTCGATCCCGAGAAGCTGCCGCCGCTGGTATCGTATTCCCTCGACGACCACACGCCGCATCCAACCGATTCACATCCTGAAACCAAGGAACGCCTGGCGAATCTTGGGCTCAACCTCGTCGACGTGACTTCGGAATCGCGCGTGATGGAGCGTTTCTTCGCCACCAGGCCGGCGCGTATGGCGCTCGACAATATGGAGAACGTGGAAGAAATCCTGACCCAGATCTACCACCAGATCATCATCGGGCCGCGTAACGTGCCGGAGGCTGAACGCACCACCGATGAGGTGTTCATCTCGTTCCTGTCGGCGTTCTTGGCGCATATGGTCACCGCGGACGGCGTCGTCGACGAACGCGAGATCGAGGTTGCCGAGAAGGAGGCTGGTTCGCACCTGGGCGCCGGCTTCGACGCGCGCGAGTTCCGCGAGTTCTGCCGCAACGCCGAACAACTGGCGCCGTTATCGAAGCTGACGGAATGGTCGACCAAGTTCCTGACGCCGCAAGGCTTCGAGATGCTGCTCGACATGCTCGAGAAGATCGCCGCAGCCGATGGCGAGCTGCACGAACGCGAGCGCAGAATTCTCACGGACGTGCGGCTCATCTATGCAGAGCTCAAGGCGGCCGAGGCGGCCGGAGCAGTGGGCGCGCCGGCCCGGCGCCGCTAGCGATTGTACTCCCACCACCAAGGCATCGTCGTGCCGCCGAGAATGAAGCGAACCAGTTCAGGATAGATCAGCTCCGCGCGCACGCTGTTGGCGAGCAGGACCGCGCAGCGCCGCCGCCGCTCCTGGCAGACGACCATGTTGCCGGTCCAATCGTTGTGACCGCCCTTGAACCAGCTGAGGCCGGCAACCGGATCGTCGAACGTCACCACGCCGAGGCCGGCGGAGAGATCCATCTCCTGTCCACGCGGGTCGGTGTCGGCAACGAGGGTAGGAAACTGATGTGCAGAAGTGATCGCAAATTGCGGACGCACGAGTTCCGCCCGCGACGCCGCGCTCAGGCCCTCGCCGCTGATAAAACCCGCCCACATGCGGGCTTGGTCGGCGATGGTCGTGTCCATCGAGCCGGGCGCGCTTACGGATGACCGTTCGTCGTGCGGCTCGAACCCGCCATCCATGCCATAGCCGTCGGCAAGGTTCGGGCGGAAATCGGCCCGCCACTGCATCGACGTGCGTGTCATGCCGAAGCGGTCGAAAATGCGCCTTTGCATTTCGGCGCCGAGATCGAGGCCGAGGCCTTGTTCGATCGCGAGTTGCAGGATGTAGAAGCCTTCGCCCGAATAGCCGTAGCGCGTTCCCGGATCGCGGTGGAAACGCAGCCGGCGATCTTCCTCCAGCCAGCGGAAATTCGCGAATCCGGTGCTGTGATTGAGCACGTGGCGCGCGGTGAGCTGCCGCCAGCGATCATCGCCGGCCAGATCGGTGAATTCTTCATACTCCGGCAGCGGCCTGGGCAGGTACGCCGACAGCGGGCGATCGAGATCGAAGCGGCCTTCGTCAACCAGTTGCAGCACGTAATACGCCACGGCGGTCTTGGTAAGCGAAGCGCCATACATCACAGTGTCGGTGCGCAGGGGCCGGTCCTCGGCGACATTGGCGTAACCGTAGGCGGCGATGTGAACGATCTCACCATGGTCGATCACGGCGATCGCCATACCCTTCACGTCTTCGCTCGCCATCAATCGCCGCGCTTCGGCATCGATGGCCGCGTTCGAAGGCAGCGGCGCGACTGGCGCGTGCGCGCAAGCCGAGAGCGCTGCGAACATCGCGGTCAGGACGATCGATCGCAACATGGCGTTACTCCAACCGCAACACCCGTATCGTGTTGGTCTTGCCGGCCCGGCCGAAGGGAATGCCTGCGATGATCGCAACGCGGTCGCCCACGTCGGCGATCCGGAGTTGGCGTACGGCGGCGTCGGCCTTCGACACCATTTCTTCGACGTTTTGCACGTCCTCCGTCACCATCGAGCGGACGCCCCAGACCAGCGCCAGCTTGCGCGCAGTCTCCACAAACGGCGTGAGACCGATGACGCCGCAGCGCGGGCGCTCGCGGGCGACGCGGATCGCGGTCGAGCCGGTCGCAGTGTAGGCGACGAGCGCTGCGCAGCCGATCACATCGGCGATATGGCGCGCCGAAAGCGCGATGGCGTCGGCGGTGGTGGCCTGCGGCGGCGTCATGTCGCGCGGCAACGAAGTCCAGTATTCGCTGTCATTTTCCACCGCGCGGATGATGCGGTCCATGATCGCGACGGCCGATTGCGGATGACGCCCGACGGCGCTTTCAGCGCTCAGCATCACCGCGTCAGCGCCCTGGTAGACAGCGGTGGCGACATCCGAGGCTTCAGCGCGCGTGGGCGTGGCGGCCTCGACCATGCTTTCGAGCATATGCGTGGCGACGATCACCGGCTTGCCGGCGGCGCGAGCCGAACGGATGATCCGCCGCTGCGCGATCGGCACCTGTTCCGGCGGCAGTTCTACACCCAAATCTCCGCGCGCGACCATCACGGCGTCTGCGGCTTCGACGATCTCGTCCACTTGCCATAGCGCCGATGGCTTTTCGATTTTGGCGATCACGCCGGCCCGATCGCCGATCAGCGATCTTGCTTCGCGCACGTCTTCAGGATGCTGAACGAAGGAAAGCGCGATGTAGTCGACGCCGAGATCGAGCGCGTAGGCGAGATCCTCCCGATCCTTTTCGGTCAACGCCGAGATCGGAATGCGCCGGGTGGGAACGTTGACGCCTTTCTGGTTCTTCAGCGTGCCGCCGAAGTCCACGCGCGCCTTGACCTGGCCGCGGCCGCGTTCGGTTACGGTGAGCTGGAGTTTGCCGTCGTCCAGTTTGAGGATGTCGCCCACTTCCAGCGCGTCGACCAGCTCCGGATGCGGCAGCCGAATGAGATCGGGTCCGCCAGGCTCGCTCGAGGCTTCTACGGCGACAATGTCGTTGAACTTGAGTTTGATCTCGCCGCCTTCGAATGTGCCGACACGAATCTTCGGGCCCTGCAGATCGGCGAAAACGCCGACCGGCGTGCCGGCGTGCGCTTCGGCCGCGCGGATCGTCTGCATGCGGCGGGCATGATCTTGGCGGACGCCGTGGCTGAAGTTGAGCCGAAAACAGTCCACTCCGGCCTGAATCAACAGCGCCAGACGCTCCGGCGCATCGCTGGCCGGCCCCATCGTGGCGACGATCTTGCAATCGCGTGCGCGCATTGTTGCTCCGTTGGCGCGAGAGATTCAGTGCGTTGCGCAGAAAGGCAAGGGCCCTCTTCCATCGGCTGGCCGCCGGCGCTCAAAGCAACTACGCCCCTATCTTATACGGACCGCCCCTTTCCAGGGCTCGCTGATACGCCGGGCGGGTCTGCTGAAGTTTGCGGACGCGAACCATGTTGGGGTAGCGATCGAGGCCGCCACGATTGTTTCCAGCGTCGAGCACGAAGCGCATCTGGACGTCGGCGGCGGTGAATCGGTTGGCTGCGAAGAAGTCGCGCCCCTCGAGGTGGGCGTTGATGAAGCTGAAATGGTTGTCGATCTCAGGCTCCACGCGCATCTGCATCAGCGGCGCGCCGTTCTCGCCCAAGAGGCCGACGTAGAGTTTCAACAGCAGCGGCAGCATCGCCGAGCCTTCGGCGAAGTGGAGCCAGTAGAGATAGTCGAAGCGCGCCGGATCGCCGGCAGGCACGCAGAGTTTCCCCTCCGCATCGGTCTCGGCCAGGAATTCGATGATGGCCGCGGACTCGGCAAGCACTTTGCCGTTCGCTTCGATCACTGGCGACTTGCCGAGCGGATGCACCTGCTTCAGCTCCGGCGGCGCCAGACGGGTCTGTGGATTGCGCGCATAGCGGCGCACTTCGTAGTCGAGGCCGAGTTCCTCCAGCAGCCATAGCACGCGCTGCGAGCGGGATTCTTCCAGATGATGGACGATGATCATGCGCGTCTCCTTATCCTGCCCTCGTGCCTGGAGAAGACACCGTGTTCAATACGGCGCAAAGTTCACCTTCAACCCGGGTTCCGGCCAGCGGGTTTTTACCAACTGTCCGGTTCCCGAAAGCGTGATGTAGGCGTCGCGCATGTCGGCGCCGCCGAAGGCGATGTTAGTGACCAGAGGATCGGGAAACGGCGTATGCGTTGAACGGCCTTCGGGCGTAATCGTGGTGAGGCCGCCATTGATGATAGTGGCGACGCAGACATCGCCATTGGCCTGCACCGCGAGGCTGTCGAAAAAACAGTGATATGGCTGCACGGCCACGCAGCGGCCGATGGCGCCGAGCGGCGGGGCAGCGACTTCGCCGTCGCCCACGACATCGAAAGCCCACAGCTTGGCGGTTTCGGTCTCGGCGGCATAGACGGTTTTTTCGTCCGGCGAGAGGCCGACGCCGTTTAAGCCAGTGCAGCCGTAAGCGGCCTCCTTGATCAGCGAACCGTCGGCTTTGCAATAATAGAGGCCGCCGCGATCGGAAGAGCGCGGATAGGTTTTGCCGAGATCCGTGAACCAGATTGCGCCGCTCTTGCCGAAGACGAGATCGTTGGGGCCGCTGAGCTTGAAATCGCCGATCTTGTCGTAAAGACGTTCAACCTTCCCGGTGTCGAGATCGACGCGTTCGATACGACCGGTGACGTAGTCGCGCGCGGCGTGCCCTGGAACCGTGAGGCCGCCAAGGTCATGATATTCGAAGCCGCCATTATTGGTGATGTATACTGCGCCGTCCGGGCCGATCGCCGCGCCATTCGGCCCGCCGCCGATATCGGCGATGACTTCGCTTCTTCCCTTCCACACCCGCGTCAGCGTCTTGCGCTTGATTTCGACGAGGATGACGCTGCCGTCCGGCATGGGAATCGGCCCCTCGGGAAATTGGAGGCCGCTTGCGATGAGTTCGAACTCTGACATGAGCGAGAACATAGCTCCCGCTTTGCGCGATGCGCCAGCGCCGTTTAGTTCTCGATCTCGAACGCCACGCGGAATTGGCCGTCGGCCTCCGCCTCGTCGAAACCGGCGAGATACCCCAACGCCAAGCTGCTCTCGCCCACGCCTAAACTAAGCCGCGGCCCCCAATAGTGCGCGTGCGCCTCCGGTTCGCCGAAGCCCTCGACGCCGAAGGCCCAACGGTCAGACGCGCGCCACATAAATCGCGCGGCATACCCGTATTCCCATTCATGAGAGACGCCGTCGCCGACGTCCCGCTCGGCGATGAGATTGATGCGGGACGTCAAAGCGCCATCCTGTCGTTCGCTAAGCAGTTTGAATTCGATCGCGTCGTCGGCGCCGTTCTGACCGAACGTGTATTCGAAATAACCACCGAGATGGACAGGCCACGACTGCGTCGCTTTGAAGTCGAACACGTTCTCGATGGCTATGGCGGTGAGTTCGGCACTCTGCCCCGGCGGGTCCACCGCTTGAATCGCCAGCGCTGGACGCCACCAATCGGTGATTGCATACCCTGCTTCCAAGCGATGCGCCGCCGCGCCGTCCAGCACATCGCCGGTAAACAGCGCGCCGCGATACTCGAACTCGGCCTCGCCGCGTTCGACACCTGGCCCATAGACGTCGGACGTCCCGCCGGGCTCCGCGTGAGCCGCCCCTGCAAACGCCGCAATAGACGCAGCGCCGATCCGCCAGTGCTTCATTCCATACGCCCCACTCCGTTGAACGTCTCTTGTTTAGGCTGACCGTGCGGCAGCCAATCTGACACGTTGTCACCGGCAGGGGGGTGAAGGAAGCCGCGTCTTAACGCTCGAGCGTGCGCACGGTGAAGTCGGCATCGTCCCTTTCGCCGCGCTCGACATGCTCATTGCTGATTTCGCGCCAGCTCGAAAGGTCGAGGCGCAAATGGGCGTCACCTTCGGGAGCGAGGTTCACTTCAGTGAGGATGATGCGGTCCGCCTGCGGCAGCACGGCGTTGTAAAGCTGCGCGCCGCCGATGACGCACGCCTCCTCCACGCCCGCCGTTTCCGCCATCGCCCGGCCAGCGGCGAGCATGGCGGCGAGATCGGTGTAGACCCAGGCGCCTTCAGCCTTGAAGCCGGCGTCGCGCGTGAGAATGAGGTTTCGGCGCCCCGGCAGCGGTTTTTTCTGCAGCGAGTCCCAAGTCTTGCGCCCCATCAGCACAGGCTTGCCCATGGTCGCGGCCTTGAAGCGCTTCATATCGGAGGAAAGCCGCCAGGGCAGATCGCCATTACGGCCGATGACGCCGTTCTTCGCGACCGCGACGACGAGGGTGAGTTTGGGGTTCATGTCGTTAACCGCGGCCGTGGCGCTCGACGAGAGCGAGGAGCGCTCGCGCCTCTTCGAGTTGCCGTTCGTAGGTCGAACTCAAGAACACCCAGTCGCTGATCATGCGTTCCGTCGCATCCAGCAGAACGGCGTCACCCCTCAGCCGCCGCGCTAGGCCGGTTTCATCAACACTTTGACGTTCGACGTTTTCGTCGTCGAGACGGGTCAACAGATAGGCGTTCCTCGTCTCCATCGGCAAGAGAGGGTCAGCGCGCAACCTATAAGCCAAGAATGCGCCATACTCAGGCGATTGCAGTCGGCTTCGCCATTCCTCCGCTTCCGATTGATAGGTGTGTAGCGCGTTCTTCACCTCGGCATCGCGAATAACACGGATCGTCCCAGCCGCGTACAACTCATCCACGGTTCCGGTCGCGAGGTTTGGGTAATTCACCCAGGACGCAAAGAACAGCGACTGAGACAAAGGACGCCCGGAGGCGTCCGGATTACCGAGGATCACCGCCCGGACGGCGTTGGCTGCCTCGATTGAACGCGTCGCCATGCGAATGGAAAACTGGTACTCAGCGACATCCGCGCGCAAATCATTGGCCAAGGAGACATAATAGGCGCGCTCCAGCACCCGCTCCGCGCGCATCTGTTGCCAGGTATTGGCCTGCATCCCCAAGAACACGCCCGCAACCACAATCACGAACTCGATCGTGACGGCGATCCAGTTCTGGGTGCGCACCTGATCGAGAAAGCGCTTCAGCCGCATGATCCACCGCCCGGCGATGGCGCAGCAGCGCCATCCGCCCCAGAGCCATGCAGGCCTTCTAGCCCTGGCGCTCGGGCGCGTCATCTGCCTGTCGGGTCATATCGGCGCGAGCTTCTCTGGTTAGACGGCCTGAGCCGTGCCAGCATGCGGCTGGCGGAGGAGCAATGACGCTCGAACAGATTTCCGACATCAGTCAGGCCGTGGCTGCCGTGGCGGTCGTTCTCTCCCTGGTCGCGCTGATCCTGGAGACACGGCAGAACACCAAGATGATGCGGGCGACGGCGGTGTGGGATTCGCAGATGTCGTTCGTCTCGATCAACGAAAAGCTGGCCGAGGGCGGGGCTTTGAGCGACTTGGCGTTTCGCGTGTTCACGGCGCCCGAAAGCCTCACTCCTTATGAACGCCATCTCTGGCACCGCTATATGCGCGCCGTATTCCAGCGCGTTGAAGCGCAATTCGCTCTATACCAGAGCGGCATCCTGGACGCCGAGGTCTGGGCGCTGCGGCGCAACTACACCAAATCGTTGTTGCTGAACCCGCTGGTCGCCGAAATCTGGCGCTTGGAGATGGGCAATTCGATGCTCACCAAGGCCTTCATCGCCGAACTCGGTGCAGCCTCTGCCGGCGCGCAGCCTGTGTTCATGGGTGCGATGCCGCAACAAGACGCGGTTACGGAATCGGGAGGCTGAGACGCATCCAGTGAGCGAGCGCCGATCAAGCGGCGTCAGCCATTTGTCGATCCATCCAGGCGACGTAATCGTCGGCGAAAGCGTGGCGCACGTCTTGCCAGCCATCGCGGAAGCCGGGCGTTGCGGCATATCCTTGGATGAAGCGCCCATACGCGCTCCAATGCGACGGCGGCATGAGGCCGAGTTGCTGGTGACGGAAATAGGTCTCGGCGTGGAGGTAGACCTGCATGTGACTCCATGAGCGGAAGTGACGGTCGGCATCGCTGAGGGGTTCGTTGCCGTACACTTTGACGAACCTGTCGGCGTGTTCGGCCTGAAACTTCGAGAGATCGTGAGCAAACACCGAAATATCGTGGCGCGCCTTGGCGCGGTTGAGCAGTTCGGCTTGGCGCAACTGAAACACGACGAAGCCGAGTGAAGCGAGAATGGCGACTGACGAGACGACGTCAACCAGCACGGCGGATTGTTCGAATGTCATTAGCGGCCCTCCCAAGCGCGCGGCCAGTGGAGGTCAGGCCGGCCAAGTTGGCAAGCGCCGTTCA
Organism: Hyphomonadaceae bacterium; assembly: GCA_050250735.1. Classification (GTDB taxonomy): domain Bacteria; phylum Pseudomonadota; class Alphaproteobacteria; order Caulobacterales; family Aquidulcibacteraceae; genus Vitreimonas. The sequence goes on from JBFWOC010000010.1 coordinate 98,112, forward strand.
GATCGCGGTGCCGACATCGCCTTCGACGATCTCCTGGCGCATTTGCGGGCGCTCGCTCGGCGCCCAGCGGGCGACGCGGTGGATCACGCGGTAGCGCAGCGGACCGCCGTCTTCGGTTTCGCTGCGCTCCATTGGCGGGGGGATGCAGACGAACTCGGTCTCCAGCTCGTCCGGCGATGCACGCACGGTGGAATAGCCGTAGCCGCCCTGGTCCATGAACCTGAGATGGGGAGCGTTCCCCGGATTGCGTGCCGCACGCGCCTGGGCGACGTCGTCGGTATCGCGCAGCACGAGCGCCGCGCGCACGCCGTGCAGCAACATGGTGTTGTAGGCGCATTGCGTGGACCCGTCGGGCCGGTCATGCACGTAGAACGGACGCAACCGGCCATCGCGCGGAAAAGTCAGCGCCTGTACTTCGCCCGCATTCTGCGCGGTGATCGACCCCGTCACGAATTCGACGCCCGCGGGTTCGAACGCGCGCGGCGGCAAGGTCTCGCTCGGATAGCCGGCCCAGAACGAATGCTTGTCGCCGACGCAGATGGCGAGCCCGGTAATGCCCTCATCGCGCACCATCGAGAAAATCTCGCGGTGCTCGAGCGTGTAGGAGCGATGCAGGTACCCATATTCCGTGCTCGGCCACGTGTCCGCGAATTCCGGCGGCAGGTTTTGCGGATCGACGCGCAGCGAGAGCGTGCCGAACGAATGGCCCCAAATTTTCCACGGCGCCTCCGCCGAGCGCAGACGCTCTTTGAGCCACGCCATTTGCTCGATGCCGAGATAGGATTGCGGCGGCTCGTTGATTTGCGGATTGGGGACTTCGGTTTGGCCGAAGCGAATTGTGGCCGGCGCGCCGCCTGGCCACTCGCGTCCTTCCTCCAGAATATCATTTGCCATCTCGGGCGTGGCGCCGAAATCGAAGAACGGCAGACCTTCGCCAGTAATTGGCGCCGATTGGTACGACCGATTGTCGGTCAAGATCATGTCGATGTTCTGGCCGAAGCGGAAAGAGCGTTGAATCTTGAGCGCATGAATGGCCGTGAGATTGTCGGGGTTTTGGCCGAGGCCGCGTGCGTCCACCTCGCCGATCGGCCCGTTGGTGACGGCCGGCGCTTCGAACACGTCACCGGCGCCGGGCTTCGCCACGCGCGCCGGTTGATATTCGTACCACGCTTGGCTTGCCGCAACTTTCAGCTGCTGCGCAGGCTCCGGCGGATCGTTGAAGAGAAAGGACATGCTTTGATAGCCGCGCCACGCGAACTCGTGATTGTCCCACACGCACACGAACGGCCAGCGGGCGCGCGCATCTTGCAGGTCGGGATCTTTCAAATAGGCCTGATAGATGGCGCGATAGTCGGTGAGATCGACTGGAAAGTGGAAATTGCGGATCTTCCTGCCCGTCGGATAGCGGAAGACCTCACGCAGACGCCGGCCGCGATCTCTGCCGTCTCGCCCGTCCTCGGGATATTTCACGATCTCATAGATGAAGTCGCCGAGGTGCAGCACGAAGCTCATTTGTTCGGCGCGCGGGCGGCGCACGTCTTCGTAGATCATGCGCCGATAGGCGTTGAGCGCGCCGATGGTGGGGTCCTGGCAGCTGACGAAGGCGAAGCGCACCGCGCGATCGTCGTTCGCCGCAGGCGCGGTGAGCGTGCGGCCGGTGCGGCTGGTGTTCCCGGCTTCGTCGACGAAACGGTACCAATATTCGCGGGCGGGCCGCAGGCCGGCGGCAAGGAAGCGGCAGGTCCAATCGGTGGCCGCGCTCACCTCGACATCGCCGCGCGCGACGACGCGGGCGAACGCTGCGTCGCTGGCGACCTCGACCATCAGCCGATGCGCACTGGCCCCCGCATCCGGCTCACGGCGAGTCCACAGGATCACGCTGTCCGGCGCGGGGTCGCCGGAGGCGACGCCTTGCGGGTAAAGATCACGCCGCTCGGCGCGCGGGCCGGCCGGCGCGTGCGCGCAGCTTTCGCCAAAGGCGAGCGCCGCGCCCAGGGCGGCCGCTTGCTTCAGCAGGAGCCTGCGTGTTGCGTGTGCGCTCATCGGTCCGCCTCCCCGTAGAGGCTGAGGAGACTTCGGACCTGACCGAAGACAACGAAAGATCGACAGAGCGCAAATAGGTGGGACGAACGGAGCCACACCCCACACTCGTCATTCCGGGCGCGCCGCAGGCGCGATCCGGAACCCAGGGGCAAACGGCGGAGCGACAGCCCCTGGATTCCGGGTTCGCCGCCAGTATCGCGGTCATGACAATGAGCGCTTCACCGGCGCGTGAGCCGCGATACAGGCCGCGCCCCGGAATGACGGGCCATGTTTTTCAAACGTCGATGTGCATGAGCTGGGCCTATACCGCGATCGGCGCCTTGATTGTCGGGTGCGCTTGGTAGCCTTCGAGTTTGAAGTCGCCATACTCGAACGCGAAGATGTCTTTGCGCTCGGTGTTGATCAGCATTTGTGGCGCTGCATACGGCGTGCGGGCGAGTTGCGTACGCGCTTGGTCGAAATGATTGTGATATAAGTGCGCGTCACCGAAGGTGTGGACGAACTCGCCGGGCTGCAGCCCCGTCACTTGCGCCATCATCTGCGTCAGCAGCGCGTAGCTCGCTATATTGAACGGCACGCCGAGGAAGACGTCGGCGCTGCGCTGGTAGAGCTGGCAACTGAGCTTTCCCTCGGCGACGAAGAACTGGAACAGGCAATGGCACGGCGGCAGCGCCATCTGATCCACGTCCGCCGGATTCCAGGCCGAGACGATGTGACGGCGTGAGTTTGGGTTCGCGCGGATCGAGTTCACGACGCCTGCGATCTGATCGATGACGCGGCCGTCTTTGCTCTCCCACGAACGCCATTGCTTGCCGTAGACTGGGCCAAGTTCGCCTTCCTCGTTGGCCCATTCGTCCCAGATCGTGACGCCCTGCTCCTGTAGCCAGCGCACATTGCTGTCGCCGCGCAGGAACCATAAGAGTTCGAGGATGATGCTCTTGAGGTGCAGCTTCTTGGTGGTGAGCAGCGGGAAGCCGGCGCTCAAGTCGAAGCGCAGCTGGCGCCCGAACACGCCGCGTGTGCCAGTCCCCGTGCGGTCGCCGCGGTCGACGCCATTTTCGAGGATGTCCTGCAACAGGGCGAGATAAGCGATATCGGCTTGGCTGGGCGAGCCGGACATTGCGGGGGCGGGTTGAGCGCTCATTGCACAGCCAATATGGGCTGACTCGCGCACAACTTCACTTCGTCATCCCCGGCGAGCGGCAATAGCCGGACCCAGGGGGTGACAAATCTGGGTCCCGGGTTCTCAGCTTTGCTGAGCCCCGGCATGACGATGATCAAAGGCCTCGGCTTCGACCCCAGCGCACCCGCTCCGCCCTGCCTTTCGCACCTGCCGGATCAGCGGCCCAGCGAGCCAGGCGGCGCGGGCGTTGACATCCACGCCGGCCGCCCGCAGCGCGCGCGCCATCCATTGGTTGCAGACCTGGAGCAAATGAAACGAGCCGCGCGAACGCAGGAAGGATGAGCGGCCCACCACTTTGCCGTCACTGGTGCGGATCGGTTCGCCCTGAGCATCGAGCACCAGGTAGCGGTCGACGAAAGCGACGAAACCTGCAGCGCCTTCGCGGCTGACGGCGATGCCAATATCGTCGTTTGGACTCAGATAGGCGCTCGACGGACCGGCATTGTAGGCGATGTGGAAAACGCTGGCGCTGGGCGGGATGAGCGCATCGAGGCCCAGCCAAAGATCCGTGCCGTCGGAATAGTAGAATTTCTGATCGCCCCAACCGATGAGAAAGCTCTGGGCGTCGGGATAGAGCAGCCGCAGCGGATGGTCTTCCGGAAAAATGCTGGCGGGGGCGCCGATATCGCTGTGGTAGCCGTTCGAATAGAGGTGCAGTTCCACGCAATCACCGGCGCTCGGCGGCGGCACGTTTGGCGCAGGGATCGGCGCGTAGAGATATGCGAAAAGGATGACTCCGAGCAGCGTGATCGTCGCGGCGAGCGGACGGCGGCTCAAACCGCCTAGCTCTCGTCCGCCGTCAGCAGCCTCACCCGGAACGCCCATCCCGCGAGCCCCGCTCCCGCCATCGGCGCGACGATGAACAGCCAGAGCTGCACCAACGCGTCGCCGAGCACCCACACAGCAGGCCCAAGCGAACGGGCCGGGTTCACCGATACACCGGTGATCTGGATACCGACAATGTGGATGACCACGAGCGTCAGCCCGATGGCGAGCCCGGCAAATTGCGGCGCGGCGTTGCGCTGGGTGACGCCGAGGATGACGACGACGAAGATGAAGGTGGCGATGACCTCGAAGACGGCGCCGGACATGAGACTATAGTCTCCCGGCGAACCTTGGTTCGAGGGCGCAATCTTGATCCCGTAGCCGTTCTGGCCAAGGCCGTTTTCAGCCAGCGAATAATCCGGCCCGCCGGAGGCGATCAGCAAGAGCACGCCCGCCGCCACCACTGCCCCCAGACATTGCGCGATCCAGTATGCGAGCATTTCCCCTGTCGCCATACGCCCCGCCGTCCAGGCGCCGAAGCTCACCGCCGGATTGACGTGACAGCCGCTTACCGGGCCGATGCCGTACGCCATCGCAACGATCGCCAGGCCGAACGCCCAGGCGATGCCCTCCTGACCGATGATGCCGAAGCCGGCGAGCACCGCAGCGCCGCATCCGAACAGGACCAACGTGAAAGTGCCGATGAATTCAGCCGCTAGCTTCTTGGTCATGGGAGCCTCCGCAAGCGGGCCTTAATGCGAGTCGGAACAATGGCGCAGCGCTAGCGGCGAGCGCGGCGGCGACCTATATTCCGACTCGTCCGGGCAACCGGACTATGGCGATAAACGCGCAGAGATAGGCGGATCGGACCCGGGTGCGATGCCCGGCGGCTCCACCAGGTGTCAGGTGTCAGGTGCCAAAAGGATCAGCGTGCTGACACCTGGTACCTGACACCTGAAGGGGCCGAAATAGGATCGACGGACGTTGAAGGCTGCTGCTTTTGCTCGGGTGGTCCCGTTACAGGCCGAACAGCATAGTTGCGAATGACAACAACGCTGAGGAATTCGCTCTCGCTGCGTAAGCAG
>JBFWOC010000011.1:0-55465 GCA_050250735.1 Hyphomonadaceae bacterium
TGTCCGCGGTCGGCGTGTTCGCCGCTTCCGATCCGGCCTGGGCGCTCGCCGCAGTGGCCGATTTCAACGGCGACGGGCGCGACGACTTCCTCTGGCGCCATAGCTCAGGCGCGCTGGCGCAATGGTCGCTCAACGGATTCAGCGCCACCAATCTCGGCGTCTTCGCCATTTCCGACACGGCCTGGCAGATCGTCGGCACCGGCGATTTCAACGGCGACCTGCGTGAAGACATCATGTGGCGGCATAGCTCGGGCGTGATGGCGCTCTGGCACATGGACGGAACCACGGTCACCTCTGTCGGCACCTTCGCGGTGTCGGACACCGCCTGGAACGTCTCCGACATCGGCGATTACAATGGCGACGGCCGCGACGACATTCTCTGGCAGGGACCGGACGGCACTTTCGCGGTGTGGACGATGAACGGCTTCAATGTGCTTTCCGCCGGCATCGTCGGCAATCCCGGCGCCGGCTGGAGCGATATTTAGCTCGCGCGCCTCAGCCGCCCGGATCGTAGAGAAAGCCGCCGAGCTCGGCATCGACTTGGATGCCGAGGCTTTCGATCATCAATGCATTTTGGATCAATTCGAAGCCGGGCAGGGTGAGCGTCACGTCGATATCCTGCACCAGGTCCCGCCCCGTCGCATTGTTTATGATGATGTTCTGCAACGCGCCTTCGGTGATGTTGTGCACGAGCGCAGTCACTCCGGCTTCGTCGGCGATGACGATGCCGCCGGCGCCCTCGAGCCCATCGAGGCCCAGCGTCGCCAGTTGTTCGGGCGACATCGCGCTCACATCCTGACCGAGTTCGCCGATGGTTTCGTCGACAACGGCGCCGACATCGGTCCAGGTCAGCGTCGTTGTCAGCGCGGGAACGCCATTGACCAGAGTGGTTACGGTTGCGCCGAAATTGATCTCGATGCCGGCCACCTCGAATCCGCCGCGCAGCGCGTCCATGTCTTTCGCGTCGATCACTTCGACGCCCTCACCCCAGCCGGTCTCGTCCGCCCAAGCTGCAGGCGCCATGGCGATAAGGAAGACGGCGGAGATGAGCGGCGCGCGCACGGTCAAGAACCTGGAACGGCCGGCGTGACTGGCGTGATCTGATAGAGTTCGCCGAAGGCAACGGTCAGCTGCTGCGGTGAGATCGGCCCGCGCGCGCTCTCTATCGGCGCACGCGACCAGCTGCGCCATTCGGCGGCGCGATTGTAGGCGGGGGCGGGCCAGCCTGCAGGCGGCGTCCGGATCGCCAGCACCACCCCATTCCAGATCCGCTGAAATTCTTCGCGGCTGTAGCTCTGCAGGCCGAAGGTCGGATCGCCGACCAGAACGCGATCGGCGCTGATGCCTTTGACCACGACAAAATGCCGATAATCGTTATGCGTGATGAGGGCGATGGCCGGAACCTGCAGTTCCGCCAGACGGTCGAGCGAAAGCCGCAGGCCATCGGCGCTGAAGCCGCGGGTTTCGAGATACGACCGCATGTCGAGCATCGAGAATCCGACCTCGCGGATGCGCGCCTGGTCGCCACGCTCATACATGGATTGGAAGACTTCTCCCTCGTTGATCGGCAGGCCGTAATGGAACCGCAGCAGCGTCGCCACGGCGGCCGAGCCGCAGCTATAATCGTATTGCTGACGCACAACGGTGCGGAACGGAATGTCGCGCCAGCTCACCACCGCAACCGAATAGCTGCCGCCGCCTTCGCCGTGCGTGCGCACTTGCGCTTCGGCTGGCCCGGCGACGCTCAACGCGCCGCACAACATTGCCAAGAGAGCAACGCCGCCTCGCGCGAAGCGAGACGGCGCGCCCGACATGGCTGCCGCACGGCCGCTCATGAACCGGGCGGCGTCAGCACGATCGTGACGTTCATGCTGGATTGAAGGTTGTTATTGTGTCCCGTGTTGATCACGAAATTGCCCACTCCTTCGTAGCCGGCGAACGCCCCCGAACCGATATTGACTTGTCCGGAATCGACGACGTCTCCGCTGACCGTATTTCCAGTATTGACGGCAGTGAGCACTTGATCTGTGTCGACCACGATTTCGACGCCGCTTCCGCCGGCGAGGGCGGCCATATCCTCGGTGCTCAAGAGCTCCGTCTCGCCAGCCGGCGCCGCCGGGTTCGCCGCATCGAGAGCGTCTTGCGCCGACGCCATGCTCGGCGAGGCCAAAACCGCCGCCACCAGGATTCCTCTGAATTGGGTCACGCTTTTCATGGCATGCGCGCCTTTTCTCGTTGATGGCAAGAACCGGGCCGACGGAGAACCCGCCGGCCCGGCCGCGTTGCTGCTTACGGACGGCCGTTGCCGAACTCGATATTGGCGTTGGCGCCGACGGCTGTCGCCGCCTGGTTGGCCGAACCGATACCCGTGTTCATGCTGGCTGTGTTGATGCCGCCGAAGTTGGCGAACGCCCCGTTATCCATCGAGATGCTGCCGGTGCGGATTTCGCCTTCTTTGAAGCCGTCGGCGTCGACCTCGACATCGGTCACCAAGGCCGCCAGCTCCATCGACGTCACGACCGTCGTGTTGGTCGAGCTGTCGCTGTTGTAGGAGTCATCGATGTCCGTGTTGTTGGAGTCTTCGGTGTTGTAGGCATCCTCAACCTCGACCGAGTTGTCCGTATTATAGGACTCGTCGATGTCGGTGTTGTTGGAGTCTTCGTTGTCGACCGAGTTGTCGGTCAGCGTGTTGTTTGAAGCGATGGTGTTGAACGACTCGTCGTTATCGGTCGAATTGTCCACCGACTGGTCGAGGTCATCGCCGGCAAACGTGCCAGAATTGTTGGTCTGGTCGTCCGCCACGATGTTCGAACCGTTGTCGGCGATGGTCTGATCGTCGCCCGCGGCGTGACCGCCGGCGATCTGCTGATCGTCACCCGCCACCGTCGAGCCGACGTTCTGATCGTCGCCCGCGACATTCGAATTCTGGGCCAGGTCGTCGCCCGCAACGTTCGAATTGGTGTTCTGGGTCAGATCGTCGCCAGCCAGCGCGGAGCCGTTATCTGCAACGGTCAGATCGTCTTCCGCGTTGTTGCCGGAATTGAAGGTCTGGTCGTCGCCGGCATAGTTCGAGTTCTGGACCTGATCGTCGCCGGCCACGTTGGAATTGACCGCCTGATCGTCGCCCGCGTAGGTGCCGGAATTGAAGGTCTGATCGTCGCCGGCAACATTGGAGTTGGTGGCGAGATCGTCGCCCGCTATGGCGGAGCCGTTGTCGGCAATGGCTTGGTCGTCGCCGGCCACCACCGAATTCTGGTTCTGGTCATCACCGGCTTGGTTAGAGCCGTTGTCGGCCAAGGTCATGTCATCGCCGGCATTGTTGCCGGAGTTGAACACCTGGTCGTCGCCGGCTTGATTGGAGCCGTAGGCGACTTGCTGGTCGTCGCTGGCCACGTTCGAGTTTTGCGCGAGATCGTCGCCGGCTTGGTTCGCGCCGTTGTCGGCCACGTCCTGGTCGTCGCCGGCGTAGTTGCCGGACGAAAATACCTGATCGTCGCCCGCGAGGTTGGAGCTGTTCGCGACTTGTTGGTCGTCGCCGGCTTGGTTGGCCCCGTTGTCGGCAACCACTTGGTCGTCGCCTGCCTGGTTCGAGTCGGTTGCGACCGACTGATCGTCGCCAGCGAGGTTCGAGCCGTTGTCGGCGAGATCCTGGTCGTCGCCGGCATAATTGCCTGACGAGAACACTTGATCGTCGCCGGCCTGGTTCGAATTCACGGCCTGGTCGTCGCCCGCGAGATTCGAGCCATTATCAGCGACTTCCTGGTCGTCACCGGCCACGTTGGAAGCGTTGGCCTGATCGTCGCCGGCATACGTGCCGGAGTTCTGGTTCAGGTCGTCGCCGGCGTAATTGCCGCTGTTGTTGTTTTGGTCGAGATCGTCGCCGGCTTGAAGCGAGCCGTTGTCGGCGACGGTTTGATCGTCGCCGGCCGCGTGGCCGCCTGCCTGCTGTTGATCGTCGCCCGCCTGGTTCGAATTGTTGGCGACAGCTTGGTCGTCGCCGGCGAGGTTCGATCCGTTGTCAGCGACTTCCTGGTCGTCGCCTGCGAGGTTCGAACCGTTGTCAGCGACTTCCTGATCGTCGCCGGCCTGGTTCGAATTGGTGGCTTGCGCCATGTCGTCGCCGGCGTAGGTGCCGGCGTTTTGGTTCAGATCGTCGCCGGCCTGGTTCGAGCCGTTGGCGACAGCTTGATCGTCGCCGGCTTGGTTCGAGTTCTGGGCTTGATCGTCGCCCGCGACGTTGGAATTGTTGGCCTGGTCGTCGCCGGCATAGGTGCCGGCATTCTGGTTGAGATCGTCGCCGGCGACGTTCGAGCCCGAGTTCATCGACTGATCGTCGGGATTGGTCGAATTGTCGGTGGCAGTGAACGCGGCCGAATTGGTCGAATTGTCGACGCCATTACCCGAGAAATTGCCGTTGCCGGAGTCGGCGACATCGACGTTGGTCGAGCTGTCTGTGTGATCGCCGTTGCCTGAGAAGTTGCCGTTGCCGGAATCGGCTACATCCACGTTAGTCGAGCTGTCCGTGTGGTCGCCATTGCCGGAGAAGTTGCCGTTGCCGGAGTCGGCGACATCGACATTGGTCGAGTTGTCGGAATTGTCGGTCGCGGTGAACGCGGCCGAGTTCGTCGAGTTGTCGACGCCGTTGCCCGAGAAGTTGCCATTGCCGGAGTCGGCGACGTCGACATTGGTCGAGTTGTCGGAATTGTCGGTCGCGGTGAACGCGGCCGAGTTCGTCGAATTGTCGGCGCCGTTGCCCGAGAAGTTTCCGTTGCCCGAGTCGGCGACGTCGACGTCGGTCGAGTTGTCGTCGCCGTTGTCCGAGAAGTTTCCGTTGCCGCTGTCGTTGATGGAATTGTCCGTGGTGGACGAACTGGTCGAGTTGCCGCTGTCCTCAACTTCAGTCACGAACGCAGCGCTGTCATCGCTGGCGATGGCGCTGCCATTGGCGCTGGCTGCATCGTCCGCCCATGCGGCCGGCGCGAACGCCAGACCCAGGGCGACGGCGCAAACCGAGCTCAAGAGCTTTACTTGCATTTCCCGTTACCTCCGTACGCAAAAGAGCCAGCGCCTCCCTTGGTAAGGTTCGGGACGGTCTAGCTAGCTGGCCGCGACGGTACCGGGCCGCCAATCATAATCTTGGTTAAACAATTCAGCGGCGAGAGTGAGCAATGGAACGGAGTTAATTTGTACGCCATTTCACGAAAGGTGTAATCGAATACCGAATACTTGGAACGCCTAGCTCAATTCGCCAGTAGTCTTGACGCGGCCGCGGCAGCGCCGGAACGCTTCACATTTGGCGTCGAATTTCGCTGCTCGGTGCAGGAAGGTGACAGCCGATGGCTAGTGTCGCCCGCCCTCTGGCCTGACCGGGGGCGATAGTGTATCGGAAGGTCCGTTGGGGTTAACGGAGTGGGGGAGTTCAGTGCCGCAGGCTTCTTTTGCTCTCCGCCGCCCGGAGGGGCAGTTCGATTATTCCGCGATTCGCGGCTTCTTCACCGAAAAACGCGTCCTCGTAACCGGCGCCGCCGGCAGCGTCGGGGCGGCCTTGTGCACAAGGCTGGCGCAACTCGGCTGCGCTCATCTGGCCATGCTCGATCAGTTCGACCATGGCCTGCTCGACATCGTTGAGTCGGTCAATCTGGCGGCGCCCAAACTGGATACGACAGAAGCGCTCTGCGACGTCCGCGACAGCGGCCGTCTCGACGCCTGGATGAATCGGATTGCGCCCGATATCGTCATCCACTCTGCAGCCTTGAAGCACGTGCATCTGGGTGAACGGCACCCTGTAGAATGCCTGTTCACCAACTTGATCGGCGTGCGCAATGCTGTCGTCAGCGCCGCCAATGCGGGCGCCTCGCACTTCGTGCTGATCTCTTCGGACAAGGCCGCGGCGCCGACGTGCGTGATGGGCGCCACCAAGCGGCTGGCCGAACTCTATATGGCAGGCTTCCAGATGGAGCGGCGCTCGCCGATGCGGACCAAATCGGTGCGCTTCGGCAACGTCATCGGTTCGCAAGGATCGGTGCTGCCGCGGTTTGCCGCGCAGATCGAAGCCGGACGCTCGCTCGAGGTGACCCATCCCGAGATGGAGCGGTTCTTCATGTCCTCGGAAGAGGCGGTCGGCCTCATTCTCAGCGTCGCTGCGCTCGAGCGTGAGCAGGGCGCCTATTTCATGGAGATGGGCGAGCCGGTTTCCATTCTGGAGCTTGCCCGCGACGTAATCGCCAACTCGGGCAAGCGAGTACAAATTGAGTTCACGGGCTTGCGGCAGGGCGAAAAACTGCACGAACAATTGACCGATGAATCGGAGATCTCGGCGCCGTCGGCGGTGCCTGGCGTTTTCCGCATCACGCCGAAGTCGGTCGACGCCTACATGACGTCGGCGGACGTAGCCCATCTCGAAACCATTGCGCGCACCATGGATGAGGCGATCGTCCGTCAGCGCGTCTTCGCCCAACTGGACGAGCGTCTCGGCCGCGAGGAACGCGCCGCCGGCTAGCAGCGCAGCCTACGGATCGGAACGCGTCGTGGCGCTGTCGATGGTCAGGGCGCCGCTTGCCGCGATCAGGGCGTAAGCAGCAAAAATCGCATCCGCATTTGCCCGCGCCTGCGCGATGAGCGCGTTGCGTGCTTCTTCTTCGGCGTCCAGCACGTCGAGCGTGGAACGCAGGCCCAGGCCGCGTTCGCGCTCGGCGCCCTCGACGGCCGTGGCGGAAGCGTCGACTTGCTCGTTTGCGGCCTGAAGCACATCCCGGCTCGCGGCGAGATTGCTCCAAGAGCTGGTCACGTTGGCGATCACGTCGCGCCGCCGCGCCTCGGTGCGCGCTTGCGCCCGTTCGACATTGATCCGGCCCTGACGGGTGCGCGACCAGGCAAAGCCGCCCTCGAACAGCGGCATCGTGAACTGGGCCACTGCGCTCGAACTCTCCCGCCGAGGCTCACTTATGGCGAAATCCCGGTTCTCGTCCGCGCGGCCGACGACCGAAACTTGCGGCAGCAGGGCCGAGCGCTCAATCGTGACCTGAGCGCGCGCCGCCCGTTCTTCAGCCCGCGCTTGGCCCAAGTCGGGGTGGGAGGTCTCCGCCAAGCGGACCGCCTGCTCGCGGCTCTCCGGGGTCTGTGGCGGGGCGGACACCGGGGCTAGCTCCTCGGGGCTTCGGCCGACGATCGCGGCGTAGCGGGCTTCTGATGCCTCCAGATCGGCCCGCGAGCGCGCCAGCGAGGCGCGCGCGCCGGCGAGGCGGGTCTGGGCCTGGGCCACGTCGGTGCGGCTGACTTCCCCGACGTCGAGCCTGCGTTGGGTGCCGGCGAGGAGGCGGGTGAGGCCCTCGACGTGTTCCCGGCGCAAACGGACGATCTCCCGATCGCGGCGAACGCTTAAATAGGCGTCCACGGCTGCCAGCAGGACGTCCTGTTCTCGTGAGCGCAGGCCTTCGCGCGCGCCGTCGAGGTTGGCGCTGGCAAGCCGCGATTGGCCGCTGCGGCGAAATCCGGTGAAGAGCTGTTGGGTCAGCTGCGCCGTTGCGGTCGTCGGCTCCAGCTCCGCGGTGGAGGTCGACGGTCCGAAAAAGCTTGTGGTCTCGCTTTCGACCTCCTGGACGCCGTAGCTGCCGCTGACGCCGAGCGAAGGCAAATAGGCTGACCGCGCCTGCACCCGCCCCTCGCGCGCCGAGCGTACGCTCAGGCGGGCTTCTTCCAGATTGGGATTGCCCCGGTGCGCCGCGTGCAGCGCGTCCTCGATCGTATCGGCAAACGCCGCCGCTGGCAGGAGGAGGGGCAGAAGCGAGATTAGAAGACGCCGCATGCCTACTCCTCTCGCAGCGATTGCCAAAGCGTCTGGTTCAGGGGCTCGATCAGGTATTGCAGCGCCGTTCGCTTGCGCGTCGGCACCACCACCTGAGCGGTCAACCCGGGCCGCAATCGCCTGTCGCTGCCAGCTGCATCCGAAAGCCGCTCCAACTCGGCGGGCGGCACCGCGACTTGCATGAGGAAATAGCCGTTGCCGGTCCGCTCATCGACGAAGCGGTCGGCCGAAATCTGGGTCACTTCGCCATAGACGATCGGCATGTTGCGGCCGCCGAACGCGGTAATGCGCACCTCGGTTCTCTGGCCGGGTTGTACGTCGTCTGCGGCTTCCGGGCGCACCTGGGCCTCGACGATGAGATCCTGGCCCTCGGGCACGACATCCATAAGCCGCTCGCCGGCGCGCACGACCCCGCCCACGGTATGGATGGTCAGACCGACGACGACACCGTCGGCGGGCGCGCGCAGGCGGGTCAATTCGAGGCGTTCGCGCGCGCCGGCCAATTGCGGCGCCAGCTCGGCGAGGCGAGCGTCGACGCGGCGCAATTCCTCGTACCGTTCCTGCTGCGTCGAAGCGATGAGCGACGTGAGTTCCGAGCGCCTGCCTTGCAACTCCGCCAGTCCGCGCTCGAGCGAACGCACCCGTGTCAACGGCACCAATTGCTCCTCGGCGAGCGTGCGCATGCCTGCGAGCTCGTCGTTCAGCAGCGCCTCTTGCCGATTGATCGATGCGATCTCCCCGCGATATCCGACGATCCGTGCGTCGTAGGCGCTCCACGATCCGCGCACCGCTTCGCGACGGTGCCGCTCGAACGCGGCGGTGGCGACCGCGCGGTCGGCCGCTGACAGCGTGGCCCATTCCTGAGGCGGCCGCAGCGCGCGCGCGCCCGATTGCTCCGCGGTCAGGCGGGCGCGTTGCATCTGCAGGTCGACGACTTGGGACAGCAACGCCTGTTCCTGCGCGACCAGCTCCGGCGAGCCGAGTTCGATCAGCACCTGTCCGCGCTGCACCCGATCGCCTTCTTTCACTGCGATGCTGGAAACGATGCCGCCGTCCCGGTGTTGCACGGTCTGGCGATTGCCTGAAACGACGACAACGCCGGGCGCGACGACGGCGGCGTCGAGCGGCGCGAACGCCGCCCAACCGCCGAAACCGACGAAGAACAGCAACAAGGCGATCAGTCCGGCTCTGATCTCCGGTGCGCCGGAATCGCCTTCCGTGTCGGCGATGGCGGGCAGGCGCCACATCATGTTCATGGCCGCGCCCCGCCTTCGCTGGGAGCGAGCACGGGGCGCGGTCCGCCGCTCATGCGGGCGATGATCTGGTCGCGCGGGCCGTAGGCCTCGATGCGTCCGTCGGTAACGATCATGAGTTTGTTGACGATGTTCATGAAGCCGGTGCGATGGGCCACGACCAGGCTGCAGACGCCGCGCGCGCTCGCATCTTTGAGCGTTTGAATAAGCGCGCTTTCACCCTCCTGGTCGAGGTGAGCGTTGGGTTCGTCGAGCACCAGCAGAATCGGTTCGCCATAGAGCGCGCGCGCCAGAGCCACGCGTTGCGCTTGACCGGCCGATAGCCCGCGCCCGTTCGGCCCGATTTCGGTGTCATAGCCGCGCGGCAGCGAGAGGATCATCTCGTGGGCGCCGGCTGCTTTAGCCGCGCGTACGATCGAGGCGTCGACATCGTCGGCGTTCAAATCGAACCGCGAAATGTTCTGGCCGATAGTGCCGCCGAAGAGCGCCACTTCCTGCGGCAAGTAGCCGACGTGCCGGCCCAGCCGCTCCGGATCCCAATCCGTCATCTTCGCATTGTCGAGGCGCACGGCGCCGCCATCGGGAACCCATGCGCCGGCGACGGCGCGCATCAACGTAGTCTTGCCCGCTCCGCTCGGGCCGATGACGCCGACAATGTCGCCCGGTTCGGCGCGGAAAGTAGCGTTGATGATGAGAAAGCGGTCGCCCGTCGGCGCGCGCACAGTGACGCTGTCGACCGCAAGCGCGCCGCGAGGATCTGGCAGAGTCGTGTACTCGCGCCCGGCCTCTTGCGTCTTCAGCACGTCATTGATGATGGCATAGGCCTGTTTGCCTTGTTCGAATTGCCGCCACGCGCTCACGATCAGCTCGAGCGGGGCCAAGGCGCGGGAAGTGAGGATCGAGGCGGCGATGATGCCGCCTGCTGAAATCTCTTGCTGCAGCGCCAAGAAGGCGCCGAGCCCGAGCGAGGCCGATTGCAGCGCGAGCCGGGCGAACTTGGTCGAGGCGGCGTAAAAGGCGTTCGTACTGGCGGACTCGTTCAAGGCGCTCGTCATTTCGGTGCGCGCACGCATCTGGCGTGCGACCAAGGCGTTCTGCATGCCGAGCGCGCGCGCGGTTTCGCCCTGGTTGATGTCGGCGAGCTGCATGCCGTAGAGCGCACCGGTGGCCTGTTCGTTGGTCTTGAGCACGCCGTGCATGGCCCGCTGGTTGACGTAGGCGATCGCCACCAGCGTGATCCCGCCGAATAGAGCCAACGCGCCGATCCAGGGATGAATCAAGAAGCAGACCGCTATGTAGATGGGCGCCCACGGCGCATCGACCGCCGCGACAGCCGGCTGGCCGGTGATGGCGGCGCGCAAAGCGTCGAACTCGCGCAGAATATGCGCCGAGCCCGCCGCTTTGCGTCCCTCGCGCTGCAGCGCCGCCAGCAACACCGGCGGGGCAAGCAGCCGGTCGAGCCGCCGGGCCATCGCCAGCAGCAGCCGCATGCGCGTACCGTCCAGAAACGCCAGCACCAGCAGACTCGCGAACAGCACCAGCGAAATGTAGAGCAAGGTCAGGAGTCCGCCGGACGCCAGCACCCGATCGTAGACCTGAAGCATGTACAGGGAGGGCGCCAAATAGAGCAGGTTCAGCGCGGCGCTGAACAGGATCAGAAAGCCGACATGACGGCGGCAAGCGTCCAACGCTGTGCGCAGACCCAGCGCGATTTCCTGTTTTTCGGGCCCGGCGGGCATGGCTGTGTCTTCCCAGGCGTTCTGACAGCGTTGTCTATAAAGCACTGAATGCGCGGCGCTAGGACCGAAGGCGCCACACTTGTCCAGTTCCCGCTGCCTATATCCCCCTGCAGGCGAAGCAATGCTCGACGACAGCGCGCAACCCTCGCGCAGCACATCCGCTTCGGGCGCATTGTTGCTGAGAACGCTCCACGATAGTGAACCTGCCATGAGTGCGGCGCCCAAACTTCTGTACCTCTACCTTGGCCGGCGCGGGGCCATGCCGAAGTTTACGCTGGAGCTTGTGCGCGCCCCGCATCCGGGCGGAGTAGCCGCGCCGGTTGCGATCGCACAGGACAACGCCCTTGCCGCCGATTTCGATGCGCTGCCCAACGCGGTCGTGAAGCTTCGCTTATTCGGCAACGCGGTGGGCGCTTGGCTCGAAATTGGCCGCCTCGGCGCTTTGCGGCGCGAGCTCGGACGCTTCATCGACGCGCACTCGCCGGACGCCGTTGTCGAATTGATGCCGCACGTCTGGTCGCCGTTTCTCGAAGACGTGCCGATGCGCCGTGGCGTCAAACGCGTTACCATCCTGCATGATTGGCGTTCCCACCCCGGCGATCATTACGGCCTAGTCAACGGTTGGCTGACGCGCTCGGCATTGCGCGCCGATCACATCGTTACGCTGAGCCGCTCGGTCGCTGACGACATTATCGCCGGCGGCGCAGCGCCGCCCGATCGCGTTACTGCGCTGTTTCATCCCGATACGGGTGCTTTACAGGAGCCGCTGCGCGCGGGCGGACCGTTGCGCGTGCTCTTCTTCGGCCGGCTGTTGCCCTATAAGGGACTCGACCTTTGCGTCGAGGCGATCGCCCGCGCCCGCGCGAGCGGTGCGGCGATCGAGCTTTGCGTGGCGGGCCAGGGCGATATCGGTTCGCTTCGATCCGCGCTCGAACGAATCGGCGCGACCGTCTGCAACCATTGGCTGGATGACGAACAGATCGGGCGCATGCTGGTGGATTGTCATGTGGTCGCGGCCACGCATCGCGAAGCCAGCCAGTCGGGCGTGATTGCCGCGGCGCTTGGCGCCGGCCGGCCCGTGATCGCGACGCCGGTCGGCTCGCTTCCCGAGCAGGTTGTGCACGAAAGAACGGGGCTGGTGGCGGCGGAGGTCAGCGCGGAAGCGATCGCTGGCGTCCTGTTGCGATTGGCGGATGATCGCTCCTTGCTGGAACGATTGGCTTCGAACGTCGTCGCCGAGGCGCCTGCGCGTTCGATGCAGGCGTTTGCACGAGCTTTGACCGAGGCGGTGTCGCCGCTTGTGCGCGCCTGACGATGCCGCGGCGCCCGGTGCGCTTCGGCGGCGCTGCGTCGGGCTTATTGCTGGCCTTGCTGGTTCGGCGCTCGGTGTATTAGATCGGCGCCCGGGTTGAGGGGACGCCGAGCTGGGCCGCACGCGAGTGTGGCCGCGACGCGTTCATGGCGGCTGCGGGTGCGCAGCCGATCGGTGGTATTCTTGCTCGTCAACGGCGTACATTATCGGACGATCTGGGCCGCAGCCGACGGACAGTCGATCGACGTCATCGACCAAACCAAATTGCCGCACAAATTCGAGACTCTGACGCTGCGCAGCGCCGAGGAGGGCGCCCGCGCAATAAGAGACATGATCGTGCGCGGGGCGCCCCTGATCGGGGTTACGGCGGGCTATGCGGTCGCGCTCGCCATGCGCGAAGAAAATTCCGACGCCGCGTTGGCGCGCGCCATAGACATGTTGGCGGCGGCGCGACCGACGGCGGTGAATTTGCGCTGGGCGCTTCAGCGTATGGATGCGAAATTGCGTCCGCTCACGCCCAGATTGCGCGCCGAGACCGCCTTCGCGGAAGCGCAGGCGATCGCCGACGAGGATCTCTCGCTGTCGCGCGCGATAGCAGGGCACGGCGCCGAGCTCGTCGCGGGCGCCGCGCGTAAGCGTGACCGCGTCAACGTGCTCACGCATTGCAACGCCGGCTGGTTGGCGGCGGTAGATTGGGGCACCGCGCTGGCGCCGATTTACCGGGCGCATCGCGACGGCGTTCCCGTCCATGTCTGGGTTGATGAGACCCGGCCTCGCAATCAGGGGGCGAGCCTCACCGCTTGGGAGCTGCAGCAAGAAGGCGTGCCCTATACCTTGATCGCCGACAATACCGGCGGCCACCTCATGCAGCACGGCGAGGTCGATCTGTGCATTGTGGGCTCGGACCGCACGACCCGCGCCGGCGACGTGTGCAACAAGATCGGCACCTACCTGAAAGCGCTGGCCGCGCACGATAACGGCGTGCCGTTCTACGCTGCGCTGCCTTCCTCCACCATCGATTGGCGCATTGCCGACGGCGTCGCCGACATTCCGATCGAGCAGCGCGATCCGGCGGAACTCACCCACATTTCGGGCCTCACCGATCGAGGCCGGGTGGAGACGGTCCGTCTGGCGCCGGAAGGCGCGCGCGCCGCCAATTATGCTTTCGACGTGACGCCGGCCCGGCTGGTGACCGGGCTGATCACCGAACGTGGCGTTTGCGCCGCGTCGGAACGCGGCCTCAACACGCTGTTCGAACAGGAGATGCGGCGCGCATGAAGAGTCTTTGGAGCGCCGAGGACGCGGCCGCGGCCGTGCGGCACTACGCCGGCGCCGGCGTCGGCGAGGACGTAGCGCTGCGCACCTATTCGGCCCGCTTGCTGGGCCGCGATCGCCGCCTTGTCCTGCATGGCGGGGGCAATACCTCGGTCAAGACGCGCGCGCGCGACGTGTTCGGCGACGACATCGATGTTCTTTGCGTGAAGGGCAGCGGCTGGGACCTGGCGACTATCGAGCCGGCTGGCCACCCGGCTGTGCGCCTCGTTCCGCTGCAGCGGCTGCGTGCGCTCACCGCACTCAGCGACGAAGACATGGTGAACGTACTGAGGCTCAATCTGCTTGACGCCAACGCGCCCAATCCTTCGGTCGAGACGCTGCTGCACGCCTTCATGCCCGACAAGTTCATCGACCACAGCCATTCGACCGCGCTGCTGACGCTCGCCGACCAACCCGATGCGGAGCGCATTGTCACCGATCTCTACGGCGCGCGCGCGGCATGCGTGCCGTATGTCATGCCCGGATTTGTGCTGTCGCAGCAGGCCGGCCGAGCCCGCGACGAACACGCCGATGCGCACGGCCTAGTGCTGTTGAAGCATGGATTGTTCAGCTTCGGCTCGGACGCGCGCGAGAGCTACGAACGCATGATCGCGCTGGTGACGCTGGCCGAAGGCTTCATCGAGAAACGCCGCCCGGCCCGCCGGGCCAGGACGGCGCCGGCGCCGACCTCGGCTGCGGCGACGCTGTTGCCGCGCCTTCGCGGCGCGTGGACCCGCGCCAGCGCCAAGCGCTGGATCTTCGACCTGCGTGACGGCGAGGCTGCGCGCGCTGTCGCCGATGACGCCCGCGTGCATGAATGGGCGCGCCGCGGGGTCATTACGCCGGACCACGTCATTCGCACCAAGCACATCGCCTTTGTCGCCGATGGCGGCGACGTCGATGCGGCGCTGCAGGCCTATGTGCGCGAGTACGAAGCCTATTTCGCGCGTCACAATGCGCGGCTCGGTCACATCAAGAAGCAACTCGACGGCTTGCCCAGGCTCGTGCTTGCGCCAGGACTGGGCCTCATCGGCGTAGGCAAGAGCGCAACCGACGCCGCCATCAGCGCCGATATCGGCGAACTTTGGGCTGAAACTCTGCTGGACGCAGAAGCGATCGGCCGGCTCGATCCTGTCGATGAGGCCGACACGTTCGACATGGAATATTGGTCATTGGAGCAGGCCAAGCTCGGCAAGAGTGCGGAAAAGCAGCTCGCCCGCCACGTCGTGCTGGTGACCGGCGGGGCCGGCGCGATCGGATCGGCGATCGGCAAAGCCTTCGCCGATCAAGGCGCCGAGATCGCGCTGCTCGATATCGATGCGGAAAAGGCGCAACGCGTCGCGGCCAAGATCGGCGTACACGCGCTTGGGGTTGGCTGCGACGTCACCGATGCGCAGAGCGTCAAAGCGGCCTTCGCGGCGGTGGTCGCGCGTTTCGGCGGTGTCGACATCGTTGCATCGAACGCTGGCTCGGCCGCCGTCGGAAAAATGGCGGATCTCACCGACGAGACGTTGCGCCAGAGCTTCGAGTTGAATTTTTTTGCTCACCAAGCCGTGGCGCGCGCAGCGATCGACGTGTTCCGAGCCCAGGGTGTCGGGGGCGTGCTCTTGTTCAACGTGTCCAAGCAGGCGTTGAACCCGGGGCCGGACTTCGGCGCCTATGGCGCTTCCAAGACCGCGCTGCTTGCGCTCATGCGCCAATATGCGCTCGAGCACGGAGGCGAGGGCGTGCGCGCCAACGCCATCAACCCGGACCGAATCCGCTCCGGTTTGCTGACCCCAAACATGGTCGCCGCGCGCGCTGAAGCGCGGGGTGTGACAGAGCAGGATTACATGAGCGGAAACCTGCTGCGGCGCGAGGTGACGGCCGAAGACGTCGGCCAAGCCTTCGTTTTCGCCGCGCTGATGTCCAGCACTACCGGGGCGATTTTCCCGGTTGATGGCGGCAATATCGCGGCGATGCCGCGCTAGCGATCGGCGGAGCGCCGTGCCTGGCGCCGCAACGCGTTGGCGGTCCCGCCTTTCAATGACCTTCGAAGGCGCAGACCGCCTGCACGTCGAGTCCGCGCGTCCGCAGCCGGTCTGCGCCGCCGAGGTCTGGCAGGTCGACAACGAAGCTGGCGCCGATCACGTCCCCGCCCAGGCGCTCGATGAGCTTGACCGCCGCTTCCGCAGTGCCGCCCGTGGCGATCAAATCATCGATCAGCAGCACCCGCTCGCCGCGAGTGAGCGCATCTTCGTGCAGTTCGACGACGTCAGTGCCGTATTCGAGTTGATACTCCTGCGAGATCGTTCGCCACGGCAGTTTGCCGCGCTTGCGCACCGGCACGAACGCCGCCGACAGCAAGTGCGCAACGGCGCCGCCGAAGATGAAGCCGCGGGCCTCGATCGCGGCGACCTTGTCGACCCCGCGGTCGCTATAAGGCGTCGCCATCTGCTGCACCGCGCGCTGGAACGCCTGGCGATCGGTGAGCAAGGTGGTGATGTCGCGGAATATGATGCCGGGTTTCGGATAGCCGGGGATGGCGCGTATGCTCTCTCTGATGTCCATCTCGCCCTCTAAGCTGCGGGGTTAAACGCACGGCCGGCGATGATGCGCAGCTTTTCGACCATGTCCGGATCGCGCGCGTCGGGTGCGGTGATGATGGCCGTGTCGAGACAGGTTTCGATGCCGAGCGGCGAAGGCGTGCGCTGTGGCCCCAACAGCGGCGCTGCGCGGGCGACCAAAGCGCACGCGCGTGCGGCATTGTCATGGAGCACGCGAATGATTGTGGCGACATCGACATTATCGTGCCCGGGATGCCAGCAATCATAATCGGTCACCATCGCGACGCTGGCATAGGGAAGCTCGGCTTCGCGCGCGAGTTTGGCTTCAGGCATGTTGGTCATGCCGATCACGTCGCAGCCCCACGAGCGATAAAGCTGCGATTCAGCCAGGGACGAGAATTGCGGTCCCTCCATGGCCAGATAAGTCCCGCCACGCACGCAGGCGATGTCGGCTTCCCGGGCCGCCCGGGCGATGGCGTCGACCAGCTTGGGACAGACCGGATGCGCCATCGAGACATGGGCTACCAGGCCAGCGCCGAAAAAGCTCTTCTGGCGCGCGAACGTGCGATCGATGAACTGGTCGACGAGCACGAACATACCGGGTGCAAGTTCCTCCTTGAGCGAACCGCAAGCCGAAAGCGAGATGAGATCGGTGGCGCCAGCCTGTTTGAGCGCCGCGATGTTGGCGCGGTAATTGATGTCGCTGGGCGAGAGGCGGTGGCCCCGGCCGTGGCGCGCCAGAAAGATTACCTCGACGCCCGAGAGCGTGCCAAAGCGTAGCGCGTCGGACGGCTCGCCCCAGGGCGTGCCAAAGCGCTCTTCGCGAACGTCCTTCAGCCCTTCGATGGCGTAAAGGCCGCTGCCGCCGATCACGCCCAAGACTGTCTTTGTTCCGCTCAAGGCCCGCCCCCCGATAATGCCGAAGTTTAGTAGCTATGCGGCCTGCGCGACAACGTTTGTCTGCCGAGTTCGAGCGGCTTCGTCATCGCCGCAATGCCCGGGGACAGCGCGTTGCCGGACACAATTTCAAATGCAGACGGCTGAGTCATCGCTCTCAGGCACGATGGGAGCGCGCATCGACAAACTGGCGGTAGTCGTTGATCGGGCCCAGGCGAAGACAGCATGTCTTCGCCATTGCCGCCGGCCCGTGCCGCACGAGCGCGCACGAGGGCGCGCTCGTGCGTTTGCTCATGGAGCTGTGACGAGTTCGACGTTGGTAATACGTCCTCTGCTCGGGCCATTCCGCGATGCGTTCGCGATCACGAGCATCGGCGGGCCGTTTTCATCGACGGGAAGATAGATCGTCGTCGGAGCGCCGGCGGCGATATCCATCGTTGCCGGGGTATAGCCGGCAGGAAAGCCCGAGTAGATCGACACAAACTGCATGGCGCCGGTTTGAACCTCCGCCGTCAGGCGGAGGGCGCGCGGCCGGTCGACCTCAGCCTCTGTGCCGAGCAGGACATAAACGCTGAATGCCCCAGAGTTGGGGCTTGTCGTGACTTCGACCGCATCGCCCGACGCAGAAACCGATGCGGCGGGGTCGGTGACTTGGAAATCGACGGCGCCGTATTGGCGCGCAACAGTTGGGTTGTCGGTCAGGCGACCGCGCCATTCGTCTGGCACGGTCGGGGCCGCTGCCACCGGCGGCGTGTCGGTCGCAGGCGTGCGGTCACCGCAAGCGGCAAGCGCGGCCAGGGCGACCGCGGCGATCAAGAAACGCATGTTTATCCCCCTGTAAAAGGCGTGGCACTCTTATCGCCTGATATGGCCAAGGCAAGTGCGATCAGCCGCTGTTTTTTGCCGCAAACCGCACTCAACGCAGCTTTTTGGCGGTCGCTAGCTGTTGCTTTAGCGCCTCTAATTCGGCGAGCCAGGGCGCTGCGCTGGAATCGGAAGGGGCGCGCCAATCGCCGCGGGGGCTGAGCGAGCCGCCGGACGATATTTTCGGCCCATTTGGCACACAAGTGCGCTTGAACTGACTTGTGGCGAAAAAGCGATGCAGGAACTCGCCGAGCCAATGCAGAATCTCGGGCAGCGCATAAGCCCGCTTTTCCGCCTCGCCTAGATGGGCCGGCCAGGCGCCGCGGGCGGCGTCGCTCCAGGCCCGCTGCGCCAAAAAGGCAATCTTGGCCGGACCAAGACCGAACCGCGTCGTGTAGTACAAGAAGAAATCGTGCAGCGCGTAAGGGCCGATTTTGTCCTGGGTGCTCTGGATGGCGCCGTGGGCGTCGGCGGGCACCAATTCCGGTGAGATCTCCGTCGCCAGAATGGCGCGCAGGATTTTGGCGACATCGTCGCTGTACTGCTTGGTTTCAGCGCTCCAGCGGATCAGGTGCTGGATCAAGGTTTTCGAAACCGAGGCGTTTACGTTGTAGTGCGACATGTGATCGCCCACGCCATAGGTGCACCAGCCGAGCGCCAGTTCGGACAAATCCCCGGTGCCGACGACAAGGCCGTTATTGTGGTTGGCGATCCTGAACAGATAATCGGTGCGCAATCCCGCTTGCACGTTTTCGAAGGTGATATCGTAGACTTTCTCGCCGTCCGCATAGGGATGGCCGATGTCGGCGAGCATCTGCTTCGCCGCTGGGCGAATATCGAGTTCGCGCGCATCGACGCCGAGCCCTTGCATGAGCCGCCAGGCGTTGGACTTCGTGCCCTCGCTGGTGGCAAAACCGGGCATGGTCACGCCGATGATGTCCGAACGCGGCCGGCCGATCCGATCGAACGCCCGCGCCGCCACGAGCAGCGCCTGCGTCGAATCGAGTCCGCCCGAAACCCCGATCACGACTTTCTGCACGCGCGCGCTGGCGACGCGCTTGGCCAGGCCCTGGACCTGGATGTTGTAGGCCTCATAGCAATCCTGATCGAGGCGGGCGGGATCGTCAGGAACGTAGGGAAATCTGCTCACCGGCCGCAACAGCGGCAGCGCCTTGTCACGCGCAGCGCCCAGCTCGAACGAAATCCGCCGCCAATCGCGGACTCGTTCGGTGTGGCGATGTGCGCAGTCGCGGAATGTCGGAAAGCGGGCGCGTTCCTGCACCAATCGCTCGACGTCGACATCCGCCGTCAGGAACGCGGATTGGTCCTGGAATCGCGGTGACTCGGCGATCTTGGCCCCGAGTTCGAAAATCGCGAGGTGGCCGTCCCAAGCGAGATCCGTGGTTGAATCCCCGGCCCCCGCCGCGGAATAAAGATAAGCGGCGCAGCAGCGATGGGATTGCGCCGCGCACAACAGGTTGCGGTCCTCCGCCTTGCCGATGGTGATGTTGCTGGCCGAGAGATTGCAGAGCACGGTGGCGCCGGCGAACGCCGCGTACGTGCTTGGCGGGATAGCCGACCACACGTCTTCGCAGATCTCGAAATGGGCGATGAAGTCGCCGGCGTCGCGCGCGCAGAACAGCAGATCGACGCCGAACGGCGCCTCCTGTCCGGCGACGCGCACTGTCGTCTCGATCGCATCCGGGCCGGAAGCAAAATAACGCTTCTCGTAGAATTCGCGATAATTCGGCAGATAGGTTTTCGGCGCCACGCCGAGCACGCGCCCGCGCTGGATGATGATGGCGGCGTTGTATACCGCGCCGCCGACGCGTATCGGCGCCCCGACCGCGAAGAGCGGCGATAGGTTCTGGCTGGCCGTCGCGATGCGGGCGACCGCACGGTCGACGGCGGCGAGCAGGGGCGCCTGGAGCAGAAGATCGTCGATCGCGTAGGCGGAGACGCCAAGCTCGGGAAAAATCAGCAGCGCGCAGGCTTCGTCATGCGCGCGCTTCAATAGCGCGATGGCCTCGTCGATATTGCGTTCCGGATCGGCGACGCTGAGCAGGGGCGCTGCCGTCGCGACGCGCACAAAGCCGTGATTATAGAGATTGTCGAACGCCATGCCCATGAGCGCGCTCCCCTGGGCGGTCATGGCAGAGCCGACGTGCCTAAGGCAAGACCCGAGCCGCCGTCCGACTCAGACGCGACGTGCAGCGATTTCGGCCAACACCTCGGCGGCTTGTGCGATGTTCGGCGCCGCCCAAACCGCCCCGGTCACGCGCGCGTACGCGCCCTGCGGATCGACCACCGCTATGGGTTTCGACGAAATCGCATGCAGGCCCGGCTGGCCGGCGATCTCGGGACTGAGGCCCCACGCGGTCGCGACGACATCGGCGCCGGCCTGAAGCGCCTCTGCGAGCTGAAGGCCGTAGCCTTCGCTGCGATGGAGCGAGAGGTAGACGTCGAGGCAGGCGTAGAAATCCTGCAGCGGCGCCATGTCGCGGTCGAGTAATCTGATGCGTGCGTCGGACGCCGCTGCCGTGCGCAATTCGGCATGGCCCGGCGGGAAGGCGCCTAAATCGGGACAGCGCAACAGCAGCAGCGCCGGTCTCGAGGCCCCGGCTGGGAATGCGCGCTGGAAAGCAGCGATCGCCGCCGTCGGATTCTTGCGCGCGAAATTAGCAGCCATGGTGAAGCTGTAACCGACGACGAAGGCGCCGGGCGGCGCGCCGAGCCGCGCCCGGGCTGCGCGCCGCGCGGTTTCGTCGGCGCGCGGAAACGGATCGAGTTCGATCGCGTGCGGCTCGACGCGAATGTCGCCTCGAAAAAGCGGCAGGCTGGCCCGCACTGCGTCGGCGACGAACGGCGACGGCGTCCAGATCGCGTCGGCATTGGCGGCGTCCTTCGACCAATCCTGAGGCAGGCGGTTCAATTCCCAGGCCCAATAGCCGACGAGACATGCTTTTGCGACGAGCTCCGACGGCAGATACCGGATCAATTCGCGCATCAGCGGGGGATTGACGTGAGCGACAATGTCGCTCGGCGCAAACGCGACCAACCGCGCGATCTCGCTGCGCCGCACCGCCCGGTTGGGCTGCAAAATCCGCCCCGCGTCGAACGTCGCAGAAAGCACGCCGCGGCGCTTCATGGCCTCGTGCATCAGCCGCGCGCCACGGCCTAATCCGGTGGGCGCATCGATGAAACCGACGATGGCGACGCGTTCACCGCGGAAGGGGGTCGGCTCGGCCTTGCGCTTTTCGGCGAGATTGCGGGCGCCGAGAGCGTCGTTCACGCGCCGATAGGCGCCGCCGAGCACGGCAATCGTTTGCGGCCGCACCGGTGCGGGAATAAACCGGGACAGACCCCACCCGAACATGCATCGATCCTTGGCGCGCTTGCGGCAGCGGCCTCTTATGACAGCGCATGCAGCGGCGCCAGACGTTTGCGGCGCCTGCTTGGCTGAGCTAGGCATCGCCAGCGGGGAGGCGAGGGCGGTGGCGAACCCGCTGGTGCATGCGATCTGGAGGCGATTGCCCGTGCGGCTGCGCCGCACCGTCGCGCACCGGACGTTGTCTTTGCTTGCGCCGCGTTTGCCGGCGCTGATCGAACCGCCTGCGGACGCTCCACATATCGTTGTCGGCTTCTTGACCAGTCCGTCGGGGTTGGGGCAAGCGGCGCGCCTGGCGATGCGCGCCTGGATCGGCGAAGGCAAGGACGTGCGCGGCGTCGATCTCAGCCGCCATTTTTTCGAACTCTCGGACCGCGTACGGTTCGATTTCACCGACGGCAGGGAAATGCGCGGCCCGGCGCACGTTCTGATCAACGTCAATGCGCCGTACATGAAGTACGTTTTTCATCTCCTGGGCAATGGCTTTCTGCGCCAGAAGAAGATCATCGCTTATTGGGCCTGGGAGCTGCCGCGCGCGCCGGACTCGTGGCGCGAAGGACTGGAGCGCGCACACATGATCGCGACACCCAGCGAGTTCGTCGCGGACGCCGTCCGTGGGCTGGGCAAAGGCCCGCCGGTGCGCGTTGCGGCTCACCCGGTGGCGCTCGAACACCCCCCGCCGATAGCGCCGCGCGATCGAGCGGTCTCTGCTGAGGCGCCGTTTTTGGTGGTTTCTTCGTTCAACATCGCCTCCGGCTTTGAGCGCAAGAATCCGCTGGCTTTGATCACGGCGTTTCGCGCCGCGTTCGCCGATCGCGGCGATGTGCGCCTGCGCCTGCTCGCCTCCGGGGCCGAGCACTATGCCGCGGGCGCGCGCCGGTTGCGCGAAGCGGCGGTAGGGGATGAGCGCATCGAACTGACAATGGATGCGTTCGACCGCGACGGCTATTGGCGCTGGTACGGACGGCCAGACCTGTTTGCGTCGTTGCATCGCGCCGAAGGGTTTGGCCTGGGTTTGGCCGAATCGATGTGCGCCGGCGTGCCTGTGCTCGCCACCAATTGGTCAGCCAACGCCGAATATATGAGCGAAGCCAATTCGCTGCCGGTCAACTTCACGCTGGTTCCGGTCGCCGATCCGCAAGCCAAGTATCAAGCGGACGATCAGCGTTGGGCCGAGGCGGATGTCTCTCATGCCGCGGCGTTGCTGCGGCGCGCCGCGAGCGAACCCGACTGGCTCGCCGGCCTGGCTCAGCGCGGCCAAGCCGATGCCCGGGCGCGGTTTTCGCGATTTGCCATTTGAGGACTGATCGCAGGCAGTCCGACCTGGTCTGGCGGCGGGCCGAAGCCAGCGGCATGGCGCAGCGCCCTTGCGCCAGTTCGAATTTCACACGGTTCCAGGCGCCCGTTTGCGCGGATATCGCCGCGCCAATTCGACCGGCCCTGAGTGGACTTAGACTCCTTCTGAAGGAGGCGTCATGTCGGACCGATCGAGCAATCTGGGTTTGCCTTTCCTGGCGCAAGGCCAGGCGCAAAAACATGTCACCGTCAACGAGAGTTTGCTGCACCTGGACGCGCTGGTGCAGCTCGCCGTCGTCAGCGCGGCGACCGCGGCGCAGCCGGCCTCGCCGAGCGACGGCGCGGTTTACATTCTGCCAAGCGGCAAGAGCGGCGACGCCTGGAGCACAATGGCCGACGGTGCGCTCGCCTATTATCGCGATGGCGTGTGGGAAGAGATCGCACCCCGCGAGGGTTTTGCGGCGTTCGTCAAGGATGCCGATCAGATCGTGATCTATACCGGCGCCGCCTGGGTCGCGCTGGCTTCGGCGCTTCGTGTTTCGGCGAGCGACAAGCTGCTCGGCCGCATCTCATCCGGAGCCGGCGCGGCGGAAGAAGTGAGCTTCACCGATCAGGCGCAGCAACTCTGTGACGACACCAGCTTCGCCGCCATGCGCACGACGTTGGGCGCAGCGGGCCTGGCCGACGCCAACGTCTTCACCGGCGAGCCGCAGACCATCCAGGCCGCGAGTCTTCCGGGCTTGCGCCTCTATCGCACCGACAGCGGCGCGGACGCCAGGGATTGGCGTATCGAAACCGGCTCGTCGGATCGGATGTTCTTCGATACTTACAACGACGCCGGCGTATTCGTTTCCTCGGCCATGATCCTGACGCGGGCCGGCGTGCTGTCGGTGCTGGGCGGCGTCAATCCGAGCAGCGACAATGCTGTCGATCTCGGCTCCGCGTCGCTGCGCTGGAACGAGGTCTACGCCGCCACCGGCGCGATCCAGACCTCCGACGCGCGCGAGAAGACGCCGCTCGCGCCGATCCCGGACAGTGTGAAGCGCGCCGTGCGCAAGATCATGGCGGGCGTCGGCGTGTTCCAATGGCGCGACGCATTGGCCGAGAAAGGCGAGGCGGCGCGCTTCCATATCGGCGTGACGGCGCAAGCTGTGGCCGCCGCGTTTGCGCAAGAGGGCGAGGACGCTGCGCGCTGGGCGCTGTTCTGCGCCGACGAGATCGAAGACCCGCTGTTTGCCGAAACTCATACCAGGCTCAGCCTGCGTTACGACCAGCTGTTCGCATTGGCGCTGGCCACGTTGGCGGACCAGGTCAGCGCAGGTCCGGCTTAAGTCAGCCGCGGATTGATCCAGGACTGGACGCCGTCGCCGAACATGACCCGGCCGAATGGCAAGTCGTGTTCCTGCTGCAGCGAGAAGTCCTGCAGGCAGCGCCAATCGTGCCTGGTCAGCAACGCCCGCAGGCCGCGCTCGTTCTCTTGCGAGTGGGTGCCGATATGGAGCCGGCGCACTTGGACGTCGAGCGTTTCGATCGCCTCGGTCACGACGTCGAGTTCGGCGCCTTGGATGTCCATGTCAATGATGTCGATGACGCCTTGGCGCTCGAGCAGCGATGAAAGCGTCACCGCCCGCACCGGGATGTGCTCTGCGCCATAATATTGCGGCACGATGGCCTGTCCCCACCATTTGGCGGGATCGCCGACGGCGAAGAACACTTCGCCTTCCTGGCCGGCGACGGCGGCTTCGACCAGGCGGCGGCTGGCTTCGCCGACGCCGTTATCGTCGAAATGCTGCGCGAGCCAAAGAAAGTGCGTCGGATCGCCTTCGACCGCGGTGAAATGCCGTTCGAGATCGGGCCGGAGGTGGCGAATGAGGCCTTCGGCGTTCATGCACCAGCGCCCGTAACCGGCGCCCAGTTCGAGCATGACGAAACGGCCGCGTGCGGCTTCGATCGCCTCGGCCAGATCGAACCATTCATAATATTCGTCGCTGAACACGGGCGTGGCGTCGAACCAGACCTCGCGCGGAATTTCCGCGCCGGGCTGCGCTTCGAACGCAGCGCGGGTCTTCATGCCCAGCCAGTCCATGCAGAACTCGGGCGGGGCAACGCCGCTGAACGGGCCAATGCCTTTGAACGTGCGGGGTTCGCTCATGGCGCGTCTAGCCCGCCGCCACGCTGAGATTCGGCCGCGCCTGCATCTCGTCGTCGAAGCGCGCGGCCGTTCCGTCGGGAAAGCGCGGCGCCTGCTTGTTGTAGCGGTCGAGCACGTCGTCGATCGGTCCGTAATCGACGATCAGGCCGCGGTCGATCCAAAGGCCCTTGTCGCAAAAATCACGTAGCGTGGCGTCGGAATGCGAAGCCATGATCATGATCTTCGCCGTGCTGAAGAACGCCTCGGCCCGCGCCCGCGCCCGCGCCATGAAGAAGGCGTCGCCCGCGCCGATCACTTCGTCGATCACGAACACGTCCCCGGGCAGCGACGTGGCCAATGCGAACGAAAGCCGGATCATCATGCCGGCGGAATAGGTGCGCACCGGCAGCTGCAGATAGTCGCCAAGCTCGGTGAAGGTCGAAACGTCATCGGCCAGCGCGGCGCGCTCATCGCGGCTCAAGCCGAACAGCTTGCCGACGAAATCGATATTCTCCCAGCCGCTCTTCTCGATGTCGATGCCGGCGTTCGGGTTGATCAGGCAGGAGATATGGCCCTCGACGAGGCGGACGCCTTCCTGCGGCCAGCTCAATCCGGCTATGGCGCGCAGAAGCGTGGACTTGCCGGCGCCGTTGCGGCCGACCAGGCCGACCCGATCGCCTTCGCGCAGATCCATCGACACGCCGCGAATGGCATGGACATAGGTGATGTCGTTATGGTCGCCGCGGCCGAGCGCGCCGAAACTGGCCGACTTGGCGATCTGGCGAAACAAGGAATGCGCGCGTCCCGATACGAGCACGGGGTAGCGAACGTGGATGTTGTCGAGGTGGACGCGGGTCATCGCCTAGAGCCAATAGCTGAGATTGCGCCGCATGCGAGCGTATAATGTCACGGCGACGATGACGAGGCATGCCGTCATGGCCAGGGTCACGGCCCAATTGAGCGGATCCGGCGGCCGGCCGAGCAGCGGCGCGCGCAGAATTTCGATCAAATGGTAGAACGGATTGATCAGCGCGAACCACTGGGCGTGATCGAGATGCGTCCGCTCCCAGAAGATCGGCGTCAGCAGGAACATCATCTGCGTCACCGCAGCCAGAGCCGGCGCCAGGTCGCGATAACGTGCGCCAAGCAGCGCCAGTATCGTGCTCCATCCGACCGCGGCGATCAGCAGCACCAGCAGCGCCGGCAGCGCCCATACCGTGTGGGCGTTGGTCACGTTGCTGACGAACACCAACGCGGCAAGATAAACCAGCATGTGATGCGCGAACATGATCGATTGCCCGAGCACGGCGCGGAAAATGTGGATCGAGGCCGGCAGATCGTAACTGAACAGCAGGTTCTGACCGCGCTGGAAGATGGTCGGCGCTTCCATCAGCGAGTTGGCGATGAACATCCAAATCGTCATGCCGGCGGCCAGATAGACGAAGTATTCGCCGATCGGCTGGCGCAGGATGATCGAGAAGCTGACGGCAAGCCCGACCACGAACAAGGCGTGCGAAAGCGTCAGCCACAACGGCCCGAGCATGGTGCGCCGGTAGCGGCCGCGAACATCGTCCCACGCGAGCAGCGACCAGGCGTGCACGCGCGCGAATCCGCCGGCATAATCCTTGATGGCGGCAGTATTTGGCGACATCCCCGGAAGCTCCCTCACGGCGGGTTGTGACACACCCCAGCGGCACTGCCAATATTCGGCCCTGATGCATGAGCAGATCGTCTCGTCCACGCGGTTGTCGCTGCGCACGCGCACCGCCGGCACGCGAGGCGGATAGCCTAGTCACGCGCACGCAAGTCTGCTGCGCGATGTCGCACTTGATCGCGCCGCGCCGGCGCTGCCGACGTTGAAGTTCGACTTGGCTTTACTGCCCCGCGTACAGCCTGGACCTGTTGCAGCAGGGGCGAGCAGGGCGTTGGCGCAAGTTGAATCGTCGATTTGGCGACCGGGCCGGGTTGCTGATCGACACGGT
This sequence comes from Hyphomonadaceae bacterium, assembly GCA_050250735.1. Taxonomy (GTDB): domain Bacteria; phylum Pseudomonadota; class Alphaproteobacteria; order Caulobacterales; family Aquidulcibacteraceae; genus Vitreimonas. The sequence continues at coordinate 26,527 of JBFWOC010000011.1, forward strand.
CGCTGCCGTGTTCCGTCCTGACTTCTAGCCTGGGTGCGTCGCGGCGGATGTGCGCGGGCCCTTGCCGCCTCGTTCTACGCAATGCGGCATAGGCTGCTGGCGGAGGAGGAACGCGTCTGCTAAGCGGACGGCCGCATTCTCGGGAGCAGGCTAATGGACGTGCTGCGGCGGCTTATCGCCCTCGGCAGGGGCGCGCACGCGTGGCGCCGCATCCGCGCGGGACGGCCGCAACCGGTCTATCTCGGCGATCACACGGTGCTGCTGCAGACCCAGCACGGCTTCAAGCTCTACGTGGACTCTCGCGATGTGTCGCTGGCGCCACATTTGATCATGGATGGCATATGGGAGCCGGCGGTGACGGCGCTGCTGGCGCGGCGTCTGCGGCGCTCCATGCGCGTCGTCGAAGTCGGCGCGAACGTGGGCTACCACTCGCTGCAGATGGCCGACCTGATCGGGCCGAGCGGCTATATGGTCTGTTTCGAAGCCAACCCGCGCTTGGCGCAGCTGCTTGCGCAAAGCCTGGAGATCAACGGATTTCGGCAGCGAAGCATCGTCTGCGCATACGCCGCAGGCGCGCATGGCGGTCACAGCGAACTGAACGTCTTCCAGCGCCACATGGGCGCGTCATCCTTGGTCGCGTCGGAGGCCACGGCGAGCGAGTATAATGACACCATCGACCGGATTTCGGTGCCCGCGACGACGCTGGATATGGCTTGTACAGGATGGCCGCACGTCGATTTTCTGAAAATCGACGCCGAGGGCGCAGAGCCGCACGTGCTGGAGGGCGCACGCGAAGTGATAGCGCGCAGTCCGCAACTAGAGATTTTGCTTGAATTCGGCCCGGCTTTTTGGCCATCCCTAGAGGCAGCGCGGGAGTTTTTGGAGAAGTGGACCGCGGAGGGGTTTCGAATTCTCAGACTGACGGCGTCGGGTGAGGTGGAGCCGGCAACGATCGAGAGCCTTCTCGACCCGATGAAGCTCGAAGAATTGCTGCTGACGCGTGCTGCATAAGGCTGGGTAGGCAAGGATGAACTGGGTCGTGACTAGCGCCGGACGAGCGACGCTAACGGAATCTGATTTTCGGGCGAGCCGCCGATGATCAGCCTCATTCTGTACGGTCGCAACGACAACCACGGCTATAATCTGCACAAGCGCGCAGCGATCAGCCTCAACGCCATGTCCGAGGTGTTGACCGAGCGCGATGATGAAATCTTGTTCGTCGATTACAACACGCCGGACGATTTGCCGACTTTTCCCGAGGCGATCGCCGACACGCTGACCGACAAGACCCGCGAGCGGCTCCGGATCTTGCGGGCGCGCCCGGCGATCCATGCGCCGTTTCGCTCCAAGACGCATTTGCTGGCGCTCGAATCGATCTCACGCAACATCGCGCTGCGCCGGTCCAACGCCAATAACCGCTGGGTGCTTTCCACCAATACCGACATGATCTTCGTGCCGCACAAAACGGCGGAGAGTCTGAGCGAAATCGTGCGCGATCTGCCCGGCGGCTTCTATCAATTGCCGCGGTTCGAATTGCCGGAAGTGCTGTGGGAATCATTCGACCGCCGCGACGGCAAGGGCATGATCGCCCGCACGCGCGAATGGGCGCATCGGTTCCATCTGAACGAAATCGTCTACGGCTCGCCGGAAATCCTGTTCGACGGTCCGGGCGATTTTCAGCTGTGCGAACGCGCCGATCTCATCGGCATCCATGGATTCCATGAGGGCATGCTGCTCGGCTGGCATGTCGACGCCAATCTCTGCGCGCGGATGATCCAGTTGCACGGCAAGATCGACAGTCTCGCCGACCGGCTCTACGCCTATCATTGCGACCATACCCGCCAGGCCACGGCGGCGCACACCCACGATCGGGTCGAAAACGATTCCGAAGAGTTCAACAAGTCGCCGGGGCCGCAATTGCCGGAGCAGGAGGCGAATTGGGGGTTGCCCGACGCGCATATCGAGGAAGTGCGCTTGGGCCGGGCAGACGTGTTCTCGCGCTATTTGCGCGCGCTGGAAACGGCGATTCCGGCGGCGCAGAACGACATCTATGAGAGCGCCTACCGGGCCGACACCTATGGCGGCCTGACCTATCGGCGCGCTCACGTGATGCCGTTCGTCATCGATTTGCTGGCGCCGTTCTCGCGCAAGGCGCGGGTGTTCTACGCCGGCGCGCGCGAGGACACGTTCGCGGACTTCGTTCGCGCCTACAAGGCGCTCGGCGGGGCGGGCGTGCTGACGCCGGCGGAGTTCGATTGGCTGAACGACGGCGAGGCCGAGAAGCGCCCGCTGGCCGAAGCGCTCGAGCAGGCCGACGTGCTGGTGTTCGAGTTCGGCGTCGGCGAACCGGACCAGGAAGTCGATCGCACGGCTATGTTCCGCCGGTTGGCCAGCGTGCGGCGCGCCTTCATCGCCGCCGGCGCCGCCGAGCATGCGCGCGTCGCGGAACGCGCATGCGCCCGCCGCCGCGTCATCGGCATCAACGCAATTCATAACGAGTACGAATCCCTCATCATCAACTATCTGGCCTTCAACCTGACGCCGTTCTCGTCGCGGGTTCGCCACGGCTATTTCCTGGTCGAGTCAGCTGCGCCTCAAGAACAGAGTTTCGATGTGCGTTCGGTATGGCGCGACGTGCAAAAGCAGACCGGCCGGCGCCGCGCGCTGCCGCTGTGGGAGACCCAAGAGCTCACCAAGCTTGCGACCCAGGCAGCGGGCGCCGGCGCGGCGACGCCATTGCCGAGCGAGGCGCTGGCCTGCGCGGAATATCTGATCGCATTCTTGCGTCATGAGAAGGTGACGCAGGCCTCCGGGATCGAGGCCGGCGCCGCGCGCGCGCTGGCCGACAGGCTGGAGAAGGAACGGCCTGGCGCAGAGGTGCGGGCGCGTCTCGAGCGCCTCGGTCTGTTGGCGGAAACCCGCGCGCTGAATGCGCTGTCGCGCATCGCCGACACGTCGGACTGGGAAAAACCTTCGATCGCCCGCTTCGTCGCGCACCATTTCGGCGGCGCGCGCGCCTACGGCTTTCCGGATCGCAATCCCTGGACCTGGGAGCGTGCGACGGTTCTGGATGTGCTCCAGGAAGCCGGATTGCTCAATTTGCACTCGCGCGTCCTCGTCGTCGGGTCGCACGCGGACGCCTTGTCGCCGGCGCTGGCGGACTATGTCGGGCGTGTTGAAGTGGCGCGTCCCGGCCCGCCCGCTGGCGCTCGTTTTCTCGGCGCCCGCAGTGCGAACGAGCCGGATCCCGAACATTATGAAGCGGCGCTGCCCTTCTGGAATCCGGACGCGCCGGACCAGCCGGCTTTCGACGCCGTGATCTTCGTCCAGAATACGATCATGGCGCACGGCCCCGAACAGGTGGCTGCCGGCATCAACGAAGCAGCGAGCCTGCTGCGGTTGGGCGGGCTCGTGCTTGTCGTCGCCGAAGTCGCCGTCAACGGAACCCCGCGCGGCTTCGAAGTCGGCATCGATCCGATGCTCGACGGCGCCTTTCAGCGAGAATTGGCGCGCACCGGCGCGCGGTTGGATTTCTGCGGGCCTTTCGAGCTCGGATTCACCGCCGCAAATTGCGACCGCCTCGTCGATCACGCGCGCGCCGATCTGCGCCATCGCCGCATGCTGACCGTGCATGGCGACGGGCGCGTGACCGCTGCCGGCGTGATCACGCTGCGGCGCGTGGAGACAGCGACGGCGCCGGATCTGGTTTCGGCCGAGGCAACGGTCGCGCAAGAGAGCAGCATGCCCGAAACCATGGAAACGATATCGCGCATTCAGTCGCCGGTGGCGCATCTCGACAATGCCGCGCTCGCCGGCGTGATCGCCACCGACCTGGCGGATTTGGCGCATTATCGCTGGCGCGAATTCTACAACCATTCCCGCCGTCATGCGCTCAGCTTGGCGTTCCGCTCGCGCCTGGCGCGGCGGTTCTTGTCGCGGATGAAGTTCCGCCCGCGCATGTTTGCGTTGCGGCCCGATCTGACCTGGCGCGGCGCGCCGGAAAGCTGGGGCCAGCAGCTCATCGCCAAACCCGGCGTGAGCGTTCGCGACGGCGTGTTCGAGGCGCCGACCGGGTCGCCGGAAGAACACGCAGTCTATGGGCCATATCTGCCGATCGCCGCGGGCAATTGGACGCTGCGCTTCAAAGCGGAAGCGACGGGGGTCGAGCAGGGGCGGGTGGCGCTGGCGGTAGACGTGACGCAATCGGACGCCGAGTTGGCTTACCGGACCTATGACGCCGCCAGCTTGGACGGGCGCGAGCAGGTCATAAGGTTTACTGCGATGACCGATTTCTTGTATGACATCACGCCGAACTTGCAGCTGGTGCAGGTCGAAACCCGCTTTGCCCCGCTCGCTGGCGCAGGGTTGCGGCTGTGGGACGTGCGGATGGAGCCCGAGCAAGCATGAGGAGGGGCTAGATGGCTGTATCGGTCCTGGAGCGCGAAACCGCCACGAAGTCGCCGGCGCAATCGCCGTGGCTGCGGCGCTGGGCGCACAAGCTGCGCACCGAGCGTCTGCGCCGCAAGCTGATCGGCTTGGGCCACCCCTATGATTTCAGCCGCGAGGAAATCATAGAGATGGTCTCCGCGGTCCAGAAAGACGACATCAAAGCGCTCTTCCAGAACGATCCGTTCCTGTACAATTTCGTGCTGGCGCACTGGGAATACGCGCACGGCGTGGCCGAGGTGGAATCCTATCCCTGGGAAGTCGTCATCCCGATCGCCGATCTCTGCAACGCCTCCTGCAGCTTCTGCAATTCCTGGCTGCGCGGCCGCAAGCTGCTCAAGCTCAAGGAAATCGATTCCTTCCGCGAGGTGCTGCCCTACGCCGCCATGATCGGGCTCGAAGGCCACGGCGAACCTTTGATGCACCCGCAGTTCCGGGAGATCGTCCGGACTTTGCGCGGCCTGATCGACTCCCGCTGCCGCAGCTACATCATCACTAACGCCTATCATCTCGACGAGCACCTCGACGACCTGATCGCGCTCGGCGTCAATGTCTACAATATCAGCCTGAACGCAGCCTCGGCAGAGACGCACGAGCTGGTCATGGACCTCGGCAAGGACGGCTTCGACCGCGCGATATCGGCGATCAAGCGGCTGGTCAACGAACGCGAAAGCGGAGGCCGGAAGCACTTCGCCATCAACGTCTCGATGGTGATCACGGCCGAGAACATGCACGAAGTGGCCGCATTCGTGCGCATGGCCAACGAATTGCGGGTCGATCTCATCAATCTGCGGACGTTGCTGCCGCTGTCGGGGCCGGTCGCCGGGCTCAATTACCATCTGCTTCCGGCCTATAAGGCGCCCGATTTCGAGCGCCACGCCGCCGAGGCGCGGCAGGCGATCGCGGAATCCAAAGTCGCCATCAACGCCGATCCCGACAATTGGGCGGCGCCGATTTTCCCGCCGGATTTAGAGGAAAAGTACAAGACCGAGCCGCCGCCGACATTGTCGCGCGAAGAAGCGAAGCGCGAGCTGTTGTCGGATCGCAAGACCGAGGTAAACCAGCTGATGGCGGTGAAGACGCGCGGGGAGAAATCGCCCGAAGGCAGCGTCGAACTGATCCAGGAGACCCGGCGCGGCGACCGCCAAGCCTGGTACCGCTGCTGGGACCTCTACCACATCCTGCACATGAACGATTTCTACTTCTTCCTGCGGCCGTGCTGCTTCATGGAGCGGACGCCGGGCTATGAGTGGATCAAGTATGACGGCTCGTACCCGTTCATGCAGGCCTGGAACAGCCCGGCAATGGTGCAGCTGCGGCAAAGCCTGGTGGAAGGTCCGATGCACAACATGTGCACATTGTGCCCTTCGCAGAAGCAGCATCGGACTGGACCAGGCTTCGCCTGACCTCGGCAGCTTTGGCCAGGACCAAGCGGTCTGCAGCCCCGCTCGATCCCCGGGCGGGTCGTTTAAGCCGGTTTCGCCGTCAGCAGCATATGCCAACCGAAGCGTTGCTCGAGCGCGCGGAACATGCCTTCCGGCATCGCCTTGAACCAGGGCTGGGGCTCATACTCGTACTTCACGTACTTCTCGATCACGTACGGGAAGATGTGATCCTGCCGCAGTTCGGTGATCTTGAAGCCTTCGAGCAAAGCGTGGGCCTCTTCGGGCGTGTAGGTGTAGGCCACCGGACAGCCGGACTGGGCTTCGGGCTGGTCGAAACCCGCCTCGATCATGGCGTCCTTCCACGAATTCTTGGCGTAGACCATGATTTTGAGTTCGCCGTTCGGTTTGATCACTTTGCGCATCTGGCGCACGATCTCGACCGGATTGGGCGTGTGGTGGATGACGCCGAACGAATAGACGAGGTCGAATGAGCCGGGCTCGAAGTGCTGGGCCAAATCCTCGCCGCGGCTATGTACGAAATTGCCTTTGAGGCCGAACACCTCGAACCGTTTCTTGGCCAGTTCCATCGACACTTCCGAGAGTTCGATGGCGTTGTAGTCGGCGCCGGCGCGGGCGAAATTGGTGGCGTCGGTGCCGAGACCGCAGCCGACTTCCAGCACCCTTTTGCCCTTCCAGCGTTCGAACTGCGCGAAGCCCGGAATATGCGGCTCGACGAAATATTTTCGCTGCTCGACGTCGTCGAAATAGTCTTTCGTGCCGACTTCCTTGGTCGAGTGACGGATGTTGCACGGGCGGCGGTTCCAATAGGCCTGGACATCGCTGATGTCGGCCGCCGCTGCGGTCGCGTTAGACATGCTGTGCTCCAATAGCTCGTTTTGTCCGGATCAGCCGGCCTGTGCGCGCTGGCCGGCGCCGTCGGCGGCCGGCCGCGCCGGTCCTTTGCCGAGGTGATGCAGGTCGACGACCGGTCCGTAAAGCGCGGGATCGAGCGAACGCCAGCAATCCAGCACCACGACACGCTTGTCGCCGCGCGCCAGCGCCTGCACCGGAATGGCGCGGAACTCGTCCCAGGCCGTGGCGATGACGATGACGTCGGCTGCGGCGACCGCCGTTTCCAGCGTCTCGGCCTTCTCCACCCAAACCGGCAGCACCGCCTTGGCGGCGTCTGCGGCCATCGGATCGAAAATCGTGACCGCGCGGCCTTCTTCGGCCAGCGCCCGGGCGAGCATGACGCCTTGGCTCTCCTCGATTACGGGCGTGCCGGGCTTGTACGACATGCCGAGCACCGCGACCGAAGTCTTCGGCCCGGAAATCGCGGCGACCTTGTCGGCCAGACGCTTCACCTGGGCCTTGTTGACCTCATCGGTGGCCTCCGCGAGCCGCGGCGCTGCGCCCAGCGAGCGGGCCAGCACCGAGAAGGCGATGTTGTCGCGCGGGAAGCAGGGGCCGCCATAGCCCAGTGCGCCCTTGATGTACTTGCGGCCAATGCGGCTGTCGCGTCCGAGCGCGTCGGTGACCACGTCGACATCGGCTTCCGGCAGCCGGTCGCAGAGTTCGCTCAGCATGTTGGCGTAAGAAATCTTGGTGGTGACGTAGGTGTTGACCGAGATCTTGGTGATTTCGGCGTTGACTAGGTTCATGCGCTGGAACGGCGGGTTGGACTCCACCGTGCCCTCGTAGACCGCCTGCAGCGTGTCGCCGGCGCGCTTGTCGCTCTCGCCGATCAGCAGCATGTCGGGAAACAGCATGTCGCGGACGACGCTGCCCAAAGCGATGAATTCGGGATTGTAGGTAAGGCCCAGATTGTCGCCGACGGTGCGGCCGCTGAACTGTTCCAGGCAAGCGCGGATTTCGCCGCCGGTCGAGCCGGGCATCACCGTCGAGGTGATGTTGACGACGTGGTAGTGATCGGATTTGCGCAGCGCCGCGCCGATCTTCTCAACCGCGCCAAGCACGAATTTGTTGGTGAACACGCCGCGCGCGTCGCTCGGCGTGGGCACGATGACGAAGGAGATCTCGGTTTGCGAGATGGCCTCGGCGAAGTCGGTGGTCGCCGAAAGCCGGTCGCGGCTCTTGTCGATCAGTTCCTGCAATTGCGGCTCGACGACCGGCGCGCGTCCTTCATTGATCGCGTCGACGAAGCTCTGATTGAGGTCGACGCCGATGACGGTGTGGCCCTTGGAAGCCAGAACGGCGGCCAACGGCGACCCGAGCTTTCCCAGGCCGATCACAGCAATGCGCATTCGAAGCTTCCCCCACTCTTGCGTCCGCCCGGCGGCCGCGTGCTGACCCATGTCCTAGGCGGCGGACCATAGCCAAAAAATCTTGTAAGTCGAGGGTCGGGACGCGCCCGGATACAGCGCGCCGCCTTGGCGTGGGCGCGCGTTTCGGCTACCGGTTCGCCGAGGCTGGGGGACAGAGCGAACTTGGCAAGCGCGCGGCAACCGATCCCGTTTCATCGGCCATGGCGGTCGGCCAACGAGGATGGCTATGTGGCCGCCGCGCTGCGCCTCGCGCGCCGGCAGGGCGGCGGGAACTTCACCAAGAAGTCACAACAGCTGCTATCGGAGGCGTTTGACGGCAAGCCGGTGCTGCTCACCCAGTCTTGTACGGCAGCCCTCGAATTCGCCGCGCTGCTGCTCGGTATCGGCGAGGGCGACGAGGTCATCCTGCCTTCCTATACCTTCACCTCGACAGCGACCGCCTTCGCCATTCGCGGGGCGCGTTTGGTGTTTGTCGATATCGATCCAAAAACGCAAAACATCGATCCGCGATGGATCGAGCCGGCGATCACTGCGCGCACGCGCGCCATCGCCGTGATGCATTATGGCGGCGTCGCCTGCGACATGCCGGCGCTCGAAGCGATCGCTGCGAAGCATGCCATTGCGATCGTGGAGGACGCCGCCCAGGCCATCGGCGCGCGCGCGCCCGACGGGCGGGCGCTGGGGACGATCGGCGCGGCCGGCGCGCTCAGCTTCCACGACACCAAGAATGTATCGTCGGGCGAGGGTGGCGCCCTCATTCTCGGCGACGCAGGATTGATCGAGCGGGCCGAGGTGATGTGGGAGAAGGGCACCGATCGCTCGAAATTCCTGCGCGGCCAGATCGACAAATACACCTGGGTCGATATCGGCTCCTCGTTCCTGCCGAGCGAGATCACCGCGGCGCTGCTGCAGGCGCAACTGGAGGACGTTTCGACCATCAACGCGCAGCGCCTTTCGATCTGGGGCCAATATCACGACGCCTTCGCCGACCTCGAGCGCAAGGGTTTCTTGGCTCGGCCCGTCGTGCCGGACGGCGCGGTGCATAACGGTCACCTCTATTACCTCGTCCTCGACAGTCTCGAGCGGCGCGACGCCTTCATGGCGCACATGCGCGCGCAGGGCGTCGAGACCACTTTTCACTACGTGCCGCTGCACAGCAGCAAGGCCGGCATCAGGTTCGGCCGTATCGGCTCGCCGATGACGAATTCGGAGCGCGCCGGCGACGGCCTCGTGCGCTTGCCGCTGTGGCCAGGGCTCAGTCGTGACGATGTTGCCGACGTTGTCGGCGCTGCGCGTACGTTCTTTGTAACCAACGCCAGATGAACTGGCCGCTTGCTTTCTGGCGCTGGCTCTCTCAACCCGATGAGCCGGCCCAATCAGCCGCGCCCGCAGGTGAGCGCGTGTTCGGCTTCCCGCCGGCGGCGTGGCTGGCGATCTTGTGCTCCATCGTCGTGCCGATTTTTGTTCTGCTCATGGCGCCGGCGCCCGTGTTGCAGTCGCGGGAGATCGATCCAGGAGTCTATGCCGGGTTAGCCACTGACTACGCTCAGCTTACCGAACGGTTTGGCGCGACCTACTATGCGACGCGCGTCTCCTACATCGTTCCCGCCGCTCTGTTGTCGTCGTTGTTCGGCAGCGAGCTCGGCTACATGGTGTTGCGCGGGCTTCTGCTGATTTTGCTGTCGAGTTCGGTATTCTTCATGGTGCGGGCGTGGTTCGGGACGGCCACCGCTGTATTCATGAGCGTTGTGGCGAGCGTGGGCCCCTGGCTGCTGCGTGAGTTGCTTTGGGATTATACCGACGGCATCGCTCTCACTTATTTGCTGGCGGCGTTTTGCCTTGCACTGGATCGGCGGGGCTCAGTATGGACGGCGCTCGGGGCCGGCGCGTTCTTCGCTCTTGCGGTCAACTCTGGCTCACTCAGCCTGGCGATCGGAGGGGCGTTTCTCTTCAGTTGGGCGATCATGCTTCCGTTCCGGCCATGGCGGCTGGCGCGCAGGCTTTTTCTGATCTCCGCGGGATTTATCGCGACCTATGCGGTCATGAGCGTGGCCGTCTACCTGAGCTTTCCGGTGATGGGTCCATTTTTCGAGACGATCAACATCGTGCAAGGATCCCGTTTGCTTGCCGGCGGGTCGTCGGCGTGGTTCGCGCCGCTGCCCGACATTCTCGACGACGGAAATTACTATGTGCTCGCGCCATTGCTGACGCTGTTGATGCTCGGGGCGATCCTCGCGTCAGGCCCGCGCGACGGCGCTGCGCCGGAGATGCGGCGCTTGCAGTTGGCTGCCTTCGTCTATCTGGCGATCGTCTGCAGCGGACTGGCTTTCATGCACTTTGTCTTGCGCATGTCGACGCTCGCCACGCCCTGGGGAATTTCGTATGCATTTCCGGCGGTGCTGATCGGTTGGACAGCATTGGTGGCGCCCAGCCTCTCTGGCTTGAGCCCGCGAGCGCGAACGATCACGGTCTCGGTGCTGGTCGCGCTGGTGCTCGGATTTTTCGTGACCGCCCAATTCTGGCTGCCGGGATTGGTTTTTGTCTGGGACAGCCTCGACCTCGAGTTGGCGGCGCTGTTGGCGATCGTACTCGGCGTCGCGGCGTTGCGGCCCGCGAGACCCTTCGCCCTGGCCGCGTTCGTGCTGCTGTGCGCCCATTCGCCTTACCGGGTCGAAAATGCGTTCTTTGCGCGCATGCATATGCCGGAAAATCGGGCGATCGAACTCGACGCGCGCAATGGCGGAGCGGCGCTGCTGCGGCTCGCAGGTCGATATGCGCCGCCGGAAGAGGGGCGGCTTGTGATCTGGCACCCCACTCCGGCGCCGCGCGCCTATATGCCAATCACATCCTTCTTGTTCTGGGGTTACTCGCTGCTTGACCCCCAGGGCGGAGGCCTGCCGAACCTCACCGAGGACGACGAGACCGAGGTTCGCAACGCCGGTTTCTTGGTGCTGATGGCGCCGACGGCTTCCCAGATCGATGCGGGCCTCGAGGCGCTGCAAGCGGAAGGAATCGGCTACCAGCTTCTCACGCGCGACGCATGGCGCGGGCGCGTCATGGCGTATCAGTACGCCATCCTCGACATCGAGAACGCCGTGGATGCTGCAACCGACGCGACGCCGTTGCATGTCTATTCCGCCGGAGAGTTGGAGCGCGGCTTTTCCGGCGGATTGGATCAGGACTCTGGACTGCGCACCGTCACGCGTCCGACTGCGATGCTGTTGCCTTGAGCGCCGCTGCGCTCGAACGCATGCTCGGCGATAGGTTCGATATCGATACTCAAAGGTTCGAGCGCCGCGTCCGCAGTCGCCGCGAGGTTGCTGCCGCTGCCGGTCAAAACGATCAGGTCGCCGTCGACCAGGTAGTATTCCGCTATATCTCCCATCGCTGGAAACCAGCTGCCGAGATTGCCCCAGTTTTTGTGCAGAGATGGGAAGCTCCCCGGGTAATCGGCGCATTGCATGAACGTGCGGGGTAGGAACATGGTGGCCGGGCCGGTGCTGTCCATCCAGAATTTAGGATATCGATCGAATTCGACCGTGCCGAGGAAGTCGTTGGCCTCGTCCATGATTTCGTACACGCTGCGCCACGATACCGGGGACCCCCACACTTCGCGGCCATAACCCGGCGGGAAAGTCACGACGCCGAGCGTGAGCCAAGCCGCCAACGCAGCTATGGCGGCGAATCGCCGTTCAGAGAGCAGAAGGCCGACGACGAGCACCGCGCCGCCGCCGAGGAAGAACGGCAGCGTCTTCAACTCTCCGGCCGTCATCAGGTCGGCGGCAAGCACCAGCACGACGGCGATGGCCAAAGATCCGGCGACGACGAAAGCGGGCCGCGCCGCCCGCAGCGCCGCGAACCGGTGCAGGATCGCGCCGATCGCCAGGAACACCATCGGATACATGAATGCGGCATAGACGTCGCCACGCAGCGCCTGCAGCCCGGTGCTCTCCCATGCGAAGATCGCCGCGGTCATGGCCAGAAACACCAAAAGCACTACGGCCGATTGCGTCGCAGCGGCGTCGCGCGCGAGTGCTTTTCTTGCTGCCGTGGCCAGCGCCACCAGGCTGACCACGCTCACGCACGCCAGCAGGTAGAAATTGGCGTCTTCGACGATCCATGCCCAAGTCTGGCGATAGGTTGTCATGATGCCGACCCAAGCGGCGCCTGCCGAAATATTCGAGATCAAGAACAGGAAATCGTTGCCCAGCGAGAGGCTATAGGCGCCCAGCAGGGCGGCGCCGGCCAATGCGCCGGCGAGATAGGCGACGCCGAAGCCGACAAACCTGACCAGACCGGCGGCATTCCAGTGGTTCAGGTTCACGAAAAACAGAAACGGCGTGGAGAAGATGAAGAGTACGACCGGCAAGTGCGTCGACAATGCGCAAATTGCGATCAGGCCGCACAGCAGCCCCCACCACGGCCCGCGCGCGGATAACGCGGCCTGCGCCGTCGCCGCCAGCAGCAGCGCGCCCCACATTGCGCCGGCGACCGAGACGTAATCGGTCGAGAGCGCGCCCAAAAACAGCTTGCCAAGGACGAAAAGCAGAAGCGCCGCGGCGGCGGCGGCCGGCGAAAACAGCCGGTGTGCGGCATAGGAAAACGCCAGCGCCGTGACGATGAAATAGGTCCACATCCGCACCGTCACTGCGTCGACGCCGTTCAAGTATGGATCGATGTAGATCCACGGCACGAGCGCGCTGTAACGCTGCAGCTGGTACCATTCCTGAAGGTGTCCGAAATCGGAATAATGCCGATAGATGCCGAAGAAATACCAGGCGTCGCATCCGGTGCCGTTGCCGAAGCCGATTTCGGGATTGAGCTGAGTGAGCACCGCCAGCGCCAGCATGGCGATGAGCACAGGCGCAAGCCATGCGTGCTTCTCGTACAGCAAAGGCATTCGCGTCCCCCACGCCGCCCACGATGAGTGTTGCGATTAAAGATCAATGCTCTAGGAAATGAAAGCGCAATGTGCGATGGCTCAACGATGAAGGGAATAGTCCTCGCCGGCGGATCGGGCACGCGCCTGCATCCCTTGACTCATGCGGTCTCGAAGCAATTGCTGCCGGTGTACGACAAACCGCTCGTCTATTATCCGCTGTCGGTGCTGATGTTCGCTGGCATACGCGACATACTGGTGATCACGACGCCGCACGATCGGCCGCAATTCGAACGCTTGCTCGGCGATGGCGGGCAGTGGGGTCTGTCGTTGAGCTACGCGGTGCAGCCGCGGCCGGCGGGTCTGGCGGAGGCGTTTTTGATCGGGCGGGACTTCATCGGCGCCGAGCGCGTCGCGCTCGTGCTGGGCGACAACATCTTCTTCGGCGGCGAGATCGGCGGCCGCCTGCGCCAGGCCGCCGAGCGCAGCGATGGCGCCACCGTGTTCTGCTACCGCGTCAGCGATCCGCAGCGTTATGGCGTGGCCGAACTGGATGCATCGCGCAGGGTCATCTCGATCGAGGAAAAACCGGCCCAGCCGCGTTCGAACTGGGCGGTGACCGGGCTATACTTTTACAGCAATGACGTCACCGATTTGGCGCGCTCGCTGCGGCCGTCTGCGCGCGGCGAACTGGAGATCACCGATCTCAACCGCCTCTATCTCGAGGCCGGGCGGCTCTATTCCGAGATGCTCGGGCGCGGCAACGCCTGGTTCGACACCGGCACCCACGACAGTCTGCTGGAGGCCGCCGAATTCGTCCGCACCATCGAACGCAGGCAAGGACTGAAAGTGGCTTGTCTCGAGGAAATTGCATTCCGCAACGGTTGGATCGGCGCCGAGCAGGTGACGGCGCTTGCCGGTGCAATCCGCAATGAGTACGGGGACTATTTGTTGCAGATCGTGCGCGAAGGCTCCGCGTGAGCGGCGCGCAATCCGGAGCAGGGACAGGTCGGTACGTGAGCAAGCGCATAGCCATCCTGCAGTCGAACTACATACCTTGGCGGGGCTATTTCGACATTATCGGACTGGTCGACGAGTTCGTGCTGCTGGACAATGTTCAGTACACCAAGAACGATTGGCGCAACCGCAACCGCATTCCAAACGGCGGTGACGGCATCTGGCTCACGATTCCGGTTCGCACCGCCGACAAAGCGATCCAGAACATCGATGAGGCTATGATCAGCGATCCGCGCTGGGCCCGCAAGCATTGGCTCACGCTCAGCCAAACCTACGCGCGCGCGCCCCATTTTGCGCACTATGAAAGCGTGTTCGCCGAACTCTACCGGCGCGCCGCCGACGAGCCGATGCTCGCCACGGTCAATCGCATTTTCATCGACGGCGTCTGCGCGATCCTCGGCATCACCACGCCGATCAGCCAGGCCGAAGCGGTTGACACCGGCGACCCGACCGAACGCGTTGTCCAATTGTGCCGCTCGCGCGGTGCGACTCGCTATCTCAGCGGCCCCAGTGCTAGAGACTACGTCCAGACCGGCGCTTTCGATCGGGCGGGCGTGACCTTGGAATACATGGATTATTCGGGCTATGCCCCCTACCGCCAGCGGCATCAGCCGTTCGATCCGGCGGTTTCCATCCTGGATCTCTTGTTCAATGAGGGCCCGGACGCGGCGCGCTTCATGAGCTTCGGCGCCGCGCGCACTTCGGAGGCGGCGTCCGCATGAGCGATACACGCATCAGCGGTATCGTCATTATTCTGATCGCGGTGGCGGCGCTGACGGTCGCGCAGATCGTGCTCAAGAGCCGGCTCAGCGTGCACGGCGCGATTCCGTTCTCGCCGCCCGAACTCGCCAGCTATTTCGGCATTCTGTTGCGTGACTGGCGGGTATGGGCAGGCGGGCTGACGCTCCTCGTAGCCAGCCTGTTGTGGTACGGCGGGGTCTCGCGGCTGCCGCTTTCGCAGGCATTCGGGTTCGCGGCGCTGACTTATCCGTTAGTGTTTTTCTCTGCGATCGTGTTTCTACGCGAACCATTTTCGTGGGTCGGCCTGCTGGGTAACGCGCTCATCGTGGCTGGCGTATTGATGCTCGCGAGCGTCAAGGGTGCGGGGTGACGGGCAATGGCGCAGCGTATCGAGAACATCTACCGGATCGTCACTTTTCCCGCCTTCTATCGGGGCCTGCATGCGATGCTCGGCTCGCACGCCGCCCGCGAGCGCTATGTGGCGGAAATGCTGCGTCCGCGCGCTGGCCAACGCATGCTCGACGTCGGCTGCGGGCCGGGCACCATCGTCCCTTATCTTCCGGACGTCGATTACACCGGCATGGACATGAATCCGCGCCATATCGAGTTCGCGAAAGCCGAATACGGCCACCGCGGCCGCTTCCTGCGCGGCGACGTGACGAAGATGAAGGTGGCCGAGGGTGAAAAGTTCGATCTCATCAATGTCGCTGCGATCCTGCATCACATCGATGATGATCTATCGAAGCAATTGCTGAAATCGCTGCTCGACCTGCTCGCGCCAGGCGGGCGCATCATTACCAGCGACCCTGTCTATGTGCCTCGCCAACGCCCGGTCGCCTGGCTGTTCAACGCGCTCGATTCCGGCAAGAACGTGCGCACGCCGGAAGGCTATCTCGCGCTCGTCGATCAAACGCAGTGCCGGGTGCAGACCAAGCTCTACAACGATTTCTTCCGCGTGCCGTACGACCATTTTTGCATGACCATCTCGCGCACGGACGCATAGTCACGCGGGCCCGATCCGGATGGCTATGTACGGCTGGATCTGCGCCGGGAGTTTCGCGACCAGTTTCATAATTCCCGTGCGCCGTGCGGCGCGCACGAACGGGGCAAACCAGCCTTGACGCTGCTCGAACGAGGAATCTTCGTCGATGCGTTGCAGCATCCTGGCCGTGATCGAGCCGTCTACTTCAAGCGGAAGCGGCAGCCGCCGTCGCAATGCGTTGAGGTCGCGCACTCCGATCAGGTTGATCGAATTCCACAGACCGTGAGTACGGTTCTTGTCTTCGTGGGCCTCTATCGTTCTGCGGAACAGCGACGCTGTGACATTCTTCGACCAGACGATCGGCAGCCGAAAGTGCGGCTCGTATCCGATATCGTAGTTGGGACAGAGGATGATTGCTGATCCGCCGGGCGCCAGCATGTCGCACACCTTGGCGACGGCCGCGCGCCAGTCGTCCAGATGCTCGAATACGTTGACCGACCAAACGAAGTCGAAGCGCTCGTTGGTTGGCGCTTCCTCGAAGCGCAGACGGCGGATGCTGAGATTGCCGGGCTTGGCAGCGTCGACCTGCTGCAGGATGCCCTCATAATGCGAGAAACCCTCGGCGACCGGCTCGAGCGCGACAACGGCGAGGGCCGGCGAAGATAGAGCTGCAATACATGAAAGCAGCCCCGGTCCCGCGCCAACTTCAAGGCACCGGCCCTCTGTGGGCAAGTGCGCGCGGATTTCGGCCCACCCGAACTGCGCCTCCTCGAGCGCGAGCGCGAAATTGCTCTCTTCGCCGCCGCCTTCGAGGTATTTGCGCTTGATGCTCTCGATCCGGGGATCGCTCGCGCCTTGCATCACGCCTTCGCATGTCCGTAGCGGTACATGTCGAGCATTTCCGGGGGGATGCCCCAATCTTTCGCGCCCACTTGATCGTGCAGTTTCTCCAGCGCGTCGCGGTGCATTTGGATCACCGCTTCCGGCATGCGGCTGCGCGAAGGCGAATAGCCGTGCTGGTAGGCTGCGCTGATCTGGTGGCGCGCCGCCTTCTCGACGGCCTGCTCGCGGGTTAGCGTGCGCAGGGGCTTGCGCTCCGGCGCGAACACTTCAAGCCGCTCGTCGACTTTCTGGCCGAGCATCAGCGCCGCCATCTGCTCGGAGAGCAGCGGCGCCAGGTGGAAGCCGTCGCGCTTGGTGCCGGTTGCGATGACGAGGTTTTTGAGCGAGGTCCTGCCGATCAGCGGATAGGTGTCCTGGCTGGTCGGCCGCCAGCCCACGTTCACGCGCACCAGATCGGCGCGATAGAAATTGGCGTTGAGCTCGGCCATGGCCGCGCGCGTCAGGCCCTCGACGCTGGTCAACCGCCCGTAAGGATAAGGCCACGGTGAAATGAAATTGCTGGCGCCGATCAGGATATGGTCGTTCGGAACGCCGGGGCCCTGAAAATACGGCACGCTATAGATGCCGCAGGCGAGGCCGCGATTGGGCGTCCGCACACACTTCTGGTGCGGATGGTCGGGACTCTTGATCTCGAGCGAAGTGCCGACGCCATAGAAGACACGCTGCATCGGCACGCCGATATCGCTGGCGTCGAGGATGTCGCTCACCGAGGCGCCGGTCGCCAGCAGGTAGGCGTCGCCTTCGATGACGCGCCCGTCGCTGAGTTCCGCTCCCGTCACCTTGCCCTGCGCGGCTTTCAGCTTGGCGACATGATCGTTGATGAACTCGACTTGCGGGTAGAGCCCAAGCACCTTGTCCAGCTTCTCGATCACGATGCGCGGATTGAGCCAGCCCTCGTTCGGGATGTAGACGGCGCGCGTGGCCCGATAACGCTGCTCCGGCTTGTAGTTCGGGATATCGCGCGGCGAGACGTGCTCGTGCTGCTCGTTGAACGCGACCAGCGCCTCGACGATGGCGTCGTAATTCTCATCGTCGAGATCGTCGGCGGCGGTATTGTTGACGATATAGGTGCCGCGATCGTAGCAGCCGCCGGTAAATACCTGGCAGGCCGCGCACTTGGACGGCAGATTGGAGCCGCCGGCGCGAATGATGTCTTCCTCGAACTTGGGCCACATGCGCGTGGCCTGGTGGCTCAGTTCGAAGCGGTAGAGGTCGATCTCGGACTCG
The DNA here is from genome assembly GCA_050250735.1 of Hyphomonadaceae bacterium. GTDB lineage: Bacteria > Pseudomonadota > Alphaproteobacteria > Caulobacterales > Aquidulcibacteraceae > Vitreimonas. The sequence continues at coordinate 44,392 of JBFWOC010000011.1, forward strand.
AGCCCGCCCGCCTCGATCTCGGCGAACGAGTTGAGCATGGCCGCGGCCGCCAGCGTCGCCGATCCCTCGCGCGCAGGCCGGCCGATAATCGTAATGCGGTCTTCCGTCTTCGCCTGCTGCGCCAGGCGAAACGCGGTAGACAGCGCGACGATGCCGTTGCCGAGGATGACCGAGTGAACCATCAGATCTTCTCAATATAGCACAAGCCCGGGTAGGTCGGCGTGCGTTGAATCACATGCGGCACGTTGGGCAGAATCTGCTCGGAATAGACGCGGCCTTCAGCCGGGATGATGTTGCGCGTCAGTTGCCAAAACGCGATCACGCCGCCGGGCGCCAGTCGCTGATAGACAGCGTCGAAGGCTTTGGCCGTCGGTTCGACGGCGTTCACGTCGAAGAAGGCGAGGGCGACGAATTCGCCGGGATTGTCGGCGAAGAATTGCGGGATGGTTTCGCGGCAATCGCCGGCGATTACCTTGTGCTTGCCATTGTTGTGGCCGCCGATGTTGCTCTGCTCGTGTAGCACCAGCAGTTCGCGAAGATACTCCGCGTAGGAATCGCCGCCGACCTTGTAGGTGCCTTCCTTGTGCAGCGCCGTCGCCTTGTCGCGGTCGGAGAAGCCGACATAGCCCTCGAACGTATCGAAGCAGACGATGCGGCGGTTGAAGTGGAGCGGCTCGTAGATGGCGCGGAAGTTCTCGCACAGCACCGCCGTCTGGCCCCGCCAGGTGCCGATATCGAAGACGGCGCCGGGAAGATCGACGATCTTCTGGTAGATGTGCCCGATCGCCAGGATGCGGGCCAGCAGCGAGCCGCGGAGAAACAGGCCAAGCGAGCGCTCGCGCTCGTCGGGCGTGGCCTGATACGACAGCATGCGCTCGAAAATCTGCGAGCGCGCGCCGATCGAGTCCTCGTTGGAGTAGGAAACCACCGCGGATTCGTGGCGCCCGCCCTTGTCACTCTTGGCCATAGATTTCCCTTATCAGATAAAGAGGCCGGTTCTGAACCTCGCGAAAGATCCGGCCGATGTATAGACCGATCAGGCCGATGCTCGCTAATTGAATACCGAACGTCGTCAGCGCCAGAACGATGATGGAGGCGTATCCAGGCATCAGCGCTCCGCCGAAGATGCGCTCCAGCACCACGAAGGCGCCCAGTAGCAGACCGCCGATGGCGCACACGACGCCGAAGCCGGTCAGCAACATGATCGGGCGGTCCGAGAAGTACAACAGCCCCATCAGCGCCAGTCTGAGCCGGCCGAGCGTCGTATAGGAGGATTTGCCGTCGGCGCGCGCGCGATGCTCGATCGGCACGTAACGCTGCTTGAAACCGAGCCAGAGATCGAGGCCCTGGGGGAAACGCGACTTCTCGGTGAATAAATTGTAAGCATCGATGAAGCGTCGGCTCATCACCCGCAACGCCGAGGTATTCTGTTCCGCCTCGAGACCGGTGAGGAATTTGAACAGCGCGTAATAGCCGTATGCGGTCAACTTGTTGAGGATCGGACTGCGCCGCTGCTGGTATTGCCCGACCACCAGGTCGGCGTCGTCGCGCTGCATGACTTCGAGCAGTTTCGGCGTCTCCGCCGGCGGGTCCTGCATGTCGACATTCATCCGCACCACGATCTCGCCCTTGGCTTCGCGGAAGCCGCAGGCGAGCGCCGAATGCTGGCCGAAATTGCGCGACAGATCGATCACGCGGACGAACGAGAAGCGCGACCCCAGTGCGAGCAGGATGTCGAGCGAGTCGTTGCTGCTGCCGTCATTGATGAACAGCAGTTCCATGCCGCCAGGCATGGGCGCAAATACGCGCTGCACCTCTTCGCAAAGCGCTTCGGCAAGATAGCCGTCATTATAGATCGGGACGACGACGGAATATTTCACGGCCGCGGCGCTTTCGCCGTGTTCGTCGCCGCAGCGCGTTCGAGCAGCGGCGCCCACCAGTCCTGGTTGGCCAGATACCACGCCACCGTGTCGCGCAAGCCGGCTTCGAGGTTGCGCCGCGGCGCCCAGTCGAGCCGCGACCGGGTGGCGCTGTCGTCGATCGCATAACGAAAATCGTGGCCCTTGCGATCGGTCACGAAAGCGATCTGGCCCACATAGCCGCCGGCGCGCGGGCAGGGCCGCTGCCGCTCGAGTTCGGCGCAGAGCGCGCGCACCAGCTCGATGTTGCGCACTTCGCTGCGGCCGCCGAAGAGGTAGCGTCCGCCCGGCTGGCCGCGCGCGGCGGCGGCGATGAGGCCGTCGACGTGGTCGTCGACATAGATCCAGTCGCGCACATTGCGGCCGTCGCCATAGACCGGCAGCGGGCGCCCTTGCAGCGCCGCGAGCAGGGTCAGCGGAATGAGCTTTTCCGGAAACTGGCGCGGACCGTAATTGTTGGAGCAATTGGTGATCAGCGCCGGCAGGCCGTAGGTTTCACGCCAGGCGCGCACCAGATGATCGCCGCCGGCCTTGCTGGCGGAATAGGGCGAGTTCGGCGCATAGGCGGTGTCTTCGGTGAAGGCGCCGGCCTCGCCCAGTGCGCCGAAGACCTCGTCGGTGGAGATGTGTACAAAACGGAAGCGCGCCCGCTCGTCGTCGGCGAGCGCCTCGTAATGCTTCTGCGCCGCTTGCAGCAGCACCGCGACGCCGACGACATTGGTCTGCACGAAGGCGGCGGGACCGTCGATCGAGCGGTCGACATGGGTTTCGGCGGCGAGATCGAAGACGAGGTCGGGGGCGAAGCGTTGAAAGGCGGCCTCCATCGCATCGGCGTCGGCGATGTCGGCCTGCACGAACTCGTGGCGCGGATGGGCGAGCGCCTCGCGCAACGAGGCCTTGTTGCCGGCATAGGTGAGCTTGTCGACGGTGAGCACGCGCGTGTCGGCCTCCGCCAGCAGGCGGTGAACCAGGGCTGAGCCGATGAAGCCCGCCCCGCCGGTCACCATAATCCGCTGCAAGACCTGTCCCTCGTCCCCACGCGCCGCGGACCTCGAGCCCGTCCGCCGCCTCCGCGCCATTGCGGGAATGGGGTGGCAAAATTATCGGCCGTTCGCAAGGGTGCGGGCTGCGCGCGGGTTGCTCAGCCGCCGAAGCCCCGCACGGTCAAGCTGACGATGCGGCCGCGCGGGCGCGCGTCGTCCGGTCCGCTGCGCAGCAACAACGTGTTCTGCGTCGCCGGCGCAGTGACCTCCAGAACCGCTTTGGCCAGGCCGGGTCCGCGCAGTTCTTTTTGTACGAAAATCTCGCTCAGGTCCTCGTTGCAGATGGCGGCGTAGAACACACCCTCGCGGACGTGCATTTCCAGTTCGAGCGCCAACACGGCCTGCTGGCGGGCGGCCTCGCCGAGCCGCAGCGCCGCGGCGTAGGCCCAGCGCTGAGCGGTCCCGGCGACCATCACGCCGTCGGGCCGGTGGGTCACTTGTCCGCCGCCTTCCCCCGTCCAGTGCCGGGGATCGAAGGCGCCGTTCAGCGGCGCCATCTGATCGATCCTCGCCAGCGCCCGTCCCGCCGCGCCATAGAGCGCGCTGAAGATCAGCGACCGCGAGGCTTCGTCGCCGGCATAGGGCGCGAATTCCGACAGTACGAACAGGCGCCGGATCAGCCGTTCGGGCAGAGCGTGGCGATCGCCGTCGTCGTCGCGGATTTGCGACAGATCGAGCGTCACTTCGTAATCGATCGTCGGGCGCAACAGCGAGACGATGATGTCCATCAGCACTCTGGAAGGGCCCCAAGCGGACGGAAACTCCAGCACCGCCCGCGACGAGCCGGCCAGCAGCCGCAGCAATTTCTCGATGGTGTCGACGTATTGCGCCGCCGATTTGGCGCTTGCATCGAGCTGCATGCCGAGGAAGACGACGGCGTAATCCTTGCCGGCGAGCTTGCTCGCATCGAAGCTGTCGAGATCGATCGGCAGCTGGCGCACTTTGCACTTCTGGCCGAGCAGCATCTCCGCCTCCAGCGGCTCGCACCGCGGATCGACCAGGTAATATTCGCCGGGCACGTCGCGGAAGAAGCTCGCCATCGGCGTCAGATGACCGCCGACCTCGACCACCGCGTCATGGCGCCCGAGGCGCCAGGCGGCGATGACGTGGCGGGTGTAGAGCGGCTGTTCCTTCAGATAGACCTGCTTATCGGGAGCGCTCTTCATCAATGCGTCGCTCGCTTTTCTCGCGGCAGCCCGCCCCAGCGGCGCACGGCCGTCATCGAGCAGATCGGCCAGCGGCGCATGCTGTTTCCTCACTCCAATGAGCAGATGGCTCTTATAGACCCAATAGGCCCGATCCAGCAGTGCGGCCAGCCTGGGCCAATGCTCCAATAGCGTGAGCGTGACGCCCGCCGCCGCCGGGCTGGTCGCCTGGACCTGCGGGTCGGGACAGAAATCATGCCAAAGGCAGAGCCCGCCGGGACGCAGCCAACCCAGTGCGCGCAAAGAGTCGGCGACGACGACATGCCCCTCGTGACCGCCGTCCACCAGGCAGGTGTCGAAGAAATCGTGGTCGAATTTGTGCAGCGGCAGTTCGGAACTGTCGGCCAGAATTTGGGTGACGCGAGGGGCGAGGCCGGCGTCGCGATAGAGGTGACCGATGAACGGGCCGGAATCGGTGCGCACATAGGCCTTGCCCTCGTGCTGGAACACGTCGGCGCCGGCGAGGGCGGGCAGTCCTTCCGCCAACGACGTATAAGCCGGACGGCCCTCGAGGTTTTCGCCCTCCGGAAGGTTGACGGTCCAGACATGGGCGTCGCACGAAGTTGCACAAAGCGTTGCGCCAAAGCCGCGCCAGGTGCCGAACTCGAGATGCCGCTTGGGACGGAAGTTGCGATAAAGATAGGCCAGGATCGGCGCGTCGTCGTCCTCCATGCGCCATTCGCTCAGCGATTTTTCGGTCGCACTCAATGCGGGAACGAACACCTCGCCGAATCCCAAATGGCGGCCGAGGCAACCGGCCTCCACCACCTGAATCGCCAGATCAGCAGTCATGGCTGGCGCGCGAGCGGACGTGCAGGGCGAAGATGTCGATCTCGGAAGGCGCGCCGGTCCGGGACCAGTTGCGCACGGCGAAGTACAATTCGCCGCTCGTCTCGTGCGGCCGCAGCGTCACGCATGCGACATTGACCGAGGCGCGCGCCTCGGTTTCGTTGCCGACGAACGCGCTCAGGCTTGCGTTCAATATCCCAAGCCCAACGCGGCCCGAGCGCAGCTTGAAATAGACGTCGACGGCGATCTCCTCGCCGGAATTGCCCGGCAATGGCGCCGTGACAGCCAGCGCCCACTGCCCGGCAGGAGTGACGATGCGCCTGTTCCACATCGTAGAGCTGTCAGCCGGAACACCTGCCGCCGCCGGAATTTCCGCCACGGCCGCGTCGTTGTGGACGGCCAGATTCAGGGTCTCGGCGCCGCTGAGCGGTGCGCGCAAATGTTCGGCCTCGCGCGGGAACTGGAGCGAAAACGATTGCGCCGCCGGTTGCGCCGGCAAGCCCGCGCGGGAGAGAACGAAGTTGTCGGAATCCAGCACTAGCGCGCTCACATAGCCTTGCGAGGCCAGCCACGCGATCGCATCGGTATTGCTTTGTCCGCGGCGTGACAGCGCGTGGTTCAATTCCACCACCAGCACCGGATCGAACTTGTCCAGCGTTTTCACCGCGCCCTGCAGCACTTCGAAATCGAAACTGTCGACATCGATCTTCAAGAGATCCAGGCGCGATAAAGCGAGGCTTTCCGTGAGCGTGTCCACCGTTTCAAACCGATAGGGGAGTCTTTCCGGATCGGCGCCCCAGATGCGGTAGATGTTGTCCTCCAGAGCGCCCGCTTCCTGCCCGAGTGCAGCCGCATGAACGGTGACGTTGGCGCAGCCATTGTGCTCCAAATTGGTCTGCAGCATTTCGATCGTCGATGTCGGTTCGAAGGCGTGCACTTGGCCGTAGGGCGCGAGCTTGGAAAACAACACGGTATAGATGCCGACATTGGCGCCGACATCAAAAACAACCCAATCGGGCTGGAAATGCTTGGCGCACCATTCCCTGGTCGCGCGTTCTGCATGCGGATACAGCGCTGCGAGATCATCGTAATAGGAGATCAGCTCGATCGTCGGGTGGGCCGGGCTGCTCACCCGGATGGGATTTTTCCGCATGCTGGCTAGGCAATAGCGCAGTATTCCCAAAGCACAAGTCGTGAGCTACCGTGGCAAACATGGAGGGAATTCAGGCGCTAGCGAACCTTGTCGATCGCAATGCGCGGCTTTGCATTTACGACGTCGGCGCACATCACGGATTCGTCTTGGCGGAATTGCTGGCGACATTTCCCAATGCCGAGGTCTACGCGTTTGAGCCCGACGCCGCCAATTTCGCCAAGCTGACAGCGAGGTATGGAGACACTCCGCGCGTGCGTCTGTTCGATGTCGGATTGGCCGATAGAGACGGTCAAGCGCAGCTACACCGCAATAATTACGACGCCACGCACTCGCTGCTTCCGATGGAGCCGGGCGCCATGAACAGGTGGGCGGATGCATCGGACGTGCGCGAAGTCGCTGTCCAAACGGTGCCGGTTCGCAGCCTCGACTCTCTTGTAAGCGCCGGTGAGACGCCGTGGCCGGACCTGGTGAAGCTCGACATGCAAGGCGGAGAGGCGATGTTTCTGAAAGGCGCCGAAAACGCGCTTCGGCAGCAGCGCATAACGGGCGTTCTGTGCGAGGCGGAATTTGTTCGTCTCTATCGAGATCAACCGACCGCGTGGGATATACACGGCTTGTTTGACGGCTACGGCTACAAGTTCGTCAATTTCCTGGACGCCAAGGTTCGATCCGGCGTGATGGTTTGGGCCGATGCTCTCTATTGCAGCGACGCGGGCTGGGTAAGGCTGGAGCAGCAGCATGCTCAAAGTTGAAACCACCGCCCTCGACGGCGTCCTGCTGATCCATCCGCCGACCCAGTTCGAGGACTTTCGCGGCGATTATGTCGAAACCTATAACGAGGCGCTCTACCGCGAGGCGGGAATCAAGGATCGTTTTGTCCAAGACGATTATTCGACCTCGAGCCGCCATGTGCTGCGCGGGTTTCACGGCGACATGAACATCGCCAAGCTGGTGTCGTGTCCGCTCGGGCGGCTCTATTTCGTCGTCGTCAACAACGACCCGCAGGCGCCGCACTACCGCCGTTGGGCCGCCTTCACGCTCTCGGACGCGAACCGGCTGCAGGTCTACATCCCGCCCAAGCACGCCAACGCCTTTCTGGTCATGTCGGAGAAGGCGATCTTCCACTACAAGCAGAGCGGCTATTATGACCGCGCCGCCCAGTTCGAGATCAAATGGAACGATCCGGCGTACGGCTTCTGGTGGCCGGTCGAAACCCCGATCACCTCGCTCAGGGACGCTGCGCCGCGCCCGGATTGAGCTTTGCTTGCAGATCAAGGGCGCCCGGCGCTCTTGCCTTGGCGGAATCTCACAGTATCAGTCGGCTGAGGCCGCCGGGTGGGGCGGGCAAAGGAGCAGGATATGAAGACGGCCTTGGTGTGCGGCGCCGGCGGGTTCATCGGCGGCCATCTCGTCAAGCGGCTGAAGCGGGACGGCTTCTGGGTGCGCGGGGTGGATCTCAAGTTCCACGAATACGCCGAAACCGAAGCCGACGATTTCGTCATTGGCGATCTGCGCGATCCGCACTTCTGCAAGCAGATCATCGATCGCCGCTTCGACGAAGTGTATCAGCTCGCCGCCGACATGGGCGGCGCCGGCTTCATCTTCACCGGCGAAAACGACGCCGACATCATGCACAACTCGGCGACCATCAATCTCAACGTGCTCGACGCCTGCCACAAGCGCACCATCAACCGCATCTTCTATTCGTCGTCGGCGTGCATGTATCCGGCCTACAACCAGGAAGATCCCGACAACCCGGTGTGCAGCGAGTCGTCGGCCTATCCGGCCGCGCCGGACAGCGAATATGGCTGGGAAAAGCTTTTCTCCGAGCGGCTTTATCTCGCCTATGGCCGCAATCACGGCATGCAAGTCCGGGTCGCGCGCTATCACAACATTTTCGGCCCCGAAGGCACCTGGACCGGCGGACGCGAGAAGGCGCCGGCAGCGCTCTGCCGCAAGATCGCGACCGCGCCGGACGGCGGCGAAATCGAGTTATGGGGCGACGGCCTGCAAACGCGTTCGTTCCTCTATGTCGACGAATGCGTCGAGGGCACGACGCGCCTGTTGCGCTCCGACTTCGAGGGCCCGGTCAATATCGGCTCTGAGGAAATGGTCACCATCAACGGCCTCGCCGACATGATCATGAACGTGGCGGGCAAGCGGGTTAAGATCCGGCACATCCCTGGCCCGCAAGGCGTGCGCGGACGCAATTCCGACAACCGGCTGATCCGCGAGCGGTTGGGCTGGGCGCCGGAGCAGCCGTTGAGCGCCGGGCTCGAGCGCACCTATGCCTGGATCGAAACCCAGGTCCGCTCCAACAAACGCAAAGCCTAGGCCGGCTCAGTGGCTTCGTTAACGCGGCTGTCTTAGGGTCGTTGCCGGGCGGCGGGGCGCAGGACTTCGACAATGAGCGACGACGCTCGAAACCAGGACTCAGCAGCGGGAGCGAAAGGCCGGCGGGCGGGCAAGCTGGCGGCGGAGACACGCGCATCGCTGCGCTCGAGCGGCCGGCCGCGCGCGCCGCGCAGTCCGACCCGCCAGGCCCCGGCGGCGATCACGCTGCGGCCCTACGAGCGGCTGGTGGAGATGCGCCGCGAACTCTATCGCGCAATCCCGGCCGGGAAGCATGGATTGACGGCCCGAGAGGTGCTGCAGCTGGACAGCGCCGAGATTGCGCGCGGCGCCCATGCGCTCTCTTGGCCAGGCACGGCGGTGGCGTTGATGCGGGCCTATCGCGACGCCGGGTTTCAGGCCTGGGCCTATCAATTCGGCATCGGCGACGATTTGCCGGCGGCGGTGACCGTCGTCGAGCTCAACGGCCGCCGCTCGATCCAGGATGCGTTTCTCAACGAGGAATGCGATCTTGATCTGCTCGATGTGCTCGATCGGCTGCGGGGCGAGCGCAAAGCGCCCTGGCGGGCGGAGGCCGCAGACCGCAAGCGGCTCGCCGACGGCGCCAGCATGGGTGCGGCCGAGTACCGCAAGGTAACTCTCGCTGCAGGTGCAAAGCACAGCTTCCCCCGTCTGCGCGCATTAGGTTTGGGGGCGGATCATCACGTGCTCATGCTCTCGCCCAAGGCGCTGTTCGATGGCGAGACGATCCACACCGACCCGGCTTCGATGCCTTTGATCCAAGAATGGATCGAACGTCGCGGCGGTGTCTTACTGAGCGAAGAGTCAGCGCAAGAGAGACGGCGGAGTATGGCGCAAAAACCCAGCCAGCAACCGCCGCCGCCGGAGCAAGCGGCCGCCGAGTTCGAGGTCAGCGCCCAGAAGTTCACGCAGGAGCGACGGCAGTGGCTGGCCGAACGGCTGGCTTTGCAGGAGAAGCTCGACACCGCCGAATATCAAGCCACGCTGGCGGACGCACGCCAGCGCGCGGCGCTCACGCGGATCCAGCAATTGACAGCCGAGGTCGCCCGCAGTGAGGCGGAGCTGGCGTCGTCGGACGAGGTTTGCACGCGTTACGCCGAACAGATCAAGACGCTGCAGGCGCGGGCAAGCGAGTGGGAGGCGCAGCAGAGCCAGGTTGGCGCGGCGGCGCAACAGGTTGCAGCGGAAGCCGCTGCGCGCGAGACGGCGTCGCAGCAGGCGCTGAACGAAACGCGCGCGGCAGCGGAGCAAGCCGCGGCGGAAGCAGCAGCGCGCGAGGTGGCGTTGCAACAGGCTTTGAACGAAGCGCGAGCAGCAGCGGAGCAAGCCGCGGCGGAAGCAGCAGCGCGCGAGGCGGCGTTGCAACAGGCTTTGAACGAAGCGCGAGCAGCAACGGAGCAAGCCGCAGCGGAAGCAGCAGCGCGCGAGGCGGCGTTGCAACAGGCTTTGAACGAAGCGGGCGCTGTCGCCGAACAAGCCACAGCCGATGCCGCAGCGCGCGGGGCCGCGTTGCAGCAGGCGCTGAACGACGCGGGCGCGGCAGCGGCGCAAGCCGCAGCCGATGCCGCTGCACGCGAGGCCGCGTTGCAGCAGGCGCTGAACGAAGCGGTCGCGACATGCGAGCAAGCCGCAGCTGCGCTCGCGACGCGCGAGGCAGCTTTGCAACAGGGCTTGAGCGAAGCGGGCGCGGCGGCCGAACGCGCCGCAATTGAGGCGGCCGCCCGCGAGGCGGCATTGCAGCAGGCGCTGAGTGAAGCGGGGCGGGCGGCGGCCGACATAGCTCTCCGCGAGGCGGCGTTGCAGCAGAAGGTTTCGGAATTGGCGCAGGCGATCGCCGACGTAGAAGTGCGCCGGCAGGATTTGGAAGCAGCGCTCGAGGCCTCGCAGCAGCGCAGGAAACATCTCGCCGAAGAGAACGAAGAGCTCGTCGAGCTGGCGCGCCAAACCGCAGCCGAACTCGCCACGCTTACGCCCGGCGAGAACGGCGGAGCCGCGGCGCACACGCCGGTCGACGCTGCTGCACGCGCGCTGCGCGATGCACGCAAGGCGGCGGGCATGATGCAAGCTTCGCTGACCCGCGAAAGACTATTGCAGAACGAGAAGTCGCAACTCGAGCAAGAGCGCGAAAGCATGCGCGGCGAACTCGTGCATCTTTCAGCCGTGGTTAACCGCTCCCGCTACCTGCGCTGGCGCCGGAGATTGCTGCAATGGCTGACAGGCCGCCGGCAGTGAACGGTTCGCTGGTATCGGGCTACCAGTAGCGCAGCCACCAGCTTTTCGAGACGGCCGACATGAGCGGACGCCTAAGCGCACTCACCGCTTCGGCCAATTCGCCTGTCTGGCGTATCGGTATCCATAGCTGCAAGGCGGCAGCCCGCGCCTTGATCGCCCGCGGCGTTTGGCAAATTGCCTCTTTGGCCGGTTGTCCTTATGAGGGCGCTCCGTTTTGTGCGTTTCCGGAGAAGCCGCGTGGCCCGCAGCAATTACGTGTTCACCAGCGAGAGCGTCTCGGAAGGCCATCCCGACAAGGTCGCCGACCGGATTTCCGACACCGTGGTCGACGCTTTCATCGAGGCCGATGCGGAAGCGCGG
>JBFWOC010000012.1:0-31254 GCA_050250735.1 Hyphomonadaceae bacterium
CTCGAAAGCAGCAACGCGATGCAACGACAGGACACACGTGGAAGCGCGAAGCAATCTGTGCTCAATTTGAAAACAGAGGAATCCAACACATGAAAAAGTCGAGAAAGGCGGATGCAGTTAGGAGGGCTAGATAAAGAGAGAGGTGTTGCACACGCCAAGCGGTTGAATGCGTTGGCGCAAACGCACCGTGCGGAGCACAATCGCACAGTGCGCCGCACGGTGCGCGCACAGTGCTGGCGAATATCGCACCGATGACTTCCACGACGATCACCGCACCGGCCTTTCGATTCAGTAAATTGCTGCGTGACGCCATGCGCGGAGAGACCTTCTCTCCCGGCTCGCGCTTGCGCATTGCGCGGCCAATTGATGCGGAGAGCCTCACCGGCCGCCACGAAGGACGCGGCCGCAGCAGCGCCGGAGCAACGCCCGCGCTGTCGTCTCAATTGCAGCAGCGCATCGGCTCCTCGCGCAAAGCCGCGAAGGGTTTGGGCAGAACCGGCAAGTTCAAGTTCGACCCGCGCCAACGCGCGATCGTGAAGGTCCATTATTTCGGCCATGGCGGAGGCGGCGGCGCAGCGCTTGGCGCGCACGCCCGCTATGTGGCGCGCGATGCGGCCGCCAAGGCGCCGTCGGCGCCGCTGTCTGGCGACGAGGCGCCTGTGAACGGCGAGCGAGAAGTCAAAGCGCCGGCGAATGCGAATGCGCGCAATCTCCAGCGCGGCGCCGAACGGTCCGTCTTTTACGATGCGCTGGACGACAGTGTCGATGGCGGCGCGCGTGCAGCTGCTTGGGCGCGCGAGGACCGGCGCCACTTCCGGCTCATCCTCTCCGCGGAAAACGGCGGCCGGCTCGGCGATCTGAAGAGCTACACCCGCGAGGTAATGCGGCGGGCGGAACTCGCCCTCGGAACGCGACTGACTTGGATCGCGGTCGATCACTGGGACACGGACAACCCGCATACGCACATCATCCTGCGTGGCCGGCACGAGGATGGACGCGATCTCGTGATACCCCGCGAGTATGTGAGCCATGGCTTCCGATCGGCGGCGCAGGACATCGCCACCGAGCGTCTTGGTCCGCGCGGGCGGGACGACGCTCGCCTGGCACTGGACCGGGAAGCACGAGCGCATCGCCCAAGCCGTCTGGACCGCATGATCGAGGGCCAGCTTGATGAGCAAGGGCGGGTTCGCCTCGCCCACCTCCAGGCGCCGGACCGGTCGCCGGAAGTGACGGATGCGCTAAAGGCACGTGCGCAGGAACTCAAGCGCCTCGGCCTCGCTACCGATGTGGGCCGCAATGTCTTTCAGTTCGAGCCGGAATGGCAGGGCCGCCTCAAGGCGATGGAGCTTCATCTCGACATCCGCAAGGCGCTGGTGCGCTCCCGCACACAAGACCCCGCACGACAATTGTCGAAAGCGCTCAAGCTGCCACCTGGCCTCGATCGCTAAGGCGCGCATCGCGCTTGCGCCTGTGGCGCACTTGTGTTGGCATGAGCGCGTCGAGGATCGGCGTCCGCGCAGGCTGGACGACCAGAAAATGAATCCGGGAGCCAACCCGGTCGAACAGCAGCGCCTCATTCCCTTTCAGGAAATGGCGCCATGCACTTCAATCTTTTCGACCTATCTTCGCTCCAGATCTTCCCAACGATCCCGCAGCCCTTCCTCGTCGCGGCCGCGGTGTTTCTTGCGCTTTGGGTGCTGGTCCGCTGGGGTTCGCCGCTCCTCCTCCTCTACGCGCTGACGCGCGTGTGTGTCGGCGAGTGGGGCCAAGCCATGCTTGCGGTCGCGTTTGCCGTCCTAATTGAGTTCGGGAACGGCTTCGCATCCTGGCTCGAGTGGAACGCGTACGGACGCGACGCGTGGCTGCGGCGGCAAGAGCGCGATCACGCGCGTCAGTGAACGGCGTTTCCGGACCGTTTCCCGCCATTTCCCGGCGTTTCCGGCCAGCTCCCAGGGCAAAATTCCACGGCACCATCGATGTCCTCAGCTTGCTTACACAACCAGCCGCGTTCGCGCGGCACCAAGGATGATGAACCGTGGCGCACTGTGCGGAACACAATCACGATGATCGCTCACCGACGGATTGGATCACCGGCGATGAAATACGCGCTCGTACTGGGTGGAACGCCCAGCAACTTCGCCGGCGGATCGCCGCGGGCAGATTTCCCCCCAAGATCGACTTTGATCGCTGGACACGCACGGAGGTGGAAGCTCAACTGGCCGGGAGAGACCCGGCCAGCAATCAGGGCTGGACAGTAAATGAAGAAGCGATCCGTTTGGCCCTGGATGGGCTTGTACGTCGTGCCAAAGTATCAGCGGCAACGCGGCGCCGCCGCGGGCACATGGCTCATTCAATTTCACGTACCCAAGCGCCTCCGTCCGGCGGACTTTCCGGCCACAGTCGAGCTGCCCCAGGCTAGACCTTACTGCACCGGCCCCGACGATCTGGCGTGCATCATCCGCATCAAGGAAGAAGCCGCAGCGCTCTACGAGGCGTTGCGGACCGGGCGTGGCGTGAACGAAAAGGCGCCGCCCTCTGTACGCGTTGGATCAGTGCCTTGGTTGATCGAAAAATGGGGCGGCAATGGCCTGCTCGACGCAGTGCACGGAAAGATCGGCACGACAGATGCCGCGATACGGCCCGATCCGAAATCTCGTGAGGAATGGCTGAACTGCAAGCCACGCACACGGATGCTCTACATCCGCTCGCTGCGACACATATTGGCGTGGTCCATCTCGATCCGCCACCTTCCCGTTTCAGCGATGAAGCCGGCGCAAGTCCGCGACTTCCTCAACACCTTCTCGTCCGGCCAACGAAAGAACATTCGCGACGCGCTTTCGCAATTGTTCGGCATCGCAGGCGAAGAAAGCATGCTTGAGACGAACCCCCTGAACGGCCGCAAGGCGAGCGTGAAGCGACAAAGCAAGAAGCGCATGAAGGGCGCGCGCAAGACCAAAGTTGAGTGCTGGTCGCGCGCAGATGTCGACCTCTACTCCACTATCGCCCGTACCGTTTCCGGGTGGCAGACGCTGGCAGGCAAAAGGGAGAAGCGCACTTGGCCTGGGGGATCGATCTTGGTGCGCCTCATGTACGAGACCGCAGCAGACTCTACTGACGTGATGACCTGGACCAAAGCCGAGCATCTCGTGGAGCGTGAGGGCTATCGCGGCGTCGACTTCGACCGGGGAAAAACAGGTCAAGCGACGTTCATTCCGCTCAGCGACGCGCTCCTCGCCGAGATCGACGCCAACGGCGCGTTCTACCTTGTCACCGATCCCTTTGGGATGCGCTACGAACCAGTCGTCGATGACAGCCGCATGCGCGGCCACATGGTCACGCTTCAAGAGCACGTGGTGAAGGCCGGGGGCGCTAAGCGGGTCTATGACCATCTGCGCCATAGCGCGGCGACCGAAGCCGAGGAGATGGGCGTCGAGCTGGACAAGGTGCGACACCTGACAGCGCACAAGGACAGCGCCATGAACCGCGAAGTCTACGTCCAAAACAGCGCCAAAATCACCGTTGAGATCCAGCAGAAGCGCGGTCTCATTGGAACGAAGGAGTGACGGGTCGAGAACGAAAGTTTGCAGACTTAGTTTGCAGACTTCGCTCCGGCCCTTGAAAAATAAGGCCGGGAATGGTGGGCGCGACAGGGATTGAACCTGTGACCCCTCCCGTGTGAAGGGAGTGCTCTCCCGCTGAGCTACGCGCCCGATTTCGCAAGAAACCGTTGATTTACAAGGCGTCCGTACGAACATTGGCGGAACCGGTCAAGTGCAGAAAACGCGAGAAAAAGCACGAAAATCGAACGAAGCTTGGGAGATTCTAGGGAAGTAGGATTTCGCTCCCAGGCGATTTCACGCTCTGTCCGCGCGGCGACACCGGACATCGTGCGGATGTCCGAGTCTGGCCCCATTCGAGACGTCGAAGGGAACTGATCCGAAAGACAATGGCCGCCTTTCTGAGTGTCAATCCCCGCGGCGCGCGAGTGCTATCGCTGCTTCAAGTACTTCATCTCGACCCGTACGCACTCCGGCGATTGTAGGCGACACAGCCACATCAGGCTGAAGCCCGACGCGCTGTAACTGCCGGCCGTTCGGCCAGCGCACGTCGTGCCCGGTGAACCGCACAGTCAGTCCCCCTGGCAGGGAAAACCAAGTGATGTCGCCATTTGCGCCTTCTGTCGGCGAGCCTACGAACGTGACATCGGCCGCCGCTTCCAAGACTAGGCCCATATGCTCGGACTGGCTAATTGCGTGCTCGTCTATCAGCACGAATATGGGCCCTTCAAATTTCCTTCGACCCGGCTCAAGCGGCGGCAGCGTCTGATCGAACGACGCCCAGGTCTCCAGCGGGGAAGCGGGTGGTCCGATATAGAGCGGACGACGGTACCGCGCCGCAACGATGGGGCCGCCCCGCCGCGCCAAGCGCGGCGCGACAATCCAAGCCGTTCCCTGCGGGTAACCGCGCAAATCGAGAATCAAAGCATGCGCATCTACCAATTCGTCGAGCGCGCGGTTCGCCTCGCCGCTCGTGAGGCGCTCAAGATCAACGTAGCCTATGTCACCTTCCAACATGCGCCACACAGGGCCATCGGACGTTGGACGCCGCCATTCCTGGCGTGGGACGCGTACTGTGCGCGTGCTTCCATCCTGTCCACGGAGCCTCAGTTCCGCTTCCGCGCCTGGGGGTCCCGCCAACGCAAACCAGGCGAGGCGCCTTCGCAGCGACTGGGGGGTTGAGTGGGCAATGAGCGGCGTAAGTCGCGCCTCGATTTGCGCAAGGGAGACGCCGTCCACGGCCAAGATCTCGTCGCCTACACTGACACGATCGCGCAGCGTGGCGTCTTCCAGCCTTGCGACAACCAAGCGCCCTTCGATATAGCGCGCCGAGAAATTTGGCGCCTGGGGCGCAACCGCATTCAGAGTTGCGCGTAAATCTGAGGCGCCAGCGTGTGTGTCCTGCATACGGGCGGCGAGGCGCAGTACCGCGGTTTCGTAAGCCTCTCTCGTGTCTGCAGCGAGAAACACCGGCACAAATTCCGCGAGCGTGTCGTCCCAGGGTCGGTCCGCCAGGTCCCGGTATGGGAAAAAGTACTCGATCGCGCCCCATAGCCTGTAGAGCGCCAGGAGACGCATCTCGGCCGGCGGCGCAGCGTTGCTCGGGGCGTACACGCGGGTTGGAGATGACACTCTCCGCAGCGCCGTCGGCGAACTGGACGCGTCGTTGGCACCAGTCAACTCCGCCATCGCGACGGCGAGCGTCCCCGCCTCATCACTGGGAGGTATGATCGCGTCCGGATGAAAGCCAATCTCGCCGTTGGGATAAACGTAGATGCCGCGGCTCATCACCGCTCGTCGCGAGCCGATATCGAAGAACACAAGCCCGCTTCCAACGTCTCCCGCCGAGACGAGGCGCAACCGGCCTTCGGCTTGTAGCGCAGCGAAAGTCGGCAGGAGCGCCGACACGCTGGAGTCAATGATGATGACGAGCGGATGCGCGCCCGCCGCGCCGCTCCCCGCCGCGACGGGCGGCTCCCCCACAAGGCTCAGCCCGGCGGTATATGCACCGCTGGTGGCGCCGTCCGCAGGAGGCAGACCGCTGTAGGAACGCAGCATTGTCGCACCACCTGGCAGCGTCTCAATAGCGCGCCAACGCGCAATGGCTGATTGAAAGGCCAGGACCTGCGCATACCTTGCTTGAAAGTCGCGGCAGTCGAGCACGACGCCTAGAGGCGCCCGCTCTAGTTCGGCGATAGCCGCCGGCATGTCCTCAGCGGCTGCCAGCGTCGAACAATTCGCGATACGCGCGCCGTTAAGCATTTGCGAGGGCAGCGTCTGGGCGCCAGCGGGCACGCTCTCGTCAACAAGCACACGAGCGGAAGGATCACCGCTGCGGCGCAGCATGGCGTCTAATGCAGCGATTTGCTGGGTATCAGTGCGCGCCCGGCGCACAGCGGGGATCGTCTCAATCAACGCGGCGTCCCAATCCACATCGCCTGCGCTGACGTAGGCATTGAAGAACTCAAAATAGACCCAGAGTCGTCCCAACTCTTCCAAACGCTGTGTCAGGGACCGCACGTCGGTCTGTGCTGATGCCGATGTCTCCACGCAAGCCAAGAGGGCGACGAGAACTATCTTCAGAACGCGCATTCTCCACCTCGTTGGCGGCAGATATCAGTAAAATTGGTGAGAGCTATTCAGCGCGGATCCGCCTCAGCTTCAAGCGTCGTGCGGAAAGCAGGGCCAGCGGGCTTTTCGGCGAAAGCGGACGCTGACCCCTTGAAACGCGCTGTCACTGGGTGCGGCTGCGTTGTTCGTATTTTTGAACTGCAACCAACTCCGCTGGTCCGAGAGACAAACGAAGTTAGGGTATCGCCACGAGACGTGATTATTACCACGACGAAACTGCACTACACCTGGCTTGATCGCCGCCGCCAGCCTACATGTGAAAGCTAGTCACTAGCGGGAGTTGATCGCGCACCGCGTCCTTCTTTGCGCGCTTAACACGCTCAGCTTGGTTGCGCAGGTCGAGCTGGGTGAACTTTATCCATGAAGTCCGCGTAACCTCGAAGTTGTGTGAGGTGTCGCTGGCGCATTCGACGCGACGGCGGTCGCCTCCCGCATCATTGACTATGATCGCGGTGGCCTCAGCATGACAGTGAGGGCAAGTCATCGTCTGATCTCCTCGGATCAGCCCCGTTTCGACGAGTAGGCGGACTGCTTCGGCCCGCGTCGGCACGGGACGCTGCAAAGCACGCCAGTCGTCGACCTCGCTCCAAAACCTTTCGGACAGGCGGATTTGGTACGGCTTGTCGAGTTTGGGCATAAATTTGTATATCGTATCATGACACAACGTACAAGCGGCGGCCCAAGAAGCGCCGCGCCGATGGTCGCCGAAAAACGTCTGGGAGATTCCTGGGAACCCGCATCGGGAACGATAAAAAGAGAAAGAAATATAGAGACTTAACAAGTCCGACCGGCGCCGTGTGAAGGGAGTGCTCTCCCGCTGAGCTACGCGCCCGAATGCCCATGGCTTCCGAAGGGCGCGGACCATAAGCGCCGGCCCGCATGCGTCAAGCTGCGCACCACGCCGGGGGTTGACCCGCGCGCGCGTTCCTGTGCAATTGCGAACCGTTCGCAAATTCGTGGGAGTGTGCTCTTGTCCCTCAACCTCAGCCGCCGTGGTCTGGTCCTGGCCGCCTCAGCCAGCGCCCTCGCGGCTTGTGCGCCGCGCAGCAGCGGCGAGAGCTTCATCAATATCTACACTGCCCGCCATTACGACGCCGACCGCGCGCTTTATGCGGCGTTTCAGCAGGCGACGGGGATAGAGGTCCGCGCCCTCACCGGCAGCGCCGAGCAATTGCTCGAGCGGCTCCGCGCCGAAGGCGATCAGAGCGAAGCCGACATGTTCATCAGCGCCGATGCGGGCAATCTCTGGCGCGTGAAGGAAGCGGGCCTGTTGCAAAATGTGACGAGCGCCGCGCTGGAACGGAACGTCCCCGAGCACCTGCGCGATCCCGACGGCGCATTCTGGGGCTTCACCAAGCGCGCGCGCATCATCGTCTATCGCAAAGATGCAGTGCGTCCCGAAGAGGCGGCTTCGATGGACGATCTCGGCTCGCCGCGTTTCCGCGGCCAAATCGTGATGCGCTCTTCGTCCAACACCTACCAACTCTCCACTCTCGCAGCGCGGATCGAACGTCTCGGCGCTGAGAACGCCCGCGCCTGGGCCGCCGCCGTGCGCGCGAATTTCGCGCGCGATCCCCAAGGCAGCGACAGCGATCAAATCAAAGCCGTGGCCGCAGGCGAGGCGCAGGCTTCAGTGTGCAACCATTATTACTACTTCCGCATGCTGCGCTCGGAGGATCCGGCGGAGCGCGAGGCGGTCGAGAAAGTAGGATTCATCTTTCCCGACCAGGCTGGCGCCGGCACGCACGTGAACATTTCCGGCGGCGGCGTCACCGCCCACGCCAAGCGCCGCGACCGCGCCCTGCAGTTCCTGGAATATCTGGTCAGCGACGAGGCGCAAACGCTGCTCGCCCCGCTCAACACGGAGTTTCCGATCCGCCCGCAGATCGCTCCAGCGCCGGACCTCGCCGCCGCGGGCGCGTTCAAGGAAGAACAGATCCCTCTCGACGCGCTCGGCCGCCACCAATCCGAAGCGGCCCGCATCTTCGAAGAAGTGGGTTGGAGCTGAGCGAACAAACGCTAGAAGCAGCGGCGCATGCCTACGGCCGCATCAGAGACCGCTCCAGCACTGCGCTTCGAGGGCGTGAAAGCCACCGCGGCCGTGGCCACTCTGATCTGCACGGCCCCGGCTGTCGCGGTCGTGGTGCTGGCGCTCTTGGCCGATCCGGCGCCGGCGTTTGGCGCGGACCTCATTCGTGACGGCGCGATCGGCACCTTGACGTTGATACTCGCCGGCGGCGGCGCTGCGATCGTGCTGGGCGCAGCCAGCGCCTGGCTGGTGAGCTTGTGCGACTTTCCCGGCCGCAACGCCTTCGAGTGGCTGCTCGTCATTCCGCTCGCCGCTCCGAGCTACATTCTTGCCTACGCCTATGCGGGCATGACCTGGGCGGGCGGCGCGGCGGTGCCAGTGCAAGGTTTTTGGGGCGCTGCGTTCGTCTACGCGGTTGGGCTTTATCCTTATGTCTACCTTTCGGCGCGCGCCGCTTTCGTCAGCCAATCGGCCTGTGCGCTCGAGGCGGCGCGCACACTGGGCGTGGCGCCATTCAGGGTGTTCTGGCGCGTGGCGTTGCCGCTGGCGCGCCCCGGCATCGCCGCCGGCGGCGCGTTGGCGCTGATGGAGGTCGCAGCCGATTATGGCGCCGCGCAGCACTTTGGCCTGACCACGCTCTCCACCGCGATCTTCCGCGCCTGGTACGCGCATCAGAGTCTGGCTGGGGCGCTGCAGATCTCGGCGGTGCTGCTGACGGCGGCCTTCGTTTTCCTGATGATGGAGCGCCAAGCGCGGGGCGGCGCTGCCTTCGGCGGCGGCTCGTCACGCTGGCGGCGGCTGCCGCGCTATCGCTTGAACCAGGGCGCGGGCGGTTTGGCTGCTGCATTTTGCGCCGCGCTGGTAATGCTGGGCGGCGCGATTCCGCTCGGCTGGCTTGCCCGCCTCGCTTGGCTGCACGGCGACATCGGCGACATCGTCCAGCCGCTGATCAACTCGCTCCTGCTCTCGATCGGCGGCGCGGGCATGGCGCTCGCGCTCGCCGCCGCCATCGCTGCGGCGGCGCGCCGCAACGGCGCAGCCGGAAAGATTTCGCTTTTCGCGGCCGGCGTCGGCTACGCCGCGCCCGGCGCCGTAATCGCGATCGGCGCGCTCGCCCTGTTCGGCGCCGCTCGCGAGGCCGGCTGGATCGGCGGGTTCGGCGCCGGGCTCGCGCTGGTCGCGTTGCTGTGGACCTACGTCGCGCGCTTCGCCGCGGCGGGCGTGGGCCCGGTCGATGCCGGCTTGGCGCGACTTTCGAAGGGTGTCGACGCGTCTGCGCGGACGCTAGGCGCCGGGCCGTGGCGGCGCTTCATCGCCATCGATATGCCGATCGCGATGCCTAGTCTCGCCGCCGCGGCGCTCATTCTGTTTGTCGAAATCCTGAAGGAACTGCCGGCGACGCTCATACTTCGCCCGTTCAACTTCGACACATTGGCGGTTCACGCCTATTCCTACGCCAGCGACGAACGCCTGTTGCAAGCAGCCGCGCCTGCTCTGCTCATCTTCGTTGCCGGACTTGCCCCAATCATCCTGATCGCCCGCAGCATCGAGCGGACGCGGGCAGGCGCAAGATGAGCAGCGTCCGTCTAACCAACGTGCGCCGCGCCTACGGCAAGACGCTCGCGCTCTGCGACGTGTCATTCACCGCCGCCGCGGCGACCGTAGTCGCACTGCTTGGCCCCTCAGGCTCCGGCAAATCGACGATCCTGCGGCTCATCGCCGGACTGGAGCCGGTAGACGCAGGCGAAATCCATATTGGCGACGAGCGCGTATCGGCCGCTAGCGCAACCCTGCCCGCCGAGGCGCGCCGCGTCGGCATGGTGTTTCAGGATTACTCGCTGTTTCCGCATCTTTCGGCCGGCGCCAACGTCGCCTTCGGGCTCGACAAGCTGAGCCGCGCTTTGCGGGACGAGACGGCGCTCGCCTGGCTCGATCGCGTTGGGCTCAAGCATCGCGCCAGCGCCTATCCGCATGAACTTTCGGGCGGCGAGCAACAGCGTGTCGCGCTGGCGCGCGCGCTCGCGCCCCAACCGCGCGCCATTCTGCTCGACGAGCCGTTTTCCGGGCTCGATCCCATGCTGCGCGCCGACCTGCGCGACGCAACCTTGGCCACACTGGCCGAAACCCGCACGACCACGCTGTTCGTCACTCACGACGCCGAAGACGCGCTGCAAGCGGCGGACCGCGTCGTGCTGCTGAAAGCAGGAAAAGTGCTGCAGGAAGCGGCGCCGCGCGAGGCCTACGACCGGCCGGCGTCGCTGGATGCGGCTGCGGCGCTGGGTCCGGTCAATGTCTTCGACGGGACGGTGATCGCGGGCGCCGTGAGCACGCCGTTCGGGCCGATCCCGGCCGAGCATCTCATTGCCGGCGCCAAGGCCAAGGCTGTCGTCCGCGCCGACGCAGTTTCGCTTTCGCCCGGCCAAGGCGCGCGCGTCATTGCAGTGCGTCCCCATGGCGCCCACGACCTCGTCCGGATCGAAGCTCAGGGGGTGATTTGGCGTGTGCTTGCGCCGGCGCGGGCGGCCCTGGGCGAAACCGTGTCCGTTACGATTCACCCAGCCGGGGCGTTTGCGTTTTCGGCTTGAGGTTCGGCCTGCCGGGCCGCGGCTTCCGCGGATTTTCGTAGAATGAAGCGACGCCGCTCCAACCGCCGCGTCGCCAGCAATTGCAGGCGCATGCGCCAGGCTTCGGCCTCCCAGGCCAGTTCGCGCGCAACCGGCGCTTCGAGTTTGCCGGCCGCCGCGAGGCGCTCCCCTAATTGCTTGAAGGCGGCGCGGGCCGTGAACAGGAAATCGTCGGTCATGTCTTCATCGGCCTCGAGCGCCAGCCCGGCGTCGACGAAAAACTGGAGCATGTCGCCATGGGCGCGGATCTGCGGCTCCGCGAACGATGACGCGAACGCAGTCGCCAATTCCGGCGATTTGAGTCCGACATAACATTCCACCACGGCGCAGGCGCCAGGCTTCAGCGCTTTCAGGATCTGCTGCGCCAAATGCGGCGGATACCCGCAATAGGCAAAATCATCGATGCTGAGGAGCCCGTCGTAACGACCGGGCGGGAAGACATGCGCCTCGAGATCGATCCGCGCTGCGGTGATACGCTGCTCGAGCTTGGCCTTCTGAACGCCGTGCTTCAACGCTTCGAAAGTCTCCTCGCGCCATTCGAACACGTCAATCGCGCCAGGATGGGCAGCCGCTACGGCGACCACCGGTCCAGCCAAGCCGGGACCCAACACGGCGAGCACGCCATCCGGCGCCAGCCCAATGCGCGCCGGCTCGAGCTGATCGGCTGTGGCGTCGCCCGGGCGAACCCGGTCTTCGCCCCAAAGCAGCAGCAGCGCTTGCAGGCGCGCCGGCAATTCGTACTCGGGCGCATCGAATAATTCGGCCTCGGCGTCGTTTGCGGGCGGATCGGCCACGAGCTTCGCCTCGATCGCCGCGACGGCCGCCGCTTCGTCAAAATCCTCGCCCTCCCACCAGGCGCGCAGTTTCGCGCGCGTCAGCGCGAGCTTACGTTTGTCAAACAGAGCGTTAAGGGCCGCCATAGCAGCGGCGAGTTTAGGCCAATTCCGTTAACGAGTTGCTTGGACGACCGGCAACAGCGCCGGGGCCTGGGAGGGCAACGACGCCTCAGGATCCTCGATGAACGCCAGAATATCCGCGTAAACGACCTCGCGCTGCAAATCGCGCAAGAGCCAGTGCCAGCCATTCTCGTAGAGAACCGTCCTCACCGTGGACGGCAGGCGCCGCGCGGTGCTGACCGCCGAGCTGCGCGGAATGATTTGGTCATGCGCGCCATAAAGGAAAAGCACGTCGCCGTGGAGATCGGCGGCGCGCTCCGAGGCTGTCTCCATCAGACCAACGAGGCCGTACACCGCGTCGATCCGCGTCGACCAGATCATGTGCGGCGCCCGTCCCGCCTGGAGCAGCGCTTCGCGATTGTCGGAAGCCGTGATCCGTCGCGTGACGTTGCGCGGCGGTTGAACCGCGCGCCACGGGAAAGTGTGGGCGCCGACCCAGAGCGCCCAGGCGTATTGATCCGGCAGAGTCGACCAGCCCCACACGGCAGGCGCCGCCAGAACGATGCGATCCACTTCGGGGGCATTGTCGGCGCCGAACGTGGCGATGGCGGCGGCAGCGCCCATGCTGTCGCCCAGTACGACGATCTTGGCGGCCGGATGGGCGCGCCGCGCCACCGTCACGGCGGTGCGCAGATCCTCCGTCATCAGGCGTTCGCCGCCCCAAACGCCGCGATCGGGAGAGCGGCCGAAACCGCGCGCATCGTAGGCGTAGGTCGCAACTCCGCGCTCGGCGAACCACGGGCCGGACAGATAGAAGGTGTTGGCATAGTCATTCATGCCATGGAGGGCGATGATGACCGCTTCGGGCTCTTGGCCTTCCGCCGGCAGCCACGCCGTCAACCCCAACTCAGTTCCGTCGAACGAAACAAAGCGTTCATTGACGACGTCGAACCGCGGTCCGCTGAACGCAGCGAGGGGGGAGTTCGCCTGCTGCACTGTGGGCACGCAGGCAGCAATCAGCATTAGCCCAAGACAGAGGATACCCTGCGCCGCAACTCGGGAAGCAAATCTCGTTCGAACCATGGATTGCGCTTCAGCCAGCCCGTATTCCGCCACGAAGGATGCGGCAAAGGCATGATGTCAGCCGGATACTCGCGCCAGGAACGCACCGTATCGCCCAGACTTGACTTCACCGCAGCGCCCAGATGATAGCGCTGTGCGTACACACCGACCAGCAGGGTCAGCTGTACATTCTTCAGAAGCGGCAGCAGGCGCGGGCGCCATAACGGCGCGCATTCTCGCCGGGGCGGCAAATCCGCGCCGCTCACCGTGCCTGGGAAGCAAAACCCCATAGCGGCGACGGCGATATTGCGT
Organism: Hyphomonadaceae bacterium; assembly: GCA_050250735.1. Classification (GTDB taxonomy): domain Bacteria; phylum Pseudomonadota; class Alphaproteobacteria; order Caulobacterales; family Aquidulcibacteraceae; genus Vitreimonas. The sequence continues at coordinate 13,112 of JBFWOC010000012.1, forward strand.
TTGTCATAGAACGTTTCGCGGTCGAGCTGCATCCAGTCACGAAGCCGATCGCCGGAGGGATCGTTCCACGGAATGCCGCTTTCATGTACGCGCCGCCCCGGCGCCTGACCGGCTATGAGAATGCGCGCATCGGCATGCACCCACACTACCGGGCGCGGTTCGTGCGACAGTGCACACACGCGGCACACGGAGATTTCCGCGACAAGCTCGTCGAGCGCCCTGCTCATGGGCCGGCTTATGGCGCGGGTTGGCGCGGACCGTCGAGCCTCCGCCGCAGTTGGGCCGCCATCTTCGGACAGCCTAGGCCTCGTCGGCGCGATAACGCAGGCGCACTGCGGGAATGACGCCGACGTCGATCTCGATATGCGCCGCGCTAAACCCCATCAGCTTGAAACGCCGGTGCGCATCGCCTGCGCCCTTGAGCACATTCAGCATGGAGCCGCCGATTGCGTTGCCGTTAAGCGCAGCAGCAGCGGCAGCGACATCCTCGGCGCTCGCCTCGTGCGGAACGAAATGCGCAATGATTTTCGGCGTGATGCCGAGTTCGATCTCGAATTCGCGTAACTGGAAGCCCGCCTGCCGCAGCGCCGGCAGTGCGCTGCGCAACCCGGCCATACTCTGGTCGAGCTTTTCGGAGCCGAAGGCTTTCAGCTCGGCCAGCTTTTCACCGGGCAATGAAGCGATGCCCTTGGCGTGATCGACGAAGCTTTTCCTCGCTCTACCGCCGGATTGGTCATCGGACGACATCGCGCCTCACTTGCCCCGCTTCATCATCTCGCGGGCGATGATCAGCCGCTGTATTTCGCTGGTGCCTTCGTAGAGACGGAAGATGCGCACGTCGCGATAGAAGCGCTCGATGCCGTGATCGGCGACATAGCCGGAGCCGCCGAAAATCTGCACCGCGCGATCGGCCACGCGACCCGCCATCTCAGAGCAGAACAGCTTCGCCGCCGCCGCGTCCATCGTAACATCGCCGCCCGTGTCGCGCTTGCGCGCCGCATCCAGCACCATGGCGCGTCCGGCGTTGGCCTCGGCGCGGCAATCGGCCAGCATCGCTTGGATCATCTGGAAATTGGCGATCGGCTGGCCGAACTGCTTGCGCTCGGCCGCATAGCGCACGCTTTCCTCGATCAGCCGTTCGGCGACGCCGACGCACACGGAAGAAATGTGCAGCCGCCCCCGGTCGAGCACCTGCATGGCGATGCGGAAGCCTTGACCCTCCTCGCCCAGCCGCAAGTCTTGCAGAACGCGCACATTGTCGAAATTCACATCGCAGATGTGCGCTCCCTGCTGCCCCATCTTCTTTTCCGGCCGGCCGACCGAAACCCCCGGCAGATCGCTCGGCACGAGAAAGGCCGAGACGCCGGCGCCGCCCTTCACTTCGGGATTCGTACGCGCCATCACCGTGAACAATGATGCACGGTTGGCGTTGGTGATGTAGCGCTTGGATCCGCTTAGAATGTAAGCGTCGCCGTCGCGCTCGGCCTTGGTGCGCACGGCGCCGGAATCCGAGCCCGCTTCGGGTTCGGTCAATGCGAACGAGGTGACCACCTCGCCCGACGCAATCCCAGGCAGCCACTTCTGTTTTTGCGCCGCAGTCCCGAACATGACGAGACCCTGGCTGCCGATGCCGACATTGGTGCCGAAAGCCGAGCGGAAGGCCGGCGAGCAGCGGCAGAATTCGAACATCGTGCGGCACTCTTCCTCCATGGTGAGGCCGAGTCCGCCATACTCCTCCGGGATCGAAAGTCCGAACATGCCGAGCGCACGCATTTCCGCCAGCGCGTCGGCGGGGATCGCATCGTCTTCGGCGACCTTTGCTTCGAGCGGGATGAGGCGCTGGTCGACGAAGCGCCGCACGGCCTCGAGCAATTGGTTGAATGTGTCGTGGTCCATGTGGGCTCAGCAAACCTGACGCTGGGAAACTGTGTTTAAGCGATACGGCACGCACGGGACAGCACGCGTGTGGGTTTCCACCATGCGCACCGGCCCGATCACCTGATCGGACTGACTCATCACCGCGTCGAGGTCGCGCTGATCGAGCCGCCACGGCCGCGTTACCGCCACGACATCCTCGAGGTTGGTCTCCCAAATTCCCAGATAAACTGCCTCGCCCGGTCGAACTGTGAATGCCGGCCGCTCCGGCCCCTGCACCAACCCGTTCGCCACGTAATTGACCCGACCATCGCGGATCACTGCAAAGACGCTGTCCAGCGCGTATTCGCCCGGCTCGATTTCCGACAAGACGAACTCGCCAGGAATGCCGGCGACCTGAATCGACTCGCCGCTCTGGGTGCGCACCTCGAAGATGCGTCGGTCCCCATAACGCTGGAATTTGCCGTCGGGACCCAGGCGGCGCCAAAGCACCGTGTAGCGCGGCGACGTGTTACTGGCCGCCTCAGCAACGCCAATGACGACGTAGGCGCCCGGATCTTCCCCGACCCGAAAGCGGCTAATCTCCTCGCGCGTGGCGCATTGCGTCAGCACCAAGCACGCTAGTATCGCAAAGACATAACGCATCGGCGGCCCCGCCTTGCAGTCGCGGGTCCACCATGCCAGCACCGGCGCGCGGAGGGAATGGCATGAACGGCGAAGGAAACGCTCCAACCCTGGCCGGCGGCGCCGTCGTGGTGAACGAGGGGCCGTTCGCGGGGTGGATCACTTGGGGTTTGGGCGGCGACCCCTACGAGACCGCAGTCGGTCCCTTTTACTTTCGCGGCGGCGACGGCCCCGCACGCTGCGCCTTCCAGCCGCGCCGCGACCACCTGAATGGCGGCGGCACGATACACGGCGGCGCGCTCATGAGCTTCGCCGACTTCGCTCTTTTTGCAATTGCCTACAAGAGCTTGGAAAGCACACACGCGGTGACGCTCACATGCCACTCCGAGTTTGTGGGCGCCGGAACGCTGGACGGCCTGGTCGAGGCGGAAGGCGAAGTGATCCGCGACACGCGCTCCATCATCTTCGTGCGCGGTCTTGTCACCCAAGCTTCACGCCCATTGCTTTCATTTTCCGGCACGCTCAAAAAGATGGCGCGGCGGGATTAGCGCCGCGGGCTTTGCGGGGGCTTTGCCATGCGTACGCCAGGGCCTGCGTTCGACTTGCGGGCGGCGCTGAGCAAGGAACTGCGCGCTGCGATTGACGAACTCGCATCCGTTCAGAGTGACGCCAAAGCCGTGCATCGCTGCCGTGTACGCGTCAAGCGGGCGCGAGCGCTCGCGCGCATCGGGCGTGCCTGCGCGCCCGGCCTCTCATCGGTGTTCATAGGCTCCACGCGCGCGCTCATGCGCAATCTGGCTCTCACCCGCGACAGTGCTTCGCTTTGTGAAGCCGCACGGGCAGCGGCAAAGAAGAGCGGCAAACACCTTGCTTCGACGTTCGACACCGTTGTGGTTGGAATCGAAGCGGCGGCCGCTTCGCAGCCCGGCCTCAACCCCGACGCGGCGCGCGCGGCGCTGAAGGATTTGCTCGCCTTGGCGCAAGTCTGGCCCGAAGCGTCGCATCGACAGATCCGTCAAGGCGCAAAGCGGCTGCGCCGCCGCGCTCAGCGCGCGCGTCGCCACGGTGCGCAATCGGCCGACCCGCTGCTGCGGCACGACTGGCGGTCGCGCGAGAAAGATCGCTTCTACGCCGCCGCGCTGCTGGGCGATTTCTGGCCCGGCAAGCGGAGGCGGCGCGTGGGGGCAAAGATCGGGGAGGCGCTCGGCGCCGAGCGCGACGCGCTGCTGCTGATGGAGCGTCTGGCGGCAGAACCCGAACTCGCCGGCAAGCACGACGACATGGCGCGCACGTTGAAGAAGCTCAATCGGCGGCGTTCGAAGTTCGCCCGGCGCGCCGACGCGCTGGCGCAACGGTTGAAATAACCGAGCGGGGAACCGTGCGGGCGAGCGCGCCGTTAGTTGTGCATGCACCCGCTGAGCCGCGCTTTCACCGCTTTTGCCGGCGTCGTGTCCAAATGGACCGGCCGGCCGCTTGCCTTCATTCTATGCTGCGGCATCATCGTGGTGTGGGCGCTGTCGGGACCGATTTTCGGTTTCTCGGACACTTGGCAACTGGTCATCAACACGACGACGACGATCGTGACGTTCCTGATGGTGTTCCTGATTCAGAACACCCAAAACCGCGACAACGCCGCTATTCAAGCGAAGCTGGATGAGATCATCCGCACCAGCGATTCCGACAATAAGTTCATCGGCATCGAACACCTGACCGACGAGGAGCTGGAGCGCATTCTGGAAAATGTCGAGCGGAAAGCTGAGCGGCTTCACGACGAGCGCCGCCAGCGCCAATCGAAGCACAAGCGGGCCTCCAAACAGCCCGCGGAAGCGTAGCTTCGGCGCGGTGAGATGCCCTCTTGCCGTGGCGCTGCGGCGATGCTTGTTGCGCGCATTGCGCCGATATTTCCGCGGGGACACCGATGACTGACATTCGCTTCGACGGCCAGGTCGTCATAGTCACCGGCGCAGGCGGCGGTTTGGGCCGCAGCCATGCGCTAGAGTTCGCCCGCCGAGGCGCCAAAGTCGTCGTCAACGATCTCGGCGGCGCCCTTGACGGCTCTGGCGGCTCGTCTTTGGCCGCCGATGCTGTCGTCGCGGAAATCCGCGAGGCCGGCGGCGAAGCCATCGCCGACGGCGGCTCGGTGACAAGCGATGCCGGCGTGGCGGCCATGATCGCGCGAACCATGGCGCAATGGGGCCGCATCGACGTCCTGGTCGCCAACGCCGGCATCCTTCGAGACAAGAGCTTCACAAAGATGGAAATCGCTGACTTCGCGACGGTTATCGACGTGCACCTCATGGGCACGGTGAAGCCGTTGAAGGCGGTGTGGGAGATCATGCGCAACCAGAATTACGGGCGCATCGTCGTCACGACGTCTTCTACCGGCCTCTACGGCAACTTCGGCCAGGCCAATTACGGCGCGGCAAAACTCGCGCTGATCGGTCTCATGAACACGATCCGCCTGGAGGGCGCCAAGAACGACATTCGCATCAACGCCATCTCCCCGGTCGCAGCCACACGCATGACCGAAAATCTGATGCCGCCGGAGATGCTCGAAAAGCTGGGGCCGGAACAGGTTACCCCCGGCGTCGTTTATCTGGCTTCAAAGGAGGCGCCGACGGGCGCGATTTTGACAGCGGGCGCGGGCGTTTTCGCTCTCGCTCAGATCACCGAGACCGAGGGCGCCTATCTCGGCCACGGCGCAAGCGCGGAGGCAGTGCGCGACAAGTGGGCCGACATCGCCGATCCGACAGGCCGGGAGGCATACACGGGCGGGCACATGCAGACGCAAAAATTCCTGCGCAAAATCCAGGGCTGACCCCGCGTTTTCCACAGTTTGACGGCAATTGGATACCTCGGGGATGGGAGCTTGCCCGTTTTGGGCATGCCAACGCTCGCTGGGGCGGTTAGTAAGCGCCCCGAATGGAGCTGACCTATCTTCTCCTTGGGCTTCAGACGGCGGTCGCGCTGGTTGGCGGCGTTTGGCTCTGGCGACGCCAAGAGCGCCAGCGCGCCGAACTTGCGACTCTGCGAGCGGCGCTGACCGAGGCCCAGGCGCGTGCGGCGAAGCCCGTGCGACGCGCCGCCGGCGCAAAGGCCGGCGAGATCATTTCCATTGCGTCTGCCGAGGCGGCGCCATCGGAGCGCGCCAAGGTCGCGTGGAACCTCGATCCTGCTGACAGCGCCGCGCCATCAGCGGTCTCCGGCGACACCGCACGCGGCCTGAGCCTTGGAATCCTGGCGCTTGTCCCCGCACTGGGGCTTGCGTTCGGCGCCGGCATCGCGGTCGTGGTCGCTTGCGGGCTCGCCATCGGCGCGGCCATGATTGCCGTCGCCCACCGTTCGATTTGGCGCGCGGCGGCATGGTCAGGCGTCGTCACCGCCGGCGGCTGGGCCTTGATCGGATTTGCGGTGGGATCGGCTCAGACCGACCCGATCAGCTATTCGATCTGCGCTGCGCTCGCTGCACTTGCGGGTCTGGCGCACGCTCATCTGCATCGCGTAACGCCCGGTGCGACGCTGGCGCTCATCATGCTTGCCGCGGTGCTGGCGCTCGGCGTCCAGGTCGGCATGGCTGGCCCAGCCGGCATCGGCTTTGGAGTAATCGTCGCTGTGGCCGCGAGCGTCGGCGCCATGAGCCTGAGGCTCGAGGGCATGCACTTCGCCGCATTCGCGGCGACGCTGATCGGTCTGTTTGTGCTCAGCGGCCAAGACAGCGCTGCGATCTGGTTTACCCCGGCGGCGGCGTGGAGCGGCGCGCTCTTCTTCGGTATCGCCGCAGTGCGCGTGCCCCAACTCGGTGCGCGTGGCGTCGCGCTCAGCGGCACTGGCATGCTGGCGCCGCTCGCCGCCATCGCTGCGCTGCATGTCTCGCACCAGGGCTTGGCCGACCGCTTCGCGGCAGCGGGCGCGTTCGCGGCATTGGCTGTCCTGCTCGTCGCTGTGATCGTGGTTGCGACGATACGGCGGGGGCGCGGGCTCGATGCGCTCAGGGCCACGCTGTGGGTGCTTGCGTTCGGCGTTTTCTCTGCTTTCGCTGCGGGTGTTTCATTGGCCCTTCCGCCCCAGGCGGCGGCGCCGACGTTCGCATTGGGCGCGCTGGCGCTGGCGACCCTCGATCTTGGATTGCCAACGCGCGCATGGCGCGCGTTTGCCTGCATTTGCGCCGGTTTCAGCGCAATGTTCGTGTGGGGGGCCGCGCACGCGCTGCTTTCTGAAACGGCGTCATGGCCTGCCTTCGCCATGATCGGCACCGGAGCGGCCGCGCCGGCGCTCGTCATCGGCGCCGCAGCCGTCGCCGCCAAACGGCGCGACGCGCGCCTGAGCGCGGGCTTTCTCGAACTTGTGACGATCGCGATCGCCATGACGACCGCCGGGCTTGCCATACGCGCGTTGTATTCCGGCGGCGCGCTCCTGCTGATGCCAATCAGCTTCGCCGAAGCGGGCGCCCATATCGCGACTTGGCTCGCCATCGCATTCATCTTGCGCTGGCGTGCGCGTCACGGCGTCCGCCCGGTTCGCATAGCCGCAGCTAACTTGCTCCTGGTCGGCGGACTAGGCGTGTTGCTGGCCGCCATCGGGCTTTGGACGACGCCGTATTGGAGTGAGCGTCAGGCAACGCTCCCGCTGTTCTCGCGCGACACGCTGGGCTTCGTCATGCCCGCCATCGCTTGCTTCGCCAACTGGCGCCTCTGGCGCAGCCGATATGCCGATCCGCAGGCGCGTCTTTCGCTCTGCGCGGGCGCGCTACTCGCTGCCGCGTTCATTGCCGTGGAAGTGACGCGCACGGACGGTGAAGCGTCCTGGATCGGCGCCGTCGTGGCCGGGCTGGCCTTCGCGATGGCGATCGGCGCCAATTTCGCCCCCGGCGTCCTGCGCGCGCGACTCTAGACTTCGAGAAAGATTTCCATCGTGAACGGCGCGGCGAGCAGCGCGTTGATGCGCGGCATCAGCCGCCGCAGATGCGGCGTCTCGGCGTGTTCTTCGAAGGCGCGCCAATCGACAAAACGGGCGTGCAGGGCAAAGTGCTCGGGCGAACCCATCATCCGCGTCAGCACGTAGGAGGTGCAGCCTTCTTCGTCCTCGCGCACGCTATAGGCTAGGTCGCTCAGCAAAGCGGCGAGTTCGGCGCCGGCGCCTATGCGGCTTTCCGCCCGGACGATGACGCAAACCGCGCCGTCGGGCGTAACCGTGCGCCGCTCTGGTTCAAGGGACTCAATTGCCATCTGCAGCCACCCCCCGGTGAGCTCGCAGGATGTTAGGCGCCAAGGTTTACTCTCGGCAACCCTCGCTCACACAGGAACCTCAGCTTCCCCAGCAGGCGTAGGCGACTTCCTTCATTCTTTGCGGCCCGCCGTCCATGTAGGTGTGGGTCTCGTTATTGACCGTGACCGAGAGCCGGTCGTTGGGCTGAACCGCAGCCAGAATCGGCGGCCGTTGGGGAAGATTGATGACAACGCTGCGATTGCGGCCGCGGCCTTCGACGCTCATCGGCACGTTGACACTCATCGCCCCGATGCGCACCGCCGCAGTCTCGGCCCCGCGCGCGTTTCGGGCCAGCGTGTAATCGGTAACGACAATGTCGCCAGTCGGCGGCCGGCAGGTCAAAGTCGCGGTGACGCGGCCGCGCTCATCTCGCTGCGTGGCGGTGGCGACGCCTTCGACATAAGCATAGCTCCAGCCTTCACGCTCCTGAGCTGGACTCACCGTGGGCGCAGTCAACGCCAACACGCTCACTATACCCACCAACAGCTTGCGCATTCCGGCACTCCTCCCGCGTTCTCGCGGCGGCTCATTAGCACGCCGCCGGCAGGGGATGCGATGCCCTAAGACCGTTGAAGCTTGGTAATCATCAGCTGGCGCACGCCAGTAAATCGCCGCCTTGTTCCAAATCGAGCAATATCTGCTTGCGCTCCATACCGCCGCCGAAACCGGTCAGACTGCCATTGGCGCCGATGACCCGGTGGCAGGGGATAATGACCGGGATCGGATTACGTCCGTTGGCCGCGCCCACGGCGCGCACTGCTCTTGGGGCGCCGATCGCCGCCGCCTGCTGCGCATATGAGCGAGTTTGTCCGTATGGAATAGTCAGCAGCGCCGCCCACACTCTGCATTGAAATTCCGTGCCGCGCGGGGCGACCTTCACTTTGAAAGCCCGCAACTTTCCGGCGAAATAGAGATCAAGTTCGCGACGAGCCTGATCGATGACCTTGTCATTGCCAAGTTCATGCTGGGGCAGCGCATATTTGCCGCCTTCGAACTCGAGTTGCACCAAGCACTTGCCGTCAGACGCCAGCGTCAGCGCGCCGATCGGGCTGTCATAGATTGCACTGATCACGTCTGGATCCCTTTCTTCGCACCCCGCCGCCACAACCGCACCGCGGCGTATGCGCGCCAGGGCTTCAAATGTTCGAGCGTCTCGCCGGTGCGGCCGAGCGCATTGACGAGAGCAATGTCCGTGGCCGGATAGGCATCGGGATCGCCGAGCGCGCGCATCGCGACATACTCGATCGTCCACGGTCCGATACCCGGAATCTCCGCCAGCGCCGCGCGTCCCGCAGCTATTGCGCCGCGCGCCAGTGACAACCTGCCCTCGCTGGAGGCAACCGCCAGGCGATGCAGCGTCTCGGCGCGCTTCATCGGCAGGCCGATCTTTGCAATGGCCTTCGCGCCCGCATTCGCAAGCGCCGCCGCATCCGGGAACGCGCGCTCCAAACCCTCAGGCCCCCGCTCCAGTAAGACGCCGTACTTGGCGACCAATCGCTCCGTCAGCGTGCGTGCGCCTTGCACCGTCACTTGTTGGCCGAGCACAGCGCGGATCGCCGTTTCGAAACCGTCGAGCGCGCCGGGCACGCGTACGCCCGCTTCGCGTTTCACCTCCCTGGCCAGCGAAGCCTCTGACGCCAAATGCGCATCGACGGTGATCATTTCCGCATCGAGATCGAAGGCCCCGCGCACATTCGCCACCAATGGCCGCAGATGCGGCGCGAGGTTTTCAGAAAGCGTCAGCATCAGGCCCTTCGGTCCCATGCCTGCTTCCAGCCACCCCAACGCATCGCCCCACTTCAGCACGCGCGCGTAAGTCTTGGTGTCGGCCCGTTCGACGCCCGGCAGCGCACGTTTGGCCAGAAAATCGAGTAGCGGCCCAATGTTGTAGTCGCCGCGCGGCGAGAGGCTCACACTGAACGTTTCGCCGCGCGTCAGAACCTTACGTCCGCGCATCTTCGACGGCGGCGCGCCGTAGCGGTCCTTCATGGTGGCATTGAAGCGGCGCAAGGAGCGAAAGCCCGAAGCAAAAGCGATTTCCGTAATCGGGAGCGCCGTCTCGTTCAGCAGCCGCCGCGCCGCCAGCAGACGCCCGGTCTGGGCAATGTCGATCGGGCTTGCGCCGAACTGGGCGTTCATGACCCGTCGCAAGTGCCGAGAGGTGACGCCCAGCTCCTCGGCCAGCGCCTCCAGACCGTGCTCTTCGAGCGCGCCCGCCTCGATCCGCGCATAGGCCGCTGCCGCCAGCCGCGCCGGCGCGTCGATCGGGGCAAGCCCTGGCGCACGCTCGGGCCGGCAAAGCAGGCAGGGACGAAAGCCCGCTGCCTCCGCCGCCGCTGCCGATGGCCAGAAGGTTCGGTTGACCCGTTTCGGCGTGCGCGCCGGGCAGATGCAGCGGCAATAGATGCCGGTGGATGTGACACCGATGTAGAACCGGCCGTCGAAGCGGCGGTCCTTCGCATCGCATGCGGCGTGGCAAGTGTCGGCATCCAGAAGCATGGCTGGAATATGGTCGGTTTCGACCCCGCCGTCTCGCCGGATTCGGACCTTTGACCGCCTTTGACAGGCTTTGCCGCACGGCCCTAGGCATAGCTGGGCGGGAGAGCGTGATGCGGGGACAAATTGGAGTCTGGACGGCGCTGGCGGCGAGCTTGGTTTTCGTCGCCACCGCCAGTGCTCAAGACGTTTCGCGTCCCAATATCGTCGTCATCGTCGCCGATGACGTCGGCTTCACCGATTTCGGCGCCTATGGCGGCGAAGCGCGTACGCCGAACATCGACGCGCTGGCGCAGCGCGGAGCGCAATTTTCGCGCTATTATTCCTCGCCGCTGTGCTCGCCCTCTCGCGCCATGCTGCTCACGGGCATGGACAATCACCGCACCGGCCACGCCACGATCGTCGAAGTGCTCCCGCCGGAGATGCGCGGGCGGCCAGGCTACACGATGCGGCTTGAGCCGGGGGTCGTCACGCTTGCCGAACGCCTCCGGCGCGGCGGCTACAGCACCTACGCGACCGGAAAATGGCACCTGGGGCATGGGCCGGGCGATTTGCCCAACGCACACGGCTTCGAGCGCTCGTTCGTGCTCGACGCGTCCGGCGCCGACAATTGGGAAGAGCGCGCCTACATGCCGTTCTATCGCACGGCCGATTGGTTCGAGAACGGCGAACGCGCGCACCTGCCGGCGAACTTCTATTCCAGTGCGTTCATCGTCGATCAAATGATCGAGTTTATGGACGCCGACAGTGCGCGCAACGCACCGTTCTTTGCCTATCTCGCGTTCCAGGCCGTCCACATTCCAGTCCAGGCGCCGCGCGAATTCACGTCGCACTATGGCGGAAGGTACGATGGTGGTTGGGAAGATTTACGGGCTTCGCGTTGGCGCCGGGCGCAGGAACTTGGCCTGTTGCCCGCCGACGCGCCCGTTGGCGCGCCGCATCCGAGTCTGCGGCAGTGGGGCTCCATCACCAACGATGAACAAGCCCTCTACGCGCGCAGCATGGAAGTTCACGCCGGCATGCTGGAAGCGATGGACCACCACATCGGCCGCTTCATCGAGTATCTGCGAAGCCGCGGGCTTGCGGAGAACACGATCTTCGTCGTCACTTCCGATAACGGCCCAGAGCCGAGCAACCCAGTCGCCGACGCCGACTTCCGCCGCTGGATGGGCTTCACCGGGTACACACGGCGGCTGGAAAACCTGGGCGAACGCCGCTCGTTCGTCTTTATCGGGCCCGAATTCGCCAACGCGACGGCAACCGGCTCGCTCTTCAAGTTCACTGCCGGCGAAGGCGGCCTCCACGTGCCACTGATCCTCGCTGGTCCTGGCGTCGTAACGCAGCGCATCGATGCGCGCGCCTTCGTCACCGACCTTGCTCCGACCTTGCTTGAACGCGCCGGCGTTCCTTTGGCAGCGCCGGAAATGGATGGCGTCAGCATGAACGCACTTCTCAGCGGCCGGTCGTCGTCGCTGCGCGATGATGCAGCGCCTATTGGCGTGGAAGTTTCAGGTCATTCGGCGCTCTATCGCGGCGATTACAAGCTGGTGCGTACGCCAGCGCCGCTCGGCGACGGCCAATGGCGGCTCTACGACATCGCCCAGGATCCGGGCGAAACCAGCGATCTCGCAGCGCAGATGCCTGAACTCGCCGCTTCGATGATCGCCGATTACGAAGCTTACGCCGATCGCGTCGGCGTGCTCGAACTACCGCCCGGCTACGACCCGCAAGCTCAAGTCGCGCACAACACCCGCATCAAGACCTACCAGCATTTTTGGTGGGTGTTCGCCGGCGTCCTCGCGATCGCGCTCGCGCTGTTGGCCGGCGCCTTCGCTCTGGTGCGCAAGCTGATGCGGCTACCGCGTCATCAGGGGCAGCGCACATAACGCTGCGGACCATCCGTCATCGTGTCGCCATCGACGACGAGGTCCCAGCTCCCTTGCTGCTCGTCGCCTTCGACCGAACAGGCGCCCTCGATGTGCCAGGCGTTCGGCGCTGTTTCGCTGACCGAGCTGAACGTGCAATGCGCTTCGTGCTGATCGTAGCGATCGGCGGCGAACACGTGCGGCGCTTCCATCTGGTCTTGGCCGATCGTGCAGCCGGCGGCGTCGGCCGCCCAGGTCCCGACAAAAGCGGGAGCGTCCGTCACCGGCGCCTGGGCTGCCGGTTCTTCAGTCGCCGGGGGCGGCGCCGCTTCGGGACAAGCCGCCAACGCGCCGCATGCGAGCAGCGCCACAGTCGCAGTGATGATCTTGCGCATGTTCTCCCCCCAATTGCAGCTCAGGCCGCTGCTTTCGCATTCAGCGCAGTAAAGCGCCGCAAATGATAATCGACGTTGCCCAAGGTCGAATCCAGCATGGTGGTGCGCTTGAAGTAATGGCCGACACGCATTTCGTCGGTGACGCCCATGCCGCCATGCGTCTGCACCGCAGCCTGGCCGACGAAGCGCGCGTGCTTGCCGATCGACACTTTCGCCGCCGATACGGCCTTCGCGCGCTCCATATCGCTTTCGCCGAGCTTGATCGTGGCCCGCAGCGCCATGGAGTAACTCTCTTCGGTGGCCATGAACATGTCGACCATGCGGTGCTGCAGCACCTGGAATTCGGCGATGGCGCGCCCGAATTGCTTGCGCGTCTTGGCGTATTCGCGCGTCAGATCCGTCATCATCCGCATGCAGCCCACGGCTTCGGCGCAATAGGCGGCGTTAGCTTCATCGACTATGCGTTCGATCAGCGACAACGCGCCGTCCGCTGCGCCGATAAGCGCCTCGGGCCCTATCGAGACATTCTCGAAATACACTTCCGAGGCGCGGGTATCGTCCATCGTCGGGTAATCGCGCGTGGAAATGCCCTTGGCGTTCTTCGGCACAATGAAGAGTGAAACGCCCTTCGTTTCGCGCTGGCCGCCGCCCGTGCGCGCGCTCACCAGCAAATGGTCGGCCTGCGGCGCGCCGAGGACGACGGCCTTGTGGCCGTTCAACACGTAACCCGCGCCATCTTTCTTCGCGGCCGTCGAGACATCGTTCAGCGCCCAACGGCTCTTCGGTTCGGCTTGCGCGAAGGCAATAACGCGCTCGCCGCCAGCGATGGCGGTCAGATGCTGATCTTTTTGCGCGTCGCTGCCGGCGTATTTCAGCGCGCCGCCGCCGATCACCACGGTCGGCACGTAGGGCTCGACCACCAGCGCCTTGCCGAACTCCTCGGCGACGACGCTGACATCGAGCGCCCCGCCTCCCAAACCTCCGAACTCCTCCGGCAGGGGCGCGGCGAGCAGACCAAGCTCCGCGAACGTCGCCCAGTTCGCCTTCCACGCATCCTCGCTCGCCAGCGCGGCGCGGCGCTTGTCGAAGTCGTACTGCTGGGCGGCCCACTTCGAAAGCGAGTCACGAATGGCGTTCTGTTCGTCGGTGTAATCGAAGTTCATGTGCTTATTTTCCGAAGCAATCGTTGTCGTCATTCCGGACGCGCGGAGCGCGATCCGGAACCCAGGGGGTGGCAAAGCACCGTGCGTTTGCCCTTGGGTTCCGGGTTCTCGCTTCGCGAGCCCCGGAATGACGACGTAAAGTGATTTCGACCATTAGAGCCCCAGCACCATCTTGGCGATGATGTTGCGTTGGATTTCGTTCGAGCCGCCATAGATCGAGGCCTTGCGCCAGTTGAAATAGACCGGCGCGACGTGCGCGGCGTAATCCGGCCCTACCGCGAACTCGTTGTCGCCGAGCCCGCGCGGGAACGGCTGCGCGTAATTGCCGATGGCTTCGAGCGTCAGCTCGGTCAGCCGCTGCTGGATCTCGGTGCCCTTGATCTTCAGTAGCGACGATTCCGGTCCTGGCCCCTTGCCCGCCTGCTCGCGCGCCAGCGTGCGCAGTTCGGTCATCTCCAGCGCCGAAAGGTCAATCTCCAATTCGCCCAGCTTGCGCTGGAAGTCTTCGTCTTCGATCAATGGTTTTCCGTCATCGCCGATCTCCGCCTTGGCGATTGATTTCAGGCGCTCGACATTGCGCTTGGAGCGCGCAACGCCCGCAATGCCGGCGCGTTCGTGCGCAAGCAGGAATTTGGCGCAGGTCCAACCCTTGTTCTCTTCGTGGATGCGCTGATCGACCGGCACCTTCACGTTGTCGAGGAAGACGTCGTTCACTTCATAGCCGCCATCCAGGAGCTTGATCGGCCGCACCGTCACGCCCGGCGACTTCATGTCGATGAGCAGGAATGAAATGCCTTCCTGCGGCTTCGCATCGAGATCGGTGCGGACCAGGAAGAAGCCCCAGTCGGCATGCTGGCCCAGCGTGGTCCAGGTCTTCTGGCCGTTGACGATGTAGAAATCGCCCTCGCGCACGGCGCGCGTCTTGAGCGATGCCAGATCGGAGCCCGCGCCCGGCTCGCTGTATCCTTGCGCCCACCACACTTCGCCGGAGAGAATCCCCGGCAGGAAGCGCTGCTTCTGCTCCGGCGTGCCGAATGTGTAGATCACCGGACCGACCATGGAGACGCCGAACGGCAGCGGCGGGATGGTTTCGCCGCGAGCGTTTTCTTCGAGCCAGATGTAACGCTGCGTCGCCGTCCAGCCGGTGCCGCCATATTCCTTCGGCCACGCCGGCGCCGACCAACCCTTCTTGCCGAGGATCTTGTGCCAGGCGAGGAAATCCTCCTTCGAGAGGTCTTCGCGCAGCACCTTGCCTTTGAGATGCTTGGGATAGTTCGCATCGATGAACGCGCGCACTTCGTCCCGGAACGCGATCTCTTCCGGCGAAAAATTCAGATCCATGATGTGTCGAGCCCACGCGCGTGGAATTGCGCGTGGGCGACTATACGGCGCTCACTTGGAGCTTCAACTCAGAGCACGCCTCGCGGCGCGATGAGTTGGGCGTCCGGCACCGGCTTGCCGTTGCGGCGCCGTTCGGGCGCGGCGGGGCGCGGGCTCTCGGCCAGGTCGCGCGAGGCGACCGTTGGGCGGGCCACAGTCGGCGCAGCAGGGGTTGGCGGAGGCGCGTCGACACGCTGTTCGGCGCTGGCTCGGCGGGTGCCGTCGATCTGGCAGTCGATGATGTCGAATTCCGAGGCAGCGGCGAACGGCGCCGTCGCTGCGGTGATGAGACCGGCTAGAACCAACACTCTCATGTCACGTCCCCTCCGCGCGCTGGCCTAGGCCGGCGCGCCGTTAGCGAGCTTTCAGACCGCACGCGCCGGCGCCTGATCCGAGGCGACGGCGGCGCCCGCGCAGGCTTGGACTCGCTGCGACCGAAGCATAGCCTGATCTTGGGCGGTTTGGCTGTTCACGGCTTGGCGAGCAATGGCGCTCACCTCCGCTTCGGCCGCAGCGATAGTTTCGGCCGATTGGCGCTGACCCTCGGCGTTGAGTTCGTATTTGGCTCCGGCCACCTGGACGCCAGCGACGTCCTCGTAGGCGACGCAGCGGACGGCGCCGAGGAATTCCTCGCTCGTCATCTGCGGACCGACAGCGGCGACCGCAAACGGTACGGCGACCACAGCAGCGGCGGTGGTGGCGATGAGCGCGAAACGCATGGTGACTTCCCTCCAGAGTCGAAACTGGCTTGGCTCAAGCCTTGGCTCGCTTCTTGGATGCCGCCCCGGGCCGCGGCGGATGCGTCCTTGCTGCGAATTCAGGCTGATATCGATATACGATAAGCCATATCGAAAGTCAACGTGAATTTATCGAAATTCGATGTCATCGGTTTCGCGCCAAGTTTGCTCCCTGGATATCAAAGGCTTAGCTAGGCCGATGTCCTCTGAGCCCATGGCCACTCCCTGCATCAAAGTCTGCGCGGTCAGCGGTCGGACCGGGTTGTGCATAGGCTGCGGCCGGACGCTGGCAGAAATTGCCTCGTGGAACAGTCTGGACGAACCACGGCGCCGGGCGATCATGACCGAATTACCGGCGCGACTGGCGGCCCAGGGCAAAGCCTCATGATGTCGAGCGGGAATTTCGATTGGGCCAGCCTGATCTACCTGCTGATGGCGTTGCTGCTGGTGACCGGCGCTGGCTGGGGGTTTCAGCGCTACCGCCGCGAGGGCCGCATCGTGATGCTCGCCATCGTGTTCTGGACGGCCCTGATCGTTCTCATCGTCGTTGCCTACAACGCCTTCAACTGAACGCCTCGCGCAGCATGTTGAGCGCGAGCACCGCAAGCGCGAGCGCGAATGCACGTTTCAAGGTGAGCTGCGGCAGCCGATGGGCGAGGCGCGCGCCGATCGGCGCAGTGGTCGCCGTCAGCAGCGCCAGCAGCACGAAGCCCGGCAAGCTGACGAAGCCGATGGACCATGGAGGCAATCCTTCGCGTTGCCAGCCGGCCACGGCGTAGCCCACCGCCGCAGGAATGGCGATGGCGGCGCCGAAGCCGGACGCCGTCGCCACGGCGCGGTGAATCGGCCTCCCGCACAGCGTCATGATCGTGACGCCCAGCGCCCCGCCGCCGATGCCCATGAGCGCGGAGAGCATCCCTAGTCCACCGGCAATCAGCGCGCGCCAGGGGCCGCGCGGCAAATCCGCGAACACACGCCAGTTTGGACTTGCGAAACCGAGTTGCGCGGCGATCAGCAGCAAACCGCCGCCAAAGATGAGCAGCAGCGCCTCGGTCTCTGCAAGGCCCGCTACCGCGGCGCCGAGGATCGCGCCAACAGCGATCCACGGCGTCCATGCTCTAAGCACATCGAAATCGACCGCGCCCGCCTTCACGTGCGTCGAGAGCGATCGCCACGAAGTGGAGATAATCGTCGACAGCGAGGTGCCGACAGCCACATGCATGCGAACGGCCTCATCGACGCCAAGCACCGTGAATGTGAAGTAGAGCGCCGGCACGATGACGATGCCGCCGCCAATGCCGAACAAGCCGCCGACGAAGCCTGCGCTCAATCCTGCAATCATCAAGCCCGCGACGAGCCAGATGAGATCGCTGCTCATGCCGCTTCGGCTCGTGCGCGCTGCGTCACCGCCTCCAACGCCGCGCGCACCACTTCCGCGCCCGCCCCCGCTTTCGCACCCTGATCCGATAGCACCCGCCGCCACAGACGTCCGCCGGGCCGCGCGCCGAAGAGCCCGAGCATGTGGCGGGTCATCGCATGTAGCGGCACGCCTGCGGCAAGCTGGCGTTCGATATAAGGGATGTAAGCTTCGACGGCGCCTTCCCGCGATGCGCTTGGCGCGGTCTCACCGAACACGCGGCGATCCACTTCGAGCAGGATCGCCGGATGCTGATAAGCGGCGCGGCCAAGCATCACGCCATCGACGCCTGCGCCTTCCGCCAATGCGTGATCGAGGTCGCGCAAGCCTCCGTTGAGAATAATTTCGAGCTGCGGCCGTTCGCGCTTCAGCGCACGCACGAGTTCATAATCGAGCGGGGGCACGTCGCGGTTTTCTTTTGGCGACAGGCCGGAGAGCCAGGCCTTGCGCGCGTGGACGATAAAGCTGCGGCAACCTTCGCGGCCGCAGGCGTCCACGAGTGCGAACAAAGCCTCACGCGGCCTCTGGTCATCGACGCCGATACGGGACTTGATCGTCACCGGCACGCCGGGCGCGGCCTCCTGGGCTGCGCGCCAAAGCTTCGCCACCAGTTCCGGCTCCCGCATCAGGCACGCGCCAAAGCGTCCCGACTGCACCCGGTCCGACGGGCAGCCGACGTTGAGGTTGATCTCGTCGTAACCGCAGGCCGCGCCGATCCGCGCCGCCTCAGCCATCTTCGCCGGATCGCTGCCGCCCAATTGCAGCGCAACCGGATGCTCGTTGTCCGAATATCCCAGCAACCGCTCGCGGTCGCCGTGGATGATGGCGTCAGCCGTCAGCATCTCGGTGTAGAGCAGCGCCCGCCGGGTCAGCACGCGATGAAACGCCCGGCAATGCCGGTCCGTCCAATCCATCATGGGCGCAAT
>JBFWOC010000013.1:0-15408 GCA_050250735.1 Hyphomonadaceae bacterium
ATGCCAATGGCGCAGCTGGGTAGCTAAGTGCGGACGGGATAAACGCTGAAAGCATCTAAGCGTGAAACCCCCCTCAAAACTAGGTTTCCCTTGAGAGCCGTAGAAGACTACTACGTTGATAGGCCAGATGTGGAAGCGCTGCGAGGCGTGAAGCTGACTGGTACTAATCGCTCAATCGGCTTGAACGATTATTGTTCATGCACGGCGACGACTGCGTCGCCTGAAACGCGCTCGAGACAATGTCATCCTTGTTTTGTACAAGTTGGGTCGCGCGCCTTGCCGACCTGGCGGCTATGCCGGGGGGTCCCCACCCGATCCCATCCCGAACTCGGTCGTTAAGTCCCCCAGGGCCGATGGTACTACGTCTTAAGGCGTGGGAGAGTAGGTCGCTGCCGGGTCTGCCAGGCGCGTGATCGCCAAGTCCAAAGAACCCTCATCACAATGACGGCTTCGGCCGTGACGACTTCCGGCCGCGCTCACCACGCGGCCGTTTGCGTATCGGAGAGCAAGAGTTCTGACGCGGGTGAGCAGCCCCAAGGCCAAGCGGAAGCGAGGCCGGAGAAGAACGGGGCTGCTGCGCAAGCGCTGGAAGCAAGTTTGACGCGGGATGGAGCAGCCCGGTAGCTCGTCAGGCTCATAACCTGAAGGTCGTAGGTTCAAATCCTACTCCCGCACCCAACCAACGGCCCCGCTGGCGACAGCGGGGCCGTTTTTACGTCTGCGGCCGGCGTTTGCGCGCGATCAAAGCGCATCCCTCTGGGCGTTCGCACGATGCGCCTGGAGGCTGGCTCATGCGCATCGCCGTGAAGTTCTTCCTGTCGCTGTGCGCCGTCGCAATGCTGACAGCATGCGCGGCGCAGGGCCTTTATCAAGCGCGCGCCGGTGAGACTGGTTATGCCGAGACCCGCATTGCCGATGCGCGCTGGCATGTCGAGTTCGTCGGCGACACCATCTCGTCACGCGAGGTGGTCGAGACTTATCTGCTCTATCGCGCAGCGGAACTCACCCTCGAACGGGGCTACGATTGGTTTGCGCCATCGTCGGCAATGATGGAAAGCGAGGAGATCGTCGTCTCCGCGCCGAGAGCCGATGCCGCACCCGAGCCGCTCTGGCGCCCGCAATGGCGCCGGCGCAGCCGCTTCCGCTGGACCGATTGGAATCCTGCCGGTCCGCCTCCGCCGGAAGCGCCGCCGCCTGGAGCGCAGGAGGCAACGCACTATTCGGCCAGCGCCGACATCGTGATGGGCAGACGTCCCGCGCCTGCGGGCGCTTTCGATGCGCGCGAGACGCTGAATCAACTCGAACCGTCGATCGTTCGCCCGTCCTTGTGACAGTATTAGACGAATGACACAGCGGTAACGTTGTTGCGGTGGCGAACGGTCTCGGCAAAGTGATGCGCGAACGCAACGGCGATGCTGCGGCGTTTGATCGTTCCGCGAGCGCTGCACGGAACTGCGTTGACACGCTGCCCGACTGGCATCTCAGTTCTCGGCGGGAGAGCGCATGCACGCAAGCGCGCCGGAACGAACAGGGTCGATTGCAGAGGCGCTGGCCAACGCCGGGCGGCTCTTGCAGGACAGTCCGTCCTTGGCGATGGAGCAAGCGCAGGAAATCCTGCGCCTGGATGCGAACGAACCGCGAGCGCATTTCGTGCTGGGCCACGCGCTGGCGCACATGGGCCGCCATACCGAGGCGGCCGACGCGCTCCGGCGCGCCGCCGAATTGGATCCGCAAGGGCCTGCTTGGCGTGCGCTCGGCGATCAGTTGACGCTGGTCGGCGACGCCGTCGGCGCCGACGCGGCCTACGCGCAGTCGATACGGGCTTCAGTGCACGATCCGCGATTGATGCAAGCGGCAATTGCGCTTTGCGAAGACAAGCTCGCTGTTGCCGAGCATTTGCTGCGCCCGCATCTGCGTGAGAATCCTACCGACGTCGCCGCCATTCGCATGCTTGCCGAGGTCGGCGCGCGGCTTGGGCGCTTCGAGGATGCTGAGAAGCTGCTGCGACGTTGCCTCGAGTTGGCGCCCGGCTTTCATGCCGCACGCCACCATTACGCGATCGTGCTGCATCGCGAGAGCAAGTCGGTCGAAGCATTGAAACAGCTCGATCTGCTGCTCAAGGTCGATCCCGAGAATCCCAGTTACAAATTCCTGCGCGCCGCAGCGCTGGCGCGGATCGGCGAATACGATGCAGCGATCGCCATCTATCGCGAAGTTACGGCGGCGCACCCGGGCAGCGCCCGCGCCTGGTTGAGCATGGGCCACGCCTGCAAGACCGCGGGGCGACGAGCGGAGAGCGTCGCTGCTTATGAGAAGGTGGCGGCGATCGCGCCGCAGCTCGGCGAGGCCTATTGGAGCCTCGCCAATATGAAGACGCATCGGTTCAGCGATGCGGATGTCGCCCGAATGAACGAACAGCTGGCGCGCAGCGAAATTGCGGACGAGGATCGCTTTCACCTGCACTACGCGCTGGGCAAGGCATACGAGGACCGGGCGGACTACGCCCGCTCGTTCACGCATTATGCTGAAGGCGCGCGAATCCGCCGGACTGGGCTTTCCTATAAGGCCGACGAGACGACGCAAGCGGCGCACGAGCACGCGGCGCTGTTCACGCGTGCGTTTTTCGAGCGCCGCAAAGGGCAAGGCTCGCCGGCGGCCGATCCGATATTCATCGTGGGTTTGCCGCGATCGGGTTCAACTTTGGTCGAGCAGATTTTGGCCAGCCATTCGATGGTCGAGGGGACCATGGAATTGCCTGACATCATCGCACTGGCGAAGCGCCTGGGCGGGGGCAAAGTGCGGGGCGGCGCCTATCCCGGCGTGCTGGCGGAGCTTTCCGCCGCCGACGTCGAGGCGCTTGGCGAGGAATACATAGCCCACACGCGCGTGCAGCGGAAAACGGACCGGCCATTCTTCATCGACAAGATGCCGAACAATTCCCAGCATGTCGGTTTCATCCACCTCATCTTGCCGAACGCCAAGATCATCGACGCCCGCCGTCATCCGATGGCGGCGTGCTTCTCGGCGTTCAAACAACATTTCGCGCGTGGGCAAGCCTACACCTATGATCTCACCGACGTCGGCCGCTATTACGCCGACTACGCCGAGATGATGGCGCGGTTCGACCAGGCGGCGCCCGGGCGCGTGCATCGTGTGCTCTACGAAGACATGATCGCTGACACCGAAGCCGAAGTGCGCCGGCTGCTGGCGTATCTGGGCCTGCCGTTCGAGCCCGGATGTCTCAAATTCCACACCAACCCACGAGCGGTTCGGACGGCGAGTTCCGAGCAGGTGCGCCAGCCGATTTATGCGGACGCTGTCGAGCAATGGCGCCAGTACGAACCGTGGCTGCAGGACCTAAGAAAGGCGCTCGGGCGCGCGCTCGAGGACTATCCCAGACATTGACATCGGCCAAGCGAGGGGAGCGAGCATGGCGAAGCAAGCAGTGCAAAGTGTAACGAGGCGCCTGCCCTGGCATGCGATCCTGTTCGCCACGACGGCCTTGAGCGGTGGGTTCGCCGCGGCGCCGGCGTTTTCACAAGATCAGGAAAGCGCCGTCGGCGATATCGTCGTCACTGCCACCAAGCGCGAAGAGAACCTCCAGGACGTGCCGATCAGCGTTCAGGCGCTGGGCCAGGAGCGGCTGGTCGAACTCGGCATCAGCGATTTCGAGGAATACGCCCAGCATCTGCCGACCTTGTCCTACTCGCCGACATACGGTCCTGGATACAATCGTCCGTTCATGCGCGGTGTCGCCAGCGGCGAGAACGGCAACCACTCCGGGTCGATGCCGAGCGTGGGCACCTATCTCGACGAACAGCCGATTACGACCATCGTCGGCAATCTGGACATGCATCTCTACGACGTTTCCCGCGTCGAAGTGCTCGCGGGCCCGCAGGGCACGCTTTACGGCGCCAGCTCGCAGGCCGGCACCGTGCGCATCATCACCAATCGTCCCGATCCGAGTTCGTTCTCTGCCGCTTACGATCTCGAATTGAACTCGACCCGGCACGGCGGTCTTGGCCAAGTGGGCGAGGGCTATGTCAACCTTCCGATTAACGACAGCACCGCGGTCCGCATTGTCGCCTGGGCCGAGCATGACGATGGCTACATCGACAACCGGCTGGGTTCGCGGTTCTACCCTGTTTGCTCCGCGGCGGGTGTGTGCGAGCCGACCGGCGTCACCGACGAAAACTCGGATGTGGCCGAGGAGAATTACAATAGCGTCGACACCATGGGTGCGCGTATCGCGCTCGGCATCGATTTGAATGAAAACTGGACGGTGACGCCGCAGATCATGGGTCAGCGGCAGAACAGCAACGGCATCTTCGCACAGCAGAGCGATGTCGGCGAACTCGCCGTCACCCATTTCTTCCCCGAGTGGAACAAGGACGCGTGGGTTCAAGGCGCGCTGACCATTGAGGGGACGATCAACAATTTCGATGTCGTGTTCTCGGCATCGCGGCTGACGCGCGACGTCGACTCAAATCAAGATTACGCGGACTATGGCTATTTCTATGACGTGCTAGCGGGTTACGGGTGCTATTACGTCGACAACACTACGCCGGGCGAGTGCGATGGCCTCGCCGGCCTGCCAGGCGATATGATCAATCCTGGCCAACAAGTCGAAGGCAGCGATCACTACAACCGCGAAACCTACGAATTCCGGGTCGCTTCGCCCGCCAACAGCCGGCTGCGCGCCATCGCCGGCATCTTCTACCAGCTCTCCGAGCATGACATCCATCAGCGCTATTACTTCGCGGAGGATTTCAACGACGGTTACGAGGTCACTGGTCACCCCGACACGATCTGGCTGACCGAGCAGCTGCGCACCGACGAAGAAACGGCGATCTTCGGCGAGGTTTCGTTCGACATCACCGATCGGTTGACGGCTACGGTCGGCATGCGCGCGTTCGAAACCGAGAATTCGCTGATCGGTTTCTTCGGCTTCGGCGCGGGCTTCTCTTCGAGCACCGGAGAAGCGGCGTGCTTTGGCGGGCCGTTCCGCGGTGCGCCGTGTACGAACCTGGACGCATCGACGGAAGAGGACGGCCAACTTTATCGCGCCAATCTAGAATGGAACATCGACGACGACCGGATGGTGTACGCAACCTATTCGGAAGGCTTCCGTCCGGGCGGGATCAATCGACGCGGCACGTTCGGGCCGTATGCGGCCGACTTCCTCGACAATTTCGAAGTCGGCTGGAAAAGCGACTGGGCCGACGGACGTCTGCGCTGGAACGGGGCCATCTTCCATCAGGTCTGGGAGGACTTCCAATACGCCTTCATCTCGGTGGGCAGCAGCGGCCTGACACAAATTCAAAACGCCGGCGACGCCGAGATCGATGGTCTGGAAACCGAGATCACCTGGGCGCCGATTGACGGCCTCACGGTCAATGCCGCCGCGACTTGGCTGTCGACCGAACTGACGAGCGCGGAGATCACCGGCACTGAAGTCGGGAGCGAACTGCCGGTCTCGCCGGATCTCAAGTTCGACATGACGGCGCGTTACGAATTCCCGCTGGGCTCGTGGGAGGCTTTCGTGCAGGGCGGCGCCACCTATGTCGGTGAACGCGAGACGAGCATTCTGACCCTCGGTCCAGACAGCGACGCAGAATTGCTGGGCACGTTGCCGGATTACTGGATCGCGGACATCTCAACCGGGATCGAACGGAACGGGCTGAGTCTGGTTCTATTCATCGACAATGTGTTCGACGAGCGCGCCATCAACGGGCGCTACACCGAATGCGCTGTCGGCACCTGTGGCGCGCCGCCGCTTGGCGATGCGCTGGAAGGGGTGTTCTACGACGTCGTGGCGCGCCCCCTGACCGGCGGGATCCGGATCGGCCAGCGCTTCTAAATCGCGCCGATCGTCGCGGGCAGCAGCTGGCAAAGCGCGGCCTCGCGGACTTGTGTTCAACCGCCAAGCTTTTTGGCTTGCGACATCGCGCGAAAAGCGTTGCCGTCGTTTCACGCTGGTCTAGTCCAGCCAATACAAGTCGTGGCCAAGAGGTCGCGACGAAGCGACGTAAAACAGCGACGAACGGATGTGCCGATTACTGTTCTTATCGATATCCCTCCCGGGGTTTCATTCGCTAAGTTCCTTGAATGACTGAAGGGGAGGACACGGGTCGCGATGCGCGAAGCGCGTCGTCCAGCCTGCTGGACCATCCCGCGTGGACGCGCTGGGGCGCGCATGTCGCTTTTTGGCTGGTGTACCTCGTCATTCGAACTGCTGCGGCCGCCGCCGATCCGCCTGAGGACACGTCCGACTTTCCGTACTTCCTGAACCGGCTGTTGGTGGTCGCGACTTATGCGGCGCTTACGGGCGCCCTCCTGGCGGCCATCGCCGGCCTGCGGGCGAACCGTTCGAACTGGGTGCGCAACCTGGCGCTGGTAATGGGCGCGATTGCGGTAGCGCCGTTCACCCAATACAGCGAGCAATTCTGGCCGATGGCGCTCGCCGGGTTCTCACCCGATCCCTATCCGTTCGTAATCTATCTGTTTCAGTTCGGCTGGGCGTTGCCGCTCTGGGGGCTGACGCAGGCGCTGCTGGGATATCACTTCGAAACCATGACGCAGGCGCGCGCCGTCGCCCGGGCGCAATCTCTGGCCTACGACGCACAGCTGCGGATGCTGCATTATCAGATCAACCCGCACTTCCTGTTCAACACGCTGAACGCAATTTCGACTCTGGTGCTGGAAAAGCGCAACGACGCTGCCGAGAGCATGCTTTTGAAGCTTGCGGGATTCTTGCGCTACTCGCTCGACCGCCAGCCGACAGCGCTGGCCAACCTCAGCGCCGAACTCGAGGCCCAGAGAAAGTATCTCGAAATCGAGCAAACGCGTTTTGACGAAAAGCTCCGGGTGAGCTTCGAAATTGAGCCGGGCCTCGACAACGCGAAACTGCCGAGCCTGATTCTGCAGCCGATTCTCGAAAATGCGATCAAGTACGCAATCACGCCGCGCGCCGAGGGCGGATCCATCCATGTCTCGGCCCGTCGCGACGCGGCCACGCTGCGCATCGTCGTCGAAGACGACGGGCCCGGTCTGCCCGGCGAGGACATGCATCCACGCCGTCGCGGCGTCGGCCTCGCCAACATTCGCGAGCGCCTTGACCTGATCTATGGCGCGCGCGCCGGCCTCATTGCGCGTAACCGGCATCCGCATGGCTGCCGGGTCGAACTCTATTTGCCCCTGGAGGAAGAGAGTGTCCGCCCAACCCCTGCGCCTGCTCTTAGCTGACGACGAGCCGCTGGCGCTTAGACGCATCAAGCTTGCGTTGCAGGCGATTCCGGACGTCGAAGTCGTCGGCGCAGCGAGCGACGGCGCCCAGGCAATCACGCAGATGCGTGATCTCAAGCCTGACGTCGTGCTGCTGGATATCAAGATGCCCCTGGCCGATGGTTTTGAGGTAGCAAATGCAGTCGAGGATTCCGGCGGACCGGAAGTGATCTTCGTCTCCGCCTTCGATTCGTATGCGGTGCAGGCGTTCGAAACCTCCGCCGTGGACTACTTGGTGAAGCCGGTGGAGTTCGAGCGTCTCGCCTCCGCACTTGGCCGGGCGCGGGAGCGGCGTGCGGCGAAGGATGCCGGTCGCCGTGCTGAAGAACTGGCCGCTGTCCTCGATGCGCTGAAACGAGAGGCTGAGGAGCGAGACGGGCCCCGGTATGAGAAGGAATTCTGGATCCGCGACCGCGGTCGGTTCTTGCGCGTACCAGTAGCGGATGTGGAGCGTATCGAAGCCGAACGGGATTATGTCCGCCTCTATTGGGAAGGACGAACGCTACTGCATCGCGAGACCATGTCGCACTTGGAAGAGAGGCTCGATCCCAACGTGATGCTGCGCGTGCACCGCTCGGCGTTCGTGAACTGGAAGCGGCTTAAAGCCGTGCGCCGCGACGCCAACGGCCGGCTGATGGCCGTGCTCGAAAGCGGCGATGAGGTTCCGGTCAGCCGCGCCTATGCGCAACGCGTGATGCAGGAAATGAAAACTCGCGCTTGAAGCCAGAAAAATGAGCGGGCAGTGGCCCCGCCCGCTCAAGGTTCTTCATGCAGACGATAGATATCGTCAGTGTTGAGATGCCGCTGGGCGAGGTTTCGGATGCACGCTAGAAGCACCGCCAGGAGGCTCGGCGTGCGAGGAAAAGTCATCGTCATTACAGGCGGATTCGGGGTGCTGGGCCGCGCGGCGGCAGCGGTGACGCTGGAAGCGGGCGCAAGGCCGGTGCTGATCGACTACGCCCCAGTGCCGGAGGGGCTAGGCGATGTGATCGCGCTTGGCGGCGTCGATCTCACCAAGCCTGACGCTGCCTCGGCTGCAATAAAAGCGGCGCGCGAAAAGGGCGGCGCCATCGATGCGCTGTTGAACATTGCCGGGGGATTCCGCTGGAGCAAAATCGAAGATGCCGACGCCGGTGTCTGGGACGCCATGTATGCGATCAATACCAAGACCGCGGTCAACACCTCGAAGGCGGCGGCGCCGCACTTGATTGCGGTGAACGGCGCGATCGTGAATGTCGGCGCCAACGGCGCGCTGAAGGCGGGGGCGGGATTTGCGCCGTACGCGGCATCGAAGGCGGGGGTACATAAACTGACCGAAGCTTTAGCGGAGGAACTCAAGGGCAAGGTACGCGTGAATGCGGTGCTGCCTTCGATTCTCGACACCGCGCAGAATCGGAAAGACATGCCGAACGCAGATGTCACCACCTGGGTCGCGCCGGAGGCATTAGCGCGCATTATGCTGTTTCTTGCCTCTGACCTTGCGCGCGACATCACCGGCGCGCTCATCCCGGTAACGGGCCGCGTCTAGGCGCCGTGGCGGCCTTCGCCGCCAGAGAACCGCGCTGCGCCCTCAGCCGTCTCGCCGGAGCGGATCGTGTCGAGACCGCGGGCAATTTCGTTGTCCATAGCGGCCTCCTCGTCCAAATCCCATTGTTCGATGGCCACGAGGCGGTCGTTGCGCATGCATCTTTGTGGCAGAGCGGCGAGCTCCTTCGCCAATGCTATTGCTTGTGCGAGCGCCTGGCCCGGTGGGGCGATGCGGTTGGCCAAGCCGATAGCCAGCGCTTCTGTCGCATCGACCGCTCGGCCGGTGAGGATGAGGTCCATCGCGCGCGAATGACCGATAAGGCGCGGTAGGCGGATGGCGCCGAGATCCACCAGGGGCACGCCGAAGCGGCGGCAGAAAATGCCGAACCTGGCGTTCTCCGCCATCACGCGCAGATCGCACCACAGTGCGAGTTCGGCGCCGCCGGCGACGGCATGACCTTCGATCGCGGCCAGCACGGGCTTGGAAAGGCGCATGCGCGTCGGGCCCATAGGGCCGAAGCTGTTGACGCCGCCGCGCTCTACCCGTTTGCCGGTTTCACCACCGGCCAATGCCTTTAGGTCGGCGCCGGCGCAAAACGTTCCTTCGGCGCCGGTGAGCACGGCGACCGCGGCGGTGTCGTCTGCGTCGAACTGCCTGAATGCTTCATACAGCATGCGCGCGGTCGCGGCGTCGACAGCGTTGCGGCGCGCCGCGCGGTTGATGGTGACAACGTAAACCGGCCCGTCGCGTTCGACTAAAATTTCGCCCATCGGCGCCTCCCGTCCCGCTTTATCGGCCTGAGGCGCGGCGGCGATCAAGTCGTCAGCGTCTCGACGATCAACGCCGCCGCTGCGGCGGCGTCGAGACGGGTTGTATCGATATGAATTTCCGGGTCTTCGGGCGCCTCGTAGGGACTATCGACGCCGGTGAAATGCTTGAGCAGGCCCGCGCGCGCCTTCTTGTAGAGGCCTTTGACATCGCGCTTCTCGGCTTCGGCGAGCGGCGTATCGATGAATACTTCGAAGAATTCTCCATCTGGCATCAGCGCGCGCGCCATGTCGCGCTCGGCGCGGAAAGGGGAGATGAACGAGACCAGCACGATTAGCCCGGCGTCCGCCATCAGCTTCGCTACTTCTGCGACGCGGCGGATATTTTCGACGCGATCAGCATCGGTGAAGCCCAGATCGCGATTCAAACCGTGGCGTACGTTGTCGCCGTCCAGCAGCACCGTATGCTTGCCGAGCGAGTGCAGCTTCTTGTCGACCAAATTGGCGATGGTCGATTTGCCGGCCCCGGACAGGCCCGTAAACCAGAGCACGGCCGGCTTCTGTCGTTTGATTTCGGCGCGGGCGCTGCGGGTCACGTCGAGCGATTGCCAATGAACGTTTTGCGCTCGGCGAAGGGCGAAGTGGATGAGACCCGCCGCGACAGTAGCATTGCTGGCGCGGTCGATCAGGATGAAACCGCCCATATCGGGATTGACCGCGTATGGATCGAACGCGATCGGCCGATCGAGGCTGATGTTGCAGACCGCAATCTCGTTAAGATCGAGAACTTTGCCGGCGAGATGTTCCAGCGTATTGACGTTGACCTTGTACTTGACCTCCGTAATCGTCGCCGAAACCGTCTTGGCGCCAAGCTTGAGCCAATACGGCCGGCCGCGAAGCGCTGGTTCTTCCGCCATCCAGATCAGCGCGGTTTCGAATTGATCCGAGGTCTCGGGCGGATCGTCCGCAGCAGCAATCACGTCGCCGCGCGAGCAATCGATCTCGTCGGTGAGCGTCAGGGTGACCGATTGACCGGCGATCGCCTCATCGAGATCGCCGTCCTTGGTGACGATCCGGGCGATCGCGCTGATCTTGCCCGATGGCGTGATCCGCACCTGATCTCCGGGGGCCGCTCTCCCCGCGGCGATCCGGCCGGCAAAGCCGCGGAAATCGGCGTTCGGTCGGTTGACCCATTGCACCGGCAAACGGAATGGCCCCGCCGTTCTGCGCTGCTCATCGATCTCGATGGCTTCCAGATGGGGCAACAACGCCGGGCCGTCATACCACGGGGCGCTATTGCTCTTCGCGGTGATATTGTCTCCGCCCAGTGCGGACATCGGGATGGCGAGGATCTCGGAGAGCCCGATCTTGGCGGAAAAATCGCGATAATCGGCGACGATGGCGTCGAACCTCTCGCGGGACCAGCCGATCAGATCCATCTTGTTCACGGCCAGCACGATGTTGCGAATGCCCATGAGCGAGACAAGATAGGAATGGCGGCGCGTTTGCGTGAGCACGCCCTTGCGCGCGTCGATCAGTATGACGGCGAGATCGGCGGTGCTCGCACCGGTGACCATGTTGCGCGTGTATTGTTCATGGCCGGGCGTGTCTGCGACGATGAACTTGCGTTTGTCGGTCGAGAAAAACCGGTAGGCGACGTCGATGGTGATGCCTTGCTCGCGCTCGGCGGCGAGACCATCCACCAGTAGGGCGAAATCGAGGGCGTCGCCCTGGGTGCCCACCCGCTTCGAATCCGCTTCGAGCGCGGTAAGCTGATCTTCGAACAGCATTTTCGAATCGTAGAGCAGGCGACCGATCAGCGTGGACTTGCCGTCATCGACGCTGCCGCAGGTGATGAAGCGCAATAGCGACTTGTTCTGGTGCTGCTTCAAATAGGCATCGATATCGGCGCGGAGCAGGTCGGAGCCGTGGGTCATCAGAAATAGCCCTCGCGCTTTTTCTTCTCCATTGAGGCGTCCTGGTCATGATCGATGACGCGACCCTGGCGCTCGCTGGTGGTCGCAAGCAGCATTTCCCGGATGACGGCGCTGATCGTGTCGGCGGTGCTTTCGACAGCGCCGGTCAGCGGGTAACAGCCGAGGGTGCGGAAGCGGACACTCACCAGTTCTTGCGTTTCTCCGTCACGGAGCCGCATGCGCTCGTCGTCCACCATGATCAGAGCGCCGTCGCGTCGCACGATCGGGCGGGGCGCGGCGAAATACAGAGGCACGACCGCAATATTCTCGAGCTGGATATATTGCCAGACGTCGAGCTCGGTCCAGTTGGAGAGCGGAAAGACACGAATGGATTCGCCCTTGTGTTTCCTGGCGTTGAAAAGGCGCCAGAGCTCGGGGCGTTGGTTCTTCGGGTCCCAGACGTGATTGGCCGTGCGGAAAGAGAAAATGCGCTCCTTGGCGCGGCTCTTTTCTTCATCGCGACGGGCGCCGCCGAATGCCGCATCGAAGCCGTGAACGTCGAGCGCCTGCTTCAGTCCCTCCGTTTTCCAGAGATCGGTATGCAACGCGCCGTGGTCGAATGGATTGATGCTGCGTGCGAGCGCGTCGGGATTCTTGTGCACCAGAAGTTCGACACCGAGTTCGGCCGCCACGCGATCGCGCATCTCGTACATAGCGCGAAACTTCCATGTCGTGTCCACGTGGAGTAGCGGAAATGGCGGCGGCGAGGGGTAGAACGCCTTGACGGCCAAATGCAGCATCACCGCGCTGTCCTTGCCGATGGAATAGAGCATGACCGGCTTGGCGCATTCGGCGACCACTTCGCGCATGATGTGGATGCTCTCGGCTTCGAGCCGCTGCAAATGCGTGAGCCGCGCGGGCGCTTCGGTCTGCTGTACTGGGGCGCGGCGGCTCGACATTCGCGCCATTCTGTAAAGGGCGCGCGGCGGCTTCGCAAACGCATCCGCCAGCGGCGCTATAGGAAAGTCATGGAACTGAAATTCGCCTGCGCCGGGCGCCTCGCAGGTCCGCCGCGCTAGACGCCGACGACGAAGCTGACAGCGGTGGTGGCGGAACCGCCGATATTGAGCGTTTGCACGGTTCTCGCACCTTCGATCTGGTAATCGCCGGCGCGGCCCGAAACCTGTTTGGCGGCGTCAAGAACCATGCGCACGCCGGTGGCGCCCACCGGATGGCCGGTTCCTATGAGGCCCCCCGAGGGATTGATCGGCAGCTTGCCGCCGATGCTGATGTCGCCGGATTCGATCGCTTTCCAGGCTTCACCGGGCGCGGTGAGGCCCAAATGATCTATCGCCATGTATTCAGTCATCGCGAAGCAATCGTGAGTTTCGATCGCATCGAGTTGATCCAGGCCGGCGCCGGCGCGTCGCCGCGCATCTTCGATGGCGCGATGGACATGCGGGAAGACATAAGGCTGATCGGCGCTCTGCCGGAGCTTGGCGTCAGCCGGTATTGCAGCCGAGCGATGACCCCAGCCTTTGATCCGCGGCAGGCGGTCGAGGGGGATGTTGCGTTTGGCGGCGTAGGCGGAGGCCGCCTTTGGCGAAGCGAGGAAGATGATGGCCGCGCCGTCGGTGATCTGTCCGCAATCCTGTTTGCGGGTGCGCCCGACGACGATGGGATTTGTCTCGTCATTGGCGGCGAAGCTGTCCGGCGTGAACGCCCATTTGCGAGTCTGTGCGTTCGGATTGCGCTTGGCGTTGGCGAAATTGATCTCCGATATGCGCATCAGGTGGCGATAATCGAGGCCGTAGCGGCGCTCGTATTCGTCGCCGAGGTCGGAAAAGGCCTTGGGCCAGGCGAACGGCGTATCGACAAACTCGTGCCCGGCCCAGGCCGCCGACCCGAGGTGACGAGCCGCCTGCTCGGCGGAGACATTGCGCATTTGCTCGATGCCGACGACACAGGCGAGATCGTAGCGGCCGGCGTCGAGTTCCGCCGCTGCCGCGAGAATGGCGACGCTGCCTGAAGCACAGGCGGCTTCGTGGCGGGCCGTGGGCATGCCGTTGAAGTCGGGGTGGGCGAGGGCGAAGAATCCGCCCAGCAGACCCTGACCCGCGAACAGTTCGGCGGCGAAATTGCCGACATGGCCGGTTTCGATGTCTGTTGGCTCGAGATCAGCCGTGGCGAGACCCTCGCCCACGGTCGCGGCGAACGCGTCCGCGATCTCCCACCCCCTGCGGCTCCAGTTGTCGGCGAAGTCGCTCTGCCAGCCGCCGAGGATGTAGGTCATGGACGCTTTCCCTCATGCATGAAGTCGCGGTCGGCCCAGCATGCATGCGTACCGGAGCAGAGTTTGTGCGGCAACGCGACCCGGGCGATCGGTCCGTTCGCGAACTTCTTGCAGTCGATCAGGATGCACTCGGACCTACCGGTGTTTTCATCGGTGATGAAGCTGACGATGTAGCCATCGTCTTCGTCGGCGGCGCCGATCCGCGGAGCGAAAGGCGCCTCGCTGGCATAGCGGCCTTCGTCCAAGTCGATTGCGATGGCTTCGCCGGTCTTCAGATCGTGCTTGATGAAGCCGTTGAACAGAAACCAGCCCGGTTTCGATTTGGTGGAATAGATATAGCGGTAGGCCCTGCCGGCGAAGCGCTGGTTGATGGTGCCGAATTCGACGATCGGTTCGTAAAGCCGATGTTCTCTGGTGGAGCCGTCGCGGAGATTGAACCGCCAGCGATGCAGCCGCGACTGGAACGTATGTTGATCCACGTGCCCCATCATATGCTCGTAGCCGGGCGGCGCTCCCTTGAATTTGCCGGGTTCTGGATTGGATTGGAAATAGCCGTCGAGGACGATTTCGTCGCCGTCTTCGTAGGCGTTCGTCCAATGCAGCACGAAGGTGGGGGCGGCTTCGAACCAGAGAATTGCGCCATCGCCGCGGCGGGGCACGACCGCGAAGCGCGAACTGCGATCGTGCATGCGCACCACATGCGCGTTGTGTTTGAGCGCCTCGGCGTCCCAGTGCAGCGGCAGGTCGTTCAGAATGACGTAGTTCTCGGTGAACGCCATGTCGTGGGGCAAGCGCGGCCCCGCCAGCGGCACCGGGCGGTAGTGCACGAGCTTGCCGTTTTGGTCGACCAGGCCGTAATGCATGTAAGGGGCGTGGGTGGAGTAGTTGAAGAACATCAACTCGCCGGTGCGTTCGTCGACTTTCGGATGTGCGGAGACGCCGTCGAGCGGCCCCCAAGGCGCGGGCCCGATCGTTTCCAGCGTTTCAAGGTCGACGAGATAGGCTTCACCGCACTGATAGAAAGTCGAGACCGCTCGGCCGGCATGCACCACCACATCGGTCGACGATGAATCCTTGAGCCCGCCATGTGCGCCGAACCCCGGACGCAGCGACGTGCCTGGCCGATCCATCAGGCCGCCCCAGAGCGATGCCTTCGCCTCCTGCTCGGCTTGAAAGCACCGCGTGCGGACCCAGCGATTGCGATAGCTGGCGCTGCCGTTTTGAAAGCTGATCTGATGCACCATCCCGTCGCCGTCGAACGGGTGATAACGGCCGAGCGGCTCGTGGATCGGGTTTTCGGTATTGCGCAGGTAGACCCCGTCGATGTCACGCGGGATTTCGCCTTCGATGACGTCGAGGTCGAGAGCGTCGACCTCTTCGTGCAACGGTGTCCAGGCCCCGTTGAGATAGGGGTGGTCGCTGGGTTTCAACGTGGTGACGATGGGCCGTTGGCGAGTGACCTGCATATGCGCATCATCGGCCTATTCGTTGTTCATGCAACGCCTGACATTACGGAACCGGCGTGAGCATTTGCCGCTCACGAGCTTCGGTTATAGACAGCGCCCGTCATGATCTGCCCCGACCGCCGCTTTTCCATTGCGCCCATGATGGATTGGACGG